>SVEC01000017.1 GCA_015057555.1 Lachnospiraceae bacterium | reverse complement strand
TAATCCATATTTTTTTGAGCCCTTTGCATATAATAGCGGATTACAGACAAATTTTCCTATAACCATGGCTAATTATGCATTTTATGATGAAGAAGATGTGAAGGATTATATTACATTACTTAATCAGTCTCCAGATTATTATCAGAAGTGTCTTGATTTTGAAAAAACGAAGTCAGAAAAAGGTTTATTTATGAAAGATTCTAATGCAGATGAGGTTATCAGGCAGTGTGAAGATTTCATTTCAGACCCGGAAAACAATCTGCTTATTGCTACATTTAACGATAGAATAGGTGATGTTCCTGGTATGACACCAGAAAAAATAGAGGATTATAAAAAGCAAAATTATGATGCAGTTATGAACTCTGTTATTCCTGCCTACGAAAATGTTATAGATACTTTTACAAGCCTAAAGGGCACAGGTACTAATGAAATGGGACTTGCCCACTATGAGGGTGGTAAGGAATATTACGAATATCTGCTTAAGAGTGTGGTTGGAACAGATAAAACTCCTGAGGAAATAATAGCAATGTTAGATGTAGAAATTGAATCTGCAAAAGAAAATGATGAGCGTGCCCGTAATGGTGAATATCCTGGTGTAACTTTTGAACAATCACCAGCTGATGAGAATGGTAATGTATGGATATGTTTTTATTGTGATTCAACTATTAATGAAATGGATGATATAACTGATGAACTTTTATATTCTCCAGAAGAAGCTGTGGAAATTATAAGTGAAATGTGTCTTGAAAAATTCCCAGAAGGTCCTGATGTAAATTACACAATATTAAATGTTCATGAATCTCTTGAGGATTCAGTAAGCCCTGCTTACTTTATGGTTCCGCCTCTGGATGGCTATGAAAATAATTATATTTACATTAATGGTGATACGTTACCGTTCTGGCATATACTAGGCCATGAGGGAATGCCGGGGCATATGTACCAGTTTACATATTATTTAGCAAGTGAGCCTGAACCTATGCGATATATGATTAATCCTATGGGATATATAGAAGGTTGGGCAACTTATGCAGAGCTGCTATCCTATGGTTACTATGATGAATATTCTGGTGAAATAGGTTATACAGATTATTTACGAGACGTATCAAGAGCTGATCTAATGCTGTTTGCCAGAATTGACATTGGTGTGAATTATGAGGGTTGGTCGTATGAAGAAGCAATTGAATATATGGAAAGCCATGAATGTCAAGATGTTTTTCTTGAATTCGCCTACGATTATGTTATTGCTGAACCAGCAAATTACCAAATGTATGTCACAGGTTTACTTGAGATGGAGGAACTTAAAACTTATGCACAAGATGCTCTTGGAGATAAATTTGATGAGGTTGAATTCCATAAGGCAATACTTGATGCAGGTCCATGTCAATTTTCTATATTGAAGAAGGAAGTTGAAGAATATATAAATGAAAAAAATAATTCCAATTAAGTAGTTAATTTATATCCCTCCAATCTTCAAAACCCAACAGGCTGCTATCGCTAGTTAGTAGGATATTATTAACGAATGTTAATATCTATTGATTAGTATATAGAAAAAATTAGAGTTCCTATACTTTCATAATGGTGGTATAGGAACTTTTTTATTTCTAAAGAAAGTTATTATGTATTAGATAGATAAAGTAATATATGCGAAATATTGAAAATTTTATTATAGAGTTATATACTATATTTGAAATTAAAATATATTTTATTGATTGGGGTTATATTATGAAGATAAAACGAAAATATGTACATATTGGAGAGTTAATAGAAAATGATATAAAAGCTAGAGAACTATTTTATGAAGAGTTTAATAAAGCTGGTATCTCATTAGAAAAACGTGATGAAATATTGTTCTGTGATAAATATGTGATTAGTGCGTTTGCTGATATGGGTTCTGCGATTCCTAATATTCATAATATAATTGACGGATTAGATAAGTTAGATAACATAGAATTATATGAAAATAATTTAACATATAAAGATGTTAATCATATAGATTTTGAAACAAGTCGAAAAGGTAATGCTATATTACTTGTGATGAAAAGGAGATGGCTCGATATTGAAACTATAATACAGGTAGTTGCAATAGAAAGAAAAGATGATGTTATGAAATTTGTGCAAACATGGGATTTTTCTGGAACTATGCCATAGAAATTGTTTTATAAGTTGAATTAATTAGGAGGATTTTTGTTATGGTTGAATTGGGTACTTTAAAAGAGATAGATGATTTAAGAAGTGTTTGGGCTCACGAGGCAATTAATTTTACTCCATGGGTTGCTGAGAATATTGATTTGCTTGGTGATGCAATAGGTATTGATATAACTGTAGATGAGACTGAATCATCAGTAGGAGATTTCAATGTTGATATTTTTGCGTCTGAAACTGGAACTGATAGGAAGATTATAATTGAAAATCAATTAGAAGATACAAATCATGATCATTTAGGTAAGTTGATAACTTATGCATCTGGAAAAAATGCAGATGTTATTATTTGGATTGTTAAGCGAGCAAGAGAAGAACATAAAGCTGCAATTGAGTGGTTGAATAGTCATACTGATGAAAAAATTGGCTTTTTCTTGTGTGAAATTAAATTATTTCAAATTGGAAATTCTCAGATTGCACCAATTTTTTCGATAGTTGAGAGACCTAATGATTGGGCTAAAGAAATTAAGAAAACTTCTCTTTTGAGTGCAACACAACAGCAGAGAATGGAATATTGGCAGGCGTTTAATGATTATGCATATAAAGACGGTATATTTGCAAAAGAATTTAATTTAAGAAAACCAACAACCGATCATTGGAAAGAATTTAGTATAGGTTCATCATTATGTAATTTAGTAGTGTCACAGATTCAGAAGAGAGGCTCACTGTGTGTTGAACTATATATAAATAATGATAAGCAGTTATTTAATAATCTCTATTTGAAAAAAGATTCTATAGAAAAAGAACTCGATGTGTCTCTAGAATGGAAAGAGTTGCCTGAAAGAAAAGCGAGTAGAATCATACTAGAGAAAAATGTAGATTTATATAACAAAAATGAATGGGAAAATCAGTTTTCGTATATAATGAGCCTTCTCATAAAAATGAAAAAAACCTTTAAAAAATATATATAGAAATGTTGGTGTATAAATTGGATTTTTTGATATTTGTCCATCCAATGTTATTAACTCACCATGCCACTATCGCTAGTAAGTAGGATATTGTTAACGAAAGTTAGTATCTATTGATTAGTATATAGAATATATAAGAGTTCCTATACCGACCTTATAGGGGAAAAGGGACTTTTTTGTTTCAAGAAAAGGCGGATAAAGGATAATCATTGTGGAGTAATTGAGGATAGAGACTATATTAGAATTATTGAATAATATATAGGATATATATAATAAACTTGAGAAATAAAGAAAAAACGAGGTAAAATGATAAGTTGAAAACAGATAGATTAAAAATTATAAATGGTGACATGATGAAGTATATAGCCGTGATTCCTATGGCTATAGGACATTTTGTCAGTTATATGCAAACAGCGGGAGTAATAACAGATATGCGTTGGTGGATGAATGTCCTGTCTTATGGAGCATTATTTGCACCTGTTGTATTTTTCTTCTTTATTACAGAAGGTTTTAAATACACTCGTTCAAGAAAAAAGTATGCATTGCGGTTATTGATATTTGCAGTAATAACTCAAATTCCATATTGTCTTGCGGTCAATGGAACTCTTTTGACTATTGAATTTTTCTTGAATTTGAATGTAATATTTACCTTGTTTTTTGGTCTTGTCACATTAATGGCTTGGGAAAGTGGATGGAAACTACCAGTTAGAATTATTGCAGTTATATTTATAGATGTCTTAACCTGTGTGTTGGGATGTGAATGGATGATTTTTGGAGTACTGATTATATTAGGACTTCATATATTTAGGGATAATTCTAAGATAAGATTTATATGGTTTTTTGTATGTGTTTTTTGTTTAAATCTTCTATTGAACGGACTGTTTCTATCTATGACATTTTGGGTAGGGCTTTTAGTTCAGTTATTTGCTTACTTTATGATGACAATCTGTTATAATGGGAAAAAGGGCAAACATCCCAAAGTTGCTAAGTGGTTTTTCTATATATTTTATCCGATGCATTTTGTGATTATTTACATAGCGCAGATGATTTTTGCTTGAATGATTAATTTTTGAGAATTGTTTATTATATGTGAAAAGTCTCCATACCGATTAAATTAAGGTATAGGGACTTTTTATTTTTTTACCATTTCATTACTTTTTGATGTTATAATGGTTATGATATTGTAGAAAGGAATGAAATTCTTATGGCAAATATACTTGTTGTAGAGGATGACCGTCATATTAGCGAGCTTGTAAAGCGTAATTTAACTTTAGTTGGACATATATGTACATGTGTTTATGATGGTTTAAGTGGATTAGATATATTGGAGAAGCAATCTTTTGATTTGATTTTACTTGATGTGATGTTACCGGGGGTGTCAGGCTTTGAATTTATAACTAAGGTATCAGGAACGCCTATTATATTTGTAACTGCAAAGGGTAATTTAGAGGATCGCTTACAGGGGTTATCTCTAGGGGCGGAGGATTATATAGTAAAGCCTTTCGAGATGCTTGAGCTTATTGCTAGAATTAATGTGGTGTTACGTCGTAGTGAACGCGATGAGGTTATACATATAGGTGATGTTCAGGTTGATTTGAAGAAACGTGTAGTAATTCGCAATGGAGAAGAGGTTGTTCTAACACCTCAAGAGTTTTCCTTGTTAGAGGTGTTGATTCTTAATAAGAATATTGCCCTTTCTAGAGATAAACTGCTTGAATTGGCTTGGGGATATGATTATATGGGTGATACCAAAACTGTTGATGTACATATTCAGAAGCTTCGTAAGAAGTTAGGACTTGAGAATGAAATTCGTACCATTACAAAGCTAGGATACCGTCTTGAAATATAGGAGAAATAAATATGAAATTATGGCAAAAGGTTTATCTGGTTACAATTACACTTTTTGTTGTGCTGCTTAACGTTGGTATGTATGTTGTCTTTGAGCTTACTTACCAAAAGGATATAGCTGTAGAACAAAAGCAGGCTGAAGCACAGTATAATATATTAACTAATGGCTTAATTAGAAGCATTGATAGTCTGTATCAACAGGGTGATGTAACAGATGCAAAGCTACAACGAGTTATAAGTAGCTTTGAAGGGTATTATGATGATGAAATCTGTCTAACACTTTGGAGAGGTGAAAACTGCGTATACCCAAAGAATGCTGATGTATTACGTGATTGGAGTACGGATACAGGTAATAATCAGCTTATATTAGAAGGCAAAGACATGATGTCAGTAACTGTGCAGGGAATACTGTATGAGGGAGAGGATATCCTTTATCTGCGTTACGAAAAAGAACTGACAGAGCTTGCTGATGTATGGGATAAGCTTCAGATAAAATATATAGTAATTAGTCTTGTATTTTCTTTTATTTTGGCAATCATACTTTTCATTGTTTTGCGAAAAACCATGAAGCCTATTGATGAATTGACTCAGGTTGTTGATAATATGGCAGATGGTAATATGGAAAGTCGAGCGTCAGAGCAGGGCAATGACGAGATTGCTACATTGGGAAAGCATTTTAACCAAATGGCAGATAAGATTCAGGAAAATATAGAGCTTATCAGGCAAGAATCAGATGCAAAACAGGAGTTTGTTGATAATTTTGCTCATGAGCTAAAAAGTCCCTTAACCAGTATATATGGTTTTGCTGAGTATATTCAAAAAGCAAATGTATCAGAAGAAGAGAAGATGCAATGTATGGAATATATTATGGCAGAGAGTAAGAATCTGTTGCAGTTATCTTATACTATGCTTGACATGGCGAAGATAAGAAATGAACAGTTTAGTGTTGAAGAATTCGATTTATGTGAAGTTGAAGAACAGATAAACAGTCGAATGACTTCTATCTGTGTGGAAAGAGAAGTTACACTTAGTAGTGATATATGCGTACAGAAAATTAATGCTAATAAAGTATTATTTATTAGTCTTATATCTAATCTGGTTCAAAATTCCATATATGCCTGTGAAAATGGTGGACAGGTTTCTTGGGGAATTGATGAAATGAATGATACAGTAAGAATATATGTAAAAGACAATGGTTGTGGGATGACAGAAGAACAACTTAATCGAGTTAAAGAACCTTTTTACAGGGTTGATAAGGCAAGAAGTAGAGAGGAAGGAAGAACCGGACTTGGTCTTGCAATATGTGCTGAGATAGTAGAATATCATAAGGGTCAGATGGATATTCAATCGGAGATGGGTAAAGGTACTAATATTTTTGTTAAATTTCCTGTAAAGTTTACCGTTTGATTACTTTTTCTTTATTGTGTGGTGATAATAATGCTTTATTCTATACCTACCATGGTAAATATAGAATAAAAAAGGAGAAATTAATATGAGAAAGAAAAAGGGAATAATTATTACATTAGCAATGGCTGGTCTTATTTCTGTAGGCGGAGCAGTAGGGTTACATGCAAGTATGGAGCGTAATATGAATGAGAAGCAGGTAGCTCAGGTAGAACGTAAGCAGGAGATGTCTCAGGAAATAAATCAGGAAGATGTTAATTTAGAGGAAACTGATGAGAAAGTAAATAATCTAAATAATATTGATCAGAGTAATGCTGCACAGGACGAAAATATAAAGGCTGATACTGTTAATCAGACTTGGAATAATGAGGAAAATATTTATGTTCCTGAGGGTGCTGAAATTATATCTGATAATGAGTTTGGTTGTGAAATAGTATGGGATAATTGCAATATATCATACATGCACTATTCATATGAGACTGAAGAAGATCTTGGATTAGGAAAGCTAAAGCCCATAATTGATTCAGCAGTTAAAAAATATGCAGGTGAGGATTTAGGTCCATGCGATATGCAAATTTTTATGGAAGTACCTTATGATGAAGGGATGGAAACACAGGAAGTGCAGGGGGACATAGATGCGATAATTGCAGATTGTGAGGATGGTGAGACTTGTGAGATAAAAGGTGAAGATGGAGAAATTTATGAGATAAAATGCGAAGATGGTGAAACTTGTGTGACAATGTATGTTGTTGATGAAAGTGAATCTATGCCGGAAGAACTTCGCGATATCTACTACTTGGATTCAAAATGCTATCAGGTTCATATTTTGACTGAAAGTGATAGATATGATATATGGATTGACAGTGTAACAGGATTGGTTACTGTATTTAATCATGAGGATGAAGACTTAGGTACATTTACCAATGGTTGGGATGTTAATAGTGGAACTGATGTAGTGTATGAGGTTTCTTCTGAAGAACAAAAGGAATATGATGCAATTATAGAAAGTTTTATTGCTGATGAATTAAAATTAGGTACTGTTGAAAAATTCTATGCACAGGATATGGGTGTAAGCTATTTTGGTACTAGCGGTAATAATGTACGTGCTTATTACAATGTAATCTGTAAGACTGTGGATGGTGCCGTTGTAGAAGTGACTTTCGATATTGGGGAGAAGAAGGTAACTTCATTCAGAACAAGTGTAAACTACTTGTCAAATTAATATATGTCTTATAGGAAGGCTATTTGGATTTATTCAAATAGCCTTTACTTCTTATAACAATATTGTATGATAATTTTGAGGTAATATAATTTTTGCATAAATATTATGTATTTTTGCCACATATTTCCTCAAATACCTTGACCTGACTAATTAGAGTTTGGTAAGATTATGTTAATTAGATATTGTAATTATCATTACAAAATCCAGGAGGAATATAATGGCACCAAGGAAGAGAGTTGCCTTGTTACTAGGACATGTTGAGGAAAGTTATCAAGGTTTATTTATAGAAGGATTTTTTCAGCAGATGTTTTCAAATGATTATGATGTCTGCGTTTTTGCGATGTATAATAAATATCAGGAGACTGCAGAGAGGGAAAAGGGTGAAACTACTATCTTTTCTTTGATTAATCCTGTACTTTTTGATGGTATTGTAATACTATCAGATACAATTCAGACTCCTGGGTTAGCAGAAAAATTAGAAGAACGATTTAAAGACAGTTATAGTGGTCCTGTAGTATGCGTGGATAAGAAGAGTAAGTATTATCCATCATTAATTACTGACCACTATTTTGCGTGTAAAAGCCTTATAGAACATCTTATTGTTGAACATGGGTATAAGGATATAGCATACCTTACTGGTAAAGAGGAACATTTTCATTCTCAAGAAAGACTCAGTGCTTATAAAGATTGTATGAATGAACATAATCTTACCATCAAGGATAATAGAATCTTTTATGGTGATTTCTGGTATGGCTGTGGTGAGACGGTAGTTAAGAAGCTTTTGATTGATGAAAATGGTCTTCCAGAAGCTATTGCCTGTGCTAATGATTGTATGGCTATAAGTGTAGGTATTGCTTTAGAGTCTTATGGATTGAAGGTGCCTGAGGATATTGCAGTAATAGGCTATGATTCTATAGAGGATGGTAAGAAGAGTCCCAGTCCTCTTACATCAGCCCCAATACCAGCAAAAGAAAATGGTATTAATGCCGCTAATATGATATATTCTTTAATTAATAATGAGGAATATACCCATTTCAAGACAGAAAAGGAATTGTTTATAGGCAGTAGCTGCGGATGTAAGAACTGTAATAGTCACTGGATTTCTGGTTTGCGCGATAGCTGGAAAACAATAGATTCTCAGGAAAAGTTCAACTCTAGATTTAACTGTTTTATGGATGATCTTATATCTAAGTCGAATTTTACAGATTTAATGAATACTATCTTTGCTGCTATGTATCATTTGGGTGATTATGATAGCTTTTCATTATGCCTTAATTCACATTGGATGAATTCAGAGAAGCTTCATAATAGCGATGTTAGATGGGATTGTTATTCTGAACAAATATTGCAAGTCCTTAACTGTAAAAAGGATGGTTCTGCTAATAATATTAATTATTCTAATACCTTTAATAAGTCAATATTGCTTCCTGAATTATATGAAGATAGGGATAATCCAACTGCATTTTTCTTTACACCTCTTCATTTTGAAGAACGTTGCTTAGGCTATGCAGTTTTGAGCTATGGAAATGAAATTAAAACGTATACAGAGGTTTATTGGATGTGGCTTAGAAATATAATGCAAGGATTAGAGTGCTTTCGTAGATTTGATGCCATAAAATATATCTATCAGCAATTAGAAGTGAATCAGACTAGGGATACTCTTACTGGGTTATATAATTATCAGGGTATGCTTCAAAAATTCAATAATATTTCTGGCAAATATGTTGGTGCCATAGCTGTTGATATAAAAGGTTTATCAGATATTAATGATAAATATGGACGTGGACAGGGTAACTATGCTATTAAAACAGTCTCATCCATTCTTGAGAACTTGATTGAACGAGGCTTTTGTTGCGTTTTAGGTAATGGTGAGTTTGTTGGCGTTGATTTATATGATTCAGACGTCTTTGATGAGCAAATATATATAATTAAAGATGAATTGATAAAAAATATAGAGGAGGTAAGAGGGTTACCTTATAATTTATCTGTATACGTTGGTTGCGGATTTTCATATATATCAGACGTTAAAGAACTAGAGCATTTAATTAATACTACAGTAGCTCAGAAAAATGGTAATAAGATTGCAGAACAAAAGATTAAAAATAGGGATACTTTAACTGATGAAGAATTTAAGGAGATGATGGTGGTTAGAGATATTATTGATAACAACCGTCTGCTATACCATTTTCAACCTATTGTTAATGCTAAAACAGGTGATATATTTGCCTACGAAGCACTTATGCGTGCTGATGTAGAGCAGTTTATCTCGCCTCTTACTATAATAAAATATGCTGATTATATGGGTAGGCTTTATGATATAGAGAAGCTTACATTCTTTAATGTGCTTGAAAAAATTGGTGATAATGAGCAACTATTTGATGGCAAAAAGGTATTTATTAATAGTATTCCAGATAATAGATTGCAGGGTTATGACGCAGATGAGCTATCAGTTAAGCTTGAAAAATATTCTGCTACAGTTGTTGTGGAGCTTACAGAGCAGGCGGAGCTCCCAGATGATGAACTTGCGTTGATGAAGAAAGAATATGCGTCTTTAGGTATAGAAACAGCGGTAGATGATTATGGTACAGGTTATTCTAATGTGACGAATCTTCTTAGATATATGCCGGATTATGTTAAGATTGACCGAATGCTTTTATCTGAAATACAGGATAGTCCACAGAAGCAGCATTTTGTTCGTGAAATTATAGAATTTGCACATAATAATGATATTATGGCTTTGGCAGAGGGTGTGGAGACTAATGTAGAACTGCAGATGCTCATAAGTCTTGGAGTTGACCTCATACAGGGTTATTACACTGCCAGACCTTCTAAGGAGATTTTAACTATAATTGATAAGGATATTAAGGAAGAAATTGCTCGTTATCATAGACAGGTTATGCTTGGTAATGGTAGTAAGATATATGTAGCTGGTAAGGAGAGCAGAATTCATCTTGCTAAACTAACAGCGGATAAGTATTCAATTATTGAGTTTGTACCTGATAATATTGTACATAGAGATATTACATTATCTGGTATTTCGGGAGTAACCTCTAACATAGTTCTTGAAATTAAGGAAGGATATAATGGTAGAATAGTTCTTGACAATGCTAGTTTTGCAGCAGGAAAAAATACTGCTTGTATTAATATTGAAGAGAATTGTAATGTTACATTGGTGCTCAAAGGAGAAAATTATCTTAATGATGGTGGTATACGCGTTGAAGAGAACTCAATCCTTACTATAGAGGGAGATGGTGATCTTGCAATAAATAGTGAGAAGGACAATTACTTTGGTATAGGTAATGATTTAGAGTCAAATCATGGGACTGTTATTTTTGCTCAGGATGGATGTGTAAATATTCACTGTAACGGTGCTAAGGGTGTAGGAATAGGCTCTGGTTATGGTGGTGTAATCGATATTAGAAAAGGTAAATACATAATAGAACTGACAGGTGAGGAAGGCGTTGGTATTGGTTCAAGGTCTGGCGATATAAATATAGGAATAGCTATGTGTAACATTAGTATTAGACTTGTTACAACTAACAATGTAGGAATTGGTTCTATATATGGTAATGCGGAAGTAAGTCTTTCTCATATTTTACTTCAGTGTGTATTTGGTGGAACATTTAGTGCAGGAATTGGTACCTTATACGGTGATGAAGCTAACATTAACATAGCTAATGCTAATTTTGATATGAATTTACGTGCTGTAGTCATTTCAGCTATTGGATCTGCCAGAGAGTTCTCCAGTATTGAAATTAAAGAGTGTGGTATTACTATTAAAGGTGAAGGAAGAGATGCCTTAGCCTTTGGAAATCATAATAGAGCATGTAAGATTAAATTTATTGACTGTGATATTGATTCAGATATTAAGTCTAATTTACATTTGGACGTAGGTGCTTTGGAATCTGATATATCTATATATAATGGTAGAGTTTCATTTAAGTTAAATGGAAATGAAATTCAAAGAGAAATAAGATATGAAGGTCTATAAATGTCAGTAATAGATTAACAGCTGTGTTCCTATAAACTTTTATGGTTTGTGGGGACATTTCTGTGTTAATTAAAATGGAGTAAGCATGAAACACGATATAAAATGGGATATTCTTTTACGTATACGAACTACAGGATGGGATTCCTCTAATGCTGATATGCATCATTATCCTTATGAGCCCACTGACTATAGAGTATTGGAACGTTTGGTTGAAAGTGGCTATATAGGAAAGAAGAATGTGCTGGTTGATTATGGCTGTGGAAAAGGAAGAGTTGATTATTTTTTATCACACGAAACAAAGTGCAAATCCATCGGGGTTGAATATGATGAGAGAATCTATAATCAAGCTATGGATAATATGTCACATGCTGTGTCAAAGAGCAAGGTATTCTTTTATCATGGTACAGCAGAGGAATTTGAGCCACCAACAACAGTTGATAGATGTTACTTTTTTAATCCTTTCAGTACAGAGATATTACAGAAGGTAATTGCTAGAATTAAGGTTTCTTATTTTGAGAATCCTAGAGAAATATTATTATTTTTTTATTATCCCTCGGATTATTATATATCTTATCTAATGACTGATGATAATTTAGAGTTTTATGATGAGATAGATTGTACAGATTTATTTGAAGAATATAATAAAAGAGAAAGAATTATGATATTTAAAATAGTGTAGACAAATATATTATGGAGGTTATTATGAAGGATACAAATATTATTACAAGAAATGATTTACTTGCCCAGAAGGTTATCAAGGGACTAGAATCCCGAAATATGTGTGGATATTACGTTCAGACCAAGGAAGAAGCCCTTGCTAAGTCATTAGAGCTTATTCCAGAAGGCTCAACCATAGGTTGGGGTGGATCAATGTCAGTAAGTGAAATAGGTCTTAGAGATGCTGTTATAAATGGCAATTATCAGGTATATAACCGTGATGTATGCAAAACACCAGAAGAAAAGCGAGAGGTGGAGCTTAAGATATTTGGATGTGATTATTTTCTTTGTAGTAGCAACGCTATTACTGAGGATGGCGTATTAGTTAATATTGATGGAAATTCAAATCGTGTAGCTGCCATTGCCTATGGTCCTAAGAATGTTCTTATGATAGTAGGTATGAATAAGGTTGAAAAGGATATAGATTCAGCTTTATCTAGAGCTAGAAATACTGCTGCACCTATAAATGCGCAGAGATTTCCCTTAGATGTACCTTGTAAGCATACTGGTTCGTGTGCAAATTGTAAGTCTAGGGACACTATATGCTGTGAATTTCTTATAACAAGATACTCCAGACATGCTAATAGATTTCATATTATATTAGTAAATGAGGATTTAGGTTATTAGGATAAAAAAGAGGAGCTTAGCTCCTTTTTTTGTTATTAATGTAGAATTTATTTTAGTTTCATTGCAATTATATTGTTTAATGATTATAATTATTAAATAATATATATTTTAGCTTTGTTTTCGAGGAGATAAATTATGAGTAAGGCCAAAGATAAAAGAATAAAAAAATTTAATAAGAAGAGAATATGGCCATCTATCGTTGGTTTGTTTTTTATATCTGTTTTTGCAGTTGGAATTGTTGTTGGCATTTTAGCTTTATATGTTATTAACTTGGTTGATGAAAAGCTATATGATGCATATAAATTATCATTAAAAGTTGCTGAATATGTGACTAGTGAAGATTTGAAAGAATTATCTAGTGAGGATTTAAAAGCTCATCTAAGTGTAGTTGATACTATAAACGCCGTTACAGTTCTTGATGAAAATAATGATATCCTATGGAGTAATAATGAATATACGATAAATTTAGATAAATTGCTTTTGTATAATGATGAAAACAGTTTTAATATTGATAATTATAATATTATTATACATTCTGATTCTTTGGGGTTATTTGATGTTATCAATGATGAAACAGAATTATCTGATGATATCTTGGATAAGTTTATGAATAAGGACGTATTTTTGCATATTTCAGATTTCAGAAGCAGAAATATCCCTGTTATATATGCTGAAATTTGGATTGGCGTAGAGGTTAATGGTTATAATATATTTGTTTTAAATGATTTAAATATATATAATCATGATTTGCGTATGGTATTAATAACCTTTGAACTTATATTAGTACTCACCATAATTTTTATGATATATTACGTATCTTCTATAGTGAGTGTTGCAAGAAGTCAAAAGAAAATTACCAAAGTTTTGTATACAGATATGGTTACCGGAGGTAATAATTGGCTTTATTTTACAAAAAAAGGTGATAAATTGCTTCGTAAAAATCGAGGTAGACTTAATTACGCAGTTGTAAATCTTCGTATGGAAAAATATAGAAGCTTCTGTACATGCTTTGGAGTTGTAGAAGGCGAGGAGCTTATGGAGAAGTTTTATAATGCATTAAAGAAGCAATTTAATAATAAAGAACTTATTTCACACCATGATGAGGCTGATTTTGGATTGCTTATTGCATATAAATCAGAGGAAGATTTAATACATAGAATTGAGAAAATTGAGCAAATATTATGGTCTCAGGTTCCAAATGTTAAGTTATATTTCAAGTTTGGTGTATGTATAGCAGATAATAATGATAGGGAGATTGATAGCTTGTATAACAATGCAACTACAGCTCTTGAGATGCTTCCTGAGGATTCTGATGAGAAAATAGCTTCCTATGATATTGAGATGAAAAAGCAACAGCTTTGGGAACGTAGGATAGAGGATGAAATGGATAAGGCTCTTGTGACTAAGCAATTCAAACTTTATCTACAGCCAAAATATAGTGCTAAAGAAGAAAAATTAGCAGGTGCGGAAGCTTTGGTTAGATGGATACATCCAGTAGATGGATTAATTCCACCAAATAAATTTATTCCAATATTTGAAAGTAATGGATTTATTCTTCAATTAGATGATTATATGCTGGAGGAAGTAGCTGCTCAGCAGTCAAAGTGGTCAGCTGAGGGTAGAGAATTATTCCCGATATCTGTTAATGTATCAAGAGCTCACTTTACCAGAGAGGACTTGGCAGAGCATATTTGCAAGATTGTTGACAAATATAATGTACCTCATCAATACATAGAACTTGAACTTACTGAAAGTGCATTCTTTGATGATAAGTATGTGTTGATTGATACAGTAAATCAGCTTCGTCAGTATGGATTCGTAGTTTCTATGGATGATTTTGGCGCTGGATACTCATCACTAAATTCTCTTAAAGAGCTAACTATAGATGTGCTTAAGATAGATGCTGATTTCTTTAGAGGCATTGAATCTGTAGATAGAGGTATGCTTATAGTTTCAGAGGTTATTGATTTGGCTAAAAAGCTTAATATGAAGATAGTGGCAGAAGGAATTGAAAATAAGGAACAGGTTGAATTTCTTACTGAACAGGAATGTGATCTTATACAGGGATATTATTTTGCAAAACCTATGTCTATAGAGGAATTTGAAGAAAAATATAGTTAAAGGACTTTAATAATGGACACATATTCAATACGTAATGAACATAATCTTGAAACTCTTCGCAATGGTATGAAGGATGGGATTCCTATTGCACTGGGATACCTGGCAGTATCCTTTTCGCTTGGTATTGCGGCTAAGAATGTTGGTCTTACACCTGGTCAAGGTTTTTTGGTTAGTATACTTTGTAATGCTTCTGCTGGTGAGTATGCAGGCTTTACATCTATTGGTGCCATGGCGGCATATCTTGAAATAGCTTTAGCTACCTTAGTTGCAAATGCCAGATATATGCTTATGAGCTGTGCTATGAGCCAAAGATTAGATTCTAAAATGCCTTTTTTTCATAGATTTATAATGGCTTTTCATGTAACAGACGAACTATTTGGAATAGCAATAGCCAGACCAGGGTATTTAAATCCATATTATTCCTATGGGGCAGCTTTGATTGCTTCACCTGCATGGGGAATAGGTACTATGCTTGGTGTTATAGCCGGGAATTTGCTTCCTGTCAGACTTGTAAGTGCTTTTAGTGTTGCATTATATGGAATGTTTCTGGCAGTTATAATTCCGCCAGCCAGAAAGAGTAAGATAGTAGCTGGTTTGATTGTTATTTCTTTTGTGTTGAGCTATTTGGCTGCAACCTTACCAGTTGTAAGTAATCTGTCAGAGGGAACTAGAACAATAATTTTAACTGTTGTAATTGCATCTGCTGCGGCAATACTTTTCCCAGTACCGATACAGGAGGAGGTAGTAGAGCATGAATAATTATATATACATATTAATTATGGCTGTTGTTACATATGCCATAAGAGTTTTACCGCTTACCTTAATAAGAGGACAGATTAAGAATCGTTTTTTGCAGTCATTTTTGTACTATGTGCCATATGTTACATTGGCAGTTATGACATTTCCAGCTATAGTACATGCTACACAGAGTACTGTGTCTGGCGTGGCTGCTTTAGTTATAGGAATTATAGTGGCATGGTTAGGTTTTGACTTGTTCAAAACAGCAGTTTCCTGCTGCTTGATAGTATTTGTATTGGAGTTGTTTTTTTAATAGGTTAATTTTGGAGGGATAATAATGGAGAATGTTAAAAAGAATTATAAGCGTGTTATTATATTGCTTGTAATTGCTTTTGTGTATATGTTGTTACTGTATAATTTGTTTTTTATGTTAGATAGTTCCATTGATGATGATAACGAAAGATTTTTTTGGGGATTGTTTGGTGGGTTAATTATTATAGGTGCTTTATTTGTTTTTTCGTTGATATATTTGATGGGAGCACTTATTGTTCTTGGATTGCTATTTGCTACAATTGCCAGACTTTCTTATAATGGAGATGGTAATAAATTGGGCCTATATCGTGGACTTATGATAACTACATATGTATTTTTATTATTGTTAGGATTAGGTATGCTTCTATGTGGTTCTTCAATAGGTGGTATTATTGGATTTGTTTTGTCTATGATTTATTGTGTATTCCTTGTATTTAATATGGTAGCCACATTTAAAGCGAACGTGGTAGATGTACCGATTAATAATACATATTATAATCCTTATATGAATTATGGACAAACATATAATAATGCAAATTATTATGACCAAAATTATGAGAATCAAAATTATAATAATATAAATAATTAAGACTCTTTAAAATTTATCTATATATTGAATATAAAAAATATCCGTAATAAATTAGATGATATATTTCATCATATTTAATGCGGATTTTTTTATTTAAGCTATTGAGAAATATATAAATAAAGGATATAATAAATTATGTATGTTTGATAATGGATAAATTTTGTCTTGACATATATTATTACTAATACATTTACTTGGAGGACATTATGTCAGAACAGCTTAAAAAGGAAATAGAAAGAAGACGAACATTTGCTATTATTTCACACCCTGATGCAGGTAAGACAACGCTTACAGAGAAATTTCTTCTCTATGGAGGAGCTATTAATACTGCAGGTTCTGTAAAGGGAAAAGCAAATTCAAAATATGCAGTATCAGACTGGATGCAGATAGAGAAGGATAGAGGTATCTCAGTTACTTCATCAGTACTACAGTTTAACTATGATGGTTATTGTATTAATATTCTTGATACCCCTGGACACCAGGACTTCTCAGAGGATACTTATAGAACACTTATGGCTGCAGATTCAGCGGTAATGGTTATAGATGCGTCAAAGGGTGTTGAGGCACAGACTATTAAGCTTTTCAAGGTTTGTGTTATGAGACATATTCCTATATTTACATTTATTAATAAGATGGATTTAGAGGCTAGAGATTCTTTCGAGCTTCTTGATGAGATAGAGAGTGTGCTCGGTATTAGGACCTGTCCTATTAACTGGCCTATAGGCTCAGGTAAAAGATTTAAGGGAGTATATGACAGAGAGACTAAAAAGGTTTCTATGTTTAAAGCTGTTTCTGTTGGTGGAGCTAAGAGTGCCGCTAAGGAAGAATACGATGTGGAGGATGCTAAGCTTAAGGAAGAGGTTGGAGACGAGCTTTACGAACAGCTTATGGAAGAAGTTGAACTTCTTGATGGAGCTTCAGATGAGTTTAATCAAGAGCTAGTAGATAAGGGTGAATTATCACCTGTATTCTTTGGTTCGGCTCTTACGACCTTTGGTATAGAAACATTCCTAGAACATTTCCTTAAGATGACTCAGTCTCCGCTTCCAAGACAGTCAAATGAAGGTTCAATAGACCCTATGAATGACTTTTTCTCAGGCTTTGTATTTAAAATCCAGGCTAATATGAACAAGGCCCACCATGATAGGATAGCTTTTATGAGAATTTGTTCTGGAAAGTTTGATGCAACTAAGGATGTCTATCATGTTCAGAGTAAGCGTAAGATGAAGCTTTCTCAGCCGCAGCAGATTATGGCTCAGGACAGAAAGATTATAGATGAAGCATACGCAGGAGATGTAATTGGTATATTTGACCCTGGATTATTCTCCATAGGAGACACCATAACAGTTCCAGGTAAGAAGTTTGAATATGAAGGAATTCCTACCTTTGCACCGGAGCATTTTTGTAGATTGGTGCCTGTTGATTCTATGAAGAAGAAGCAGTTTATGAAGGGTGTAACTCAGATAGCTCAGGAGGGTGCTATCCAGATATTCCAGGATTATCTTCTTGGTATGTCAGAGATAATAGTAGGAGTTGTAGGTGTTCTTCAATTTGATGTTTTAAAATACAGATTGGAGAATGAATATGGCTGTGATGTTCGTATGGAACCACTTCCATATAACTATATTAGATGGGTTAAGGATCCTAACACAGATCTTAACAAGCTTAGTAGAATAAGCGATTGCAAGAAGGTAAAGGACATGAAGGATAATCCGCTTTTACTCTTTGCAAATGAATGGTCTATCAGAATTTTATTAGAACATAATGAGGGGTTAGAGTTAACAGATTTCCGTAAAAACTAGGGAGGAAAAGGTATATGATACTTATTGATACGCAAAAAGAGGAGTTTTCCAGACTTAAAGACATAAGAATATTTGGTAAGGAAGAGGATGGAAACAGATTTAATAGGGATTATCTTGTTATCGGCTTGGGTGGTGCCGGTGGTAGAGTTGTAAGTAACCTTAAGGGGATGCTTAAGGATCAGATTACTCCGGAGGATAATATTAATTTTATCTATATTGACTCTGATATTCCTACTATGGAGCAGATGATAGAGGATAGTAAGGATGGTATTGGTCTTAATGCTCTTGAGATTATCAGTATTTATAGACCTAATATTGATAATGTTCTTGAAAATGGTATTTTGAATAATCCAGTTCATCCAAATCTTGCCAATTGGATGAGACCAGATTTTCCTACTATAACTTTAGGCAGAGAGGGTGCCAATGGTAATCGTCAGATTGGTAGACTTATGTTCTCTAACGCATATGAGGACATGAGAATACTTCTTTTTGATAAGGTTAAGGAGTGCTATGAGAGGTCGGAGACAGGTAAACTTGATGTAATTATTGTATCAAGTGTTGCAGGTGGTACTGGTAGTGGTATTTTAGCAGATGTAACCTATAATATTAAGGCACTAGCAAAGGTTAAGAAGTGGCAGAACTTTAGAGTGGGTGGATGCTTACTTATGCCAGATTGTCATTTCGGCGTTAAAGCAATAAGTGATGATCCAGCAATAGTCACTCTACTAAATGCAAATGGATGCGCTACTCTTAAAGAGGTTGATTATCTTATGAGAATACTTGATAAGCCAGAGGGCTTTATCTCAGAGAGTACAACCCATAGACTATGTATGAAGGAAAATATATTTGATGCATGTCTTCTTGTATCAGGTAAGAAGGATGAGCAGGGATATATTCCTGATGGAGTTATATTTAGTGATACAGCTTATTTCTTATATAAGCTAGCTATGAATAAATATATTGGTTCAGAGATGTATGGTGATTTGAGAGAGCCACTTCGTAATACCTTCTTTAAAAAGGATGCAAAGGGTTATTATAAGGTTATCAATGAGGCTGATTATAAGATTCCTATAAAGGAAATTGAGAATATATGTGAACATAAGCTGTTTAGTGAAGCTTATAAGAAGATACATGATCCAGAGCCACTTCGCAGCGTAATTAATCTATCTATTGATAAAGCTCTTGCGGATGTTAAGCAATTTTTGGTGGACAGACCTGGCACGGCTGTAAATTTAGATTTACCTGGACTTATTAAGGTTGGTCAGTATGAGAAACCTGTATATAAGGAAATTAAGAAGGGTACTGAGAGATTTAGGAGTGGTATGGCTAGACAGCTTAATGAGATTAAGCAGGATGTTCCTATACTTATGAAATCTGTCAAGAATAAGCTTGTTCAGAGCTTATCATCAGAGATTGATAATATTATTAAGCATCATGGTCCGTTTATTGCAATGCATATGATAGGTGCAGAGGGAATTGTTGGTTTAGAGGAAGATTCCGGAATGATTAAGGCTATAAGAGATCTGGAGGTTTTACAGAGATCTTATCAGTCAACAGGTGAGTATAGTCGTATCATCGAATCTATACAAGCAATGGTAACAAAGAAGATATTTGCATTCCCTTCAGCTAAGAGAGAGGCCGAAAATGGATATTATGATGCGTGCATTAAGGAAGCATTAGCAAGTGAGAGAACAATACTCGTGGATGGTCTAGATTCACAGGATGTTTTTGGTGATACTATAAGAATGCTTCGTCATAAAGCGGAGAGACTTAATGATATTTTCTCACAGTTTGATGAGGATATGAAGAATGCAGTAGAGGATCTTGCTATAAGAGGTAAGAGAACAATAGATTATCTTTTGAAGGAGGCTAAACATAAGGAATTCCTTCCATCTGATTATATTACAGAAGCACGTATTAATGAGGTTAAGAAGGGTGTTATCGACATCTATGCTAGAAATGAAGCTAACATTGATAATGGTAGACCTATAGTGGTTAAGGACGTGCTTGAAAAGATATATAAGAATGCTTTAATAGGAATAGGTGTATATGCTCCAGAGAAGCTTATTTCTGTTGCATTTTCTGAAAAGATTCCTACTCTTCAGGAGACAAATATTATGTTTGTTTCTCCTACAAATGATAGAAGAGAAGAAATTATGTCTGATGTAGCTAGAGCCTTTGTAGAAGGTTCAAGTGAAAAGACTGAGAAGAAGAAGCTTTGTATCATTAAGGATGGTTATGGTACTGATATGTTAAACAAGAAGTACATTTCCCTTCCAGACGGTATGCCATACTTTAGTAAGGCTGTTAAGGATTTATATATGGCTGAGCCATATAATGAAAAGGAGCACACTATTACTACTAATAAGGGTGAGCTTGAGATATCAATAGATGATATGTATATTGCAGTTCCATTATCACTTCTTGAGTGTGCTGAGGATATGCAGAATGCATATGATAGTGTTAATTCTGATATTTATTTTGGACTTCATACTGATGAGGTAAATAGAGATATGAGAGCATATGCAAATATAGTTTAAAAGATTGATAGGCGGAAATATTTTCCGCCTATTATTATAAAAGGTGGTTTTTATGACAAAGAAATATTATGCAGTTAAGGTGGGTAAAACACCTGGAATATATGAGACGTGGGAAGAGTGTAAGAATAATGTTGACGGTTTCTCAGGTGCATTATATAAAAGTTTTAAAACTCTAAATGAAGCTAATGATTATATGGGATATGAGATTGTTCCGGAAGAAAATAATGATGATGCTAAAGAAGATTTATCTACATTTGAAATAATATTAGATAAGCCATATGCATTTGTGGATGGTTCCTATAATGTTGCTACTTGTACATATGGATATGGGGGCTTTCTCATTGCTGATGGTCAAAAATATATATTAAGTGGTTCAGGCAATGATCCTGAAATGGCTTCTATGAGAAATGTGGCAGGAGAGGTTTTAGGTAGTCAGGCTGCTATGGAAAAGGCTATAGAGCTTGGTCTTGAGGAACTAACCATTTACTATGATTATGCTGGTATAGAGATGTGGGCTCTTGGTAGTTGGAAGAGAAATAAAACGGGTACTATTGCTTATTATGACTATGTAAATAATATTAGACATAAGATTGCTCTATATTTTGTTAAAGTAAAGGGACATTCTGGAATAGATGGAAATGAAGAAGCTGATAGACTTGCCAAAAAAGCAGTTGGTATAGAGTAAATAACAAAGCTGATAATGTGTAGAACATTATCAGCTTTTAATATTTTATAAGATAAAAAAGGAAATTAATAAGTCCAATTATAACAATCAAAATTATAAGGCTTAAAAACCAGTGACTAAAGAATAAACATATGAAAGCAGTTAAAGCAAGCAAAAGTAGCATACCTATGGTCATACCAGTAAGTGGCTTAATCATATTTGCATCCTTGTGAGCCTGAACAAACACAAATAAATATACAATACTATATACAAATATTATAGGTATAATCAAAAACATTTGTATTTCCCCTCATTAGTTTACTATTGAATTGAATTTTATCATAGGCTAGTTAATAATTCAAGGAATTATAAAAAACAGGTTAAAAATATAAACTTCCATCATAGATATCATCATAAATTGTACTAAATTAAAAACAATTGTAAATACTGGAAATGTTGACAATGGACTGAAAATATGTAAAAATGTGTTAAACAAAGCGTCTAACATAGACGAAAACGTTGTGTATAATTACTTATTGAAAGTAAAATAATTATTTATTATGTGGAGAAATGGAATTATGAAGCTAAACCTTGGGTATTTATTTAAGAAAAAAGAGTATCAAGAAGTTATGATTGTTGACCTGAATGATAACGACATGATTAAAACAGAAGTAAAGAAAGAAAAAGATAATAGTGATAAGACTGATGACAATGTTACAACTTGTCCAAAATGTAAGCAGGTATTTAATAAGCAGGAAATTAAGGATAACCTTAATGTTTGTGTTGCCTGTGGGCATCATTATGTTATTTCAGCTGATAAGAGATTAAAGAATTTAGTTGATAAGGGAAGTTTTAAGCCTTTAAAGTGTAAGGTCGCATTTACAAATCCTTTGGAGTATCCGAATTATGAAGATAAGATTCTTTCTCTTCAGGAAAAAACAGGATTAGATGAGGCAGTCTTAGCAGGTGCAGCTAAAATAGATGGACATGAAGCTGTAATAGCGGTTATGAGTAGTAAGTTTCTTATGGGTAGCATGGGGATTGCTGTTGGGGAAAAGATTACAAATGCAGTAGAATATGCAGATAAAAAGAAATTACCTCTTATAATTTTTTCATCTAGCGGTGGTGCCAGAATGCAAGAGGGTATCATGTCTCTTATGCAGATGGCGAAGACTAGTGCTGCTGTAGAAAAATTTAACAATAATGGTGGATTATATATTTCTGTTCTTACACATCCAACAACTGGTGGTGTTACTGCAAGCTTTGCAACACTTGGTGATATTACCTTAGCTGAACCAGAGGCTTTAATTGGTTTTGCTGGACCTAGAGTAATAGAACAAACTATAGGACAAAAGCTTCCTGAGGGTTTCCAACGTTCTGAATTTTTACAGGAGCATGGTTTTGTAGACAAGGTTGTGTCACGTGACAAGATGAGAGAAACACTTGCTCATATTCTTAGATTGCACAGTAAGAGAGGTAAGTAGATATGGTTAAAGAAATTGATGCAAAAATATTAGAGATTGAGTGTGAAATTGAGAAAATTAAAGCTGCTGAGGTGTTAGATGAGGCACAGCTTTATGTATTAAAAAGACAAAGACATGATCTTATTAAAATGTGTAAGAACTTAGACCCACATGATAAAGTATATCTTGCTCGACACAAAAAAAGACCTAAAATAACAGATTATATTGAGAATATATTTGAAGATTTCTTTGAACAACAGGGAGATGACCTTGGTAAAGAGGATGGTAGCATCTATGGTGGTATTGCTACATTTAATGGTATTCCTGTTACTGTAATTGGTCATAGAAAGGGTAATGATTTAGCAGAAAATTTAAAATGTAATTTTGGTATGCCGGGACCTGAAGGATATCGAAAGGCTCTTCGCCTAATGAAGCAGGCCGAAAAGTTTGGTAGACCTATTATTACATTTATTGATACACCAGGTGCATATCCAGGACTTGAAGCTGAAACTAATGGTCAGGGAACTGCAATAGCAACAAATCTTGCTAAGATGAGTGCACTAAAGGTGCCTGTGATTGCAATTGTTACAGGAGAAGGAAGCAGTGGAGGTGCTTTAGCCATTGGTGTAGCTAATAGCGTTCTTATGTTGGAAAATGCTGTGTATTCAATTCTTTCACCTGAAGGATATGCAACAATTCTTTGGAAGGATTCCACAAGAAGCGATGAGGCCTGTGAAATGATGAAACTAACTGCTCAGGATTTGAAGAGTTTTAATGTAATAGATGATATTATACCAGAGCCAATTGGCGGAGCTCATATTAATCCTAAAGCAGTATATAAGATGGTAGCTAAATATTTAACTAAGGAAATGTCTAAGTATTCAAAAATGAATCAGGATGAAGTGAGCAAACATAGATATAAGAAATTTAGAAATATTGATACTCAGTATTTAAAACTTATTTAATAAGGAGATATTATGCAAAATTTAAAAGGACTCCGCATTGTTGGAACTGGACATTATGTTCCAGATAATGTGGTGACAAATGATGATTTAAGTAAAATTGTTGATACAAATGATGAGTGGATTACAAGTAGAACGGGTATTAAGAGAAGACATCATGTAATCGCTGAGAAGAATCAGGATATGGCTATTGCTGCAGCAAAGATGGCACTTGAAAACGCAGGTATTGATAAGTCAGAGCTTGGAGTTTGTATATGTGCTACTGTAAGAGCTGATAATCTCACTCCTTCTATGGCATGTATGGTTCAGAAGATTCTTGAGCTTCCAAACAATATACCTTGCTTTGACATCAATGCAGCATGCTCAGGCTTTATGTATGGTGTTCAGGCTGCAAGAGGTATGTTGCTACAAAGCGATAAAAAGTACGGACTAGTAATTGGAAGTGAAACCTTATCCAAGGTTCTTGATATGACTGACAGAAGTACATGTATACTCTTTGGTGATGGTGCGGGAGCTGCTGTAATTGAGCTTACTGATGATAATAGATTCTTCAGTGTACTTGGCTCTAAGGGAGATGATGTAGTTCTTAACATTCCTAATCATAACGGAGAAAGATATGTAAATATGCTTGGAAGTGATGTGTTTAAATTTGCCGTAAGCACAGTTCCAAAGACAATGTTTGAACTGTTAGATATGGCTGAGCTAACAGCAGATGATATAGATTTATTCGTATGTCACCAGGCAAATATGAGAATTATTGAGTCAGTTGCTAAAAAATGTAAGCAAAATCTTGATAAATTCTATATCAATCTTCACGAGTATGGTAATACCTCATCAGCTAGTATTCCAATAGCATTAAGTGAGCTTAATGAGAAGGGTATGCTAAAGCCTGGTATGAAGATTATTTGTGTTGGATTTGGTGGTGGCCTCACCTGGGGTGGTGCATATATTGAGTGGTAAGGAGAAAATAATATGAAGTTAAATGAGTTTTTGAATATTAAGTACCCTATTATTCAGGGTGGTATGGCAAATATTGCCACTGGGGAATTTGCAGCTGCAGTATCAAATGCGGGTGGACTTGGTCTTATAGCATCAGGAGGATTTGATGCCGAGAGGATTAGAGAAGAAATTAACAAGTGTAGAGCATTAACTGACAAGCCATTTGGTGTAAATCTTATGCTTATGAATCCGGATGTAGATAATATAGCTAAGATGCTTGTAGAGGAAAAGGTTGATGTTATCACAACTGGTGCTGGTTCTCCAGAGAAATATGTAGCTGACTGGAAGGAAGTAGGAACTAAGGTTATTCCTGTAGTGTCAGGGGTAGCTCTTGCTAAACGTATGGAGAAAATGGGGGTCGACGCTGTAATCGCTGAAGGAGGCGAAAGTGGTGGACATGTAGGAGAGATGACTACTATGGCTCTTGTGCCTATGGTAGTTGATGCTGTAGATATTCCAGTTATCGCTGCTGGAGGTATTGCAGACGGAAGACAAATGGTGGCTGCTATGGCACTTGGTGCAATTGGAGTTCAGATTGGTACATGTTTACTTGTGGCTGAGGAGTGTCCAATTCACGAAAATTATAAACAGGCAATTATCAAGGCAAAGGATAATGGAACTGTTGTTACGGGACGTTCTTCTGGTGCACCAGTGAGAGTAATTAAGAACAATATGTCTAGAGAATATCTTAAGCTTGAGGGTCAGAATGTTCCTAGAGAGGAACTTGAACAGCTTACTCTTGGTTCCCTTAGAAAGGCAGTTCTTGAGGGGGATATTAAGAACGGTTCTCTTATGGCTGGACAGGTTTGTGGTCTTGTTGGAGAGATTAAGCCTGTAGCTGACATTTTACAGAAACTTTATTGTGAAGCAAGAGCAGAATTAGAAAAGCTTTATGCTCAATATATTTAATAGATTTATAAATACATAAAGGAGAAATATATGAAGATAGGATTTTTATACGCAGGACAGGGTAGTCAGAGCGTTGGTATGGGAAAGGATTTGTATGAATCATATTCTGAGTTTAAGGAAACCTTTGATAATGCTAATCCAGGCTTTGATTTGAAGGATTGTTGCTTTAATGGTCCAATAGATAAATTAGGTCAGACAAGATACACACAGCCATGTATGGTTGCCTTTGCAGTAGGTGTCACTAAGCTTCTTAGTGCAAATGGAATTAAGCCAGAATACGCAGCTGGACTATCTTTGGGTGAATATTCAGCACTTTATAGTTCGGGAGTATTTGAGGAGAAGCAGGTTATTGATTTGGTTGCATATAGAGGAATGTGCATGGAAGAAGCCGTAACTGGTAGAGATGTAGGTATGATTGCTGTTATGAGTCTTGATAGAGATTTGATTAAAAAGGCTTGTAAACAGGCTGAGGAGGAATTTGCAGATTCTCCATATCATGTGGCAGAGGTAGCAAACTATAACACTCCTGTTCAGGTAACAGTATCTGGTGATACACCTGTAATTACAAGAGCTGGAGAAATAATGACTGAAATGGGAGCTAAAAGAATAGTTCCTGTTGCAGTAAGTGGTCCCTTCCATACATCTCTTATGAAACCAGCAGGAGATAAGCTTGCTGAGAGATTTAAGGGTGAGAGTTTCGGAGATATGATGTTTCCGGTAATATTTAATTCGACAGGTATGGAACTTGAGGTGGGAAAGACGATACCTGAAATGCTTGAGCTTCAGGTACAGAGTAGTGTATATTTTGAAGATACTATTAGATATATGATAAATCAGGGTGTTGATACATTTGTAGAGATAGGACCTGGTAAGACCTTAAGTGGATTTGTAAAGAAGATTGATAGAGGACTTACAACATATTCTGTTGAAAATGTAGAAAGCTTAAATACAGTACTTGAGGCTTTAAAGTAGGTTAATATAAGCGAGGTATTAAATATGAGATTGGATAATAAAACTGCTATTGTTACAGGCGGTAGTAGAGGAATAGGAAGAAGTATATGTATAGCTTTAGCGAAGGCTGGTGCGAATGTAGTAACATGCTATGCAAATTGTTCAGATGGAGCTAATGAAACAGTTAAGCTTTGTGAGGCTTATGGAGTAAAAGCTATGGCTGTAAAGGCTGATGTTGCTAATTATGAAGAGGTATCAGCTATGGTTTCAAAAGCTAAGGAAGAATTTGGTTCTGTTGATATTCTTGTAAATAATGCAGGGATAACTAAGGATAACCTTATGCTTAAGATGACTGAGGCTGACTTTGAACAGGTTATTGATACGAATCTTAAGGGTGCATTTTTGTTTACTAAGGATGTTTCAAAGCTTATGCTTAAGCAAAGATCAGGAAGAATCATTAATATTAGTAGCGTAGTTGGTGTTAGCGGAAATGCAGGTCAAGTGAATTATGCTGCAAGTAAGGCAGGTCTTATTGGTATGACAAAGTCAGTTGCAAAAGAGCTAGCCTCAAGAGGTATAACCTGTAATGCAATTGCTCCTGGTTTTATAGAGACAGATATGACTGCTAAGCTATCTGAAAATGTAGTTGATGAGATGATGAAAAATATACCTATGAAGAAGCTTGGTGCAGGTGAGGATATTGCTAATGCTGTAGTTTTCCTTGCTTCTGATATGGCAAGCTATATCACAGGACAGGTTATTTGTGTAGATGGTGGAATGGCAATGTAATTTATAAGGAGAAATATTATGAGAAGAAGAGTAGTAATTACAGGACTTGGAACAGTTAATCCAATTGGTAATAACTTAGAGTGTTCTTGGGAGAATGTAAAGAAGGGTGTGTGTGGTATTGCACCTATAACAAGGCTTGATATGACTAATCGTGCGGTAAAGGTTGCTGGAGAGGTTAAGGATCTTAATCTTGAAGGAATAATTGATAAGAAGGAAGCAAGAAGAATGGATAGATTTTCTCAGCTTTCAATGGTTGCTGCGATTGAAGCCTTTGAGACAAGTGGTCTTGATATGGATAAGGAGGATGGTTCGCGATGTGGAGTTATCTTCTCTAGTGGAATTGGAGGTATGGAGACTACTGAGGCAAACTATCAGACTGGCTTGAGACGTGGCTTCGATAAGGTGTCACCATTTTATATTCCTATGACAATTTCAAATATGGCTGCCGGAAATATAGCAATTAGAACTGGTTTTAAGGGAATGTGTACATGTGTTGTAACAGCTTGTGCTAGTAGTACAAATGCTGTGGGTGATGCTTTTCATTACATAAGGGACGGTTATGCTGAGGTAATGCTTTGTGGTGGAGCAGAAAGTGCAATTACTGATATGGCTATTGGCGGATTTGCAGTTATGCAGGCTCTAAATACTACTGACAATCCTAATAGAGCATCTATCCCATTTGACAAAGAAAGATCTGGCTTTGTAATGGGTGAAGGTGCTGGAGCACTTATTCTTGAAGAATATGAGCATGCTGTGGCAAGAGGTGCTAAGATTTACGCTGAGGTTGTAGGTTATGGAGCTACCTGTGATGCTTATCATATCACAGCACCACTTCCGGATGGTTCTGGCGGAGCAGCTGCTATGTCTATGGCAGTTAAGGATGCTGATATTACACCAGATATGGTAGGGTATATCAATGCTCATGGTACATCAACTCACTTAAATGATGCTGGTGAAACAGCAGCTATTAAGACTGCCTTTGGTGATTATGCATATAAGCTAATGGTGAGCTCCACAAAGTCTATGACAGGTCATCTCTTAGGTGGAGCAGGTGCCGTTGAGGCAATATTTACAGCTATGGCTTTACATGATGGTTTTATTCCTGCTACAATTAATTATCAGGTTCCTGATGAGGAATGTGATCTTGATGTTGTTCCAAATGAGGGTAGAAATGTACAGGTAGATTATGCACTTTCTAATTCCTTAGGCTTTGGTGGACACAATGCAAGTATTCTTTTAAAGAAGTGGGAGGCGTAATATGGAACTTAATTCAAATCAGATACAGGAAATTATTCCACACAGATATCCGTTTT
Source organism: Lachnospiraceae bacterium (assembly GCA_015057555.1). GTDB lineage: Bacteria > Bacillota > Clostridia > Lachnospirales > Lachnospiraceae > Coprococcus_C. The sequence goes on along the minus strand of SVEC01000017.1, from coordinate 32,745 downwards.
TGCTTGTTGATAGAATTACAGATTTTGAGCCAGGCAAGTTTGCAAAAGGTATCAAATGTGTTTCTGCTAATGAGATGCATTTTTGTGGACATTTTCCGCAGCAGCATGTGATGCCAGGTGTACTTATTATAGAAGCTCTTGCGCAGGTTGGTGCAGTTGCAATTCTCTCAGAGGAGGAGAACAAGGGCAAGGTTGCATTCTTCGGTGGTATTAAGAATGCTCGTTTTAAGAAGCAGGTTATTCCTGGTGATGTTCTTGAACTAGAATGTGAGCTTACAACTCGTAAGGGTCCTATTGGATACGGCAACGCAGTTGCAAAGGTTGATGGTAAGGTTGCTGTTACTGCTGAGCTGACGTTTGCAATTGGATAATATATATTTTAATATAGGATAAGGTTTCTGATATACAAAATAAACCCATGGGGTTATTTTAACTGTAATAGGTTAATTTCACCCTATGGGTTTTATTGCACTATAAATTCTATCTTTATTTAAGAAATCAGATTTCTTTGAAGAACCTTGATTTTAAAAAAAAGAATGTGTAATATAATTGTGTATAATAAAGGTAGGTGATATTGTGGCAGATTTGGATAATATTTTAGAAATTATTAGTCCGGTTATTATAGGGAAGAAATGTCTTATATTCGATGTGGATGGCACACTTTTAGATAGTATGACTATGTGGGCAAGGCTTGATATTGATTATTTGGAAGGGATGGGTTATCATCCTGAACCTGATTTTTGTACCAAGGTAAAGATGATGACTATAAGCGATGCTTCGATTTTTATAAAGAACTATTTTGGTGTAGACAAAAGTCCGGAGCAGATTACTAAAGAGATAATGGAAATGGCCTATAGTCGTTATGAGAATGATTTGCTTCTTAAACCCGGAGCATACGAACTAATTAAAACACTTAAAAATATGGGATTTCATCTAGTGGTGGCTACAGCAAATGAATATGATATGGTTAAAAAATGCCTTGAACGTAATGATATTTGGCAATATATGGATGGTCTTGTTACCTGCACAATGGTTGGATGTAGTAAGCAAAGACCAGATGTATATCTTAAAGCATGTGATATAGTGGGTAGCGAAGTTAAAGATAGTGTTGTGTTTGAAGATTCTAGCTTTGCTATAAATACTGCAATTAATGCTGGCTTTGAAGTTATAGGAGTTTATGATGCAACAGAAGAGGATAAATGGTTAGATATTTGTCAATTAACAAAATGTCAGGTGGTGTTTGGCGATGAAAGATAAAAAGAGAAAAGAAAGACCTTCAAATTGTGAAAGCTGTGCTTATTATATGTATGATGAAGAATATGAATGCTATGTTTGTGATGTGAATTTGGATGAGGATGAGATGGCTAGATTTATGTCAGATACCTATTATAACTGTCCATATTACAAGTATGGTGACGAATATAGTGTGGTTCGTAAGCAGATGTAAGGAGAAAATGATGAAGAATAATATTGTGTTAATAGGTATGCCAGGTGCAGGAAAAAGTACTATAGGTGTTCTTTTAGCCAAGGCCTTGAATTATAATTTTATTGACGCTGACTTGGTTATCCAACAACAAAACAATAAAAAGCTTTATGAGATTATAAATGAAGTTGGTATAGAAGAGTTTTTAAAGATTGAAGATGAAACCATTTCATATATTAATACTTCACGCACTGTAATTGCAACAGGTGGTAGCGCTGTTTATGGTGAAAATGCCATGAATCATATGAAGGATAATGGCATAGTGATGTATCTAAAGCTTAGCTGCTTAGAAATTATTAATAGAATTAGTAATATAAAAACAAGAGGAATAGCTATGAAAGAGGGTAAAACCATATTTGATATATATAATGAAAGAGTTCCTTTGTATGAAAAATATGCAGATATTATTATTGACGCAGAGGGAACAAATATAGAAGAGTGCGTTTCCCTTGTTATGGAAGAAATTGTTAACATTCTTAACAATAGATAACATAATGTTTGGATTGGTAGACATAATTTTAGGAAAAGTATTACATTTGTGTTAAAAAGTGTCAAAAAGTTACAAAAATGTTACAAAAACATTAAAAATAGACTAGACAACAACTATCATATTGTGATATACTCAACGTACTTATTATGGATAATAATTGCGAGGTATCACTTATGAATAAAAAAATTATATCAATAGTTATGATAGTATTAATGTTTGTTGTATTTATAAATGCTAACATAAAAACAAATGCACTTGAATTTAATCATATAATTAATGATAAAAAAGATAATAATTCTACTATTATTACTGAAATTGAATTAGATTCTGAAAATATTGATATAGATAGTATTTCTTTAGAAACTGCTGTTGATATTAACTGTAATAATATAGCAACTACAAATGAGTATCAAGTTAGTGGTTCAATAACTGAGATTGATAATACTAATGATACAACATCATTTGATGATAATTCTTCAATATATTATGTTGGAGAAACTGATTTCGAGAATGGTACTTTAGAGGATGATAGCTTTACTGTATCTACAGATTTGGATGAAGTAAATTATTATGTTGATAAATGGCAGGATTTAGAGGGTGACTTGACCATAAAGGTAAATAAACAGGCTAGCTGTGTAACAGTATATAAAGGAGAAACTCCTATAAGAGTTATGGTTTGCTCTGCTGGAGAAACTACTCCTGAGGGAACTTTTTGTACTGACAACAAGTGGGATTGGCTTATGCTGATTAAGGCTCAATATGGAAGATACTGTACACAGATATCTGGAGATTATTTATTCCACTCAGTTCCTTATAATTCTATGGATATTTATGATCTTGATACAGAAATGTATAATCAGTTAGGAACTCTTTGTTCTCATGGATGTATTAGATTAAAGGTTGAGGATGCAAAGTGGATATATGATAACTGTCCATCGGGTACTGAGGTAACAATATATAATGATGTAAATCCAGGGCCTATGGGTAAGCCGGGATTTCAGCAGATTCCTGCTGACCAAACATGGGATCCTACTGATATAGATGTTGAATAACATATAAATTTAGAAGGGAATGATCTTTTTGATGACCAAAAGAATATTGTTTAGAATTATATCAACAATTTTAGTTTTAGTTATGTGCTTTAATTTGTTGCCAGAATATGGATTTGGTACAATTGTTTCTAAAGCATCTGCAAATGACCCTATAGTTATTGTATTAGATCCTGGTCATGGTGGTAGTGATAATGGAGCTTGTAATAGTTCACTTGGAACTAACGAGAAGAATAGTAACTGGGAGATTACACTAGCATGTAAGGCATATCTTGAAAATTACGAAAATGTAAAGGTTATTATGACAAGAGCTAATAGAGATGAGTATTCATCCCTTAGTGCTAGAGTAGAGGTTGCTAAGGTTAATGAAGCTGATTTATTTGTTAGTTTGCATAATAATTCTACAAGCTATGATGTATCTGCAGTAAATGGTTGCGAGGTTTATAGGTCAGTTGTTGAGCCTTTTGCAAGTAATACAAATCAGCTTGCAGCTGATATTTGTGCTAATTTAGCTGCTTTAGGACTTACTAATCGTGGAGTAAAGACTAGAAAGTCAACATACCTTCCAGATGATGATTATTATACTGTTATAGCTGATTGTGTTATGAATGGTATACCATCTCTTATTGTAGAGCATGCATTTGTTAACAATAAATTTGATGCTGGATTTTTAAATAGTCCATCAAAGCTTAAAGCAATGGGTGAAGCTGATGCTAAAGCTATAGCAAAGTATTTTAATCTTAAGTGGAAGGGAACAGGTAACGCTGGTTATCCAACATTAGAAGTAACTCCATTTATGGAATCCTATGGATGGATTGCCACAGCACCTAACGCTATGGCTGCAGGTTTTGTTACTTATAGAAATGGTGACCATAGAGATAAAAAGCTTCAGGCATTTAAGATTGATTTGAATAATGATGGTGTAGCTGGTGATATAAATTATCAGGTTTATAATGGTAGTACAGGCTGGCAACCTCAGGTAACTAGTGGAAAGGTAGCTGGTAGTACAAATTCAAAATCCATGCTAGAGGCTATTAAAATTAATTTGACTGGCGATATTGCATCAAAATATGATGTATATTATAGAGTATTATCAGGAGAAACAGGTTGGTTAGGCTGGGCTAGTAATGGTAATCCGGCAGGTAAGGTTGGATTTGGTGCAGAGATTAAAGCTATACAGGTTCGATTAATTGCTAAGGGAGGTAAGGCTCCAACAAGCAATGTAAGTGCATATCTTGAAGCTGCTAAGGCACCTGAAACTGCAAAGGTTGCTTACTTAACTCATATTCAAACCTATGGTTGGGAGGTTGCTGAGGCATATGATGGTCTTACTAGTGGAACCTCTGGTCAATCTAAGAGATTAGAAAGTATTGTTATTAGAAATAATACTGGTGTGCCAGGTAGTATAGAATATCAGGTACATTGTCAGACCTACGGTTGGATGGATTGGAAGGCTGATGGCGAAATGGCTGGAACCAGTGGAGAAGGCAAGAGACTAGAGGCTATTAGAATTAAACTTACAGGTGAATTAGAAGAGAAATATGATGTTTACTATAGAGTACATGCACAATCCTATGGATGGCTTGATTGGGCTAAAAATGGTCAGGATGCAGGTACTAGTGGTTTTAGTAAACGTTTAGAAGCTATTGAAATCAAGCTGGTTGAAAAGGGAGGAACTGCACCAGGAGCAACTGATAGACCATATGTAACTGTTAATGTAAAATATCAAACCCATGTACAGACCTTTGGATGGCAGTCAAATGTTAGTGATGGTCAGGTTAGTGGTACAACAGGTAAATCAAAGAGACTGGAAGGTATTAAGATTGTTAACTCATCTGGTATTGAAGGTAGCATTAGATACAAGGTACATTGTCAGACCTATGGTTGGATGGATTGGGTTTCAGATGGTGCTATGGCTGGTACTACCGGAGAATCTAAACGTTTAGAGGCAATTTGTATTGAATTGACAGGAAAGTTAGCTGAAAAATACGATGTGTATTATAGAGTACATTGTCAAACCTTTGGATGGCTTGATTGGGCTAAGAATGGAGAACCTTCAGGTTCCGCTGGATATGCTAAAAGACTTGAGGGTATACAAATTATGTTTGTTCTTAAGGGAGAAGCAGCACCTGGGGCTGTTGATAAACCATACATAACAGCTTATGAGGAAGAGGCTTCTACTGATGAGGATAGTTCTGAAGAAGATGCTATTGAAACTGTAGAGACTTCATATGAAGAAAAAGTTAAAGTTGTAGCAACAGAAGATGAATTATGTGTTGCTACTCCAACAGATATAATTAAAATTGAAGAATAATATAGTAATTTATTCAAATACTACTCCTATAATAACTAGGAGTAGTATTTTTTATGAAAAATTATATTCGTTCTGATTTGGCTTTGGAATTAAATGAGGATATTCAAGATAAATCTACAGATAATGGAATTGTTGTAAATAATAGTATTTCATCAAGTGGAAGGTTAAATGAAACAACTATACAGATTACAAGCGAAAAAGGAGAAAGGCTTATAGGTAAGCCTATAGGTACCTATATTACTATTGAAGGGGATAGTTTAAACGAATTTGACGAGGATATTCATAAAGAATTTTGTGATGCTTTAAAATCTAATTTAAAAGAACTTATAGGTGATGTGAAGAAAATTTTAGTTATAGGACTAGGAAATAGACAAATTACACCTGATTCTCTAGGCCCTTTAGTGGTAGATAATTTATATATTACACGACATTTGGTAAAAGAAAAAATTATTGAAAATACTATTGAGATTTCAGCTATTAGTCCAGGTGTTCTAGCTCAAACTGGCATTGAAAATAAAGATATAATAGAGGGTATATGCAAAAAAATAAAGCCTGATATAGTGATAGCTATAGATGCACTGGCGGCTAGAGAACCATCAAGATTAGCTACAACGATTCAAATTTGTGATACAGGAATAAGTCCAGGTTCAGGAGTTGGGAATCATAGAGCCAAGCTTGATTTCGAGTCCTTAGGTGTTAAGGTTATTGCCATAGGTGTTCCAACTGTTATATCTGTGCCTGCAATTGTTAATCAAGCTATTGATGGTTTGATTAGTTTTTTCTTAAGTAAACCAGAAGGTCAAAAAATTGAGCTTACTGATGAAGAGAAGAACAATTTAACCTGCAATTTTTTAGAGGATAATCTTATTTCTATGTATGTTACTCCAAAAAATATTGATGAATCAGTTAAAAGAATAAGCTTTACAATTTCGGAGGCAATTAATTCATTTTTAGAATTACAATAAACATTGTAGCATAGAATGTATTATGAGAAATAATTATATAATGTATATTTTTATATTAATACTAGTAGCAGCTGTTTTGATGGGAAATGGAAATTATATATCCAAAAGTGTCGTAATTAATCTTAGAGAAGAGGTGATTCCTTTATCAGAGGTGTGTGATAATAACAAAAGTGATATATATGATGAAGTATTTCCTGCATACAGTGTTAGAGATAATATAATTATTGATAATGAAAATAGTTATGATGTATCATATCAGGAAATTTTAGAATCAGAAGTAAAAATGGCCACCTCTGATGATGCGTATGAAATAGCTATAGAAGGTAATACTCAGCAGGGAGCTAAAAGTACCACTGATGAGCACATAGAAGCAGTTGAGGCAGTTGCGGTTAATTCTGAAATAGAACTAAATGATATTGGAATAAATTATTCTATGGAGCAGCTATCTGATTTTGAATTTTTGATAGGAAATTGTTATACGATTGACGGAAGTACAAGTGTAACATCAGAGGATATTAATATAGAAACATTATTATCAGAGGATTTATCATTGGATATTAGTGATGATGAGTATAAGGTTCTTATATACCATACACATGCAAGCGAAACATTTATTGATAGTAGACCTGGAGTTGAAGAGGATACTATAATTGGTGTAGGTTCCGAATTGGCAAGAATACTGGAAGAGGATTATGGTATAAAGGCATATCATGATAAAACCATCTACGATATGGTTGATGGAAAGCTTGATAGAAATTATGCATACACTCAGTCTGGAAATGGAATAGATAAAATATTAGAGCAATATCCATCTATAGAAGTAATATTAGATATACATAGAGATGGGGTAAGAGATGAAGTTCATTTAATGAAGGTTATAGATGGTAAACCAACCGCTCAAATAATGTTTTTTAATGGTATAAGCAGATTAAATGATGAAGGTGATTTGGGATACCTACATAATCCTAACTTGGCATCTAATCTTAGTTTTAGTTTACAAATGCATCTAAAAGGTAAAGCATTGTATGGTGATTTAATGAGAAATATATATATTGGAGGTTATTGTTATAATTTAGACAGGAAACCAAGAGCTTCATTGGTAGAAGTAGGGGCGCAGACAAATACAGTTGAAGAAGCTAAGAATGCAATGATTCCATTGGCTGCTTTGCTATATTCAGTTTTAAGTGGTAATTAATTTGAATATGGGATTAACTGATATCCTGTGATAAAAATATTGTCACAGGATATTTTTATATGATATACTTGTGATAAATATGTTTAAGTGCGAGGAATAATTAATGGCTCATTTAGAACAAAGCAAAATAAGAAATTTTTGTATAATTGCTCATATAGATCATGGAAAATCTACTTTGGCAGATAGAATTATTGAAAAAACAGGTCTTCTTACCGACAGAGAAATGCAAAATCAGGTTCTTGATAATATGGAGCTTGAACGCGAGCGAGGTATCACAATTAAAGCTCAGTCTGTGCGTATTGTATATAAAGCAAATGATGGAGAGGAGTATATATTTAATCTTATAGATACTCCTGGTCATGTGGATTTTAATTATGAGGTATCAAGAAGCTTGGCTGCCTGTGAGGGCGCAATACTGGTAGTTGATGCTGCACAGGGTATTGAGGCTCAAACTCTAGCAAATGTTTACCTTGCCTTAGACCATGACCTTGATGTTATGCCTGTAATTAATAAGATTGATCTTCCTTCGGCGGATCCTGATAGAGTAATCAATGAAATTGAGGATATCATTGGACTTGAGGCTACTGATGCACCACTAATTTCTGCAAAGAACGGTATTAATATAGAAGAAGTGTTAGAACAGATTGTTACAAAGGTTCCAGCTCCGGCTGGCGATAATAATAAACCATTTAAGGCACTTATATTTGATAGCTTATATGATTCATATAAAGGAGTTATTATATTCTGTAGAGTGTTTGATGGTGTTTGTAAAAAGGGTACTAAGATTAGAATGATGGCAACTGGTGCCGAGGCAGAGGTTGTTCAGGTTGGTATATTTGGTGCCGGCCAGTTTATCCCATGTGATGAGCTATCAGCGGGTATGGTTGGATATATTACAGCCAGTCTTAAAAATGTTAAGGATACTACAGTTGGTGATACTGTTACAGATGCGGACAACCCTTGTGAGGAAGCCCTTCCTGGATATAAAAAGGTAAATCCTATGGTTTATTGTGGTCTTTATCCAGCTGATGGAGCAAAGTATCCAGATTTAAGAGATGCCTTAGAAAAGCTTCAGCTTAATGATGCATCTCTTAGCTTTGAGCCTGAGACATCTATTGCTTTAGGTTTTGGATTTAGATGTGGTTTCCTTGGTTTATTACATTTAGAGATTATTCAGGAAAGATTGGAAAGAGAGTATAATCTCGATCTTGTAACAACTGCACCTGGAGTTATATACAAGGTTTATAAGACTGATGGTGAAGTTATTGAGCTTACAAATCCATCAAATCTCCCTGATCCTTCTATGATTGATTATATGGAGGAACCTTTTGTATCAGCCGAGATTATGGTTACCACTGAATTTGTAGGTGCTATAATGCAACTTTGTCAGGAAAGACGTGGAATTTATAAGAGTATGGAATATATGGAGACCACTCGTGCCTTGCTTAAGTATGATTTGCCACTTAATGAAATAATATATGATTTCTTCGATGCATTAAAGTCACGTTCAAGAGGATACGCATCCTTTGATTATGAACTTAAAGGTTATGTAAAGTCTGACCTTGTTAAGCTTGATATGCTTATTAATAAAGAAGAGGTTGATGCACTTTCATTTATTCTTCATAAGGATACAGCTTATGATAGAGGAAGAAAGATGTGTGAGAAGCTTAAGGAGGAGATACCGAGACACCTCTTTGAAATTCCTATACAAGCGGCTATTGGAAGCAAGGTTATTGCCAGAGAGACAGTTAAGGCAGTTCGTAAGGACGTGTTAGCTAAGTGTTATGGTGGAGATATTACCCGTAAGAGAAAGCTTCTTGAAAAGCAGAAGGAAGGAAAGAAAAGAATGCGTCAGGTTGGTAATGTAGAGATACCACAAAAAGCATTTATGAGTGTATTAAAGCTGGATGAAGAGTAACTTATGTGCACAGATTCGCAGATATAGTGCATAAGTTTGTAAATGTGAAGGAGAAATGCTTATGAAAAAGTATGTAAGTTTATATATTCATATTCCGTTTTGTGCTTTGAAGTGTAAGTATTGTGATTTCTTGTCCTTCGACGGTGAGAGTTATGGAACTATGCTTAGATATGTAGATGCATTATGTCAGGAGATTAAGTTGTATGCGCCGATAGCTGATGAATACAATGTAAGAAGTGTGTTTATAGGAGGAGGAACTCCATCTATATTAGACGAGGGTCTGATAACTAATATTATGGCATTTATCAGGAAGACATTTAAGCTTGAGAAGGATGCTGAAATTACTATAGAAGCTAATCCAGGGACCCTAAGACATCAGAAACTTACAGGATATAAGAGTGCTGGTATTAATAGAATAAGTATCGGACTTCAGTCAGCTGATGATGAGATGCTTAATAAATTAGGTAGACTTCACAACTATGACCAGTTTGTAGCAAGTTTTAAAGCTGCCAGACGTGCAGGCTTTGATAATATAAATGTTGATGTAATGTCAGGACTTCCTGGACTTACAATACATTCTTATGTTGATACATTATCTAGGGTAATGGAGTTTGGTCCGGAGCATATTTCAGCTTATTCATTATCTATAGAACCAGGAACACCATTTGCCTGTGACCAAGAGATATTAGATTCACTGCCTACAGAGATGATAGATAGAAGAATGTATGAGGTTACTAAGAAGCTTTTATCTGCAAATGGATATGAGAGATATGAGTTTTCTAATTATTCCAGACCAGGATATGAGTGTAAGCATAATATGGTTTACTGGACTGGTGAAGAATATATAGGCTTTGGTTTAGGCGCTTCATCTTATTTTCAGGGTAAGAGATTTAACAATATAACTAATTTAGTTCAGTATATTACTACCATGGAAGAAATTTCTCCTAAGTTTGTTGACTGTCCTAATTTGGAACTTCTATATAATGAAGGTGTAAGACGAATTAGAGAGAATATAACACCAATGTATATTGATTCCCGTATGGAGGAGTTTATGTTCTTAGGACTTCGAATGATGTGTGGAATCAGTCGTACAGATTTTGAGGAGCGTTTTAAGAAGGATATTTATGAGGTTTACGGTCCTGTGCTTAGGAAATACATTGACCAAGGTTATATGGCTACTTATGAGGATAGAATTTTCCTTACTGATATGGGAATAGATGTTAGTAACGTTATTTTGGCGGATTTTCTGTTGGATAAGGAGTAAAAAATGGTTAATAAATTTCAATATACAGAGGATTTAATTAAAGAAGGTATGAAAAAGAATATTTCAATTAAAGCATATATTCTTGTTTTGATATCAATTCTTTATGGTAGTTATATTGTGATTAAAGGGTTAGAACAAAATGTATTGAAGGTTTTTGGAATAATATTTCCGCTTGTTGTTATATTTTTGTTAATAATAAAGATTAATCAATCAATTAATATCGCAATTAAACAAGCTTATGTGACATATGGTAAGCTTCCAATAGAAATGACAGTTATAATTAAAGATAATATTGAGGTGATAACGTCTGAAAGTAGGAGAACAATATCATTGGATAATGTTAAATCATATAAAATATCTGAAAATCTAATTACTATAACATTGGATGCGTATTTGATGGTGTTTGTTAAGAAGGATTCATTTGTTGAAGGTACATGCCAGGAATGCATAGCTCTTCTTGATAATATATGTAAATAGAATCGAAACTCAGTCTAAATGGCTGAGTTTTTTTATTAAACTATCAGTTTATTTGTATAAAATATGTTGACAAATTCATGCCTAGAGAGTATATTTATCAATAGAGTTAGCACTCGAACTTGGTGAGTGCTAACAAATACAAAAATAGGAGGGATGGCATGGAGCTTGATGAGCGTAAGAAAAAGATTCTTAAAGCCGTCATAGCTAACTATCTTGAGACAGGAGAGCCAGTGGGTTCAAGGACAATTTCAAAGTATACAGACCTGAATTTAAGCTCTGCTACAATCAGGAATGAGATGGCTGACCTGGAGGAGCTAGGTTATATAGTTTCTCCACATACCTCCGCAGGCAGAGTTCCTACTGATAAGGGCTACAGATTCTATGTAGATAACATTATGGAGGAAAAGGAAGAAATCGAAGAGGTAAAGAGTTCGCTTTTAGAGAGAGTTGATAGAATGGAACTTATGCTTAAGCAGGTTGCAAAGGTTTTGGCTTACAATACTAATTACGCAACTATGGTTACAGCACCTAATTATAGGAAGACGGTTAAGTTTATACAGCTTTCTCAGGTTGATTTAGATAATCTTTTAGCAGTTATCGTTGTAGAGGGTAATATTATTAAGAATCAGATGATTCGAGTAAATGTTCCTTTAGATAATGAGGATGTATTGAAATTTAATATACTTCTTAATACATTCTTACAAGGTGCAGCTTTAGAGGATATAAACCTTGAGATGATACAGGCTATGAAGAAGCAAGCTGGTGAATATGAGGTCATACTTGATCAGATATTCCAAGGAATAGTTGAGGCTATTCACGAAGCGAATGAATTGGAGATATATACAAGTGGAGCCACAAACATACTAAAGTATCCTGAACTTGGGGATATTAGTAAAACCAGTGAGCTTTTAGAAACCTTTGAGGATAAGAATGAGCTTACACATTTGCTGGAAAAAACCATTAATAGTGAGAGTGAAGATGGAATTCAGGTTTATATAGGTGATGAGACACCGGTCCAGAATATGAAGGATTTATCTCTTGTAACGGCAACATATAAGATGCCGGAGGGAGCAACTGGAACCATAGGAATTATAGGACCTAAACGAATGGACTACAAAAAGGTAGTTAGTACACTTAAAAATTTAACTATTGAGTTAGATGACATATTTAAGAAAGGTAAAGGAGAGAACACTGATGGCAACTAAGAAGGCTAAACAGACAAGTGCTGATGAAATAGTTGAAGAGTTAAATGTAACTGAAGATGCTCCAGTAAGTGAGGGCACAGACGTTAACATTAACGTTACTCAAGAGGTTTCTGCTGATAATCCGGAGGCAGTTGAGGCTGCACAGCCAAAACCAGTTCCAAAGGGTAGCAGACGTGGAAGTAAGGCGCTTCAGCTTGAACTTGAGAGAACTAAGGAGCTTGCACAGGAGAATGAAGATAAGTACAAGAGACTTTTAGCTGAGTTTGAGAATGCAAGAGTTAGAACTGAAAAAGAATCAAAGAAGATGTACGATATAGGAGCGAAGGAAGTTTTAGAGAAGCTGCTTCCTGTAGTAGATAATTTTGAGAGAGCGATTATAATGATTCCTGAAGAAGATAAGGATAGAAGCTTTGAGCAAGGTGTAGATATGATTTACAAGCAGCTTATGAGCACTTTAGAGGGAATTGGAGTAGCTGCTATGAATGCAGAAGGTAAAGAATTTAACCCAGATCTACACAATGCTGTAATCCATGTTGAGGATGAAAACCTTGGGGAGAACATTGTTGCAGAGGAGATGCAGAAGGGTTATATGTACAAAGACCAGGTGCTTAGACACAGTATGGTTAAGGTAGCTAACTAAAATATTTTTATAAAATGGAGGAATATTAAAAATGGGAAAGATTATTGGTATTGATTTAGGTACAACAAATTCATGTGTTGCTGTTATGGAAGGTGGTAAGCCAGTTGTTATCACTAACGCTGAGGGTCAGAGAACTACTCCTTCAGTTGTAGCATTTACAAAGTCAGGCGAGAGAGTTGTTGGTGATGCTGCTAAGCGTCAGGCTGTTACTAATGCTGACAAGACTATTGCTTCTATTAAGAGACATATGGGTTCAGATTATAAGGTAACTATTGATGATAAGAAGTATTCTCCACAGGAGATTTCAGCTATGACTCTTCAGAAGCTTAAGGCTGATGCTGAGGCATATATCGGTGAGAAGGTAACAGAGGCAGTTATCACAGTTCCTGCTTATTTTACAGATTCACAGAGACAGGCTACAAAGGATGCTGGTAAGATTGCAGGTCTTGATGTTAAGAGAATCATTAACGAGCCTACTGCTGCAGCCCTTTCATATGGTCTTGATAACGAGGAAGAGCAGAAGATTATGGTATACGACCTTGGTGGTGGTACATTCGATGTATCTATCATTGAGATCGGAGATGGTGTAATCGAGGTTCTCGCAACTGCTGGTGATAACAAGCTTGGTGGTGATGACTTTGATGAGGCTATTACACAGTATATGTTAGCTGAGTTCAAGAAGAACGAGGGTATCGACCTTTCAGGCGATAAGATGGCTATGCAGAGACTTAAAGAAGCAGCAGAGAAGGCTAAGAAGGAGCTTTCATCAGCTACAACAACTAACATTAACCTTCCTTTCATCACTGCAACTCCAGAGGGAGCAAAGCACATCGATATGGATCTTACAAGAGCTAAATTTGATGAGCTTACAGCTAATCTTGTAGATAGAACTAAGACTCCTGTTCAGACTGCACTTAAGGATGCAGGACTTTCACCTTCAGAGCTTGATAAGGTTCTTCTTGTTGGTGGTTCAACTAGAATTATCGCAGTTCAGGATATGGTTAAGAAGTTAACAGGTAAGGAGCCATTCAAGGGCATTAATCCAGATGAGTGTGTTGCTATCGGTGCATCTATCCAGGGTGGTAAGCTTGCTGGTGATGCAGGTGCAGGTGAGATTCTTCTCCTTGACGTAACTCCACTTACACTTTCTATCGAGACTATGGGTGGTATCGCTACTCACCTTATCGAGAGAAATACTACAATTCCTACAAATAAGAGCCAGATTTTCTCAACAGCTCAGGATAATCAGGACGCAGTTGATATCAACATCGTTCAGGGTGAGAGAGAATTTGCTAGAGATAATAAGTCACTTGGTAGATTCAGACTTGATGGTATAGCTCCAGCTAGACGTGGTGTACCACAGATTGAGGTTACATTTGATATTGATGCAAATGGTATCGTAAATGTATCAGCTAAGGATCTTGGAACTGGTAGAGAGCAGCACATCACAATTACTTCTGGTACTTCACTTTCAGATGAGGATATCGAGAGAGCAGTTAAGGAAGCTGCAGAGTACGAGGCAGCTGACAAGAAGCGTAAGGAAGCTATCGAGACTAGAAATGACGCTGATGCTATGGTATTCCAGACAGAGAGAGCACTTTCAGATGTTGGTGATAAGCTTTCAGGCTCAGAGAAGAGCCAGGTTGAGGCTGACTTAAAGGCACTTAAGGAGATTATCGAGTCAACTGATCCAGACGCAATGACTGATTATGATGTAGAGAAGATTAAGGCTGGTAAGGAAACTCTTATGAATTCAGCTCAGGCATTATTCTCAAAGCTTTATGAGCAGAATGGTCCTGGAGCAAATGCTGGTACTGGTACAGGTACTCCAGATTTCTCAGATGATGACGTTGTAGATGCAGATTACAAGGAAATCTAGTCATTAGTATAATTTGATGAGCTATACATTCACCTGACTTTTGTGTCAGGTGATACACAAAGCTCATATGTAATACAGTATAAAAATAAATTTTTAAGGGTGAATTCAGATGGCTGATAAGAGAGATTATTATGAGGTGCTTGGCGTAACCAAGGGTGCTACTGATGCAGAAATCAAGAAAGCATATCGTGTGGTTGCGAAGAAATATCATCCGGATACAAATCCAGGTGATACAGAAGCAGAAGAGAAATTTAAAGAAGCAGCAGAAGCATACGCAATTCTTTCAGACCCTGAGAAGAAGGCAAAGTATGATCAGTATGGTCATGCAGCATTTGATCAGAATGGCGGGCCTGGAGGATTTGGAGGATTTGATTTTGCTGATATGGGAGATATCTTTGGAGATATCTTTGGAGATATGTTCGGTGGCGGTTCAAGAAATCGTCAGCAGACTGGCCCTATTAAGGGTGCAAATATTAAGACAACTGTAAGAGTAAGCTTTGAAGAGGCTATATTTGGTACTCAGGAGGAGCTTGAGCTTCCTCTTAAGGACGAATGTGATGTGTGTAAGGGTAATGGATGTCAGCCGGGACATCAGCCTGAAACCTGTGGTAAATGTGCTGGTAAGGGTCAGGTAGTATTTACTCAGCAGTCACTTTTCGGTATGGCTAGAACTGTTCAGGCTTGTCCGGATTGTGGTGGTTCAGGAAAGCTTATTAAGTTTAAGTGTAGTAACTGTGCTGGCTCAGGCTTTGTTAAGTCAAAGAAGAAGATTCAGGTTGCAGTTCCTGCAGGTATAGATAATGGACAGAGTATACGTATCCGTGAGAAGGGTGAGCCTGGTTTAAATGGTGGTGGAAGAGGAGATCTTCTTGTTACTGTTCTTGTAGACAGACATCCAACCTTCCAGCGTCAAGAGTATGATATTTATTCATCAGAGCCAATTAGCTTTACTCAGGCTGCTCTTGGTGGAAAGGTTACTATCAATACAATTGATGGACCATATGATTTAGAGATTAAGGCTGGTACTCAGACTGATACTAAGGTTAAGCTTAAGGGTAAGGGTGTACCTACACTTCGTAACAAGACAGTTCGTGGTGATCACTATGTAACTTTAGTAGTTCAGGTTCCTGATAAGCTTACTGAGGAACAGAAATCAATTCTCAACCAGTATGCAAACACAACTACTGTAAATGCACGTTCTTCTAAGGATTCTGCTGGAAGCTTTAGCTTTGGTGACCATAAGAAGAAAAAAGGATTTAAAAAAGGATTATAAATAATATGGTGTGGACAAAATTAACAATCGATACAACTGTTGAAGTAGTTGATATCCTTAGTGCCTTTCTTGATGATTTAGGTGTTGAGGGAATAATGATTGAGGATAATGTTCCACTTACAGAGGAAGAAAAACAAGCTATGTTTGTAGATATCCCACTCATTGAAGGTGAGGATGATGGAACAGCTAAGGTTTCATGTTTTATAGATGATAGCTTTGATCTTGACACTTTAAAGGCGGATATAGTTGCAGAACTTACCCGCCTTGAAGAGTTTTTACCTGTAGGTACTAAGGACATTACCTTGAGCAATACTGAAGATAAGGATTGGATAAATAACTGGAAACAGTTTTTCAAGCCATTTAGATTATATGATAACATTGTTATAAAACCTACATGGGAAGAACTTAATGAAGTTAATGAAGGTGATATGATTGTAGAAATTGACCCAGGTATTGCCTTTGGTACAGGTTCTCATGAGACTACTAAGCTTTGTATAGGTCAGCTAAAAAAATATCTAAAGCCAGGTGATACTGTATTTGATGTTGGCTCTGGTAGTGGAATTCTATCTATTATTAGTGTTATGCTCGGAGCAGGCTTTGTTCATGGTATGGATATTGATGAGGTTGCCGTTCGAGCTAGTATAGAAAATCGTGAAGTGAATAATATGACTGATAAACAGTTAGTTCTTACATGTGGCAATTTGCTTGCAGGGGATGATGCTACTAACAAGATGGCTTTAGATGTAAATGGTGGCAATAAATATGATATTGTTGTAGCTAATATTTTAGCGGACGTTATCATTCCGTTGTCAGGAGTTGTTAAGCCTTTTATTAAGGATGATGGTTATTTTATCACTTCTGGTATAATAGATATGAAGGAAGAGGCTGTTAAGGAAGCTCTTATTTCTAATGGTTTTGAAATATTAGATATAGTTCATATGAACGATTGGGTGTCTATAATTGCAAAGATAGCATAATTCAAAGAAGACATAATCAAAAATTTTTGATTATGTCTTTTTATTTGTTTTTTTAGAAAAAAATATAGTATAAATTAATGTAATCATATATAATTAAAAAAGTAAATTTTTGAATATGGGAGAATTGTAATATGAAAAAAATATTTAAGCGAAGTTTTATTTACATTCTTGCTTCATTATTTTTATTATGTAATTTTTTATTTTACATACCTACATATGCAAGTGAGTTTGATTTATCACAGGTAGAGACTGATGAAAATGATATATTTGAAGATGAAGCAAGACTTATTGCAGCAGCAAATGATGAACATAACGAAACCATATCATATTATGTTCATCAACAAAGTTATGGAGATACTGCACCTGTTGGTTCTGGAGAAGTAGCGGGAAATTGTGGAACTAATAAAAGGTTAGAGGCTTTTTATATTTCAAGAACAACTGCCAATAGTGATTTTGATGGTTCAATTAGGTATTGCGCTCATAGTCAAAGCGTTGGTTGGACTGACTGGGTTACAGATGGAAAATTAGCTGGAACTTCTGGTAGATCAAAGAGAATGGAAGCTTTAAAAATTGAGCTTACAGGAGAATTAGCAGAAAATTTTGATATATATTATAAAACTTATATGTCTAATTGTGGTTGGCTTGAGTGGGCTAAAAATGGTGAAATATCCGGAACTGTTGGTTATGGAGCAACAATTGAAGGTGTTCAGATATTATTGGTTTTAAAGGGGTCTGTTTATGCTCCGAAAGTTGGGAGATACTCAAGTATCACATCTGATAATATGAATGATGTAATGTATTCAGGACATGTTCAAACCTTTGGTGATTTGAAAGAAGTTAAAAATGGTGCACTTTTAGGTACAACTGGTAAGTCTAAAAGAATGGAAGCCATTAAAATTAGGTTATCCCATGGTTCAAAACAAATGTATGGAACTATA
Organism: Lachnospiraceae bacterium; assembly: GCA_015057555.1. Taxonomy (GTDB): domain Bacteria; phylum Bacillota; class Clostridia; order Lachnospirales; family Lachnospiraceae; genus Coprococcus_C. The sequence goes on along the minus strand of SVEC01000017.1, from coordinate 14,678 downwards.
AATTATAAAGTTCATTGCCAAACCTATGGTTGGAAGGATGTTGTTAAAGAAAATACCATTGCAGGTACTAAAGGTGAATCAAAGCGTTTGGAGGCAATTTCTATTTATTTGACAGGTGATATAGGTAAGTATTGTGATGTTTATTATAGAACTCATTGTCAAACCTTTGGTTGGCTTGGTTGGTCAAAGAATGGTCAAAATTCTGGTTCGGCTGGATATGGTAAGAGAATAGAGGCTATTCAAATTAAGATATTACCTAAAGGAAGTGGTGCTCCTGGTAGTACAGTTAATAATTACCGAAACAAGTATAATACAAATAATACTGAAGGCTATTATTTGCTTGAACCATATTTGGATAAAATTATTTCAGAGTGTACAAATTCTGCTATGACGGAGAATCAAAAGCTAAGAGCTTGTTATGATTATGTAATTAAAAATTATACATATAAAACTTTAACAGATTATTGTCCTTCAAATTTTGAATTTCATGAGTATTATGCATATCTTACTGTTACTACTGGAAGTGGTAACTGTTATGGTATGAATTTCTTATTTGGACACTTAGCTAAAAAACTTGGTTATGATGTGAATTTCTATAAAGGATATGTAGGTACAAGAAGAGATACTCATGGTTGGGTTGAAATCGAAGGTTTAATATATGATCCAGAACTAGAGCAGGCAAATGGTGTTGATTTGTTTGCTAGAAAAAATGGAATTATGCCTTATATTTATTATTATAATTAATATTACTGCACAAGAGAGTTTTGTTAATCAAAACTCTCTTGTGTGATAAAAAGTAGGTTTGGTATGGTATTTAGTAGTATTTCTTTTTTGTGTGGATTTTTGTTTGTTTGTTTTTGTTTATATTCAATAATCCCTAATATTAAAATAAAAAACATAATATTAATAATTTTTAGTTTGATATTTTATTCAGTAGGAGAACCAATATATGTTTTCTTGATGATTGGAATGTCATTTATTAATTATATTTTTGGTGTTTTGATTGGTCGTAGCAAGAAATTGGGAAAGCTGTGGCTTGTTTTATCAGTTGTACTCAATATAGGAGTTTTGTTTGTATTTAAATACATAAACTTTATTATTATTAATTTTAATAGTTTATTTAATACAACTATTCCTATAACTAAAATTGTTATGCCTATAGGTATCTCATTCTTTACATTTCAAGCTATGTCCTATGTTATAGATGTTTATAGAAATGAGTGTAAATATCAGAGAAATTTTTTCAATGTGTTGCTTTATATTTCATTCTTTCCACAACTTATTGCCGGTCCTATCATAAAATATCATGATATGGAGCAGGAGATATCTGATAGAAAGCAAAGCTTAGAGGATGTTGAAAGTGGTATTAGAAGGTTTATAATTGGTCTTTCAAAGAAGGTTATAATTTCGAATGCAGTAGCTTGTGTTGTGGATGAATTAATGCTGGATGTAGCTAATATGACTGTTCTGTCTGCTTGGGTGATGGCTATAGGTTATGCATTACAAATTTACTATGACTTTAGTGGTTATAGTGATATGGCCATTGGTCTTGGGCGGATGTTTGGATTCCATTTTAAAGAAAACTTTAATTATCCGTATGCCTCAACTAGTATTAAGGAATTTTGGAGACGTTGGCATATATCTCTTTCTACTTGGTTTAAGGAGTATGTATATATTCCACTAGGTGGCAATAGAAATGGTAAACTTAAAACTATATTAAATAAATATATAGTATTCTTTTTGACAGGATTTTGGCATGGAGCTAATTGGACATTTATATTATGGGGGCTTATACATGGAACATTCTCTGTCCTTGAGGAGACAAAGCTTAATATAAGCAAGGTAAGATTTAAGTTTATTGGATACATATATACAATGCTAATTGTTATATTAGCTTTTGTTATATTTAGAGCAGACAATTTAATGCAAGCTTTTGATATATTTGGTCGAATGTTTGGTGTTGGAACAGAAATAGGAGCATCAAATCATATTTTGCTTGCACAGCTTACACCATATAAGATATTTGCATTTTTATTAGGATTAATGTTTATGGTTCCTTGGGTTGATTCTATTATTATTAGAATTAAGAAAAATGAAAAATTATATAATGTTTATTATATTATTTCTGGCGTGATTTTGATGATGTTATTATTACTTTGTGTAATAACCCTTGCTTCAGATTCATATAATCCATTTATTTACTTTAGATTCTAGCGGAGGAAATTATGAAAATATATAGAATTAGCTTTATAGCAATGTTTATATTGATTATTGGAATACCGCTATTTGGTCTTTTGTGGTATAAGGAACCAGAGGTTACTGAGAATAAAGTTTTGTCGAAAAAACCAGCCTTTATGAATGAAGATAAGATAAATGTAAACTTCTTTCAGGATTTAAACGAATATTACTCAGACCACTTTGCCTATCGACAAGAACTTGTTACTGCAAATGCTGTGATTAAGGATAATATTTTTGGAGAATCCAGTGAAGATTTGGCTATAGTTGGTAAGGATGGATGGCTTTATTTGAAGGTATCTCTAGATGATTATCAGGGGATTAATGTTGCTTCTGAAAGAGGCTTAAATAATATGGCTAAGACATTATCTCTGATGCAAGAATATGCAAATAATTTAGGTGGTTCCTTTGTGTTTATATGTGCACCAAATAAAAATACATTATATCCGGAGTATATGCCGTATTATTATAAAGCTGTTAATGAGGATAATAATCTAGATTTACTTACAACTAAGCTAAGTAGCTATGGTATTAATTATGTCGATGCCAAGGCTATATTTGAAGCAGAGGATGAGATACTATATCACAAGGGTGACTCTCATTGGAATAATAAGGGAGCTGCTATGATGCAGGATGCAATATTTGATGTGGCAGGAGTGGAACATACAGATTTTACATCCTTAAAATATACGACCTATGATACCTTCCAAGGTGATATAGACAAGATTCTTTTTCCTTTAAATAGACATAATGAGCTGGAATATGATTATTCAAAGCATTTATATTATAAATATTTAACACCTATTTCGGAGACTTCTATAGTTGAGGAAAGTATAGTCGAAACCACAAACATGAGTGGTGATGGTGATAAGCTACTATGCTTTAGAGATTCCTTCGGTAATACCTTGCTGCCATTTATGGCGCATGAATTTGATTACAGCTATTTCAGTAAGAATGTACCTTACAGAATAGATTACATGTATGAAAAAGGCATAAATGTATGTGTGGTAGAATTGGTTGAGAGAAATCTAGACCAGCTAGTAAAATTTGCACCAGTTATGCCTGCTCCACTTAGAGTTTTTAATGAACCTACTACAGAATATAATAATGACAAAACTAATATAAAAGTTAGTGTTTATGAGAATTATTATAAACTTACAGGAGAGGTAGATAGTAGCGTAGTGTCAGATGATTCACCTATATTAATAAGATTAACATCTGATACTAATGTATTTGTTGTTGAAGCGTTTCCTGTAGATGAGGATTACAGGGATAATGGTCTTTGTGATTATGGCTTTACCGCATATATAAGTCAAGGAGCATTGCCATCTGGAGAATATGTACTTGAAATTATAACTGAAAATAGTGTATATTATAATATGCTTTGTGATACGAAGATTGATTTCTAGAACATAAGGAGTATTATACATATGAGAAGAAAGATTGCTACATTGATTATATCTGGAGTGTTATTGATTAGTTTAGCCGCTTGTGATTCAAGTGATAAGGGCAAGGGAGATGCAACTCCTACAGATGCTGAAACCACAGAGGCAACAACTGCAGACGAAAAAATTACTACTGAAAAAGTTACCACAGAGAAAGCTACTTCAGAGGAAAATATTACAGAAGAAACTGTAGAGGAAGTTACTACAGAAGCGAACATAATAGACTCACAGACAACAGCCACTCCTGTGACTGAAACTCCTGTGACAACAACTGCGCCAGCTACTACAGCTACACCTGTAACCACAACAACTGTAACAACTGCTACACCTACAACACAGGCTGTAACAGAAGCTCCTGCAGAGGAGAGATATATTGTTTCTCAGACTCCAAATTGTGAGAAGGGTGGTTATGATATCCTTTGGAGTGATGGGACAGTTGAGTGGGTACCAGAATAAATAGTGATATTTAAGAGAACTGATTATTCAGTTCTCTTTTTTGGTATTGATTACAGGTGTAATGCTTATACCAAACTATTGAATATAAGGTATGAATATGATAAAATAATTTAGTTTTTGATGAAAATATATTTTGAAGGAATTACTAATATGCATCGTTTTTTTGTAGATAATTGTAGTGGAGCTACGGAAAATATAATAATAACAGATGGTGACGTTAATCATATCAAAAATGTACTTAGACTTAGATGTGGTGAGACAATTCTGGTTAGTGATTGTAATGGTACAGATTACGAGTGTTCTATAGCTGATATTACTGATGATATGGTTGTGGCTAAAATAGAGGATGTATTTAGAAATGCTGCGGAACTTACTACTAAGATAACTCTATTCCAAGGTATGCCTAAGTCTGATAAGCTGGAACTTATTATTCAAAAGGCAGTAGAGCTTGGTGTTTATGAGATAGTTCCTGTTATGACTAAAAGATCGGTAGTAAAAATTGAAGATAAAAAGGCTTCTAAGAAATTAGAGAGATATAATAGTATAGCTGAGGCTGCTGGAAAGCAGTCCGGACGTGGGTTTATTCCGCAGGTAAGAGAGTTTATGACCTTTAAGCAAGCCATGGAATATGCGAAGACCTTGGAGATGAATATCATTCCTTATGAGGAAGCTGAAGGATTAGAGTATTCTAGACAGGTAATTAAGGATATCAAGGGGAAGAAAAGTCTTGGAATCTTTATAGGTCCTGAAGGTGGCTTTGCTAAGGAAGAGGTTGAAATGGCCATTGCTATGGGAGCTAAGTGTATTACTCTTGGCAATCGTATACTTAGAACAGAAACTGCTGGATTGGCAGTACTTTCAATAATTATGTTTGAGATAGATGAGTAGGTGAGAATATGGAAGTATATTTTGATAACGCGGCCACAACAAGGGTTTATCCAGAAGTTAAAGAACTTATGATAAAGCTCCTTGAAGATGATTATGGGAATCCTTCATCCTTGCATATGAAGGGTGTTGAGGCAGAAAAGTATATAAAAGAAGCCACTAAGCAAATTGCCACAGAGCTAAAATGCCAGGAAAAGGAAATTGTATTCACCTCGGGTGGTACAGAGGCAAATAATTTTGCTCTTATTGGTGGCGCTATGGCTCATAGACGAGCAGGAAAGCATATAATTACAACTAATATAGAGCACGCATCAGTAAGTGCCACCTTGGAATTTCTTGTGAAAGAGGGCTATGAGGTAACCTTTGTTGGCGTAGATGAAAAGGGAATAATAAATCTAGATGAGCTTAAAGCTTCGCTTAGAGATGATACAATACTTGTTTCTGTTATGTATGTCAATAATGAGATTGGTTCAATACAGCCTATAGAAGAGATTTCAAAGCTTGTTAAAGCTTATAATCCACAGATACTTCTACATGTAGATGCAGTTCAAGCCTTTGGTAAGTTAAGATTTACCCCTAAGAAGCTAGGCGTTGATTTGCTTAGTATAAGCGGTCATAAGTTTCATGGACCTAAGGGAGTTGGTGCACTTTATATAAAGGACAAAACTTTGATTAGACCAACTATGTATGGTGGTGGACAGCAGAAAAATATGCGTTCAGGAACTGAAAATGTACCAGCCATAGCAGGTATGGGACTGGCTGCAAAGCTTATGTATGGAAATCACGAGTCAAAGATGGAGCATGTAAGGAATCTGAAGGACACATTTATCGATAGGGTTACAAAGCTTGAAAATGTATTTGATAACTCTGGAGAAGCTCCGCATATTGCAAGCATTACATTTGTTGGTATAAGAAGTGAGGTAATGCTTCACGCTTTAGAGGATAAGGGTATTTATGTATCATCAGGTTCAGCCTGTTCCTCTAATAAGGCAAATGTTAGTGGTGTTCTAAAGGCTATTAATCTTCCTAAGGAGAGGCTTGAGTCTACTCTAAGATTTAGCTTTTGTGAGACTAATACCTTGGAAGAGATTGAGTATACATTGAAATGTATAGAAGAGATATTGCCTGTGTTTAGAAGATATATTAGAAAGTAGTATGTTAATAGTAATTCCATATGGAATTTGGAGGAAATATTATGGAATATAAGATGTTTTTAATAAAATATGCAGAGATTGGTACCAAGGGTAAGAACAGATACGTGTTCGAAGAGATAATGTGTAAAAGAATGCGAGCTTTGCTTAAGCGACAGGGTAGCTTTGAGGTAAAGCGTGAGTATGGAAGAATTTTTGTTGAAGCTCGTTCTGAATATGACTATGATGATGTTATTTCAGCTCTTCAGAAGGTGTTTGGTGTAGTTGGTATCTGTCCTGTTGTGGTTGTTGAGGATACTGCATTTGAAAATATTGCAAAGGCATTAGTAGAGTATGTTGATAATGAATTCGCACATAAGGATTTTACCTTTAAATCCCATGCCAAGAGGGTAAATAAGAGCTATCCTATGTCATCTATGGAGCTTAATTGCGAGATAGGTGCAGTGCTGCTTGATAAGTATCCAGAGCTTTCAGTAGACGTTCATAATCCTGAGATTATGATTAATGTTGAGGTTAGAGATGTTGCATACATTTACTCTAAGACTATTCCGGGTCCGGGAGGTCTTCCTGTAGGAACTAATGGAAAGGGTATGACACTTCTTTCAGGCGGAATTGATAGCCCTGTTGCAGCATATATGATTGCCAAAAGAGGTGTGGAGCTTGAGGCAGTATATTTCCACGCTCCACCATATACAAGCGAGAGAGCTAAGCAGAAGGTTATTGACCTAGGTAATCTGGTGGCACAGTATTCAGGCCCTATTAAGCTTCATATTGTGAATTTCACAGATGTTCAGCTAGCAATATATGATAATTGTCCACATGACGAGCTTACTATTATTATGAAGAGAGTGTTTTACAAGATGGCTCAGGACTTAGCTCTTGCAAATGATTGTCAGTGTATTATTACTGGAGAAAGTATTGGTCAGGTATCTAGTCAGACAGTTCAGAGCTTATCTGTTATTGATCTTGCCGCTGACAAGCTTCCGGTTATGAGACCTTGTATAGGTATGGACAAGCAGGAGATTATTGATTTATCGGAGAAGATTGGAACCTATGAAACATCTATTCAGCCTTACGAGGATTGTTGTACAACCTTTGTGGCTAAGCATCCAGTTACAAGACCTAAGCTTGATAAGATATTAGAATCAGAGCAGGCATTGGTTGGTAAGATTGAAGAGCTTTATCAAAAGGCTATGGATAGTGTTGAGGTAGTTATTTGTAAATAATGTAACAAGGAGTTATGAATTCATGATTATTGAAAAAGTTATAGCAGAGGAATTAAATGTAAAGGTATGGCAGGTTGAGAAGACTGTAGAGCTTATTGACGAGGGAAATACCATACCATTTATCTCAAGATATAGAAAGGAAGTAACAGGCTCTCTTAATGATGAGCAGCTTAGAACCTTAGACGAGAGACTTACATACTTGAGAAATCTTGAGGATAAGAAGACTACAGTTCTTTCTACTATAGAAGAGCAGGGAAAGCTTACAGATGAGCTTAAAAAACAGATTGAGGATTGTATGACTATGGTTGCTCTCGAGGATTTATATAGACCATATAGACCTAAGAGAAGAACTAGAGCTACTATTGCCAAGGAAAAGGGCTTAGAAGGTCTTGCTAATATTATTAGTCTTCAGATGACTGATAAGACTATCCTTGAGGAGGCTGAATCTTATATCTCTGAGGAAAAGGAGGTTCTTACTGCTGAGGATGCCATTGCAGGTGCTAAGGATATTCTTGCTGAAATTTACGCTGATGAAGCAGATTACAGAACAAAAATTAGAGATTTAACCAGAAACAAGGGTAGATTAAAGTCAGTTGCTAAGGACCCTGAGGCAAAGTCGGTGTATGAGATGTACTATGACTTTGAAGAGGATGTTAAGAAGATGGTGGGCTATAGAATACTTGCTGTAAATAGAGGAGAGGCAGAGAAGATTCTTACTGTTAAGATTGAGGCTCCTATAGCTGATATTATAAAGTACTTAAAGAAGCAGATTATTGCAAATGAAGACCATGATAGCGCAAAATATATGGCTGAGGCTATTGAAGATAGCTATGAAAGACTTATTGCTCCTTCCATAGAGCGTGAGATTAGAAATGAACTTACAGAGATGGCTGAAGAAGGCGCTATAAATGTATTTGGCAAGAATCTTCATCAGCTTCTTATGCAGCCACCAGTAGCTGGTCAGACAGTTCTTGGTTGGGACCCTGCATTTAGAACAGGCTGTAAGCTTGCGGTAGTTGACCCTACAGGTAAGGTTCTTGATACAATTGTAATATATCCTACAGCACCACAGAATAAGGTGGCTGAGGCAAAGGCTACACTTAAGAAGCTTATTGATAAGTATGGAATAACATTAATATCACTTGGAAATGGTACAGCAAGCCGTGAATCAGAGATGGTTATTGTAGACCTTCTCAAGGAGATTAAGGCCAATGTTAAATATGTAATTGTAAATGAAGCTGGAGCATCTGTATATTCCGCTAGTAAGCTTGCTACAGAGGAATTTCCTAATTTTGATGTAGGACAGAGATCTGCTGCTTCAATTGCCAGAAGATTACAGGACCCACTTGCTGAGCTTGTAAAGATTGACCCTAAGTCAATCGGTGTAGGTCAATATCAGCATGATATGAATCAGAAGAATTTAGGAAATGCACTTACTGGAGTGGTAGAAGACTGTGTAAATAGTGTTGGAGTAGATTTGAATACTGCTTCGGCATCACTTCTTGAATACATTTCCGGCATCAATAAGACACTTGCGAAGAATATTGTTACTTACCGTGAAGAAAATGGTCAGTTTAAGAATCGTAAGGAGCTGCTTAAGGTTGCAAAGCTTGGACCTAAGGCCTACGAGCAGTGCGCAGGTTTCCTTAGAATCAATGGCGGCGACGAAATTCTTGATAATACAAGTGTACATCCAGAAAGCTACGAGGCAACAAAGGCTCTTATGATTAAGCTTGGTTTAACTGATGAAGAGTTAAAGAAGGGCGGACTAAAGGGCATATCTAAGAAGGTATCTAATACAAAGAAGATAGCAGAGGAGCTTGGAATTGGTGAGCCAACACTTATAGATATCATAAGTGAGCTTGAAAAACCAGGCCGTGACCCTAGAGAGGAAATGCCAAAGCCAATCCTAAAAAGCGACGTCCTTGAGATGAAAGACTTAAAAGAAGGAATGGAGCTTAAGGGAACAGTACGTAACGTAATCGACTTCGGAGCTTTCATCGATATCGGAGTACACCAAGATGGTCTTGTACATATCTCAAAGATGAGCGACAAGTACATCAAGCACCCATTAGAAGTAGTAAGCGTTGGAGACATCGTAGATGTAACCGTATTAGCTGTTGACTTAGAAAAGAAGAGAATACAGTTATCTATGATATAAGATAAAGCGTTGCATTTTAATTATACTGATTAATAAATATAGAAGGATGTGCGAAAATAAACTACATTCCGGCCGCGACAGTGGTCGGGACTAAGCTGACCATTGCGAAGCACGTGTCAGCGTGGACCGACCCTAGGCAGGCCGGCTAGTATAGTAAATTCGCACATCTTTTTCTTATATTAGATTAGGGCAATAAAAAAATCGGTCACAAAACCGATTTTTTTGTTGCCCTATACCAGAATATAATTAAGCACGCTCAACTTTTCCTGACTTTAAGCATGAAGTACAAACGTAAATCTTCTTTGCTGAACCATCAACGATAGCCTTAACAGACTTAATGTTTGACTTCCACATTCTATTTGATCTTCTATGAGAATGGCTCACATTATTACCGAAATGAGCACCTTTTTCACAAATACTACACTTTGCCACTGTTAGCACCTCCTTGACAAAACATTTAAGTTTACCTTGCCGTAAACTCACAACGTACATATAATAACAAAAAAGATTATAATATGCAAGAAAAAAATTCATAAATTTTTTAAAATATTATAATTTGTCAGTTTTACTTGATTAAATTAACATCAATGGGTATAATTACTGTGATATTGTATGTACTGAAATATAAAATGAGTACATTTAATAAGCAAGTAAAAAATATAAATATATAAGGAGGGTAATGTTCATGAGTGGATATATGTCTAACGAGAACGGTGAAATTATTATTGAGAATGAAGTAATTGCCCAGTATGCTGGAAATGCTGCAGTTGGATGCTTTGGTATCGTAGGTATGGCGGCTATCAGTATGAAAGATGGTATTGCAAAGCTCCTTAAGGGTGACAAAATTAGCAAGGGAGTTAATGTAGTTATTGGTGATGATAATGAGCTTACAATAGATTTTCATATTATTGTAGCTTATGGTGTCAGCATTTCAACTGTATGTGATAATCTTATTAGTACAGTTAAGTATTCTATTGAAGAGATGACATCTATGCCTGTTAAAGCGATTAACATCTTCGTTGAAGGTGTAAGGGTTATAGATTAGTAGGAGGAAGTTTAAAGTGGCTATTATGAAAATTGATGCAGAAATGCTTCAAAAGGCATTTATTGCAGGTGCGTACAACTTAGAGAAAAACAAAGACTATATAAATGAGCTTAATGTATTCCCAGTGCCAGATGGTGATACAGGTTCAAATATGTCTCTTACTATTATGGCCGCAGCAAAGGAGGTTAGTGCTTTAGCAAATCCATCTATTGCTGAGTTATCTAAGACTATTTCAAGCGGTTCCCTTAGAGGTGCGAGAGGTAACTCAGGTGTTATTCTTTCTCAGCTTTTAAGAGGATTTTGCAAGGAGATAAAGGATAAAAAGGTTATTACTCCTACAGTTCTTGCTGATGGATTTGTAAGAGGTGTTGAAACTGCTTATAAGGCTGTTATGAAGCCAAAGGAAGGTACTATCCTTACAGTTGCTAAGGGTCTTGCTGAGAAGGCAGTTGAGCTTGCTGCAGAAGGTCTTGATTTTGAGGAGATGGGTGCTCAGGTTATAGAGCACGGAAACGCTGTTCTAGCTTCTACACCTGATATGCTTCCTGTACTTAAGGAAGCTGGAGTTGTTGATTCAGGTGGACAGGGCCTTATGGAGTTTATTATAGGTGCTTATAATGGACTTACTGGCAAGGAGGTAGTGGATGATAAGATATTAGCTACTCCTAAGGCTGGTGCTACTACAAGTGTTAGCTCAGAGGATATTGATACATCACATATTACATTTGGATACTGTACAGAGTTTATCATCCTTCTTGAGAAGGAGTGGAATATGGATATTGAGCTTAAGTTTAAGGAGTTCCTTGGCTCAATAGGTGATTCTCTTGTTGTCGTATCTGATGATGAGATAGTAAAGGTACATGTTCATACTAATCACCCAGGTCAGGCCTTTGAGAAGGGTCTCGAGTATGGTCAGCTTACTAATATGAAGGTTGATAATATGAGAGAAGAGCACCGTGAGAAGGTTATTATGGAGCAGGATAAGCAAAAGGCTGCTGAGCAGGAGCTTGACGCTATTGAGGCTAAAGCCACAGCACCTAAGAAGCCTTATGGTTTTGTAGCAGTATCTGTAGGTGAGGGCTTAAATAACATTTTCCTTGATCTTGGTGTAGATTACATCATTCAGGGTGGTCAGACTATGAATCCAAGTACAGAGGATGTTCTTGGAGCTATAGCAAATGTTAACGCTGAGACAGTATTTGTCCTTCCTAATAATAAGAATATCATCTTAGCTGCTAATCAGGCAGCTTCAATTGAGGATGATAAGAATGTTATCGTTATTCCTTCAAAGACTATCCCTCAGGGCATCAGTGCTATGATAGGCTTCGAGGGAAGTATGTCACCTGAGGATAATGAGGCTAGTATGACTGATGCAATGACTGCTGTTAAGTCAGGTCAGGTTACTTACGCTGTTAGAGATACTTCAGTAGATGGTAAGGAAATTAAGATTGGTGACTTTATGGGTATCGATGATACTGGAATTAAGTCAGTTGGAACTGATATAGTAGAGGTTATCAAGGAGCTTGTTAAGGAAATGTCTGATGAGGATTCAGAGCTCTTAAGTGTATACTATGGTGAGGATGTATCTGAGGAGGATGCAGAGGCTCTTGTAGCTACTCTTGAGGAAGAATATCCTGATTTTGAGGTTGAGCTTCACCCAGGTAATCAGCCGGTATATTACTATATTTTATCAGTTGAATAATATGTAATTATGAGCATCCGAGCAATATGTTTTGCTTGGGTGCTTTTTTGTTAACTGGTATTGATATATTTAATTATGAGAGATATACTTACAAGTGAGACTTCTTGTGGAGGTATAATAAATTAAGATTATGACAGTTGAACATGCAAAACAAATATTATTAGATAATTATAAAACGAAAAATAATAGCTTTATGTTTTATCTTCATGAAAGGGGTTATTTTTCAGAGGAGAAGTTTTGGGAGTTTTATGAAAGCGTAACTGTACTAGTTATAAACAATGTTAATTCAAGTGAAATAACTGCTCAGATAACTAATAGCTATCAAAACTTATTGAAGTATATTATTTTTCACTTTGATCCAAAGGATGATTACGTTCTGGATAATTTTCCGGGGAATTATATTGATTATTTGGAAAGAATTGAATATGCATTGATGGCATACTCTAGTGGGAATGTAAAGTTGATAGATGATGATATTTTTGAGTTAAAAAAACCAGAATAAGATTAATGCTTTGCTTATACATAGGTAAAATGCTATTTACGAGGTGATAGAAATGAAAAATGATAATAAAGCTTCTTCTTCGTGGAAAGAATGTTTAATATTTGGAATAGTTAATATTTTACTTGTTCTTTTAGCTACAAAATTAAATATAATATTGATTAGTGTTGCGATTATTCTGTTAATTGTAGCTGGGGTTGTGGTTTCGGCACAGTACACAAAGGGAGAATGGAATGAAGGATATAAATTATCAGCAGTTGGGTGTGTAATTGGATTGTTATTGCATTGCGGTGCAGGTGTTTTATATGTATTTAATATATTAATGGGCTTTATTGAAATATTTGTGCATTAGTTAATAATGATTGGTAATATAAAGAGATGGATTTGAAGTTTACGTTGTTTTATTTGTATTAAAGTAGAAGTGGTGTTTATGGAAGATATAAAAGCAACTGCAGTTTTTGTTTCATCAATTTTTGAAGAGACGCCTAAACAATGGGGATTACGTGGTGACCCCTATTTATGGGAAGAGATGAGAAATGAATTTTCAACAGTTCTGGTAACGATATCATTAGAAGATTTTGAAAAGAGATTTAAAGCGGTATTTGAAAAACTTACCGGAGCTCCTTTAACTAGAGAATGTCATATGTTCTTATCAAAGTATGCACATGGTGGAATGTCTAGTGGTCAGATATGTGGAGAATTTTGGATAGATAAGGCACTTCCGTTGTTATTGGAGAGACTAAAGAGATTAAAATGATATAAAAAAAGAGTGCAGAAGAAGTTGTGTTATTGACCATGTAAGTACTTAAAGATTTGAAGTTGACGAAGTGAGGATATAAGAGCATGAGTGTACCAAATGAATTATTAGATAATTTAGATAAGTTACATACAACAGAATTGGGTGTTGTTCGAATAAAAAGAAATCTGTCATTAGATACAGATGATGTTGTCGGATGGTGTAGAGATAAAATCAAATCAAATAATGCTGTTATCACGAGAAATGGAAAGAACTGGTATATCAATATAGATGCTTGTATAATAACTGTAAATGCATATAGTTATACCATTATAACAGCTCACAAGGAGAAAAGATGAATTATAGAATTTGTGAACTGGAGTCTTTTTCGGTGATTGGACAAGAAATCGAACTTACCAATAGACAAAAAGAAAATATTCAAATATGTGTAGATTTTTGGCGTAAATTTAATAATAACCTCAAAAAAGCATATTTATCACAATCAGGAAATTGGATTAAATATGCCTTTATGGAAAGAAAAGAAGATAGATTATTTTATTACTGTGCAATACCACGAAAAATAGTAGTCCCAGAGGGATTTGTTTCAAAAGAAATTGCTTCGTGCAAATACATGGTTGTTGAGCATATTGGTTCTATGGATAAGATATACGAAACTTATAGTAAAATCTATAAAGAAATATTACCTAATACGGAATATACTCCGTTACGGGAGAGTTTTCTGCATTTTGAAAGATATGACTATCGCTTTCATTGGAATAGAGAAAATTCAATTATTGAGATTTGGTTACCAATTAAGGATAGTTGACTTTATATAATGCTGAGAACTTGAAAGCAACGTGAAATTTCAGTCTTGCGGAGAGATTGAAAGCAACAGAAGATTTGAATTTTACAAAGAGGTTAGAGAATGATTATTTTAATAGCAGGAGCATCACATACAGGAAAAACAGCATTGGCACAGAAACTGCTCGAAAAGTATAAATATCCATATTTTTCAATAGACCACTTGAAAATGGGTTTGATACGAAGTGGTAATACAGAACTTACTCCAACAAGTGATGATTTAGATTTAACAGCATACTTGTGGGCTATTGTTCGTGAAATGATTAAAACTGCGAT
>SVEC01000016.1 GCA_015057555.1 Lachnospiraceae bacterium | reverse complement strand
TTCTTTCCTCTTAAAATGCTAGCTATCTCTGATGATAAACGACCTAATGTATGTCCTGTAGCATCAACTACATACCACTTTCTTTCAATGTTTGATGGGCTTGCCATAAAGCTCTTCATTGTGGTTCCTCCTTAATTAAACTAAAATGTAAATTGTATGTTAATACATCCTCTCCGGGGCATTGGCTAGAATATATTATTCATCCTCTTATAGAAAAGCACGCAAAAATAGCGTGAATTTCCACGTCAACATTTGATATTATATTATACGGGTCCGGCTGTGTCAATGAATTTTTTTACAAAAAATGTATCTTTTTTCAAGCATTTGGCCGGTTTTCCTATATGAAGTGTTCCCAAATTTACAAACACTAAATCTTGTGTATCTATAAGTACTCTATATTAACCAGCGTCAACCCACAGGCCTCCGCCTTGGGTCCTGCTACCGCTCTATCTCTTGCCTCAAGTATCTCCTTTACGTGCTCCGGCTCATACATTCCCATACCACACTTAA
Organism: Lachnospiraceae bacterium; assembly: GCA_015057555.1. Lineage (GTDB taxonomy): Bacteria > Bacillota > Clostridia > Lachnospirales > Lachnospiraceae > Coprococcus_C. The sequence goes on along the minus strand of SVEC01000016.1, from coordinate 65,233 downwards.
GGAGAGTTCCCATTATGATTCTCACCATATTATATAGAAATCCATAGCCCTTTATGGTCATGGTAACCATATTGCCCTCTTGGGAAAATGTTATCTCTGTGACACGTCTCACAGTATTTTCCACCTGAGTTCTAGTTGAACAAAATGACTTAAAGTCATGCTCTCCTACCAAGTAATTTGCTGCCTGCTGCATCTTATCTATATCAATGTTGTAATATACAAACTTTGAATAAAGTCTCACCATAGGGTTTGGGAATCTTGAGTTCCATATCCGATACTGGTAGGTCTTGATTGTATCACAAAATCTCGGATGAAAATCTTCTGCCACCTCACAGGATTCCTGAATCCTTATATCCTCCGGCAGTCTCTGATTAAGTGCAAATGAAATCTTTTCTGCAGGTATTCTAGTTTCTGTATCAAATACAGCTACATTTCCCAATGCGTGAACACCTGAGTCTGTACGACTTGCACCGATAACCTTAATGTCCTCCCTGAGAAGCTCGGATAATTCCTTATTCAGTATTTCCTCAATTGTTATTCCATTGTCCTGTATCTGCCAGCCATGATAGTTGGTACCATCATAGGCCACAATTAATTTAACTCTCTTCATTATATCTCCATCTTACAGCAGTCCTAGGTTTTCTACCTCCTGCTTTTTGCTTTCATATTTATGTATCTCATTTGCGCAGTCTGCCAAATCTCTGGCCAGCTCTTTTCTCTTCTTATATACCGGTGTTAAGCTATGGGTAAATGCATAGTCCCTAATCTGCTTGTGGTCATGTTCCACTAGATATGAAACCACAGGCTCCTTACACACATTTATAAGCCACACCATATAAGGTAGCATAATCAAACACCAAATTCCACCTAGCACATGCATCACTACTCCCTCAAAGCAGCTTACAATTATAGTAAGAATAGCACCTATTAATATGTATCTTATAACCTGTTCTTTAACGCCGTATATATTTTCATCTATCTCTATAATTCTATCCTGAAGCTTTTTGTCCTCTAACTCAAGCCTTGTCTTTGTTCTTCCTAGAATATCAAGCTCTTCATTTATACCCTTAAGTAGCTCCTCTGCTTGAATATCACTTATTTCATCCTTTTTAATACTAAAGGACAAGCCTGATTTTGATGTTTTAAATGTTTCATCAGCTGGTTTCTCACCTAAGAATACCTTTGCCTTTTCCTCTAAAAGCTGAGTTCGTACAAATAGCTCCCGCTCCCTTTTCTTAGCTGACAAATGCTTGATTTCGTCCTCGACGGTATTTATTTCTGTCCTAAGTACAGTTATTCTTTCCTCTGATTTTTGTCGCTCTATCTCAAAGGTTACAGCTCCCTTGTCAGCATCCATATTAGTTGAAAATGGATTGAATTTACCAAACATCTTAAGCTCCGGCAGCCAAAGCTGTATGCAAATAAGTCCGCAGAAGAAGACTCCTATTAAGGTTAGTAGCATAGAAATAACTCCCCCAGCATTATAACCCACAGTTTTTAGTTCTATTACCGACGAAACAAATCCCACTATACAGCCTATTTCCACCAAGGTAAATGGAATGATATACTTCATTCTACTTCTTGCCTTAGATGCCGTCATTTGTCTTCTCTTATGAATATGCTTAAGCTTAAACTCTTCATTGGAAAGCTCTAGATCAAGCATAACCTTGCTTTCCCTGCATCTATTTAATCTGTCAGCAATTTTGATTAATTCTTCATCCTCACATTGTGCTATATCCCAACCCATATTATCCCTCGAAAATATTTCTCCTAAAACCTAATTGCCAAATAAATCCCCAGTGCCATAACTACCAGCACCACTACATATCCTACCACATCCTTAGTGTCATACACAAGTGGTCTAAGCTTGGTTCTTCCCTTACCACCAGTATAACACCTAGCATCCATAGCTTCACCAAGATTACCCGCCCTGTCTATAGAATTTTGAAACAGTGGAACCAGTACCTTACTCATTGCCTTAAGTCTCTTAACTGGTCCACCCTTATGAAAGGATGCACCTCTGGCTTCCTGAGCCTTCATTATTCTATCTAGCTCCTGACTTAAGACTGACAGAAATCTCATGGCAATTGTTATGCCCATAGCTACATTTCCACTTAGGTGAAAGCATTTTTCTAAACCATCTGTAAGCTCTGTAGGAGTAGTTGTGTACATAAGAAGTGATGACATAAATATCATCAGCACCATTCTCCACACTACAAAACCGAACTTGATTAAGCCTGCTGATGTGGCAGTCAGACCCAATATGCTTACACCACCTGTGCCCGGTGTGGTAAATATATTGATAGCTGAACAAAGCACAACTACTATAAGGATTCCTCTAGTTCCCCTTATCATATGTCCTAAGGGTACTCGGCTTAAGAAAACTGCTACCACAAATACCACTGTAAGCATGCCAAATAAAGCTACATTTCTATCTAGCAAAAGCAGTATTATATATGCAATTGTAGCTCTTATCTTAAGTCTAGGATCCAGTCTATGAAGCAACGAATCTGTGCTGTAGTACTGACCTAGAGTTATATCCTTTAACATCCTTACTTTAACTCCTTGTAGTTAAAATCTATTTAATATCTTCACATTAATTTACGTTAACATCTTAAGGTATCTCCAACTTCTATCGTAAACACTTGATAATATTCTCCACACCTCTAGCCATATCCGTCTCTACGCAATCCACAGGCATACCAGCTAATCTAAGCTTTATAAGAAGCTGCATAATAACCGGGATATTAGACATAGCAGTTTCATCCTGTCCATCACACCACTGCTTATAAAAGCCCATAGCCACATCTCCGTCATAGCTAAGGTTTCCACCATCTAAAACTATCAATCTGTCCGCCCTAGTTGCAATAGTTTCCACATCATGGCTTACCATTATAATGGTTATTCCAGCCTCATTGTGGAGGGCATCGATTATATCAAGCATTTCCGTCTTGCCCACTGGGTCAAGACCTGAGGTTGGCTCATCTAATATCAGGTACTCCGGCTTCATAGCAAGGACTCCCGCTAGTGCCACTCTCTTCCTCTGACCACCACTAAGCTTATTTATAGGCATATCGTAGATGTCATCTGGAAGTCCCACCAGCTTGATAGCCTCGTAGGCACGTTTTTCCGCCTCAACCTCTGATACTCCTACATTTCTAGGTCCAAATACCACATCCTCGTACACATTTTTCCCAAACAGCTGTTGACTGGCATACTGGAACACGTAGCCTATCTTGCATCTTAAAGCCTGTATGTCTGTGGTTCTGTCATTTACATCAATACCATCCACATACACTGTGCCCGACATAGGCTTGAGTAGGGCTGGTATATGCTGTAGGAGAGTTGATTTTCCTGTTCCTGTGGCACCAACTACTGCCACGTATTCACCCTTGCCTACGCTAAAGGATATATCCTCTAGAACCTTTTTCTTACCATATCCACATGAGAGCTTATCAACTAATATTGCATTTACCGGGTCTATCTTTTTATGCTCTGGCATAGGAGCTGGCAACTTCACACCTAGCTCGAAGGAATATGGATGCTCCTTCTTAATTCGTGCCACTATTCCCTCTACTGTAAATAAGCTTTTATCTCTTATAACGTTATTTTCTAATAAAATCTCTCTGATTTTAACTATCTCAGGATAGTCTAGTCCGTAGTCAAAAAGCTTGCTATCCTTGGAAAATATACTTTCCTTCCTACCCTTGGCAACCAATTTCCCCTGATGAAGCAGGTAAATGGTGTCTGCCACCAGAAGTTCCTCCATCATATGGGTTATCATAATAATGGTTATGCCAAGCTTTTCATTAAGCTCCTTCATAGTCTTAATTATCTCTAGTCTGGACTTTGGATCCAGCATACTTGTAGACTCGTCTAAAACTATACACTGAGGCTTCATAGCCAAAACTCCGGCTATGGCAACCTTTTGTTTTTCACCACCACTTAATTCATTTATTCTTCTATCCACATATTTTTCGACACCATCAGCTCTGGCACCATAGGCCACAAGCCCAGCCTGCTCCACAGCAGTTATTACTCGTTCCCACAACTCTTCCTGAGCAACACTCAGGTTCTCCGCGCCGAAAGCCACATCCTCTGACACCACGCTTCCAATAAGCTGGTCGTCCGGATTCTGAAACACCATGCCTACAGCTTTTCTAATATCCAGAATATTATCCTCATCTAGTGCATCCTTGCCACCGATTATAACAGTACCCTCAATAGGTACCAACAGTCTATTCAGTATTCTGGCAAATGTACTCTTACCGGAACCATTCTTGCCACAGACACCGATAAATTCACCCTTTCTTGCATCAAAATTAATCCCACGGATAGCGTTAATCATATCTGTGAGATTACCCTCTTCGTCTCTTTCAAAATATTCAAATGCAAGGTCGCGAATTTTAATCATAACTTAGTATCCTGTTCCTGAACTTACTATTCCCCAGTTTCCACCATCTTTTCTTCCTAACCAAAATATAAACATACCTTCCTCTGGTCCCCAGCTATCCTTAAAACATGCTATTTTGCTTCTTGTATAATAAGTTTTGAATAAAATACACTCATCATAATCCAAGTTTCTTTCCTTTAATGATTCCAATTCTCTTAAAGATGTTTCATCACCATCATACACAATCTTATCCATTTTACAGCCTTCAAAACAATCCATTTCCTTGAATTCAGCCTTAACTACAGCTATAGCTTCATCCATATCATCTCTTGTAAAAATCTGTGATGTTTGGTAATCCACATCCGCATTTTTCACGCTGGTAGGTAAGGGAATTACAATTAAGCACATCACCACAACAAATGCCACAATAATAAATATACTAACTCCAACTACTATCTTCCCTAAGATACTACCAGTTCTTTTAACCAAACTATTCTTATCCAATTCATTTCCTTCCACAGTAACCTCCTATATCTCATCTCCACTATGAATGTAGTGAAGCTTATCTCCCATAATCTCTTTCATTATATCAAAGGCTGGCACCCCTGTACAATGTCCTGTGTAAAATGTGGTATCCATGGTGACAAGTTCTTCAGCGATAGACTTAATATTCTCAACATCCTCACCACTGTAGCCGGTCTTCTTCATAAGGTGGAAACCACTTATTACCATATCTGGCTCACATCCATACAGCTTCTTAAACTCATCCAATATATTAAGTATTCCATTATGAGCACAGCCAGAAATCAGAACCTTCTTACCATCCTCCTCTACAACCACATACTGTTCATGGCTAAAGTCATCCTGGACAAATGTACCGTCAGAAAGCTTCCTTGTAAGTTCCGAATTCCCTGATGGAAAATATTTTCTCCCCTTAACACCTGCAAACATACTTATCTCCTGGTCTATTCTCATATTTCCATCCACAAGCTTTACCTGTGGAAGTTTAAGAATCTCCTTATCTATCCCAATATACTTCTCCAATGTGTCATTAGTGTGATAATACTCTCCTCCTGCATTAACTTGCATATAAATCGGTGCAATATTATTAATCTGGGCAAATCTCATAAGCCCGCCAGAGTGGTCATAGTGTCCGTGACTAAGCATAGCCATATCCACCTTAGACAAATCCACACCTAAGGTCTTAGCATTTTCAGCAAAGGATGGTGACTGCCCAGCATCTATTAAAAGCTTGTGATTCTCAGTCTCCACATACAGGCTAAAGCCATGCTCTGAAAGAATATTATCTGCCTGAGCAGTATTTTCCATAAGGCAAATTATCTTCATACGTAAACTCCCATTACTAAATTAAATCCAATCCACTAAATTATAATTCACCAAACTATAATTAGCAATATAATAAAAAGAACCGAACCCAGCTCACTGCCGAATTCGGTCCAATTGTTCTTATTTATATCTTCTCTACTGTGTGGATGGTCTATGGTATCTATAGGCTGTACCATTTGTAATCAAGCTCCATGTGGACTCAGTAAAGGTTACTACAGCCTCATTACCCTCCAAAGTAATTACACCCTTTATAGGATTACCTGCTCCATCTTCAGCTGTAAACTCCAACCCAGCCTCTGTCAAAACTGCATCAGAATCCTCGAATACAGCTAAACGAAATATTCCGATTTCCAACTTATATGTGCCATCTCCATTAGCACTAATAAACAGGTTTGGTTCATTATTATCATAATCCAAATACTCGCCCACATATGCATTGTTAGTCTGCTGCGCCTCTTCCTTTTCAGAATCAACCTGTTCAACGACTCCACTTGCCAAGTCAGCTAAGTCCTCTTTTGCATCTACATTCATTTCACTGGTTGCCTCAGTCTTTTTAGTTTCTTCTGCCTTTCCACAAGCAGTAAGAGCTAATGCGCTAATCATCATCACTGTTAATAATAATTTTTTCATTTTGGTTCTCCTTTTCTTTCATAAACCGCATCTACAATTCCCCCATATATTCGGAATCGCTTTTTGCATTATATCATATATATACTATAGATACGATTACAATCTCTTTTTTTTGGGGGATAGATTTATATTTTTTTGACAAAAGTTGAATGCAAAGCTACATTCACCTAATAAGACGTAAGACAGATTTTATGTCTAACAATATTATAGAAAACTTTTAACAAAACAAAATCAGGCATGATTTACCAAATCACACCTGACTATATCCATTATCCCTCTAGCTCCACAATCCTCTTACTAGTTCTATAGGTTGCAAGCATATATCCACCATATAACACGGCCATAAGTGCTGCTGTCACACAGATTCCCCAGAATGGACTTCCATTAAGGAAGGCTGACATAGCAAACTCTGCAAATTTCATACCGAATATGGAGTGAATTATAGCTACCACAAGTGGAAGTGTAAAATATACTCCAATCTGAGCGAAAAGTGCCTTTCTAAGCAACTTCTGGTCGCTACCAATCTTCTTAAGTATCTCATATCTACCAGTTGAATCGATAGATTCAGACAGAGCCTTAAGAGCAAGTAAGGCAGCACTTGCGATTAGGAATACCACACCCATATATATTACTAAAAATGTTGATAAAAGTGTAAGTCCATTGCTTGACTCCACAATAGTCACCTTAGTTCCCACAATCATAGGAGGCATATAATCTAAGTTATCATAGTCCATAGCCCAGTACTTTTCAGTAACATCCAGAAGCTTAGCTTCTACTTCCTTCTTATCCTTCTTGCCCTTTGCGCTGAAGTTTCCAGCCATAAGATATCCTGCAAGCTTTTCACTGTCCTTAAGGCTATTTGCCACTTCGTCAGGTACTATAATAACACCTGTATTTGTAGAGCCACCTGACATTACAATGTATCCATTTACACATTCCTTGTTGCCGGGCTTTAAAATGTATCCACCACAATCAATCTCTGTACCTGCTGCCATAGCCTTATCTCTAAACTGTTTGAAGCTTGAAAAGTCACATACAATATGGTACTGGTCACTGCCCAGAGAAATCTCCTCGCCACCATATAGAGCAGCTAGCCTATTATAATCTGACACTGCGATAATATTTTCCTTTGTGTCCCACTTAGCCGCCGGAAACTGTTCGATAGCTTCAGTGTGTACATTTCCCAATCCACTTCCCCAGGTCATATTATCCACCTGAAATATAGGAAGCTCCACCATATCATCAGCAGCCCACTCACTAGTTGGCATGCCCTCTTCCTGCACCAGCTGGCTGACTGGCTTAGTACCAGTCATCATCATACTGTAATCAACAGGTGTGCTTTCATTTACAGTAGCCTGCATCTCGTGAGCTATAGAAAAGCCTGACGCGAAAGTACATATTGTAACGAAAAGCATAAGACAGATAATAGCCATAGTAATTGCTGATGTATTGATACTGTTACAAAACTGTCTTATAACAAATGAATTTAAATTCTTATTATAAAGCTTCTTACAGCCTCTTAAGGCTGATAATAGGAAGCCTGACATAGACCAGAATATTAACACTGTTGACACAGTACCTACAAGTATATGGGCCAAAACCTCCTCCTGATATAACTCTCCAGTACAAAATCCCACTCTGTAATATGCATATCCTAACGCCACTGCTGACACAAGGAATACAATGGTTGATACTACAGGGTTCTTCAAAAGGTGCTTTTCAGTCTTCTTATTTGCAGAAAGCAAATCAATCAGCTTGTATTTTGAGATTGCTATTCCGTGAAATATAAGCACCACCAGATATATAACTGCAAAGTTTATTACAGTCTTAAGTATAGCCCCACCTGAAACTGTAAATGCATAGGCACTCATATCCACCTCAAAGAATTTGCCTACGAGGATAGACACAAATTGGGATGCAAATACTCCAATTCCAAGTCCCACTATAAGCGAAGCAACACCTACCAAAAATGTCTCGCTAATAAGGATTTTCGACACCTGCTTCTTGCTCATTCCAAGAAGCATATATATCCCAAATTCTTTTTTTCTTCTCTTAATAAGGAAATTATTTGCGTAGATAATAAGGAAGCCAAGTACAAATGCAACTCCCACAGAAACACCATCAAGCAAAAGCAGCATAAGCTCTATAATCTCATAGCCTGTTCCCGTAATACTTTTAACCACACTTTGATCTCCCACAGAGTTAAATACGTAGAAAATTGCCACACCGATTATGAGTGTTATAAAGTACACCACATAATCTCTCATACTTTTCCTAATATTAGCCAAAGCCATCTTAAATGAGCTCATCCATCTCACCTCCTAAGAGTGTTACCACCTGGATGATTCTGTTGAAGAAGTCCTTCTTAGACTCCCCATTCTCACGCTTTAGCTCTGTGAAGATTTTTCCATCCTTAATAAATATAATTCTAGATGCATAGCTGGCTGTAAATGCATCATGTGTAACCATAAGAATTGTGGCTTCAAGCTCCTTATTTAAGGTCTTGAAGCTGTCAAGAAGCATTCTTGAAGCCTTAGAATCAAGTGCTCCTGTAGGCTCATCAGCTAATATCAGCTTAGGGTTAGTTACAACAGCCCTGGCACAGGCAACTCTCTGCTTTTGTCCGCCGGACATCTGGTAAGGGTATTTCTTAAGCACCTCAGTTATGCCAAGCTTTGTAGCTACTTCTTTCACTCTTTTGTCTATTTCAGAAGCCCCAACCTTCTGAATAGATAATGCCAAAGCAATATTCTCATAAGCTGTCATGGTGTCAAGAAGATTAAAGTCCTGAAACACAAAGCCAAGCTCATCTCTTCTGAACTTATTTAAGGCTGTCTTCTTCAGTGTTGTAATGTCATTGCCATTAACAAGGATACTTCCCCCAGTAACCTTATCAATAGTTGAAATACAGTTAAGAAGTGTAGTCTTACCGCTTCCGCTAGCTCCCATAATTCCTACAAACTCTCCCTTTTCCACTGAAAAGCTTATGTCATCAAGAGCCTTGGTAAGACTTCCCTTATTTCCGTAATATTTCTCTACATTTGTTACCTGTAATACTGTACTCATTTTTCTCCTCCATAATAAATACGCTAATAATAGATACATAAATATAAGGCACATATAGGCTGTTGCCTACCTTGTATGCATATATTATTACAAATCCCCAAGTGTATCCATTTCCTAAACTTACAATAACCTTACGATTTCGTAAGGTTATCATAATTACTCAGTCATTTGAACCATATCAGAAAGCGGGAATACAATAGTCACCGTGGTTCCCTGACCTTCCTCTGACTCAATTCCAATATTGTGCTCCAGCCTATCACATAGCTTCTTACACAGGTAAAGCCCAATTCCTGTGGAATTCTTGCCCGCTCTGCCATTACTTCCGGTAAAGCCCTTGTCAAACACCCTGTAGGTCTCTGAAGACTTAATTCCGCAACCATTATCCTTTATATATAACAGTACTGCATTATCCTTCTTTTCACTATAAATCTCCAGACGAAGCTTACCCTCTTCGCCGTACTTTATACTGTTATCCACTATCTGTCCTAGAATAAACTCCAGCCACTTACTGTCACTGTATATGGTCTGCTCTAAATCATGAAGATTAATACCTGTCTTTATATTTCTAAGAGTTTTCTTACGCTTTAGAATAACCTCCTGGACTGTCCTTTCTAAGCTTACCTCATTAATCAGATAATCCTTCTCCACATCATTACTTCTGGCGTAGAAAAGTGACTGTTCCACATACCCCTCTAAGCGACCTAGTTCCTCCTCCAGACCCGGGTCCTGCTCCTTATGATTTGCCAGAATCATTTTCATGGTAGCTATAGGAAGCTTAATCTCATGAACCCAGCTTTCTATGTACTCCTTATACTCCTTAGAGCCTCTCCTATACCTGGAAACTCTCTCATTCATACTAACCTCCATGTCATAGAGAATTTCCTTTAGCTTCTTTTCCTCCTGAGTATCTCCCTGCTCTAATAGCTCACAGAGAAGATATTTCTTATCTAGGTCCTCCATTAAATTATCTATATGCTGAAAATATTTCGCCCACCTTTTGTAATCAACAAAGGTTCCAAGTAAAAAACCTACAACACAGGCTGCTGCCACATAAACCATAAGCCAGCCACTGCCCTTTATGGTAAGCAAAAATATTTCAAATGAGCCAAGCAAGCAGGCAAATATTATTACCCACAGCTTATGCTCCCTTATATACTGTCCGTATCTCATACAAGCTGGTACCCCATTCCTCGCTTAGTTACTATGGCTCCCACTATTCCTATGTCCTCCAGCTTACCCTTAAGTCTGGTCATATTTACAGTGAGAGTGTTATCATCCACAAACATACACTCATCCCAAAGGGCATTTATGATGTCATCCCTTGACACAATTTCTCCCTGACGCTTAGTCAATTCTCTAAGTATCTGAATCTCGTTCTTAGATAAATCTGCCACCATGTCACCATTTGTAATTCTTCCCTTTAGCACCTCAAATGTAAAGCTCTGGCTTATCTCATTACCATCAGCGTCAATTACAGTCTGATTAATCCTTAGCTCATCTGAAGAAGCCGACTCCTTATAGGTTCTTCTAAGCACCGACTCCATATGAGCTATAAGTATCTGGGGATTAAATGGCTTGGCCACGAAATCATCAGCCCCATTATTAATAGCCATTAGCTCTGTCAGCTCATCATTCTTACTGGTTATCATAATAACCGGTACCTCGGATGTCTGTCTAAACTGCTTGCAGATGTGAAGACCATCCACTCCCGGAAGTCCTATATCTAGAAGCAGTAGATGAAGATTCTCATCTATCAAAAGCTTAATCACTTCATCCGTTCTCTTGCCCTCGTATTCCACTGGCGCAATCAACCTTGCCTCATATCCATTTGATGTAAGGAAATATGTAAGCTCTCTCCCTAAAGCCTCATCATCTTCTAAAATTCCTATCTTTCTCATTATTCCCCCTAGAACTCCTTTTGTAAAATAATAACTAATTATATCAATCCACCTTGTTAGTTTCAAGAAAAATACGAAACACATATCTATCAGCTTAAGTATTTACGAAAAATATGAATTCTGTTATACTGTATAGTGTTATATTTAACTAATATATGATTTAGAGGATGAGAGAAAAATGGAATTAAAAAAGGATGAAGCACAAAAGAACACGGAGAACACTTATAATGAAAGACCTAGTGTCAATGATGCATTATTTGGAAACTTAGATATGGACACACCATATCAGATTCAATCAACAAGCTACAATTCAGATGAATCAAGCCCAAAGAAAAATAACAGCTCTGATATTGTAAAATATGCCATAATTGCGCTTATAGCTATATTTTTTATCGGCGGATTTCTTAACAACTGGAGAAAGCTAAATATGCATAATGGCACCTATGAATTGGTTTCAGCATCTCAGGGTGGACTTACATACACTGTAGAAGAGCTAGAAGCTGTATCTGGTATGGATATATTCGCCAGCATAAAGATAAAGGGCAGTAGATGTGAGGTTAAAATAGATTACACATACATCAAAACTGATGGTGTAGGACAGATAAAATTCGATGGGAACAACGTTACTATTAAAGATAGTTCAGATACTATGAAGGGACATTACAATGCAGGGGATAAATCTATAACCTTGGAATCAGACGGAGCTGAATTAAAGTTTATAAAGGTTGATTAAATAACAAAAAGCTTTCGGACAATCAATCCGAAAGCTTTTTGTTATTTAACATTTTCTGCTACCTGTGCTAAGCTTGCCTTCTTCTCCTTCTTCATATTCTTTCTCCTCCTAAATATAAGATTAATTAAGGATTGCTCTTGCAAATAATCAATTCACATCCCCTTGCTATGTGCTTATAATACAGCTAATTATGAGAATGTACCATTTATTAATCTTACATTTAGCTTACAGTGTTGTAAGGTTACGAAAAAATATTTACACATTTATTATATCCTGATTTTCATCCCATCCTGCACATAAGTTTCCATTTGGATGGAATACCATCTCATATATGTAGGACATATTTTTGATTCTTTCATCCTCTAGACATTTTAGATTAGCCCTTTCAGATACCATTGATATATCCTTGTAATTATACATCTCAATATAATAGTAATGTCCTCTTACACTGTTAAAGGGGTGAAAATCTGTATTCTGGTCAATAGCTCTCCACAGGTTATTCATCATTATTCTATTGGTTGCGGAATATTCCTTTTTTTCAATATTCTTAGATGCTTCCTCATTAAAGGACATCATTTCTCTAAATACCACATGCTTGCACCCTAGGGTTGCTATGTAATCCATATACCTTTTCATTTCCTCTAGACCATCTATTCCATCCTTACCTATAATACAGTTAAATCTTGTTCTAACATGATTATTCTCTAGATGGGAAATAGCAGTTTTGAGCTCCTCGAAGCTGGTCATGGATTCTCTAAATCTCATAATATGCTGAACAATTTTTTCATCATAGTGGGGCCTGCTGAAATTAACATGTGATATGCCCGCATCTATAATCTCATCCATATGTGCCAAAATATCAGCACCGTTAGTTGTAATAACTGTTTTTCTAAATTTATACTTTTTTAGTAATTTCATTACTCCTGGAAAAGCTGGTGATATAAGCGGCTCTCCCCCTGTAACGGAAACACTTGGGTTGTATGGCCTTATTTTTTTCAGCACCTTATCCAATCTCTGAATATACTTGTCAACCTCAGTTATTTTTCCACACTTTACAATTCGACCTGTATTTTCAGTTTTTATCTGTTCGATACAAAATCTGCAGTCAGCATTGCAATAATCATCTATAAAAATAGTGAAATTAAAATTGCGGTAAAGGTGCGCTTCCCCTTCAGTAAAAGGAATCCATTCGTGATCCTTCGGGTCAAATACATCATAGTCGTATTCTCTTTCACTATGAAAGCCATGAATTCTCTTATGATTCACAAATGCATCCACAAACTCCTGAAAGCTGTAATCTGCCCCAAAGCATCCTCCACCTGAATATAAACCGCTACCAGAATAAATAAATGGTTCAACATATTCCTTTAGCAAGCTATTATTATGTGCAATAACAGTAAAATGCTGTCTGTGCATACACACATTAACGAAAAGGTCACATTTCAGGCTCCTCATAGCCATATTAAGGATAAGGGTACATGGACACCCACCTTGCATAAATGCAATTTTCACACCCTTACTATCCTTTATAACTGCTTCACTTATACATTTTTCTGAATATGAAGTCTCCCTATCATAGATTTGCCTCATACTATTCTCTTTATCATCAGATAGCTTAACCTCATCCTCGTTACCTGATAAATAATCATAGTAAATCATAAAATGCTCCAAAGGCTTATGAGAAAAATGAATATACTGATACCTGATAACAGAGTACAAATCCTTATCTGTAGGGATGAGTTTTTCTGTGTATAAGGCAATATCCTCTATGCTCTTTTTATGACAGTTAAAATATTTTCCCAGCTTCCTGGCCACAGATTCTTCCGTGAGGTAAATTCTGCTTCCATTTTCTGTCCATTTTTCTCTGTAAACATTAAGCTTGGTTGTATTTCCCAGATAGACGAAGCTTTTGTTAATATTATGCAGATATTCCAGACTATACTCATTAATTGAAGGACAAAGAATTATTATCTCCTGGGCCCACTCTACTTCCTTTAGCTTACCGGTTACATCAAAATTAATACTATGTCTATCTGTAAAAACAAGCCAGAAATCCCCCTTCATCATCTTAACCAGAAGAGCTGCTGCCATAAGATTATCCGGTTCTCTCTCCACGAAAACAAGTCTCTTGATATCATCTCCAAGGCTTCCTTCTCCTCTTATTTGCAGTTGACCAAAGCCTCTATATTCTTTTCTCTTTTCAGTTTGTCTCATGTGCTTATTTGTAACCATCTAATATTTCCTCACTGTCAACCCAGCTACCACACAAATTACCATTAGGGTGAAATATCATCTCGTAAACCATATCCTTATGCTTTTCCTTTTCCACATATTGCTGATTTAAATCTGCTGATTCTGAGGCAACAATCATTTCATGGTATTTATATATTTCAACATAATAGTAATAACCTAAAATATTGAGATAAGGTATAAATTCACTATCCTTTTCCAAAGTCCCCCAAATATCATTAAGATGAATTTTATTATCTATGCAATACTTTATTTTCTCAGTGTTAACAGCGTCCTTGGAAAAGTCCATAAGCTCTCGGAATATAACGTTATTTACACCCATCTGTCTATAAAACTCTAAATACTCTTTTATCCTATCCACACTGTTTACACTTTCCTTAAGCAACAGACAGCTAAGTCTATGCTTCAAAGGGCTGTTATTTGTAATATCTATTATCTGCTTTAGCATTTGATTATTACAGTATTCTTCTTCCTTATGATATCTCATAATTCTTAAGTTAAGCTCTTCATTTTCGCTTGCTCTGCTTATATTCAAATGATCCCAGTTATATCTAATCAGCTGGTCTATAACTGACTCATTCCCCTTAATCTTGTTCAAAAGTCCGCTTCCGTTAGTAGTTATGGTTCTCTTCCTGAAGCCATAGTCATCTATCATCCTAATCACTTCTTTAAGCTTAGGTGAAAGACTGGGTTCCCCTCCTGTAATTGATACACTTGGATTAAGGGGTCTTATAAGCTCAAGAACCTTATCAAGTCTCTTAAAATACTCCATATCGTCCTCAATGCGGGGCTTAATATACATAGCCTGTCTATGACTATATCTAAGCTGCGCCACGCAGAATTTACAATCCGCATTACAGTAATCATCTAAGAAGATACTGAAATTGAAGTTCTTATATACCTTTTTATCACCACACTGAGGAAAGGAATAATTGGTATATTCATACTCACCTATATCATAATCTTTCTGTCTTTTATATCTAAGCTCCCGACAAAAGGTTATTTCTCTTTCGCTGCCAACCTTTATCATTTAATTTAGTCCTTTCTCGTACTCACTTCTGCCAATCAAATCCGTCCCAAAGCAGCTTCCATCCGATGCGTATATTTTCCAATTCTCAATATTTTGAACTATTACAGGCGCATCATAATCACTTCCTGTTAATCTGCCATAGGATTGAAGATAAAATACATTTGAAATATCACGCAAGCCATAATTAGCTAACTCCTCCTCAATGTTCTCGTCACCTTGCTTGCGTTTACGAACATTGCACCATATATCAAGACCATCTATACTTTTTGATTCGCAGTATAAATCCCTTATAATCTCCATATGGTTAGGCTCCCTTTGTAGTATATAGTAATTTATGCTAATCTTAATCAACACTTCAATCTTATATGACTCAACTATTGTTTTAATTTTATTAAAATATTCAGGCAGCCTTACACCATTTGTCAGTATAATAACCCTGCTACACCTTCCCGTTGATATGCCATATTCTATAAATTCAGTCATTTCTTTATGGCACAAGGGTTCTCCACCTTCTAACTGAAGCTCAAAGATACCTTCCACATTATCAACTATTCCCCGAAATGTAGCCTGGTCCATATATGTACCCTTATCTTTTCCACTGTACATACAACAAAATGGACAATCCATATTGCAGTGATTAGTTATGTTTATATATAGTCTTGTCCCCTGCTTCAAAGGTTTTACCTCCATTACGATGCTTTCTATGGTAAATATCCTACTACTCCATCTTCTTACGTATCTCCTGCATCCTCTGGTAATACTCCGGATGCTGCTCCTTAAGATGCTCTTCTATCTCCTGTCTATGACGTTTGAGAATCTCTAAGGCTTCTGGGCTTAAATTATTAATCTTTGCCTCGATAACCTGACGTCTCTGCTCGATACGCTGTTCAAGCTCCTCCACATCATCAGCACCCTGAGCCTCTAATTCTGTGAGATGGAATTCAAGACGCTCCAAAAGCTCGTCCTCGTCGAAGAGTCCCATACGTCCCCAAGGAACATGTTCTTCCGCTTTCAGTATTCCCTTCATGCTGTGATCCTTGGAGTGTACCAATTCATCTGCCATCTGGGTTGCCATTTGCTCCATCTTATCCTCTGCGCTATCTCCAAATGCCCACTCAATCTCAGCTAATCTCTCATTTGCCTCAATGTACTCATACGGCTCATCTGCCTTAACTCCAACTAATGGATATGGTCTTTCCACTCCTGCCGCACGAAGTGCCAGGGTAATAGTTCTTCTAACTGCGCCCTCTTCTATAAGTCTCGCTGCCCCATATGTACGTAACTGGTCATTAACAGAACCCACGTGCTCCGCTATATAAAAATGTATTCCCTGCTTTTTAAGGTTATCGTGTAAGATTACCAGTCGCTCTGCTGCAGTCATGTCAATATTTCCGATACCTCTGGCATCCACAATTACCCGCTTAGTGCCCTCCTCTATTGCGGCTTCTATATCATTTTGAAATGCATCCCAGTTAGCAAAAAATAGATTTCCACTGAAGCGATATATAACTGTATTCCTTATAGGCTTTGCGCTTTTGTTACGCTTAAGGGTGTAGAAATCCTCATGTCCGGGTATTACCCCTAAGTAGGACTTTGGAGGAACTACAGCACGAACTATTACCGCCACAAAGGAAAGCATAACACCAATGATAACTCCATACACGGTTCCAAGCAGTAATACCCCTAAGAACGCCACTGAAAATATTACAAACTCTCTCTTATCCTGCTTCCAGGTTTTCTTGGCCACATCAGTCTCTATGATTCCTATAAGTGCACATATAACAATTCCTGTAAGAACTGGAACTGGAAGATATGACAAAAGTTTGGTACCAAACAAAAGCACCAACACCATAGTGATAGTTGCAGTTATGGACATCACCTGAGATTTACCACCATACTGGGCTCCTATTCCTGTTCGTGAAACACTTCCGTTAATAGGGCAACATCCCACCATTCCTCCGGCCACATTTGCCACTGCATAGGCAAAAACCTCACGGTTGTTGTTTATTTTATAATTATACTTCATGGCATAGTTACTGGCAGTAAGTAGGGTCTGAGCCACTATAACCAAGGCTATTGAAAGGGAAATCATTACAATATCCCCACCATACGTAAGAAGCAACGAAAGCTTAGGGATATGTAGGGATGGAAGCCCACCCTCTACCGTAGGTAAAAGTGCCACCCCGCGATTTTGCAAATCGCCAAATATACCTAAACATGCTCCTACCACAAGCATCACTACAGACATAGGAAACTTAGGTGCTAATTTCTTGGACACCAAAATTATGGCAACTGTTCCCACACCAAGCAAAGCTGTTAATCCATTAAAATTCTCAAGTTGCTCACATATATGTATAACAAGTGCCACCAGCTCTCCTGTTCCTGCACTACCACCAAAAAGCTTAGGCAGCTGCATAAGTATGATTGTGACACCAATACCTGATATAAAACCACCCATAACCGGCTTAGATATAAAATTAACAATCCTTCCTGCCTTAATAAAGTAGAATATCAGTAGCCACATAGCTGTCACTATAGTTATAACCGGAACTATCTCCATAGCCTCCACACTACCGGCCATCACTCCAAAACCTGCCAAGGCGCCTCCCACTAAGGCTGCAGGCGTTGCGTCAACTCCGATAATTACCTGTGGAGATGAGGCTAAAAATCCATATAACAGTATTGGGAATATGGAGCCATATAGACCA
Source organism: Lachnospiraceae bacterium (assembly GCA_015057555.1). Taxonomy (GTDB): domain Bacteria; phylum Bacillota; class Clostridia; order Lachnospirales; family Lachnospiraceae; genus Coprococcus_C. The sequence continues at coordinate 47,178 of SVEC01000016.1, read as the reverse complement.
TATACCGCAGGAAGACCCGCAACCTGTGCATATCCCATAGATATAGGGATAGACACCAAGGCAACTATGATACCTGCTACTATGTCTTTTGTTAAATTGTCTCTTCGTAGTTGTATTTTCATTAGCACCTCAAAAAGTATTACTCCACCTCAATTATTACCAGTTCCGGCCTATTGAATATCCTAGGAACTTTTACCCCCTGCCTATCCAAACCACGACTTACTACCATAGCTCCACTCTCATATTCATATAATCCACCTGCGTACTCTGGGAATAATCCCTGATCCGGAGCATACAAACCATTTAATATTCCAGGTATTCTCCACTGTCCACCATGGGCGTGACCGCAAAGTACAAGGTCATAGCCATACTTACTGTACTCCTGGTAGTACTCTGGTCTATGGGATAAAAGTATGGTGTAATAATCCTTATTCACCTTTTTTTCTACTTGCTTTAGTTGGTCTTCTATTTTTTGACCACCGTCAAGATATACATAATTATCCGGGTCGTCTACACCACAGATATTTATCATCTGACCATTTATATCTATGGTATCCACTCCACCCTCTAAGACCGTTATACCATAGGACTTGACTATATTGATGATATTATCTACATCCCTGCTCCAATACTCGTGATTACCTGTAACATAGTAGCACTTATATTTCTCTGACAATATAGCTATGGTCTCCTCTGACTTTTCATAGCTTATCTTATCGTCAAATATATCTCCGCCCAAGAGAACCAAATCTGGATTTTCCTTATCTATTGCATCAATTAACGTGCTTTGATTCTTGCCATATCTATTACCATGTAAATCAGTAATTAAAGCGATTTTAAAGGAGTTTTCCACCTTAGGACTATCGAATGTATACCTGACGGTTTTTAGTCGCATATCGCAGCAGATAACCACCACTAGAAGGATTGCAGCCACAAGAAGGATTATCCGCTTGGGCTTGCTTAGCTTTTTCTTCAGATGTTTCTGGTCAACTATCTCCTCATCCTTATCTAAATCATCACCTAAAAGCGTGTCATCACCTGTATTATCCAACATTACATTTTTTAAATTGTTCAGTATTTTTTCTTTGTTATTTTCCATATACCACATTATACACTTTCACAGTTGCAAGCTCAATACTCTTATCTATATGAAATATCAGTTCTCTTTTAAACTTTTTGTAGCCAAGCACCTAACCTTTATGATAAAATAAGCCATAAACTAAATATAAGGAGGTACATCTCATCATGCACTCCCCTTTGGAAATTGCAAAAAACTATGTGGACATAGGTATTCATAAAACTATGATGTCTGCATTCAAAATGACTCTTTTAGGATTTTTTGCAGGGTTATTTATATCCTTCGCAGGTATTGCAGCTACCACAGCTACAGCCACTATGGAAACTGCTTCTGCAGGACGACTTATAGCAGCCATAGTATTCCCAGCTGGTATGGCTATGGTTCTTATAGCAGGTAGTGAGCTTTTCACTGGAAATAATCTGATCATTATCTCAGTACTAGAGAAAAAGGTCTCTGTATTTAAGATGCTTAAAAATTGGTTTTTCGTGTACACTGGTAATTTTATAGGAGCTCTATTTGTATCAATTATGGTTACATATGGACATGTTCCAGATTTATTTGGTGGGACCTTGGCTGAAGCAGTCATAAATTCCGGTGTTATTCGTACTAGTATGGACTTCCAAGATGCTCTTATAAGGGGCATTCTATGTAACGTTCTAGTTTGTATTGCGGTTTGGATGGCTTTTGCATCTAAAGATGTTTCCGGAAAGCTTTTAATAAGCTTTTGGCCAGTTATGCTCTTCGTGCTTTGTGGTTTTGAACACTGTATCGCTGATATGTATTTTTGTATGGCAGCACTTTTTACATCTGTTGAATATGGTATACCAGCAGATACGCTTACCTGGAGCAATTTTATCACCCACAATCTAATCCCTGTTACACTTGGTAACCTTATAGGTGGTGTGGGCGTTGGAGCCGGATACTGGCTTGCTTATCTTTCCAAAACGCCATTTATCAATTCCGACCACGAGCAAGAGGATATTGAAATCGCAGAGGAGTACTAGCCTTAGCAACGAGCTATGCACACATAATAAAACACGCATACACAAGTTCACTTGTACGTATGCGTGTTTTATTATGTGTATATAGCGACTGCGGCGGGCCAATCATACAAGCATGGGCAACCCATGCTTGTATGATTGGACTGCATAGCTCGTTGCTTTTGTTCCATGCTTTGCATTAGGCCACCCAATTTTAGACATTAATTCATCATGGGTAATATCCATTGATATACCATAAAAATCCTCCAGTTCTAAATCACGGTTTATATACCTTACATTATACAAGAAAGTATTAGGAAATCTGTCAAATATCTCTTGTCGGATATTTATTTTCATAACAAAATATAACTAATGGTCATTAAAATACAAAATCTTTTATTCTTCCATACAAAATTTAATGAGCCATGACAACACTTGTAACGCACAAAATCCCCACAGCAATCAGCTGCGGGGATTTATATTTTAGTATATTAGCTTAAATTTATACAAGCTCAAGAATAACAACCATAGCGCCATCGCCACGTCTCTCGCCAACCTTAACGATTCTAGTGTATCCACCCTTACGTGATGCATACTTAGTACCGTACTCGTCGAATAACTTAGCAACTAAGTCAACCTTCTTAGTGTTAGCCTTCTTACCAGCTGCCTCAGTTGGAACCTCAACTACTGGATATAAAACCTTAAGCATCTGTCTTCTAGCGTGAAGTCTTGAAGGCTGATCCTTCTTAACCTTCTTCTCAACCTCAGTATACTGAGTTACCTTCTTGCCATCAACAACTTCCTTAACTCTCTTGCCATCCTTATCCTTCTTAGCAACCTTAGCTGTTACAGTAACCTCATCGAAGTTATCCTTCTCCTTAACTGCAAGTGTGATAAGATGCTCAGCGATCTTACGAACTTCCTTAGCTCTAGCCTCAGTAGTCTCGATCTTTCCGTGGTAAAGTAACTGAGTTACCTGATTACGAAGTAATGCCTTTCTCTGGTCTGATTTCTTTCCAAGCTTTCTATACATAGCCATAATAATTTTTCCTCCTTACCCTTTTTCGGGTCTTCACTGTGCCTACTATTATTCAGCGTGAGTGGTAATCGTTTATCCTACTCGTCTCCTGACTTAAGTGATAAACCTAATTCCTTTAATTTGCCTAAAACTTCCTCAAGTGACTTACGACCAAGGTTACGAACCTTCATCATATCCTCTGAAGTTTTATTAGTTAACTCTTCTACAGTATTGATGCCTGCTCTCTTGAGACAGTTGTGTGAACGAACTGAAAGCTCAAGCTCATCAATGCTCATCTCAAGAACCTTCTCCTTCTCATCATCAGCCTTCTCAGCCATAACCTCAACTGAATTAGCAATCTCTGATAAGTCAATGAAGAGAGCTAAAAGCTCACTTAAAACCTTAGCTGCAAGGCTTACAGCCTCATCTGGAGCTAGTGTTCCGTTTGTAAATACTTCAAGAGTAAGCTTATCATAATCTGTAATCTGTCCAACACGTGTATTCTCAACAGTAAGGTTTACACGCTCTACTGGAGTGTAGATTGAATCTACAGCGATTGCATCGATAGATGCATCATAATTCTTGTTCTTGTCTGAACCTACGTAACCTCTGCCGTCAGTAATCATAAGCTCCATCTCAAGCTTAGCTTCCTTGCCACTTAAGTTAGCAATTACTAAGTCTGGATTTAGAATCTCAAGCTCTGCATCCTCAAGCTTAATGTCACCAGCAGTAACAACACAGTCACCAGCCATATCAATGTATGCTGTATATACTCTCTTAGCCTCGCCTGAAATAGCGTTAGCCTTGTTGTTGTTCTTGATACATAAATTCTTTATATTCATAACGATTTCAGTTACATCTTCCTTAACACCAGGAATAGAACTGAACTCATGAAGCACGCCTTTAATCTTTACCATACTTACAGCAGTACCTGGTAATGATGATAACATAATTCTTCTAAGAGAATTACCGAGAGTTGTTCCATAACCTCTCTCTAAAGGCTCTACTACAAATTTGCCGTACTTGTTGTCCTCAGAAATCTCTACGATTTCTATCTTAGGTATTTGAAAATCAAACACTATTAACCCTCCTTTTGGAAAACCGGTGTACTTTAAGTTACATCTTTAACTACAAGTATATACCACGTTAAAAAATAACGCGGTATATACCAATTTAAAATCTTACTTAGAATATAACTCGACGATAAGTGTTTCATTTACAGGTACGTCAATCTGCTCTCTAAGTGGCTTCTCAACTACAGTACCACTTAAAGTCTCTAAGCTTGCATCTAACCAAGCTGGAGCTGTATATCCTGTATTAGCCTCAACGATATCCTTATATCTCTGAAGAGACTTGCTCTTCTCTCTAATCTCGATCTTATCACCAGCATTTACTCTGTATGAAGGGATGTTTACACACTTGCCATTTACAAGAACGTGCTTATGATCAACAATCTGTCTAGCCTCTCTTCTTGTTCTAGCAAATCCCATACGGAAAATGATATTATCAAGTCTTAACTCTAATAAAGTCATAAGGTTTGGACCAGTAAGACCTGGCATTCTCTCTGCCTTATTGTATAAGTTACGGAAAGGCTTCTCAAGCATACCATAAATGAACTTTGCCTTCTGCTTCTCTCTAAGCTGAAGACCATACTCGCTTACCTTTCTATTTGCTCTTGATAATGTTCTGTTTGACTTCTTATTAACACCGAGATACATTGGCTCCATACCCAAAGATCTGCATCTCTTAAGAACTGGGGTTCTATCTACTGCCATTATTCTTGTACCTCCTATTAGACTCTTCTTCTTTTTGGTGGACGACATCCATTATGTGGAACTGGAGTAACATCCTTAATACTAACTACATCGATACCACAAGCAGCGAGTGCACGGATAGCAGCCTCTCTACCTGATCCTGGTCCCTTAACAAATACATCTACAGTCTTTAAACCGTATGGTGCTGCAGCCTTTGCAGCAGTCTCAGCTGCCATCTGTGCTGCATAAGGAGTAGACTTTCTAGAACCTCTGAAGCCTAATCCACCTGCGCTTGCCCAAGATAATGCATTACCCTCGGCATCTGTTAATGTAACAATTGTATTGTTAAAAGATGACTGAATGTGTGCCTGTCCACGCTCAACGTTCTTTCTGACACGCTTCTTAGTCACTTTCTTAGCTGTAACTTTCTTAGCCATTAACCTAAACCTCCCTGGTTATTCTATCTTACTTCTTCTTATTAGCTACTGTCTTCTTAGGACCCTTACGAGTTCTAGCGTTTGTCTTTGTCTTCTGACCACGAACAGGGAGACCCTTTCTATGACGGATACCACGATAGCATCCAATCTCCTGTAAACGCTTAATGTTAAGGGCTATCTCTCTACGTAAATCACCCTCTACTACCTGAGTCTCGTTAATGATCTCACTGAGTCTCTTAACCTCGTCATCAGTTAAATCACGCACTCTGGTATCAGGATTAACATTTGCTTCTTTAAGAATTCTTGTTGCTGAAGTCTTACCAATACCATAGATATAAGTAAGTCCAACCTCGACACGCTTCTCTCTTGGTAAATCAACACCTGAAATACGAGCCATTCTAATATACCTCCGTAATTTTACTACTTTTGTCTCACGTTTCTTAGTATCTTCTATGTATATAGAAGGTGAAATGCATACCTTGAAAACTGGAAACAATTCTACTAATAATTATAATTTTGGCACTTTTGTGCCCAGCCGCATTGTGTTAGTAACGTTATAGTGGAATTCTATAAACGCGCACAAATACAAGGCATAGTTATAGATGGGCTATCATCCTAAATACCTTGTTCTAACATTTCCTGTCAGATCGAAAAACCTAATGTTTAACGATGACCTATCCATTATACTGATAGATTAACCCTGACGCTGTTTGTGCTTTGGGTTTTCGCAGATAATACGAATACTACCTTTTCTTTTAATGACTTTGCACTTGTCGCAAATTGGTTTTACTGATGCTCTAACCTTCATTAAAATGCACTCCTTTCAAAAAAGTCCGCTACAAATTGATATTCTATCATTTCATAGAATATAATGCAAGCTTTTTATAAAATTATTTTGCTCTCCAAGTGATTCTTCCCTTAGTTAAATCATATGGAGATAAAACAACAGTTACCTTGTCTCCTGGAAGGATTTTGATGTAGTTCATTCTAAGCTTTCCACTTATGTGTGCTAACACCTGTAATCCGTTCTCTAATTCTACCTGGAACATTGCGTTTGGAAGCTTTTCCAATACAACGCCTTCCATTTCTATCTCATCAGCCTTTGGCATATATTAATCCTCCTATTTACTATATATACAAATTTCATCTAGCTACTATAAGTCAATTCCATCTGCTTTAGATAGTATCTCTGGCTCACCCTCTGTTATAAGGACTGTATTCTCATAGTGTGCTGAGAGCTCACCGTCTGCAGTTACTATTGTCCAGTCATCATCCATCCATAATACGTCGCAGCTTCCTGCATTTATCATAGGCTCGATGGCAATGGTCATACCCGGTCTAAGCTTTGGTCCCTTTCTTCCCTGTGGGAAGTTTGGCACCTCCGGTCCTTCGTGAAGGTTTGCTCCAACTCCGTGACCTACAAAATCCTCAACTGCTGTAAAGCCTCTCTCAGTTATATAATTGTAAACCGCCCATCCAATATCCTGGATATGATTGCCTGGCTTACAAACCTTTAGTGCTTCGAAGAAGCTTTCTCTTGTTACGTCTATAAGCTGCTGAGCCTTACTATCTATTACTCCCACTCCGTAGGTTCTAGCCGCATCAGAATGATATCCCTGATATATAACTCCAGCATCTAAGCTTACTATGTCGCCTTCCTGAATGATTCTGTCCTTAGATGGAATTCCATGTATAACCTCATCATTTACAGAAACACAAATTGATGCTGGATAACCATTGTAATTAAGAAAGGATGGAATGCATCCATAGCTTCTTATTACCTCCTCACCGATTCTATCAATCTCGTAGGTTGATATTCCCGGCTTAAGAGCTTTTTTTATTTCCTCATGTGTTAAAGCAAGTATTCTTCCTGCCTCACGCATCAATTCAATTTCTCTCTGAGATTTGATAATTATAGCCATTTTATTACTCTCCTAATATAGCAACAATAGCATCAAATACATCATTCATATCTACAGTTCCGTCAACTTCCTTCATAACGCCCTTTGCGCTGTAGAAGTCGATAAGTGGCTGAGTCTGCTCATGATATACATTAAGTCTGTTTAATACTGTCTCTGGCTTGTCATCATCTCTTATTATAAGGTCAGCGCCACATGTATCGCACTTACCCTCCACCTTAGTTGGGCTGTACTTGATGTGGTATGTAGCACCACAACCAACACAAGCTCTTCTTCCTGACATTCTGTTAACGATATTCTCATCTGGTACCTCTACGTTGATGGCGTAGTCAATGCTTTCGCCTACTGCTGCAAGTGCCTTATCAAGAGCCTCTGCCTGTGGAATAGTTCTTGGGAAACCATCAAGAATGTAACCATTCTTACAGTCATCTGCCTGGAATCTATCCATAATTAAATCTACTACTAACTCGTCTGGTACAAGAAGTCCTTTATCCATGTACTCCTTAGCCTTTGCGCCAAGCTCTGTACCATTCTTAATATTTGCTCTAAAAATATCTCCTGTTGAGATGTGTGGAATATCATACTTTGCTGCAAGCATCTTTGCCTGAGTTCCTTTACCTGCACCAGGTGCACCTAACATAATAATCTTCATACTAGTACCTCCTATTTATATAATGATAAATTCAACTAGCTCCTTATCTCACATATTATAAAGGAGCTATCCCATTTATATCTATGTGAAGTCTTGATTTATATGAATCAAGTAATTATTTTCTATGTTATATTTCTATTAAAACTCTATAACTAGGAATAGGAATGTATCCTAAGGATACACTCCCAGCCCTATATTATATTAGTCATTTAAGAATCCTGAATAATTTCTAACAATCATCTTAGACTCTATCTGCTTAATTGTGTCTACAACTACACCAACTATGATTATAAGTGATGTTCCTCCAAAGGATACGTTGGCATTGAACATTCCTGAGAAGAATATTGGTATCAATGCAACAATTATAAGGAATAATGCACCTATGAATACTATAAAGTTGAGTATCTTGTTTAAGTAATCCTGTGTTGGCTTACCAGGTCTGATACCAGGTATAAAGCCACCGCCTCTCTTTAAGTTGTTTGCAATCTCCATCGGATTAAATGTAACCGATGTATAGAAATATGCAAAGAACAATACGAGAAGTATATAGAAGATTACACCAACGCTTCCCCAAGGGTGATCTGGATTAAACCAGTAATTCTGGTTCATACCGTTGAAAATACTTGCCCATACACCTGTAGGCTGCTTACCAAATAGGTTCATAACAATCTGTGGTACAGATAATATTGATGAAGCGAAGATAATTGGAATAACACCTGAGGTATTAACCTTAAGTGGAATATGTGAACCCTGTCCACCAACCATCTTACGTCCCTGAACCTTCTGTGCGTACTGTACAGGAATCTTTCTTACACCATCCTGAAGAAGAACTACAAGTACAACCGTTGCGATAACTACAAGTACAATTACTGCAGCTGCAATTATCATCTGTACTAAGTCCTTACCCTTTACGAACAATACGTAAAGTGAATAGAAATCAGCTGGCATTCTAGATACGATGTTAATAAGGAGGATGATTGAAATACCATTTCCTACACCGTATACTGTAACCTTCTCTCCTAACCACATAACAAATGTGGAACCTGCTGTAAGTGTAAATACTATTAAAAGATATCCAAGCATACCATCAACTGTGAGATAACCACCTCTGTCAAAGCCGATGGTAAGACCAATACCCTCGATAATAGCAAGAAGTATTGTAGTATATCTAGTAATTGTATTTAATTTCTTTCGTCCATCCTCTCCATCCTTTGAAAGCTCCTCAAGTGCAGGGATTGCAATTGTAAGAAGCTGAATGATGATAGAAGATGTAATATAAGGTGTTACACCTAAGGCAAAGATTGCCATCTGTGAAAAGGATCCACCTGTAATAGAATTAAGGAATCCATTGTCTCCCATAGTATCTTGTAGATACTGTGAAACTCTAACTGTATCGAGTCCTGGTACAGGTATAAGTGATCCTAATCTGATAACAATCATTATAAAAAGTGTAAAAAGTAATCCATTACGAATTTCTTTCACCTTGAGAGCATTGCTTAAGGTTTTGAACATACTACATCACCTCTGCTTTTCCACCAAGTGCTTCGATCTTCTCTACAGCTGACTTACTGAAAGCGTTAGCCTTAACAGTAAGCTTCTTAGTTAACTCTCCATTTCCTAAAATCTTAACACCATCTCTAGGGTTCTTTACGATACCAGCCTCGATAAGAGTTGCTACTGATACCTCTGAACCATCCTCAAATCTGTCAAGTGCAGAAAGGTTGATAGCTACTATCTCCTTGTGATTTCTGCAAGTGAATCCTCTCTTAGGGATTCTTCTATAAAGTGGCATCTGGCCACCCTCAAAACCTGGTCTTGGAGCACCTGAACGAGCCTTCTGACCCTTGTGTCCCTTACCTGCGGTCTTGCCATTTCCTGAACCATGTCCACGGCCTCTTCTGAAGTTATCGCTTGAAACAGCGCCCTCAGCTGGCTTTAAACTTGATAAATCCATGACTGTACCTCCTTCTAATTCAAATAATAATTAAACCTCTTCTACTTTAACTAAGTGACGAACCTGCTGAATCATTCCCTTAGTTGCTGCATTGTTAGGAAGCTCTACTGTCTTGTGAAGCTTCTTAAGACCAAGTGCCTCAACTGTAGCTCTGTGCTTAGGGATTGCTCCGATAGGTGACTTAACTAATGTAACCTTTAACTTATCTGCCATTATCCATTACCTCCTTAGTTAAGAATCTCGTCTAATGACTTACCACGAAGTTTTGCTACCTCTTCAGGGGACTTAATCTTTGAAAGACCCTCGATTGTAGCGAGAACTACGTTCTGCTTATTATTTGAACCTAAGGACTTAGTACGAATGTTTCTGTATCCTGCAAGCTCAAGCACCTTACGCGCTGGACCTCCAGCGATGATACCAGTACCCTCTGGTGAAGCCTTAAGTAATACCTTTGCACTACCAAACTCTCCTGTCCAGTCATATGGTACACTACCATTCTCGTTAATATTAACCTTAACTAACTTCTTAGTTGCGTCCTCTTTACCCTTACGGATTGCCTCAGGGATTTCTGTTGCCTTACCAAGACCGGCACCAATGTGACCATTCTTATCACCAACAACAACGAGTGCAGCAAATCTGAAGTTACGACCACCCTTAACAACCTTAGTTACACGCTTGATGGCTACTACATTTTCTTCTAATTCTAACTTACTAGCATCGATTATTTCACGCTTCATGTGTCGTATTCCTCCTTCTTAGAATTCTAATCCAGCTTCTCTTGCTGCATCTGCTAAAGCCTTAATCTTACCCTGATATATAAAACCGCCTCTATCGAAAACTACTGCTGTAATACCAGCCTCAAGAGCTCTCTTAGCGATAACCTGACCTAAGTAAGCTGCTGCTGCAACATCATTAGTCTTCTCTAACTGATCCTTAACGTTCTTCTGTACTGTAGAAGCTGACACTAAAGTCTTACCAACTGTATCGTCAATAATCTGAGCGTACATATGATTATTACTTCTGAATACAGCTAAACGTGGTCTAGCAGCTGTGCCGCTAAAACGGTTACGAATCTTCATGTGTTTTTTAGTACGTATAGCACTTCTTGATTCCTTCTTAATCATCTTATTCACTCCTTTAATTATTTCTTACCAGTCTTACCAACCTTACGTCTGATTACCTCATCAGAATACTTGATACCCTTGCCCTTATATGGCTCTGGCTTTCTCTTAATTCTGATTTCAGCCGCATACTGTCCAACCTTTTCCTTATCGATACCACTTACAGTAATCTTGTTACCATCTACTGTAGTTGTGATACCTTCTGGATCGATCATCTCTACAGGATGTGAATATCCAAGAGCAAGTGCTAACTTGTTGCCCTGCTTAGATGCTCTGTAACCAACACCGTTAACCTCAAGCACCTTTGTATATCCCTCATTAACACCAACAACCATGTTGTTGATAAGAGTTCTTGTAAGACCGTGAAGTGACTTCATTCTCTTTAAGTCATTTGGTCTCTTAACTACTACTTCTGAACCTTCCTGAGTGATTTCCATCTCAGCTGGGAGTACTCTCTCAAGTGTTCCCTTTGGTCCCTTAACAGTCACCTTATTATTTTCTGCTATCTCAACAGTTACACCTGCTGGAATAGCGATAGGCATTCTTCCAATACGTGACATTTCGCCGTCCTCCTTAATAATTTAAATATTGGTCTAAAGTTCTTACCAGATAAATGCAAGAACCTCGCCACCAACGTTCTCTTTTCTTGCTTCCTTATCAGTTAATACACCCTTGTTAGTTGAGATGATAGCTGTTCCAAGTCCACCAAGAACCTTTGGAAGCTCATCCTTTGATGCGTAAACACGAAGTCCTGGCTTAGAGATTCTCTTAAGGCCTGTAAGGATCTTCTCGTTCTTATCTGCACCATACTTAAGTGTAATCTTTATAGTCTTGAAGTTACCTTCCTCAACAACGTCAACTGCCTTAACATATCCCTCCTTGAGGAGAATGTCTGCAATCGCCTGCTTCATTTTAGATGCAGGTATATCTACTGTATCATGCTTTGCAGTATTTGCATTACGAATTCTTGTAAGCATATCTGCAATTGGATCGCTCATTGACATAATTCATTTGCCTCCTTATAAAATCTTACCAGCTTGACTTCTTAACGCCTGGTATCTGTCCCTTATATGCTAACTCACGGAAACATACTCTACAGATTCCGTACTTTCTTAAAACCGCGTGTGGTCTACCACAAAGCTTACAACGTGTATATTCTCTAGTAGAGAACTTCTGTGGACGCTGCTGCTTTATCTTCATAGATGTTTTAGCCATAATTTTCCCTCCTTACTTACTAAATGGCATTCCGAAAAGAGTTAATAACTCACGAGCTTCCTCGTCTGTCTCGGCAGTAGTTACGAAAATAATATCCATACCTCTTACCTTATCAACCTTATCGTACTCGATTTCTGGGAAAATAAGCTGCTCCTTAATTCCTAATGCGTAGTTACCTCTACCATCAAATGCGTTAGGATTAACACCTCTAAAGTCACGAACTCGTGGCAATGCAAGGTTTACAAGTCTATCAGTAAACTCATACATCTTCTCGCCTCTAAGAGTTACCTTACATCCGATTGGCATACCCTCTCTAAGCTTGAAGTTAGCTACTGACTTCTTTGCACGTGTGATGATAGCCTTCTGGCCTGAGATAGTCTCAAGATCCTTAACCGCTGCATCTAACACTTTAGCATTTTCCTTTGCTTCACCAACGCCCATGTTGATAACAACCTTCTCAAGCTTTGGTATCTGCATATCGTTCTTATATCCGAATTTCTTCTTCATAGCTTCCATAATCTGGTTGCTATACATTTCTTTAAGTCTGCTCAAGATCCTGTGCCTCCTTTCCTTGCTCACTAATCGATAACTACTGTCTTACCGTCAACTTTTGCTACTCTAACCTTAGCCTTCTTCTCACCCTGGAAACCAACTCTAACTGGCTTACCCTTGTAAAGATACATAACGTTAGAAATATCGATTGGAGCTTCCTTCTCTATGATTCCGCCTGCCTGATTCTGCATGCTAGGCTTGCTGTGCTTGTGTACTATATTAACACCTTCAACTAATACAGTATTATTCTTAGTATCAACTGCTAATACTTTGCCTTCTTTGCCCTTGTCTTTTCCGGCAATTACTTTAACAAGATCGTCTTTTTTGATTTTCATTGTTGCCACAGTCTTTTACCTCCTATAATACTTCTGGTGCAAGTGAAACAATCTTCATGTACTTCTTATCTCTGAGCTCTCTTGCTACAGGTCCGAAGATACGTGTTCCTCTTGGGTTACCATCTTCCTTTATAATAACTGCTGCATTCTCATCGAACTTGATGTATGAACCGTCCTTACGGCGAGCACCATGCTTAGTTCTAACAACTACAGCCTTAACAACGTCACCCTTCTTTACAACTCCGCCTGGTGTTGCATCCTTAACTGAGGCAACGATAACATCTCCGATATTTGCATATCTTCTTGTTGAACCGCCTAAAACTCTAATGCAGAGGATTTCCTTAGCACCAGTGTTATCAGCAACTCTTAATCTACTTTCCTGCTGTACCATTGTTTAATCCTCCTTATTTAGCCTTCTCAACTATCTCAACAAGTCTCCATCTCTTATCCTTTGATAATGGTCTTGTCTCCATAACCTTTACTCTATCGCCCTTCTTACACTCGTTGTTCTCATCATGAGCCTTGAGCTTGTAAGTTCTCTTTACAATCTTACCGTAAAGAGGATGCTTTACATTATCAACGATTGATACAACGATTGTCTTGTCCATCTTATCACTTGTAACAATACCTACACGTGTTTTTCTTAAATTTCTTTCCACGATAATTTCCTCCTATTACGATAACTATGCGTTAGCCTTCTTAGCTATAACTGTCTGAATTCTTGCGATGTTCTTTCTAACATCCTTAATTCTTGATGTGTTCTCGAGCTGATTAGTGGCATTCTGGAATCTTAAGTTAAATAATTCCTTCTTAGCAGCTACTAAATCGCTCTGTAACTCTTCAAGTGACTTTGAATTTAATTCGTTCTTATAATCCTTAAGCTTCACTGCTATTATACCTCCTCTAAGTCTGCTTTTGATACGATCTTACACTTTACTGGTAACTTATGAGTTGCAAGACGAAGTGCCTCTCTTGCAGTCTCCTCTGGTACGCCAGCGATTTCGAACATAACTCTGCCTGGCTTAACTACTGCTACCCAGTACTCAAGTGAACCCTTACCAGAACCCATACGAGTTTCAGCTGGCTTAGCTGTTACTGGCTTATCAGGGAAAATCTTTATCCAAACCTTACCATTACGCTTTACGTAACGTGTCATTGCGATACGGGCAGCCTCGATCTGATTTGACTTAATCCAAGCTGGCTCCATTGCTACTATACCGTACTCACCGTTAGTGATTTTATTTCCTCTAAGCGCCTTACCTGCCATAGTTCCTCTGAACTGCTTACGACGCTTTACTCTCTTAGGCATTAACATTATTTATCGCTCCCTTCTACATTTCCCTTAGTAGGAAGTACTTCACCATGGTAAATCCATGTCTTAACACCAACCTTGCCGTATGTTGTATCTGCCTCAGCAAAACCGTAGTCGATATCAGCACGAAGAGTCTGAAGAGGAATTGTTCCCTCGCTGTAAAACTCTGTTCTAGCCATATCAGCACCACCAAGTCTTCCTGAACATGCAGCCTTGATACCAAGAGCTCCAGCCTTCATAGATCTTCCCATGCATGACTTCATAGCTCTTCTAAATGAGATACGTGCCTCTAACTGTGCTGCAATATTCTCAGCTACTAACTGTGCATCAAGGTCAGGCTTCTTAATCTCCTGAATATCGATGATGAGCTTCTTGTCAGTAAGCTTCTGAACCTTAGCCTTAAGCTTCTCGATTCCAGCACCGCCCTTACCGATTACTACACCAGGCTTAGCTGTATATACTTTAACCTTAACTCTGTCTGCAGTTCTCTCGATTTCAACCTTTGAAATGCTTGCAGAGAAAAGCTCTTTCTTTAAAAACTCTCTGATCTTATAGTCTTCTACAAGGTTGTTAGCGAACTCGCCGTTCTTAGTATCTGCATACCACTTTGAATCCCAATCCTTGATTACTCCGACTCTTAAACCATGTGGATTAACCTTCTGTCCCATTGCTTACCTCCTATCTTTCATCCAGCACTATAGTAATGTGGCTTGTTCTCTTCTCGATTCTATAAGCTCTACCCTGTGCTCTTGGCTGAATTCTCTTCATTGTTGGTCCCTTATTTGCGTAACACTCTGCAATGTAAAGGTCCTCCATCTTCATTCCGTTATTGTTCTCAGCGTTAGCGATAGCTGACTTTAATAACTTCTCAATTACCTTTGAAGCATATCTGTTATTGTAAGCAAGAATACCAAGTGCTGAAGTTACATCCTTGCCTCTGATAGCATCTAATACGAAACATGCCTTAGTTACTGATACTCTAGCGTATGAAACAGTAGCCTTAGGTCTTGTATCCTTATTCTCATTTCTGAGTCTCTTAATCTGGGATCTATGTCCTTTTGCCATGAATGTGTCCTCCTTTCGACTTATCTCTTCTTACCCTTCTTCTCATCCTTACCATGTCCTCTGTATGTTCTTGTAGCAACAAACTCACCGAGCTTATGTCCAACCATATCCTCAGTTACATATACAGGCACATGCTTTCTTCCATCATATACTGCTATTGTATGACCAACAAATGATGGGAAGATTGTTGAACGACGTGACCAAGTCTTTACAACCTGCTTGTCATTTGCTGCATTTAATGCATCTATCTTCTTTAATAAATAATCATCTGCAAATGGTCCTTTTTTTAATGAACGAGCCATATGTTACCTCCTTATTTAACGTTCTTACCGTCTCTTGTTCTTACAATGTACTTGTTAGACTGCTTGTTCTTCTTTCTTGTCTTGAGACCTAATGCTGGCTTACCCCAAGGAGTTGATGGTCCTGGTCTACCAATACTAGTTCTACCTTCACCACCACCGTGTGGATGGTCGTTAGGGTTCATAACAGATCCTCTAACTGTAGGTCTGATACCCATGTGACGCTTACGTCCTGCCTTACCTACATTAACAAGGCCGTGCTCAATGTTACCAACCTGACCGATTGTTGCACGACAAACGATAGGAACCATTCTCATCTCGCCTGATGGAAGTCTAAGTGTAGCATACTTGCCTTCCTTAGCCATAAGCTGAGCTGAGTTACCAGCTGAACGAACTAACTGAGCTCCCTTTCCAGGATATAACTCAATGTTGTGAATCTCAGTACCAACTGGAATATTTGAAAGTGGTAAACAGTTACCAACCTTTACGTCTGCATTCTCACCATTCATTACTGTATCGCCAACCTTAAGGCCAACTGGAGCAATGATGTATGCCTTTTCACCATCTGCATAGAAAAGAAGTGCGATATTTGCAGTTCTGTTTGGATCGTACTCGATAGCAGCAACCTTTGCTGGGATATCGTCCTTTCTTCTCTTGAAGTCGATGATTCTGTACTTCTGCTTGCTACCACCACCGTGGTGTCTTACAGTTATCTTACCCTGGTTATTACGACCAGCTGTTTTATCCTTCTTAGCTATAAGTGACTTCTCTGGAGTACTCTTAGTAATCTCAGCGAAATCAAGACCAGTCATATGTCTTCTAGAAGGTGTATATGGGTTATATGTCTTAATTCCCATTTTGTTTCTCCTTTCAAAACAATGTTTTATTGTCATGCTTTACTGCATATAATACTATCTTGGATTTTATAATCCCTCAAATAACTCGATATCAGCGCTCTCAGCTGTAAGCTGAACAACTGCCTTCTTTGTCTTAGCAGTCTTACCGAAAGTCATACCACGTCTCTTAGTCTTACCATCATAGTTCATAGTATTAACCTTAGCTACCTTAGCGCCCTCGAACATCTTCTCAACAGCTTCCTTAATCTGAGCCTTAGTTGCCTCAGTGTGTACAAGGAAAGTGTACTTCTTCTCTGCCATAGCGTTCATACTCTTCTCTGTAAGTACAGGCTTAAGTATTACGTCATAATATTTGATATCTGCCATTATGCATACACCTCCTCAATTGCTGCTACTGCATCCTTAGTCATAACAAGTGCGTCATACTTAAGAATGTCATATACGTTGATTGAATTTGTCATAGTTGTCTTAACTGTAGGGATGTTTCTTGCTGAAAGAACTACCTTCTCGTCCTTATCCTTAGTAACAACTAAAGCCTTAGGTGCCTTAAGGTTGTTAAGGATCTGAGCGAACTTAGCAGTCTTAACCTCATCCATCTTGAACTCATCTACTACGATAAGCTTTGAATCCTGAACCTTTGAAGTAAGAGCAGACTTCATAGCGATCTGCTTCTCTCTCTTGTTCATCTTCATAGAATAATCTCTTGGCTTTGGAGCAAATACAACGCCACCACCTGTAAAGTGAGGTGCTCTTGTTGAACCCTGTCTTGCATGACCTGTTCCCTTCTGTCTCCAAGGCTTCTTGCCGCCACCTGAAACTTCTGAACGAGTCTTTGCACTCTGAGTTCCCTGACGACTATTTGCTAACTGGCTTACTACAGCCAAGTGTACTAAATGCTCATTTATCTCTACACCGAATACGTTATCGTTAAGCTCAAGCTTATCTACTTCCTTACCTTCGATGTTATATACAGCTACTGTTGCCATCTTGTTTCCTCCTTCCTGAAAAGCGGCTTACTTGCCAGCCTTTACTGTCTCCTTAATCATTACTAATGATTTCTTTGGTCCAGGAACGGCACCCTTTACCAAGATTACATTGTTTTCTACATCTATCTTAACTATCTCAAGATTCTGTACTGTAACTCTTACGTTACCCATATGTCCAGGCATCTTCTTACCCTTGAATACTCTACCTGGAGTAGTAGCAGAACCGTTTGAACCTGCATGACGGTGGTACTTAGAACCGTGAGTCTTAGGACCTGTTCTCATACCGTATCTCTTGATACCTGAAGCATATCCCTTACCCTTTGACTTAGCAGTTACATCAATCTTGTCGCCCTCTGCAAAGATGTCAGCCTTGATCTCGTCGCCTGCATTGTAATCAGCAACGTTCTCTAATCTGAACTCTCTAACGAACTTCTTAGGTGTAGTGCCTGCCTTCTTGAAGTGACCTACCTCAGCCTTACCAGCACCATGTGGGTTTCTGATAACTTTCTTTCCTGAAACGTCCTTAGTAGTTACTCTTTCCTTCTTCTCGCCGAAACCAACCTGAATTGCATCGTAACCGTCATTATCAACTGTTTTTACCTGAGTTACAACACATGGTCCAGCCTGTAATACTGTTACTGGTGTTAACACGCCATCTTCATTGAAGATCTGTGTCATTCCGACTTTAGTTGCTAAAATCGCTTTCTTCATTATAATTTTCCTCCTAATTTTTAATTCACAGCGGATTGCCTTGGCAATCATACTAAATTCATCCCGCAACTCGTAATGGATGTAATTAGGTACTGCAATTTACTTATTTAATATGTAGCTTATCGCTACGGTTACCTAGATGAGTATAATTACTTCATCTTAACTTCGATGTGTACACCAGCTGATGTATCAAGCTTTCTAAGAGCTTCTACAGTCTTGTTGTTTGGTGTAAGTACATCAATGAGTCTCTTGTGAGTTCTCTGCTCGAACTGCTCTCTAGAATCCTTATACTTATGAACAGCTCTAAGAATTGTGATCTTCTCAACCTTTGTAGGCATTGGAACTGGTCCGCTTACCTTTGCACCAGTACTCTTGATAGTCTCGATAATTTCCTTTGCAGTCTTATCGATTAACTTGTGATCGTACGCCTTCAATGTGATTCTCATAATTTGACTTGCCATAAAAAAAGCCGCCTCCTTTTCGCACTTATTAGTAGTACGACAAGTGGTGACTGTACAACTTTCCCGTGTGTGTCGTAAATTTTCTCATTCCAATCTACTGATTCTCACACGTCATCTCCGCCCCATGACGGATGGTATTTGGTACAGTGACTTGTCGCCAGTTATCTTTAATTGACATTCGCTCCACGAAAAACCTACTTAAGTAGCAACCTCCGCTTCCACGCTATCAATGTCACAGCAAGAATGATTATATAACAAGAAAATATATAATGCAAGAACTTTTTTGTATTTTTTTGAGTACAATGTGTATCCATACAGACGCATATAAAAACCAGGGTGGAGGTTTATGGTTCTGCCGTATACAATGACACAGGGATTCCGGCGACTGTAAGAGGTCACCTCCACCCCTGGTCATATGTATACGAGCTACATACTCTATCCCTGGTTTTTATATGCTGTACTTTGATTAGATATAATTAATACATTGTACTGAGTTTATGCCTTACTATTGGTTGTTGGCCAGTATTCTAAAATTGGCTATGCCAGATACTGCGCTGTCGCTTTGAACCTTATCCTTTTCGTTACGTCCTAAGCTTTTCTCTATCTGGGTTTCTTCCTGGGTGGAAGGCTCGGTTGCAACCTTATTACTTCCTGTGTTGTATTCAAGTCCTAGATTTATATTTGTTTCTGTTTCCTGTTTCTTCATATATTAATATCTCCCATATAAGATTTGTCCTACATAAATCTACATATTATATAGTACATACTCTTATTATGTTCGGATATTGATATACAATTCTTTCTAATATATATGTTCCGTTTCTTCGGCTATTCTTCCTTCCCTAGCAACCTTACTATGGTTGGCTCTACTCCAAAGAAGGCGCACATAGTCTTTGCCTCCTGCAAGGACTTTTCCTTCTTATCCTTGCTTACATTTGCCTTTACTGCTCGGATTAATATATTTTTAGGAGAGTGTGCCAAATCAACGAACTCCAAAAGCTGAGTTTTATATCCACAGCTTTCTAGCATTGCGCCTCTTAGTGCATCTGTGGCAAGAGCTGCTGTTCTCTCCTTTATAATACCGTACTTCATCATAGGGGCTATTTTCTCACTTGCTATAGATTTATTCACCTCATGCTGGCAGCAAGGAACGGACATTATATATGTAGCATTCCAATTTACTGCATTATAAAGGGCATAGTCTGTGGCAGTGTCACAGGCATGAAGAGTTACCACCATGTCTACTGGAATATCAGATTTGTAGCCATTAATATCCCCTAGCTTAAACTTTAGGCTATCGTAACCATACTTCTTTGCAGTGGCATTACATTTTTTTATAACATCCTCTTTTAAATCCAAGCCAACTATATTCACCTTTTTTCGCTTAAGCTCCACCAGATAATAATACAGTATGAAGGTGAGATATGATTTACCGCATCCGAAATCTACTATGTTAATAGTATCCTTATTGTGACTCTTGAGCACATCATCCACCAGTTCAATAAATCTATTTATCTGCTTAAACTTATCATACATAGAGGCAACCACCTTGCCATCCTTAGTAAACACTCCCATATCTACCAAAGGTGGTATCACTGTTCCCTCCTGCAATATATAATTTTTCTTTCTGTTGTGCTCCTTGTCTAGGTTCCTAGCATTTTTATCTGCCACGTCAGAAGCTACTATTCTACTATTCTTAAGTAGTTTTCCAGACTTGGTTGCCTTTAAGCTCGATTCCTTTGTATTAGTAAATATATTTACTTGTTTGAGCTTGTCAGGGAAAATCTTGCACAAATAAGAAGCTATTTGTTCTATGCTAATATTCTCCTGGAATACCTGCTTGTCTGTATAGTGACTCACCTGACACATATCCTTTCCCTTAAGGCGAATTATTTTCATCTCCACCTTCTTGTATTCGTAGGACTTGTCAGACTTATTACTTATTATAATACGACTAATTCCCTGACCTATCGCCTGCTCTATTTCATTTTTAATTTCTTCTCTTATTTCCATATTTTCTCCCTAAAGCAATGGGGCTACCAATCTCAATATACTCTGTCCCAATCTCTTTATCCCATTAGTCTTTTCTATTTCTTTGGCGGTAATCATATCACACTTCCCCTGAGTCTTAAGAAAGTCATCCTTAATATCATATACTGTTGCGCAGTTAAACATCCACACACCACATTCAAAATGTAGGTACAGACTTCTATAATCAAAGTTAATAGTTCCCACTGTGGCCACCGAGTCATCCATTACCACTGTTTTAGCATGAACAAATCCTGGAGTGTATTGATATATCTTTACTCCTGCTCTAACTAACTCCGCATAGTAGGATTGTGTAACCATATATACCAGCTTTTTATCAGGAATGCCTGGTGTGATTATTCTAACATCTATTCCACTTTTAGCAGCCAGGGTAAGGGCCGTCATCATTTCATTGTCTATAATAAGGTAAGGGGTCATTATATATACATAATGCTTTGCCTTATTAATCATATTTAGATAAATGTTTTCTCCAGCAATCTCATCGTCCACTGGAGTATCACCATATGGCTGAATGTACCCATCTGTATAAATAGGTGTGCGCTTATGCTTCATAGGAATATAAAGGGTATAATCCTCATCCTCCTTAGTGAGCATACGCCAGGTTTGAAGGAACATAACCGTAAGATTCCACACAGCATTTCCCTTCAACATGATACCTGTATCCTTCCAATGACCATATTTTGAGCCAATGTTAATATATTCATCAGCCAAATTAATTCCACCAGTAAAACCGGTATGTCCATCTATAACAGTAATCTTACGATGGTCTCTATTATTCTGTCTCAAGCTTAGAATAGGTGTTATAGGATTAAATGGTATGGCTCGTATGCCATAGGACTTCATCTCTTCAATGAATCTAGAAGGCATGTGCATGGCACAACCAAAATCATCATATATCAATCTTACATCCACACCCTGCTTAGCCTTTTCCTTAAGAATGTCTAGGACTCCATTCCACATCTTTCCCTGTTTTATAATAAAGTACTCCATAAATATGAAGTGTTTAGCACTCTTAAGTTCTTCCTTTAGACGAGAATAATTTTCCTCTCCTGTAGGAAAGTATTTTACATTAGTGTTTTTGTAGGCTGGAAAACCAACTGACTGAGAGATATAAGTTGACTGTACGCTGGCACTTTTACTTATATTCTTAATTTCCTGCTGAACATTACCATCCTTTGGCATATATTTAAAAATATCTACGTGACTTTCCCTTGCCTCGTTTATAAATTTCATCCTGGTTCTATTTCCTGAGAGCATAACATATAGTATTCCTCCCACTAAAGGCACTGCCATAACAAGCACCACCCACGCCAGCTTATATGCAGGATTTTCCTGCTTATTTATCAGATACAAAACCACAAAGGCAGTAAGTAGTAGGGCGCTGGTTCTCCAATAGAATACATAATTTCTAGCTATACCATATATAATAAAGAGAACAAATATCTGCATCAAAATCAAAGCTATTATAATAGCCAGTCTTGCCACAAATATTCTCTTGGACATATCTGTGGAACCAATATTTGATTTCTTATCATATCTGCTTATAGCCACAAAACCAACCCCTTCATATCACAAAACCATCCTGCCTCTCCCCGCACAAGAGCTTATCTCTCCCTACTCCATCTTCCTGATGCTCCGCAAGGAAGCACAAGTCCACTTTCGGTAACAGGAAGGCCAATTTCTTCTGATACTACATTT
This sequence comes from Lachnospiraceae bacterium, assembly GCA_015057555.1. Taxonomy (GTDB): domain Bacteria; phylum Bacillota; class Clostridia; order Lachnospirales; family Lachnospiraceae; genus Coprococcus_C. The sequence continues at coordinate 24,725 of SVEC01000016.1, read as the reverse complement.
CCACCAAACCTGGACTTAACCTCCGTGGATATCATATAGGTGAGTACTGCTGGTGCTAAGCCTGTAGTATAGGAATTAACCAAGAAAAATAATGCATCCTCTGAAAGCAACTGACTAGTTAGTTCAATAAACGGATGTATCTTTTCCTCCAGCTTCCAAATTTCCCCCTTAGGACCTCTTCCGTAGGATGGTGGGTCCATAATTATACCATCGTATTTGTTACCTCGACGAATTTCTCTCTCCACAAATTTTACACAGTCATCAACAAGCCATCTAATAGGCGCATCGCCTAATCCTGAGGAAACTGCATTTTCTTTAGCCCAGGTAACCATACCCTTTGATGCATCCACGTGAGTAACGCTTGCTCCTGCTGCTGCCGCTGCCAAAGTAGCACCACCTGTGTATGCAAAAAGATTAAGCACCTTAACCGGTCTTCCTGTTTTCTTGATAATTCCGGAAAACCAATCCCAGTTAACTGCCTGCTCTGGAAATAATCCGGTATGCTTAAATGCAAAGGGCTTAAGGTTAAAGGTAAGCTCTCTGTAATTTATACTCCACTGCTCTGGCAGCTTCATAAACTCCCATTCTCCACCGCCCTTTGAGCTTCTATGATAGTGTCCATTTAGCTTTTTCCATGCAGGATTATTCTTCGGAGTATTCCAAAGCACCTGTGGGTCTGGTCTTAGAAGAATATAATCTCCCCAACGCTCTAGCTTCTCTCCGCCAGAGCAATCTATAATTTCATAGTCCTTCCAATTATCTGCAATCCACATATTTTTTATCCACCTTTTATTGTTCTAGAAAAGGAAGCATCTACCTAAAGATGCTTCCTTAGTTTCTACCAGTCTCTATCCTCTAAAGCCTTATACTCCTTATGAGTTCCTACAAATTTGTATGCTGGTCTTATAATCTTTCCATTATTTACTAATTCTTCAATTCTGTGAGCTGACCAACCTGAAATTCTTGAAATAGCAAATATAGGAGTAAATATTTCTATAGGAAGCTTAAGCATAGTATATACAAATCCACTATAGAAATCCACATTTGCACTAACTGTCTTAAAGGTTCTTCTCTGCTTTGCAATAAGTTCTGCAGCTATATTCTCAACTCTCTCATAAAGGGCAAATTCTTCCTCTAGGCCTTTTTCCTCTGAAAGTCTCTTGGCATATTTCTTAAGGATTACTGCTCTTGGGTCTGACTCGCTATATACAGCGTGACCCATACCGTAGATAAGACCTGACTTATCGAAGCCCTTCTTATCCAAAAGCCCCTGAAGATACTCACTTATTTCGTCCTCATTTGTCCAATCCTTAACATTCTCCTTAAGGTCTGTAAACATCTGCTGAACCTTAAGGTTTGCTCCACCATGTCTTGGTCCCTTCAGAGAACCCAAAGAAGCCGCTACTGCTGAGTATGTATCTGTACCTGTTGATGAAAGCACATGGGTTGTAAATGTAGAGTTATTACCACCACCATGCTCTGCATGGATAATCAAACATACATCAAGCACCTTAGCCTCAAGCTCAGTATATTTTCCATCCGAACGTAAAAGTCTTAAAATATTCTCAGCTGTGGACAGTCCCTTCTTTGGTCGATGAACCACCAAGCTTTTGTCCAGATAGTAATGCCTGTAGGCCTGATAACCATAAGCCGCCATAACCGGGAACTGTGCTATAAGCTTAAGACACTGCATAAGCACATTCTTAATACTCAAATCATTAGGGTCTGGGTCGTAGGTATATAATGTAAGTACACATTTCTGAAGAACATTCATCATATCCTTACTTGGAGCCTTCATGATCACATCTCTGTTAAAGGATTCTGGAAGCTGTCTTAAATCCTCTAACACCTCTACGAAGCTCTCTAGCTGTTTCTTTGAAGGGAGCTCTCCGAAGAGCAAGAGGTATGTGGTTTCCTCAAAGCCATAAAGACTATTCTTAAAACCATCCACCAAATCCTGAACCTCGTACCCCTGGAAATATAGTTCGCCAGGAATAGGAAGCCTCTCGCCCTCTTCAATCTTAAATGCAACTACATCTGAAACCTCTGTAAGTCCTGTTAAAACTCCACGACCATGAGAGTCTCTTAAGCCTCGTTTAACATTATACTCCTCGTAAAGATTTAGGTCTATCTTACCTGACTCCTTACAATATTCTACGTATTCATCTATTATCTTTTCAAAACTTAAGTCTGCCACGTTATTATCTCCTTTTTGAATACGGTTTTACTGTGGTTCTATGCTATCCATGCCTAGACTATATTTAATCTCATTCATAGCTCCAGTCTCTGGATCTGCATATATATCAATACTCAAATAACCTATTCCATTGCCTCCTACCGCATCACCATCATAACACATATAATCTAACTTTATAAATGAAGTGTAGCTATCATCAAAGCCATAATCTTCCTTGTCACCAAAGGCCTCAGTAAACTTATCATAGTGGTCACCTACACTATATCCACCTGGGAAGCTTATAGGCAAAGCAAAGTAATCTGTGTCAACTGAAATAGAGGTTACATATGCATTAATTGGCAATATTGCATCAGATGTGAAGTTATCAATCTTCACATTAAGCTTCTCGCCATTCTTCTCAATATATGTAAGTTCATAGCTGTTTCCAGAAATATAATCCGGGGTTGCTGTATCCAGCGTCCAACCATTTGCAGTAAACTCTGACACTGGTACTGGAAGCTTGTAATACTCATTCTCATTAATTGTAACGATATGATCAAAAAGCTCTGTACTTGGTCCTGTTGGAGCTACATAGTAAGAGTTTATCTCAGGTGGTGCTGTGTCAATCTGACTAGCGTCCACATTAAGTCCTTCAGGAACAGCAACATTTGCTATGCTGATACACTCAAGCACTCCATCAGAATTAATCTCCAAATCCATACCAGACCTAATCTCGTCATCTGCATAGTCCATAGTCACATATGCTTCACCATCATACTCGCCATCATATGTATAATCTGGTGCACCAAAGGCCGCCTTAATATCAGCCTCTGTAGAAGTCATCCACTTAATACCACCCGACAGCTCAATAACAGATGAGCTTCTTACATCATACCATTCAGGATCAATACTAAATCCAGCTACAAAGCACTCCTCTACAGGAGCTTCCTTAAGTCCATAATTTACAATAAGAACCTGCATCTCGATACCATCTAGCTCAAAGGTTGTATAGTCATATGTATTTGCAGCAATACTTGTTGATAAGTAATCTGCCTCCCAACCTGCAGACTTGAACTCAGCATATGGCATAGGCAACTTATAAATAGTGTCATTAATCTTTATAGTGTAATCTAGCCAATTTTCTGAAACCTCTGTTGGCCACTCATAAGCATATGAACCTGTTGAGGTTGAGCCACCAGCTTCTGTAGTTGTCTCCGTTGTATTGCCGCCATCCTCTGTTGTGTCTGGCTCCTGGCTTGTGGCCTCTGTAGTTGTCTCTGTAGGCTCCTCTGTCTTCTTATCCTTGTCTTTGTCCTTGTCTCCACCACCAAGAATCAAAACCAAACCAACAATAAGTGCCACTATAGCAGCAGATATAATACCGATAATCAATCCCATATTTTTCTTTTTATCTGATGGGTTTTGCTGTGGCTGTATACTAAGATGCATAGAGTTCTGTGTAGGATTAGTTGCAGCGAAGGCAGCTGGTGTAGCAACAGGCGCTGACTGATTCACCATCCCAAGCATCGGTTGGCCTGGTTGTCCAGACTGACCTGACTGAATAGGTCCTGCACCATATAGGTCAGCAAGAAGCTGACCAATATTTTGATATCTGTCACTAGTCTTAACAGCAAGACCCTTTCTAAGAACAGCCTCTGTTCTCTGTGATACAGCAACACCAAGCTTTGTTGGATCCACATACTCATCCTGTTCCATTCTCTCCACACTGTTTGGAGGAATCTGACCTGTAAGCATCTTATACATTGTAGCACAAAGGCTATATATATCTGTCCAAGGTCCCTGATTGCCCTTTGCGTAATACTGCTCTGCCGGTGCGTATCCATGCTTCAAAATAACTGTATATGTCTTATCTGTCTCGGCCGACTGCCCCCTAGCTGAGCCAAAGTCGATAAGTTTAATCTTATTGTCTTTATCAACCATTATATTGTCCGGGCTGATATCTCTATGTACAAGGCCTGAGTTATGCATAGTATGAAGAGATTCAAATACAGGCTTCATAAGTGTAAGAACTGTCTGCTCTGGAAGCTTTCCACCTGCATTGTTAAGATATTCCTTTAGGTTAATACCATTAATGTACTCCATAACGATATAGCCTGTAGCATTCTCATAGAAGAAGTCCTTAACAGAAACTATACCCTGAAGCTGGTAAAACTTAGAGAGATTCTGAGCTTCCTCAACATATCTCTTAAGTCCCTTTTCGTAAACCTCCTTTGATGATTCATTTGGCAATACCTGTGTTACAGTTGTACTGGTATCTCTTGAAGCAAGACTTCCCGGGAAATACTCCTTTATAGCAATATAAGTTTGAAGATTTAAATCCCAACCAATATAAGTTATACCAAATCCACCTATCCCTATTACTCTACCAATCATGTACTTATTTTGAAGCACTGTAAATGGCTTAAGGCAGGTTGACTTCTCCTCATAATCGTTTACACCAAAACCGCAATATGGACATACATCATCTCCATTTGGCAATGCCTGCATACAGTTCGGACATCTGTCGTATCTATTTTGCATAACCTTTCTCCTCCTAAAAGTTAAATCAAAGCATTAATTATTAATTATATCAAAGCTATATTGATTTAACAAGCTAAATTAACACATTACATAAAAAAGGGGAACCTTTCGGTTCCCTTCTTTACCAAATCTCTCCGCCGAAGTCATGACCAGTGTTAGTATTAACCTCCTCGTACAGCTGAAGTTCTTCCTCTCGCTCCTGATGCGACTCCTCTTGAATCTGCTGAAGCTCTTCCTTTATCTCTTCTTCTCTGTCATTACCGGTTTCACCAGTCTGATTCTCATCATCCTCCTTAGGCTCATCCGGATTGTCAGAACCTCCACCAGACTGCTGTTGCTTTAGCTGTTCTATAAGCTTATCAATCTCTTCCTTAAGCTGCTGAGCCTCGTCATCATGACCTTCGCCATCATCCAAGGCACATTCCTCCTCTAGTAGGTATTCTCTGGCCTCCTCTAAGGTTTGTATAGATTGCTCTACATTCTCCGAAGCAGAATAGTTTTCAGGCAAAGTACCTATAATAGCAAGAGCAAGATTAACTCTAACATTGCACTCTTCGTCCTCATGCGGAGCTCCCGCCTCCAAAGCCTGCTTATAATCCTCTATAGCCTCCTGGTACTCACCACATTGGTAATGTATATTTCCATTATTATAATGAGCTATGTAAGCCTGAAATATAGAGGTGTGAGTAAGTAAGTCATCATTCTGGGAATAGTCATGCTCCTCATACTTTGTAATTGTAAATTCATTGTAGCAATAGTTAAAGGTTAGCAACCCTAAAAACAGAAACAATAGCACTGTTAAAACTATCACTATAACCTTAATTACCTTTTTCACTAATTAAATACCTTTCTCTTGTAATACATCAAATCAAATATCAATAAGGCTATAAGTGGAATCAAGAAGTAATAATAGGTTTCTGAGTAACCACTCTTAGAATCCTTATTCTCAGCAGTTATAACTTTTCCCATATTCCCCTTAATATTCTCAACCTTCTCGCGTATATCTGAATGTTTGGTCATATGAATATAATCAACACCCAAATCATTAGCTATACTTTTAAGATTATCCTCGTTTATCTTAGATACAGCCTTTACCTTGTCAAAATTGTCATCATAATAATACAAGTATTCCGGCTCGTCATCCGTCATAGACATATCCACTGTCTGCATATATCCACCTTGCTCCGTACCGTAACCTAAAACTGCACCATCATCAGCATAGCCTTTAAGATTGTCGTAAGATTTTAGCTCGGGCTTTTTATCCGTAATCTCTCCATCACTTATAAAAAATACCAACTGATAGGTATCTCTTCCTCTATCTAGAAAATCCTCTAGCTGTGTCATTATCATATTGAGAGAGCTACCATTTGCATAGTAGGAGGCTTCACCATTTAGGTTATTGATAGTCTGCTCTACTATAAATGTATCTACAGTATATGGAACCTTAAACTCCACGGAACGGCCAAAGGTTACCACCGAAAATGAAGCTCCGGGAAATTGCTCCATAATATACAAACAATCCTTCTTCACCGCATCCATTCTTCTTTCATCTCCATTATAATCCTCTGCCAACATACTGATGGTATTGTCACATACAAACAATATGTCGATTTCCGGTGCCACGGTTATAACTGTTCCACCTGGCACCATTATTCTAAGATTAATAACAAAGATTAGAACCACAATGATAATCTGTCTTATATAATTGAATACGCCCTTTCTCCTAAGCACTAGGAATATCACGCATATAATTCCCATTAGCCATATAGGAATAATTGGATTAATTATCATAGCTTAACCTTTCTACTAAATACAAAATATACTCCAAGAAGTGAAATAAGTACTATAAATAACACCTCTGGCTGATCATAAACTATTGTTTCTGTCTTCTCAATAACAGAGGCATCTGTAGCCTTAATATCATTTACCAGCTTCTCATATGCTTTGTCCTCACTGGTACGATAATACCCACCACCAGTACTGAGTATTGCCGTCTTAAACTGCTCCTCATTTGCAATATGGTCTGGTGCAACTCCAAACACCTTTACATCATGCTTTGCACAAAGGTCTGCCGCCTCCTCTATAGATAAAAGCGGATTTCCTAAAAGTTCATTGTCAGTGGTCATTATTATAACTCTTGCTCTGTCAGGATTCTCCTCTAAATCTGAGAAGTTATATAGGCAGGTAGCAAGTCCATCTCCTATGTAGGAGCTTCCCTCCTCAGACAAGGTTCCACCGTACTTAAAATAATACTTCTCGTAATCAAAGTTTAGAAGTATATCATATTCCTTTGCAGATAACGGTTCTCCCTCTGAGTACTTTGTCAAAACTAAGCTTTCCTTAAAAGATTCCTCTAGCTCATCCAGCATCTCCATAATGTACTGGTAATCTGTAGTAAGAGGTATAAGAAGCACTGATTTCGCATTAAATATAGTGATACCAAACCTCTCACCATCCAGTTCACTGACTACTGTCTTAAGGTGATCCATCAGTTCTAGATTAGTCTCATCTACTGAACCGGATATATCCATACAGATGAAGATGTCTCTATTTCTAATCTCCTCCGTTACCGTCTCTATCTCCACTGGTCTAGACACCATAGCAAGACTTGCCCAGGTAGAAAGCAGTAAGCTTAGAACAGCCACAGAACCAAATATTTTGTATTGTACCATCAGCTTTTTGTAGTATGGGTTGCTTTCCACAAAATCAGCATTTGCCACCTTGTTTCCCTTCCTATAGGTGTCCTTTTTCTTAAACCTTATAAGAAATAATATTAACACCACCGGAAGCCCAACAAAAAGCACCAAAGGATAAACTAATTCCATCCGTAGATTACTCCTCTCGCCTTGCCTATTGATTCACTTAAGTCACCTGTTCCTTCCTTTGCAAATTCCGGAACATAGCACTCTGCTATAAGATAGTAAAGCATAGGCATATTAAGCTTTCCTATATCCTCAAGGGTATAGTTTTGAACCTTAATACCTGTCACATCATGAACAAAATGTCTAATGTACTTACTTAACTCCTGATAGCCTTCCTTCTCGCTCACTCTACCCATCTGATATCTGGCATCCAAATCCAAAAGAAGCCTATTATACTTTTCCTTAGCCATCTGGATTTTGTTCATAGACACCACACGTGGCACTGGAGTCGGTGCATTCTTTTTAGCCTTAATAATCAATGAAATTACTATGGCAAGTAGCACCACTAAAACCATAGCGATCATCCCTATAATTCCTGCCTTTGAGTAGCTCATCATATCCTGTAATTCAACTGTAATAGGTAATTCATTACCTGCAGTTTGCATATTTGTGTCCTCCTAGAAGCTCTATAACTTTTTCAACTATCTGTTCCTCTGAATCAATCTTGGTGCTGACAACCTGATATTTTATAAGCTTCCTTTCATTTTCCTCATAAATTTGTTGCTTAGTGTTAATTTCAATATCCCTTAGCTTTTTATTACTAGCTATATATTCTGGGATATATTTGTCCTTGTCAATATTGTAGGCATTACCATCTGTAAAGTCCGCATCACTTATATCCATAACCATAAGGTCATGCTGATAAGTAAGCTTCTTAAGAGTGTCATCAGAGATACTTCTTATACCCGCAGCATCACTGATTACAAATATAACCATCCTACGTCTAATGTTCTTAACTATGTAATCCAAGGTTTTGGTTATATCCCCATTATTGTCAGAAAACTGCTCCTTGTCGTAAGCAGCTAATATTCTCTCAATGTTTTCCATACCTGGCTTCAACTGGAAATACTGGAACATACCATCTCTGTTATACATAGCCCCCACGTTATCACCATTTTTTGCTGCTAAATAACCTATGGCGCCACCTGCATTTAAGGCCACATCCTTTTTAGGTTGCTGTCCTCTTGTATTTGCCGACATCTTCTTACCCGTATCAAAAACCAGCATTATATTGTGCTGTTTCTCCGCGATATATCTCTTAACCAAAAGCTTTCCTCCTCTAGAGGATGCTTTCCAATCTATATCTCTAATATTATCGCCGGGAATATACTCACGAAGATTCTCAAAATCAAAGCCATTTCCCTTAAATATGGACTTGTATGAACCATCAAATAAGCTACTACTCTTTTTACTAGAATAAATGCTTACAAGTGATTTAATTTTACCAACATAGCTTTTTATCATGGTGTCTGAATAGCTCCTACAATCGCATCAATAATTCTTTCCTCACTTATTCCATCTGCCACAGCTGCATAGTTAAGCGTAATTCTGTGTCTTAATACGCTGTGAATAAGTGCTCTTACATCATCAGGTATTACATAATGTCTTCCTCTCATAAGAGCCATCGCCTTAGAAACCTCCATAAGAGCAATAGCTCCTCTAGTACTTGCACCCATAGTCACATACTGTGCAAGGTCTGGTGGGAGGAATCTCTCCGGATGTCTGGTTGCATCTATAATTGCAATAATATATTTCTTAATAGCATTATCAATATATACTCTCTTAGTAAGGTCCTGAAGGAACTTAACATCCTTAATATCTGTTACAAATGACTTACTTGAAAATACATCATTTTCAATTCGGTTAAGAATCTCAAATTCTTCATCCTGATTAGGATATGTAAGCTTTTCCTTAATCAAAAATCTATCCAGCTGTGCCTCAGCAAGAAGGTATGTACCCTCCTGTTCAATAGGGTTTTGTGTTGCAACAACCATAAATATCTCCGGCATATCATAAGCAGTGTTAGCTATGGTTACCTGATGCTCCTGCATAACCTCAAGCATAGCTGACTGTGTCTTTGCACTTGAACGGTTAATCTCATCAAGAAGCACAAAGTTTGCATATACAGGTCCAAGCTTTGTCTCAAATGTATTAGTAGTATAATTAAGAATCTGTGTACCAACAATATCACTTGGAAGCAAGTCAGGTGTACACTGAATTCTAGAAAATGTACCGTTAACCGCCTCTGTCATAGTCTTGGCAGCAGTAGTCTTCGCAAGACCCGGAACTGACTCAAGTAATATATGTCCGTTACACATCATAGATGCAAGAAGCGCAGTACCAAGCTGATACTGACCTACCATCTTAGAAAAGTAATAATTGTTGATTTTTAATATTATTTCCTTGCACTTATCCATCTCTGGTTGGCTAATGCCTACATAATTGTTATCCATAATATCCTCCCCTGATTTATCTTATATTTTTTACTGTTCCCACATGCAAATAACTATACAATAATCGCCCTTATAAGTCAAAGGTGTCAAACCCAATACTTACCAAATTATCCTTCTTTCTGTACTCTACTAAATCCCAGAACGTAGGACAGCTCTCAACTATCCCCTCATCGAAATATACTCGGTGGCCACCATAAATCTTCAGCTCCCTTACAGTATTTTCTACTAAAGCAGCAATTCTCTGATTTTCCGTTTCATCTGTATTTAACATATCTACCCATACAGTTATGTCCTTTTTAATCTCGTCACCAGATACTAGTAACTCTTCCGCTGTGGTTTCTGCATCAATATCCCTTCCCACAAATCCAGATAAGTTTGTATATACTCCAAAACTTGAGAGTCCTGCTTCTCTTAGCTTCTTCTCTAACATATCATCAAAGGCAGGCTCTAACACATATCCAAAAAAATTATCTGTAATTACATATTCACCATCTACAAGCTCTACTCTTACAGTATAGTAGCCATTGCTTTCATCTATGGCAAACTCTATTTCTGTAGTTTCATCAAACCTGTCACTTGGAGATAGAAGATAAAAATTATATACATACCCCGGGTATTTCTCCTGAAGATAACTTTTAGCCATACGAAACTCTTCTAAGGCTTGTTGCTGGTAATCGTGAAGCTTTCCCTCTCTTATTCCATCTTCGTTTACGTAAATACTGCATAGTAATTCCACTTCCTCGTCTGACATTTCTACGATCTCATCTCCATGATTATATCCACTGTTTGCTTCATCATTTGATTCATTATTACTGCATCCTGCCAAGAGAAATATCATTGCCATAATCAATATAATTACTTTTCTTTTTGTCATCTTTCAGCACCTTTCTTAACCACTCTACTACATTATACGGATTAGATTTTATTTTTTATGGCAAAAAATCATTATTTGAATTCCTTAGACAAATATAGCTTAAGTATAAACACGCACACCACCACAGGTGCATATGCAAAACTTTCCAACCACAAAAATACATCTCTACAAAAATGTATTATAAATAGAATAAACACCAGCATCACTATATAGAAAAGCCATCCCGGAAAATCTATCCTATAAAACAGCCTATCTGCTGTGGTAACTCCAAAATATTTGCAATCGTTTATATTGTCCCCTAAAGTCGTAAATACATTGTGTAGTTCACATAGGCAATCCGTTAGTTTCTATATAAATGTACGAATATAAATTGACTATTTATGGAGCTATGTCCGAAAAAAAGATGTAGGTAAAAATAAGCAACGAGCTGTCTCTCCCACCCCACGCTTGCGTGGAGTGGGCATCGCCGCAGTCGCTGTATACACATAAAAAAACATACGCATGCAAGTAAACTTGCGCGTATGTTTTTTTATGTGTGCACAGCTCGTTGCTAAAGCTCCACTATAAACTTCTCAAAGGCGTTAATAACCTTAGTCTCATTATAATATGACTCTCTCTTAAAATCTCTGCCATAATTTATGTGTACATGGCCGTGAGCGAAAAGCTTAGGCTTGTAGGTATCCATAATCTCTATAAATGCTTCAAAGCCAGTATGTGGCAGATCCTCACTGTCATTATGCTTATAAGCTGGGGCGTGGGTAACGAGGACATCTATACCACCAACCTTCTTAATTTTGCGTCTAAGCTTCTTAGCACGCTTTCTCATCTCCTCTTGAGTGAACTGATACGGACCATAATTATAGCTCATGCAACCACCTAAGCCCATAATCCTAACTCCCTCATAAATGTAAACATCATCATCTACACATATGCAACCCTCTGGTGGAGTTTCATCGTAACAGTAGTCATGATTTCCATGAATATATAATACTGGAACCTTTGCAAATGTAGCAAGGAAGGATAGAAACTGTGGTGCAAGGTCACCACAGGATATGATAAGGTCTATCCCATCCAGCTTACTTTTCTCAAAGAAATCCCAATAATATTTTGACTCTTCATCTGCAAGTAACAAAATCCTCATGTATTGATTCCTAATTGCCTTTCTAATAATACTTCCCCAAGTATCCCCTATTAATTCTCCTCTTCACTTACTCCCTTTAGTGAAACTATTGGCTTGGCCTCTTCTCTAAGGTCATCCAGTTCTGGTATTTCTCCCTCTACATTTTCTGCCAACCAGTTCATCTTCATAACCTCCTCTGGAGACATTTTATATCCATTCTCGTTCTTAATGATTCCTCCCTGAGCCTTAATCTCATCCTGGAATGGTGAAAATTCGTTGTCCACTATCTGTTGCTTAATTAGATGTACCAGCTTCTTGATTCCTTCAGGAATCTTACGCGAATATATAAGGTCAACAACCCCAGCAGAAAGTCCCCACCAATAATTAATTGCCTTTGCTTCACTATCATCATTTTCCTGCTTAAAGGCACCACTCATAACAGAATCTATAAGCTTTGCATAAAATGGTCCCCAAAGGTACATTGGCATAGCTATATTTACAGGCTCATCCTCCGTAATACTGTAAAGACCAAACTGCCTGCTGGCTTCATTAGGCTTAATCATAACCTGGTCTGATACATATTCCACACCCTTAGCCTTAAAGCCTTCTATGGCCTTTTCTCTGGAAACTCCCTTAACCTTAGTCCACTCAAGGAATACTTTAGCGTGTGGATTAACCATCTGGGCGCCAAGGGCAAATGCATTAATATTTGCAGGAGTTCCAACTATAGGATAATCTGCCAGATATCCTATGTTTCCACTTTTAGAAAGTGCTCCCGCCAGCATACCTGTCAGGAACTTAACCTCGTAAAGTCTTGCATAATATGTTCTAATCAACTTATGTGATGTATTAAGAGAACAGTTAAGAATAACCACATCCTTATGCTCTGCTGCCACCTTTAGGCTGGCACTAAGCTGCTGGGCTGAGGTAGTAAATATAACATTAACACCCATATCAATCAGGTCATTCATAGCCACAACTGCCTCTTCCTCAGAGTTAATGTTATGTACCTTTAAGGTCTTAATCTTATTCCCAAAATGCTCCTCCAGGTAAAGTCTTCCAAGCTCATGGGCATATAACCATTCACTTTCCCCTGGGTCCTTGTCAAATACAAAGGCCGCCATAATCTTCTTAGGTCCCGGACTCCAAATATAGTTAACTAATTTCTTCTTTGCAGATGCAGATGGTTCTGTTCTAAGCTGAACCTCTCCACCCTTAGATTCCAGCAAAAACTCCTCCATAATAGGATCTAGCTTTTCCTTCATCTCATTGGCAGTAAGATTCTTAATCTCCTCATATCCATATATATCGATAAATATTAAAAATGCATCTCCACTGGTAAGAGGTAGCTTCTTACCCTCTGTTTTGCTCAAGGCTACACAGAAATTGTGATGGGCCGAACCAAAATCCTTAATCTGATCCTCTGTCCACCTTGCCTCTGGATCCTCACAGGTAAGCTCAAGCATCTTCTTAAAGCCACCCTCCTGGCTGAACCACAGGTAGTTAATCTCATTAAGCTTATAAAACTCCATAAACTCATAGTATATTTTAACCTGAAGGTCATCAGTCAGCTTAGGAATCTTTCTAGTTACCTGGGCTGGCACAGTTACTGCCTCACAGTACTTAAGCACAGATACTCTCTTATTACCCTCAACCACATAAAACTTATTCATGTATTCATAAACCTTAATAGGTTCACGAATCCCCTCCTCAATATGACTTTCATACAGACTGGACCACTTGGAACCAAACTCAGTTTTATAATCAAGTATAGGCATAAAATTATTGGCAAATGCATAGGTTCTTCCCACATTGCTGGTTCCCACTACTCTATCAAGAGGTATTTGAACCAAACCTAAGCTTATCTCGCCTACAATATCTACTCCCTTTAATATTTCATCAAGCACTGGCAGATATTCTCCTTCCCCCTTGGACACTGCGTTCTTAAACGCCTTAAGTCCTGCCTTCTGTGCCTTTTCGTAATCAACGTATGACATAAATTCTCCTTTCCCCGTAGGTAGTCATAGTGTATATTTTTTACGATTATACCTTAATTAATTAAATATTAAAATGCAATAATTAAATAAACATTTAGATTATTAGGAATGGTTTTTGTTAGATTTTGACAAAGGAATAATTTTTTTCAAAAAAAATCCTACAGACTACCCAGTCTGTAGGACTTAGAATTACATTTATATTATCTTATAATACTGCTCCCTGAGCCTTCATAGCCTCAGCAACCTTCTCGAAACCAGCGATATTAGCACCAGCTACGAAGTTGCCCTCTACGCCATAACGCTTAGCAGCATCTGAAACCTTAGCATAGATACCCTTCATGATACCCTGAAGCTTCTCATCTACTTCCTCGAATGACCAAGAAAGTCTCATAGAATTCTGAGTCATCTCAAGAGCTGATGTAGCAACACCACCTGCATTTGCAGCCTTACCTGGCATGAAGCACATACCACTCTCAAGGTAGAAGTCAGTAGCCTCTCTAGTTGAAGGCATATTAGCACCCTCTGCTACAAGGAAGCATCCGTTAGCCTTAAGTGCCTTAGCATCATCAAGATTAAGCTCATTCTGAGTAGCACATGGAAGAGCAATATCACATGGAATAGTCCAGATACCCTTACCCTCAGTGTACTTAGCAGTTGGAACTGCATCTACGTACTCCTTAATTCTTCCACGACGTACTTCCTTAATCTCCTTAACGATATCAAGCTTAATTCCGTCTGGATCATATACGTATCCGTTTGAATCTGAAAGTGCAACAACCTTTGCACCAAGCTGCTGAGCCTTCTCAGTAGCATATATAGCAACGTTACCTGATCCTGAAACTACAACTGTCTGACCAGTCATAGACTTACCAAGATCCTTTAACATCTCATCTACAATATATACAAGACCATATCCTGTAGCCTGTGTACGAACAAGTGAACCACCCCAAGTAAGTCCCTTACCTGTAAGAACTCCCTCATAAAGGTCTCTGATTCTCTTGTACTGGCCGTACATATAACCAATCTCACGAGCGCCTACACCGATATCACCAGCTGGAACGTCAGTGTCAGCACCGATGTACTTGCAAAGCTCAGTCATAAGGCTCTGACAGAATGCCATAACCTCTCTGTCTGACTTACCCTTAGGATCAAAATCAGAACCGCCCTTACCGCCACCGATTGGAAGACCTGTAAGTGAGTTCTTGAAAATCTGCTCAAAACCAAGGAACTTTAAGATAGACTGGTTAACTGATGGATGGAATCTCATACCTCCCTTGTATGGTCCAATGGCTGAGTTAAACTGTACTCTGTATGCCTTGTTAACCTGGATAACACCATTGTCATCTACCCAAGGTACCTTGAAAGAAATAATTCTCTCTGGCTCAACAAGTCTC
Organism: Lachnospiraceae bacterium; assembly: GCA_015057555.1. Classification (GTDB taxonomy): domain Bacteria; phylum Bacillota; class Clostridia; order Lachnospirales; family Lachnospiraceae; genus Coprococcus_C. The sequence goes on along the minus strand of SVEC01000016.1, from coordinate 9,468 downwards.
TCAAGAAGAGAAATCTTACGATACTCAGCCTCATTTGCATCGATAACAAGCTTTAATGAATCTAAAACTTCCTTAACTGCCTGATGGAACTCAGCCTCACCAGGATTCTTCGCTACTACTCTTTCGTAAATCTCATCAACATATGACATTTTAATTTCCTCCCTATAGAAATTATATTTTTGGTTGTAAAACCATTGGCTTTTATTATATTACAGCACTTTAGTGTTGTAAAGGAGTAAGTTATAAATTTTCTGTCGATTACATCCCATCTCTACATCTCTCTCCAGTACTTACACCTATGCTTTACCAGCGTAGAAAACACTATCTGTGTCTTCGTCTTTCCAAACTGCTGCAGCTCTCCTATAAAATGATCAAGCTCCGCTGTAGTAGGAAATCTAACCTCTATAAGCATAGAATAGTCACCAGTTACAGAATTACACTCCACCACATTTAGCACACCCTCTATATACTCTGCAAATTCAGCCTTTCGCTCAGGCTCTATCTGTAGATTTATAAATGCTTTGATATTATGGGCCATAGCTTCTGGATTAATTCTGGTGGTAAAGCCTTCTAGAACTCCTTCCTCAAGCATCCTGTCAATTCTAGCACCTACTGCTGTAGGGGACATGAACACCTTCTGGGCTATATCCTTAAGTGATGTTCTGGCGTTATCCTGTAAAATAGTTAGAATCTGTGTATCTATATCATCTAACTTGTAATAAACTAACTCTCGTTTCTCCATCTTCTTATTCTCCTTCTTTAAACTCCCTAATTTAAAGCTAGAACTATAATAATACCACAGAGGCAAGTTTGCAAGAAAAAAAGAAAAAGGAATCCTTTCGGATTCCTCATCTTTTCATATGCTGATTATAATGTTCCGTGAGTCATAAGAAAATGGATAGCATTTTCAAAATTAGGGAGTTTGACTCACCGAACTTCTATGGTTATTTTAGCAAAGAATTTAGTTTAGTCAATAAATCAAGGTCCTTTCCCCTCTTTTACAAGAAAATAAAAAATAAACTTGATTTTCCTTTGCAAAATTATCTTTCGCAAAGGAAAACCAAGTCAAATTTATAATTTCACTATTACATTAATCCAAATGCCTTTAGGAGAAGGATCACCATAAATACTGGTGCCAGGAACTTAATCATAACTGTGTAAAGCACCTTTCTACCCATCTTCTCACCATTCTTCTCTACCTCATCTATAACAGTCTGTGGCTTAGCAACCCAACCGATAAGGATACAGGTAAGAAGTGCTACAAGTGGCATCATAACGGAATTACTGATGTAATCTAGTATGTCAAGAATTTGTGTGTCCTTTGCTCCATTTGGAAGGTCAACCTCAAAATAAAGCTTGTTATATCCAAGACATACAAATACACCGCCGATTACTGCGATAATAGTCTCTATAACGCATGCTTTAAATCTTGAAATATGGAACTGATCCATAAGACTTGCAACAACAGCCTCCATAACTGATACTGCACTTGTTAAAGCTGCAAAAAGAACCATAGCAAAGAATGCAGTACCGATAAGATATCCTGCAGGACCCATAGCCTCAAATACCTTAGGAAGTGTTACAAACATAAGAGACGGACCTGACGCCTCCATTCCCTCAGTTCCCATAAATGTAAATACTGCAGGAACAATCATAACACCGGCAAGTACAGCTACTACTGTATCGAAAATCTCAATCTGGTTGATTGACTTACCAAGATTAGCATCATCCTTAACATATGAGCCGTAAGCAACCATGATACCCATAGCAACACTTATACTAAAGAACAGCTGGTTCATAGCATCTACTAATACTGTAAAGAAACCACTTACGGTAAGTCCATCAAAATTAGGAACAACATATACCTTAAGTCCCTCAAGGCCTGTTCTTGTAACACCGCTAGCATCTGTATGACTAAGTGCTATAGAGAATACTGATATTCCTATTACAAGCAAAATTAATATAGGCATTATAATCTTAGAAGTATTCTCAATACCCTTATTAACTCCTCGGAATACTACAAACGCACAGGCACCAAGGAATATAGCAAAGAATACAAGTGGCCAAACATCCTGGGTAATAAATCCTGTAAAGTAACCATCCTCAGCTGCTGCCACACCTTCACCTGATAAAAATGCCACAAAGTACTTAATTACCCATCCACCGATTACACAGTAGTAAGGCATAATCAAAAGTGGTACTAAGCTGGCAAGTAAACCAAGTCCCTTCCAACCCTTCTTAATCTCACTATATGCAGTAAGTGGGCTCTGCTTAGTCTTACGACCGATAGCAACCTCTGTTGTGAGAAGGGCGTAACCAAATGTAAGTACTAAGATAAGATAGATAACGAGGAATAATCCTCCCCCATCCTTTGCAGCAAGGTAAGGGAATCTCCAAATATTTCCTAAACCTACCGCACTACCAGCTGCCGCAAGAACGAATCCTAAGGAGCCGGAAAATGAATTTCTGCTTTTCTTATTAGTTTCCATAAATCCTCCATATTTAATAATGTAATTAGTTTACAACTGGTTAAATAATACCACAAAAAAACAAACAAGAAAACAACTATTTCATGCAAAATAGAGTATTTATAACAATTGTTATAAATACTCTATCTTATAATAAGAGCCATACTTCCAAGCTTTTCATATCTCTGCCAGAAGCCTTCTGCATCCCTTTCCACAATTCCCTCTATGGGGTCATGGACTATAACCACATTTCGTTCTAGGTCATATCCTGACAGAACCATACAATGCTCACAGTTATCCCACACATAAGATTTCTCTCCCCACTTCACAGTAAGACCTGTAGGCTGATTGTTTAGAAAAAAAACTGTATTCCATATAACCACCGGCTTACCTTCTGCAAGATATCTATACAACTCCTCAGGGGTACTGTCAGTAACATTTTTAGCGTTAAGTTCTGAACCCTGTGCGTCCAAAAACTTGTTAGCAGTCCTGGTTAATCCTGGAGAATAAATCCCTGCTCCACCTGTAGTAAATGGATTACCCATATACCCCTCCACAAAGTTCGTAGAATAAATCAGATAATCCTTGGCAATGGTTGTTTTCTCCAAATCAAAACCATAGTAATTCAAAAGCATAGTAAGGGCGACCGACTCGCAACCTGTAGGAAGTTCAGGATACTGCATAATAAGTTCTATATCTAGGGATACTTTACTTGTCAAAGCCTTTTCTTCCTCTACCTGTGCATCTAGAGGAGTAGACTCCTTATCATCAGTGTCTGTAGCCTGTTCCTCAAGTTCCGCATCATCAGGAGTGGCTTGTTCATTAATCTCTGCATCTGCGCAGGATGCATCCAGCAGTGTAGCATCTTCAGATGTGGCAGCATCTAACATCTTATCCTGTTCTCTTTTACCAGACTTATTCAAATTACCTATAATTCCTACCACAAAGATAAGATAAGCTAATAATAATGCAATTATAAATGTTAATAATCTAGTTATATTCTTGGAAAAATTACTCATTATAGTGCTCTCTATCTAATAATTTACTTAAAACACTTTATAATTATATATAATACTTCAGCGCTTGTCTAATATATATTAATAAATATACTTTTTTATTATAATTAAAAAGAGGGAATCTGACTTGTATCTGACTCCCCCTCTATCTTTTGTTCTCTATTTTTTAATATACGCCTCTGCTCTTGCAGATGTTATACCATCATGGCTTGTAGGTGCTGCTCCTCCCTTTGGAACAAGCACTACCTGAATACCTTCAAGTCTTTTAGCATAGCCTGCTGTTCCTGCTGGAGCACCATTCTTAGCCCAGCCAAGCCAGCCGTAAGACTGAGCGTGAACTCTGTAGTAAATGTCGTACTTCTGACACATCTCACCTGTAAGATTGATGCATATTGCTTCAAGACGCTTGGCCTCACCACTGGTTCCAGCCATCTCACCATTCTTCTTCCATGTGGACTGATCTTCTAATTTGCCCTGCCAACCATACTTTTGAACGTGAGTTGTGTAAACTATATCACCACTGCAGTCCTTGTTACGAAGCTCGATGTTGATTCCTTCAAGTCTCTTAGATTTTCCAGAAGTACCACTCATCTGACCGTTATACTTCCAGCCCTGCCAACCGAAGGACTGTACGTGGGTTCTGTAAGCTACATTTACGGTATCTGCTCCTGGTACTACAGGGTTAGTATTGCTGGTTGCAGGATAATTAACTATAGGTGAGTTACCTTCCTTAGCTACGAAAGCCTCTGTTCTAGCAGATGTAATATCACCCATCTTCTGGTTGAAGCTTTCGCCCTTCTTAACTACAACTATCTGAATACCCTCGAGTCTCTTTGCAAAGCCAGCTGTTCCGGCTGGGGCTCCATTTGACGCCCATCCAAGCCAGCCGTAGGTCTGTGCATGTACTCTATAGTATACATCGTAATCCTTGGCGTTCTTTCCTGTAAGCTTGATCATAATAGCTTCAAGTCGCTTTGCCTCGCCCTCAGTACCGTTCATCTCACCATTTGCTGACCAAGGTAGCCAACCGTAGGACTGGCAATGTGTAGTGTACTGGATGCCAAGGTCTAGAGATTCATCAGCAGTATTTGGAGTTACGACTATATTTATACCCTCAAGTCTCTTTGACTTTCCGCTGGTTCCTGACATGGTTCCGTTTGATTTCCAGGTCTTTATATCATTTGCAGTTCCTTCCCAACCAAAGGTCTGGATATGGGTACGGTATGCTACAGACATCTCTGGCCAGTTGTTACTATATCTTCCATCCTCATAATATACAACCTTGTGAGTATTATCTAAAGTTGGCACACCATCACTTCCTGTAGTCTGATACCAGATTAATGGGTTGTCTTCAGTTCCCTCACTAGTTGAGCCATTTAATAAGTATGCTACTTCACCATTTTCAAACTGCTCTGTGGTCTTGCCATAAGCGGTATCATTGTTTTCCTCTCTTTGATCATCTCCCACAGCAGCTCCGGAATAATTATCAGAATTATAATAACAATTTGTGACATCACCATCAATACTTACACCTAAAATTCCCCCTACACACAATATTTCTGCCGACTCAGAATATGTAATAGTTCCTGTATTAAAACTATTTTTTACCTCACAATATTCTGTATTTATACCTACTATTCCACCTATACCTATCATATTTCCTTCAGCAGAAAGGGAGCCAGTATTATATGAATTTGTTATCGAAGAAGCAACTGAATTATAGTTGTTTTGAAACCCTACAATTCCTCCCACTTCACAAGTAGATGCTTTAACTGATATATCTCCCGTATTATAGCAATTAACTATTGTATTTTCAGAAGAATCACCAATTATTCCTGCCGCAACTCCTACCATGCCTTCTGCGCCTGCTGTAATTGTTATTTTACTTTTACTATGACAGTTAGAAACCTTTGATGTATCTAAATATCCTGCTATTCCACCTGCAACATTAGCGTAACCATCTACATTCATATCTATGCGAGCATCACTATAACAATTTTCTATTTTAGAACCGTAGACACAATGGCCAGCTATAGGTCCACAAAATTCACCAGCACTAAAATATGAATCTATGACTCCAATATTTTTTATAGTTATTCTTGAGGCATCGCCAAATAAGCCTCCATAATTTAAGCTATTATCGTTTAAGTACAATCCACTGATAGTATGATTCATACCATCGAAATATTTAAGAATAATATTTTTATTTCCATTTATAGGCTTCCATGGTCTAAAATCCTTATAATTTGAACTAAGGTTGTATTCCGAATCTAAGACATTTTTATTTACTACTATATCCTTTACAATTACTGCTTTAATAACAAATGACGTGGAACTCTCAGCCTTATCAGAAAGCCAATAAAGCTGACCTGCATTCTCGATAGCATAGTAACCCTCGTGAGTACTCATAAGCTCACTGTAATGAGTGCTACTTACCTGCTTTGCCTCCTGATAGCCATCGCATACAGAGCAAAACCCATTTTCGTAATGTCCTGTACAGCTTGACACAGCACATTTTTCACCCTCTGCATGGACACTAGGTGCTGACCACATGGTAACTAAAACAATAGCCGCTACAAGCATTATTCCCTGTATGAGCTTTATCATCTTGTTCTTTCTTTTCATCCTTATACCTCCATAAATACTATATATCTTACAGAGCTAAGCTCTGCAAAATCATTATTTTTGAACATAGGCTTCTGTTTTATCAGAAGTTATTCCCTGATAGTTGCCAGGCGCTGCTCCACCCTTTGGAACTAACACTATCTGTATTCCCTCAAGTCTCTTTCCATAACCTGCTGTTCCTGATGGTTCTCCGTTCTTTGCCCAGCCAAGCCAACCATAGCTCTGTGCGTGTACTCTATAGTAAATATCATACTTCTGGCTCATCTCACAAGTAAGGTTGATGCATATTGCTTCAAGACGTTTTGCTTCTCCTGAAGTTCCACTCATCTCACCGTTCTTCTTCCATGTTGACTGGTCCTCTAATTTACCCTGCCAGCCGTACTTTTGCACGTGAGTTGTGTAAACTATGTCACCTGGGTAAGCCTGATTACGAAGCTCAATGTTGATTCCCTCAAGCCTTTTAGCCTTGCCACTAGTTCCTGACATCTGTCCATTGTACTTCCATCCCTGCCAGCCGAAGGACTGCACGTGAGTTCTGTAAGCTACATTTACAGTGTCTGCTCCTGGAACAACTGGGGTTGTGTTGCTTGTAGCTGGATAGTTAACTATAGGTGAGTTACCTGCCTTTGCCACAAATGCTTCGGTTCTAGCAGAAGTGATATTCTCCATCTTCTGGTTAAAGCTTTCGCCCTTCTTTACTACAACTATCTGAATACCTTCAAGTCTCTTTCCATAGCCTGCTGTACCCGCTGGGGCGCCGTTCTTTGCCCAACCAAGCCAACCGTAGCTCTGTGCGTGTACTCGGTAATATACATCGTAATACTTAGCTTCAAAACCAGTAAGCTTTATCATGATTGCTTCAAGTCTCTTAGCCTCACCCTCTGTACCATTCATCTCTCCATTTGCTGACCATGGCAACCAGCCGTAAGATTGACAATGTGTTGTGTACTGGATTCCAAGGTCAATATCAAACTTGGAATCTGCGCTATCTACTACTATGTTGATACTCTCAAGTCTCTTTGACTTTCCACTGGTTCCTGACATAGCTCCGTTTGACTTCCAGGTAGTAATATCGCCTGCCGTTCCCTCCCACCCAAAGGACTGGATGTGGGTACGGTAGGAGATGTTTACTGATGGCATAGTAGTCACAATCTGAACATCATCATTGACAGATATATCATCTTCATCAGTAAGATAAGAATTATTTCCCACATATAAATATTCAATGTCTGTTCCTGTACAGGAAATATATTCCAAATTTGTATTATTGCTTATATCCAACTTTGTTAAAGGATTGCCACTAATATAAAGTCTATATAAAAAGCCATTCTCAGATAAATCTATCTCCTTAATCTCATTATTATCACAGCTAAGTTCACCCAAGCTCTTGCAATTATTAAGGTTAAGCTCTGTGATATCATTATAGGAGCATCTTAGTGTATGTAGCTTTGTGTTCTTACTTACATCCAACTGGGTAAGCTGATTATTAGACACCAACAATTCCTTTAGATTCGGAAGCATACTTACGTCTAATGTAGTTAATTCATTTTCGCTTAGCCATAGTTTAATAATCTCTTTATTATTACTTAAATCAATCTCCTTAAGATTATTACCATCAAAATGGACATGAGTTAATTTGGTGTTATGACTAATATCTACATATTCCAGGTTACTATAGTCGCAAAACAGATAGGTGATCTCGGTAAAATATTCTATACCCTTTAGATTTTGTATCTTCTCTGTGCTGCCAACATAAGAACCACATCTAATATCAGTAATCTTATTTATCTCCGCTTGGGTAATTACCTTATTACCGTCCTTATCAAATTTGTCTGATATGTAGTTTCTAAATACCGGGTCTGGGAAATTGGTTTCATTGATAGCGACATCTCCTGAAGCCGCCTTAAGAGTAATGTTTACTCCCACATTCCCCAGGATCATAAATCCAGTTAATAACAAAACTGACAATGTTCTTAATATTCTTTTTGTTTTTCTCATAATTATCTCCTCTAATTAATTGTTACTAATTAATGCGTATTGCAAATAATAATCACTGTATAAAAACATATACATATGTATACGTTTTCTATTGGAATTTTTATGGAAATATTCGAAATACATACATATCAAAAATCAAATCCAAAACTTTCATATATAATATATACATAAACCTAATATTTTTTCAAATAATATTATTACAAATACAAAAAATGGAGTTGACATTATGAATTCAGAAAATAATATAGGTTCATCTCTAGCAAAAGCAGCTCTTGATCAGATACCTACTGCTAATCTCGATGCAAAAGAAATCGTTGGATTAATTAAATCTAGTGGTCGTATATCTGGCTATCAGTTATCTGATGGACAAAAGGTATCTAAAGAGGATGGTGTTTCTATGGCTAAAGCTGGGGAGATTAAAAATGTAGGAGTTGCTCACAGAAAGAATACAGAATATCTAAAATCAATTCCTGATGATAGTGAGGATAATAACTTAGGTAGCTTACCAACTGTAAAAGAATAATAAGGGTCATCGACCGTCTCCTGTCTTCAGGGCATTAAAAACCCACCGTACTATGTACGATGGGTTTTTAATGCTGGCGACCGGAATCGAACCGGTACGGGTTTTACCCCGCAGGATTTTAAGTCCTGTGCGTCTGCCAGTTCCGCCACGCCAGCAAATTTTTAACAATATGTAATTGTTAGCGACCCGGAAGGGGTTCGAACCCTCGACCTCCGCCGTGACAGGGCGGCGCTCTAACCAGCTGAGCCACCGGGCCAAATTTATCTTTTGATTAATGTTTAGTGGACGTTCGGGGACTCGAACCCGGGACCGTCCGGTTATGAGCCGGATGCTCTAACCAACTGAGCTAAACGTCCTTAATAATTAAAAGCCGACGATCGGAATCGAACCGATAACCTGCTGATTACAAGTCAGCTGCTCTGCCAATTGAGCCACATCGGCATATTTACTTGTGTGCCTTATGGGTTAAACCCGCCTGGCACTATTAGTGACCCCAACGGGAATCGAACCCGTGTTACCGCCGTGAAAGGGCGATGTCTTAACCGCTTGACCATGGGGCCAAAGTTTAAAAAAAGCTCCCCCTGTTGGACTTGAACCAACGACGCCCTGATTAACAGTCAGGTGCTCTACCGACTGAGCTAAGGAGGAATAATAAAAACCATATACCTTCAGAACTTCACACAGATGAGATTTTCATCTCTTCAAATATTCTCCCGTTTCCTAAGAAACCTCTAAGGATAAGCCCTCGACCTATTAGTATTAGTCAGCTGAATGTGTTACCACACTTACACTCCTAACCTATCAACCTTGTAGTCTTCAAGGGGTCTTACTCCGAAGA
>SVEC01000003.1 GCA_015057555.1 Lachnospiraceae bacterium | reverse complement strand
TTCTTTCATAAGCCATCCTAATTAGCTCATATCTAAAGGTTTGTGGGGTCTGAATTTGATATAAAGTATTTCTGTCTGGCGTCTCTTTTCCAAAAAGCTCTCCATGTATTTCACACACAATCTTAATAGTATCCTTAACAGGCACTCCCACTGTACAGGCACTTCCAAATATCATATTTTCAACAGATTTGTCTATCATCTCATGTGTTACAAATGGTCTGGCACCATCATGTATTAAAACCACCTCATTTTTAATATCCTTAGACATTTCTTCCACAAGGCACAATCCATTATAGACAGAGTTATATCTTTCCTTGCCTCCTGGACATATTTTCTTCACCTTGGTAAATCCATACTTCTCCACAATATTAGATTTGCAATATTCCATATCCTCTGGTCTGGCAACCAATATAATATCGCTAATCTTATCACTGTCTTGAAATGTCTTTAAAGAATAATACAGTATCTCCTTACCGTTAAGCAGCATAAATTGTTTCGCCACATCTGACTTCATTCGGCTTCCACTACCACCAGCCAGCACAATCCCAATAGCCATCCTTTTCCCTCTCTATATCTAAGCTCTTATCTCTCACCTATCTTTAAATTCGGCACTGCATTTAGGTTTAAATCATGTTTTGCTCCCTTTATAAATTCGTAGTATCCTGCCACACCTATCATAGCCGCATTATCTGTGCAATATACAGAAGATGGATAGTAAAACTCTATTCCCTCTGCCTTGCACCTATCAATTAAGCTCTGTCTAAGGGAAGAATTAGATGCCACACCACCTGCCAAAGCCAGCTTAGCACAGCCATAATCCTTTGCTGCTCGTACTGAATTATCAGTCAGCACATCAATAACTGCCTGCTGAAATGAAGCGGCAACATCTGCCTCATTGATTTCAATTCCCTTCATCTCACAGCTATTCAAATAATTCAACACCGCTGATTTAAGTCCACTGAAGGAAAAATCGTATGGTGCATCCTCCATAAATGCTCTAGGGAAATAAATAGCCTTGGCATCTCCCTCCTTAGCCAGATTGTCTATCTTAGGTCCCCCTGGATAACCAAGTCCTATTGCTCTAGCTACCTTGTCAAAAGCCTCCCCTGCAGCATCATCTCTCGTACGGCCTACTATCTCAAACTCACCATAATCCTTTACATATACCAGATGTGAATGTCCACCGGAAGCAACCATACACATAAATGGTGGCTTTAATTCATCATTTTCAATATAATTGGCTGCAATATGCCCCTCAATGTGATGAACACCGATGATTGGCTTCCCCTTAGCAAACGCCAATGTTTTGGCAGCACTTACTCCTACCAAAAGTGGACCTACCAAACCCGGTCCATAGGTTACCGCTATTCCGTCTATATCCTCCCAGGTCACCTCCGCCTCATCTATAGCAGCTCTTATAACCTGATTAATCTTCTCAACATGCTTTCTAGATGCAATCTCAGGAACAACTCCACCATAAAGCTTATGTAACTCAATCTGTGAATATATAATATTTGATTTTATCTCCTTGCCATCCACAACAACTGCCGCAGCTGTCTCATCACAGGAGGTTTCTATCGCTAATAACGTTGTGCTCATAATTTACCTCTTATTCCTCAACATCTATAGTGTCGGATATCCCCCACACGTGAATCTTCCACTGGTCATTTTCCTTGACCATAACATATTTTACATACATATACTCCATGCCTTTTTCTACATTTAGCACGATCTTAACCTCTAGGGTGGCCATTTCCTTGCCCTCCTGAGTATAATACACAACCTGACTAGCCTCTGGAAGCTCGTAGGAGCGATATTCATAGCCCGCTTCCTCCACTGCTTCTATATTGTCCTTAAGCTTATTAAGGTTGGTATTCTCATCATTGTACATAAGAAGCTCGCTGGAATATAAGCCTCTAATTTTCTGGTTCATAACCACCAGTTCTTCGTCTGTAACGCCCTTACCATATAACATCTCAAAATATCTATTATGTAGCTTTGCTACATCTCTAGGTGTTCTCGGATAGTTTCCAAACAAATCATAATTCATCAAAAGGTCTATCTCCGTGGCAGTCTCCTTGGTTCTCTCCTTACTGGCTCTATTGCTTAAGCTATTAAAGAATACGAGAAATATAACCACAAAAAACAATGCCAGTATCACCGTCTTCAAGATTGAAGCCTTACTATTTTTCCCTTTTGCCATAGAAACACCTCCCTAATTATTAATCCTCAAATTTTAATTCTACCGTTCTTCTATCCTTAGACATAATGGTTCTCGGAAAAATATTTCTTATCTTATCCTCAAATTCCTGTGGCCTTGCTGTGGCCGGACTATAATGAGTAAGCCACATTTCCTTAACCTCGGCCATAGCAGCCAGCTCTGCTGCCTCCATCATAGTCATATGCTTATTCTCCTTGGCATTGTCCAGCTTATCATCCTCACCGTACATACCCTCGCATATAAAGAGGTCAGCGCGAAATGCATTTTCTACTATAGCATCCATTGGTCTGGAATCAGTACAATAGGTCACCTTAAGTCCCTTTCTAGCCTCACCCATAACCTGACTGCTGTCATAGGTAACTCCCTCATATTCCACGGTTTCACCCTTTTGTAAAAGTCCCCAGTAATTCACTGGAAGTCCTAAAGCCTTAGCCTTAACTGCATCAAACTTTCCTGCTCTATCAAGAACCAGGCTATAGCCATAACAGGTCACCTTATGATTCACCTTAAAGACCTGAATCCTAAGTCCACACAAATCAAGCTCTGTAAAATTATCCTCAAGCTCTATGAATTTTATATCAAACGGCAAATCCGGAGCTATTATTCTAAGAGAATTCACCACTCTCTCTAATCCCTTTGGTCCCACCATAGTAAGAGGTTCTGTTCTTTCTGCATTACCCATAGTAAGCAATAGTCCAGGCAAGCCGCTTATGTGGTCTGCATGAAAATGCGTTATGCAGATTACATCTATGGGTTTAAAGCTCCAACCCTGAAGTCTAATCTGATTCTGGGTTCCTTCGCCACAATCTATTAAAATGTTACTGCCATTATATCTCACCATAAGTGAGGTAAGAGCTCTATATGGAAGTGGCAGCATTCCACCAGTTCCAAGTAAGCATATATCTAACATCCATTCACCCTCTTAAACTAATTCTGTTGTGTCGGAAATATTAACTGGCACATGAAAGCTTCTCACCAGATTTTCACAGCACTCCTCACACATAGTAAATCTGTAGGTTTTCCCATCCTTCGTGGAGAAAAATCCCCAGTCCTTATTTACCTCTAAAAAATCCTCTCTGTATATATCGTTGACTTTTTTAAAAGCTCTGCCACATTTATTACATATTTTATCCATTTTTTCCATAGTGTCCTCCTAGGTATTTTATAGAATAATTATAATAAAATGTGAAAATTTATTAAACACTCAAAACTTACTAATTAAGTCAAAACCTGGTAGTTACCACAGTCATCTGTCATTAGCTACCCCTTCATCTCCTCAAGCTTATAATATGGTCCGGTTTCCATAGAGTATATAACAGCGTCCTCTTTAGGGTCACTGTAATAATCCTTTCTAATACTTATAGACTTGTAACCAACTTTCTCGTACATAGCTTTTGCAGCTTCGTTGGACTGCCTCACCTCTAAAAAGAACTTGTCACAATGTGGCTTTAAATCCTCTTTGTAAGCCTTCATCAACTCTCTACCTATACCAAGTCTTTTGTATTTGTCTGCCACCGCCACACGAAGCAGCTCACTTTCATCAGCAATATCCGTAGCAATGATATAACCCATAAGAAGAATTTCACTAGGCTTCTTCTTCATACCCTCATGCTTAATAGTCACATCCACTAGTCCTGATATAAGAATTTCTTCTCCGCCCCTAAAGGAATATATTGTATATTTCTCTTCATTGCCCAAGGCGAAATATATTAAATTGTAATCCCTTACCATAGACCCCCACAGGCTGTCCAAGCTCCATGGATCACTAAAATTATCCTTCTCTATACGGGATATCTGGCGAAGCATTAAATCCTCATCTATTGTGGCCATATTAACCTTCCTTCTTTAGCTGTTCCTCGCGTTCTCTCTCTGCCTGAGACTTTCTAAGATATATAGGCTTGTGGTCATCTGCCGACTCATATTTTCCTTCTTTGTAAAGTTGCAACCCAAGGGCAGCTACAGATGATGCTCTCTGGCGATTAAAACCTGCTGGTGCAAATACGAATCCAATCTTAAGGTTTTCCATTATGTAATCACCATAAACAGGTATTCCATCTCCTACGAAAACAACCTCTCTTCCAAACCCATTAAGCTTCTCTACTAATTCATCTATACCCATAGCATCCTGGTCTACAACTACATCCAGCTTCCCATCTACAAACTGAAATACACCTGTATAAACCTGATTTCTTCTGGCATCAAGTATTGGACACACCAGCTTGTCAGTTCCCCAAATATTATAGGCAAGTCCATAACAGGTTGGCACTGAAACCACCGGCTTATCTAAGGCAAGTCCTAAGGCCTTTACAGTTGCAGCCCCTATCCTAAGTCCGGTAAATGAACCAGGGCCTGCAGCCACCGCTATAGCATCCACTGTATCAAGGTCAAGCTCAGTCATCTTAACAACCTCATCAAGCATAGGCAAAAGGGTCTGCGAATGTGTCTTCTTATGATTGACAGTATACTCTGCCACCAATATATCATTTTCAACCACGGCTACACTGGCTACTAAACCAGAGCTGTCCATACCAAGTATCTTCATATCAATACCTCTCTACATTCTACTAATCTCTATGGTTCTGTAATTAAAGCCATTTTCAGGATTCTTACATATAGTAACCTTATAACAATCTCTTGGCAAAATATCCCTGATAAGCTCCGCCCACTCTATAAGGCAAACTCCATCGCCATCTATCAAATCGTAGTAGCCTATCTCCTCCATTTCATCCTCGCTTCCGATTCTATACACGTCGAAGTGATAAAATGGCAATCTTCCCTCATCATACTCCTTTAATATAGTAAAGGTAGGACTACTAATAGGCTCTTTTATCCCAAGCCCTGCACCAAAACCTTGAGAAAACACTGTCTTTCCAGTTCCCAAATCTCCATAGAGACAAAACACCTGTCCTGGCTCTGCCTGACTGGCTATCTCCTTACCAATATTAAATGTTTCCTCAGCACTAAAGCTTTCTTTTATCATATTATCTATCATTTCTACAGTCCTTTTCCACTTGTATATACCTTTAAGCTCTTACTAAGTCTTGGCTCATAATTAGCAGTAAATGAGACCATGGCTGTAAGTATTCTGCCCTTATCCTCACCAAGCTCACTAAGAGGAATTACAAAAGCATGAATTCTGCTAGTGTAAACCGCTACCATATGTTTGGTAAGCATTATTCTGCATATCATATCCCACTCAATAAGCTGGCTAACCTCTCCCTGGGTTACATTTATGCCCTCACTGGAAAATGTATAATCCAGTGGAATCTTGTGGGAAGGACTAAGCTTTAGCTGCTGGTAGGTTTTAAAGGCTAAGCTTAATGGATTTATCACTGTAAATACCAGACCGATAATTACAAGCAGTGTTCTCTGGCCTGTGCCAAAATTATTCCAATTAGCCACAAGCAAAATAATAGCACCAAAGCTTATAACCAAACCTATAACTCCTGCATAGTTTCTATAATTTGTATTTAAAACATAGCTGTACAATGCCTTAAATGTCATCTTCACAGACTTTGTATTAGCTTCCTTCATATCTATTCTCCTTATAGCTCAAAGCTTATCTCCTTGTGCTTATTCTCATATAATCTATAGCTGACACCCGCCATCTCAAACATTTTCTTAGAGGCAATGGTGGACTCAGAATCTGCATACTTGTCCGCCATATAAATTACTTCCTTAATACCAGACTGAATTATAGCCTTGGCACATTCGTTACAAGGAAATAAGGTTACATAGCATCTGGCTCCCTTAAGATTACCATTTCCACGATAATTAAGGATGGCATTAAGCTCCGCGTGGCAAACATAAAAATATTTGCTGGTGAGATTATCCCCTTCTCTATCCCACGGCATACTGTCGTCATCACAGCCACAAGGCATACCGTTATATCCCATAGAAAGAATTCTATTGTCCTGATCTACGATACAAGCTCCCACCTGTGTATTAGGATCCTTGCTTCTGTAGGCAGACATATTTGCTATGCCCATAAAGTACTGGTCCCAGGTTATATAATCAGTTCTCTTCAACCTATTCATCTCCTGTCTAAATAAAAGAATACAGTTGTGTCTTTGCATAAAAACACAACTGTATTTTATCACACTATTTTAAACAAGTCATTAGTTTATTATATTGTTTTACTACAAGTAACTAATTACTTCGAGAATTACTGTTCAGCTTCTATAAATTTAATATCTTTTTTTAATGCATACTCATGGGCATAGCTTTCCTTAACCCCTACTATAGTAATTTGGTCTTCTATGCCTTCAAAGGTTCCCGGATGGATATTAGTCACATTAGGTGGAATGTGAATCATCTCTAGAGAATCGCAAAAAGCAAATACTCTTGACTCCATGGTTTCCACACTTTCGGGTATATACACTGTTGTCAATTGTTTCATTCTCATACACATAGCATAGGGCAGAACCTGTATCCCTTCAGGAAACACAGCCTCCTTCAAGTTCTCATCACCAGAAAAAACGCTTTCTCCCACACTATGAAGCTTAGGCAATTCCAGTTCTTCTAGCTTTCCACAGCCAGCAAAGCCAAAATCCTCCACAACCTCCACATTATCTGTCCCAGAAATAGCTTCTAATTCCTCACAATGAAAAAATGCACTGTGACCTATTTTTTCTACCGTATCCGGTAATATAATCTCCTTAGCCTTCGCCCACTCAAATGCTCTATCACCTATAGCTTTAACCGGATATCCTTTTATCTTCTTTGGAACCACAATCTTTTCCGGAATTGTAAGCTGCTCATCCTCTCCATCATTATATCTGTCCCTTGCTGCATCATCAGCCAAATATCCTGTGATGATAGCTTCTCCCTTTTCCTTGTCAATTTCATAGGTGAATGTTTTATCAATCTTATAGTTTGGTATATACAGCAAAATTAAAATACCAATTATGATAATTGCAAAAAGAGCTATACGTGCCTTTTTCTTCATTTAATTACCTCCATAACTAATGATATTCTTTGCTAATATAGTCCGAAAAGCTTTGTAATGCTTGTGATGGTCCATTACCCTCAAGCATACTGTTGTAATCTGCAATCAATTGTTCCATATCTACATTAGTACTATTATTGTTATTGTAGAATTGTATCTTCTCTAAAAGCAAATCCTCATTACAATATTGCACAACCACCTGTAGCTGCCCATCAAATGAATTTACACAGCCACCTATATTTAATGCATCAGAATAATATCCTATATCAGCACTGGCTACTATATTACCCGTTGCATTATTAAGGGCTTGTGCTTCCGCAATAGCTTGGCTTTCCTCAAACAAGTATCCCCCTAAGGTATAAACGCCATCCACCACAGGAACCTTATCGGCAATCAACCCAACTGTGTAGTCGAGAGCCACATTAACAATTTCTTTAGTTGTATCATCTATAAACTTTTTATCTATATCTACATACAAAGATGTGGCTATCTCCGTAATATTCTCATGGGTTACTCCATTAAATGTATTAGTAAAGCCATATACCTCTATCTCATGCTTGCCACGTTCATTATATATAGTTACCTCTTCTGGAATACTAAGTGTATAATGCGAATGCTCACCATCTACGTCATATACATCACCTAAATTAATTTCAACCTTCCAATCTCTTACCCATGCTCGTTGTTCTTCATCTGGGGTTACAACACTGACTACCAATCTGTCTAAATTAGTTGCACATCCGCTAAAAATACAAGTTTTCATGGCATCCGCTTCCAAAAACTGCTCCATTTTATCTCCAACTACATCATCATACAAGGAAGCACCTAGAGCATCAATAAGAACATTGGTCCTAACCTGCATACATTTATCTAATTGTGAAAATACTGGCGATAAGGTCGCTGTTTTTCCTGAGTACGCCCACTCTCCTTCATAATAGAATTCCTCAACATCACCGTGCAAATAGGCACACTCCATAAAACGTTCCATACTTTCAGTATCTAAGGTTAATACACCATCCTGCTCCACAACAAAAGAGTCCGTAAGCTTTATCATAGCAGCATATTCTGCCGGAGATATATCTTCCACGTCTCTCTTAAAGAAGGCACTTACCGCATCCCAATTAACATCATAGGTTCCATCGCCATTGTCAGTAAGGTACTGCAGGTAATAATAATCCACAACCCCTTCTCCAACCTCATTAAGCTCTCCGAAGAATTCTTCTGTTTCCAAAAACATTTTTGTATTCTCGGGATAACCCGAATTTGTGCTCACTAATGATTTCAAATCAATCAATGTCTGCTTGTAGGACTGCAATAGTCCATTAGAAGTAGATGCTGAAGTAGAATAAGACCCATCCACATTTCCTACAGCTTCAAATAAATTCTCTATATCCTGGCTGGAAAAATCTTCCTTGTCTATCAATTTCTTATGATATGTATCAAGGTTGTTTGTATAATCAGCAATATCTAAACCGCCATAATTTATCCCGTCAGCCGCCCAATCTACAATTCCACCCCACCAGCCACGATTTTCATTTTTATCATGGTCCTGCTGCACATATCCCAGCAGCTTATCTTTCTCAGCTTGAGTAAAATCTCTAGTCATACTATCCCCCCAATCTACTGTACACTAGTATCCACAGTGTCAGCTGTTTCATAAGCTACATCAACATAATTTAGCATGGTAGCTGTAGCTTCTATCAACGCCGTCATAGTTTCTTCGATTTCTAGCAACGTTGAATTAACCTCTAACAGGGTACTTGCAGTTTCTCCTGCATTGTTTGATAGAAGCGAATTCAAGTTATTAATTTTCTCCACAGCTAAATCTATTGAAACCAAAGTCCCTAGCTGTGTTACCTGTTCTTGTATTTTTTCACCTTTTACATATAAACTATTTTCGCCCATAATTCTCCTTAATATAAATCACTATCTGCTTCATCAATATCTTCTACATACTGAGTACAAAGTCCTTGCACCTCAGCTACACAACTTTCTAGCTGTCCCTTTAATCCTGCTACCTTATTTTGAAAAAGTACTAAATTGTCATGGACATGGCCACCAACTACACCTTCCGCTTGTACAGTTCCTAATATTTCAACATAGGTGTTTAACCTATTTTCCATAGCAGTGGCAACTTCCCCATAGACAGTGGACATATTAACATATGATTCATCATTTACTATTATATCAGGCATTGATTTTGTCTCTCCCTTTCTCTTTTTTCTTCCTCTTCTCTCTCTTCTATAAGCCTAATCTGCTCGCGGCAATAGCTTATATCTCCCTCACAAGATGCTATACTTTGCTCATAACACCTAATATCATCTTCGCATTTTTCAATTTTGCTTAGAATTGCTTTTTTTATGCCACTAAAAGTAGAGCCAACATCGCTTGCTACACTATTTAAATTAGCATTCAAGCTTGTTGACATGGAAACAATTCTTCTAGACCTAGAACAAGACATCTTCTCATAGTTTGAATATCTTGCCTCGAAATCTTCACTTGCTTTTTCTTCTGATGTATAAATGGATTGTGACAACGATTCTAGATTTGAAATGATTTGTCTTTTTTGTGAAATCTCATCATTATAATGAACTATCTGACCTTCATTATAACTAATTCTAGAGTAATAGAAACCTTTGCTCATGTTTATCCCCGCCCTTCATATTAAATTTTTAAAATTACAGTTTCTCCCTCTATAAAAAACGATTTGGTTGTATCTTTCCCCAAAGCTACAACCAAATCGTATTTTAACATATTTTAACTACTATGTCATCTATAACTGTAAAATCTTTACTTAAATATATATGCTGCTGTTCCAGCCTTTCCAGGATTAACAGATGGTGCTGCCGAACCCTTTGGAAGAAGTACTATCTGAATACCCTCTAATCTCTTAGCATAGCCAGCTGTTCCCGATGGAGCACCGTTCTTAGCCCAACCAAGCCAGCCAAAGGTTTGACTGTGAACTCTGTAGTATACATCATAATGGTCAGCTACTTCTCCGTACAATTCAATACAGATTGCCTCAAGTCTTTTTGACTCTCCAGAGGTTCCTGACATAGCTCCATTAGTTTTCCAATCAGAGCCATCACCATTAGGATCTCCCTGCCAACCATACTTTTGTACATGAGTAGTATATCGTATTCCGCCCTCATAACCTAACAAATCATTGTTAATATTAATTCTAATTCCCTCAAGTCGCTTGGACTCACCAAAGGTTCCTGATACCGAACCATCATATACATAGGACTGGTCACCATAGGTCTGAACGTGAGTTGAATAATTAACAAATCCGTCATGAGTTCCGTTATCAGCCTTCTTGCCAAGCTCAATATAAGCATATCCCATAAGTCCCGAAGGAGCCTCTCCCTTAGGAACAACTATAATCTGAATGGCTTCAAGTCTCTTTGACTGCCCTGCAGTTCCGGCCGGGGCACCATTCTTAGCCCAGCCAAGCCAACCGTAGGACTGAGCGTGTACTCTGTAGTATACATCATACTTACTCTTATCTGCACCGGTAAGCTCAATCATAATAGCCTCCAGTCTCTTAGACTCGCCAGAGGTCCCTGACATAGCACCGTCAGTTTTCCACTGAGATTCCCAGCCGTAGCTTTGGATATGAGTTTTATATCTGATGCCTAAGCTGGCATCACCATCCAGCTTAATCTTAATCCCTTCAAGCCTCTTAGAAAGACCAAGGGAACCACTTATCTGTCCATTAGTATCCCAGCCGGCATTTGCCTTGCAGACATCACTCCAACCATAGCTTTGAATGTGGGTTGTGTAGGATACTTTTATATCGGTACTAGGAAATACTGTTTCACTATCTGTAAAAACAGGCAAGGTCTTAACGTACTCTATGGCAGGAAATACAGTAGATGAAGTCGCTGTCATAGGAACATTAACAGTAACTGTTTGATTAGATGGCTTTGCAGGAACACTTGCCAAATCACCATAGCCAAAAACCTGTGCGTAGTATCTTGTTCCATTAATAACCACCACACCAATGCCAATGGTTTTATAGCCCTGTCTAAGTATATTGTTTCTATGGCCTGAGGAATTCATCCAGCCATCCATAACATGCTCCGCATTATAATATCCATAAGCTATATTTTCTCCGTAGACCTTATCACATATAGAAAAACAACTCTCTCCATTAGGTCTTATGTGGTCCCAGTTCACGCTTATCTCCACAGCTCTAAACATAGCCGCTTCAAGCAAATCCTTATCCATAGTAAGGGGTGCTAATCCATTAGCCGCTCTCTCCTTATTCACTATATCAAGAATCTCATATGCACAGTTAAAATCATAGGTAGCTTTAACAGTTACATAGGATGCATCTACCATGTCTGCTTCATCAGTAAAACCGACCTCTGTCTTTTCATCTGTACTTACAGCACTTCCAATACCAACATCTTCCTCCGCCTTAGCGGTAAGAGTACCAACTCCTCCCAACACACCTAAGCACATACTTAAAGCCACCACAAAACATAGCACAAGCTTGCCAAGTAATCTCTTGCTCCTCATAATAAGCACTCCCTTCTTCATAAGCATACAACAGACCATTCACCGTCTGCCCAAACTCTAACTGAAAACTGTCTTATCTGGCGAATCATCCCCCAATAATCCGCAAAATAAAATACAGCTAGAGCTATTAAAACCCTAACTGTATTTTATCAAATCTTTTATGATTTGTCACTAGTATTTCGAAAAATTTTCGAACATTCGTTCTTGTTATTTTTTTATGTATGCATTTGAATTAACTGATACTATCCCCTGATAATTTCCAGGTGCTGCGCCACCCTTTGGCACAAGCACTATCTGAATTCCCTCAAGTCTTTTTGCATAGCCTGCTGTTCCTGCTGGGGCACCGTTTTTCGCCCAACCAAGCCAGCCATAGCTCTGGGCATGTACTCTGTAGTAAATGTCATAGTTTGCTGCCATTTCACCAGTAAGGTTGATGCATATTGCTTCCAGACGTTTTGCCTCGCCGCTAGTTCCTGCCATCTGACCGTTCTTGAACCACTTGCTCTGGTCGGTTTCTGAACCCTGCCAACCATATTTCTGAACGTGAGTTGTGTAAACTATGTCACCTGAGTACTTCTGGTTACGAAGCTCGATATTAATACCCTCAAGTCTCTTTGACTTTCCAGAAGTACCAGACATCTGTCCGTTATACTTCCAAGCCTGCCAGCCATAGGACTGCACATGAGTTCTGTAAGCTACATTTACATCCTCTGCTCCAGGTACAACTGGATTTGTGTTGCTGGTTGCAGGGTAGTTAACTATAGGTGAGTTACCTGCTTTAGCCACGAAGGCTTCTGTTCTAGCCGAAGTAATATTACCCATCTTCTGGTTAAAGCTCTCGCCTTTTTTAACTACAACTATCTGAATACCCTCAAGTCTCTTTGCATAGCCTGCCGTTCCTGCTGGGACTCCATTCTTAGCCCATCCAAGCCAGCCGTAGGTTTGGGCATGAACTCGGTAATATACATCATAATAGTCTGCATGCTCGCCTGTAAGCTGGATCTTAATTGCTTCAAGTCGCTTAGCCTCTCCTTCGGTACCATTCATCTCATCATTAGCAGACCAAGGTAGCCATCCATAAGATTGGCAGTGGGTAGTATACTGTATGCCAAGATTCTCATCGCCAGACACATTAATATATATGGCCTCCAATCTCTTACTTTCTCCTGAGGTTCCACTCATTTTACCATTTGAAACATAGGCCTGATCTCCATAAGTTTGAACATGAGTCTTATATGATACAACAATGCCCTCGGCGCTTCCAGAATCTGCATAATCCGTGTCAATTACTTGGAATTTTCCATCAGAGAATATCTTATAAAAATACAGATTTACTCCATTGGCTGCATCCCACACTATTTCTCCTTTTTCATTAACTATTGGCTTGTTATCTGTAAGATAACCATCCATCTTCATAATGTCAGATATAGGTGATCCAGTAGAATCCACAAATACATACCTTATAGTATCGGAACTAGCAGACCAATTTTCACTATCATATTCTGTCCATATTACAAGAAATTTGTCATCATTTACTTTAACTATATGTGGCAACGTAGCTTCTATAGTTCCACCATTTTCATAATTTGTAAGCCATCTAAAATTTGTCTCAGATAAATCTGTGGAAGTAGATGCTATCCAGACGTTATAGTTCAGGTTTTTGGCCGCATCTTTCCCTTCTGCTATTAAAACGTCCTGGTCCATAGAATATCCTACAGAAATAAGCCTTGAATTAGCATCCGATGCCTCAAATCCTCCTGTATGACCGTATAAAGCATAAGACCATACTCCATATTCATCTGTTGACCAAAATTTAAATACTGTAGTTTTTTTGTCACAGCCCGCAGCCCAATTATAGTTCCATCCACCAGTATAATTATCTATATTTTGATCTTCTACAAATACAGCTCTAGAACCTTCTGAAAGCTCCATTTGGTACATTTTCCCATTGCATACCTCTAAGTGCTGATCAAAGGAATGCCAAAAATCTGCAGTACTACCTAACAAGGTCATATCTGATTCTTTGATTACGATATTCTGCTTACCGTGATGATGCAAACCATCCCCACCATCATATCCTGTTCTTGCAAAAGAAATCCAAAGATTACCATCTAATTCTTCGAATTCCATATTTCCAGAACGAAATGGTACATATATCTCTACATCCATATTATTAGAAATTTGGCAATCATCGATGTATTCCCAATTCTTGGTGAATTTAACCACTCTAAGAGTATTAAGATCATCTGATTCATTTTCATTATATTGTCCCGTAAGAATAAAATTATAGTTTTCTCCCTCATGTGCTCCACCATAATATACATTATCTTCCGGACAACCTATAGGAGTTGTATTCTTTTTGTCTATAGATACGCTTTCTTTTAATACAAAGTCAGCGCTATATTTTTCAACCACAACCTGGTAATTATCTGTCCAAACAACTCTCTCGTATCCATCCTTCACGGCAAATAAATATGTAGCCGGTCGGCTTCCATAACGATTCCCTGTATTATAAACTATACTTCCATCATCAACCACTGATGCTTGGTCAGAAAAATCCCCTGCAAAGTCATCCTCCTCATACTGCAAATCGTCTCCAGCTTGTAATTCTATCCCATAATCCTCAAGTTCTTTTTTTGCCTCAACATTAATGCTAAAACAGCTCATAACAGCCACCATAGTAATAGCTATCATACTAAAAATCTTTTTTCTCATTTGTATCCTCCCTTCAAAAACCGAGCAGGATATCCCCTACTCGGTTACGTTAACACTCACATCGCATACATAGTATACTCAGTGATGTACATTCGCCAAATGGATTATCATGCAAGCATGAATCCACTTGGCTCATTGTTAACGCAAAATACAGTTACGACCCTAAAATCATAACTGTATTTTATCACATCTCTATCCTGATTTAAAGTTTATACTTACTCACCTAAAGCAAACTTATCATGAACAGCGCCCATAGCTCTCTCCATCTTATCCTCGTCGATAAGTACTGTTACTCTGATTTCTGATGTTGAAATCATTCTGATGTTAATGTTAGCATCATAAAGCGCCTCGAACATCTTAGCTGCAACACCTGCATTTGACTGCATACCAGCTCCTACAATTGAAACCTTAGCAACATTTGTATCTACGTCAATGCTCTCGAAATCACTGAAATTCTCATTGATAACCTTAGCAGCCTCATCTGCACTATCCTGACTAGTTGTAAAGGAAATATCCTTAGTTCCCTTTCTACCAACTGACTGAAGAATCATATCGATATTGATATTGTGCTTAGCCAATGCATTGAACACCTTAAATGCAACACCTGGCTCATCCTTTAATCCTACTATAGCAATTCTAGCTGTGTCAGCATCTCCTGCCACACCACTTACAAGCATTTTTTCCATTTTACTTCCTCCTCTAACTACTGTTCCCTCTGTAGTATTTAAACTAGAACGTACAACCATTCTTACACCATACTTCTTAGCAAGCTCTACTGAACGGTTGTGAAGAACTCCCGCTCCAAGTGTAGCAAGCTCAAGCATCTCGTCATAGGTAACTGCATCAAGCTTACGAGCGTTAGGTACCTTACGTGGGTCTGCTGTAAATACACCATCTACATCTGTGTAAATCTCACATTTGTCTGCATGAAGTGCTGCAGCAAGTGCAACTGCTGTAGTATCTGAGCCACCACGACCAAGTGTAGTGTAATCATCGTACTTGTTAACACCCTGGAAACCAGTTACGATTACAATCTTTCTAGCCTCAAGCTCGTGTCTAATTCTTTCGCTGTCGATTCTTTTTAATCTTGCATTACCATATACAGATGTGGAATGCATAGCTACCTGAAATGCATTGAGAGATATAGCTGGAACTCCAAGCTTATTCATGGCCATAGCCATAAGTGCTACTGACATCTGCTCTCCGATAGTGAAAAGCATATCCATCTCTCTCTTAGGTGGTAGCTCGTTAATATCCTTTGCCATCTCAATAAGCTCATCAGTGTACTTGCCCATAGCTGAAAGTACAACAACTACGTCATGTCCTGCCTGATAATCCTCGATACATCTTCTGGCTACGTTAAAAATTCTTTCCTTGTTGGCAACTGAAGTACCGCCAAACTTCTTAACTATTAACATATATTCCTCCTAAAAAAGTTTAATGTCTTAATTTTCGAAAAGGTGGTCAATTAGTGTATGACCCTCAGCCACGTATATTCCACCGGCCTTTGCGTCCTTCTCGTTATATTTTAAAACAGATTCTTTGTGACTAGTACTGTCATACAAAATGTATGGAACAGGCTCACTGGAATGTGTTCTAAGTACAATTGGTGTTGGATGGTCCGGAAGCACAAGCATTCTGAAATCTTCACCAGATGCGGTTAATTCATCATATACTACCTTAATTACCTTCTCATCCAAATTTTCGATAGCCTGAATCTTTCTCTCCATACTTCCCTGATGACCCATCTCGTCTGGAGCCTCCACATGAATGTATGCAAAATCAAAGCCATCTGAGGTAAGTGCCTTAACAGCAGCATTTGCCTTACCCTCATAGTTAGTATGAAGTCCGCCGTTCGCTCCCTCAACCTCTATATTAGTAAGTCCTGCTCCCACAGCTATACCCTTAAGAAGGTCTACTGCAGAAATCATAACACCATTCTTCTTGTTCTTCTCCTCAAATGAAGTAAGTGCCGGTCTTGTACCTGCTCCCCAGAACCAGATAGAATTAGCAGGATTAAGTCCCTGCTTCTTCCTCTCAACATTGATAGGATGGTTAGCAAGAATGTCATAACTCTTCTTCATCATATTGCGAAGAACCTCATCCTCTGGAAGATACTCTCCAATAACCTTAGTGAGTATATCATGAGGTGGTGTAAGTGGCAACACTTTTCCGTTCTTCCATATGGTTAAATGTCTGTAGCTGGTTCCCACATAGAACTTATAAATGTCATCCTCAAGCTCTGCGCGAACTGCCTCAAGAAGAACCGCTGCATCCTCAGTTGAAATCTCACTGGAGCTGTGGTCTATGATTGTCTTCTTCTCGTACTCTTCCTCATCCTCACTAAGAGTAACTATATTACATCTAAAGGATATATCTGTTGTCTCCATATCCACACCTATACTAAGTGCTTCAAGTGGTGAACGACCTGAATAATAAACCTTTGGGTCATAGCCTATAACTGAAAGGTTTGCTGTATCACTTCCCGGGCTCATTCCCTCTGGAATAGTGTGAACCAAGCCTATCTCTGATTTAGCTGAAAGCATATCAAGGGTAGGCGTCTTGGCATACTCAAGTGGTGTCATCCCACCTATAGCATCTATAGGATAGTCTGCCATTCCATCTCCCAGAACAATAACATACTTCATGTCCATTTCCTCCGATTATAATGCTGTTCTTAACCTATAAATCATATCAAGAGCCTTGACCTTTTCGTCAAAGTCTCCCTCTGCCATCTTCTCTGTTACAAAAGCAACCTCGTCGAGACCATCAACAGTAACATATTCAACTGCACCAAATGCAGTCTCAATCTCTGCCTTAGTATTGTTAGCTCTAACAAAGAACTTACACTCAAAGGTACTCATATCTCCAAGTGTTACCTTGTCCTTTTCCCAAATGGTCATTATATTTGTACCCTGATGCTTAACTGCGTCTACTACATCAGCTACAACAGCACTGGCTGTAGGAAGCTTACCAGCTCCTCTACCGTAAAACATAGTGTCACCAAGAACGTTACCATTGATAAATATTCCGTTGAACACTCCACTTACTGTAGCAAGTGGATGGTCTCCACCAATAATAAATGGAGCTACCATAGAATATGTAGTACCATCTACAAACTTACTCATACCAAGTAGCTTTATTGAACCGCCAAGTGCCTTAGCGTACTTAATCTCCGCGTCTGTAATCTTAGTAATTCCCTCTGTATGTATATCCTGATAATCTACCTGCTTACCAAGAGCAAGGGATGTAAGTATTGCTATCTTTCTACAAGCATCATAGCCCTCTACGTCAGCCTCAGGATTTCTTTCAGCATAGCCCTTCTCCTGAGCAATTTTTAATACTGAATCAAAATCTGAGCCCTCGTCAGTCATCTTACTTAATATGTAGTTAGTTGTACCATTTAATATTCCTGTAATCTCAGTAATCTCATCTGCTGTAAGTGACTGATTAAGTGGTCTAATTATAGGAATTCCACCGCCTACACTTGCCTCAAACAAGAAGTTAACCTTGTTCTCCTTAGCAATCTCAAGAAGCTCAGCACCATGTGCAGCCACAAGCTCCTTATTTGAAGTACAAACGCTCTTACCAGCCTCAAGTGCACTCTTAACAAAGCTATAAGCAGGATTAATTCCGCCCATAACCTCAACTACTATTTTAACCTCAGGGTCATTTAAAATCACATTATAATCATGTACCAATATCTCCTGAACTGGATCTCCAGGAAACTCTCTTAGGTCAAGAACATACTTAATATTGATGTCCTGACCTGCTCTCTTATTAATGCTAGCATGGTTAGTGTTGATTACCTCTACAACACCTGAACCAACTGTACCGTATCCAAGAACTGCAATATTTATCATCCTCAAAATCTCCTCTTGCAATTTATTTTCTAGTCAATTTATTCCATACCCTCTATGGAGCTGGAAATATTATCAAAGTCAGCATCTGGCATAAGGTTATCTATGGAAATAGTAATTACTATCTCTGTTTTCATAGTCTCTGGAAGCGTAACCTTAATTACATTCTCCAAATAGCCTGTATCTCCGCCCTTTACCACTTCTGGAACCTTTTTGATATCTTCCTCTGGTACTGGGATAATACCTTTAACTGAGTCAACCTCTATGGCAAGCTTCATACCGTGGGTCTCTGTTATGAGAAGCTGCTTCTCTGTGCTGGTGTTTGTTTCCTCTATTCCAAACTTTTCCTTCAGATTAAATACAGGCACAATTTGGTTACGAAGGTGTATGATACCCTTCATAAACTTGGCTCCAGCAGGTACAGGTACTATATTGTAAATGTACTCTATACCGTTAATATTTGAGAGCTTAAGGCTGTACAATTGATCCTCTAATCCAAAAACCATATACTTTATCTCTGCCATATTATCACTCCTCTTTTCCTGCGGTGTTAATCCATTTTAAGTAGGCATTCACAAATGGATCTATGTCACCATCCAAAACCGCCTGGGCATTACCAACCTCTTGACTAGTTCTATGGTCCTTAACCATGGTGTATGGTTGAAGAACGTAGGAACGAATCTGGCTACCCCAGCCATTATCAGTTACCTCACCACGAATATCTGATATTTTCTCCAGATTTTCCTGCTGTTTTATAAGATACAGCTTAGCCTTAAGCATTTTCATAGCCTTATCCTTATTGCTATGCTGTGACCTTTCATTTTGACACTGAACCACAACTCCAGTAGGAATATGTGTTATTCTAATTGCAGATTCAGTCTTATTTACATGCTGACCTCCAGCACCACTTGAGCGGTACTTGTCTATACGAAGGTCCTCATCATTAATCTCTATCTCTATTTCTTCATTAATCTCAGGCATTACATCAAGAGCTGCAAAGGAGGTCTGTCTCTTTCCCGCCGCATTAAACGGGGAAATTCTAACCAATCTGTGAACACCCTTCTCGGATTTTAAGAAGCCGTAAGCATTGATGCCATTCACCTGAAATGTTACTGACTTAATTCCAGCCTCTTCACCATCCAGATAATCTAAAACCTCTAAGCTAAAGCCCTTCTTGTCAGCCCAACGCTGATACATGCGATAAAGCATACTAACCCAATCACATGCTTCAGTGCCACCTGTTCCGGCATGAAGGGTAAGAACTGCATTGTTACCGTCAAACTCTCCAGACAAAAGAGTTTTTATCTTAAATGCATCAAAGTTAGTTTTAAAGGAATCTAACAGCTCTCCAATTTCACCCACAAAGCTTTCATCATTTTCCTCTTCCACAAGAGAAATCATAGTTTCAATATCTTCGTACTGTCCCTTAAGCTCTTCAAATTCCTCTATAGTATCCTTAAGATTTTTCAGCTCCTTCATAACATTTTGACTTTCTGACACATTGTCCCAGAAGCTTGGCTGCTCCAGCTTACCCTCCAGAAGCTCAATCCGCATAGTCTTACCTGCTATGTCAAAGTGAATCCCTCACTTCACTAAGTGGAGTTTTATATTCTCCAAGTATAAACTTGTACTGATCTAACTCTAACACTTAATCACCTTCTTTACAAAGGTATTGCTGGGACTATCTGCCACAGCAAACCTTATACTTCTTGCCTGAGCCACAAGGACATGGGTCGTTACGTCCAATCTTTGCGGAATCTCTCTTAACAGGTCCCTGCTTAACAGAATCATCTCTGTTAGTTCCAGTTACCTTAGCAACCTCCTCACGCTCAACCTTCTGCTCGATTCTAGCATGAAGAATTAACTTAACAGTATCCTCACGGATAGCGTTCTTCATATCATTGAACATATCAAAGCCTGTAAACTTATACTCAACTACAGGATCCTTGCTACCATATGCCTGAAGAGAAATACCCTGACGAAGCTGTGTCATATCATCGATATGAGACATCCACTTCTTATCAATAACCTTTAATAGGAGCACTCTCTCTACCTCTCTCATATGCTCTGACTCTGGGAACTCTGCCTCCTTAGCCTCGTAAATCTTGGCAGCCTCCTCCTTAAGTCTCTGCTTGAAGGCCTTAACGTTACCTGAGTTCATCTCCTTCTCAGTAAGCTCAATCTTCTCAAATGGAATGATTGGTATAAGCGTTCTGTTAAGCTCCTCAAGCTCCCACTCTTCCGGAGTAAGGTCTGCTGAACAGGTTCTGTCAACATAGGCCTCTACAGTTTCCTGAACCATCTTAAATATAGGCTCTCTCATATTCTCACCATCAAGAACTCTTCTACGCTCTGCGTAGATAACCTCTCTCTGGTCATTATTTACCTGGTCGTACTCCAGAAGATTTCTTCTTATGGCAAAGTTGTTACCCTCTATCTTCTTCTGGGCCTTCTCTATGAACTTGGTAATTGTACCGTGTACAATCTCCTGACCTTCTGGAATTCTAAGAGTATCATATATTGCCTTAACCTTCTCTGAACCGAAAAGTCTCATAAGGTCATCATCCAGTGAAAGGTAGAACTTTGACTCACCTGGGTCTCCCTGTCTACCGGAACGTCCTCTAAGCTGATTATCAATACGACGAGACTCATGTCTCTCTGTACCTATAATCTTAAGACCACCAAGGTCTGCAACGCCTTCTCCAAGCTTAATATCAGTACCACGACCAGCCATATTTGTGGCTATGGTAACGGCACCCTTCTGACCTGCATTTGCAACGATTTCTGCCTCCATCTCATGGAACTTAGCATTAAGTACCTTGTGCTGAATTCCCTTCTTAGAAAGCATCTTACTAAGCTCTTCTGATGCATCGATGGTAATTGTACCAACAAGAACTGGCTGTCCCTTCTCATGAGCTTCAGCTACAGATGCAACTATAGCATTCAGCTTCTCTCTCTTTGTCTTAAATACAGAATCCTGATGATCTATTCTTGCTACTGGGAGATTAGTAGGAACCTCAACAACGTCCATGCCGTAAATCTCTCTAAACTCATTCTCCTCAGTAAGAGCTGTACCAGTCATACCAGCCTTCTTATTGTACTTGTTAAAGAAGTTCTGGAAGGTAATAGTGGCAAGAGTTCTACTTTCTCTCTTAACCTTAACATTTTCCTTTGCCTCTATAGCCTGGTGAAGACCATCTGAGAATCTTCTACCTGGCATAATACGTCCGGTAAACTCATCTACTATAAGAACCTGGTCTCCGTCTACAACGTAGTCCTTGTCCTTAAACATAAGTGCATGGGCCTTAAGAGCCTGCTGCATATTGTGCTGAATATCAAGATTTTCTGCATCAGAGAAGTTTTCAATGTGGAAGAACTGCTCAACCTCCTTAACACCCTGTGCAGTAAGTACTACCTGCTTATCCTTCTCGTCTACCAGGTAGTCTCCATCCTCCTCCTGAACATTTCCAAGAAGAGCATCAATCTTACGAACATCAAGAGATGCTGTACCACGCTTCATACGTCTAGCAAGGTAGTCACACATCTTGTAAAGGTCTGTAGACTTTCCACTCTGTCCTGAAATAATAAGTGGAGT
This sequence comes from Lachnospiraceae bacterium, assembly GCA_015057555.1. Lineage (GTDB taxonomy): Bacteria > Bacillota > Clostridia > Lachnospirales > Lachnospiraceae > Coprococcus_C. The sequence continues at coordinate 184,120 of SVEC01000003.1, read as the reverse complement.
TCTAGCCTCATCAATAAGTACAGAGTCAACCTCATCCACGATGGCGTAGTTAAGCTCTCTCTGAACTAACTGTTCCTTATATATAACCATATTATCTCTAAGGTAATCGAAACCAAGCTCATTGTTAGTAACATAGGTAATATCACAATTATAAGCCTCGCGACGCTGGTCCTTATTATAGCTGTTAAGAATAACACCTACCTTAAGGCCAAGGAATTCATGAATCTGACCCATCCACTCAGCATCACGCTTTGCAAGGTAATCATTTACTGTAACTATATGAACACCCTTCCCCTCTAAGGCATTCAAATAAGCAGGCAATGTAGACACTAAGGTCTTACCTTCACCTGTTCGCATCTCTGGAATTCTACCCTGATGAAGCAGGATACCACCCATAAGCTGAACTCTGTAATGCTTCATATTAAGTACTCTGGCAGAAGCCTCCCTAACTACTGCAAATGCATCTACCAAAATATCATCTAAGGTCTCCCCTTTGGCAAGTCTTTCCTTAAACTCTGAAGTTTTTGCTTTAAGCTCCTCATCACTTAAGGCCTGCATCTTAGAATCTAAAGCCTCAATCTTATCCACAAGTGGTGTGATTTTCTTTAGTTCCTTCTCGCTGTGTGTTCCAAACACCTTTTCAAATAATCCCATTTCTACCTCCAAACCTGTATTTCTTACTTTAAGAAATACTTAAAATGTATTATAAAATATCTTTTGTTTTTTTCATAATCTTCTATAGTTTTTTCTCTCTCAAAATGACACAGCTGTGGTATCATACCCCTTAATATAACATTATTCAAAAGTCAAGGCAAGTTTTTTCTTTAAAACAAGAAAGACCGCCAGGCCAAATACAGATAATTCTGTATCTGAACCTGACGGTCCAATTAAATTCTACTTTGGTGCCAGACTAACTCTAAAACTCTGGCTCGATAAGTCCGTATGTATTACCCTTACGCTTATAAACTACGTTAACCTCATCCGTCTCAGCATTTCTAAATACGAAGAAGTTGTGTCCTAAAAGCTCCATCTGCACACATGCATCCTCTGGATACATAGGCTTAACTGCGAATCTCTTACTTCTAATAATCTTAACCTCTTCATCATCATCCTCGTCTACGTTGAAGAAATCATTCTGGAAGAAGGATGCATTCTGCTCCTTATCTACTATCTTCTTCTTATAACGAGTAACCTGACGCTCTATAACCTCAACTACTAAATCTATAGATACATACATATCCTCACTTGCCTGCTCAGCTCTGATGATATGTCCCTTCATAGGAATAGTAACCTCGATTTTCTGTCTCTCCTTCTCTACAGAGAAAGTAACCTGTACATCTGTATCCTCTGCAAAAAACTTCTCAAGTCTACCTAACTTATCGTAAATAGCTGACTTTAATCCCTCAGTAACCTCAATGTTTTTTCCGCTAATGATGTAATTCATAATGCCCCACTCCTTTTTGGTCAAACTAATATATCTCGAGAAAGATATATTACAGAGATTATATCATAAAATAGGTATATTTTAAAGGTATTTTTTAACATTTTACACAATATCTTTCTTGATTTTGATATTTATTCGTCAAAACCACTAATAACAACAAAGGAGCCACCAGCCTAAGCTGATAGCTCCAAAATCACACACGTTTGTAGGAGAAGTGCGATATAGTCTAATTAATAATTCTAACCGCCTTGCATGGTGGCTTGTAATTAACATTACTTATAATAATTCCTGTTGTACTACTACTTGCATGAACAACCTGTCCATTGCCAATGTAAAGAGCAACATGCTTAATAGAGCCTGTACCATTGTCATAGAATACTAAGTCTCCAGGAGCAAGTGCACTGAGAGAAACCTCTGTACCTACAGTACCCTGAACATCAGCTGTTCTAGGAATTGAATAACCAAAGTCTGCATATATTCTCATTACAAAGCCTGAACAGTCAGCTCCATTTGTAAGAGAGGTTCCACCATAAACATACGGATTACCTACAAACTGCAATGCGTAGTTAACGATATCTTGTCCTATGTTAGTAGATGGTGGAGTTGTTATACCAGTTGACTCAGTAGTAGTGTTTTCAGTAGTACCAGTGCTTCCGGTATTGCCTGAATTAGCAGGTGCATCTGTTACAACATGTGCCACCGGACCAGTGTAATCAAGAATAATGTAGTCATTTCTAACATAGCCTGATACAGAATCATCTACATGAATCTTAGTCCAACCTGCACCAATCTCTTCTATACCATAGGCATTACCCTCTGTTACAAGAGTAAGTGTCTCACTGTTTTCATTAGCCGCTGCTCTTACTCTAAGAGAAGCTGTATTAATCTTAACAACCTTCTTAAGGTTGCTTGCTGCATATGTAGCCGCGTCTGCGTCAAAGGCTAAAAACTCATTCTTAATGTAGCCAGTTACACCATTTGATGTTACAAGTGACCACTCAGAACCTTTTTCCTTAACTGTTAAAATTCCACCTGCATTAATATTACCAACCCTTGGTGAATCCACAGTGCCTGACTCTCTAATATTTACAGACCCGCTGGCAGTAACAACTGCTCTGCCTGTCATATCCGGCTCAGCTAGTGCATACACAAAACCATCTGTTGATGTATTGTCATATGTAGCCTGTGCCTGGGTTGTTGTACTTTCTGTAGCAGGTGTAGCCTCTGTAGTCTGAACAGCTTCCTCAGTTGTAGCTGCATTAGGATCAACTACGGTAACCTCACCTGTAATATTATTAACCTTAACTGTTCCAGTAGCGCTCTCTGGTGCCTTCACCTCTTCAATAGTTGCCGTAGGCTTGCCAGAATTCACAGTGTTTGAAGCATCTCCCAACTGAAGTGTCTGGTCCTTATCCTCCTCATAGCCTTCTACTATATTTGCAACTGGATTATCATTAGTAGCAATATATCTGTCAACTGCAGATGTGATGCTTACGTTTGAATCGTCGTACACTACTTCACTTGCTCCAGCCATATGTACACCTGATAAACAAAGTGACATACCTGCCAAGGCAGTTAAAGCTAACCACTTTTTACATGGTTTCTTCATACTCTTTTACCTCCAATTAATTATCCTTACCTAAATGCTTTTTTAATATGTTACAAATTTGTTACAACTTGTTACAAATGTCATTATAGCAACACTCATCCCCTTTGTCAATAGAAAATATTACATAATTGTTACAATTTGTTACAAATCTAAAATCAAGTCAAAAAAACTCCATATATACTATATATCGGCAAGTGGGTACTGTTTACATAACCTATTTACTTAATGGTTACATATATTGTACCACTAAATTTATGTAAATCAACAAGGAAATATTATGTAAACGGAATTTTCCTACGATAAAATAGCAAAAATACTGATATTGTTCAAATAGTAATTGAATTATGTAACATTTTGATATATAATTAGGTTGGATGAGTACTATATTATAGGAAAAGGATGTGAGCTTATGAATATTACATCACTTAGCAGCACTAATATTTCATTAACCGGCACTGGCAATATGAACGCTATAGACATATCAATGCTTAAGAAGGCTCTGGATACTGTAGAGACCAACGGAGATATGATTACCCAGATGATGGAGCAATCAGTTAATCCATTTGTAGGAGCAAACATTGATATCAAGCTTTAATGAACATCTAAGATAGCATCAGCAATAGCTGATGCTATTTTTTGTTGGTACTGCTGACTGGTAAGCAGAGCAGTCTCCTCTGGGCAGCTAAGGAAGCCACACTCTAGAATAACTCCCGGGCAGACAGATTTGTTAAGTAGGTAATAATCATTTCCCTCTTTGGCTTCTCTGGCGAACTGAGGATTGATGGCATTAAGCTTTTCCTGTAGCCTAAGAGCAAAGGTTTCGCTAGCTTCAGAGGAGCCATGGTAGAACACCTGAGGTCCTCTCACCTTTGGGTCTGTAAAGCTATTTTGGTGTATGCTGATTAGAAAATCCGGATTACAATCATTGATTTTTGCAACTCTATTTTTCATATCGGAGTTTTTCTTGTTAGTTGCACCTGCAGTAGCCAGGTTATCATCTGTGGTTCTAAGCAGAAGAGCCTCTACCCCTCTGGCTTCAAGCTCCTGCTTTACGCAAAGAGAGATTTGAAGATTAACATCCTTTTCAAGTATTCCATCCCTGCTAACCTTTCCAGGGTCATTGCCACCATGTCCCGGGTCAATCACCACCAGCACTGAAGCTTCTGTAGTTTTATTATTCTGCTTTGATATTTCCTCTTGATCTTCTACTTCGTAGGTAGACTTCGGTTTCTGTGGCCAATCCACAAATATAATCGCAGCTCCCAATACACACAAAAAGAGAACTGCACACTTATATAGTGGATGCAATTCTCTCTTTTTATCATGATTTATATTTTTCATACACATACCAGCTTTTTTAGTAATGGTATGCTTTAGGCTTGTAGTTTATGAATGAATTCTAGTACTAATTCTCTTTAACCACAAACTCCCCTGTCTCTATAAGTCTGTGTCTCTCCACCTTCATGGCTTCAAGTATAATATCCTTGGCCCAGATAGCCTGCTCCTTAGTAGCTTCAGGTACTCCTGCAAGAGGATATTCCTTACCCAGCTTCTCGTACTTCTCCACTCCCATATTGTGGTAAGGAAGAACATCAAGAGCTTTTACCTGTCTAAACTTAGCCAGGTAGGTTCCTAATCGCTTAAGGTATTCCTCATTTAAGGTTATACCTGGAACTAGCACGTGGCGAATCCAAACTGTCTTCTCCTGCTCCTCCATAAACTGAAGGAAATCGAGGATATTATCCTGTGGCTGACCTGTTAAGGCCTTGTGCTGCTCAGGGTCAATGTGCTTAATGTCAAGCATTATAAGGTCAGTAGCCTTCATAAGTCTCTCGTACTTGGCAAGTATCTCAGGCTTATTTCTTCTAAATTGAATACCTGAGGTATCAAGACAGGTATGGATATCTCTCTTCTTAGCCTCTTCAAAAAGCTCTATAAGAAAGTCAATCTGTAGAAGTGGCTCACCACCTGTCACAGTAAGTCCACCACCCTTAAGAAATGGCTTGTACCTCTCATAGTCATCAAGGATTTCTGTCACTGACTTAGTCTCTCCACCCTTCATAAGCCAGGTGTCCGGGTTGTGACAGTAAAGACATCTCATAGGACATCCCTTTACAAATACTACATATCTAATCCCCGGTCCGTCTACGGTACCGAAGGTTTCTATTGAATGAATTATTCCGTCCATGGTTGTTCTCCTCATATCAAAAATAAATTTTATTGACATAGGTAGTATAGCATAAATGGTGGAAATGTTGTATAGGGAAAAATTGAAAATGCCGGGACGGATGTCCCGGCAGGAATTTCTATTTTTCTTCCTTCTTTTCTTTTTGTTTTAATTCGACAATTTGCCTAATCAAATTAAGATCCGCTCGCTTACAATCCGTGGTCTGAATCCATTGGTTAATGATTTCCAATTCCTTTTCTTCATCCTCATCTACAAAACCCTCAAAAAGCACTTCTTCTATATCTTCCTCATTAAAATTTGCTACATGTTGTCCAACTATACCTCGCGGATATACGCATCCAGCATAGTCAAAATAGTATTTTTCCTCTCCAAGCGTTAGACTAATCATCCTAGACACTATCATAACCTTATGTTTCTCATTTTTCAGTTTTACTATAGTTCCTATAGGTAATATTCTCATCTGTCACACCTCATCATGAATTAGATTTTACTTGTGTTGCATAATCACTATCTGCTTTTTCAACCTCAGCAGCTTTACTTTTAACAAAAGCTATATCATCTAACAAAAGCGACTGATACAATGCCATAACTTCAACAATTTTTGAATATTCCTGCATATATGCTTCTAACGCACATCCCTTAATAATATCTTGCGATGGCATTTCCACTCTATTGTGGAAGTAGATTTGATCAACACTACTTTCTAATTCTTTCATCTCACCATCTAGTTGTTTTGAATCTATATTTATATCCATTTTTATTCTCCTTTCTTTTAGTATTCGAACCAGAATTCTTATTTACTTCTTGGCTATTACATACTCTCTTCTAGTTCCAGAAAGAATATCAATATCGATATGCATCAAGATTAAGGGTTTCATCACATGCTTCTAAAACCTCTGCTCTGCCAGCTTCATCGGACATTTTATCATTTATATTATCCAATGGTGCACTATAAGCATCGCCAATTAGATCAGATACTATATCCTCATACACAGAACCGCTTATATCTTCTCCCGTAACATACTCTATCCCATTTACTGTCATCTCGGTAGCAGCTGGCACTATAACATACTCTCCTGTTAAATCTGACAGTACATAAATAAATGTCCATTTCCCACTTCCAGTACTGTTATAGGTATCAATTATTGATAAAGTAGTACTAAGAACGGTTCCTGAGTTTTCAAAGTTTTCTGCATACTCACCAAAAAAACAATCAGTTAAATGATCACCCAACTCTCCTTTTATAGAAATAGGTACATGGTAAATATCATCCTTAGCATATGCTACCCAATAACTCCCCGACTGATAAAAGCCGTCTAATGAATCAAATGCATCATTAATTCCATTTACAACTTTTATAGAACCTCCAACAGGATCAAAAACAAAGGTAGCTACACCTACAGATATATTTCCAACAGCACTAAAAGCTGAAGAGACAGCTTTATATGTATTATGTAAGGCATTCATAACCAAATCAATTTTACCTTCTTTAAACGCTATACGATCACCTTCCAGTTTATCTCCCACAGTATCTTCTACATTATCCAAATATGCTTGAGATACACCATATCCCATAGCCGCATCGTAAAAGCTTTCAACATTAGCCAAGTCGCCTGACTGGTAACTTGTTACGTAACTGTCATCCTTATCCTTTAATTCAGCAATCAATGTCTCAATAGAATCGCGGTATGCTTGTAACGGTCCTATTTTCACAGTCACTTCTTCCGTATCATAAGCTTCTATGTCCTGCTGTACTAAGCTAATTGTATTTGCCGCAAAATCAAATCGACTTTTTAACAAATCATTAGCACTCCACCCTCCGCTACTTGTATAATCTGTATAAACTGGTACTATATGACATATTTGTCTATGTATCTCCCCAAATGTTGCAATTAAGGAATCGAATCCTGTTTTGAGACTGGCAAAATCTGTAACGCACTGTGATAAAACATCAGTATCAATAACAGCATTCACCTTAGGATCTACTTGGGACAGATTTTCTAAATAGGTGGTTTTTTTTGCTCTATACTCCTCTATATAGCTCTTTATCATATTAATAAGAGCAGTATGCGTTTCACCAAAGTAAGACTTTATACTTTCTGCTGTGGCACCAGTCATAGATGTCGAGCTCACAAAAGAATTGATGTCCTCTGTAATATAATCTAAATTCTGCAAATACAACTTACACTCATATTCAATATCTGTTTCTAACTTATATATTTCTTTTTCCGAAAATCTTACAGCCATGGAAAAATCCCTCCTTCCTTATCATCCTCGTCATCTAATTTAAAATTACGTACTTTTCTCTCTAATTCACTAATATCTTTTGCTAATATTTCATCTTTGTAATATACTTCATCCTCGTAAGTTTTTTGTAAGCTTGAATTTATTGCATCAAATTTCTCATAGCAATTTGTGAAATCATCTTTTGTTTTCTCTATTTCATCAAACAATATGCCTACCCATTTATTTGCATCTTGATTATAAGAATTTATTTTACTTTGTACTTCCAAATTATAATTCCAATAATCAACTTGTAAACTTTTCATGTTCTGACTAGCTATCTCCAAATCATCACATCTTTTCTGACAAGCACTATATTTACTCTTCATATATGCTAACTCTCTAGCTAATGAATCCAACTCCGCTCTTGTTCCCATATTCACATACCTCCCAATTTTATATTTTTTCGTTTCTAACCCATCATATTTCCCTAATAATACCAAATTCCCCATATTTCCTCAACACTTCATACACTTTTCTACATTTTTCATAACTTTCTTAGTGTAATTTGCACAATAAAAAAGTGTGGTTTCGCTTACAAACCACACTCTCGCTACTCTGTCACTAAATTACTCACTCCATTTCCTCCAAAGCTTTCCTATCATCATACAGTTGGCAGTCAATATTTGATATCTCTAACCTTGCGTCTTCTATATCTGCATCAGCCTTTTCACAACATTTTTTCAAATAATATATGATATCTTCCATCTTGGACACCAAAGCTTCCTGATTGCCTATACTATAGATTTCTCCAAGCTTACCTGCTGCCTTAGTTGCTGCAACGCCCTCGAGCCCTTCATAAAGTAGTTCAGAAGTTGTTCGTCTTTCGGAATATAGGTCTGACACATTTTCTATATCTCTAAGCTTTGCAGCCTGTTCTAGCTCTAATCTTTCCTTTCTTCCCTCAAGCTTAGAGATTTTCTCCTCCAGCTCTGCCCTACGCGACTCTAAGGTGTTTATTCTCTGTTGTATTTCCCATCTTTCCATATCATTTCTCCAAATTATCCCCAAGCAAAGCATTTTAAGTAACTCAATACTTTTACCACTGAAATATATTTATTATAATATCTCTGTTTCTCCATCACGTAAATTTCATAATTCAGACATTAAGTATATTTTCGTTCATCTGATACACGAAAAAAGGAACTCCTTACAAGAGTCCCTTTCATATTTTAATATTATTATTCCAAAGTTTCTAGCCTAAGAACCTCATTATAAAATTCCTCTGCTGCATGTGGACATGCTTCTTCCATTTGCTCCTTAGTTGCGTCGGATAATCTAGTGTCAAACTTCTCCTTAAGATGGTCTACTATAACCCTATCATAGTCATATCCATTGACAAAAAGCTCAACATTCTCTGCTCTTACCACTATATCCGTCATTCTGTCTCTATAGTTTTCTAGTAATTCGGATTCTTTCATTCCATGGCAGAATGCATCAAATTCCGCCATAAGTTCTTCTATGGTGATAGGAGTATCCTTGTAAAAGGCGTTATACAAAGCAACCCATTTAATCAACTCTTTTTCATCGAAACTTTTGTTGTTGATGGTAACCTGATCGCCTTCGATAACAAATTCGCCTTCGATACAGAGGCTAGAGCTATAAAGATTAAGTCTTTTCTCCTTGGTAGCTTGCTGTTCCTTAGATTTTTGTTGGTTTTGTTTCAAAGCATTCCCAAATAAAACAAAAGCTATTGCACACAAGACTATAATGAGTGCAAAACATAATATTTTAGTTATTATTTTGCTCTTCATATTTTCCTTTTTCATCCTCCAACCAGTTAACTGCAGCCTCGTCTACCACCGCTAAAAGTTGCTCAGAATACGCATCATTAGGATGAATATTATCCACACCTAAATCAGCTTCCAACGCCTCTTCTACATCAGCTAAATAAGCTGAATATTCACCAGCTTCATATACTGCATTACCTCTATCAAAATCGATCAAAGCTTGTAACGATGTACACTCACTTAAAGGCTTTTGACCACTCATATATTGATAAAATTCTTCTTCGACAACCTGATAACTTTCTATAGGTTGACCTAAATTTGTGTTTTCATCACCATAATTTCCTTGAATCGATTGATTGTAAAGCGCTGTCTGGCAAATAACGTCACTAGTGTCAAATGCAACATTTCTAACATCACACCTATCGCCACACTGAACAATACTTGCAGAACAATCCGTAGCATACATTACACTGAGTAATTCTTGATTGTTCATAACTCTATAAATTTCAGCGTTATTTTCTACTGTTTCATTATATGAATCATAAATTCCATACAAATCAGAACCTAACTCATATAACGAATTCAGTGTTCCCACCACAGGAATGTGATCTACTATCTCATCCATCACAAGACCAGAAACTTTATCTTTGATAAAATTAGCAGAATTAACAATCAACTGCTGATTTGGATCAAGCAAACCACTAGCCGCCACATCAGAATTTGCACTATATACTTCCTGCATATAATCATCTGTAAAGCGATAAATTGTTACAACATCATCCATACGATCAAAACTCACAGTAAGTATATTTCCACTATCATTAACTGATAAGCTAACCCTTGGATATGGATCCAATTGTTGGAATTCATTTAGTTCTTCAACATATGTATTACTTGAATAATACTCATTTAGAGAATATACTACATCCGACAAATAGCAAGCATTCTGAACATCTCGAAGAGACATATTATAAGTCAATCTAGTATTAGTATTCTCATAGAGATTTGCATCATAATTTGCTTGAGCAGTCATATAATCATCTAGAAGTCCCATAACCGGAGATAAACTCATATCGACCTCTACAGTATATTCCATAATATCCAAATAGTTATTAAAATGGCCTGTTCGTGTTTCATTAACTTGATAACAACGGTTTATCAAATCTTCAAGCTTTTCATAATCAATCTGTCCATCTTCTCCAACACAATCTTCAAACACCAAAGAAAGTGCCGCCACCTCCCATGGTTTTATGTCTTCAATGGATTTATCCATCAATGCTTGAAAGCCTGCACCATCTACATCTCGAATAGATTCGTAACACTCTTGTACAATTCCTCCTCCTGCATTTTGAATTTGTTGAGAAAAGAGGCCACAATTATTAAGTAAACCTCCATATCCACTAGACATGCTTCCCCATCTGCCATATTGTTCTCTAGCTGACATAGCATACATCTCTGTGGTGGTATATGGACTATTACCATCTTTTACAGTAATCGCTTCAAGTAATCCATTTAATGTTTCAATATACGCATCGAAAAAAGTGCTTGCATTAGCAGCAATCGTTTCCGGATAGGTATTGTCATACTCTCTAACGTCTGTAAATATTTCATTTATTGCGTCAGCATCGTATCCCATTTGTTCAATCATATACTGTCTGTGAGCCTCTAAATGATTCATGGCATACACCATATCATTCCAATTATCCCAATATTCCTGATACGCTTCAAACTCTTCTTCTGTATCTTGCAGACATAACCACGTTTCATAGGTATCAACCATACCTAGCATTGCCTGCTGCAAAGATTCTGTGAAATCTCTTTCCATCTATCCTTCCCCCTCTATATCAGTAGTCATTTCAGTATCAGCATTTTGAAATATAGCTTTGGCGTAATCCAACGTATATATAGTCTGATTTATCATGTTGTTTAGAATTGCATTAATGGAATACAATTTATCTGCCACCTCATACAACTCCTCAGCAGCTTTACTATTTGTACTAGAAAAAACCGCTTTAACTTCATTATATTTGCCTGATATCAAAGTATTTGTATCTGTTCTCATGGTTCTTAAATTTTGTTTCTCCGCATCTAGCACACCATAATCAACATGTGTTGTAGAATTTCTACTCATATTATCCCCCTAACTAACAACTATAGTACATATTTCTATCTTTCTCATCCACTTCACTAATAAATGCGTCCACATTCAATGCCATCTCAGCTGAGAGCAACGGAAGTTGACCTTGAATATTTTGCAAAGCTCCCACAAATGTCAATAAATTATCATGAACATTTCCACTCTTAATGCCATTGTTACATAACGTTTGTAATATATACATATATGTAGCTATCTTACTTTCCAAAAGTGCAGATAATTCACTCATCTTAGTCTTATATGTCTCAAATTCACTATCGCAAATTATCAAGCTGTTGTTTCCTTGCATTTTCCTCTTCCTCCTCCCTCTCGATATTTCTAATCTCCTGCTCCCAATAAGAAATATCGCCTTCTAATCGATTTATCTCTGCTCTACACTCTTCTATTTTCTCATCTGCAGTGTTTATATTCTTTTGAATATAACCTACTATGCCAGCATAATTATTTTCCACAGATGTTTTGTTTCCTACACTAAATACATCAACATGTTTATCCCTAAGGGTGCTATTTGCCCTTCCTCTAACACCTTGTAACGCTACAGCCTTACTAAGCTTATTGTCATAAAAATCTACTAATATCGTCTTTCTATCGCTCATCTTACTTAAATCTGAACGAAATCTATCTTTTCTATCATGCAATTTTTTAATTTCATAATTTAAATCTTCTATTCTATTTCTAGCATTATTAATTTTTAATCTTAGTTCATATTTTCCCATAACGTTCTCCCACCAAACTTAAAAATCAAGCCCTCCCAAACATTGTGTTCGAGAGGGCCTATGTATAATACTCTCTAAATTATGCTCTAATCTTTGCTGCAATCTGAGCATCAACATCTGCGAAGTTATCGCAAATTGTGTTTAACTGAGTGTAGAATGAAACTACAAGTGAGTTTAACTCAGTTATTGATGGTCCAATGAGTGAAGTAAAGTTATCAACATATGAATTAGCTGACTCAGCCTCCATATATCCATTCTCAACTAATGAATTTACTGCTGTTAACATACTATCATATACTGTCATAATATTCTCAGCAGCCTTCTCCATCTGACCTGTTAATGCTGTAAGCTCGGTATAACTAATCTTTAATGCCATTTTAATTTCCTCCTATCTGAGACTGCATCTCTGTATCAACTTTCTCGAATTCAGCACATACTGACTCTAACTGACCACAGTACTGTGAGATTCCACTATTAACCTTTGAGTAAACATCTGCTACGATAGTCTCATACTCATTAATGTAAGCTGTGATTACATCACCCTCTGCGCATCCAGGAATCTCTCCCACGATACCATCAAGTGTTCCAAGATTAGTAATCATCTCATCTGACAACTCCTCAAGCTTTGCAATGACGTTGGCACGTATCTCTTCGTATTTTACCTCTAATGCCATTTTAACATCCTCCTTAAATATTATTATATAATTCTAACCCCAAATTATTTTTTCGGAATTAAGATTAATTTTACCACATACTGTAAAAATATCAATAGATTTTTGTGTCGATTGTAGCACATTCTACATCATTAACAATTTTAATTGGTAGAATTGCACAAGATTATAATAAATCATTCAGTTGTATCATTCCATAATTTCTAATGTCACCTTACAACATATATCATCTTCAAATTGTAAAGAAAACTTAATTAGTTCTTCTTGGAAAACAATGGTATCTCCATTATCTTCAAAACCTGAAAAAATTTGCTTATAAGCTTTATAATTGGCAATCACTTGTTTCTTACTACCAATCCTTGCAGAATAGATATTATACCCAGATATTTCCACAATTTCTATCTTATTTACATACCAGCCTTCTTCTTCATCAAGAAAGCTCACTTTACCTTTTTGTAAATAATAATTTACAGCTCCATTCTCTGAAGAAACATATAACTCACCTTCTTCATTTACTTGAGCATCATTTTCATCAAACCCCGAGTATAGCAACGGATAGTCTAGCTGACTGTATTTTTCAATATGAGTTTTTATCAACAGACTATACATAAGGGATTTGTTTTGAAACATTTTGTTACAAACTGCATCCACTTGTTCTTGAGTTAGCGAATTATACTCATCTGTTCCTGCATCGGCAATATCATATTCCTTTAACAACTGATCTTGACAGACTCGAGTCACCAAAAAATAATCAAAATTATCTATTCTCAATTCAACTGAACTAACAAAAAATCGTTCTAACATAAAGTCTTTGTATCTTAATAGATTGTCATATGAGTTTTTACCTTCACAAAAATCATGATATTCCGAGATGAGCATATCATAATCCACTTTTTTGTCATTATAATTATTATAATAACAAATCAAGATTTTAAGGGCTGTTGACGATTCTGGAACAAGCTTCGGTTCAACCTTCTTATATGTAATCTCAGTATCTCCCTCTATATACAAGAAGAATGTAAAGTCTGTATTTAGTTTTTTCATCTCTGAAATCTTATTCTCCTTATATTGTGGGAATTTTACTGCAAAAATTATTACACCTATTACAATTATTACAAGAAATAGGGCTAAATATTTTAGTTTGTTTTTGTTGAACATACCTATCCCTCTACCTCTAGAACAAATTTGCTACATACATCATTTTCAAACTCAACAGTAAGCACAATCTGCCCTCTACGCATGACTACTTTATCCTCAAAATCTTCTCTTTCCAGTAAATATTCCCCTATCATAGTTGAAGAACATTTAGTCAATGCTTTTTTCTTTGCCATTCCGACTCTAAGACCCATTATTCCATAATTAGATGGTTTAACAAATTCGATTTTGCTTACATACCATTGTTCTTCTCCAGGTAAATAACCAAGTTCTCCTTTAGACAGATAGCAACATACAGATGAATCATCTGACCATATAACAGTTTCTCCATCTTCATTAGTTTCTAATTGTGAATCGTCAAATCCACTTTGATACATATAATATGGCAGGCTGCTAGCACTCAGTAGCTGTGAACAAATCACTCTATTAAACAAATTTTCTTTCTGCTGATATAAAGGGACACATATAGCATCAACCTGTTCCTGAGTTAAGTTACTATATTCTTCACTAAATTTGCTATCGATACCATATGCATTTCTCAATAATGTTCCACAATGCCCAGCTGAATATTTACAATCCAAATTATCAGGAGACATCTCTTCTAGTGGAATATAACACTTGTCATAAATAAAATCTGCATATCTTTCCAGATTCTCGTATGTTTTTTTTCCATCACAGAAATTATGATATTCCCTAATAAGCATATCATAATCCACTTTATCCTCATTATAACAATTATAATAACTAATCATAATGCGAAGAAGTGGCTGTCCCTGCTCTGACGGAACATATTTTTGTTCCACCTTGTTGTAGCTAACGTCACTATGTACAACTTGCAAAAATAAGCAAGTCTGAAATCTATAATTTAAAGTTTTTGTCTCTTCTGTTACCTTTTCTCTGTAGGCAAAGATTCTTGAAATTGTAAATACTGCCAACAGTACACATAGTATAATAATATAAATGATTTTCTTTTTATTCACTCTTATATTCCTTCCTAATTATCTTGGTTTTGTGTTTGTGCAATGCCTAGGAATTGTTCAATTATAGGATCTGAAAAATCAACACATGAAGGATCTGTAACAGCTGCAATTATGGTATTTGGATCAATCGATGTGCCATTATCGGTATTATACTCATTAACATGAGTTGCTAACGCATCTTCGTCAAACTGATGGTTTGTAAGGGTATCTTCACCATCATACGATATTACATTTCCATGAGCTGGTATACCTCCCTCGGCATTCTCCCCATTAGCAGTCCCTATCAGCAACAGATGTGCATTTGAATTCATATTTTCATGTATTTCTTGATTAGTTGCTTCTTGTTCTTCCCTAGCTTCTTCCGCATCAGTAAATATTTCAGCAACATCCAAAGCCTCTTGCACTGGTTCAGGTATCAAGTCTTCTAACGGTCCAGTAAGCTGTGATACTATATAATCGCCTACACCTTCTTGAAGTGCGTTAATATATGCGTCATCTGGATCAGCCAATAAAGCTTCTTGATTATAATATTGTGCAGCTATTACTGATTGATCTAACGGTCCAAAGTGAGAAACATTTATTTGTCCATGGTCAGACCCTGGATAATTTATATACATCCATGAATTATCACTAGTTAAGCTTATATCAAATACATCAGTAGAAACTGGTTCATCCATCCATCCTCCATTAACCTCATCTTCTTGAAATGAACTAATTTGAATTTCTTGACCATAAAGATATACTCCTTCCAACAAAGCATCCATATCAGATAAAGCAGAATATATTTGCCAATTTGGAGAGTCAGAATTTAAAGCACCTGGATACGCATCCAACATATTTCCAACATGTGCATCATAATATGCAAAAATTTGCGCATATTCATCATGCAAATGATATACATAATAATCTTCATGACCAGCTCCTGTATATGGTTCATAATAATAACACGCCTCTATAAATTTTTCCAGTTCCATCAAAAATGCCTCTTCATCCAATTCTCCTGTTTCAGGATCAATAACAACACACGAAAGCAATAGGCTTTCAAATGCCTGCAACTCCCACAAGTGCAAATCATCATTATTCTCAGCAAAGAAAGAAGATATAGCCTCATCATTCATTCCAGATGACGTTACAAATTGAGAGATAAATTCTTCATACAATAGGTTATCTACACTACTTAAAGAATCTTTAAAATCACTTGAATCATCAAAAATATTATATGCATCATACTTACCCAAGTTTTCCAACATTTCTCTTTGTGTGTCTCCCACTCCTCCTACTGCTATAGCATCAACCAAGGTTTTTAAGTCACTCATGTAGTTTTCTAATGTTAATGTCATATCATCTTCTATCGTTGCAATATAATCTTTATCACATTGCTGAGCTTCATCAAAAACCTTGTTTACCTCTTCCTTTATACCATCCATATAAGTAATAGCAGACACTGTCCCATTATTTGCACAAGTAATATATGTTTCTATATCCGCAGCAAAAGGCGCATAATCATCTTCAGTGGCTTCAGCACAACCAAATAAAGACGCATAATTTATGTCTTCTGCGAATAATAATGAATTATCACTCAAAAAACTTAATATTCTTTGTCTTGTAGTATTTGAAAAGTCTCTTATCATAGATATTCTCCTTACATATTATCAAAATTAATGTCTAGTTCATATCACCAGCGCTCTGACTATCAGTTTCTTGATACAAAATCTTGGCTTTCTGCAACAAAGTCATTGCATTACTAGCCATATTTGTGTACATATCATTTATACTAGTGTACACTTCCTGAACTGTTAAAAGCTTATTCGCTGTTTCGCTATTTGTATTAACAAACACAGAACCCAATTCAGCTATCAAGCTAGAAACGCTTTGTTCACCTGCATCTTCAGAAATATTTCTTAACATTCCTATAGCACGATCAATCGCAGGATAATCCTCTATTTTAACTCCATTCGCCATAATATTCCTCCCTGTATAATTACACTGACAAAGTGTCTATTTCATCTATTTTGGTCATAAACTCACTTGCATCTCCTTGCATTTCAAAAGTGAAGTATGCCAGCTGTCCTTGCATTACCTTAAGCTTTTCAACATATGCATCAAGATTATCATGAAAATATCCTTCCGAAAAAGCACCACAGGCACTACTAACTTGTGTAATAATTGCACTTAATCTTTGCTCAATAGCCACATTGATCTGGTTTATCATCTGCTGATAAGCTAATATTTCTGCTTCGTCTATAATTAATTCTTCCATAAAACTATTCCTCACTTTCTGTTTCGCTTAATAATTTATTTAGTCTTGTTATCTCCCAATTAATCGAAGATATCTGCCCTTTTATTTCTACGATTTCTTCATCAATTCTATCCATATTACTTTTTAGGCAAGCTCTGGCAGATTGAATATATTGTGTAATCGTATCTTCATTACCTACACAATATGTCTCTTCACATTTGGCAATAGCCAAAGCTGTTGCCTTACCATTTATACTATCCTTTATAGATGTGATATTTGTTCTTTTACTTGCATAAAATTTAGACACTTGCATTGCTTGTCTATGTTTTTTTGTATATTCCAATTTTGTCCTATTTTTCTTTGCTTCTAGCTTTGAAATCTCATCTTCATAAGTCTCTCTGCTCCACCTCAAAGAATTTATCCTCTGCTGTATCTGCCATTTATCCATCTTGTTCCTCCTCAATTTGTATTATTTATTTTATCCACACACCTCTGTGTGATTATTTTCGTCCTCATTTTCAAAATCTTATCAATCTTATCTTATTTAATAACCCTCTCGAATCTCTCCAATCCGAGAGGGTTATTCCATATTATATTCTTACTAATTAAGCTCTAATCTTTGCTGCAATCTGAGCATCAACATCTGCGAAGTTATCACAAATAGTGTTTAACTGAGTGTAGAATGAAACTACAAGTGAGTTTAACTCAGTTATTGATGGTCCAATGAGTGAAGTAAAGTTATCAACATATGAATTAGCTGACTCAGCCTCCATATATCCATTCTCAACTAATGAATTTACTGCTGTTAACATACTATCATATACTGTCATAATATTCTCAGCAGCCTTCTCCATCTGACCTGTTAATGCTGTAAGCTCGGTATAACTAATCTTTAATGCCATTTTAATTTCCTCCTATCTGAGACTGCATCTCTGTATCAACTCTTTCGAATTCAGCACATACTGACTCTAACTGACCACAGTACTGTGAGAGTCCACTATTAACCTTAGAGTAAACATCTGCTACGATAGTCTCATACTCATTAATGTAAGCTGTGATTACATCACCTTCTGCGCATCCAGGAATATCTCCCACGATACCATCAAGTGTTCCAAGATTAGTAATCATCTCTTCTGACAACTCCTCAAGCTTTGCAATGACGTTGGCACGTATCTCTTCGTATTTTACTTCTAATGCCATCCTAACATCCTCCTTTAATAATAAAAATTTTTCTCTAATTCAATATTTTTGAACTAGTTTTAATTTAATCAGCCTACGGTACTATAGGCTCATACACAATATACGAACTAGATTTTATTTTTTATGGGAATTTTTGTAATTTTTTAATTTTTTATTTTTACCCCTGTATACTACGTATCTTTTCTATCTTATCTCCGTTAAATACATAAGCATCACTATACTCTATCGGCTTCTTGTATTCTCTAGCCACCATAGCAGATATTTCTATAAACTTAAGTGTCTTGATATCCTCAAAGGCCATAACAAGCTTTGAATCCTTGAGAGTCTTAAGCAGCTCACCTGCTGTGAAGATAATAGCTGCATTCTCCAGATCAGTACATAGGATACTTACCTTTAAGTCCTTATATTTGCCTATAATATCCTTGTACATCTCTGCTTTGGTCTTATCTGCACTGGCTGCCTTCAGCAAGTCAGCGGAGTTGATAACCAAAAGTAATAATGGTTCTTCAGCCATATTTATCTGTCTCTTCTGATATCTAGCATATCTGTCTGTCAATGTGGTATGTATCTGAGCAAATGCACTCATCATATCCTCTTGAGTATTTGAATACATAGCTGCCTTGTCCTTGAACATACCCAGTGAGCCTTCTATATCGTCTATCATAAATAAGCTGACAGGTGCCTGCTCCTGGTTAGACATAAGGGTATTAAGCATATATTTCACATAATCGTTCTTGTTGCTTTCCTTCCTGCCTAGGAATCCAAACAATGGAGTCTTAAGCATATTGAACTTTCTTAAGGATATCGTATCGAAATCTAATCCCATAAGAACCTCGTAAGGCTTCACGCAGTCCTTGCCATACTGCTTTCTGATGAATTGCTCTGACACACGTTCTGGTATCTCAGGGATTCCACGAACACCTTCGTCTGGGTATTTTGCAGCTATCTCTGCTATGAATTCCTTCATAAGCTTAATCTTCTCGAATTCCTTTTCAGCTGCAAATGCCAGATAGTGCTGACATTCGTAGTATACCTTTTCCTTCTCCACGATACCTCTACCAGGTATGTCTGCAAGCTTCTTTCGGCATGACTCGAATAGGAATGAATAGCTTCCAGAATCATTACAGTAAAGGGCGATTCTCTTAGAGAAGTTTGACATAAGCTTAAAGCCTGCTCCTGCAGTCTGCTGAGCTGTTACCACGAAGGATATACCTAGTGATACGCACTCTCTGGTGATACTTATTATCATCTCCTCGTAATCTGGGAAATAGCTTCGGAAGGATACCCAGTTATCCAAGATTACAAGTATCTGTGGAAGGTCAGTCTGACCTGATTCTCTATAGGAGCTATAGGAGCTAAGTCCCTGCTTTGCCAGGATGTTCTTACGCTTTTGAATCTCCTGATTCAGCATTCTAAGGAAGGTCTTAAGCTTTTCATCCTCACTTGAGGTTACTACTCCGCCCACATGATTTAAGTCGTTAAAGTTCTTAAGAATCATAGAGGCAAAGTCTAAGATAAATATATTAACCTCCTTAGGTGAGTACTTTGTAGCAAGTCCTCTTATCATAGTCTGGATAAGGTTTGTCTTACCTGACTGTGATGAACCTAATATGTATATATTGTTCTGGCTTATATTAATAGTTTCAACGTACTGTCTCTGTCTTGATGGGTCATCCACTATACCTACAGGAATAACAATATCTGTTCCATTGTAGGTATCTCCCTCTAATGTAAATGGTATCTCTGTGCTAAGAGATGGAAGACAGATGTCTGGAACCTTTGGAATTTTAGCGTTGTCACAGTATTCCTTTACATAATTTACGATAGCCTCTAGCTGAGTTTCTCCACCCTTGCTATCATCCGGCTTTTGCTCATAGATAATTGACTTCTTACCTGAGAGCTCAACCTTTGTAATCATAAATTTCTTCTGTGCTCCAATGTCGTCATTCTTAGCAGATGCTCCACTGTAGGCTGACTGGAAGAGCTGGAATATCTCGTTATTACCTACCTGAAGGTATGCACGACCTGGCTCTCTAATCTCTGCCGCAAGTGGGGATTTAAGAACCTCATTACTGTCGTTCTTATTCTGTACCTTAAGACAGAGCTTGAACTTAGAGTTACTCCAAATCTGATCACTTACTACACCAGATGGCTTCTGTGTTGCAAGGATAAGATGCACTCCTAAGCTTCGTCCGATACGGGCAGCACTTATAAGCTCCTTCATGAATTCCGGCTGTTCACTCTTAAGCTCCGCAAACTCGTCTACTATAAGTATAAGGTGTGGAAGTGGCAGCTTAGCCTGTCCATCCTTATAGAGCTTAATGTAGTCGTCTATATGGTTTACGTTATGCTCCGCGAACTTCTCCTGTCTCTTTATAAGCTCAGCCTTGATAGAAAGGAGTGAACGCTCGATTTCATTACCGTCAATATTTGTTATGGCACCGTTAAGATGTGGAAGGTTTCTAAACTGGTTAACCATACCACCACCCTTAAAGTCGATGATTATAAATCCAACCTCATGTGGGTGGAAAAGAGTTGCCATAGAAAGAATATATGACTGCATAATCTCAGATTTACCTGAACCTGTAGTACCTGCTACCAAACCGTGTGGACCATGATATTTTTCATGCAAATCAAGACACACAACCTCGTCTCCACTCTTTACACCCAGTGGAGCAGCCATACTCTTATATATCTTCGAATTTGCCCATCTGCTCTTAAGGTCCAAATCATATGGAGTCATAATATTAAGCAGCTCAAACAATGTAATGTTCTTTGTTAAGCTATTCTCCAGATTAATCTCATCTACGTATACGCAGGACAGCTTCTTTGCAGCCTCCTCAGCCTGCTTCTTAGAAATGTGACCATACTTAAACTCTTGGATATTCACACCGTCCTCAACATCCTGAACATAGCCCTTATTTGACTCTGTATTCAGGAATATTCTCTTTTCACAGGCGCTATTTACAAGCTCCTCATACTCCTCAAAGAATACAAATCTAAAGCCCAATTCCTTTGCCTTAGAAATGTACTTTGATACAGGATGGTTATTTACAAGTTCAGACCTATATACCAATACAACATAGTCCTGAAGCTCCTTTACAGCCTTTCCAGCACTCTCTCTTCTAGAAAGCTCTGAGTACAGGAATTCCAATGCATACTTTGCACTATCCTCATCATACATAAAGTTTCTAGTGTTTGTGTTGTCATTGTAGAAGATTTGCATCCATCTAGCCCACTCAAACATTTCCACATCACACTCATCCATTACCAGGAAGAGTTTAACATCCTTATAATAATGTGATGCTGCAAATTCAACTATGAGATTCTTAGCCATCTGATAAAGCTTGGTTCTACTTCCTATAAAGCCCACAGCATTTGTGGCATTAAGGTCAAGCATAATTGGCATGTCGCTAATATACTGGTACTTGTCGTGAAGTGCCTTTGGATATTCCTTCAAGGTATCCTCAGTCTCCACATAATCCTCCTGCTTGTAGGTTACAGGACAGGTGGACTCAACTATTCCGTCACCCATTCTAACAGCCAGGTAATCGTCATGTTCCTTTTCCTTTTCGAAAAGTCTGTTATCAAAATCAGAGACAAATTTGACATACTCATCCAAAGTAGGGCTCATCTGATTAGCAATTACACGTTCCTTCTCCCTACTCTTTATTATTTCATCCTCTCTCTTAGAAAGGTATTCCAAATATTTTTCTTCGCGCTTTTCTTCCTTTTCTCTCTGCTTCTTCTTATCGGCAAAATGAGATACAATGGTCATGATAGTTGTCATAGACATTGTGGCAGCAAAATAAATGACGAACATTCCTCCGCCACCCATAATTCCTCTAAGTCCTACCATGAGAAGCATATTTACCAGCATAGGCATAAGGGTCATCATAAAGCTTTGTTCTTCCTTCTCCTCCTTAGCCTTAGGGTCAAGTATCTCTATCTCTCCATCTGGCATCTTATATCTCTGGCGAACATTTTTCTTGAATTCCGGATATTCAAAATGATTCTTCTGGTGCGCTATTATCTCCTGCTTTAGGTTAGTAATTATAGTAGCCTTCTTGGTGGTGTATATAAAATCATCCTTTATACAGAAGTTATATCCTCCCACTGAGAAGAATTCGCCATTTGCTATAAAGCTTACCGCCTCTCTGGATATGAATCCATTTATCTCAACGCCATATCTGGTATTGCTGGAATCCACCTCATAGCCTTCAAAAACCTTTCTGACAGTTACACTGTCATTTAAAAGATTCACTGAGTCTACTCTTATTGTATCACTGGTATTACCACCTATTGTTAGTTCAGTACAGCCTCTACAATCCAACTTCATATCAAAGTCAGTTCCCACACTCTCAAACTGAACAAAGAAGTCAATATAGAAGAATTCTGTATCTGTATACTCATAACAAAGAGCTATATTATCACCTATGCTTAGGTATCTAATATACTCCTTTACACCCGCTTCCTTCTTAAGGTAGATGCTTTCGCTACAGCTTATAACAAAGTTTCCATCTTCCTGTCTATCTATTCTAACTACAAAGTCTGATAAGAATCTCTCTCGTCTAAATCCCACCTGACAGCTCTTCTCGGTACCTATAGTAAGTCCTCCTGTAAAGGTGTCATCTAGAACGATTTCCTTATACATATTATTTCCATATAATACAAGTTTAAATTTCATATACCCCTCCACATGACCTATCTCTGATAACTAATCTTGGTACCATCTCTAAGTCCAAATTTGTCCAATGTAATATCGCCTCTAAGCAATGCTCGTGGTTCCTCTGTACACAGGTAACATTCTGAAACCTTATTTATGTCTATGCCTAGTCCCAGTCCTCTATTTAGTCCATATATAAGTTCATTTGCCGTTATTGACAATGGAACCTCTATATCGAAGCTGGTATTTTTCTTAGTATACTCAAATACCATAATCACTGTATCTTTCATACTATAACCCCTTTCCTGTAAATGTTGTTATACCCCTATAAAAACTGCTATTACCCCACCCCAACCAAAGGGCACAGTAATAGCAGGTATTTTTATTCCAAACACACTGTAGTTCTATTAAAGCACTGATAATCCTTAATAGTCTGGAAGCTAATCCCTGTCTCTCCCTCACTTACATATTCACTAATTTCATAGGTTGAAACCAAAGGACTAACCTCTAAATAGTTGGTTCTAGTTGTCTTTACTCTATTGCACAATATAGTAACCTTGTCTGTAAATCCTGCCATACTTTCCAGGAAATTCTCCAGCTTCTTTACTGCAGTTTCCTCCTGAGTGGTAACGATAAGTGTTCTATAGCAGTTATGCATAAACGAGTTTTTCTTAGTAGAAATACTATTTGACAACTCAACTATAATGTAATCATACATATTCTTCTGATTAATAAATTCTATCATATCCACATAGGTTTCAAAGGTCACCTGGTATGTACTTGGTATCTTATTGAAGGCTGGTATATAATCAAAGCCCTCAGTCTTTATCTCTCTAAGGAGAAGCTTCAATGCATTCTTAATATTGATGGTGCACTGATATGAGAATTCACTAGACAGTTTCTCACAGTTTGGAATTACAAATTGATAATCCTGCATAGGCTGGGTACTTACATATAGTACTCTGTTACCCTTCTTGTGCAGATTATGAGCCACAGACAATGCAGCTGTAGTTTTTCCGCAGCCTCCACCAACAGAGAACACACTGACAACCTTTGTTCCCTTTTTACCGTCCTTGCCTGTATTCTCAAATATCTTCTCGTCTATTTTCTCAACCAGATATCTAACACTACCATACTTGTATACTAGATCCTCTGACTCTTTATTATTCTCAACATTTTCTTCAGTAAGATAATATATCTTACCAATGTTGCTCTTATTGGTAATCATCTGTCCCATATTTTCAGGCACAACAAGAATATCTATTCTTTTTGGAACAGACATATATTGCGTATAAAATTTGCAGTCAGTTATAAATTCTATCTCTGCATTATGACCGACTATCTCCGCCATCTTATATTCTAATGCTGTTATGTAATCTTCATCGAAGCACACAAATACTATCTTCTTTTTGCTCATACCTTATCCCACTCTACTCCACTCTTACGCCAAACACTACATCTGCAAGCTGCACAACATCACCTTCATTAAGCATATATCTAACCCCTGGCTCCAATCCAAAACCATTTACGCTGGTTCCATTAGAGCTTCCTAAATCTTCAATGGTAAATCCACCATCCTCTTTTCTTATAACACAATGCTTTCTACTAACAGATGTAGATATATTGATAACTCCGTGAGCATTGTTCACAGATTTTCCAATTATATATTCCTTCTGAGATATTCTAAACAAAAGGTTTCCTAATTCACTGTAATGCTCTAAGAACATTATTCTTCCATCATCCACCATAGCTTCTTCAAATATCTGTGTAGTGGTTTCTCCTGCTCGTTTCAATCCAAAATCATAATTAAGAAGCTGATAAGCTATCTCTCCATCAGACTTGGACATATCCATAATCATATAATACAGCTCTGAGTATCGCTCAGGCTGGGAACGGAATATCTGAGAACAAAACATTACCAGTGTATTCCTATATTTTTCCTGCCAGGTTACATTCTCATGAAAATCATAGTTTTCATTTACAGGAATTATAATGCACTTTAGAAGCTGTAGCTTAGCATTGTAATACAATCTATTAAAATTTACATCTATAGCATACAAATTTATAAAGTCATTATCATTTACAGTACACACTACATCTAAAAACTGTTTAAGCAAACCTATAATCTCTGCCTCCGGCAGTGTAGCTATAATATTGTTAAGTACCTTTAAATCCTCTGCTCCATACAAAAGCTTAGGTCTACCATTATAAATTACTGTACTGTATTTCATAATGTAATCCTTGTTCATCTTGCTCATTACTCGATTTCCCAAGGGCGAAATGTTTTCATTTTCCTCAAAAATGTATGCAACATGGTCATTATATGTATTTACTACCATAATCTCTCCTAATTAATATGAAAATACAAATTCTTCCTCAGCCATCTTAATTATACAGCCGTCCTCAAGCTTAACGCTTCTGTTACCACTTACTCTAATATCATTTACATAAGTACCATTTGTAGTATCTAAATCCTGGATATAGTAGCCATCCTCCATTCTAATGATACATACGTGTTTTCTACTTATGTTGCTGTTGTATCTTATACAATAATCAACCATATCCGGTGACTTTCCAATGATAAAGCTGTTCTTGTTAATGGTTACTGATTCACCTGTCTTATTTCTAGTTAATGTTGGATAGCTTATAAACTGCTCCTGATACAGATGTCCTGACATCATAGCCGCATCATCCATAGCATATCCTGCCTGAGATAAAACAGTTGTCTCTGAAGAGAATCCACCTTCTCCTTCACCATAGCCTACTCCGTCTAAGCTTCTATTTGTTGGTAGACCGTTCATATTATTCTGAATAGAACCAGGAGTAATTCGACCGCTCATCTTAAGGATTTCCATAGCTGTCTGCTTATTGTCCTTTTCCTCCTGAAGCTTCTTCTTGTACTTGCTCTTGTTTACAAGCAATACTATAACAAGAGTTAATATTACAACAAACAGTACTGAGCCGATGATTATAGCTATAATAGTTACCTTCTTGGCGTCAGTCTTTGGAACCTGCAGACCATCAATAGCCATTCTTAATTCTCCTACTGCTTCATCTAACTCTCCCTGAGTATAGTAATCTAAGTCTCCATCCTCTACCTTTTTTCTAACCTCGATAAGCTTCTGATATGCCTCCTCTGCTAATACCCAGGTTTCCTTTATGTACTTACTTGCCTCTAAGGTCTCGTACTCCTCAATTATAAGGTCTGCAGTCTCCACATCGATTACAATAGGTGGATTATACACAAAACCTAATACATTCATCACCTCAATTATTTCATTTATCTGAATAGATGCGTAATAGCCATTGTTAGTAGTTGAAATGTTAGTATTTACAGCTATTACCTCTCCTCTTTCGTTGATAACAGGCATACCTGGTACCGGAACGTCAGACATATTGTACTTGTAATAATGCACCTCATTAATGTCTGCCCAATCCTGAATCTCTCCATCTATTCTCTGGATGTCTCCTGTTGTTGCATCACTGTATGTGGCAAGGATAGGAAGCTTAAATGAATATACAGGCGTTCCATTTGCATTGATGTTTGCATCCTCGCAAAGTCTAAGGGTTGTGCATCCACTTAAATCTGTAGCTGGCTTTACTATGGCAAAATCCATCTCTGCACTACCTGTTTCAAGAGTTGCCTCTACAGTTATATCACCCTTGAGATATATCTTAATCTTGGTGTTAATTTCTTTTGCTTCTATGGCAAATCTTTTTGCTATAGCCTGCTTTTCTGGGTCAGTTAATATTACTGTGTTATAACAGGTAATCATATATACGCTCTGGGTTTTGTCTCCTACGAAAAACCCATAGCCTGCCTTAAGAACCTCTTCATAGCCTGTATCATTTACATATACCAGCTGATATGGCACCACTGCCAGTTTTTCGTCATATACCTGAGTAGCTGGTGTAGTAGCTTCTTCTGTCGCATCTCCTGTAGCTGTTTCCACTGCCTCTGTTGTTTTAGCAGGCTCCGCAGCCTGTACCTGTATATTAAATCCAAAAGTTAATGCTCCCAGTAAAATCAACGTTCCTAATAGCTTTTTCATCAAAAAGTTCCTCCCAAATAGAATTATATATATTTAAATTTATATTTTCCGACATTACATCTATTCTATGATACCATTTTTTTCTTTTTTTGTACATAGAAAAAGGACACTTTTTGGAAAGTGTCCTTTGGGGTGTGTTCTAGTACATTACGCCTTCTTCTTTCTCGATTTTTAGAGAAACTACAATTCTTTCTATAGTGTTTTCTTTGCAGTGGAGAAATACCAGCACATCTCCCTTGAAATACACATATGTGCCTTCAGGTGGATTGTCCTCTTTTTCGTACCCTTTATCTCGCAATTTACCTTCAGCGGAAGTTATATCATCTCCTATGCTAATCCCAAATACATTGTACTTTGAATCTTTAATGCTAATTTGAGTTACCGTAAGTGGAAATTCATTGTTTGGATATCTAAAGCAATAATATTTTGTATCACCCTCTTCTGGATACATAACATATGGGCAATCCATTCCATAATTTTTTGATTTTTCTTCAGATAGTCCACTATCTTGATGTAGTTCTATCCCCATATAACTGTTATCATTTACTTCTTTTATGTTTGCTTCGTCGATGTAATTTTCATCCTCTGTAGCGGTGGTTTCTTCAGTTGATACTTCGCTCATTGTAGTTATCCCTCCTTCTGTGGATGTGTTATTTAAGGTACAGCCAGATAGGGCAAAGATCAATAATGTTACTATTAATATTTTTTTCATAATTCCTCCTAGTGGTATGGTTGAGTTAATATCATATTACTGTTAGGGGAGCACTAGAACATTTGGATATAATAACCTTTGTCATATTCTTATTATATTTGCTCTAATATACCATTATTTGGTACATACCAAAAGGACACTTTTGGTATGTGTCCTTTTGAAGGTATTCTAATACTTAACGTCTTCTTCTGTTTCTATATCTAGAGAAACTTCAATTCTTTTTATAGTTGTTTCATTGTAATCAAGAAATATTATCACATCACCTTTGGAATAACACTTACTATTTTCATCAGGAAATTCTTGTTTCCTATACCCATTAACAAATAAAATCTGTTCACTAGAAACTATATCATCTCCTACTTTAATCCCAAATACATTGTATTTCGGATCTTTAATACTAATATATGTTACCGTAAGAGGAAAATTATTATTTGGATATCTAAAGCAATAATATTCTGCACCTCCCTCTTCTGAATACATAGTATATGGATAATCCATACTATATCTTTTTGATTCTTCCTCTGATAAACCACTATCCTGATTTAGCTCTATTCCCATATAGCTGTTATCATTTACTTCTTTTATATTTGCTTCATCAATATACATGTTCTTCATAGTTCCTGCATCCCTCTTTTTAAAATTACTTAATCCACATACCAAAAGGACAAAAACTACCAGCACAATCATCAAGACCTCTTTTTTCATACCTAACACTCCTAATAATTTAATCGGGACAATGCGGCATAAGCTTTTGCATCTGCCTCTATCGGTTGTTGATAATATTTTGTATATTTACCCGAATCAATATACTTTTGTGTCCATTCCTCATACACGCCATCTGGCACACCATACTTATCAGGATTTTCTACTGCTGCATCCTGATACTGATGTCGCATCTCATGAGTTGTAGTGTCTATCAATTTATCAAGACTATAATTACCTGTCGGTTCATATATGAAAGCCTCATTAATTCCTATTCCACTTACGTTATATGAGACTCCAAAGCCATTACAAAAACCTATATCATCTGGTGTGATATGAGTGCCCTCGCCCAATACAACACTTATTTCATCCTTATATTGAGTTATATATGCCAATCTTTCTTCTGGAGTTATGTCTGCCCATTGTTCACGAACTTTTGGCGTAAAAATTGCATTGGCAATTTCTCCACACTCTATTGACTTTTCATATTGATTTTTCCAATATTCTGCCTCTAAAATAGCTTGGTCTAATTTATATGGTACTACATCATCATCCAAGGCATCTACTTTCGCTTCAAAGTCAGTTTTAAGTTTCTCATCTTCTATACTCGAATACACCAAACCCGTTAATGACGCCTTGATATCAAATGGACCAAAGCCACCAACTTTTACCTCTATATCTGAGGGGTCCAAATCGTATGACGCTTCAGCTATATTCCCCATCATAAGAGCAAACGGATTATCTACCAACTGAGATATTTCGTAATGAATTCCATTAACAAAAGATACTAATTTTCTTCTTTTTTCGTTCAACTCTTCAATATCATCAGCTGTTACTGGGAGAGTTAAGTTACTGACCGTTTTATCCAATATCACCAGAAAACTAGCAGCAACACAAGCCTCTAATGCTTCTTCCAATTTCGTTATCACTATAGGATAATTTCCAGTATAAATTTTTTGTGAAATCTCCAACCATTCTATATTATTAGATTTAATTATTTCAGACATATTAATCCTCCTTCGGAGAAAAATAATTGAGCACTGCCGTTTGAACACTATCCAAATATGCCAATGTATACTTTGTATCTGTTACAAATAACCCTGTATTAAAATAACACAATTTAAGTAGCTCAAGGTGCTCAATAATTTTCGAAAACGTCTCTGGTACAATTTCATTTTCCGCTTGTCCCTGATATAATGTCAATATAGAACTTAACATATTATTCATATGCGCTATGATATCATCTATTTGGGTCACAGCTTCTTTATATCGTTTTACTATTTCATCCATATGAATATCGTCATATTCCAGAGTCTCCATCATAAGCAAACTTTCTCCTTTATCATTTTAATTATACTTTTAGTCATACATTTTTTTAATACATTTGTTGTATAATCGTACACATATATGCAATTGTTATGACAAAATAACTTGCATTCTATAGTTTTTTGACCTTTATTATCTTCGATTTTTAGATATAAACTATTCCCTAAATCAAATTCTTTTTCCATTTCAATTGAGGATATCTCTTTCTCTGCTTCCTCATATTCACTGGCACCTTCCAGAAAGAACTTATATGTATCAACAATATCATCAACAATATTGTCAATATTTACATACTCCAGTTTATATTTTTTATACAATGGATTATACATCAACATTACACCTTGCTTGTTCTGTGCTAATCCTATTGTAATATTGTTAATTGTAACATACTTTTCAGCCTCTTTATATGTTTTCAACATTTTTATTTTTGATACACCTTGGATTGTTAATTCATCGAAATTGGTCAAAATCCCTTTTATTATCAACCTTTCTTTAACTCCTTCAATAAGCAATTCTGACAACCTAAGTTCTTGTAATGAAGGTAACATATATATATCTTTTCCATCTAACGCTCTATTAATAACATATATTTCCTTATCAGTCATGCAATATTTCTCCTTTTATATGGTGTTAATTAACTTTACTTTTTCAGAATTGCTTTCAAAATCATATGCATTTGCCAGTAGAACAGACAAAGCACATTTTAAATCATTCATTAAAGTTTCAATACTCATCATATATGTAACAATTGCTGTCTGAATACATTCACATTTTTCTTTTGATTTTCCCTTCCATAAATCAGATTTTAACAATCCAGAAATAACATCATTTATCTCACTTAAATCAGACATTCCTTCAATTGCTTTATTACAATCTTCTATAACAAGGATAATTTCTTCTTCTACTTTATAATTATCTGCCACTTACTTCATCCCCCTTAGCATTCACTATTTCTTTGTGTCCACATTTGTTTTAATCGATTTGCTTCATTAATACATTTTTGTAAATCAACCACAAACAAATCAAATTTAGATATCATATCTCTGCACTGCACAACCCAATCATTTTTCTTACTTACATAGGTGTTATAATAGTCACCAGCAAGATTACTGGACTCTAATTCACTTACATTATTATCCAAGTATGTACCAGCCTCTGAAATCTTATCTAATATTGTAGTTTTAATTGCTTCTAAAGAGGAGGCTAGTACTTCATACTGCATTATTTTAAATGGTGCCTCAGGATACTTCTTTTTTTCAATTTCTTTATCTGAATCTAACTCAAACATTCTTTTCCTCCTAACAAAGTAAATATAAAAATACAGAAAATAACTTACTTTTTGTTCTTCATATATTTTAAATCTAACAATTTAGATATACAAACGCAATATATTTTGCATAAGTGATATACTTTATTACATAAGTGATATGTTTTGTTTACATAAACCCAGAATTCGGGGCCTATTGACTATTGTCATAATTATTTATCGCTCAGTATATTGTCCTAGTAGGTAGTGCTTTGCACCAATTAGATTATAAAATATCTTTTCTAGCATCAATATATTTTGCCCAAGTGTACCCTATTTTTCGTTAAGTGTAGATAAACGCAAGGGACCAAGAGCAGTCATAACGCACGGCTAACCGACTCGCTTCGCTCGTCGATTAGCCGTGCGTTATGACTTCAAATAGTCAGAAAAATAAAAACAGCTGGTTGAGTACGCAAGCGTCGCTATGTAATATCTGAGTCATGCCGAAGTCAACAACACATCGCAAGCAAAGCTTGCTCAGTGTGGCGTCTCGCTTTTGATGTAATAAATGAGACATGCGAATGCCCACATCGCAAGCATAATTATGTAATATCTGAGTCATGACGAAGTCAACAACACATCGCAAGCAAAGCTTGCTCAGTGTTGTTGGCTTCGCATATAAAAAAGCGACTAATCCGCCACCTCCTAGCAAGCTAGGGTGGCGGTTAGTCGCTTTTTTGCATGACTCAGATATTACATCTTATCAATTGACTCATGGAATGTTCTTGAGATTACGTCGTTCTGCTGCTCCTCAGTTAACTTGATGAAGTTTACTGCGTAGCCTGAAACTCTGATTGTTAACTGTGGGTAGTTCTCTGGATGCTTCTGAGCATCAAGAAGAGTATCTCTGTTGTATACGTTAACGTTAAGGTGGTGTCCGCCTTTTTCTACGTAACCATCTAACATACTTACTAAGTTATCGATCTGCTGTGTACTAGCCATTGTTATATCCTCCTATAATTTTAATATATTGTTAATGTTTTAATCTTGATTCATATACTCGTCTATGCCCTCGTGAAGAGTTGGTATAGCACATGCCAAATCACCCTTTGCACAATCTGTACAGCCAAGTGTATCAACCTTCTTGCCAACTGCGTCTGGGTCAACGGACACATTAACGTGTCCGTGTCCCTTTGACATCATATCGTCAAGCATAGCTACTATATCGTCAATATTGCTTAATCCATTATCCATATAATCAGTCCTTATTATTTATTAAGGTCGATTTCGATGTCACCAGCGAATACCTGATCTTCCTTACCAAGTGCTCCAGGAATGATAGAGAATGTATTTGAAATACCATCCTGTGAATCCATGAATGGAAGCTTAGCTACTGATGAAAGTGATGCAAGAGCACCGCTCTTATCTCTACCATGAAGTGGGTTTGCACCAGGTGCAAGTGGCTGGCCATGCTTTCTACCACATGGAGTATCACCAGTGTTCTTACCGTAAGTTACGTTTGAAGTAATTGTAAGAACTGACATAGTAGGGAATCCGTTTCTATATACGTGGTGCTTTCTAATCTTGTTCATGAATCTTGATACAAGATCTACAGCAATGCTATCTACTCTATCATCATTGTTACCATACTTAGGGAAATCGCCCTCTGTCTCATAGCTTACTACGATACCCTGCTCATTTCTGATTGGCTTAACCTTTGCATACTTGATAGCTGAAAGTGAGTCAGCAACAACTGAAAGACCAGCGATACCAGTTGCGAAGTATCTTCTAACATCTCTGTCATGAAGAGCCATCTGGATTCTCTCGTAAGCATACTTATCATGCATATAGTGAATGATGTTAAGTGCTGATACATAAACCTCAGCTAACCACTCCATCATATCATCATACTTCTCCATAACCTCATCATAATCAAGGTACTCAGAAGTAATTGGTCTGTACTTAGGACCTACCTGTACACCTGTACACTCATCAACACCACCGTTGATAGCGTAAAGGAGACACTTAGCAAGGTTTGCTCTAGCTCCGAAGAACTGCATTTCCTTACCAACTCTCATAGAAGATACACAACAAGCGATTGCGTAATCATCACCATGAGTTACTCTCATCATATCATCGTTCTCGTACTGGATTGATGATGACTTGATTGACATCTTAGCACAGTACTGCTTGAAGTTGATAGGAAGCTTTGTTGACCAGA
The DNA here is from genome assembly GCA_015057555.1 of Lachnospiraceae bacterium. Lineage (GTDB taxonomy): Bacteria > Bacillota > Clostridia > Lachnospirales > Lachnospiraceae > Coprococcus_C. The sequence continues at coordinate 150,825 of SVEC01000003.1, read as the reverse complement.
GAACTGTTAAGTTTGGCTCTGGAGCTGCACCTAAGTTATCAAGAGTGTGAAGATATCTGAATGTCATCTTAGTTACAAGTGGTCTACCATCGATACCAACACCTGCAAGTGACTCAGTTACCCAAACTGGATCTCCTGAGAATAACTGGTTGTACTCTGGTGTACGAGCAAACTTTACAATACGAAGCTTCATAATGAAGTGATCAACGAACTCCTGAATCTGCTCCTCAGTAAATGTACCGTTAGCTAAGTCTCTCTCAGCATAACAATCAAGGAAAGTTGAAGTACGTCCAAGTGACATAGCCGCACCATTCTGCTCCTTAACTGCTCCAAGGTAACCGAAGTATACTGCCTGCATAGCTTCCTGTACGTTTGTAGCTGGCTTAGAAATATCAATTCCGTAAGCTGCTGCCATCTGCTTTAACTCGCCAAGAGCTCTGATCTGCTCTGAAAGCTCTTCTCTAGCTCTGATAACATCATCAGTATATACCTTACCGTATGAATCCTTCTGCTTCTTCTTGTCTGCTACTAAGTAATCGATTCCGTAAAGTGCTACTCTTCTGTAGTCACCGATGATACGTCCACGACCGTAAGCATCTGGAAGACCAGTGATGATGTGGTTAGAACGACACTTTCTAATCTCCTCATCATATACATCAAATACACCTGCGTTATGAGTCTTTCTATGAGTAGTAAAGAACTCAACAACCTCAGGATCTACCTTATATCCATTATCCTCACAAGCCTTCATAGCCATACGGATACCACCGTAAACGTTCATACCTCTCTTGAATGGAGCGTCTGTCTGAACACCAACGATTGTCTCCTTGCTCTTATCAAGGTAACCTGCACCGTGTGAAGTAAGTGTTGAAACAACCTTAGTATCCATATCAAGAACACCGCCTGCTTCTCTCTCCTTCTTAGAAAGGTCAAGTACCATCTGCCATAAATCCTTAGTGTTCTGTGTAGGCTCAGCTAAGAAAGCGTCATCTCCCTCATACACTGTGTAGTTCTTCTGGATGAAGTCTCTTAAGTTAACTTCTTCCTGCCACTTGCCGCCTACGAAACCATTCCATGCTGCTGATTCCATGTTTAAAATTCCTCCTTTATCTTGCCCCGGCTTTCTCTAGCCATAGGGAATATTTTGTTACAAAAACATTTGTTACTTTTTATCAGAAATATGTACTAAATTGTATCCTATCCCTGATGCTGATTTTATTATAATTTTAAATTGTATACACGTCAACGAATTGAAAGCAAATAATTGTACTTTTTTTGATACACAGATTGTATACAGTATACAGCTTTCAGCTAAATATGCTAGCTCTTAATGTTAATACTTATCCACTGTAATTCCTTGTATATAGTCTACATTATCAAGATCTGCTCGACCTGGCGAATAAGTTCGTTCGTACGCATACCCTGTAATATAATATACATTTTCCTCAGTTTCTGACTCCATAGAATCAACAGATATTGATATACTTCCATCTGCAACTCCATATTCATACAAATATTGAGTTAATATGCCAGCTGCATTCAATTCTTTGTATCCACTTATGTCGGAGTATAGGTCTTCTATATACGATGCCTTGTCACCAAATACTACTCCTCCCGGAAGAATAATATCTATCCCTTGACATTTATTTATATCAAATTCTATCTTTGATACCTTTGTTTGATTAATATCCAAATTAAATATAGTGGCATTAATTAAATATACCTTAATGGTAGCCTCCCCTTTTCTAAGAGTAGCTGAATCACCATAATTCGGTTCCAATGTTTCACTAGAACATTCAATTGTCCAACCATTATCTAAATATTGTGATACCGGCCCCCACAATTTGTAATTCACTCCATCTATACAAAAAACATCATCAAATCTATCTGCTGTAGCTTGTGGATATTCGTTTTCTTCAATGTATTGTAAAGTTTCTGTACTAGCATAGGAATTTAACACAGTCCCCTTAGGAGTCACCAAGCTTGCATATTCAACACCATATAAAGACCCATTTTCATCTGCTCTAAATATTAAATATCCACCATCATCACTTGTATATTGGCATATTGTTTCGAACCCATTTTCAGCCTTAACTGATGGTTCCCCGTAAATTTCATAGACATCCTTTATTCTAATTGAGTTTGCGTGACTCTTCATAGATATCTTCACATCCTTAGGCAGTATAACCTGGCTTTCATTTTTCTCATTATGGAAATAATTTTCATTATAGGCAAAGCCTATAACATAACAACCCTCTACACCAATTGTTTTCAAGCCGTAATTAGCAAGAGTTACTGCACATTCAACATTACCTTTATGACATCTCACACCTATTATATCTCCTGGTTGCAGAGTTCTCTCCATATCAAAAGTCCAGCCATGAGAGGTCCACTCTTCATAGGTCATAGGTAATTCATAGCAAACATCATCTATCATAAAGGAAAAATCCTTCCAGTCTCCACCAAAAACATATTCCGGTTCGGTATCTAAAGCCTCTGTAGTGGAAATATCCGTTGGGGTAGCTATCTCTGTAGTCGACTCCGTAGTTGTTATTTTATCCTTTTTGCTACTTAGAACAAAGACCTTAACGCATAGCACAATTACAAGTAGCGCTGCCACTGCTCCAGCCACAATACCAATAAGCTTTTTGTTATTCACTTTAGAGCCCTGTGCTTCATTGCTGGCAACTGGTTGGGCGGTGTCCTTAACTCCTATCTGTCCATCCCCCATAAAGGTGTAGTCCTTTCCATACAAGTCCTTTATAAGCTCACCAATATTTTGGTATCTGTCAGCTATATTTACAGAAAGCCCCTTTGTAAGTGCCTGGTCCACTCTTGGAGATACTGTAATTCCACACTGGCTAGGAGGAATGTATGTATCCTCACTTATTCTCTCTATACAGTTTGGAGGTACCGCCCCCGTAAGCATCTTATACATTGTAGCACAAAGACTGTAGATATCTGTCCATGGTCCCTGATTTCCTTTTGCATAGTACTGCTCCTGAGGTGCATATCCATGCTTCAGCATAACTGTGTAGGTCATCTCTGTCTCAGCAGAGCTTCCTCTAACAGCACCAAAATCAATAAGCTTAATGGTTCCGTCATCATCAAACATAATATTATCTGGACTGATATCTCTATGAATAAGCCCCTTCTTATGAATCTCATACAAGGACTCAAGCACTGGCTTCATAAGCCCAAGAACCGTCGCCTCGTCAACTCGTCCACCATTATCCGCCAAATACTTTTTTAGATTATCACCTGCCACAAAATCCATAACTATGTAGGCTGTGCCATTTTCATAGAAAAAGTTTCTAACTGACACTATTCCAGGAAGCCCATAAAACTTGGATAGATTTCTAGCCTCTACCACGAATTTATCTAGTGTTTTATTATATATTTCATCCTTTCCTGACTGTGCTGTTACCATAAGAGCATTTCCAGCCAAGCCTCTAGTTGCTATAACCTCTGGATAAAATTCCTTAATGGCCACATATGTAGCCAGGTTCATATCATAGCCTATGTAGGTAATACCAAAGCCACCTTGTCCTAACACCCTTCCAATCATATACTTATTCTGAAGTATGGTAAATGGAGGCAGACAGGTCTTAGGTGCCACATAACCCATTACATCCTGCCCACAATAAGGACATAGCTGTCCACTACCATCATAGGGATTCATACAATTGGGACATCTGTCGTAAATATTGTTCATATAATATATCCTTCTCCTTATCGTTTTCGTACTGTAATTATTCAATAAACTTATTATAGTATCTTTTTTACTAAAAATAAACTTATATTTATTTTTAGTCTAAAATAAAATAGACATTCTGATTACTACTATGCTATAATACTTCTTGATTTGAATTTTTTTAAAATTAATAAGCAAAATATATCATATAATAAAAGGAGGCTTAAGCATTATGGCAAAGCAGGTAACTAAGGACATGTTAATTCATCAGATTATAGAGGTTGACCCAGGCAACGCAGCAATTCTTATGGCATCAGGCATGCACTGTGTTGGTTGCCCATCAGCAGCTATGGAATCTCTTGAGGAGGCATGTATGGTTCATGGTATGGATGTTAACGAGGTAATCACTTCTATTAACGACTACCTGGCCAAGAAGGAAGCAAACAACTAATTTTAAAAGGGGGATAAAATTATGTACAACAACGGATACGACAACAACGGTTATAATAGCTACAATAATTATAACGACTACAACAATGGCTATAACAATGGCTATAACAATGGCTATAACAATCAGGCGACTTACTACCAGCAGAACACCTACGTTCAGCGAGATGAGATTGCACCACAGACCTATAATATGATTATTGGTGGTGTATTATTATATGGTTTCATTGTAAATATGATTATGGTTTCATGCTTAGAGGATTTTGCTATGTCAATGAATCCTATCGCATTCCTTATAGCATATTTTGTAATGGCTCTCACAGGTGGCTTTATGGTTCGTAAGTCAGACAATCCTGTTATTAGCTTTATCGGATATAACCTGATAGTAATTCCTATGGGTCTTTGCCTTACAATTATTATCAACTCATATCTTTCAGCAGGCTACGAGTCAACCATTATTACTGCCTTCCTTATAACTGCAGTGGTTACTCTTGTTATGATGGGACTAGGAGCAATGTTCCCAACCTTCTTCTTAAGCATTGGAAGAACTCTTTGCGTATCACTTCTTATAACTATAGTAGTTGAACTCATCCTCTTCTTTGTAGGAATTCAGCTTGGAATTATTGATTACGTTGTGGTTCTTATATTCTGTGGATATGTGGGATATGACTGGGCTACAGCAAATACTCAGACAAAAACTGTGGACAATGCTATAGATTCAGCTACAGAGTTGTATATAGATATTGTTAATCTCTTCGTTAGAATCTTAAGAATTCTTGCAAGATCAAATGACTAGATTTTAAAACAAAAAATGGGTAAGCGATGAAGCTTACCCATTTTTATTTTACAGCTCTGAAAGTGTCTGCAATGCATTGGCTTTAATAATAATCTTGTAGTGCTCATTCAGGTAGCTAGGACCTGCGTAATTTGCACTAAGCTTATTACCGTACTCACTTATTATGTTACAGGTACGAATAAATTCAGTATCTGTGTTATTGTCCCTGGTGAGATAAAGATAAAATCTGTTATCCTTAGGATTCTTGTAAAGGGTGTTGGTACTGTCGTATAGCCCCTTCACCGAATTAGCAGACAATATTACATTGTCCAAATTCTTAAAGCCATACAATCTAAAGGACTTCTTGGTTTCCTCCGGAGCCACTTCCTTCGGTTTGCCAATAACCTTTCCTGACCTTTTTGCTGATAAGGCGCTTAAGCCCTCAGTCAAATTGCTTAAGGCCTCAAATATACCCTCTGCTGCAGTTGATGAGCTCTGTGATATAACCTCTAGCTCCTCATCCTCTTCATCATCCTCCGAATCCTCTTCTGACTCCGCATAGGCTCTAGCCGCCTCTAGATGCTTGGTGAATCTGGAGAATCTGGTATCTAATTCATCTGGATCCTCAACCTTTGTTATGATTAAAATCAAACAATCAGGGTTAACCGGTATAGCTTCTATCATAAGTGGAATGTTATCCACCTCAAATCCTAATTCAATGGCAGCCTGCTCCATAAGCTCCTTAAAAAGCTCCTTTGCCTTATCAGTACCATAAGCAAGCTCTGTAAGCATTATCTCCTTTTCTGCCAAATCCGCTTTATTAAGAGTACACCTTATTTGATTTTCGCTTATTCTTTCTATCTTCATTCTAGTCACTCCCTTTTTTTGCGAAAGTTATTATATTAGTTTATCACAAATTCCCTACAAGTAAAGATAATTCTTTCTATTTTTATGGCCCGCCTCATGTTTTTTACTGGTATCTAATACTAATTTATCCATTTGCAAATTAATTAGCTTATTGATTTTTTTTAGCAAATCATATATATTATCAGTAGCGAATCAAGCTGGCAAGAAATCATATTGCACATATTTTTTCTATAATCTAAACATCATTTATCTATAGTTATGGTACTCCCATTTATACCCCATAATCCATAGAACCGCTGATATAATTACGATTATTTTATTTCATTTCTTGTTATCTTAATCCGCCAAAATGTGCATACCATATTTCTGAAATATAAAGATATATCACAAATCTATCCTTATGTATATGATATGCAACTAGAAAGGTTAGGTGATGCGTACTTCGCTGCGTGATTGCGAAAAATCAAAAACTTTTAAACTTAAAATTTTAATCACGATGCTAGAACATACATTATAACCGGGCAGGCCATAGGCCTGCCTTTTTTTCAAAGAAAAAAGCCGTACTCAGTACGGCTCCTATCTATCCGGAGATTACTCCTCCTCGATTGCTCCTGTTGGGCAAGTGCCTGCACATGCTCCACATGAGATACAAGTATCTGCATCAATCTCAAACTTACCAGCGCCCTCTGAGATAGCTCCTACTGGACAAGCTCCTGCACATGCTCCACAGCTTACACAGTTATCAGTAATAACGAATGCCATAACAATGTCCTCCTTAAAGTGTTTTTGATAATTTTTATCAACTGGGTATATTCTATATCATTTGTGGGAATATATCAAGTTTTTTTTACAGGTAAATTTAGCTACCTATTACAACGAATTACTATCCTGACCCTTGGCATAGAATTTAATTAATATATCTGCAATCCACTTTGGCCAGAATTTTCGATACATTTCATAATCCTCTGAGGTTCTACCCTGACCCTCTCCGATTACATTTGAGGTTTCAGACTCCTCGTGGACTCTATGTCCCATAACCGGCTTCTTAATATAGCAAAAAGCTCCCTTCAGCCTAGAGTATCTCTCCCATGCCTGCCAGTCAAGGTCCGCCTTACAACCCACCTCAAAGGGTTCTTCCGGCAATCTACCCTTTACATAGGTTACTGATGGACAGCATATAGCGCAGCCTAAAGAAAGGGACCTTCTTCTCAAAAATTTACTATTCCAGGTAAAGCTTGGAATCAAAGGCAATAACATAAGCTTTTTTATCCTAAGAAGCTTATTGGAATACACTTTCTTACCATTTCTAATCTCATAGTAAGCAGTGTGAGCCAGTATAGGATTTTTTACCTTATTCAATGCACTAAGTATCTCCACCAAATAGTCTTGGTCATACACATCATCCTGATGAGCAATTGTAACAAGCTCTGTATCTGCCTTAGATATTGCATAATTCCAATCTGTGGCTATGCCTGGCTGATTATCATTTACATACAAATCTATACCATACTTTTTCGCCAAATTTTCTATGTGGGAATTTGGCGTTGAGGTGGTCATTACAATCCTACTCTTTTCCTTCTGCATAGTAAGAGATTTGATACATTTTTCCAAATATAAACTTTCCTTATAAGCACATACCACAAAGGTGTGGTCCTTACTTGTATATCTCATATTTAACCTCTAGCTTACTTATTCTCCATGGCTGATAGTTTTTCCTCAAGCTCGCGCACACGTTTTTCCAGCATACCTTGAGTTTGCACCAGAGTTCTTAATCTTTCACTAAGTCCTGAGACTATAGAGGTCAACGAAAGTATTATTAGGAGAATAAAGCATACCCCCACAAAGAATACACCATTTACCTCTGAATATATGCCTAGCAGACCTGTAGCAAAGCCTATCAGCTGTGGAAATGCTGCACAAATTAGTAAAACCAGGCCTGTCAAAAACCATACAAGTGAATACTTAAGGCTCATTCTACCTTTTTTCATAAGATATATAATTAATAATATATAAAGTAATATTCCTACCAAAAGAATTACTCTAAATAAATTTGTAATCATAGCTCTATCTCCACTTCTTTCCTACCAAACGATAAATCACTATAGCCAGGGTAACCTTTATCATATAATAAATTGATTTAAAGCTACTTATAGAGGATACTCCAGCCGTTCTCTCATTCATTACAACAGGAACCTCCTTAACCTTAAAGCCACTTACTCTGGCAGCAATTATAGATTCTGGTTCAGGATAATCCTGAGCATAGTGATGTGAGAAAAATTCTATAACATCCTTTGATGCTGCTCTAAAACCACTGGTTGCATCTGTTATCTTAACCTTGCCACAAATTCTTAGGGTTGCTCCTAATACATTGATACCTAGCCTTCTCATAAATGAGGTCTGGAAGCCCTCCTTGTTGATAAATCTTGAACCGATTACCAGGTCAGCTTCTCCCTTTTCAATAGGCTCCACCAAGTCCTTAATATACTCTGCATTGTGCTGGCCGTCACCATCAAACTGTATAGCTACATCATAGCCCTTAGACACCGCATAACGATATCCAGTTTGCATTCCACCACCGATTCCCAAATTAATAGGCAATGAAATATAATTAAAGCCATGTTCCTTACAAATCTCAGCTGTATTATCCCTAGAGCAATCATTGATAACTACGTAGTCCACCCAAGGGCAGGTACTGGTTAAGGTTTCCACAGTATTTACAATATTAAGTGCCTCATTGTAGGCTGGAATAATTACTAATACCTTCATATTGTCCTCTTATTACTTAATCATCTTATAGTCAAAAAATAAAATCCAGCGAAATTACTCTCACCGGATTTTATTATAAATCACTCTATATATAAAAGTCAAACTAGAAAGTCAATATAATCTAGTTATATACATTTGACTATATAACTTAGATTGTTTCCTTCTTCTTACTAACTACCACCATTCCAATTCCAGCAAGAAGCATAAGCACAAACAGCATAGCAAGTGGTGCATTATCTCCTGTCTTAACATTTGCATCTGAGTTATCAGGTGCCTCTGTAGTAGCTGCTGTTGTTGCTGTTGTAGGTGCCTCAGTATCAGTCATAGAGCCTGAGCCTGGTGCCTGTGTGGTTGCCTCAGTACCAGTTGTGGTTGGTGCTTCTGTGGTTGCTTCTGTGGTTGCCTCTGTAGTAGAAGCCGCCTTAACTCTTACCGTGATATTTACATCAAGTGACACATTAACTGGGTCAACATAGCTTGGCAAGATAGCAGTACCTGTAATTGTAAGCACCTGTTCCTCCTTAGAACTTGAGTTGTAGTTTACATTAGATAAATTCCAACGTACATCTACCTGATCCAAATTACCATCTTCTGTCTTAATACCAACTGTACCAGGAAGTCTCATATTCTCCAAAGCTGTTCCATTGTCAACTACCAACTCACCATTTGGTCCTTCTACAGAAACAAGATTTAGTTTCTCTGCAGTCTTCTTAACAGTAGCCTTAAGGGTTCCATCATCCTGTAGAGTTGCTGTAGCAGCTGTACCGTCTACATAAACCTTAGTATCAGCTGTAAATGCGTATCCCTCCTCTGGTGTAATAACCATAGTTGCTGTGTACTCTGTACCACCAACAGCACTACCTGTAGGTGCCCAGGTTAAAGGAATATCACTTGATACTCCTGTTGTAGTTGAAGAAGCAGCAGCATCCGGAGTTTCACCATGTTTGATATCATCAATATCTGTTACCTCCACCTCATCAACAGGCTGTAAGCCTCTAATTAAAACGTATGAGTTATCAGTATATGTTGTAGCTTCTTCCTTCTGAGTAGTTGTCTGAACAGTAGCACTTGAAGCATCAGCACCTGCCTTAACTTCAAAAATCTTATCTGTTGCCAGTGTAGGAGCTACATTAAAAGCCTTTGCAGGTGAAATAGCCTCTAACTGTCCACCATTTATCTCCCATGCTACCATATTTCTTATAGCTACTGATTCAGTTGTACTCTCTCCTGCTGTTGACGTTACAACTGCATTAGAAGATATCTGGGAAAGCTCTGTTGTACTTATTCCATAAGAGCCATCGGGTCCATTACCTGATGTAACATCAACCGAAGAATTTCCTGACATAGTTAATGATTTTACAACAATACCCTTTGATTCAACAGTTCCATCACCTAAAGCCACTATTATCTTTGCATTATCTGACATTGTAATATCACTATCGGTTTTAAATATTCCATAGGAGGACTGTCCAGGGTCATCGGTTTCAACATTAATGACTGTATTTCCAGACATTGCTATATCATACAACTCCACACCTATAGCATAATTATTTATTGATTCTATATTTACATCAAGTGATGCTGCTCCCGTCATAGTCAAGTCTCCGTTAGACTTTATTCCGTTAGGCCAGTTGCCTCCCTTCATAGTAGTCTTTAGACTTGCATTTCCAGCTAAAGAAATGCTTTGCTCGCAGAGTACACCATAGCTTGTATTTGCACCAGTACCCCCTACTGTTATATTAATTGAACTGTCAGTTACATCGAAATCATTTGTTTTTATTCCATAAGTACCACCATTATTTGGACCCAAATCAATTGAAACATTTCCACTAGTAGTGGCATCAAAATCATAACATTCTATTCCAATCTTTCCACTAGTTGAAGCACCCATAGTAATACTTAGTTTACTCTCTCCTGCAATCTTTACCTGGCTGGAAGTAGTATTAGACTTGATACCTATATACTCCAAACCTGAACTTTGTGTGCTACCCAAGTTAATATCAAGAGAAGCCTTGCTATCAAGGTTTACACCCAACACTGAACGGACACCATAATTATCACTACCACTGGTTATCTTAGGAACATTAATATTTACCTTAGCCTCATCTGTGATATAGAGACTATTTACCCCAATAACCCCTCCTTCATCATAATATGATACAAATGTCTGGTTATCACATACAAGATTTAAACTGCCTTTTCCTGTAATCGTAAGGTTCGCACTAGGCATATCAATACAATTAAATGCAGCTAACATTCCCATATAGGTTTGACCTTGGTACATTTTGTTTTCACCAATCAATACAATAGTCATATCAATTGCATTATCACAATCAATATGATTACTTCCACCATACCCCATATTCAGTCCATCCAATGTAAGTGTAACACCACTGGCACCCCACTCTAGCTTGGCATTGTAACTATCCGCAGTTCCAGTAAACGAACCTGCATCCCCGTTTTTGTAGTAAACCACTCCCGATTCGTCAGTAGCATTTACTGTTATACCTGCTATTTTCATAGTAAAGCCTGCCGCCTTTGGTTCAAGCACTCCCACATTAAGCAACAGTGTAAACATAAGTGCCAGTGTCATCACCAAGCTTATGCCCTTCTTCATAGTTTTTTTGAGTTTCATGTTATTGTTCCCTCCCATAAATGTTATTTATCCTAATTACCCTTTAATTTATAGTAAATCATTCTAGTATTTTTCAAAACATAATCATAATGATTATATATTAATCCAGTTCTAAAATAAAGTAAATTTTCATTTAAATTGTAATATTTTCCAAAAATATAACCAAGAGAACTTACTTCCCTTGGCTATACCTAAAATTCATTACAATATTACACATACTTGCCCGCAAACACCTCTAGAGACCTCACAAATATTCCCTGGGTCTGAGCTATCACCGTACCATAGTTGGTAAATGGCACCCCCTGCTCTAGGGCAGTCTTCATACGATACTTTAGCTCTCTTTCATTCAAGGTACATCCACCACAGTGGATAACCACCTTGTAATCTGACAGCTCCTCTGGAAATGTACCGCCTGAGGTGAATTCAAACTGAAGCTTTTTGCCAGTGTAGGCTTCCAGCCAAGCAGGAAGCTTAACTGTTCCTATATCACCACACTGTCTATGATGAGTGCATCCCTCACTTATAAGTATCCTGTCACCGTCCTTAAGATTATCTATGGCCACAGCACTCTTCACTGCATTATCCAAAAAGCCCTTGTATCTAGCCATAAGGATAGAAAATGAAGTAAGAGGTATATCTGCCGGTATCTGCTGAGCCACCACCTTAAAAGCCTGTGAGTCAGTTATAATCATCCTAGGTCTCTTATTAAGTAGCTTTAGGGTATCACTAACCTCAGTCTCCTTAACCACTACTGTTACTGCGTCCGCTTCCAACAAGTCTCTAATAGTCTGCTGTTGTGGAAGTATAAGTCTTCCCTTAGGTGCAGCTTCATCAATTGGAGTAACCAAAATCACCACATCACCCTTATCTACCAAATCTCTAATCAGGTGTTTTTCCGGTCCCTTGTCTGCTATAAGGGCAATCTTTTCCTTAAGCTGATCTATGTTTTTCTTGTCAGTGGCACTGACTAAAATAGCACTATCATCCTGTGATAATCTAATCATCTCACTAACACTCATTAGGTCACATTTGTTATATACCGTAATGTAGCTTATATCCTTTTGCTTAAATATTTTTATAAGTTCCTCATCTACTGGGGTAAGCCCTACGGTTCCATCCACTACCAAAACTGCCACATCAGTTTTATGAAGTATCTCCTTAGTTTTCTTAACACGAAGCTCTCCCAAAGCACCTTCATCATCATAACCCGGTGTGTCGATAATCAAAACCGGTCCCATAGGAAGCAGCTCCATAGCCTTTGAAACAGGGTCGGTTGTGGTTCCCATTACATCTGATACCACCGAAAGCTCCTGACCTGTCACAGCGTTTACCACACTGGACTTACCTGCATTTCTTCTGCCGAAAAAGCCTATATGTATTCTGTTAGCTGATGGTGTAGAATTTAAACTCATAAGCATACCTCCTTCAAGGTTAGATTTGAAAATACAAAAAGGACGAGACAATATACTTCATCCCGGCCGCGACAGTGGTCGGGACTAAGCTGACCATCTTACGTGTCAGCGTGGACCGACCCTAGGCAGGCCGACCAGGAAAGTAAACTATCTCGTCCTTTTTGCTATATTATTTATCCTTCTTCTCTAGCTTATCCATAAGATCCATCTGGTATCTAGCCATATACTCAGAGTTAAGACTTAAATTGTACTCAAGAAGCTCAACCTTCTCATGAATTTCGCAAGCAACAAGTAAAACAGCTGCTGGAATAAGCTTAATAACTACATCAAAGAAGAACTCTAATATGTTCATTAATCCAGTACCATTTGGATTGTCAAATGCAAAAGAACAAAATGCAAAAATTACGTATGCTACCATAAATACTACTGTAGCTATCTCTATAGGAGAATCAAATAATGAGAACTTATGAACCTTATAGCCAGCCTCAATTAGCTCTTCCTCATCGATTCCATCTCCATCCACATCTACTGGGGCTTCTATTTCTTCCTCCTCAGCTACCTCTGTAGCCTTAACCTCTTCAGTTTCCTCAACCTTGTTTTCTATATCCTGTGCCATATAAATACCTCCCAAAAGTAAAATTTCTATATTTAATTTATCACATATCTTCCCATTTGACAATGTAACTTTAGAGTATATTTTCCGATTTTACAGATAAAATTATAGGCTTGAATCCTACGATAGAATTCAAGCCATAAATATTTAATTATCTATATAAATTATTATTCTCGTCAGTTATAGGAGCATTCATAGCTGCTGCTTTTGCTGCAAGCTTCTCCTGCTTCTTTTCCTGTATAGCCTTTATAAGGGCGATTACACATATAACCTCAATCAGTGCAAAGAATCCCATCATGAGCCACGCACTAAGCTTACTCTGTGTCTCATCTATCTCAACATAATATATTGGATATCCTGATTCATCAATTCCCCAATAACGTATATCCTGACGGTAATAATCCTCTATCTCCGAATCCATAGTTGATATTACTCCTGAAAGCTCGTACTTTGCTGGCAATGTATCTGAATTACCATTGACGTATCTCTGAGTTTCATTCACTATCTTATCAAGCTTTTCTATATTCTTCTTACCATTAACCTTAATGGATATAAATGAACCGTCATCAAGCCAAAGCACATAATGCATATCTGTTCCTGCTGGTATAATACCATTGATTCTATGCTTTGTTTCTGCATAGCAATCCACCGCTGCATCGATCCCTACTGAAACATACTCACCCTTTTTAGGTGAGCCTTCCTCTTCTATAAGCTCCATCAAGTCCTTTGGCTCATGGAACATAAGATCAATATGTGTTCCCATATATAGAGCGATTATGCCTGCCACAATAATTACTCCAAATACAAGAGCCGCCACCGAAGCCTTCTTTTCTTCCTTCATAAATAAAATCCTCCCAAAAAAATAGTAAGTCGTCACGACTAGAACAACTTACCATTTTTCTACATTTTTTTCAATATTTAGAATCTAAAATCTCTAATTCCCTGTTCTATCTTAAGAAGGTTTTCCTTACAAATCTCCTTAACCTTTTCCTTAGGAATATTTTCTAGCTCTGCCTGAATAAGTGCCTCACCAATTTTCTTGGTATCCTCTGAGGCGTAGTCCATAAGATACTCCTTAAGAGTCATCAGTGCATTTGGCTGACAGCAGTTTTGAATCTGTCCTGATTTACACAGACTCATGAATCTATCACCGGTTCTTCCCTCTCTATAGCAGGCTGTACAAAAGCTTGGAATATATCCCATCTCCATAAGCCATTTAACTACCTCATCTAGGGTTCTCTTATCACTTACATCAAACTGCTCAGAATTTTCCTCCTCTGGCTCCTCCTCACAGTAACCACCTACGCTGGTTCTTGAAGCACCACTAATCTGGGATACTCCCAAGCTTAACACCTTTTCTCTAACACTCTGACTCTCACGGGTAGAGATAATCATTCCGGTATAAGGCACACAAATTCTAATAAGGGCACATATCTTGGCAAAGGTCTCATCATCGATACCATTGTCAAATGCAGTCGGATCGATATCATCTGCTCTCTTAATTCTAGGAACACTGATTGTATGTGGTCCCACACTATGAACAGCTTCAAGGTGCTCTGCGTGCATAAGAAGTCCTGCGAATTCGTAGCGATACATCTCAAGACCAAATAGCACTCCCAAGCCCACATCATCTATACCACCCTCCATGGCTCTGTCCATAGCCTCAGTATGGTATGCGTAGTTACTCTTAGGTCCATATGGATGAAGCTTCTCATAGCTTTCCTTGTGATAGGTCTCCTGGAACAATATATATGTACCAATTCCAGCATCCTTTAGCATTCTGTACTCTTCAACAGTTGTTGCAGCAATATTTACATTTACACGACGAATAGCTCCATTCTTATGCTTGATGCTATATATGGTTTTAATACTCTCTAAAATATACTCAATAGGATTGTTCTTAGGGTCCTCTCCTGCCTCAAGAGCAAGTCTCTTGTGTCCCATATCCTGAAGAGCAATTACCTCTCGCCTAATCTCCTCCTGAGTAAGCTTCTTACGGGCAATGTGCCTATTTGATATATGGTACGGACAGTACACACATCCATTTATACAGTAGTTAGAAAGATAAAGTGGCGCAAACATTACGATACGATTTCCATAGAAATCATACTTAATCTGCTTAGCCAGCTCATACATCTCTTCAATCTTTTCCTTGTTATCGCAGGCAAGTAGCACAGATGCCTCTCTATGGCTTAAGCCCTTTCTCTCCCTAGCTTTCTTAAGTATCTGATCAATCAATTCTAAGTTGTCTTTATTTTCATCTGCATAAGCAAGAGTATCTAAAATCTCTTGATGATCTATAAATTCCTCTGCTTTTAGCGATTTCGGATTATACATATTATCCCTCTTTTCTATGCCATCTCCTGGCTGTTTATTATAAGCTTAAACTTCATACCCAGCTTATCTGCTGCCTTTTTACAAAGCTTCATACGACCCATAAATATCTCGAAGTACTCCATAACCTCGCTGATATCGTTATTAATCTCAAGGGTAAGTATTATCTTCTTTTCCTCCGGCTTAACCTCAAGCAGCTGTTGCTTAACTGCATAATTTACTCGATCGTGAATATCCGAGGTGATATCCGCTGAATTCCTTACACGACTCTCTCTAACATCTGACTTATCAGCTATAATTAAAGCAGCTGCCACTGGGTTAACCGGAAATGCGGTGGACTCATCATGATTACCTATAGCCGCCACAATAGTTGCAATATCCTCATCTTCTACACCCATCTTATCAAGTATTCTAAAAGACATTACTGCACCACTTTGAGCATGGTCAATTCTGTTAACTACATTGCCAATATCATGCATATACCCCGCAATCCTAGCCAGTTCTATTGTGTGCTCATCATAACCAAGCTTCTCAAGTATCATACCCGCCATCTCAGCCACCTTACACACATGCGGGAAGCTATGCTCTGTGAATCCCAAAGCTGTAAGGTTTAAATCTGCCTGCTTAATATAGGTATTTATTGTATTATTTTTTCTAATTTCATCATATGTTATCTTCATTGATTACCTCACTAAATAAAATATAACTATTACTCTACTACCTGAACCTTAATCATATTAGTATTACCTGAAACTCCAAGAGGAACTCCGGCTGTTACTACAACTGTTTCTCCACTTTTTAGAAGCCCCTTACACTTTGCCGCATCTACTGCGTGGTCAAAAAGCTCAAATATCTCATTCTTCTCCTCAAGATGAACAGGTGTTACACCCCAGGACATATTAAGCTGTCTACAAACCTTATCACTGGTTGTTCCTGCGATAATCGGACATACTGGTCTGTACTTTGAAATATTTCTAGCTGAGGTTCCTGACTTTGTTACTGTTACAACCGCACTGGCATTAAGGTCGATAGCTGTAGTACAGGTTGCGTGACAAACCGCATCAGTAACATTATTGTTAGCACGTCTTTCTATCTGGAAGAAACGCCCTCTATAATTTATATCCTCCTCAGTTCTTTCTGCAATTCTAACCATAGTTTGAACTGATTCGATTGGGTAAAGTCCCGCGGCGGTCTCACCTGAAAGCATAATTGCAGAGGTTCCATCATAGATTGCATTTGCAACATCGGTAGTCTCTGCTCTGGTGGGACGAGGATTCTTCATCATAGAATCAAGCATCTGTGTTGCTGTAATAACCTGCTTACCAGCATTGTAAACCTTACGGATAATCATCTTCTGGATTACAGGAACCTCTTCCCCTGGAATCTCTACACCCATATCTCCACGGGCAACCATAATACCATCTGACACATAAATAATGTCATCAATATGCTTAACGCCCTCTGCATTTTCAATCTTAGATATAATATTTATGTTCTTACCACCATTCTCATCTAAGAGCTTTCTTATCTCAAGAACATCCTTAGCACTTCTGACAAATGAAGCTGCGATAAAATCTACATCCTGCTTGATGCCAAATAGAATATCATCAATATCCTTCTGGCTCATATATGGCATATTAAGGTGTACACCAGGAACATTTATACCCTTGTGATTTGAAACAAAGCCACCATTTATAACCTCACAAACCAAATCTTCATCTATAATATCCTTAACTCTAAGCTCTATAAGACCATCATCTATAAGAATCTTGGTTCCAATCTCCACATCCTTGGCTAAGTCCTTATAGGTAATGGATGTAATAGTATTATCACCTAATATATCTCTAGTTGTTAGGGTAAAGGTCTGACCTGCAACTATCTCTACCTTTCCACCTTCGAAATCTCTGGTTCTAATTTCAGGTCCCTTTGTATCTAAAAGTATGGCTATGTGCTTTCCACATTCCTTGCGTAGCTTCTTAACCATATCCATTCTAGCCTTTTGTTCTTCGTGAGTACCATGAGAGAAGTTTAGTCTGGCAACATCCATACCCTCCTCCATGAGTCGTTTAAGTACATATTCATCATTTGTAGCTGGTCCTAATGTACACACTATCTTTGTCTTTCTCATACTATAAGTCTCCTTTATTATTACAAACAAACCGCCTATAATTCACAAGCTCTCTGTCCTTAATTATTCCCCTTTTTTATTAATATTCAACCAAATAATTTTAAGCACTTCCAACCCACTATAGTATAATCACATCCAATCATAAAATCAACACAGGGAAAGTAAAGATACAACAAAATTTTATTGTTTTTACTAAAAATAAGATTTGTTTTTGTAAATTATTTTTTATTTAGCTTTAAAATTCTCACTAAAAATGTTATCATATATGTAAGAATTTGTTACACTAGACAATCACCCCCCATATAGGAGGAATCATTATGAATTATCAGGACAATTACGGTTTTTTTTATAAAGCAAAACAAACTGTATATAAATGGTGGTGCGTAGTCTACAGACCAGCTTACAAGCTCTTTCATCAAGGCTATTGGCCTGCAGAAAAGGAACCTTATTACGCTATGAATCAAGCTAAGGAAAAGGAAGAACAGGCTGCAAGGCTAGCACAGGTTGCAAATGTAGATGCAGAGGATTTGGCTAACAGCATTCTTAGTTCAAAGCAGGGAAATATTGACACCATGGTAGCAAATACTACACCAACTAGCGAAGATGTTAAGCCAGTCAATACCCCTGAAACAGAACCTGAACCAGAGATAGATTTTTCTCAGGTTGATCCTGATGCACTTGCCAGAGCAAATGAGATTATGGCTAGACTGGCATCAGAGGCTGCAGCTGACGAGGCTAAGAAGCAGGCAGAAATTGATGCCGCTAAGGCTAAAGCAAAAGCTGACGAGGAAGCTGCCAAAGCTAAAGCCGCAGAAGATGAGGCAAAAAGACAGGCAGAGCAGGATGCTGCTAAGGCTAGGGCCGATGAAATCATAGCAAGACTTGCTAACGAAGCCGCTGAGGATGAAGCAAAGAAGCAGGCGGAAATCGATGCCGCTAAAGCTAAGGCTGCTGAGGATGCACGACTAGAATCAATATTACAGTCTACGAAGGTTGATATTTCTGCATTTATAGAAGAGGGTAAAGCCCAAAGTAACGAGAATGCACGACTTGAATCTATACTACAGTCTACAAAGGTTGATATTTCTGCATTTATAGAAGAGGGTAAAGCCCAAAGAAGTGATAGTTAGGAGGTATGTTATGCACAAAGATAATACAAAAAATTTAATAAAGCATTCTGTATGCATATGTCTTATGCTCCTACTTATGATGAGCACTCTTACAGGTTGCTCGCCAAATCCAAAGAATTTTTCAACAACAAAGATTACCATTACATTAGATGACAGCTTTGAGCAGTACAAATCCGATAATTTCGAGCTCTACATAAAAAGCGAGGATGTGGGCTTTTCTGCCAAGGAAGAGACCGAACAGGAATTGGAGCTGGCAGGCTACGAAATCCTGTCTCTAGTAGACTATGCCAACGAAATCCTAGAGCTTAACGGTTCAAAGGACATTAAGCTAATCCAACGAGATGATTATTACTACTTTGTAACTACTCAAACTGCAAATGGTGCAAAATACAGTTATATCCACTGTATGTTCGAAGGAGACAATTCCTTCTGGGTATGTCAGTTTGTATTTAAATCAAAGGATCATAAAAGATTGGCAGAGGATGTATTTAACTGGGCTGACAGTATTGTTATAACCAAATAAAGCATGAGCAACGAGCTATGCACACATAAAAAATAGCACATGCACAAGTTTACTTGTTAGTATGTGCTATTTTTTATGTGTATATGGCGACTGCCGCGATACTCACTCATGCAAAGCATGAGTGAGGAAGCATAGCTCGTTGCCGTAAATCATGCATATTTTACATTCCTTATAATTTTTCTTATAGGTAGCACAAAGCTTGGAGATACCGAAAGCTCGTCCACTCCCATCTTAATAAAGTTTTCAGTAAGACTTGTATCTGCACCTAGCTCTCCACATATTCCTACCCATATACCTGCACTATGCCCACTGTCCACCACCTGCTTAATCATCCTAAGCACAGCAGGATGATGCGAATCATAGAAACTATCCAGCTTAGAATTCTGTCGGTCTATGGCAAGGGTATACTGAGTCAAATCATTGGTTCCTATACTAAAGAAATCCACCTGACTAGCTAATTCCTCAGCTATCATAACTGCTGCAGGAGTTTCTATCATTACTCCCAGCTCCACATCACCATAAGCTATACCGTTTGATTTGAGCTCAGTTTTTATCTCCTCACATATTTCCTTGATTCTAATCACCTCAGTCACTGAAATAATCATCGGAAACATTATAGCTATATTTCCAAAAGCTGAGGCTCTATATATAGCCCTGAGCTGAGTTTTAAATATGTCCACTCTATCTAGACATATTCTTATAGCTCGGTAGCCCATGGCAGGGTTTTCTTCCTTATCCAAATTAAAATAATCCACCTGCTTGTCGGCACCGATATCCATAGTTCTTATAACCACCTTTTTCCCAGCCATATTCTGAGCTACAGTTTTATATACTGCAAACTGCTCCTCCTCTGTAGGATAACTGTTCTTCTCTAAGTATAAAAACTCACTTCTAAAAAGTCCGATTCCTGCAGCATCATTGCCTAAAACATTTGCCACATCTGCCACACTTCCTATATTTGCATAAAGCTTAATCTCCTTACCATCCTTTGTTACATCAGGAAGTCCCTTAAGCTTCTTAAGAAGCTTTTTTGCATCATCATCCTTTTTCTTTTCAGCTTCATAGGCCGCCAATGTAACCTCATCTGGCTCTATAAAAAGTAAGCCCTTCCTACCATCTATAATTGCAGTTTTTCCATTCCATGAGTTATCTATGTCCACTCCAATAAGCGCAGGAATATTCATGGTTCTGGCCAAAATAGCTGTGTGGGAATTTGATGAACCAAGCCTTGTGACAAATCCAAGGAGCTTGCTCTTATCCATCTGCACTGTCTCACTAGGAGCTAAATCCTCCGCCACAACTATTACAGACTCGTTCACATCTCCAATCCTTGTATCCTCCCCTGCAAGTGCAGCTATAACCCTCTCAGATATATCCTTAACATCCGCAGACCTTGCCTTAAAATAATCGTCATCCATCTGGGCAAACATCACAGAAAAATTATCTCCAGTGGTAGCTACTGCATACTCCGCATTAACACTTTCGGTCTGAATAATGTTATAGACAGAATCATTGTAATCCGCATCCTCAAGCATCATGGCATGAACCTCAAATATCATAGCATTTGCCTCACCCACATCTGTAACCGCCTTGTTGTGAAGGTCATTTAACTGGGCTATAGCAATTTCCTTTGCCTTCTCGTATCTTGCTATTTCCGCCTTGGGATTATCTGTTTTAACCCTCTTTACCTGCTGCTGATTTTTCTCGTAAAACCAAATCCTACCTATAGCTATTCCGTTATATATAGTCTTTCCAACATACTGCTCCATAGTAACCACCTTACTCCTTGCACATTATAGGTTTGCCTCCATAAACTCCTGCAGCTTGGCGATTGCTTCCGCCTCATCATCTCCCTCAGCCTTGATAACCACTTCTGCTCCGGCCTTTATTCCCAGACCCATAACCGCCATAAGTCTTGTGGCATCAGCAGTCTTTCCATTTGCCTCTATAGTAATCTTTGAAGAAAACCTATTTGCCTCCTTGGCAAGAAGCCCTGCCGGTCTTGCATGGATACCGATTTCGTCCTTGATGATATAGCTAAATTCCTTCATAATATATCCCACCTTTTATAAGTATTATTTAATTTGCTAATATATTTTATTATGAATAGAATTTGGATATTTTAAACATTATATTTCCCACAAATAAAAAATCCGCTACTTAATTCAAGTAGCGGATTTAATCTCCTTTGATGTATCTTTCTCTTTTTCATTTAATTTACTTGTCTCATTTATCTCACTCATCTCTTCCCATAGCTTATCATCCTTGTCCTTCAGCTTACCATACTTGCTTGTAGCAAACTGAGTAAACAGGCTATAGAAGATGGTTGGAAATGCTATGACCACTATAAATGTAGCAATGTTACTCTGCCACTCATTTAAGTTTTTAAACATAAGCAGATAAATTGCAACAGTTAAAATCGCAATAACCAAAAGGTCCATTATAATTGTGAGTATTAGTTTCTTTTTATTCATATATTTCCTACTCTGTAGGCACCAAATTCTTAAGACTTATATCCATAATAGGAGCTGAGTGTGTAAGTGCACCCGATGATACGTAATCCACTCCTATCTCAGCTATCTCTGCAAGTCGCTCAGCAGTAACATTTCCAGAACACTCTGTCTCGGCCTTTCCCGCCACTCTTCTTACTGCTTCCTTCATAGTATCGTTATCCATATTATCAAGCATGATGATGTCTGCGCCTGCTGCAAGTGCTTCGTCAAGCTGCTCTAGAGTTTCAACCTCAACCTCAATCTTTCTAACAAATGGTGCGTACTCCTTAGCAAGAGCTACTGCCTTTGTAATGCTTCCTGCTGCACCGATGTGGTTATCCTTTATAAGAACACCGTCTGATAGATTGTATCTGTGGTTTGTGCCACCACCAACCTTAACTGCATACTTCTCGAAAGGACGCATATTAGGAGTGGTCTTACGAGTATCAAGAAGCTTGGTCTTCTTGCCCTCTAGCTCCTTAGCGTACATCCTAGTGTATGTGGCAATTCCACTCATTCTCTGAAGATAGTTAAGTGCTGTTCTCTCACCTGAAAGAAGCGCCTTGATGTCACCCTTTATCACACCCATAAGCTGACCCTTCTTAACCTCATCTCCGTCCTTAACGTAAGCTTCGAAAACCGCAGTATCGTCTAAGAGCTCAAAGGTTCTCTTAAATACCTCAAGTCCACAGATTATACCATCCTCCTTACAGATAAGGTCTGCCTTACCTTGACGTGCCTCTGGCATAATAGCATTGGTAGTAACGTCCTCAGAGGTAATATCCTCCTGAAGTGCGTTCATTATGTATCTGTCAATGTTAATCTTAGTTGTTACACCATTTATCATAGAAATTCTCATCCCTTCTTCTTATTTCCTTAAGTATTAATTCTCTATTCTCATTATCCCACTTTTCCACGTCCTCATATTTGTCCATAGAAACTGGTGGGGTACAAAGTGGTACATCACCTATTTCCTCCGTGATAATCCAGCCAGCTCGCTCAGCAAAAACTAAGCTTTCAAGAAGCGAGTTACTAGCTAGTCTATTAGCACCGTGAACACCATTGCATGCAGTCTCACCAACTGCAAATAAATTATTTACAGAGGTTCTACCATAGGTATCTGCCATAATTCCGCCCATAAGATAATGCTGGGCAGGAGTTACAGGAATATCCTCTACTGATAGGTCATATCCCACCTCCATACAGTGTCTGTAAATGTTAGGGAAACGTCTAAGTATCTCCTCCTTAGGCATATGCTTTATGGAAAGCATAACATAAGGTCTCTCATCTATCTCCATCTGCTTACGAATTGCCTCAGTTACCACATCTCGAGGAAGAAGTTCATCTACAAAGCGTTCTCCCGCCTTATTAAGAAGAATTCCACCTTCACCTCTAACTGATTCTGAGATAAGGAACTTTCTGTTCTTATTTACCTCGTATAGGGAGGTTGGATGAATCTGTATGTAATTAATATTCTCAAGCTCCACACCATGTCTTAGGGCTAATGCAAAGCTATCTCCTGTGATATGTCTAAAGTTTGTGGAGTGAGCAAATAGCCCTCCGATGCCACCAGTGGCGAGTACCACCTCTCTAGCATAAACTGCCTTAGTCACATCATTTACTCCATCAACCAGCACCACACCCTTACAGGAATTATCCTCTATAATAAGGTCCAGCATCTTGGTAAATTCGCAAAGAGTAATATTCTCTCTCTCTCTAACATTATTTAGAAGCTTATTTGTAATCTCCTTACCTGTTACATCCTTGTGGTGAAGTATTCTATAGGTGGAGTGAGCACCCTCTCTAGTGTACTCAAATCCACCATCCTTATCCTTATCAAAAAGCACTCCGTACTCTATAAGTCTATCCATTATCATAGGAGAATTCTCAATCATAACTCTAACTGAGTCCTCCTTATTCTCATAGCGTCCAGCTCTTAGAGTATCTTCTAGGAAGCTGTCAAAGTCTGCCGGCTCCTTGAGAGTACAGATTCCACCCTGAGCTAAATAAGAATCACTGTTCTTAATCTTATCCTTTGACACCATAAGAATCTTAAGCTCTGGGGATATGGAAAGTGCAGTAAACAGTCCTGCAACGCCTGTTCCCACTATAATCACATCATAGGTATCAGCTATGAGCTTATTTTCATTTTCAGATATTAATCCACTTGTCATAAGCAATTTTCACGCTCCGTAATTTGCACATTTTCTAACAAATATTACTAAATCATACTTTCTTAATATTGGCATAAAATAGTTGTAATGTCAATGAATTGTGCTATACTACTTTACATAAGTAAATCTTGTTATTAGGATGGTGACTATTATATGTACAATATAGATTTTAATAAGCCATGCCACGTCTACTTTATGGGTATCGGTGGCATAAGTATGAGTGGGCTGGCAGAGATTCTCTTAGGGGAGGGCTTTACTATCTCCGGCTCAGACATGAAGGAAAGTGAAATTACTGACTCTCTCAAGGCTCTCGGTGTTAAGGTTAACATCGGTCAGGTGGCTTCTAATATCACTGATGACATCGACCTGGTTGTTTACACCGCAGCTATCAAGGAGGACAACGAGGAGTTTCAGGCAGTTATAGCTAAGAAGCTTCCTATACTTACCAGAGCTCAGCTTCTAGGCCAGATTATGAACAACTACAAGTACGGCATCGCAGTAAGTGGAACCCACGGCAAGACCACAACTACAGCTATGATGTCTCATGTATTACTTCAGGCAAATACAGATCCTACTATTACCATAGGAGGAATCCTTGACGCCATCGGTGGAAATATCAGAGTTGGTCACTCAGAGTACTTCGTAACTGAGGCCTGCGAATACACCAACAGCTTCCACTCCTTTAATCCATACATAAGCATTATCTTGAATGTTGACGAGGACCACCTAGACTTCTTTAGTGGTATTGATGAGATTGCAGAGTCCTTTAAAACCTTTGCCCAGATTCTCCCAACTGATGGACTTTTAGTTATTAACGGAGATATGGAACATACAGCTTACATTACCGGAGAGCTCAATTGTAATATAGTAACCTTCGGTTTAAATGAGGGCAACAAATACCAGGCAAAGGATATTACCTTTGATGAGGAGGGACACCCTTCCTACACCTTGGTGGTAGATGGTAAGGAAGTAGATACTATCTATCTTCACTCCACAGGTATTCACAATGTAATTAACTCACTATCTGTAGTGGCTGTTTCAGATTTCCTTGAGATTGATATGGAGCATATTAAGGCGGGCCTACTTGAGTGCACTAGTGCAAAGAGACGTTATGAGTTTAAGGGTGTGTCTAAAAATGGTGTCACAATTATCGATGACTATGCTCACCACCCTACAGAGATTGCAGCTACCCTAGAGGCAACCAAGAACACTCCACATGAAAAGCTGTGGTTAATTTTCCAGCCTCACACCTACACCAGAACCTACGCACTCCTAGACAAATTCGCTGAAGTTTTAGCCGTGGCTGACAATGTAATTCTTGCAGATATATACGCTGCCAGAGAGAAGGATACAGGAATAATTTCCTCCAAAGACCTATGTGAAAAGATAAATTCTATAGGCGGAAATGCTATACACATCGGTGACTTTTTGTCAATAGAAAAATTTGTTGAAAAAAGTTGTAAAAAAAATGATTTGTTGATAACTATGGGAGCGGGAAACGTTGATATCATTGGAGATTCTCTCCTAAAAAAATAATTATCCACATTATCCACAGGGCAATTCGGACTAGTTAGTCTGAATTGCCCTATGTTTATGAGTTGACATAATCTTACACTAAACATCCTATTTTCAAGGCATAATTTGGTTGCAAAATATTATGGTAACAGACTATCCACATTATCCACATTATCCACATTTTTTACTCTAGTCCAAACAGAAAAAGTGTTCGGTTGCAATTAAAAATTGCTGTGCTATAATTCATTTTGCATTAGATAAAAAGGGGTTAAGTTTGTATGAAAACTATTACGATTTCTACAGAAAATTGTGAGACTTATTCCTCCATTTCCAACTTCTTCATAGACTACTATATGACAGAGGCTAACGGTGAGTTTGTTAAGGTTTATCTTTACCTTGTCAGACTTCTTAACACTAACTCCAACATAACCGTTGCGGGAATCGCGGATCACTTTAATCTCACAGAGAACGACATTTGTCGTGCAATTAAATATTGGATATCAAGAGACGTGCTTAAGCTTAACTATGATGGCAAAGGACATTTAAAGGGGATTGTGTTACTTCCTTTGCACTCACCATCACTTGACCTTAAGATGGAAACTGACGCTGTATCCATATTAAGACTTGATGCTGCTTCTGATACAAGACAGGTAAACTACGATAATGTAGCTGCTGCCACCAAGGAGATTGCTACAACAGCTTACGCTCCTGCTAACACAGAGATATCTCCTCCTGCCAAGCCAAACTACTCTAGCACTGATGTAGAGAAGGCTATGAAGGACTCTGACTTTGAGGATATCATATACCTTATTAATACCTTGTTTGGCAGACCGGTTACTCAGAATCAGATTTCAAGCATTTTGTACATATATGACACACTTCATTTTTCCTTAGACTTGTTTGAGTACCTTATTGAATACTGTGTGGACAGAGGCAAGAAAAACATAAGATATATGGAATCTGTGGCTATCGGTTGGTACAAGGACGGAATTAGAACTAGGCAGCAGGCTAAGGATCAGGTTTACCAAACAAATTCTGTGGCAAAGACTGTATTTAAGGCCTTAGGAATAAGAAGCGACAGAACTATTACTCCGGCTGAGATAGAAATCATCAACACTTGGACCAATGACTATGGCTTCTCTGAAGAGCTTATAGGTAAGGCCTGTGAGGTTGCTACATTGTCCAAGCCTACAGGAGCAACTCTTAACTATGTAAATGGTATCCTAGAGGATTGGAGCAGAAACAATGTAAAGACCTTAGCAGATGTAGATGCTATTAGAAAGGCTCACTCAGCTAAGCTTACTTCTGAAAAGTCCGGCACAAAGTCAACCGGTACTATAAGTAACTTTAATGACTTTAGACAATCCACCTCTGACAAGGCCATAGATGATATGGAGCGTCGTCTGAGAAAAGAGGTTAACGGATAATGATTTTTGAACCTATAGACATAAATAACATTAAAAAAGAATACGAGCAGACACGTCAAGATAACCAACGTATGGAGCTTGAGCGACGCAGAGAAGTATTTGAAAAATGTCCTGCCTACGAGGAATTAGATAATGAAGCTACTTCCTCTTACATATCACTTATACGTGACAGAATATCCGGCGGTATTGATTCTTCAGATATAAGTATTCAGTCTATAAAGGACAAGGCTGCCAGAAAAAAACAGCTTCTTAGGGAGGCGGGCTTTCCTGAAAATTTTTTAGACCCTATATACACCTGCTCAAAATGTGAGGACACAGGCTTTGTAGAACAGGAACGTTGTAGCTGTTTTAGGGAAAAGCTGGTAAATAAGCTATATCTCCAGTCCAATCTATCCAATATATTGGAAAAGGAAAACTTCAGCACCTTCAATCTGGATTATTATAGCAAGGACAGAATACAGGGCTATGACTTTTCACCCTATGATAATATGACAAAGGTACTTAGCTCTGCAAAAAGCTTTGTAGAAAACTTTGGTACAAGCTCTTCAGGCAGAGGAAATATACTTATCTATGGTGAGGTTGGTCTTGGAAAAACATTTTTAACTAACTGCATCGCCAAGGGAGTATTAGATAAGGGTCACAAGGTATTCTACCTAAGCTCAAACGAGCTTTTTCAAAATATTTTATCACCTTATCTTATGAATCAAGAAAAAGCACTTGCAGAATTATACAAATATGTATATACTTGCGAATTGTTGATAATAGATGATTTGGGAACTGAATTAATCAATTCATTTACCCTGTCCAACCTATTCGAGATAATTAACCAGAGAAATATTCATGGTCTATCAACCCTTATCTCCACTAACTTGGGACTTAAGGACCTTAAGGTCAAATATTCAGAGCGTATAATGTCCCGATTAGTAGAAAGCTACACTGTATATAATATATATGGTGATAATATAAGATATCAAAAGAGATTTAACTCTACAAATATTTAACACATTGGAGGAAATATCATGCCAGATTCAAGTAACCTTATTAACTTACCTGTAGGAAAGCTGGGAATTATTCCTCTCCAGAGCATCACAGCTATTGGAGAAAAGGTTGACAGCTATATCGCTCGTTGGAGAGCAGAAAGACACAATGAGCATAAGGACACTCTTACATTTGCAGGCTATGAGAAGGATTCTTATATCATTAAATCCTGCTGTCCAAGATTTGGTTCAGGTGAGGCAAAGGGAACTCTTTCAGAGTCAGTTAGAGGTACTGACCTTTATCTTCTTGTGGATGTTGTTAACCACAGCATTAAGTACAAGATTTGTGGTCAGGAGAATATGATGTCACCAGATGACCACTATGCAGATTTAAAGCGTGTTATCGCAGCTATTGGTGGTAAAGCAAATAGAATCACTGTTATTATGCCTTTCTTATATGAGAGCAGACAGCACAAGCGTTCAAGCAGAGAGTCACTTGACTGTGCCATCGCACTTCAGGAGCTTGTATCACTTGGCATCGACAACATCATTACCTTTGATGCTCATGACCCACGTGTTCAGAATGCTATACCTTACAGCGGTTTCGAAAACATTATGCCTACCTACCAGTTCATTAAGACTCTTCTTAGAACTACACCAGATCTTAAGCTCGACAGTGACCATATGATGGTTATCAGTCCAGATGAGGGTGCTATGAACAGAGCTATCTACTTCGCTAACCACTTAGGCGTGGATGTAGGTATGTTCTACAAGAGAAGAGATTACACTACCATCGTAAATGGTAAGAACCCAATCGTAGCTCACGAGTTCTTAGGTGATGACGTAGAAGGCAAGGATGTTATCATTATGGATGACATGATCGCGTCTGGCGAAAGTATGCTTGATGTGGCTAAACAGCTTAAGGACAGAAAGGCAAATAGAGTTTATGCTCTTGCTACCTTCGGTCTTTTCACTGCTGGTCTTGAGATATTTGATAAAGCTCACAAGGAGGGCATCATTGAGAAGGTTATCACCACTAACCTTACTTACCAGATGCCAGAGCTTTTCAGCCGTCCATGGTACGAGTCAGCTGATATGAGCAAGTATATTGCAATACTTATTGACCACTTAAATCACAATTCTTCTATCAGTCACCTTATTGACCAGACTGAGAGAATTCAGTCTAGAATTGCTGAGTACAAGAAGAACGGAACAATTACAGATAACTATAAGGCACCAGTGGTTGACTAGGGAATTTTCTTTAGTTACCCGGACGTATCCATATAAAAAGAATGTGCAAGTATCACTACTGGCCGACCTGCCTAGGGTCGGTCCACGCTGACACTTAAGACGGTCAGCTTAGTCCCGACCACTGTCGCGGTCGGAATATAGTGTATTGGCACATTCTTTTTATTATGAACACTATTTTTTAAAGCTCCACATAGTTGTAATCCATATCAAGATCATCTAGCATATCTCCAATATGTGGATTTCCAGTGAGCAATATTATCTGCTCTGTATCTATGGTCTTAAGACAATCCAAGGTATTTACTAGTCTAGTCTCATCATAGGCAGTAAAGATGTCATCTATAATAAGCGGCATCTTGTCCCTGCATAAAAGTCTGGCTACGCTAAGACGTACCGCTAGGTATATCTGCTCTATGGTGCCTGCGCTTAGGTACTCTATACCCACGTAGGAATCCTCATCCTTAACCATAACGTGAAGCTTTTCATCCATACGAACATCCTTATATTTGCCATTAGTAATCTTTGACACTATGTCTGATATATTGTCATTAATCAAGAAGCCTAAGTCCCCATGAATTTCTGCTGATACCTGATTAATGGTATTGATAGCAAGATTGATTACATGATTCTCCTGTTCTAGCTGGGCTATCCTTTCATTGGCAGTAGCAAGCTCCTCCTCTAATTGGCTTCTTCGCTCCTTTTTATCTAGAAGCTCCTTTTCTACAGCCAAAAGCTCTGCCTTCTTATCTAGGAATTCCCTGGCAAAGGTCATATCAATCTCAACCTCTTCAAAGGTTTCCTGCTTACGCTCCAGGTCATAAATCATCTTCTTAAATTCTTCCTCAGTAGGGGTATATATATCGCCATTTAGCATACCCTTGGCATACATACCCTCCACTATAGTTACCAATACAAATAATATAGTACAGATAATAAATAGCTGTCTCACGCTATTCTCAAAAGGAAGAATATATACCATAGCTGCAATCACCGCAACTACAAACACTCCCGTAAGTAAGATAAACCAAACTCTGTCTGTAAGAGGTAACTCCTTTTTATAATCCTTAATTAAATCCGCATCTAGAAATACCGCCTTCTTTGCCAGCTCATCCATACTATCGTTAAGCTCTTCATTCTCCTCATAGGTGGTACCCTTTTCTGATTCAATAAGCTTACGTGCCTCTCTTTTTCTTCTGGCAGTTTCCATGGCAAATTCCTGTTCAACCTCAGATATCTGTCCACGTATTTCCTTTATCTCGTCATCTATTTTCTCAAATGCCAAAAGTTCATCTGATATAATATCTACCTTTGCCTTACATGGTTTTGTATCGTACTTTTTCTTCTCTGCTTTAAGTCTTTCAATAGCCCTATCCTTGTCAATATCAGCAGAGCCTGTTGTAGAAAGATTTGCCAGATAGTTACCCATATCCGCTGCAAGTTCCTTGCCTGGCGCTGCTCCATGCTCTCCTATGCAAAGAGTATTCTGGTATGTATTCTTATCCACATCAAAAAGCTCACCCTGAAGAGTATTAGTATTTCTAAGGTCTAATTCCTTGCCGGAATTAATATCCATAGCTGTTACTCTTCTGTTATGTCTTAAAAAGCTTCTCTCTACGAAGTAATTCCTGTCATCCTTCTTAATGTATGCCTTACCTGAAAATCCTCTACCACTAAGCGGTTTTCTAAGCTCGTAGTCATCAAATCTTGCCTTTAGTCCTCTAGCCTTCTCCATACCATAAAGCATACCTACTATAAAGTCCTTAATGGTAGTCTTGCCAGCTTCATTACCGCCATAGATTAGGTTTAGCCCCGGCTTCAGGTCTATTTCCTTATTATTAAATTTTCCAAAATCCTTAAGCAGTAACTTACTTAAATACATTAGTTTTCTCCAATTCCAAGAAGAGCCTCTATACCATACTTCATAGCTCTCTCCCTTATCTCAGGTGATTCTAAGCTTTCCTCATCTGACAGAGTCTTTATAAATCTTCCCAATAGGTTGTTTTCATTCACAGTGAGTAACTCACCTATATCATAATTGTAGTGGGTGTTATCATTAACCTCAAATATATTATACTCTCTATATAGACCACTTAGATTAATCTGCAGGTTACTGTCTATGCAACCATTTAGATTAATCTTGAATATATTGTCTGCACCGATTCTTTCTATCTCGTCTTTAATATTATCGATTATCTCAGCATTTACTATATCTGGTGTAAGCTCAAGGGTCATATTAATGTAGCTTCGTCTGTTACATGGAACCCATTGTATCAGAGTGTTTCCAGCTCCACTTAGCTCACCTAATATGTAACCTCTTCTTCCAGTTTCAGTGTGGTCAAGAGGTTCTAGGGAGCCTGAAAATGCCATCTTATTCTTAACCAGATGTGCTGGCTTATGGATGTGACCTAATGCCACATAATCAAAGCCCAGGCTGGCAAGCTTTTCCTTAGAAAATGGCATATGAGTCTTATCTCCACCATGTCCTAAAAGAATATTGTAGGCACCCTCTTTTCCTGGTCTAAGTCTCTCGAGGATTCTCTCTGTATACTCTGGTCTACCATAGCTATAGCCTGTTACACAAACATTCAAATCCTCAATATATACATTTGCAGCTCTATCCCTAGGCATAATAACTAAGTCCGACTCAAAGTGATACTTCTCCCAAGGAGAGCCCTCCTCTATGTAATCGTGGTTACCAGCTATAAGTATTGTCTTGGTACCATTCATAAGTCTAAGCTGATAGTCCAGCTCTCTAAGCTGCTGGATAGTTGGAGGTGCATTAAAAAGATCTCCTGCTATAAGCAGCAAATCCACCTGTTGTTCCTCACATATCTTTATAATTTTCTTAAAGCTGTCGTATATCTCGTCTCCTCTTCTTCCTCCCCACATTTTATCCTTGTCAGGAGTAGCTCCGATATGCACGTCAGCTATATGTAAAAATTTCATCCCTTGCACCTACCTGCATAGTTAATCTCCATACATTATAATACGAAAGCCTTGCAAGTGCAATCTAAAACTCTCTGGAGTATTTTTCCTTAGTGGCAAGCCCACCTCTAATATGTCTCTCTGCCTTATTTACATCCAATATTTTCCTTACCTCTTTAGCCTGTGCTCTGTTAATGTACTCTAAACGCTCCGACACATCCTTATGCACGGTAGATTTACTAACTCCAAATTTTTTAGCTGCCTGTCTAACGGTGGCACTCTCCTCAATTATGTAAGCAGCTATTGCCATAGCCCTCTCCTCAATATACGTTCTCATAAAAAAGCATACCCTGTACGTTCTTGTTACAAGGTATGCTTTTTCATTACACTTTATGATATTTTTGTCTTCGTTACTCTTCTATACAGTTATAGTATATTGTAAATGTATCTATAACTGTTTCCCCATCCACATCATATATAGGTATTACCCTACTTTCAGGCAAACTGTTTTGATACTCTATCGCCTCTTCTGGATCACTTGGAATATCTTCATTTAAATCTTCATATTTCACATAACCTACTTCCCCATTATCGCCTTCTGCTTGAATTAAATCAGGTGTAATATCTAATTCTAATAGAAATAATTCCGAGCCATAGACTTCATTATTTTTATTTAAACCGTATAATACATCAAAATCATTAGAAGGTATACTTCTTCCTTGGATGTATGGTGATTTTGTTGTGTTATAATTTGCATAACCATTACCATTATACATTCTTACTTGTCCATGCCCATAATATGTTCCACTACTAGTATAATAGCTAGGGGTCATAATACCTATTCCTGCACATGCTGAAGAATTATATGACCAACCTGAAGCCTTAACTAAAGTTCCACTTTCATTATACAGTCTAGCATAAGCTCCCATGTAACCAGCTGGAACATTCACACTTTGAGTACATTTTATATTTGCATGAGACCATACACTTCCAGTCTGAGCTGATGCTGTTGAATTAAATTGGTATTGATAATTATATACTGTTGCATACAAATAACTACCTGAAACTGTGTCAGCATAAGCAACAATACTTGGTACACATACCAATAATAATATTAACATAATACTCACTATTCTTTTTTTCATACGCATTCTCCTATCTACCTACGGTAAAAGTTCCTATCTCTGTAATACCATCCGACAAATACACTTTTATTACTATCACCTCCCCATTCGTACTAATCGCCTCTTCAGGTGTCTTTGGAGCCTCATCATATAGCTCTTCTCTATATACATATCCCTCCTCTCCTTGATCAGAGATAACAGCTATCAGGTCTGCATTTAAAATATCCGGTCCATAAGTCTGTCCATTTTCATTAACCTGCAGTTCATTTAAATTATTAATAAATTCTACATTATCAAAATTTTCTACCAGTCCATTTGCATCAATTATCATTTGAATATCATCTTCTGATAATTCTGCATTTTCAACTTTTTCTTGAATTGCTTCATATAACATACTGCCTATCTTTACAGCCGCATAGGCAGTTACAGGAGTTATCACAATATAGAATATAATCATACAAATATTGAATATCAATATTCTTTTCCCGATTGATGTATAGCTTCTCTTTTTGTTATAGCAATTTATAATTTCTTCTTTTTTGTCATCAGATAACTCAATTTTATATTTACAAAATGTGTTATCCAAAAAATCATCAACTACATTAGAAGACCTCATCTTTCTTCCTCCTCATACATTTTCTTTAATAGGTTTCTAGCTCTTGACAACTGATTCCCTATAGTAGATTCTCTTTTGTGAAGAATTTCTGCAATCTCCTTTATCTTATATCCCTCTTGATAATGTAATTGAATTATAATTCTATACTTTGCAGGCAATTGCTGAATCAATTGATAGATATTCTCATCACTACAGGATGAATCAACTATAGTCTCTGTTAATTCTTGAACATTTCGATGCCAATAGGTTTTTTGCAGATCCTTTGCCAGATTAATGGCAACTCGTATTAGCCAAGCTTTTTCGTGACTATCATCTACAAAAGAAGGATTCCTTTTTAAACATTTAAAAAATGCTTCCTGCACTATATCCTCCGCATCCTGTTTATTTTTACAGTAGGAATAAGCACAACGAAATAAGACATCTGAATAATTCTCTATTAGCTTTGCAAAGTAATTTTTATCCATTTTTTTATCCTCCTACTATATAAACGAATGGGTAATCCATTTTTTCTCACTAACTAATAACTTTTGTTCAAAAAAAATCAAAGGGACAATCTACTCCCTTTGATTTTTACATTATAGTTACATTTTCTAACTATTCTGTTATCATATCAATCCCCTGCTTTAGGGTATCATAATCTAACATTCCCTGGGCATAGGCCACTATATTACCATCAGCGTCTATAAAATAGGTGGTGGGTATGCTTGCTACATAGTAAGCCATTGCCCCCTCCTGATTTACATCAAAGTAAACAGGAAATGTATATCCCTGAGCATTTATAAATCCAGAAGCACCCTCCACAGTTTCGCTTCTACCATCAGTCAGATTAACCATCATAAATTCCACTTCCTGACCGTACTCTTCATATGCCAATTGGAAGTCTGGCAACTCTGCCTTACAAGGAGAGCACCAGCTTGCCCAAAAATTAATTACAATAGGTTTGCCAATTTTAGAATATAAATCCACAGAATTTCCATCCCTATCCTGAACTGTAAAGTCTATAGCTTTAGCTACTTCGTCAGCGTCTTCCTCCTTGGCAGCCTCCGTGTCAGTTGTAGCATTAGTCTCAGTAGTCTCTGTAGATGTATCCTCCACCACCAAACCATTTTCAGGCTTGTAATCCTTGCTTAAATTATCGTACACCAGCTTGATTCCTACAAAGCCCGCCACAATAATTACCGCAAGTAGTATAAATTTTAAATATTTATTCATATTGCTCCTCCTAGTAGTTGCTATACTATATAGAACTTAGCTAAACAATCTCACCACATAAGCAAACAACCCAGTCATCATCATAATACCGATGACCACTAGCAATCCACCTGATACTATATTGATGATTCTATAATTTCTCTTTATGGCATCAAACAGAGCTTTCAATCTATCAATTAGCACTGCACTTAGTACAAATGGTATGCCAAGTCCCACTGAATAGAGTACTAGCATAAGTATTCCCTGAAGGGCAGTTCCCTGCTGGGAAGCAAGCATTAATGCAGAACCAAGAAAGGCTCCCACACAAGGAGTCCAGCCTATGGAAAACACAATGCCAAACAACACTGTTCCACCAAAGCCTGTGCTTTTCACCTCCACATCTGCCTTCTTAGTCTGATTAAGAAATCCAACCCTTAACACACCCATAAAGTTAAGTCCAAATATAACTACCACAAGTCCGGTTATTATATTTACAACAGTTTCGTACTTTATCAAAAGACCACCTAAAAAGCCGGCAAAGGCTCCTAAAGAAACAAATACTATAGTAAAACCTAGAGCAAAGCCAAGGGCGTTGGCTACAGTTTTCTTCTTGTTCTCCTCACCATTTGCAAAGTAGGTAATGTATACAGGTATCATAGGTAATATGCAAGGGGAAATAAACGTAATTATTCCCTCCAAAAATGATAATACATACTGCATAATTATCTCCTATCCTATAAACTCACTGGCTGCAAGGGCTGCCACCGCACCATCTGCTGCCGCTGTAGTAAGCTGTCTTACAGTCTTAGTTCTGCAATCTCCAGCTGCAAATACTCCCGGTGCACTTGTCTTACAATCCTCTCCAGCTACTATATATCCCTTATTATCCAGTTCTACAAGCTGGCTATATCTCTCATTGTCAGGCATCTGTCCTATAGCAACAAACACACCCTGACAGCTAAGGGTTTTTAGAGACTTATCCTGAACATTTTCCAGTACAACTCCCTCTACCATATCCTGTCCCTTAAGCTCTATAACTCTACTATTTAAAACAAACTCCACATTGTCCTTATCTCGTAGTCTCTCAACCAGCTTTTCCTCACCTCTAAACTGATCACGCCTATGAATAAGGTGAACTCTATTACAATAATTTGATAAGAAATTCGCATCCTCCAAGGCAGTATTTCCACCACCCACAACTACTACATCCTTGCCTCTAAAAAACATGCCATCACAGGTTGCACAGTAGGATATTCCGGCACCAATAAGCTGCTGTTCTCTATCTACTCCCAATGGTCTGTTCTTTGCACCTGTGGCAAGAATCACTGAATTACATATATACTCTCCACTATCGGTGATTACATTTTTATTATTTTTCTCTATAATTTCTACAGTCTTCACTTTTTCAAGCTTAACTTCCACACCTAAATCTATAGCTTGATTATATAAATTTGTAGCAAACTCAAAGCCGGATATCTTAGGTATGCCAGGATAGTTCTCCACCTCTGGAGTATTTATTATCTGGCCTCCGTAGGTTTTCTCTTCTAATACCAAAACGCTTTTGCCTGCTCTAACTCCATAGATTGCAGCAGAAAGTCCTGCAGTACCAGCACCTACTATAACTATGTCATACATATTTTCCTTTTGGTACATATTTATACCTCCGATTTTTAAAACTTGTTAATAAGAAATGTTACTCTTAGCGCCAATTCCTCCATAAAGCCTCTCCTAAGTCTTTTAGGATAAAAGGTCTTAAGAAATGCATATGGAAAATATTTTCTTCTGGCAAAAAGCTTTATAGCTTTGTAGTCCTTCTCTTTAAGCTTAGGACCTACAGTTTCACAAAAGTCCGTTAATATATCTCTGTAGCCTGATGCTCCATCACCCTTGAAGAAATTCTTTATTCTCCAAATCCAAAGACCTAACCCCTTCATAGATGATGATGTAACCGCCGACTCATGTCTTCTATAATATGCACAAGGCTGATTATCGTATATTATTCTACCCAGGCCGGAAAATAACATACTCATCCACACACCCCTTGCACTGGAAAAAGTAGGTTTGTTTTGATTTAACAGCTCCATAGCCTCTCTATTTATTGCCATAGTGAACTCCAATCCACAAACCTCATACAAGGTGTCCTTGAATTTAATCTCCTTATGAACCTTAGGTGATTCATCTACCTTATTTAAATCACTGTCACATACTATGTAGCCTGCATAGTATGCCAATGGCCCTTCCGGCTCCTTACTTAATCTCTCCACAGCACGACTTACCTTGTCTGGAAACCACACATCATCCTGGTCTGCAAAGAAGTAATAATCTCCCTTAGGAGCATGGTCAGTAAGGTAATAAAAGCAAGCTGGATATCCCAAATTCTTTTCGCCCTGCATTATATGAATATTTTCATATTTTGCTTCATATTTCTGAAGAATTGTTGCAGTATTGTCAGAAGAACCGTCATCTCTAATATACACCTCTAAATTCTTGTAGGTTTGAGCCACAACACTATCTAGCATAGCAGGAAGATAGGTTTCTCCATTATAAGTTGAAATTAGCAATATTGCTTTCTTTAAATCCATCAATAATCTCCTTCCCTTATGCATTCTTATATTCTTTTCGTCTAAACTCCAAAACAGCCATAGCAGCCGCAGTAGATATAGCTGCAAAGTCTGCTATTGGTCCTGCGTATAAAATTCCATCCAGTCCCATAAATCTTGGCAAAATAAGTATAAGTGGTATTAAAAAAATAATCTGTCTTGTAAGGGATAAAAATACACCCTTTATCGGCTTTCCTATAGCGGTGAAAAAGTTGGAGGTTATAGGCTGTATAAAGGTTAAACAAATGAAGAACATATACACCCTAAAATATCTAACTGCAAACTGATAATATTCCTCTGAGCCTTCTCCAAAAAGCATAATAATCTGTCTGGGAAATACTTGGAACATAACAAATGCAATCATAGAAATCACAAAACTTGCTCCCATAGCCAGCTTATATGCTTTCTTAACTCTTCCATAGTTTTCAGCACCATAATTAAAGCTTACTATAGGCTGAAGTCCTTGGGAAATTCCTATAACAAAGGAGAAAAACACCATACAAACCTTTGATATTATGCCCACACAGGCTATAGGTATGGACTCTCCAAAGCTTGACATACCACCATAATATTTCAATGAATTATTCAATACTATCTGCACCACCATCATAGCAAGCTGATTAGTACATGGAGCTGTTCCAAGAGACAACACCTTTCCTATAACTCTACTCCTAAGCATCAGATGCTTCATTGAAAGCTTAACTGTCTTAAATCTTGTAAAATAATTAAATACCAACATAGCCGCTACAAACTGTCCAATTACTGTGGCCCAGGCTGCACCTGCCATTTTCCAGCCAAACACACCTACAAACAAGTAGTCTAATATGGTGTTAATCACTGCTCCCGTAATATTGCATATCATAGTCATCCTTGGACTTCCATCAGCCCTCATAAGATGACCTCCACCTGTTCCAATTATGAGGAGAGGGAAACCTAAAGCAGTTATTCCTGTATAAATCTCAGCAAAAGGTAATACTTCCTCCGGTGAACCAAAAAATCTTAGCATTGGTGTCAGGTAAAGCTGAACTACTATACATAATAACACTCCAGCACCTACCATAGTTGTAATAGCATTACCAATATAATGACCCGCCTCATCCTTTCTTCCAGCACCCATAGCAAGATTAAAGGCTGAAGCGCCACCTATACCACACAGAAGTGCTATAGCTGTACAGGAAGTAGTTAAAGGAAATGCAATATTTGTAGCTGCATTACCCAATTCTCCCACATATCTACCTATAAAGAATTGGTCTACTATATTGTACAGGGCACTAACCAGCATAGCCACCATACTAGGCACAGCAAACTGAATCAAAAGCTTATTTACTGGTTTTGTTCCCAAGGGATTTTCCTTATGTGTATTTATTAGCTTGTCCATTTTTCCACCTATCTATATTTCTTCAAGATTTTATCTATATTACATTTAAGAATAATAACACTTATGGGCTGTAAATGTAAAGATAATTAATGTGATTGAAATTAAAAACGGAAAGCACATACAAGTAAACTTGTGTATGTGCTTTCCGTTTTATATGTGCATAGCTCGTTGCTGACGCTTTACTCTATATGAACAAAGATAGTTTCCTTTATATCATTTTGGTCATTTGTAATCTCTACTGTTATATCTCCAGATGCTAAAGCTTCGATGTGAAGTGGCAATACATTACCATTTATCCAGTCTTCACCCCATTCGCAATCAGCTTTTGACTTGTCTGATGAAAGGTAGTTAAGGTGTCCTTCATCCTCTGGGAAATATACATATATCTCAACAGTTGTTCCAACTGTAGTATAAACAACCGTATCACTTACCATCATATCGGTATTTGCATCTGCTGTACAATTCTCCACAAAGTCAATAAGTGGATCATATGAAACATATGAGTCTGCTACAGCCTGTGCTTCAGCCTGTGCAAGCTGACTGTCAGCAAGCTGAGTTTCTAAGCTTGTAATAGTAGCCTGTGCATCTGTAGCAGATGCATAAAGGGTTGCTATCTCGCTATCCTTCTGGCTTATCTTAGCATCGTAATCTGCAATAAGAGTTTCCTTATCAGTCTTAGCCTGATCCATCTTACCCTTATGATATATAAAATATCCCCACGCAAGAGCTCCGCCAAGAGCAAGGATTAAAATAATGGAAATAACTATGTATACCTTAGTTCCTGTTCCCATCTTACCCTTAGCCGCCTTCTTTGCAGCCTTAGCAGCCTTCTTATCCTTCTTTGATGGCTTTTCTTCCTTAGGCTCCTGTACTGGTACCTTAGGTGCTGTCATAGGACCTGGCTGTGCAGGATTCTGTGGTGGCATACCTGGTGCCTGTGGTGCTGGCTGACCTGCTGGTGCCATTTGCTGTGGTGCCATCTTTGGTGCCTGTGGTGCTGGCTGGCCTGCTGGTGCCATTTGCTGTGGTGCCATCTTTGGTGCCTGTGGTGCTGGCTGACCCATAGGTGCCATTTGCTGTGGTGCCATCTTTGGTGCCTGTGGTACTGGCTGACCTGTTGGTGCCATTCCCTGTGGGCCCATAGGTGCCATAGGCTTTACAGGTGTTGGACCTGCAGTAAATCCCTTAGGTGCCGCAGCCTGTGCCGGCTTAATCATATCACTAGTGAGAACTGTTGTATTTGCCTCACTCTCATCTTCATTATCAACAGACTCCTTGCTATTAGTTACCACCTCATCAAGGATGACTGTTTTGTCCGCATTCTTCACTTCTGGTTTCTCTGCTTCTGTGTTCGCTGCAGCAAGAGGCTTTCCACACTCAGCACAGTACAAAGCTCCCTCTCTGTTATCGAACTTACATGATTCACAAATCATATTTTTACCTCCGTTTTAAAACCTACTAGTTTTGCATAACTATCTATAATCATACTATATTTTAGAATATTGTCAAGTAAAGACAACATTTTGGTAACTTTTCTGTAAAATTTTGTTAATGTTGTGTAATTATTGTCTGATATTTTGATAGGTTTGCAATATATCTAAAGTCCCCCAACCCCAGATATTATTTGGATAGCTAAGCTGATTCTTTCTCTGAGCCCCTCTTATAAAAAGCTGTTTTATAATTTCAGTATTAATCCCCAAATTGTTTCTATTTACTATCCCCCACTGAAGCATAAGAGTTGCTGCTCCTGCCAAAATTGCCGCCGCCACACTACTTCCACTCTTTTCTGTGTATAAGGCTCTCTCACCACCTGCAAATACTCCCTTTATCTCCACTCCCGGAGCCGTAATATCCGGCTTTATGGCACCTTTTCTGGTATAACCCCTGCCAGACTCCACATATATGGCACCACTTTCGTTATTGTATGTGGCCACTGTTATACACCCAGTGGTATTCCCAGGACTTGTAATGATAATATCTGGTGATGGTCTGACAAATCTTACCCTATCCCCTGTAAATTCTCTTAGTGGCAGCCATAGGTTAAAGCCCTGTCCCAGCATATTTATGGACTCTCTCACAATTATCCTCCAAATACCTTTGGCCGGAGTGGAAAACCTCATAAAATATAGCTGGTCCCCTGTGGTTGCCTCCACCACGATATTTTCAACAAACACAGTACTTCCCTCAAAGAGAAAATCACCCACATTACTTGCAGATACATTTGGAATAATGTTATCAAGTCTCTCTCCGGAAGGGGATTCCACCACCACATTAAGTAGCCCTGGTGCATTTCCCCAGATTTCCGCTACGAAGCCTGGGACTCCTTCCTCTACGTTTATTTCCACTATTTCCTCTCTGCCTGATTCCGCGGAAATATAATGATTTCTTCCTCCTAGCTCATTGCCGGCAGGTGCCACAAAGCATATCCCCCTAAGCCCGGATAAGCTTTCTATATAAAGCTCCAAATTACTACTTCCGTCATGAGCTCCTTGATTGGTTCCCAGCCCAACACATATAACCATAGGCTTTCTAAGCTGCACTGCCTTATTGATAAGATATCTTATACCCTGAGCAATATCTGTCTCGCTATAGCAGGTTTTATCTTGTCCTACATAATAAAAATCCCTTAAGGCATTACTTGCTTCCTTTAGCTTTACCATTATGATATTTGCCTCTGGAGCCACACCACTAAAATTTTCCTCTAGAGCCTCTCTACCCGCAGCCAGGGACGCAAGAAATGTTCCATGGCCTAGCTCATCCCTGGTGGGAACTATATTATAGGGATTATCTGATGCTATGGCATTATTAATATCCTCACTGTCAAATTCCCCTCCATAACCAAATACAGGCTGACCCACATCTAAAGCCTCTCTACTTTGGTCCCAAATATATGCAATCCTAGTTCTACCCTGCTCATCCATGAAGGCTGGATTTCTATAATCAATGCCTGTATCAACAAATCCTACCAGCACATCCCTTCCCGTAAGTCTTAGTCCTGGTAAGTCTCTAACTGCAAATCCACCTATATCCTCCACTGCAGGCACATCCATTAAACCATAAAGCTTAGGAAGATTGTTATACCCATACTGCAAAAACTCCTCTGGGTTATTTAAATTTGCACCCTCCTTGTATGCTACCAAAAATCTATTGTTAATCACATCTATACAGGCAGGATTAATAACCTGTCTAACACCTGCCAAATCATTGTCGTATTTTACAAAATACCCTATGTAATTTTCATCATAAATATACTGAGTACAGGACCTATTAACATTACTATCAGCTATATCCATGGCTTTCATTCCTAAAATTCATATCACTTTTATACTATGAATTCGGCAGCCTATATATTCATAAATACAAAGCAAAAGGCCCAGGAGTAAATCCTGAGCCTTTAATTATAATTATATTCTCTTCAGCTTGTTAAACAGCTGCTCATCACTAAGTCTGAACACGTCATCAATAATCCAAATCTTCATATCCTTGGCACGCTGCTTAAAATACATAGTACCTGTAGTATTGTCGCAAGCCTTAGCTAATATAAGGGCCTTTCTGGCATACTTGCCTCCGAATTTTCTAGATACAGTTTCTAGCTCATGAAGAGCGTGACCACCTGCCTTACCACTCTTGCAGGATATAAATACAGGACACACATTCTTCATAAGAATAACATCGATTTCATTCATGGTATCATATCCCGGATTAGAAAAATCATGAACCTCTCCATCCCAATCAATATGGGCACCAATGATAGCATCTGTAAATACATAGCTATCTCTGGTAGCAACCTCATATACATGAAGCTCTAAAATATTGCCGGCCTTACCTATAACCTTCCTAATCATATTATTCTTAAAGCGGAAGGATACCCTTTTGCCCGTTTCTGAGTAATCCTTAATAAGCCCCTGCTCCTCCAAATCCTTAAGCAGGTGAATGGCATCTCCAAGTGGATTCTTGTATATCTCCACCCAACCCTCCTTCTGATTAGGCGTATTCTTTCTAAGCTCATCTATAGTGGCACAATACTTGTTCCAGTTACCTCTATGAACCTTACAAATATCCCACATAGTTCTTATATCTTCTCTGAATTCCTCAGTAAACTTCCACTCTGAAAAGCTTCCTGTCTGGTTAGTAAGCACACCACCGTGAAGGATAATATCCTCCTCAATGCTTATATTAAAATGATAATCGGAGGTAACCACCTGATCTCCTCTAATATCAATCTCCTTACCGGTAAACGGGTCAATTCTAAGCTTGCTTATATTCATCCTGGCAGCGATACAACCCAGTGCTATAAGAATAAGCTCACTACCTCCAGTCAGCTCGAAGCGCACCCCGGGATTATCTCTCATAATTTCAGTGAGAATATCTATGGCACCATTTA
Organism: Lachnospiraceae bacterium; assembly: GCA_015057555.1. Lineage (GTDB taxonomy): Bacteria > Bacillota > Clostridia > Lachnospirales > Lachnospiraceae > Coprococcus_C. The sequence continues at coordinate 107,450 of SVEC01000003.1, read as the reverse complement.
AATCATTCTTAGGAACCTCTATAAATTCCAGTTCCGTATCAGGACATTTCCTGTCTCTGAAATCTTTTAAGTCGTTAATTTTTTTGGTTATCATGTTATCCTTGTGGCCTAGGAAAATGATTTTCTCCGGGCGATATTTAATCATCGCCATAACATTCTCCAATGGCTCCTCAGCATAAAATTCTACCATTACCTTGGTTCTTTCTGCCATACGCTACCCCCTGACTGCAAGCTAATTATTACCTGGATGTCTAAATTAAAGCTTTGAATATCCGTGACTATTTACCAGTGCATTGATAGGAATTCCCGCCTTGCACATAGGGCATTCTGATGCAGAATATGTACCGTAATCCACAAGGTCCTTCGACTGGAAAATAGTATTAATTTCCTTGCTATATATATTCTTAGCAGCAGAGAAGATAGATGAGATACCAGCTATCTTTCCACCATAATATTCTATACACTCTAAAGCCGTCTTCACTGTCTTACCAGTGGAAGCCGTAGCCAAAAGCAATAAAACATTCTTACCCTTAATCATAGGCATATAATTATCCTTAAATATAAGCTGACCTGCTGTAGTCTGCTCTGGAGTTACAACGTAAATCGTCTGATGTGAATTTGCAGACATTATACCTGCATTTGAAAGCTCCTCAGCAAGATAAGCTCCTATTATCTCTGTTCCATCCATACATACAATGGTGTCAATCACTGTGGCAGACATATAGTCCTGAACCATAGCCTTAGCCACTGCTCTAGACTCATTGCTTCTACACTTAAGTGTTGTCATATCAATATAGTAATTAATATGAGATGAAGATGTTGCAAAATGCCCCGGTGCAACATTAAGTGATATAAGGTTATTATATCCCGAATAAATCTTCAAAAAATTAGTATTCTCCATAGTCATCCTCCCTAGATATGCATGCCTAATGCATCTTATATTAATATTATACATTTTTGACAGAATTCTTACAATAAAAATATTTACAAGAGACCCTATATTATTGATTTTTCGCTAGTAATAATTTAGCTTTTATGATACAATTATTTATGGATTATTTTGTCAATTTATGTTTACATATAGATGATTTTCAGGAGGTGCCTCATGACCAATTTATATCGAAGAATTGTCACCATGGGAATGATTAGCTTTTCTGCTATATTAGCTTGGGTTTACTGTGTTTTAGCATATAGAGAAAAGACTGTTTACGTGGTTGGATTATCGTTAGTATTAGTAATTTCATTATATGCCCTTGCAAATGCAGTTTTAAGCCTACACCTGACCAAGCAGGAGGATAACAAGCGATACATCGCAGATATGATTAATCAGGCTCTTGTATGCCTAACACCTAATCAGGCTGAAAAACAGGCTGAGCTTGATAGAGCTATAGAAGCTGAGCGACTTGCAAAGGCAACCTACGTACAGCTTAGAAAGATAAACCAAAATCTTACTCAGCTCACCGAGGCTAGTAACTACAATTCTGTTAAGAGCATTGATAATTACACCGCCTTAACTCTTTCTCTCAAGGAAACTCTTGCAGAATCCATAGCTAATACCGCAAAGATTATTATCAAATACAATAAGACAGATAACCAGAATATTATAGCTTCTCTTAATGAGCTTACAGCTAAGATGCAGGATATAAATACTGCCTTAGATGAGATAAGCGCAAGAATTGACAGTATAAATATTGTGGCTCAGCCACATGTAAAAACAGTCCTTGAGGATTCTGTTTTAGATGACACTCTTCCAGAGGGTATCGATGTTTTCTCTATGACCACAGAGTCTCCTAAGGATACTACCCCAGACATAACTGAGGATGAGGAGGATGCAGCAGTTAATTCCTTCTTCGAAGAGTTTGAAAACAAGAATCCTGAAGAGGTTGCAACAGATGAGACTCCTGCCGAGGATAGCAACAAAATGTTATCACAGGATGATATAGCAGCTTTATTTGCAGCAGCAATGCCAGCTGCTGAGGCAGAACCAGAGCTTACTGAGCCTGAGCCGATTAATGAGGCACCAGCTAATGAGGATCCTAACAGACAGCTTACTCCTGAGGAGATTGCTGCATTATTCAGTGCAAATGCTCCTGCCAAGGAGCCAGAGGTTGAGGTAGCTCCTGAACCGGAACCAGTTAACGAGGATTCTAACAGACAGCTTACTCCTGAGGAAATCGCCGCATTATTCAATGCCTCAAAGGAAGAGAGAACTGCTAAGACCAATGAAGATTTTAGCAGAGAAAATATGCCGGAGGTCATGGACCAGAGCCTTATCGATGCTCTCCTTGGTAACCTGGACGCTGAGGTTGCAGTAGCTGAGGAGGTTAACACTGAGGAAGACAAAATCATTCCTTTCCCAGTAGCTGAGGAACCAAAGGAGGAGCCTGCTCCTATCGCCGAGGAATTTGACCCTAATAGGCAGCTAAGCGCTGACGAAATCGCAGCACTCTTTGCATCCATCAACGGTGGAAATTAAATACATATATTACATTATAAGAAGTTGAAACAAAGTTAACCCTTTCACATTGCCTTGCGGAAGGGTTTCTTTTTATGCGACAAGGCAAGGGCATTCAGCTAAGTGCTGCGCTGCGGGGATTTTGAAATGCCCAGTTAAGTTCGCGGTTTCTTCCGGCCACCGCCGCAAATGCGCCATCCATGGCTGGTTGCGGCTATTTTGGCATCCGTGCCAAAATGTGGCCTATGTTATCTAACTGGGCACACAAAATCTGCCCGCGACTCCGCAAAGATAGCTTGAACACCCTTGCCCTTGCCACTAATATAATTTGTCTACGCAAGGCAATGGAAAGGGAACTTTGTTTCAACGCCTACGGCGATTAAGGTTATGACTAGGATAAAGCTTAACATCACCGAAGGTGATAGCGAAAGTTTCCATGGTACATAGTTTGTGTGCCATTCCTTGATTATCAGCTTAGATAAGGGGAACAGCGCCATAAAAGTATCAACCGGGCGCGGCAGGGTTAGGCGGAGCCGACCGTCGTAGTGTCGGCGAAGACTAATCCCTAGACAGACCGGGAGATTAAGTTGCAACGCTCCCTTATCTAAGCGTACCATAAGAAAACCCATGGCACATAAGCTATGTACCATGGGTTAAACTTTCGCTCCAACTTCTTATAATGTAATTTATCCTTCGTTTGGCTTGTAGTACTTCTCTGGGTTGGCAAACTTAGTGTACTTTCCTATCCAGCGAAGGTCTATGGTCCCTGTTTCGCCACTACGGTTCTTGGCGATGCTGATTTCAGCTGTGTTAGGCTTAGTGGTTGTATCAGGGTTGTAATATTCATCTCTGTGGATGAACATAATAACATCTGCATCCTGCTCAATGGCACCAGACTCTCTAATATCTGACATTACCGGCATCTTGTCGTTTCTTGACTCAACACCACGGCTAAGCTGAGATAAAGCTATAATAGGTACATTCAGCTCTCTAGCTAAATTCTTTAGGGATCTGGAAACCTCAGCAACAAATGTCTGTCTAGACTCTACTCTACCAGTAGAAGACATAAGCTGAAGGTAATCAATAACTATAAGACCAATATTGTGATTCTGCTTGTGCATTCTGGCTAGGGAACGCAGCTCTGATATGGATATAGCTGAATTATCCACCATATAAATAGGCGCCTTTGACATAACATCCATAGACTCAGCCAGCTTATCCCAATCCTCGTCTGTAAGAGTATGTGCAAGCTTCATAGCCTTTGAATCAACCATAGCATCTATAGCCATAAGACGTGTTCCCAGCTGCTCCTTACTCATCTCCAATGAAAATAATAAACAAGGCACATTTTTCTTAATAGCTAGATGATGAACTATGTTAAGTACAAATGCAGTCTTACCCATAGCAGGTCTGGCTGCAACTATTATAAGTTCTCCGCCATGCATACCGGTAAGCTTATTATCCAGATCGGTAAAGCCTGTTGGTATTCCTGTGAACTCACCCTTATTGTTCGCTGCAATCTCCATGTCCCTAATTATAGAGAGGACTACATCCTTCATGCTCTCTTCCTTGGTTCCACCCATGTGGCTTTGTGCCAGCTTAAAAATCTTCTGCTCTGCACTCTCTAAAACTGTATCTACAGGAACTCCACCTGAATAACAATCCTTAGCAGTGTTTTCACAAAGCTTAATCAGCTTTCTAAGAGTAGAGTTGTTACGTATGATTTCTGCATATTCTCTAGCTCTAACAGAACTTGGAACTGCAATGGCAAGCTCCGCCATATTGGCTGAGCTTCCTATCTCCTCTGGAACACCCTTTTCCTTCAATCTCTCAGGAACAGTAATTACGTCGGCAGCTATATTCTCATTGTAAAGCTCTATTATGGTTTCGTATATTATACCATACTGAGCTACGTAGAAATCCTCCTTAGTTAAAAGTGGCTCTACCTGAGAAATAGCGTCTGCATCCATCAGCATAGCACCTAAAACTGACTGCTCCGCCTTCTTATTATGAGGTTGTATTCTCTTGATACTATTCTCATCCATAACCGATAAACCCTTTATCTCAAATTACTTTCCTTCTACTACCTTAACGTTAAATTTAGCTGTCACCTGAGTGTGAAGCTTAATGTCTACAATATGTGTTCCTAAGCTCTTTATAGGCTCCTTAACCACGATTTTCTTCTTGTCAATATCGTAGCCAAGCTCTTTCTTCATAGCCTCTGCGATTTCCTTAGATGAAACTGCACCGAAGGTTCTTCCACCTTCACCTACTTTTATAGAAAGAGTAACACTCTGCTCCTTCATCTTATCTGCTAATTCCTTAGCAGCTGCAAGCTTTTCTGCAGCCACCTTATCCTCGTGAGCCTTCTTAAGCTTCAGCTCATTTAAGTTCTTTGGAGTTGCCTCCACACCAAGTTTCTTAGGAAGCACAAAATTTCTTGCGTATCCATCTGATACATCTACTATTTCATCCTTTTTACCAAGGCTTTTTACGTCCTGTAATAATATAACTTTCATGTCTATACCTCCAGTATAATTAATTATCGAATCCCCAATCTTCTCTCCATTTATTTAAATTATCATAATCACCAATTATTGTAATTATCAAAAGATTATCAACATCGTCTCTATCCTCAGGTGTTAATACAATATGCTTTACAATTACTATGCCAACCTCACCATTATTATAGTCTGTGAGCAAATCTGCAAGACACATTTGTCTCTCAAATTGTCTTTCCCAATATCCATCGTCTGTTGATGATCTCTCTTCCATTTCTTCCAATTCCTCGAGAAAACCTTCTACATCATCATCTAAAATATAATCTGAAAATATTGTATCTAAAGCTACCAACTGATCAAAATACGGAATACAATGAAAAGTCTTTGTTTCTCTTATTTTCTCCAAATCATCATCATACTCTGATAGATCTATATTTCCCTTCTCTGTAGCTAGCATATAGTTATCTACATACCCTGCGTCTTCTAAATCAGATCTAGTAGCTTTTCCATCTAGCCCATCTATCTTATAATCTTCTCTAAAATAAATCTCCACCATACAGGCATCTTCGCCATAAGCTTCTCTTTCATCAATACTCTGAATCCAAGTTGCAAGCTCTGGCTGTGTTATAGAGATCTTTTCATCACTACCATTAGGAGCAAACTTTAATCCATCTTTAGTTGAATAGGCTACACCATCCTCAATCTTATCATAATCCTTGATACCATCTTCCACGGTAAATTCGTAATATTCTCCCTTTACATATATACCCAGTCCTTTTTTGAACTTTGCACTGTCAGAGAAAAATACTACATATATAACAACTGCAGCAATGGCTAGAACTGCTATAATTACGATAGGGATAATAATCTTCTTTTTCAACTTCTTCTCAGGGTTCTGATTCGCTTCAGACACAAACTCATTTTGGTATGTTACTATCTGAGGAGCCACCTGCTTTATAATTTCCGGCTGCTTATCTCCACATGTTCTACAAAATAAATCAGTATCATCTAACATCTGCCCACAGGATTTACAGTACTTCATATATTAAAGGTCCCCTTCCTTATACATAGTCTCAAGTAATTCCTTAATCTGAATTATTGCAACCTCGTCCGTAGTATTAGCAAGCTGGGCTCCTGCCACATTTGCGTGACCACCGCCACCAAGCTTCTCCATAATAACCTGAACATTAATATCATCTACGGAACGGGCACTGATAAATGCTGTTCCATCCTTTTCTGTAACAACAAATGATGCTCTGATTCCATCTATATTTAATAGCTCATTTGCCACCTTGGCAGCTATCACTGTAGGAGCATCTGAACCATCTGGCTTAACCTTAGATATGGCGAAGAAGCCCATATATGTCTCAGCATTCATAATACCCTCTGCTAACTGCTTTGTCTCGTATATTCCACTTCTAAACATCTTACGAACTCTAACTGTGTCCGCACCATTTCTTCTAAGGTACGACGCAGCCTCAAAGGTTCTAACACCTGTCTTAGTAAGGAAATTATCAGTATCAATCATAATTCCCGCATACATAGCGTCAGCCTCCTGCTGACGAATCTTTACCTTTTCATCGATATACTGAAGCATCTCTGCAACCATCTCACAGGATGAGGATGCATATGGCTCAATATATGAAAGGGTAGCATTCTCAATAATCTCGTTAGTCTGTCTGTGATGGTCAAATACAACCACAGAGCTAGCCATATCAAGAAGCTCCTCACACTCAGTCATACTTGGCTTATTTACATCAACAACAACAACTAAGGTGGTTGGACTTACCTTACTAATAGCGTACTCACTATTAATTATCATATCGTCCCCGTAAAGGCTATTGCCCTGGAATCCACTAACTACTGGACGAGTAGCTGAAGTAACCTCATTTAAAACAATATGAGCGTTCTTTCCTAGGGTCTTAACAAAACGATACACACCAACTGCAGCACCAAATGCATCCGCATCAGGACGCTTGTGCCCCATAATAAGAACAGTTTCCTTGCTTTCAAGGATTTCCTTAAAGGCCTGAGCCTTAACTCTAGCCTTAACTCTGGTAGACTTCTCTGTACCTGCACTCTGTCCACCAAAATATGAAATCTTATCACCATACTTAATAACTGCCTGGTCACCACCACGGCCTAAAGCCAAGCCTATAGCAACCCTGGCATACTCATAAGCCTGAGCAAAATTATCTGTTTCTGAGCCTATACCAATGCTTAAAGTTATAGGAATCTCATTACCTACATTTATACTCTTGATTTCATTTAATATTGCAAACTTAGTATCCTTAAGCTGTGGCAAATATTTCTGCTGACACACAAAAAGATACTTGTCATTATCAGTTTTCTTACCAATGGCATCTATAGATGAAAGGTACATATTAATTCTTCTATCAACAAGAGCCTCTACCAATGAGTGTCTAACCTCCTCGGTATTCTCCATAACCTCATCATAATTATCAATATATATAAGTCCTGCCACCAGCTTCTGGTCAAAGTTTTCCTGCTTATATTTCTTAAGCTCCGTTACATCATGAAGATAAAATGCAATAATATCTCCGCCCTTAGGGTCAACTATGGCATCCTCATCTTGAAATATCTCATGAAAGGTAATCTTCTTAAGCTCTGCCACATACTGCATACCCTCAAGGTCAAGCTCCATATTTACAGTATCCTTTGCCTTAAATACCTCAGTACCAATCTGTGGAAAGAAGGCTGAAATATTCTTGCGAATACGCTTCTTTGAGCCACCGCCAACCTGGTCTACAAAAAGCTTATTGCCCCAGAGAATCTTACCATCTGTATCCAGAAGAGCATATGGAATAGCTAGCTCCTTAAGCAGTTCCTTTTGTATCTGTCCCTGCTCGAAGGAAAAGGATATAAGAGTAGGCATAACAGCCTTCTTTGTTACCACATATACCAAAAGCTCCACAAGAATAACTAACACCACTGCAACTGTTGCTATAACAGCTGCTCTTTGGTCTACAAAATACAATGCACCACACATAAGTATCAAAAACAGTGACACAAAAATAGGTGTGATTAGGTAAAACTCTATTTTCTTTTTAAGGATTTTCTCATTATTCATGGTTATCTCCTATGCACCAAGCTGTGCTAATCTCTCCTTCACCTGCTCTAAGGTCTCAGTATACTTCTGAAGCTTAGCCTTCTCTTCCTCAACCTTTGCTGCTGGAGCCTTGTCTACGAATTTTGGATTTGCAAGCATTCCGGAAGCTCTCTTAATCTCACCCTCTAGTCTTGCCTCCTCCTTCTTAAGTCTTTCAATCTCCTTGGCAACATCCACAAGCTCTGCAAATGGCATATAAACCACTGCATCATGAAGAACTACAGAAACTGCGTCATCTGCGATACCAGCCTTGTCCTCTTGAACAATAACATTCTCTGCATAAGCAAGAGTTCCAAAAAAGCTCTTACTAGCAGTAAATATATCTCTAATTTCACTCTTAGGTGAAACCATATAAACTGTAGCCTTCTTGCTAGGTGGAACGTTCATCTCAGTTCTAATGTTACGGATTGCACGAACTGCATTCTTAATAACATCAACTGCGTCCTCATCATTCTTAAATGATAACTCCTCAGCATATACTGGCCAATCTGATACCATAATAGATTCCTCATCTGTAAGAGTACAGAAAATCTCCTCAGTAACAAATGGCATGTATGGGTGAAGAAGCTTTAAACCGTTAACAAGGACAGTCTTAAGTGTATAAAGAGCTGCTGCCTTTGTAGCATCCTCATCATTCCAGAGTCTTGGCTTAACCATCTCGATATACCAGTCACAGAACTCCTCCCAGAGGAAGTTGTGAATCTTGTCTGCTGCGATACCAAGCTCGTACTTCTCCATGTTCTCAGTGACATCCTTAACCAGGTCGTTCATCTTAGACATAATCCACTTATCTGCAAGGGTCAAATCACTAAGCTTAACATCACTTATGTCAGCCTTCTCGATATTCATCATAATGAATCTCGAAGCATTCCAAATCTTATTAGCAAAGTTACGGCTTGCCTCAATCCTCTCCCAATAGAAACGCATATCATTACCAGGTGCATTTCCAGTAATGAGGGTAAGTCTGAGTGCATCTGCACCATACTTGTCAATAACCTCAAGTGGGTCGATACCATTGCCCAGTGACTTACTCATCTTACGTCCCTGATCATCTCTTACTAGACCGTGGAATAAAACAGTGTGGAAAGGAAGCTTTCCAGTCTGCTCTATAGATGAGAATACCATTCTGATTACCCAGAAGAAGATAATATCATATCCAGTTACAAGCACGTCTGTAGGGAAGAAGTAATCGTAATCCTCTCCCACATTTGGCCAACCAAGAGTAGAGAATGGCCAAAGTGCTGACGAAAACCAAGTATCAAGCGTATCCTCATCCTGCTTTAAGTTAGCACTATTACACTTAGTACAAGTGCAAGGAGTATCCTTAGATACAATAATCTCACCACAATCCTGACAATACCAGGCTGGAATTCTATGTCCCCACCAGAGCTGCCTTGAAATACACCAGTCTCTGATGTTATCAAGCCAGTTGTAATATGTCTTATTCATACGCTCAGGGATAAGCTTAAGCTCACCCTTCTCTACAGCCTCCTTAGCAGGCTTAGCCATCTCAGTCATCTTTACGTACCACTGTGGCTTAACAAGTGGCTCAACTGTAGTTTTACATCTATCGTGAGTACCAACCATATGCTTGTGTGGCTCTACCTTAACTAAAAGTCCAAGGTCCTCAAGATCCTTAACCATAGCCTTTCTAGCCTCATAACGGTCCATACCCTCATACTTGCCACCAAGAGCGTTAATAGTGGCATCATCATTCATAATATTAATCTCTGCAAGGTTGTGTCTCTTACCAACCTCAAAGTCGTTAGGGTCGTGAGCAGGTGTAATCTTAACTGCACCTGTTCCAAACTCCTTATCTACGTAAGAGTCTGCAATTACAGGAATCTCACGATTAACAAGTGGAAGGATAAGTGTCTTACCAACTATATCCTTATATCTGTCATCCTCAGGGTTAACTGCAACAGCAGTATCACCAAGAAGTGTCTCTGGTCTTGTAGTAGCTATCTCTACAAATCGTCCCTCCTCACCTGCTACAGGATAGTTAATGTGCCAGAAGAAGCCATCCTGCTCCTCATGGATAACCTCTGCATCAGAAATAGAGGTCTGACATACAGGACACCAGTTTCCAATACGTGAGCCCTTATAGATGTAGCCCTTGTCATATAGCTTTGTAAACACCTCGGTAACGGCAGCATTGTTGCCCTCATCCATGGTAAAGCGCTCTCTGTCCCAGTCAGCTGATGAGCCCAGCTTCTTAAGCTGGTTAACGATACGTCCGCCGTATTCCTCCTTCCACTCCCAGGCTCTCTTAAGGAAGCCATCTCTTCCAAGGTCATCCTTTTCTATACCCTGCTCTCTAAGATGCTCAATAATCTTAACCTCTGTAGCAATAGCTGCGTGGTCAGTACCAGGCTGCCAGAGTGCATTATAGCCCTGCATTCTCTTAAATCTAATAAGTATATCCTGCATAGTATTATCAAGGGCATGTCCCATGTGGAGCTGTCCTGTGATATTTGGTGGTGGCATAACGATAGTAAAAGGCTTCTTGCTTCTATCTACCTCTGCGTGGAAATACTTGTTAGCTACCCATTTGTCATATAATCTTCCCTCTATGGCAGAAGGGTCATAGGTTTTCTCTAATTCTTTAGCCATAATATTTAAATCCTCCAATATATCTACATCTTCACCTTAAATGGTGTTAATATCTCTCTTACAAAGCTCTCTAAAGCAGGGTTAAGCTCCACAGAAGCCTTGATGGCAATCTTTGCATTGTCTGCAATCTTTTCACAGGTTGCCAGCTTGTCTCTAATACTCTGTCGACGGAGATTTAAGCTATGCTTAATCTCTACCATCTCACGCCTATCTATAAGAGCATTTGTCTGCTTAGGCCAAACCAGTGGATCCTTTACTCCTATACTTGTAAGTCTCTTCACCAGCTGGTCGCAGTAGACTCGAAAATCATTATTAGCCTGAGAATATCTCCTAGCGTCCTTGTTCATAGTATCGTATTGTACCCACATATATTCTAATTCCTTTGCGGAATTAACACCGTATTTTTCGTAAATGTACTCTAGGGTACTTCTGTTATTAATGTATTTTGCCTTAACCTTATTAAGAAGAGATATTGCTCTTTTAACCTTTGCATCTGACTCCTTAATCTCAACCTTATAGTCAATATACTTTGCATAGCAGGCTGCAAATACAATCATAACTATAGCTCCTATAACAAGAGCGGGAATAGTAACATTTTCTCTGGTGGTAAGGCCATACCAGATTACTCCCATAGCTGTAACTAAAAACAACATCAGCACAGTTCCTAGTACTGCTCTAAGTCTATCGATTCCCACGGCACAATCTCTGCGACGATACTTTAGGGATTCCTTTTCTCCCTCTAGGTGACCCATATCATTTTTAAGCATAGAATCTCTATGCTCCATCTCATTAAGAGTCCTTACGGTATCAACCACCTCATCCTCTAATCTCGATATGGTCTTAAACTGCTCCATAGAAAGCAAATTCTCAGACTGCAGATATGTATGTCTGTTCTTATCAAGCATCTCTATGCGTTTTGCAGTATCTATCAGCTCTGTAGCTATATCTATAGGCAGCTCCTCTATCCTCTGTATATCTGTAAGATAACTGGTAACCACCTTGTACTCCTTTTTCAAGTCCTCCATATGGTAGGACACATCAACAAGCTGTTCACAGAAATCCTGAACAGCTTTAATCTCAGCATTAATAGTTTTTGTTTGGCGCACCTCTTCCAGCACGTCCTCATCATCCATATTAACGCCATCCTTATTCTTGGACACCGAAGCTATCATATTTTTAAGCTTGGCACCCCAAGTGAATTTTTTAGCCGGCTTCTCACTCTCACCCTGAGCCTCATCAAGATCATCTAGGTCCTCGTCCTCTTCATCCTCATAGCTATCAGGTGAAGCATTTTCAGTGAACCATAATCTTTTTGCCTTGATATTTTCTACTAACTGCTCTTCACTATCCTCTGGGTCTTCTTCATTGAGATAAGCCTTAAATTTATCAAATAAACCCATTAAATCGCCTGCTCTCTAAACTCATCCTTTAATTGGCCTAATATTATATCCATACGCTTGTCGTAATCTATCATATCCTTGTTCATACGATTGTAGACAGCTCTCTGGAGCATAGAATAGATGGTCATCTCTCTAACATCATCATTAGCATCACCGATTTCCAGCATAAGGTTCTCGAAGTTATCATCACCAAGCTCGTACTTTCTCATCTCCTGCTTAATGGTAATAGAATCATTCTGTGAAGCGAAAACCATAAAGTAGCCCTTTAAGGATTCCTCATTATTGTTAAGCTCGTAAGCCTTAAGAAAATAATTCTTAGCATCCTCAACATCTAGATTGTTGGCAGCTGCCACAGCTCTATTGTGATAAACATTGCCCATAAATACTCTATCTAAAAGCTCACTTCTATTCTCGATAATATCATCATAAATAGATGCCGCCTTAATATATCTTCTGTAGCCAAGATATCCATCTGCCTTGAGTTTCTTTCTTTGGCTTGCCGAAAGCTTACGATACTTATTCCAAGCCTCCACATAGGTCTTAATCTCCTCAGGCTCATAATAATCCCCAGCATTAAGGATTTCCACTAGAAGGTCCTGAGCAAACAAGGTCTTATTGGACAATGCTACCAGCTTTGCAGCTAGTTCTGGCATACCAATCTCATCTCTAATCCAATCAAAAAGCTTGTCAGAAAGAGAAGACTTGCTTATAAGCACTGTGTTGTTATAAATATAAAAACACAGCTCCTCGTAATTATTGACCTCCATCTTAGTGTTAAGAAATATGAATGGATGTGATGCCTCTTTAGTTGTACATAATATAACCTTTGACATTAAACCTCAAACTCCTTACGATAAACCTTGTTGGTGGTTGGGAAAAGCTTTCCAAATCCAACATCCTTAATGATTACTGCTCCCTTATTAGGGTTCTCAAATTCAACTTCTATAGAAAACTTAGAGGTCTTGTTAGGTCTCTTTGGAATACCATGAAGCTTAACAGTTTCCCTAACTTCCTTATCACTCTTTCTACTCTTGTAAACCAGAGTAATACTATCTGTATCGTCAAGTATAACCTTTATCATACCGTGAATGTTATACCACTGGCGTCCACCGTAGGCTATAGGAATAAATTCCCCATCCTCCTCAGCAGCACTAATACCAACATCAAAGATAACATTCTCCTTGGTCTCTACAAAATACTTTTTGTAGAACTCCTCATACTCACCGCCAACTGCCTTGTAGCAGGCACCCTTGGTGTAAATATTCTGTCCTGCAAAAACTCTTCTGCCCTGACAGAGTATATTTCTAGACTTATTCATCCACTTCTCAGAAAAGCCAAGACCTGTAAGGAATACAGCTGAAATGTAAGTCTTCTTCATCTCCTGGTCTGCAATCTTTGCAAAGGTAGAATCCATAAGAAGATTATCATTACCAAAAAGTGAGATATTAAACATCTCTGTGTAATCCTCATGGGTTACAGTTATAGTCTCCGGATCCTTGCCCTTGGATATATCTATACGATAATAGTTAAGTCCCTCTGTACTGTAGTCAAACAAAGCAACACTATTTGTTCTTAGCTCACTGTTCTGATTGAAAATATAATAAAGCCCACTATCCAAATGACTTGTAATTTCCACACATTCCCGTGGAACGCCAAGCTCCTTATAGAACTTTGCAACAACTCTAAATAGCTCCTTACTATACTCAGGTATGGTGATAACCAGCTTCTTAACTGTAGCACCCTCGTATCTGTACAAAAAGGAATCCACATGCATCTTAAGCATTCGTAGAAAAAGCTGACGATAGGTATATTTCATACCTGCAACCTCTACAATTTCCTCACTACCTGCATTTCTGTAAAGCTCATCAAGGACAATACCCTTCTCCTTGAATCTAGCCTCAGAGGCTTCAGAACCAACATACCAATCACCTGTCTCCTGACTATAGAACAGGATATTAGGCATCATATATGTTTCCTTGTTATTTAATTGGTTAACGGTCTCAGGCTCACGCTTTATATCATTATAAAAGCTTATCTGGGTTGAATCTGCACTGAGATCCATGCCTATATAATACGCTTCTGCCATAAACTGCCTCCTATGTGTATCTATTTTGTTATCCGGACGATTCCCCACTGCGGGAATCTGTATTACAATATCTTCAAATTTTCTTCAAACAGATGCACTGTATTAAGATATACATCCAATGTCTCTAAGAGCTGATTGTCCTCACGCATCTCTTGATTAACAAGCATACTGTTAATAACCTCGAAACGACTTCTATCCTTACGGTTGAAGGATTTAGTCTTAAGAGTTTCGCTTTCAACCACGTATGATGTTCCTTCGATGTCATCCTCGATGGTGTAAACCAAACGCTCGCCATGGAATATAACAAATTCCTTAACGTACATACCTGGAATCATCTCATCTATACGCTCTGTCTTATAGGACAAGTTCTGTCTAGAGCCGGTATCGAAGGCAAACTTAACAGTTACCTGCTTGCCTGGGTCGCTCTTAAATATAAGATAGGTCTTAAGGAATACATCCTGTGGAAGCTTAACGAAGGTCTTAAAGCTCTTGTAGAATGGTAACAGCTTACCAGCATCCATAAACTTTCCAACCGCATCGCTAATCCAAGCTCTTTGGTCCTCAGTATATCTATCCAGCTTACTAAAATGTGACAAGAGCGCCATCTTAGAAATCTCATCATCTATATTGCCCTTCATAATCTCAAGGTAGAGACAATCAAAGATACTACCTGGTGTCTGAGCATCTTTAATGAGATAATTGTTAGCTGCATAACGAAGGAAGGCTTTAATTACAAGACCTCTGCTTCGTCCACCATAATAAGCAGTAAATATATCGTAAATGTACTCAACATTACCCATTGCAAACATCATCTGAGCTAATGTATTCTCTGCTAAGAAGGATACATCCTTAACTCTATTTCGAGCTGTCTTAAACAATGCTGCCAGCTCCTCAAGGTCACCCTTAAAGTTATTGATAATATAAATCAGTATACGCTCATTGACCTTACCCATCTTATAAAGGTGAACACAGATTGACATAAGGTCCTCATTTAGGAAGCCATTTGAATCTGCCACACCATAGTCAGCCAGTGAGTAAAGCTCCTCCGTATCAATCTCATCAAAACCGTAAAGCTTAACTGCCTGGAAGGCCTTGTCATAGAGATTCATATCAACCATGTAAGCTATAAGAGTTCTGGCATTTGCATGGTTAAGGTATTCAATATCAAGCTTTCCAAGGTACTTTGTGAGAACGTCTGCATCAAGGTTCTCATGATAGTACTCAATAATATTTAAATATGCCTGCTGTTTGTAGTCATAGGAAATCTGCTCGCAGTTAACTATATCTCTAGCAGCATTTACTTCTGCAGCATTCTTGTATGTGAAGTCACCAAGCTTCTCGTAGTTGTGAAGAAGAACTCGATAATCTCTCGGACTGTATCTACAGCAAATATCAAGGTATGCCTTCTCATCAACTATTCTCTCTAATCGGTATGGAATAGAGCCTGCGTATCTATTTCCATCACCATCCTCGAAGATAATGGATGCTGTGTTAGAAAGAATCTCAACATAGGCTTCACCATTTACTATAGGTACTCTCTGTTCCTTCTCAAGCTCCCTATGGGTTACAATAACCGCTCTTACACCCTTGTTGAAGCACACTATCTTACGTCTAAAGATGATATTAATCAGCTTTCCTGCGTAAAGTGGGCTAACATTTGCCGGGTCAAGGAACTCATCATATATTACAGTAAGATCATCGCTAACCTTACCCTTAATAATCATATTCTCCATGAAGTCCTGCATAGTTGTGCAGTACTCATGATAAACCTTTTTATGCTGTGCCTGATTATAGATAACATTTGCATAAAGGTATGCCAGCTCATTCTCAGAAAGTGTATTCTTATAGTTAAGGTACATAAGCACAGACTGAGGAATCAGGTCGTAACGACTAAAGTTCATACTTTTCACAAAGCATTCATTAAGTCCTATAAACTTAAGTGACATATTAACCGCGTCTCTATAGAAGCGATGATACTTAGTGTCCAGCTTATTAGCACCGATAAGCATAGAGCAAATACTCTTAAGCACCTCTGTACTCTTGGTCTTATCGTAGATAGCCTCCATAATACCAAAAATCTTTACATCGAAATCCTTAAAGGAACGGGCAAGTCTTATAAACTCATCTATAACCTCATCGGAAATAAACTTGTGACGAAGTCCCCATCTAATAGTTGTGGTCTCAAGCTTTCCAATCTTTCTGAATAACAAAGGATTATTGTTAAGCATCTCACAAAGCTCAAGGTACATAACAGGGCTGTTATAGCCAGCCTCAAATAAAGCTGCAATCTCCTTGTAAAGAGTTGCCTGCTCCTCAGCATAGGAATCATCCACAAACATCAGTAGCCAGAAGTAGAACATCTTGTCATTTTCTGTTCTAAAATGTCTCTTAATAAGATTCCTAGCCTTTGCTATAGACTCATTATCTTTTGACACAAGTGCCTTAAGGTAAGCATAGTAGCACTTTTCCATATTATTCATAACGGAGTTGTCCACATCTGCCTCAATACGCATAAACTCCTGCTTAACCTTCTCTATCTCACCCTGCATAATATTCATATGCATAGTGCCCAGACGATACATAGCATCCTCCGGCACATATCTAGCCAAATTATCGAAGGCAAAAAGTGAGCTTGAAATGTACTCTCTAAGCAAAATCTTGTCCATACGGTAATCTAAATATGCCTTAACCAAACGAATCTGATTTTTCTTAATGAGGGCAACACGATTACTCTGTCTAGGGTTCTTAGTAACAGGTCTGCTGTCACTAGGTCTAGACAGATTAATATCTATCTCAATTGTCTGGTAAATATTCTCAATTACAATTCTACCCGATGTTACTCCTTCAGGAATATTCTCAGGTGAAATAAGAGCATCAAGTGTAAATAAATTGCCAACAAAATCTGCATTAGTAATATTCTTTCTGGCAGGAATAATAAAGTCACACAAGGACCTTACTGTAGAATTTGTATATCCCCAGGTGTTCTTACTAATGTTAATAGAAATCTTTGAAAGCTCTGATGGCATCTCAACATTAATCTTAGCCTTTGCAACAGAAAGAGTAAGTGCACGCTTCTTGTGAACATAAACCAAAAACTCCTCTAGTGCCTGGTTAATAGACTGAGACTCCATAAGTGAGCCATATATCTGCTTAATAGCAGGATCCTTCTCTATAAATGTACGCTTAAAATCATCCCTTACGAAAACTCTGGCAGCCTCATTCCAATTACTCTCTGCCAAGGAAGCAAACTTAAACAAATCATCAATTCTCTCGTCACCCACCTTAACACATGGAGGGATAACCTCGATGTCATACATTATCTTAAACTCGCCACCATCAGTAATAATACTAATGTGACCCTTGTAGTTCTTACCTGGCTCAAGACAGGTAGCATCGAAGGAATAATTTACATCGAATTTTCTGCTGATGAAGGTATGATTCTCAAATCTAAGCATATATCTGCTATCATAAACCACTGCCTTAATAATATGATCATTAGTGCTACTAACATGAAAGCTACCTTCATACATAGTTCCGGATTCTATATTTAATTTTAGGAATTCCTCTGAGATTTCCACCTTGGGTCTATCGACCAGGAATTCTCCTTTAGCGTAATGTTCTACAATACCCTTCATTTTTCCTCCAGTAAAGCACAATTTTCTTCTTGATATTATAACCCACTTTGTTATAATTAAGATACAGTTGTGCACTATGTGTCTTTTATCACAAAGTACATTATAACAAAAGTTTTTAGATTTTTAAAGTCATAACAGACTATTTATTTAAAATATTTGGGGGAGGACTACAAATGAGCAACAATCAACTTAGAATCGAGCAGTACGATACGGTACTTTACAACTCAAATCTCAATCCTATGGGAGTTCCAGAATCAGTAAAAAAGGCATACAAAGACTACGCCGATGCTGTTATTAGATATCCGGACGACTATTATCCGGCACTAAAAAAATCTATAGCCAGCTACGCAGGTTGTAAGGATAATCAGCTTGTTTTAGGCAGTGGCTCCTCAGATTTACTTAGAACCTTTATTGGTTTACTTGCTCCAAAGAAGGCTATGGTGCTTGTACCATCCTTCACTGAGTACGAAAAGGTGCTTAGTATGTTTGGTTGCGATATCGAATATTATGAATTAGATGAGTCAAAGGATTTCCAGTTCGATATAGCAGATTTTGTGGCACATTTAGATTCATCCTTAGACCTTATTATACTAGGCAACCCTAACAACCCTACTTCTCAGATTATTTCCAGAGATGATATGGAAACTATGGCTGAGGTTTGTAAGGAGCTTGATACCTTCCTCTTAATCGATGAGATGTACATTGAGTTTGTTGATAAATATCAGGACATTACAGCTGTACCTTTAGCGGAAAGCTATGATAATATTGCTGTTATGAGAAGTACAAGCAAGTTCTTTGCAGTGCCAGGTCTTAGACTTGCCTACGGTATTATGGCAAACGATGAATATATGAAGGTGCTTAGCATAACCGGCTCACCAAATCCTATATCAAGCATCACTGCTGCAGTATGTACTGACATGCTTAAGGACAGAAAATACATCAAGGAGTCCTGCTCACAGATATATACAGAGAGAAACCTTATTGTATCAGCTATGTCCACTAGCAAGCACGTAAAGCTTTATAAGCCAACTGCAAACTTTATGCTGGTTAAGATACTTAAGGATGATGTGACTGCAGGTCAGATTGCGGAGCACTGCAACCTAAAGGGTATTGTCATTAGAAATTGCGAGAATATAAGGGGGCTTAGCAACAAATACATAAGATTCTGTTTTATGAAGCCAAGCCAGAATGATTTACTGGTGAATACAATATTAGAAGTGTTTAAGGATTAGAAATTAAAAATGTTAAATAGCACAAAACTCAAACGATCAGACAAATATGAACTACTACGAATTGTATCGGCCATTACCATTATGCTTAATCACATCAACGTAAGCTTTTCCCCAGTAGTTTCTTCTGTAGGAAACGTAAACAAATATGTCATTCAATTCTTTCACCTAGGTGGAAAATTCGGAGTAAATATATTTGTAATCCTTGGTTGCTACTTTTTATGCAACACAGAATTTAAAGCAAAACGAATATGGAGGCTGATTGGAGAGGTTATATTTTATGCATTACTATTAAATTTAGCAGATATACTGATTTTTAAAAAAGATTTAACCTCCATAGACTTTATTCATGGTTTTAGCTATTGGTTCCCTTTTGCCTATATTGTAATGCTAATATTTATTCCTTTCATTAATAAATTTATCATTCCGAGATTCCAAAAGTTTATAGTAATTCTAGGAAGTGTTTTATCAATAGTATTTGTATTATGGGGTTACCTAGCTCCGAATGCAATATTTAAGCTTATTACCTTAGAACAAATTATGGGTTCTCTATGGTTTTGTTATACATATGTTTTGGTGGGCTATCTCAAAGAGAATAATATATTCGACAAAACAAACTATATAAAATCAGCCCCTATAGTATTTATAATTTGTTATTTTTCAATGTACATAATTGTTTTAGCAACGAACAACTCTGTTATAAGAGATATGTATTCTCCTTTATGCTTTGTAAGTGCGTTGTGCTTGTTCTATATGTTTCATCACCTGTCAGATTTCTCTTATGGATGGATACAAGCACTTTCCGGATGTACACTTGGCACCTACTTACTTCAGTGTCACAACAACACAGCATACATATGGGAAAAAGAGATATTTAAATACAGTGCATTTTCTGATAGCATTTTACTAATTCCACTTTGCATAGGGAGCATAATCTTATTATATTTACTTGCGTGGTTTATTAATCTTATATACAAAAAAATCGGACGAATATAATTCGTCCGATTTTTTTATAATGGATCCTTAAACAAGGCTGTCAATATAAATATGTGTGCCAACAAAGTTCCATACACTATTATTTTATCAGCATTCTTGCTTACGCAGCCTGACTTTGTTCTTAATGATACCGCAGGAAGTATCAGTGCCGGTAAGAAATACCTTCCCTGAACTCCAAGAATTATACCAGAGCTGGCTGGTGTCCAATATAACAACATACCAAGGCAAGCTAAGAAGCATATACCAAAGAATACTACCCACATCCAAAGCTTGCTACAAACTCCTATAGGCTGGTCCTCATCCTCTCTTCTAATACCAGCATAAAGGAAAAGCAATAAAAATGGTACAATGAATATAATAGGAAGGTCGATTTCAAGCCATCCCAGATAGCCACCAAACATTTGGAAGAATAAATATTCTCCCTGTGCCCACAAAGTGTTGATAAACATAGTAGCAAAGCCAACTGGATTCTTAATATAGTATCCCATCGTTCTAGCATATTGATCTGCCCACTCAATATAGTCACCCTGGGCATCAGCATTTGCAAGCATACCCTTAAGAATTATACCGACTGCCAAAACTCCTAAAACAGCAATCACAGATGTGACTGATATAAGTATAATCTTGCGTGCCTTTTTCTTATTAAGATAATCCTTAATCTTAGCTCTGTTATCCCATATAAGCTTTACTACTAGCATAAGAGGGAACAGCGATACAGGTATTATGGCATGTCCCTTACATGGAACGATTAAAAGTGCAAATATTATCAAAGCCACTATGTCAGTTATCTTCTGTCTCTTGGTCTGTGATTCCTTACCATACATCAACTTTAAGGTTAATGCTATGGTCATAGCACACAATCCATAGATAACACAATCATAGGAGTATGAGCTAATCTGCTGTAAAACAATAGGCAGAAGTCCCCACACAAATACTACCGACTTAGCAAATGGCATCTTCTTCATAGCGTAATATGTGGCAAAGGCAAAGAAAAGTACATTAAACCATCTACCTAACATAAAGGTAAGTGTTGTTCCAAGCCCTAACAAACGTCCCACTGTAATACCCAGTCCTGAGAAAAGGTATAGGAAAAATGGCGCACCTGCTGGCTTAACAGCTGTGTCTATAAGTTCTCCATTACCCAGACCGTTGAAGAAATTCTCAAAATAATATACATAGTAATCCCTTCCGATATATATTGGCTCATAGTATGTATGAAAATCATCATATCTCATCATAAGAGTGCCATTTGCACTAAGATCTACACCCATCATTTTGTTAGAAATGTTGTATGCGATATAGTTATGAGTGAACTCATCCGGTGCAACCATCATAGTAATCATAACAGACATAATAAGACCTAGTCCAATCACCGCTATAAGATATACATTTTCCAGCTTGAAATTCTTAAAGAACAAGGTAATGGCATACACTATAGCAAGTATCACAATATACAATATATAAATCACATCCACCAAGGTGCAATATGCATCCTTGCCAGCAGTAACCAGCTTTAATATAGGTTCTCCTGCTGGAGATAGGAACATAGATACTTGATTATCTACAAAATCCTGGAAAGTAATCTGGAATTTGAGATTCTTACCAGCAACACCAGTTACAGTGTCTGCATAATCAAATACTATATAGCCTGACTCTGTATCAAAAAAATCTCTACCTACAGTTGAAGAGGATATTACAGAACCGCTCTGCGCATCTATAATGTTAGTAGTAATATATCCAGTGTCGGGTAACTTCTCAAGACTAAATTTAACAAGCAACGACCTGATTCTGTCGTCCTGAGAAACAATATTATATTCCACTACCATATCATTGGTAACCGGTACAGTGGTTTCATTGCCATCCTCCACAACCAAATCACGGCAGACACCATTGCTGTGAACAGTCACTCTTATGAAAAGGTATACGAAAAATGAAAATACTAGCACCAGTGATAGAAATATGAATTTTTTGATGTTTTGCTTGTTAAACATGATGGCTCCTTTTGTAAATTGTATTATTTTCAATGTAATATTTTCCTCAATTTGTTTTATGGCTCTGTAACACAAATATTGTATAGCTATTATAAGCTAATACTGGGTTAAGTTCAATAAGGGAAATGATTTATGGATTATACCGTTTCATTTTTCAACCATTTGTAAACATTCGGGGCATTCCGTGAAATAATTGTGAAGTGATTGTTTTGTCGAAATCTATATGATACTATCAATTCAACGAATATATTCTATATTTATCAATCAGCCCACAAGTCCGGCTGTGATACCCACAACTATTTCAACTACAACAGGAGGAGTTTTTTTAATGAACAAAAAAGAACCATTGCAGTGGCATCCAGCATTTTGCTGTGCTATGCGGCTAGCATTGAGACATGAAGAAGGACTGGAATATATAGACGAATTTAGTCTTACTGATAAACCATTACAAATTGATTTGATGATAGTAAAGAAATCAAAAGAAAAATTAATTCGCAACCAAATAGGAAAACTATTTAAGGGTCACAACATTATCGAATACAAATCTCCTGATGATAAGCTCAATATTAATACCTTCTATAAGTCAATTGCATATGCTTGCCTATACAAATCTTCACCAATTCACAAAGAATCTATCAATCCCAACGATATAACAATTACACTTATCCGCGATAGTAACCCCAGAAAGCTTATAAAGACACTTACTAATCTAGGCTTTATGGTAACTGAAGAGGAAAAGGGTATCTACTTAATACATAATACGTTATTCGATACTCAAATAATTGTTACGTCCCTACTTGACATCTCGGATGGTATTTGGTTAAAATCATTATGTAGAAATATAACTAAAGACTTATATTTTTGTTTATACGAAGATATAACAAACAACTTTAATGATGCAGAGAAGTCGTTAGCTAAACCAGTAGTACAGCTGATATCTCTTGCTAACAAAGATAATATCAATGACTGGAAGGGGGAAAACTCTATGTGCCAAGCATTAATGGAAATTATGAGACCAGAAATAGAGGAAGAGATAAAAAAGAGATTCAACGATGGATTCAACGATGGATTCAACGATGGATTCAAAAAAGGCGAAATCCAATCCAGAATCAAAACCTACTACGAGTGTGGTGTAACTCCGGAAGATATAGCACAAAAGGTAGGATGTGAGTTGGAATATGTCAATGAGATTTTAGGTATTTAATCAAAAGCAAAAGGAAACCGTTCAAAGCGGTTTCCTTTTATTATGTGTTAACATTCGGCTTTATTCGATGAAAAAGCTTTACCATACCTTTTATTTAATTGCTTAAAAACAAAATGTACCGCTACCGACAATACTGTACTGATAACGTAAACGCTCCATAGTAGGTACCCACTATGGAGCGTTTACGTTATTTTTTCTTCAATGTGAATCTCCTTATTTCTATTAGTTACAAAATTAATAAACATCGCTACTGATGCCGACGCCGAAGGAACCATCTTATATATTTTCCCATTGTGTATAATCATATCCGACGTTATACATAAATCCTTCAATTCATCTTCCTTTATCCAAAGGAATTTAGTTCCATCCTCCAATATTTTAAAAGATTTTGATGCTTCCTTACTTCTATTTTTAAAATCTGTTTCTATATCATCCTTACTTTTATTTGATTTTGCATAAAACAGAAGCTGTGGTTTTCCACCCTCCACCACATCACGATATGCAGAAATCATATTGCTATGTAGCTGAAAATCCTCTAGTTCATCCTCTGTAATCTTAAGCTCATCATTAATCTCTCTTATTATAGCTGTTCGTAGCCCTTTATTGTCAAACACGCCATCTGTCAGAGCATATTTGGCCTTCATGCTAGCACCAATACTAGTAGCATAAGTACGCTTTCCGATAGAGAGTTTATTCCCTCTCTTTACAAATACAATATACCCATCACTTGATTCTACAAAACCATTGAATCCCAAATGATTAGACAAGCCGGACTCCTCTAAGGTAGGCCAAATTGGTCCATATCCCAAGGCATCTCTTACAGATAAACCATTGGACCATTTATAATCCATAGCTCTATTTGTAACCATAGAATCAAAATATGTAGTTCTGGAGGTTTTCATCATTAACTGATTATTTTCTATCTTCCAATCCTTTACTCTAATATTAAGCTGGTTAAACAATGTAGAAGTCTTGTGGGATGCAAAAATTTCATCATAATGTTCCCTAATCGCCTCTGGGAGCTTGTACATTTTTGCCCTATCTTTTATCACTATGTTACAGTTATCTAAGTAGCCTACACATTCTATAGGAAAATCGAAAATATTTTTATCTTCCTTCTTTTTATAAGCCTTATTCATTTTTCTTTTATTATCTGTAGATGCATTGCTATTGTCATATACAAAAAACTGTTGTGTGTATCTTTTTACAAGGTCGTCGTAATCTGTAGTAAGCTTAGCTTCATCCTCCAACCGATTCATTAGGGATTTACTCACTACCTGTGCTATTACCTCCAATATCATTGCACCAACTAACGATGAGAAAAATGTGATGTCGAACCACTCTTTATTTCCATGAGTTGATATCACAAAAATAATAACCACTATGGCAGCACAAAATACACTAATGAAATTGTTCTTTACAATTAAATAAAATACGTTATGGAGTTGTTTCTTTAGCTTTTTCATATAGAGGTTCTCCTTGTCTATGGTATAAATAACTACGTAATTACATAGCTACATTATAATCTACCTGGTTTTTATGTTCAATAAAATATTGGAAATTAGACAAATTATATACCTTGAAATGACACACCATACAAATTCAATAATTCATAAAAATCTAGGCTAATGTAGTAATGTATCTAGTTTCTAATGTAAATTACAACGCCATCTAGAAGTAGACTGAGAAAAGCACTATGTGACAAGAATTAAAAGAAATTATGAGACCTGCGTTTTAGGAAGAAATCCAAGAAAGCTTCAATGAGAGATTCAACGATAGATTCAAAAGATTGTATCATTCAATATGTCATAATTAATGCCAAAAATATAGTATAGGCTGTCTAACAAAATCTGCCATCCAGTCCATACCACATATATACCATCTAAGTTTTTGAAGAACTCTCTTGAATGCTCTAACTTTCTATTGTATTATCCATCGTACACAATGATTAGTTTAGCTATCCCGTACTTGAAGGTTCAGTAAAAAACATACAATAACTATTGGTTGTAAAAGGTTTGCCATTTGTATACTTTTCATAAAAATCCAAGGCATGTAATAAAGTTGACTTTCCATAAAATGACGAATATAATAATATATATTTATGTTATTTTGAAAAAAGGATAGAATAAAATGGATAATTTATATGTCAACCAATTAACCGTTGAAGCAAACAAAGACTTGTATTCTATGCTTCAAAGAATCGGTGCTTGCGAGAACGAATTTAAAAACACTGCACATGGTATTTCGTATGATGAATTTTTATTATGGCTAAAAGAACAAGACGATTGGTCAAGAGGCGAAAACTTACCTATAGGCTACGTCAAACAAACCATTCTTCTATTGTATAAAGACAAAATTGTTATTGGCATAGGAAAAATACGCCACCTACTAACAGAGGAATCTCGAAAACAAGGTGGAAATATTGGATATGCAATAGATCCATTATATCGCGGCAACGGATACGCCACTATATTTCTTAAATTGATTATAGAAAACGCTGACAGAATGGGAGTTGCTGAAAAACTATTAAGTGTAGAAAAATATAACCCCGCTTCTAAGAGAGTAATAGAAAAAGCCGGTGGAAAATATTTATACGAAAACGAGGAACGCTGGTTTTTCGAATTTAAATAAAGGAGTAAAAGTATGTATTATATAGACGAAAAAATAAAAAAGTTACACAGAATATTTGATCAAAATGAACGTTCAGGATACCTACGACTTGATTTGAACGAAAACCCTGGTGGACTTCCACAGGACTTTATTAACGACGTGTTATCAGATGTAACACCAGAAATGTTGTCTCAATACCCAGAAACTCTTCATTTCACAGAAGTATTAGCCGAAAATTTAGGAACAGATATTAAACACTTATGCTTGGTCAATGGCTCTTCTGAAGGCATTAGATATATTATCCAATCCTTTACATCAGTAGGCGGAAGAATAGTCGGAGTAGTACCATCTTATTTTATGTTCCAAATATATTCAGAAATGTATGATAGAGAATTTATCAAAGTTCCTTATGACGATGATTTAACAATGAATGTAGATAATATCATCAAAGAAATGACCAATGATACCCAGTTATTAATTCTTCTTAATCCAAATAACCCTATGGGAAATATATATTCAGAAGCAGAATTCGAAAGAATGATGGTTGTGGCAAGAGAGAAACAAATTACAGTTTTAGTAGATGAAGCATACTATTATTTTTATCCAAACACTTTTATTAAGTACGCTCTTGAAGAAGAGTATGTATTTATTACTAGAACTTTTTCGAAACTGTTTTCGTTGGCCGGTTGCAGATTGGGGTATGTTGTGGGCTGGCCAGAAGGAATTAAAATAGTCCAAAAAATGTGTACTCCACATAACACAAACGCTTTTTCAATGAAATTTGCTGAAGCAATTTTAACAACGCCAGGTATTTTAGATTCTTTAATTGAAAAATACAATGAAGGCAGACAATTTTTGGTGGATTGGTTGGATACTAATGGCTATGCACACAAAGGTGAAGCAGGAAACTTTATATTTATTCAACCAAAAACAGATGCCGAACAGCTTGTATCTCTAATGAAAGAGAAGAAAAAAATATTAATAAAAAAATACCCTGCTGTTGGGACACTGGGCGATTGTTTGAGAGTGTCCATAGGTGAACTTAAATATATGGAAATATTTGTAAACGCGCTTGAGGATTTAGATAAATAAGGAGCATTATGCTATGAAAAAAGTAATAACTTACGGTACCTATGACCTTTTGCATTATGGACATGTTAAATTGTTAGAAAGAGCGAAAGCATTGGGAGACTATCTGATTGTTGGTATTACCTCTGACGCTTATGATATGACTCGTGGAAAAATAAATAATCAACAATCATTGATGGAAAGAATTGCCGCTGTAGAAGCATTAGGTATTGCAGACCAAATAATTGTTGAAGAATATGAAGGTCAGAAAATTGATGATATTAAAAGATTTGCCGTAGATATATTCACAGTAGGTTCGGACTGGAAGGGACAGTTTGATTATTTGAATGATATTTGCCAAGTTGTTTATCTCGATAGAACAGAAGGTGTTTCAAGTTCTGAGATTAGGACAGAAAAGCGTAAAATCAAAATCAAGGTAGAAGGCTCTGCAGCAATTGGCAACAAATTCATCAACGAAAGCAAGTATGTAAATGGAGTGCAAATAGTTGATACTAACGACGAAACTGCTATGTATTTGGTTTCCTCTCCACAGAAGCACTACTCCCAAATTAAAGAGGCATTATGTGAGGGAAAGCATGTTTTATGCGAATCCCCACTTGCTTTAAACAGGGCAGAATGCGACGAGTTGTTCTCTATAGCAAACGAAAACAATTGTATACTGATGGAAGGTATAAAAACAGCATATTCAACAGCTTACGCACGATTAGTATTATTAGCAAAAAGCGGTAAAATTGGTAGCATCCTTTCTATAGATGCTACATGCACAAGTATGAAATATACGGGAAATGAATCCGAAAATCAATGGAATAGCATTAGTGCTTGGGGACCAACAGCATTACTACCAATTTTTCAAATATTAGGCACAGACTATTTGCATAAATCAATATGTACTAGAATGGTGGATTCATCGACAATGTATGATGGATTTACCAAAATTGATTTCGTATACCCTAATGCAGTTGCCTCAATCAAAGTAGCAAAAGAAGCAAAATCCGAAGGTGATTTGATTATTACCGGTACTGAGGGATACATATATGTTCCAGCACCTTGGTGGAAAACCGATTACTTTGAAGTAAGATACGAAAATATGTCTGAAAACAAAAGATACTTCTACCAATTAGACGGTGAAGGTATCCGGTATGAAATAATTGCTTTTGCTAGAGCAATTGAAAACGGAAAAGCTGATTTCTATATTGACACAAATGTATCCAAGGCTATATGTGGTGTAGTTGAAGATTACTATAATAATGTGGATGTATATCACATATAAACAAAGGAGTAGGCAGTGCTGAAGTGCCTACTCCTTTGTTTTCAATGTTTCCTTATTCCTCATACAAATGCTGTGTGAAATATTCATGATCCTCTCGTGGCTTCATGTAATCTCCATAATGCATTGTTAATTCCTTATCATATCCTACTGGAACAGGAAACTCTCTATCTCTAATTGGAAAATATACTACATCTTCATAAATGTCACTATCATAAAAAATCATATCCCTAGGCATAGCATTCGCCGAAAATCTGTATAATGATTTCTTATGACTATACTTCTGTGTTAGCCTGTCCCACATTTTTAATATCTTATTCATAGAAAACATTCTACCAATCAAAGAACAGCTAAATACACTAATTTTTTCAACTAACCCTCTTTTTTCATAGTCTATTTTGACTCTTTTTGACATAGCCATTCCATATAAGCACTTACACTTAATTAGATGCATTTTCTGTGCTAATTTATTGTCAGTTCCCATCTCAAAAGTAAAAACATCTATACATAAATTATTTCTATAAGCATCATAAAATTTATCATCTTCTGTCTCGCGTCTAATAACAACTTCTTTATCAATTACCCTCGATGCAAAGTCATAAAATTTTGGAGCGACATCACTTGGCTCCAAATATATATATCTGTCAGAAAGGTGTTTTTGCATTGCATCCTTAAAGGCATCATAATCTTCTCGAAGCACCATAATATCTACATCATCATCCCATGGTATGAAATTCTTTTCTCTTACTGCACCTAATTCACTTCCTGCAACCAAAAAATATCTCACGTTTTCTTTTTTACATATGTCATCCACCAAACATAAAAGCTCAAACATATGATCATGTAATTCGCTCAACTGCATTGTTTATCCTCCTATTTTCAATAGCTTTATTCCCATAACCGCAATCAATATTATTCTCAGCAAATTAACTATCAGCAAAGCAATCGCCATTCCCCATATCCCCCAACTGATTACCATTGGGAATGCAAAGATTAAAAATGCCAATAGATATGCTATATTGATGTATAACTGATATTTTTCATCAGTAAATCTCAGTAATATAACAGTCAAAGTACCTGATATAAAATAAAATACTTGCCCAGCATTAGCTATCCAAAAGTAAGGCTTTGCCATATCAAACACATCAGGATACATGAGCTTTACAAACACATATGATACGGCAACACAGGCAACATTTATAATAAGTCCAAACAAGGTTGCTCCACCGCATATACCCACAAATTTCTTTGCAGGCAATCCTCCCTTGTATTTCGCCAAGTGACCTATTATCACTCCATTCAACGGACCTGATACCAATGCTACTATTTTTCCAACCAAGGTGGCGGTATAGAAAATGGTCACAGCTGTTCCACCTTCAAAATACTGAAGCATCAATCTATCCACATTTAATATCAATGCTGATATCAGATTAGTTCCCGATAACAGCACGACAGACTTCATATTCTCTTTAAAATCCTCGGATTTTTGTACGTATGAACCTCTAAATATTTTTCCGACTGCTAATACATATACTACCGAAATGATTTCCCCTAGAAGCATAGTCACTATCCAAGACTTTGTAGCTGGATATACTAGCACTCCTAACAAATATCCTATTGAAATAAATAGGTAGAATATAAAAAATCTTTTGTAATTCACATTTAATCGAAATTCTACATCTGCATAGTAACGTAAGACTGTAAAAATCATTAATACACTAAATCCCAGATACCCCCACAGAGTGAAATCTTTCATTATTAACATCGTAGCTAACGAAACTATAACAGATAGTACGGCTATAATAGTCAAAAAGATATTATAATCTCCATTTTCTACCTTTCTCTTAGTAGTAGAAACCACTCGGGAATAATTTGCTGCGGTACCAAAGGTAGTGCCCATAATAGCAACTATAGATATTAGTGATAATACATCTCCAAATCGTTCTTCTCCCATTTGCTTATTCAAATATGGATACAAAACCATCTGAATAACTCCATTCATAACAACCAAACCTAATATGCTATAAATCAAATCACTCAAATATCTTTTCTTGCCGTTCACCGGAATATTTGTTTTTTGTTCAGCTTCCATAATAATATAGCTCCTAACACTTTCGATGTTTGTGTTGACTAATTTAAGAACTCCTCAATCTGCTTTTTCATACAGTTCGCAACATCTCCGCCATTTAGATATTCCACAGACCACTCTACTATTTTCTCCATGGTTTCCTCAACATGCCATCTAGGATTCCATCCAAAGGTTTTCTTAAGTTTAGAACAGTCTAATTTCAAGAAGTTCGCCTCGTGAGGCCCTCCATCATACTTGTTTATCCACTTAATACCATCATTGGTTGTTGCATTCCACTTGTCGCAGAATAAAGTAACTAATTCTCCTGTGGTCCAGCAATCTGTATCGTCTGGTCCCACATTGTAGCTACCAGCATATGATTTGTCCTCATACTGTGCTTTAGCTATCATAAGATAAGCTACCACTGGCTCTAATACATGCTCATATGGTCTAGTTGAGAATGGGTTTCTTACAATGATTTCCTCTTTCTTTTCTGCAGCTCTAATACAATCAGGAATGATTCTATCTGTGGCAAAATCTCCACCACCGATTACATTACCTGCTCTAGCTGTAGATATAGCAATATCCATATCCTTAAAGAAGGAATTGATATAACTGCTTGTAACAAGCTCAGAGCATGATTTGGAATTAGAATAAGGGTCGTAGCCATTTAACTCCTCGTTTTCGCGATATCCCCACTCCCACTCCTTATTCAAATACACTTTATCTGTAGTAACATTGACAAATGATTTTACCGAAGGGTTCTGTCTTATGCACTCAAGCACATTTACAGTACCCATAACATTAGTCTCATAAGTGTACACAGGGTCTTTGTAGGATTCCCTAACTATAGGTTGGGCTGCCATATGAATTACTATTTCTGGTTGAGTATTAGCGAAAACCTCCATCATATGAGATAAATCTCTAACATCACCTTCTATGGAGTTAATACTATCCTTAACTCCACACATATCAAATAGACTAGGAGTTGTTGGTGGTTTTAAAGAATAGCCTGTTACCTTAGCACCTGCCATAACCAAAAGCTGACACATCCAAGTTCCTTTAAACCCTGTATGTCCTGTTACAAGCACTTTTTTGTCTTTATAAAATGTAACATCAAGCATTTTTTTGTTCTCCTTCATCATCGAAATTTAGTCGCTCTTCTTCTATAACAAGAGGTCTGTTCATTATTCGTCGATTCATACTTAAAATGTATTCTCCAATAAACCCAAGGAAGAATAACTGAACTCCACCTAAGAAAAACATTCCTATCAAAACTGGTGCCATTCCAGCTGAAAAACTATTCCAACATATAAGCTTCATAACTAAATAGATAATAGCTATCAAAAAGCTTAAGCTACCTATTCCAATTCCTAAAAAGGTTGCCAATCTCAAACCAATCTTAGTGTATGATGTAAAGCTAAGCATGGCTGCATCATACAATGTGTACCAGTTATTATGTGTTTTTCCTGCTTTTCTCTTCTGTTGTTCGTAAGGGACGTCAACTCTCTTATAGCCAAGCTCTGCAACTATTCCTCTAAGGAACGGTGTTGAATCATCTAAATCTCTTAAAACTTCTACAAAACCTTTATCATACAATCCAAAACCTGTAAAATGCTCTATCTGCTCTACATCTGACATTTTCTTAATCATCTTGTAATAACAAGTTCTTAAGAATCTCATTATTCTGTTTTCTTTACTTGTTGTCTTAATTGCACATACTATCTTTGCACCATTTTCCCACTCTTTAACCAGTCTAGGAATCATTTCTACAGGATCTTGGAAATCACAACACAAACAGACTGTACAGTCGCCTGAAGTTTGACATATTCCATAATACGGTGAATTAAACTGTCCAAAATTCTTTGCATTAAAGATAGCTCTTACCTTTTTATTCTTTGCACAAAGCTCTCTCAAATAAGTCCTTGTCAAATCCTTGGAATCATTATCTATAAATAATATCTCATAGTCATAACTAGGCAAATCCTTATTCAAAACATCGATAACAGCCGCACATATTTCCCTTACATTTTCCTGCTCATTATAGCAAGGAATCATAACACTAATTTTCTTCATAATTTATCCTCTGCTTCATCCACTCAATAGTTTTCTTTATTCCCTCATCAAAGGTAACCTCTGGTACAAATCCTGTATCCTTTGTTAATCTTTCAATATCGGCACACAGATACATAACCTGTTTTGGACCATATTCCACATCTCCAAATCCAAGCTCTGTATCTTGTGATATATTTTTTGCAAGCTCCTCTATATATTCTCTAAGAGGTTTTGCTATTCCGCTTCCTAAACAATATACTCCCTTTGCACATTGGCTTTTACCCATCAAAACTAGAGCTTTTGCTGCGTCCTCTGAGTACAGATAATCCCACATCTGCTCAGCCTTGGTAAAGGATGCTCTTTCTTTGTTCAATAATTTATTTATTGTGGTGGTTATCATAGTCTTATCACTATCGCCAGGACCATACACACTTAGAATTCTAACCCAAATATGTCTCATGTCAAATTTACTACACTCAATAGCACTCATTTGACCTGCACAAAGCTTTGCGATTCCATAACCATTTTCAGGAAAAGCAGGAACGAGCTCATTAAGCTTGCCTTCGAATCGCCCATATTCAGCTTGAGAGCCAGTACCAACAAATGTATTGCAACCCAATCTATTCGCAAGTCTTACAGCATCTAATGTATACTGAATATTGGCTGTCTGAAGGTCCATATCATTGCGACCATCTCCTATAGTAGCACCCCACCCCAAATGATAAAATACATCACATATTGGTATATTGTCTACCGGTAAATCTTTCAATTCACTTAAATCACATTCAATTATATGTACTTGGGGACTATTTTCGATTCGAACTATTCTATTAGAGTTTTTTCTCACAATAGCATATACTTCAATTCCTTCATCCACACATTGACGAATAATTGCCGTACCTATAGCCCCTGTGGGTCCAGTAATAACTATTCTATTCATTATTCTCCTATCTCTGCACTCTACCCGAGCCATCTCCACCCATTAGTTTTTCTACTTCATCTACAGACACTCTATTAAAATCACCTTCTATAGAATGCTTTAACGCAGATGCAGCAACTGCAAATTCTATAATACTTTGTTCATCTTTGTTATTTAACATAGCATATATCAAGCCTGCTCCAAAGCTATCTCCGCCTCCTACACGGTCCACAATATGTAGCGCATATTCCTTTGAAAAAAATGCATCCTTTCCATCATACAGCATTGCCGCCCACATATTATCATTGGCAGAAATGGAAGTTCTTAGTGTGATAGCAACCTTTTCAAAGCCGAAGCTTTCTGCAAGCTGTTGTGCTACTTCTATATATCCTGTTTTGTTTAGTTGCCCACTATAAACATCTGTGCCCTTTGCCTCAATTCCAAAGACGTCTTTTGCATCTTCTTCATTGGCAATACAAACATCCACATATTTTGCAAGCTTTGTCATAACCTGTCTTGCTTTTTCTTTAGTCCATAATTTACCACGATAATTCAAATCACAGGATATCTTTACTCCGTGACTCTTTGCTACTTCACAAGCCTTTTCGCATATTTCTACTAGGCTATCACTAAGGGCTGGTGTTATTCCTGTAAAATGAAACCAGTCTGCTCCCTCAAATATATTATCCCAATCAAAATCACTCATATCAGCCTCTGATATTGAGGAGTGTGCTCTATCATATATACATACACTACCCCTTTGGCTAGCACCCTTCTCGAGATAGTATATACCCACTCTTTCTCCACCTCGTGATATACGTGTGGTATCAACTCCAAAGGATCTTAAATTGTTTATGGCCGCTTGTCCAATTGCATTATCAGGAAGCTTAGTGACATAAACTGAATCCATTCCAAAGTTGGCAAGAGAAACTGCAACATTAGCCTCTCCCCCACCAAAGGTTGCCTGCATCTGATCTTGTTGAAAAAATCTATAATTACCATTTGGTGCCAAACGAAGCATAATTTCTCCGAAGGTTATTACTTTACTCATTGTACTTACTCCTTTTCTTATAAATCATACGCAGACGGAGTGAGGAAAGTCATATCTAAAACTTTTCTAAACTCTCTCATTTCTCTAGATATCAAATCATTTCTAATTTCAGCCACATTGGAAAAATCGTATTCTAAAGTATCTTCAAAATAATTCATTTCAAGACTACTATTGTAACCATCCATACCTGCAATGTATACTTTTTTTACACCTATAGCAATCAACAGCTTTAATGCCATAAGGCCCGAATTGTCTATAATATCTGGCTCTTTTGATGCGAAGCTAGAAAAATTAACTATATAATCTGTGTGTTTGCACTCTTTCATATTGGATGTGGTAATGCATTTTGCCTTTGTTCTTCCTTGAATTTTTGCATATCTACGCATATTACTGCTAAACACATAGTCCACATCATATTGTTCAGCCACAAAGTTTACAGCCAAAACAATAGGATTTTTATCTGCTATTACATTCTTTATACACTCCTGGTACTGCTTTAGACTACTTCCCGGAGCTAAAATCAACACCTCTTTATTACTCATCTCCTGAGATAATTTATTCAGTGTTTCTTTATCATTAATGTAGTTTTCCTGAAACTCTCTATAATATTTTTCAGCTTTTTCTTTGCTAAACTCAGCTTTGGCTTCCGCTGGCATACTATTTAACAACTCGTTAAATGCTTTTACTGGAAGCGAATCCTTCTCTGCTAAGTATATTGCATAATTTGGATGACACCCATTGCTTGCTGAAAGATATAATGGCAAAGAATATCCCCAGAATCTCTTCTGATAAATTTCATTTAAATATTCATCCATTATTTCAAGCATAGGCTTTATACGATAATGAGTATCATAATTCTCATTCATATATTCTGCAAAAAGCTCCAGATTCAAATTACCAGCGCCTCTACCCATACCAAATACACAAGCATCAATGCACAAATCTCTTTTTAAGTTCATTTCAACTAAGGCTTCTGCATTTCCCATTGCTTGTTGTAGATTATTATGGGCGTGATAACATAATGTAATACCTTTATTCATGTTATTGTCTGCCAGATAAACCAAACGAAGAAATTGTTTTCTCTTTATCAATCCAAATGTATCCACTATAGCCATTGCGTAAGGATTTATAGTATTAAACAGCTCTATACCCTCCACAAATTCAGTATCTGAATACATATCAGTACCTACAAAGTTTACTGACAGCTTATATCCTAGCTCTTGAATACTCTTGCAATATTCATATGCTTGCTTCATTTTATTCTTTTTGAAAATAACACGAATCATATCCACAGAACTGCCATCGTATTTCTTTATGCGTTCTACAGGCAATGGAGCACTCATATCAATCATTCCAACGTACATCATATTAGGATTTTTAGGGCTGATTACTGTGGCTAAAGACTCTAAATCTGGGAACACTGCCCTATCTTTGTCAAAGCTATCGCCTTTCAAAAAGCCAACCTCGTACATCTCTATTCCAGTTTGTGCAATTTTTTGACTAAAACCTTTGATTGTTTCCTCACCAAATTTCCAGTCATTCACATAACCGCCATCTCGCAATGTGCAGTCTAATAAATGTACCTTACCCATAATATCTCTCCTAATATAAATCTTTAATCCACCATTGGAATAAACATCTGCTTTGCAAGTTCTTCTCTAGGTAAAAATGGTGCTAAATCTTCAAGTGGTGGACTTACTAATGTACCATCTTCTAATCTCTTAGTACTACTCTTTGGTTCCCATACCTGCTCTGTATCAGTAAAAATTTCACAGAATACCGGTCCCTCTGTTGCTAGTACTTTATCTACTACCCTCTTCATTTCTTCATTACTGCTTGCTTTGTAATAATCATATCCAAAGGCCTTTGCAAGCTTTTCAAACTCAGGGAAAGACAAATCTCCTGATTCTTCTCCTATACCAATCTTTGTATGATGTCCAAAGAGGTTTGTCTGTGTTATACGAATTGAATGATATCCATTATTATTAATCAAGAATATCTTTATTGGTAGCTTATTAGTGAGTACAGTTTGAAGCTCCTGAAGATTCATCATAATACTTCCGTCACCTTCTAGACAGATGGTTGTTTTTTTACCACCAGCTATGCATGTTCCGATTGCTGCAGGTAAACCATATCCCATACTTGCAACCGCACTGTTATTAGCCATTCTGCTACCCTTTTGAATAACATAAGCCTGATTACCTACCACACAACAAGCTCCATTTGAAACAGCTGTTAGGCTATTTTCTGGCAATTTGCTACTCATGTAACGAACGAAAGCGTACACATTTGCTGTTTTATCATTCTCTTCCCACTGTCTAGGAAGCACTGCTGGGTATTCCTGCTTCCATCTCTGACAGGTTTTAACCCACTCATCCTCTGAACGAATGCTCTCTGTTAATCGTTCATTCATCTTAGAAAGGAAATCCTTTGCATCTGCCCATATAGGCATCTCAACGTGAAGAGTTGGTTTCTTTAATTCAGCCTTGTCCACATCCACCATAATCACTTCTGCTTCTCTAGCCCATGTTTGCCAATTATAACCAACCTGTCTGATGGATATACGTGTTCCGATTGCTAAAATCAAATCCGCATTCTGTATAGCCCAGTTACCTGGTCTATCTCCCATATTACCTGCTCTTCCGCAATATAAGCGATGCTCGTCCTCTATCAAATCAACTGCATTCCAATAAGTAACAATTGGAATATTAAGCTTTTCAGCCACCTCTCTAAACTGCTCATAGCCACCAGATAAACGTATTCCATATCCTGCATGGAATACAGGTCTTTTTGCATTCTTAATCTTCTCAATTACTTCATCTATAGTGGTTAACTCTACTGCTGGAGGTAATAAGCTATCATCCTCTGTTGGATCATAGCCTTCAAGCTCATCTGTCTCTATAAATCCACCCTGGAAATTCACAGGAATATCTATCCATACCGGTCCTGGTCTTCCTGTAGTAGCAAGGTGCCATGCTTTTTCCAATGCATACCTAATCTGCTTAGGATCTTCAACCATAGTTGCATACTTTGTCATATGCTCTACAGATTTTACTATGTCATACTCCTGATCTCCCATAGCTCTAAGAGGTGTTTCTGTGTATTGTAAGGCATATCTGGCAGTAGTATCATAACGAACCTGTCCACTTATGATAAACATAGGAATAGAATCTAACCAACCTCCTAAAACACCAGTTAAGGCATTGGTTCCTCCCGGCCCTGTTGTAACACATACTGCTGCTATTTTGTTGTCTATTCTTGCATATGCTTCAGCTGCAATAGCACAAGCCTGCTCATGATGGTTGTAGGTTACCTTTAATCCATCTCTATGACCTAATGCATCATTCAAATGCATAGCTCCTCCACCTACTACACTAAAGCAATCTGTAACACCATGTGCCACCAAAAAGTCTGCAACATAATCCGCTAATCTCTGTCTCACAATATCCCTCCTACGATTTACTGATTAACAGCTTCCTTTATTACCTGAGCCATATAATCTATCATCTCATCTGTCATACCTGGATATACACCTACCCAGAAGGTATCATTCATAATTCTATCAGTAACTGTTAAGTCACCAACTACTCTATAGCCTGTTCCTGAAGCTCTCATCTGATCAAAGCAAGGATGCTTTGTAAGGTTACCTGCAAAAAGCATTCTTGTCTGCACACCATGCTCCTCAATATATGGAACTACCTTATTTCTGTCTACGCCTTCCTTACAAGTGATTAAGAAACCAAACCAGCTTGGTGATGAATTCTCACATGGTTCTGGAAGGATTAACTTGTCCTCACATCCTGCCAATGCTGCCTTTAATCTATTAAAGTTATATTTTCTCTTCTCCACAAATGTAGGGAACTTCTTAATCTGAGCACAACCTATAGAAGCCTGCATATCAGTAGCCTTTAGGTTATATCCAAAGTGTGAATACACATACTTGTGATCATAGCCTAAAGGAAGCTCTCCATACTGCTTATCAAAACGATGCTTACAAAGGTTATCCTGACCAGATGCACATACACAATCCCTACCCCAGTCACGGAATGACCTAATACACTTATGAAGTAAAGGATTATTAGTGTATACTGCACCTCCCTCACCCATTGTCATATGATGTGGTGGATAGAATGAAGATGTACCTATATCACCTATAGTTCCAGAGAACTTTTCCTCTCCATCTATGGTGTACTTAGTTCCTAATGCATCACAATTGTCCTCTATTAACCAAAGATTATGCTTATCACAGAACTCCTTAACAGCCTTTAAATCAAATGGATTTCCCAATGTATGTGCAGCCATTACCACCTTAGTCTTGTCTGACAAAGCTGCTTCAAGCTGAGTAACATCCATATTGTACTGTGGAATAGTAACATCTATAAAAACAGGTACTACACCATACTGAATAGCTGGTGTTACAGTAGTAGGAAATCCTGCTGCCACAGTAATCATCTCATCACCTGGCTTAACCTGTCTGTCTCCTAATAAAGGTGATGTAAGTGCCATAAATGCATTCAAATTAGCTGAAGAACCTGAGTTCACTAAGGAGCAATACTTCACTCCTAAATAATCTGCAAAAAGCTTTTCAAATTCATCTGTATAACGACCTGATGTTAACCAAAACTCCAATGCAGAATCAACAAGGTTACACATTTCCTCATGGTCGTAAACCCTTGAAGCATAGGTAATACGGTCACCTGGCTCAAAAGGCTTTTTCTTATTATGGAAGGTATCACAATAGCTGGCTACCATATCCAATATTATCTGTCTTGATTGTTCTTCTGTCTTATTTGTAAACATTATTATTCCTCCCATTTCTTCCATGGAGCTACACCCTTATTCCAGAGCTTCTCCAGCTTATCTTTCTCTCTCTTTGTATCCATACACTGCCAGTATCCCTTGTGAGCGTAAGACATCAACTGTCCTTCCTGAGCCAATCTAACTAACGGCTCCTTCTCAAAAACTGTTGAATCTCCCTCTATATAATCAAATATCTCAGGATTAAGCACCATATAGCCTGCATTTATAGGTGCTCCATCAGTAGCACTTTTTTCTCTAAAGGAATGCACTGCATTATCTCCACCTATATCTAAAACACCCTTTTCCTGCTCCAGCATAACAGCAGTTAATGTAGCTATCTTACCATGATTCTTATGATATTCAACCAGCTTGGATATATCTACATCACAAACACCATCACCATAGGTCATCAAGAACGGCTCGTCCCCAACATAAGGCTTAATTCTCTTAATTCTTCCCCCTGTCATAGTGTTAAGTCCAGTATCAACCACTGTAACCTTCCAAGGTTCAGAATACTGATTGTGAACAATCATTTTGTTGCCCTCAGTAAAGTCAAAGGTTATATCTGAGGTATGCAAGAAATAGTCCGCAAACCATTCCTTTATAACATGCTGCTTATATCCTGCACATATTATAAATTCATTATAACCATAATAAGAATATTCTTTCATTATGTGCCATAATATTGGTTTTCCACCTATTTCAATCATAGGTTTTGGTTTGTATTCAGATTCTTCTGAAATTCTGGTTCCAAAGCCTCCGGCTAAAATTACGACTTTCATAAGCTATTTCTCCTCAATAAATATCTAATTAATCTCTCCATAAACCTAATTTATACTTTTTCATTGTTGCAATTCCATCTCTAACTTCTTGTGCGGGAGCCTGGAATATCGCCAATTGTTCATCCGAAACGTTATCTATATCTAATGCAAGATTAACCATAGTATTGTTATATTGCTTTCTTGCAGGACCTATTTGATATTCGACGTAGTTGTTATGAATAATTGAAATGGCTATCGAAGTAATCACTATTATTGGCAATAACACATTGTATTTATTGTTTTCTATATATTCTGATAACAATAACCAATAAATCTGAACTAAGCCCAATAATCCTATAGTTGTTTCCACAACATACCTTGAGGAAGTAACACTTCCTAATCCATACACATTCACTCTTCCCATAATAATTACCACTATGCTAACAAATGCATATATCATACAAGCTAATGGAAAACTTGTCTTACAATATATCTTCTTTACAAAAAATAATACTACTGCAATTATTGAAAGAATTAATATTATAGTGCCTGCCACATAACATCGTTTCATTTCATATCCTTGATCTGTTACATGAATAATGGTGCTACCAAGCATAAGTATTATGCCTTTGACATATGTTTTTATTGTATCCATTAATCCAACGCCACCATCTGATGCAATAGTTACACTCTCTCGAACGGTACACAATATACAAATTACAGTTCCCAAAATCAAACTCAACGAAATTACGCCATATTCTTTGATTTTTTCTCTTGTAACAAATATAATTTCCACCATCATAACACATATCATAGCCACTACAAAGCCTGGATAATATGCTTGACTAATGAAATTTATTACAAAGATGGATGATATACTTATTATTGCTACATGACTCCATTTTATATTTCCATTTCTTATTTTTGTATCTAAGTAATCAAACAATAGCAAATAGATAAATATTCTAGTCATAAATGCAAAATTACAAAAAATAGTTAATATTTCCCATTGGTTTAAATTAATTATTGTGAGCAAAAATGTAAATAAACCAACAAAATTCCATATTCCATTATCTGTAGAATAGTTTCGCTTATATGTTTTTATCACCAGAAGCATTGTTAAACAAGTCATTATAAAACCAGCATACACATAAGCTCTATTATCACATTTGAATATATTAATAAATACATAATCTGCTAAAACCGATAAGGGATTCCAGTGAATACCGTGGGGAGCATAAATAATATATTCCCACTTGAAGTCATTTAGTGTTCTTTCAATTCGCACATCTCTGTTTAACCAGTAATCCATTAATGGTAGTTGTCCTATTGAAATATTCAAGTATTTGAATATGACAAAAAAGCATACACCAAAAGCAAACATATACGGTAAAATGTATATTAATATATTTTTGAAATTTTTATTATCTTTCATTTTTGTCAAATTATTTATCATTTTCTTTCCTCTTTAAATAATACTATTTTTATTTGTCATGAAATTTTTTAATCACATAATTCAATTTATGAACAATTAGAACTTTTCATAAATCGATGGATTCACTGATGAACCCAACATTGATGCCATTGCAAGAAAGAACAGTACGCACAACAATATTCTATAAAATACAAATAATTTTTTGTCTGATATAAAACTAACTATTTTTTTCCTTATTGGCATAGAAAATAATATAGCAATTAGCATTACTACTACAAGTTGCAAGTCAAAATATTTCAACACACCTAAATGTAAATATGTCGCATCGTTTGGAAGAAACATTGATTTTATATACAACAATGCATGTTTAATATTATCAGCTCTAAAGAAAACCCATCCCACCAATACTATCAACCATGTATAAATATATCTAAAAATAACTGGTATCTTTTGAAGAATTTTCTTTAACCCAATCATCTCAATTATTCTAAATATACCATGCCATACCCCCCAAATAACGAAAGTCCAACTAGCACCATGCCAAATTCCTGTAAGTAAAAAAACTATCATAATGTTTCGGCCGGAAGCAAGCTTTCCTTTTCTATTTCCACCTAGTGGTATGTACACATAATCTTTAAACCATCTTGAAAGAGTAATATGCCATCTTTGCCAAAACTCTTGAATGGACTGGGCAATATATGGATGTTCAAAGTTTTCTGGGATGTCAAATCCAAAAATTTTTGCAATTCCTATTGCCATATCTGTATATCCTGAAAAATCAAAATATATTACAAACGCATAGCAAATCACTCCTAGCCACGCATATCCTATGGCAACACCAAAATCTACTGTAGAAAATATATAATTTGACAAAGGTACTAATTTGTCAGCTACAAGGATTTTTTTAACAAAACCTATAATAAAACGCTCTGCTCCTAGACACAAATTTTCTTTTGTTGAAATCCTCGTTTTAAGTTCACTCGAAATATCATTATATCTAAGAATTGGTCCTTGTACAACTTGTGGAAAAAACATAAAAAACAACACTACATCCCACACCGAGTCAACTTTTACTTCGTCTTTATACACATCAACCATAAATGCAATCATCTGAAAGACAATAAATGATATTCCTAAAGGCAATGGAATCAGTGGTTCGTTAATTGCAAAGTCCCGATTATACACACTCTGTCCTATTTTTTCAATATTATCAACAAAGAAATTAAAATATTTGAATATAGTAAGCACAACAACATCTAAAGTAATTACTAAGCATAACCTTCTTTTTTTGTTTTTTGCATAAGATAACTTTCTTGCGCAAAGATAATTTATCAGTATGATCACAATGAACAAAATCAAATATTGAATTCCACACCAAGCATAAAAAAGAATTGATGCAATTGTCAAAATGAAATTTTTATATTTGACTTTATTCTCAAATCCCACTAAAAAATATAATATAATAGTTAATGGCAAAAATATATTTAAAAATGAAACTGAGGTGAAGCTCATTATTAATCCTCCTTTAGACTATCTTGATTCTCCAACAAGTAATCTATAAATCCCCAAGACATATTCCCTATATTAGTTTCATTAACCTCTAAAATGAGAATATCTGATGCATTTAACTCGGATATAACATCGATTTCATCATAGCTGGATATTGTCGATATTACTTGTGTTTCTGTGTAACGATTTTTGTGTCTAAAATTATTTTCAAAATGAAAATCTTGCTGAAACAATCCTTTTTTTATGAGGATCATTAGGCTTTGTCCCATAAAGCTTCCACCTCTTATATAGACAGTTGGCAAATCCTCTCCCTCT
Organism: Lachnospiraceae bacterium; assembly: GCA_015057555.1. Classification (GTDB taxonomy): domain Bacteria; phylum Bacillota; class Clostridia; order Lachnospirales; family Lachnospiraceae; genus Coprococcus_C. The sequence goes on along the minus strand of SVEC01000003.1, from coordinate 64,331 downwards.
TCAACAGAAATTACTGGTTGATAATAAGTCTCATCCGGTTTTGAAAACAAATTCAATGTAGAATATAAATCTGCATCAGGATAAACAGGACTATCTACTTCTTTAACCTCAGATATGTAAATACACCCTAGGTCATATTTACTTTCATTAGTTAACCATTTATTAAATTCAACTGTAACATTTGCTCCCAGAACATTGCTCCAGTGTATACCTGTTGTGTAAAAAAGAGGATATTCAAATTCTTCTTTGATTTCATCAATGTATTGTATGGAATCAAAATACTTTATTGAAGATTTGTCCAACTCATCAACAAACCTATCATAGGCTAATTCTTCATTATCATTTGCACACACTCGATAATAATACGGTGCTTCATCATAACAATATCTTACTTTTGAAGGAGTTATAAATACATATAATTCCTTATTTTTGTTTTCTAAAACACCTTCTAGTTTTTCTAATTTATCAACTAACTCTATAATTTTTTCTTCCGAAACTTGTCCCTTTATGTTCATTTGGTAATTTAGATAGGGCGCTTCATATAATTGTTTGTTTTCTCCCACCAAAACATTTGTGTTTGATGATCTTCCAAAAACAGAGTATTGCACTTGGCTATTTACTTTAACCAAAAAATTTTTACCTGGCATATTATTGCGTAAATATACATCCATTTTTTCTTGCCATGTTCCATCTAAAACTCCATTTCTAGATATCTCTGGCATAGTGTCCTTCTTTATAAATCCGGACAACTCCATTTTTTCATCAACATATTTACCTATGACAGGATATAGTAATAACAAAAGAAAAACACCAAAAAAACTAAATATATGCGATACTTCTGTTCTTAATCTTTTGAGTTTCACAATTATCCTCCTAACCAAAAAGACTACTCAAAATCTTCTCCTATAACTTCCCAAGCTGCATCCAAACTATTATACTCCTTGATATACTTCTGCATATTCTTTGACAATCTATCTAGCTCAGCATCATCATTATATAGCTTGATTATCGAATCCGCAAATTCCTCTGCCTCATCCTTCACAACTAATACATCTTCAATGTCAGGAATACCCTCAGCTCCAATGCTTGTAGTTAATGTAGGAGCACCATTATATATAGCCTCCACAACCTTACCTTTAACACCTGCTCCGTATCTAAGTGGAACAACAACCAACTTACAGTTTCTATAGAGTTGGTTAAGTTCCTCATCTGATACAAAGCCCTTCACATCTATTCCATTTCCGTGTAATGCTTTGATTTCTTCTGGAGGATTTGAGCCTACTATATAGAAAGGTATGTCCATCTTTTCTCGAACCTTGCTATACACTTCCTCCACAAACCACTTTACTGCATCCACATTTGGAGTGTGACTAAATCCTCCTACGAACATTATTCCCTTGTTGTTCTTTGATTTTCTATCATAATTAAGGAACTCATCATATATATATAGGATAAGGGTCTTAGCATTAAGGTCACTGTTGATTTCCTTAATCATATTTGTCTCAACAGTTGATGGATATAATACCAGATCCACCTTGTTAATTATATCAAGTTCCTTCTTCTTCCAATCGGCAGACTCCAAGCGTTTTTCCTCATCACCAGTAATTTCGTATTCTCTCATAGCTCTAAGGAAATGTAGATCGTGTCCAAAGTATGCCAGTTTTGTGTTCATCTTTTCCTTGAAGAAATCAATATATTTTTCAGTTATATGTGGTCTATTCATAAAGGCAAAATCTATATTGTCTTTATTTTCCTCTAACCAGGTGAAAATATTTTGCGCATACCAATTACCATGTAATACCTCTATTCCCATTTGATTGAGATGTGTAGTATATGGCTCGTGCTTATAAAAATTATCTCCGATAAACTTAACATTATATCCCTTCTTTAGGAATAAGTTCAGATAATAATACACACATCTTGAGCCTGCATCCTTGTCGTAATGAGGCACATAATGGTCTATGAACAAAATATTCTTTTTGCCCTCAAAGCATCTATCCTTTGCGCGAATAACCTTTTCTCCATTTTCATAGTGATTACTCAATTCTTCTGCCCATTTATCTCTAAACTTTTTCTCATTTACTACCTGATATTGTTTCAATCCTGTGCTTACATCTGTTCCATTAGACACACCTTCGAAATGTACAACTACAGATTGTGGCTGATACATAACCTTATATCCAGCTTTTCTTACCTGGAATGCTAAGTCTGTATCCTCGTAGTATGCAGGTGCAAACTCTTCATCAAAACCACCTAGTTCCTCCCACAGAGCTTTCTTAATCATAATAGAGGCTCCTGATATATAATCCACCTCTCTTACATAGTTATACTCTGGTGCTTCTGGATCTTGGCCATGACCGTAATTCCAAGCTGATGCATCCTTCCATACAATGCCACCCGCCTCCTGAAGTCGACCATCTGGATATACAAGCTTTGAACCAACCATCCCGATGGATTCATCAGCTTCTATCAGCTTAACTAGACTTGATAACCAGCCTTCAGTAACCTTTGTGTCATTATTTAAGAATAAAATGTATTTACCTATAGCTGACTTTGCAGCATTATTACAGTTAAGCAAGAACTTAAGATTCTCACTGTTTCTTATAACATTTATTCCCTTGATGTACTTATTAATATTTACTGTTTCGTCTGAAGAAACATCGTCGCCTATAATAATTTCATATTCCACATCTGCTGTGTACTCTATAATTGACTTAATACACTGGTAGGTATAATCAAACTGATTATATACCGGTATAATTATAGATACTATTGGATTCTGACTTGAAGAGACCTTCAGCTTACGAAGCTTCTTCATCTTTTTGTTTCCTTTTAAAGTTCTCTTAATTTTTCTAAATCCACGTACAATAAATTTGGCCAGCTTCCTTAACGGAGCCGGAACAAACTTCTTGATTCTTCTCAAAGTATTTTCTAGATTATTTATATGATTATCCTTGTCTCTAATAATATTTTCAAGATTTCCAATATGGACATCCTTATCGTGAATCGCTTTATTGGCTTTGTTTAAATGATACTCATTTAACTCAATCTTCTCTCTAAGTTCTTCATTCAGTTTTAAAAGTTCTTCCTTCTGTCTAACGTGATCTTCAATTTCATCCAAAAAGCCTCTTAATTGAACCATACCCTTCTCATGTTCTTCCTGAAGTTCAATTATTCTCTGGTCCTTATCCTTGATTTCCTTATCTAGCTTTGTAAGATGCTCATTCCTATCATCCACCTCTTTTTGTAACTCAAAGATTCTTTGGATGTTTTTTCTATAGGTTACATCATGCTTAAGATAAACTGATTGTATACATATGTCCCCTATAGCTTTTTTACTTGCTATAGCTATAAAGTATTTTCCATCTGAAGTGTAGGTATCTCTATTCTTCTTGAACTTTGCACCATCCTTATGAATATCATTGTTATCAACTATACTTGCCACCTCAAGGTACTGGTTATATATTTTTACATACTGGAACTGGGCCTGTAATAATTCTACAAACTCATCCTTGTACATCTCACAAACATGAAACTCATTATTGTAACCAAAAAAATCCGAATAAATCGCCTTATTAGGAGATGATATCACAAATACTCCATCATCTTTTAATACTCTTGATACCTCGGATACAAACTTTTTCTGAAGTTCTTTGTTAACGTGCTCTATAGTTTCGAAAGACACAAAAACATCAATAGATGAGTCTTCTAGGTCTAGCTTAGAAATATCACCTACCTGATACTTTACATTGTCAGTCTCATATTCCCTCTTTGCTCTCTCCACAGCTTCCTCAGAGATATCTATACCAACTACAGACTTGGCAGTTTTTCCAAGAATAGAAGTTCCGTATCCTTCTCCACAAGCTGCATCCACTACAACCTTATCCCGAACAATTTCTACTATAGATTCATATCTTTGATAGTGTTCAATTGTTATCTCATCATCTTCTACTCCTGGAACAAATCTTTCTCCAGTAAAAATTTCATTAACATTTTCCTTCATATTTATCTCCTACTCATAGAACTTGATACTTTTTCTGTCTCGTTCAATTAAAGTTGTCTTTGCATCCAAATCAAAAATTGATAGATTGTATCCTTCCGAATTATCCACATTAATCATAATAGCGTTATGCAATCTAACATGTACTATATGGTTGTTTTGCTCTCCTGCAGCTATACATGGACTAATAAGATATTCTCCATTGCAAACCTTAGGCAATCTTATATCGAATTTTACCTCATATATCTTTCCTTTTTCTGCTAAGCTCATCACGCTATTGCTAAGAAAATTATTAATACTAAACAGCTTAACGCCTTTTGCATTTTCCATCTCAAAGCCAAATAGTGCATTTTCTACACTTTCCTTAAACTCTGCAATTATGCCAAATGTATATTTTTTGTTTGGCCTTAGAACATTGACATCATCACCTTTTTCATCTCTAATGTAAAAGGATAGCATGTCTGCTGCATCAGTAGCTGTTACATTCTTCATGGAAGTGTAATCTAGTTTTCTAACTACAATTTTGTCCTTTTCTTTTATGGTTTTTGCGTTATTTTCCAGATGCAAGCCCTTTACCAGCTCGGACTTCATTCTGTTGTTTTCTTCTATTTGCATACTTAGGTATTGTTCGCATACTTCGTTAGAGTCTCCATCCATACGCACCAACCCTTTTTCTATCCAAATAGCTCGCTTACATAATTGTTTTACTGACACTATGTCATGAGATACAAATAATATAGTAGTTCCAGCATTTCTTATCTCCTCAAGCTTAGAGAAACATTTTGCCTGAAAAAAAGCATCTCCAACTGCTAGTGCTTCATCAACTATTAAAATCTCTGGTTCAACATTTATAGCTAAAGCAAAAGCTAATCGGACAAACATTCCACTTGAGTAGGTCTTCACTGGCTGGTGAACAAACTCTCCTATATCCGCGAAGTCCAATATGGCCGGAATCTTTTCTTCCATCTCTTCTTTGGAGTAACCCATCATAGTTCCATTCATATAGAGATTTTCCATTCCTGTATAGTCCATATTAAAGCCTGCACCTAGTTCCAATAGAGCCGAAATTTTGCCATTAACTGTTACATTTCCTTCTGTTGGAGTTAGTACACCAGTAATAATTTTTAGAATGGTTGATTTGCCAGAACCATTAGTACCTATTATTCCAATAGTCTCACCTGCTCCTATATTGAAGCTTACATCATTCAAGGCATAGAAATCCCTATGATAGCTTTTTTTGGTAATAGACAATGTCTCTTTTAATCTATCTATTGTTTTGTCATACAAAGGGTATACCTTTGAAACATTTTCTACAGTAATAATATCCATACTGACTCCTTATAGAACATCCGCAAAGTGCGGTCTAAGTTTCTTGAATAGCTTTGTTCCAATAGCAAATATAATCAATGTTATTATCCAAAAATACAACGTATCTAATGGTCTTTCCCAAAACCACACACCATTCAACATACTATCTCTGTAGCCTTCTGATATATAGAAAAATGGGTTAATCTTTAAAAATGGTACGATCTTTTCTCCAAACATATTATAGTCCCACATTATCGGTGTAATCCACATACCAAACTGAACCAAAATAGATACTATCTGGCTCATATCCTTGAAAAACACTGTTACTGATGATGTGATTAATATCGTTCCTGTTATTAACACAAAGGTGCATCCGGAATAATACAGTATTTGTATCCATGATAACTCTGGTGCATAACCATATATCAAGAAGAAACCAATCATAATGAAAACAAAAATCAAATGTACAAAGGCACAGGATATATTTTTTATAATCGGTATTATACTTACCTTGAATACAACCTTTTTAACCAAATAATTGTAATCAAACAAGCAGTTAGTACCCATCTGTACCGCCTCACTATAATAAAACCATGGAACTATTCCTGGAACCAACCATAACACATACGGCGCGTCAATGGCAGAAGGTGGATTAGCCTTAAATCCCAACTGAAATACACAGTAATAAATAAATATAGTAACTATGGGCTGCACAAACATCCAGACTATACCAAAATATGAGCCTGCAAATCTTTTTTTGAAGTCTGTTTTTGCCAACTCTATCATTATTTTTCTTTTGCTGATTGCATCCTTTGCAGATACTAATAGTTTCATACTATTTCTCCTAGACTAGTTCTTAGAAAGTTCCTTTATTCCACTCCACTTTTGATCTTTATCAGATATAGTCAAATCCTCTTTTGTCATACCCTCTGGCATAGGCCACTCTACACCGATTTCAGGGTCACACCAGAGAAGTCCACCCTCATCATTTGCATGATAGAAGTCAGTACACTTATAACAAAATTCTGCGCTGTCTGATAATACTATAAATCCATGAGCAAAATTCTTTGGAATGAAAAACTGCTTTTTATTCTCAGCAGACAGATGCACTCCATACCATTTTCCATATGTTTCTGAACCTTCTCTAAGATCTACAGCCACATCAAATACCTCTCCACTTACCACTCTTACAAGCTTGTCCTGTGGAAAGTTAATCTGGAAATGCAGTCCTCTAAGAACGCCCTTTTTTGAGCTTGACTGGTTATCCTGTACGAACTTACAGTCAATACCTGCCGTAGCAAAATCATTGTAATTATATGTCTCCATAAAGTATCCTCTATCATCTCCAAATACAGATGGAGTAATCACCTTTAATCCCTCTATGTCACATGTCTCTACTGTAATCTTTCCGAATTTTTCTACTGCCATTTTTCTCTCCTAATCTTACTCAAATATCTTCATAACTGCGTTAATTAACGCTTCTATTTTGGTCTTGGAATCCTCTAATGAATTCCCCTTTGCACCCATATAAAACTTTATCTTTGGTTCTGTACCAGATGGTCTCACCAAGAACCACCCATCATTTTCCAATCTGTAATATATCATATTGGACTTGTCCAGCTTCGCCTCTCGACTTTCACCAGTAACAGCATCAAAGTATATTCCTGTCTTATAATCGGATACCGATACTACCTTAGATTCTCCTATCATATCTAGTGGGTTCTCTCGCAAGGTGGCTATCATATTAGCTATCTTTTCCTGTCCATCTACTCCTGGGATTTTCTTGGTCTTTAAATCCTCTGCAAAGTATCCATATTTCTCATAGATATTAAGCATTTGTTCCCACAATGTCAACCCAATGGAATGATAATATGCAGCAGCCTCGCACAATAACAGTACCGTTCCTACCGCATCCTTATCTCTTGCATAGGTGCCTGGAAGACATCCATCACTATCCTCTAAACCAAATACATATTCATAGGAGGAATTTCCCTCATATTCTCTAATTTTATTAGCTATATACTTGAAGCCAATTAGATTATTTGCATCACAATATACACCATAACTATCACATATTTTTCTCACCAAATCTGTAATTACTACCGTACTAACTATGCTAGGGTTATTAGGCATAGTACCAAGCTCTGTTCTAGAAGATAGAACGTACTCACATAGAAGTGCTCCCATCATATTCCCAGTAAAGTGCTTATACTCTCCCGACATTTTATCTAGAGCACAAAGTCCTAGTCTATCTGCATCTGGGTCAGTAAGTAATACCAAATCTGATTTGACTTTCTCCGCCAACTTTAAGGCGCACTCAAATGCTTTTTCATTTTCTGGATTAGGGGATTTGACAGTAGCGAAGTCACCATTCTGAACCGCCTGTTCCTCCACTATGTGAACATTCTCTAATCCATTTTCCTTTAACACCTTTGTTACAGGAACTAGTCCTGTTCCGTGCAACGGACTATATACGATGGATATGTCTGGATTCTGCTTTATAACTCCAGGTCTAATACTTATATCCTTTATAGCATCATAATAAGCCTCATCCACATCTTCATCTAACACCTTATATAATGGATTGCTTAACAGCTCTTCTTCGGATAAGCTAGCACATTCCTCCAATGTTTGAATAGCTCTAACCTCATTCATTATGGCTTTATCCATAGGTGACACCACCTGTGAGCCATCTGGTCCATATACCTTATATCCATTATATTCCTTTGGATTGTGACTAGCGGTTATATTAACACCTGCTGTACACTCCAAATATCTTACCGCAAAGGATAACACTGGTGTTGGTCGTAAAGAATCAAATATATATGTTTTTATTCCATTTGCCACCAGGCATCCTGCTGTTTCTATAGCGTATTCCTTAGAATTATGCCTATTATCATAAGATATTACCACAGAGCAATCTGAAAACTCATTATTTTTTTTAATATAGTTGGCCAAACCCTGAGTGGCTTTTCTAACAGTATAAATATTCATACGATTAGTTCCAGCACCCATTACACCTCTTAGACCACCTGTACCAAATTCCAAATCCATATAGAATCTTTCTTCTATCTCATCGGAATTATCAGATATGCTACGTAACTCTTCCTTTGTAGCCTCATCAATTATTTCACTATTTAACCAAGCTTCGTAATTAGCTCTTGCACTCATAGGCATCTCCTTATTATGCTAATGTAACAACAAATCTCTTAATCTCAGCTAGCTTGTCATTGGCATCTTTCATGGTAGCTTCATTTACTCCAAAATAAAACTTTATCTTTGGCTCTGTTCCTGATGGTCTAACTGCAAACCAGCCATCCTTATCTAATTCGAAGTAAAGCACATTTGACCTTGGTAGACCCGTAGCTGTCTCCACTTTACTTTCAAAATCAACTCTTCTATCTTCCTTATAATCTCTTAATGCAACAACCTTAAGACCAGCCACCTCTGTAATAGGATTGCTTCGAAGGTTATTCATTATCTCTTTGATGCGTGCTTCTCCGTCTGCACCCTTTAAGGTAAGTGAATGAGCACCCTCTCTATAATAACCATACTTTTCATATATCTCTTCCATGGCATCACATAGAGTTTTGCCCTGAGTCTTGTAAAATGCTGCAACCTCACTAAGCATTACCACAGCTCCACAGGCATCCTTATCTCTAGTATAATCGCCCACAAGGCAACCATAGCTTTCCTCCATACCATAGATGAATTTATAAGAATGATTCTCATCAAAGAACTTTATCTGCTCTCCTATATATTTAAAGCCTGTAAGTGTCTCTATGAATTTAAGGTCATAAGCCTTGGCAATTGCTGCGGCTAAATTAGTGGATACTATTGTGCTACACAATGCTCCATTTGCAGGCAGGGTTCCTGTATTTTTTCGCTCACGACAAACATACTCCGCAACTAAGGCACCTGTCATATTTGCATTGAAGCATACATATGGATAGTCATCTGTATTAGCTAATTCCGTACCTTCAAATACACCATTTGTATCCTTTACATATATTCCTAATCTATCTGCATCAGGATCTGTAGCCATAACTATATCCGCATCAACCTTTTTGGCTAGTGCTAAAGCCATAGCAAAGCCCTCTGGATTCTCTGGATTTGGTGATGCAACTGTAGGGAAATCTCCATCAGGCTGCTCCTGCTCTGGTACAATATAAACCTTTGTAAATCCTAATCTCTTTAATACCTCCTGAACAGGTACATTTCCTGTTCCATGAAGAGGTGTAAATACTATAGTCATATCATCAGCTATCTTAGGAATAATATCTGAGTGTATGGTCTGTTGTACAAGCTCGTTATAATAATCTTCATCAACACTATCTGGAACCATATTGTATAGACCTTGCTCCTTAGCATCAGCCAAGTTCATTTTAAGAACCTGATCGAAATCTGTTACCTCTGCAACATGTGCCAGTATATTCTTATCGTGAGGAGGTGTTATCTGCGCACCATCCTCCCAGTAAACCTTATAGCCATTATACTCTGGTGGATTATGGCTTGCGGTTATTACTACACCTGCTACACAATTAAGCTTACGAACTGCATAGGAAAGCTCAGGAGTTGGTCTAAGAGAATCAAATATATATGTCTTTATTCCGTTTGCATTAAGACATAAGGCAGTTGCCTCAGCAAATTCTGGAGACATATTTCTAGAGTCGTAGGCTAAAGCAACTCCCTTTGATATGGCTTCGTCACCAAGGCTCCTAATGTAATTTGCAAGTCCTTGAGTAGCCTTTGTAACAGTATATATATTCATTCTGTTAGTTCCAGCACCAATTACTCCTCTAAGTCCTCCTGTACCAAACTTAAGGTCCTTGTAGAATCTATCCTCTATTTCCTTATCGTCATTGGCGATTGCTCGAAGCTCAGTTTTTGTCTCCTCATCAAATACCTCTGAATCTAGCCATTCTTTATATCTTTCCTGATAGTTCATATTTTTCTCCTTAACAGCTTGTTCTTAATATCTGCATATTTCCACTCAGCTTCATATTTACAGAATTAGCTGGAACAAATACGCAGTCGCCTTTGTTTATGTTAAATGTTTCTTCATTAACTGCAAGTATTCCCTGTCCATCTACGCAAAGGAGCACATTAAAAGTCTCTTTTCCAGTGTTATAATTTACTGTAGCATAAGCCTCTGTATGTATATTTACATTATCTACCTGAAAATACTTACAATCACTTATCTGCTCAATGTCATATTCTTTGGTGGACTTTATCTCTGTTGTTGTCTTGGATGGTTTTGAACTACTGCTCATATTAGACACCGCAAGGGCCTTATCTATATGAAGCTCTCTTAGGTTACCATCCTTGTCTCTTCTATTGTAATCATAAAGTCTGTAGGTCAGATTTGAATTCTGCTGTATCTCAGCTATAACAGCTCCTGCTCCTATGGCATGCACCTGCCCTGATGGTATAAAGAACACATCTCCCTTTTCTATAGCTACTGTATTTAGATATTTTTCTAATTCCCCTTCTTTCAGGGCTTGTCTTAAGGTTTCTTCATCCACATCCTGATTGAAGCCATACACTAACTTTGCATCCTCTGTAGCATCAAGAACATACCACATCTCTGTCTTACCATAAGAACCATTCTCATATTCCATAGCATACTCATCACTTGGGTGCACCTGTACTGATAAGTCTTTTTCTGCGTCGATAAATTTAATTAATACCGGCAGGTCACTGCTATTAGCATTATTGGTACCCAGATAATCAGGGTGCTCCTTTAACACTTGTGGCAGAGTCCATCCATTATATTCTCCACTAATAACCATACTAGGTCCGTCTGGATGAGTAGAACATTCCCAGGTCTCAGCCAGTGGTGTTAAATCTATATTTTTATTATAATCTACTTTCAATCTATTACCACCCCAGAGGTAATCCTTACCTGCAGGGGCTAACATAAAAGGCTTGTTAATCAAACTTGAACTTACACTTGTCATTAACACTAATCTCCTTACCCATCTGTATCTCGATTACTTCCATATCTGTAATAGCCTTAATCATATGCTTACTTCCGGATTTTATTGATATTACATCTCCTTTGTTTACCTGACGACTATCTTCATCAACAGTAACCTCTCCCTGTCCGGATACTATATTCCATATCTCATCCCTACTTGCGTGTGAATGATAGCTGAGCCATGATCCTGCCTTTATATTTAACTTTATAGTTAAGCTGTCCTCTCCCTTAGAAAGTACCCTATAGCTTCCCCAAGACTTATCGGCAAACATTATGTCCTCATCCATATTGTCTACAAATGGCTTAATAAAATCTGTTTCCTCTTTATCTGATATCAATATTCCTTGTGCACTTGCAGATACAACTACGTTCTTTAACCCCATACAAAGTACAGGAATGTCTAATTCATTTATTACATTAACATCCTGGCAGGTATCATTCATTATAACCTTACCTATGGTTGCGTCCTCCATGGCCTCAGCAAATGTATTCCATGTTCCCAAATCCTTCCACTGTCCAGAGAAACGCATTACCTGAATATTATCTTCCTTCTCTACCACCGCATAATCAAAACTGATTTTTGTAAGAGTTTCGTATTTATTAAACAAATCATGATAGTTATCGAAATCAATTAATTCATGCGCCTTATCAAGCATATATCCTAATTTATATGCAAATACACCAGCATTCCACAAAGCCCCCTGACTAATATAGGTCTTGGCTGTTTCTGTGTCCGGTTTCTCTTTAAAGGAATCTACCTTGCTTATATTCTCTTTGTCTGTAGGCATAATATATCCATACTTTTCACTAGGGTATGTTGGTTCTATTCCCATAAGTGTAAGATTCGAATCTCCTAATTCAGCAAGCTCTCCCAGTTTCTTCACAGCTTGGAAATAATCCAAATTTACATATGGATCTACGGGGCATACTATAACCGCTTCATCCTCTGACACACCCTTCACGTCGTGAAGATATGCAGTGGCTAAAGCTATAGCTGGAAATGTGTCTCTACGACATGGCTCAACACATACTCCTACCTGTTTCCCTAACTGATTGTGAATAGATGATACCTGTGTCTTGGAGGTTGCTATAGTAACATTAGCAGCCTTATCAACCTCACAAATCTGATTATATACTCTCTGTACCATTGACAAATAATCATTATCTTCTGTCTTAAAAAGCTTTATAAATTGCTTTGATCTTACATCATTTGACAGAGGCCACAATCTTTTCCCCGAGCCTCCTGATAATAGTACTATGTTCATATTTTTCCTCCTAGATACACTATCCCATAATTATCAAAATTTTACCACAATCCTATAATTATATCAACTTTTACCACTCTACCCCTTCACCGAAAAATCCGCCTTATCCAGCGCCAAATTCTCATTGTAATAAGGGTCGCCCTTTGCCAAAATATCTGGCCACTTCTTGCTGAATCTCTCTATCTCGCTGGCAAATCTTGCCTGCTTCTCAGGAGTATCCTCATACCCCCTAGACTTAGACTCGTAGTGATACAGCTTTGCATTTGGGTTATATACCACAAGCTTGCCCAATTCACGAACCATCATACAGAAGTCTATATCGTTAAATGCAACCTTGAAGCTTTCATCCAAGCCTCCAACCTGCTGGAAGATAGATTTCTTAACCATAAGGCAGGCTGCGGTAACTGCACTGTAATTGCAGGCAACCTTGGTTCTGGACATATAGAGTCCATTATCCTCGTAAAGTCCTACAAAGGCATGTCCTGCTATTCCGCCGAAGCCTATAACCACTCCTGCGTGCTGGATGCTTCCATCCTCGTAATAGAGTCTGGCTCCCACTATGCCCACATCCTCTCGCTGGCAATATCCCAGCATCTGACTCAGACAGTCAGGGTTTATAATTTCTGTGTCATTATTAAGCAGTAGGATGTATTCTCCATCTGCTGCTTCCACACCGAAGTTATTTATAGCTGAGTAATTAAATTCCTTGTCCCAATATAGAACCTTAACATTATCTCTGTCCTCTATACTCTTGTAGAATTCAAAGGTTCTATCCTCGGTACTGTTATTTTCAACTATTATAAATTCATAATTTCTATAGTCTGATAATCTATCTATGGAATCCATACATTTCATAAGGTCCTCAATGTGGTCCTTATTCGGTATAACTATGGATACCTTAGGATTGTCTATTATCTTGTAGTTTGTACGGTAGAAGCCATATTCCTCTATAGATTCTACTGTGGCTTCTAGACCACGTCTCTTGTAATGTGCCTCCAGTGCCTTCTTTCCCGCCTCGAAGGCATATAGCTTTGCCTCTGGCGAGCTGGCAGTGGATGCCATATGGGACCTCCAATGATAAAGTATCTTAGGTATGTGATATATGCTCTGGGCTTTATCCACACACCTTAACACAAAATCATAATCCTGTGCCCCGTCAAAGCTATCATCAAATAATCCAACCTGATCTATAAGACTCCTAGCTGCCACAAACATATGGCAAATATAGTTGTTACTTCTCAGCAAATCAATATTAAAATCCGACTTGAAATGTGGTTCAAAATGCTTCTTGCCCTTAAAATCAATCTTGTCCTCATCAGTGTATATAACATCCCACTTTTCTTTGTTCAAAGCCTTCACACATTCATACAAAGCATTTGGAGCAAATAAATCATCGTGGTCGCCCAGTACAATGTATTCTCCTGTGGCAAGCTCCAGAGCCTGATTGGTGTTATCTGATATTCCAAGTGGGCCCTTCTTATTTGCTATATATTTGATTCTTTGGTCCTGTTCTATATACGGACTCAAAAGCTTATTTAATCTACCACTATCCTTACTTCCATCAGAGAAGCACAGCTCCCACTTGTCATAGCTCTGTGCCTTTACAGATTCTATTAATTCCTTTAGGAATCTCTCATCCGTTTCATAAAGGGGAACCAATATACTGAAGGCTGGCTCATAGTCAAAATGTGCCTCCCTTTGCTTTGCCAGCTCCTCTTCTGTAGCCTTATGCTCATTAAACCATCTATTGTACTCCTTAGGCTTAGAATCAAACCTGGATAATATTCTTCTATTAATCTTTTTTACTGTGGCCTTTAATCCATTGTTATTCAGGGAAAGCATGGTCTTTCTGGCAAGGTTCTTAACCCTTGGCACCAGACCGCCCTTACTGCTTATCTGAGTCCACTCAACTGTTTGCTCATATATAATATCACCTGCTACCACCTGAAACTTCATCCTGTCTTCAATGTGTGGCACAGTAATTAGAAATCCTACATTACTACAATCATCCTTCTCCACAAATGCGCTTTCTAAGTCAGATCTTATGGTGGATTCCTTGCTTATAATCTCTATAGGTTTATTTCCTTTTTTGCTAAATACCTGAAAATCCAACTGGTTGTTATCTGCTGCCCAACCCTTTATGACCAACTTGTCACCCTGGGCAAATACTGTCTCCACGCATACATTAAGCTCCTTGGTAATAGCCTCTAGTCTCTTACCCTTGCAGGAGTATATTTCTATCTGGTCCCTATCAGTAAATCCATCCTGACTTATTAGTCCCTGTACTATAAGCTGGGAATTCACTGCCAAATTCTCACCAACATTTACTACTACTGTAAGCATCCTGCTTATGTCACTATCCTTAAGCTCCATACGCTTTAAGGCCGGAATATTCGACACCTTCATCTCACAAGGTAGCTCCACCTTTCCCTCAGCACTACTAAGCTCAGCCCTCACCTCTAAGTCCTCCAGAAATCCCTCACTGCAGAACCCTTGAATGGCTATTTGGTTGTCCTTTGTTACTCCCTTACGAACCCTGTCGAAGATGAATTTTGGTTTCATATCTGTCTCTCTTACCTTTTTTCTCCAATTTGCCTCACTATTTTTTGACGCAAATATACTTATATATCATACCACATTAATAATCTTATATCAACTTATTCAAACCGAAAAAACCTCGAATATCCTAAGCATTTCTCTTAGTCTATCGAGGTTTTATCATTCTTTACATTCCAAGCACCAATGGCACCACAATAACTGTCACTATTCCAGCCACTGCCACTGCAAGTCCACTCATAGCACCTTCTACATCTCCTAGTTCCACAGCCTTGGAGGTTCCAAGCACATGAGTTGAGGTTCCTATGGCAATTCCCTTTGCTATGGAGCTTTTTATCTTAAATATTCTTATAATGGTTTCTGCCAATAAATATCCTGTGTTTCCGGTTATAACTATCATGGCTACGGTTATATTTACTATTCCACCTGTTTCCTCGGATAGTGCTATTCCTATAGCTGTGGTTATAGATTTTGGCGCCATAGTTGCGAATATGGTCTTGTCCAAATTAAATGCCACGCACACTCCCCATATAAGGAGAAGATTTGCTGCCACTCCTGCAATTATTCCTCCCATTACTGCTACGAAGTTGTCCTTTAGCAACTGCAGCTTCTCATAGAGAGGCACCGCAAGACATACTGTGGCAGGGGTTAGGAATATGGATATAAGCTGTGCTCCGTTGTTATATGTGTCATAGCTTATGCCTGATATATTCAATATTATGATTATCATAGCCACTGAGATTATGATTGGATTTAGTACCTTTAGCTTAAATTTCTTCTGAACTATCAATCCTATGGAGAAACATATCAGAGTAATGGCTGCGCCGAAGAACATGGTTGCTGATAAGGTATTTAAAAATGCTTCTATTTTACTCATCTGCTTTGCCCTCCTGTCCATCTGCCACCACCGCAGCTTTCCCTGTCAGCTTAACAAGCAAATCAACTATCTTTCCAGATGCAATCATAACTAAAAGAGTTCCCAGCATTGACACTATAAGTGCTGGCACAAGTATATCCTTAAGTAGTCCCCAGCTCACCATAATGCCCACTGAGGAAGGCACGAACATTATAGGCATAACATCCATCAAAAAGTTACTCACATCCTTCACCTGGGCTGGCTTTATCACCTTGGTCATAAGTGCTATAAGCATAAGAAATAACCCATACACGCTGGCTGGTATGGAAAAAGGAAGCACCCTAGAAAGTACTTCTCCTAAGAAAGATATTAATATTATTATGGCAAACTGCTTAATGTATTTCATATTGTTTCCTCGTAGTATACTTATATTTTCTCTATATAGTATAGCCAATTTTTTCAAAGTAGCAACAAAAAAATTCTTCCCCGAATTGGGGAAGAATTTTAGCGGAGACGGGGGGATTCGAACCCCCGTGCCGGTTTCCCGGCTAACTGATTTCGAGTCAGCCCCGTTATGACCACTTCGATACGTCTCCTTAAATGCCAGATTCAATACCTGCCTAAATTAGTTTATCACAAAGCCATTTTCCTGTAAATATATAAAGGATGTGCGCTATAACCTCGAAACCGGCCGCGGCAGGGTAATGCGCAGCTGACCGTCTTAAGTGTCAGCGAAGCATTATCCCTAGACAGACCGGGATTCTAAGTATATTCGCACATCCTCTTTATATATTTCCCTACTCAGTTCTAAGTGCAACCACCGGATCCTTCTTAGCTGCACTTCTAGAAGGTATAATTCCTGATATAAGAGTAAGACATACGCTTATTATTACAAGAATTATAGCTGCAGGAACAGGCAAGAATGCGTTAAGCTGCTCTATTCCTGTCAGGTGATGAATAATCATATTTACTGGTATACAAAGTAAGTATGTTACCACTACACCTAAAAGTCCCGAGGCAAAGCCCACTATCATAGTCTCTGCATTGAACATTCTTGATACATTTTTCTTAGATGCACCGATTGCACGAAGGATACCAATCTCCTTGGTTCTCTCCTGTACAGAAATAAGTGTTATTACTCCAATCATTATAGATGATACTACAAGTGAAATAGCAACAAAGGCTATAAGCACGTAGGTGATAGCATTGATAATTGTTGTGATTGATGACATCATAATTCCTAAGTAATCTGTATACTTAATCTGCTGAAGCTCTTCTACATCATTGTTATAGTTTTCAATTGCTGCAGTGATTATGTCCTTGTTCTCAAATGATGAAGCATAGATATTTATTGACGCCGGATGCTCAAGCTCAACATATCCCATAGCAAGCAGATTTGCTTCGTAGGATGAGTCTGAGAATTCGACAAGCTCGTCGTAATACACTGCACACTGCTCTGTAGTGTAGTTAGGAAGTGCCGCCTGAAGGCCCATAAGAAGCTCCTCTGGCTGCATGGTTGCCATCTGTGCAATAACCTGCTGTGCATACTGAGCCTTTATCTGCTCAGTTGCTAGCTGATTGAATATCTCATCGAATTCCTCATCAGACATATTTGCCAGGTATTCCACAATGTCATCCTCGCTTACACCAACCTGTGAGCCGATTCCCTCTAAGAGCATAGCCTCCTTGTCTACTCTGGTCATAGCACCAAAGTTTGCCTTAAGCTGCTCCTCCACAAATGCCTTGTCTGGGATACAATTTATGGATACAAATGCGGCCGCCTTGTCAGCATCATTCATATTATCTATAAATTCTCTAAATGCCTCTTCCTTTTCCTTGTCTGTCAATGTTCCTGTGGTTGTATCAAATGGCAATCCGCTGATTACATCTCTATCAGGGTTAGCCAACTGTGCTTCGATAACCTCAGCACCCTGTGACTTATCTATAACATATTCTGTAAGCTCACTAGTATAGCAGATGCTTCCTGTTAACATTCTGGTATCAGCATCCTCCTTAGGACGAACTATACCTGTAACCTTAAGTGTAAGTCCATTATCATATAGATAGCGAAGTCCCGCTTCTGTCTCTCGAAGGTCTGTATAAAGTCCAGTTGCCTCATCATAAGAGTAACAATCTGCATTCAATATAGTTCTGTAATCTCTAGCACATATTTCCTCATATGTCCATCTATTGGCGCCTGTGCCACTAAGCTCACCACCATTTACTGCTGCCTGAGCCAGGTTATCCAAATCCTCCGCAGGAAGCAAACCTAATGTGTATAGCACAATATCATCTAACTCGTTATTCTGGTTTACAACCAGTACAACCTCATTGTAGCTATTTGGCCATGAACCGTATATCACATCATACTGGTCTAGTATAAGATCATTTACAGGTGCCCCATCCAAGCCCGGCAGAAGCTCCTGCCACAGGGTTGTGCCCATGCTCATAGCACTCATCTGACCCATAGATGACTGTCCTAATGCTGATGTAGATGACATGGCAGACATATCTACATCCAAATACTTTATAAATAAATCTATCAATACCTGCTCTAGGTTGGTATCCATAATCTCTCCATCTACATTTTCGGTGTAGATAAGCATATTCAAGTCGTATGTATATTGGATACCATTTACCGCCTTATGAAGCTCAGTATTTTCATCTGCCACCTGTGTTCTAAGGTAATCATTAAATGTCTTAAGGTCGTTCTCGCTCTCCTCAACATTGTTCATGGCGTCAATCATATCATAGAGGGCAGTCTGCTTATATACCGCATCCTTCTCATGCTCCTCATTGTCCTTAGCCACATTCATAAATGATTCTATAATGGCTGACATCTCTACCGTTTTAGCCTCTAAGGTAAGTGGATATGCTGAAAGAGTGCTTTCCTGCACATCATTTATATATTTTGTCATACCTGTTGATATAGCAAGAATAAGTGCAATACCTATAATACCGATAGAACCTGCAAAAGAGGTAAGTATGGTACGTCCCTTCTTTGTAAATAAGTTCTTAAGGGAAAGCATAAATGAAGTCCAAAACTTCATAGAAGGCTTCTTCTCCTTCTTTTTCTTCTTGCCCTTGTTTGCTTCCTTTTCCTCTGCAAAAGTCTTCTCCTCTGCAGCGATTTCCTCATCTGTAAGCGGAGCAGAATCGTCTGTAATAAGTCCGTCCAACATTCTGATTATTCTTGAAGAATATTTCTCGGCAAGCTCTGGGTTATGTGTTACCATAATTATAAGTCTATCCTTAGATATCTTCTTAAGGATATCCATAACCTGCACACTGGTCTCTGTGTCAAGGGCTCCAGTTGGCTCATCTGCAAGGATAATGTCTGGGTTATTAACCAATGCTCTTGCTATGGCAACTCTCTGCATCTGTCCACCTGACATCTCGCTTGGCTTTTTCTTAAGCTGATCTCCAAGACCTACGTCCTCAAGAGCCTGCTTCGCTCTAGCTCTTCTCTCTGCCTTTGAAACTCCTGACAAGGAAAGTGCTATCTCTACATTTTGAAGCACTGACTGATGTGGAATTAAGTTGTAGCTCTGGAACACGAAACCAATAGAATGGTTTCTGTATGCATCCCAGTCTCTGTCCTTGTACTCCTTAGTGGAAATTCCATTGATTACAAGGTCTCCCTCTGTGTAACCATCTAATCCACCGATGATATTAAGCATTGTAGTCTTACCACAGCCTGACTGTCCTAAGATAGACACGAACTCTGCCTTACGGAATCTAAGGTCAATTCCCTTAAGAGCATGAACCACACCACTACCGGCAGGGTAATCCTTCTTTATGCCTTTAAGCTCTAACATGATTTTACCTCCTATGTTGATGTATATGTATAGTTTTCCATTAAACCATTTCCAAACTACACCAACTTATAATATTTATGTAGCATTGTCAATATTAATGCAAGAAATTTCTTTGTAAATATTATGAAATATTTGTGAAATGTGGGTAAATGTACTTGACCTGCTTGCTGTTTTCCCTCCTGTGGGTAGTAGCCTCTAGTTTCCTGTCCGTACTACCCATTCTCGCTTGCTTCTGTACCTCCCGTGGGTAGTAAGTATTATTTCAGCATCTCTACTACCCATTCCCTCCTGGTGGCATATCCCGTATGGGTAGTAACACATAAGAACCCCCTCTACTACCCACGCTTGACATTACAAACTAAGCACTATATATTATAGCTACGGGTTTATTTTTCTTTTCAAATATTATCAAAAGATTTATTCAATCAATTTCCAGGGGATATTAGATTTTTTTACAAAGAAGCGATATTATTATCAATATTTTTCCATATGGAAAGGAGGACTTTTTACGATTTATAATGTACTGATTAAGGAAAAAGAAAGCTGAAAAGCTAGCTCTAAAAAAATACTATCAAGTTAAACTAGAAGGATTGTTAACAGAACTGAAAGCCATTGAAGAATGTCTTACTCATTATCCAAAAGAAAACTTCTCTGACATTTTTCTAGAACAAAATCCTGAATATCAAAGGTTACTTTCAGGAATAGTTTCCACAAGCAATACCATCATAATTTCATGGTCATCTGAAGTATTTGACAAAAACAAAAGCTATCCAGAAGGTCTAAAATTTAAGACTATTCAGGGAGGACTCGTCCGTTCGAAATCCGAGGTTATCATAGCCAATATTTTGTCTTCTCACAATATTCCATTTCGGTATGAATGTGGACTAAGTCTAAATGGCTTGACCATTTATCCCGATTTTACTATTATGCATCCTGTAACCAATCAAATCTTCTACTGGGAGCATTTTGGATTAATCGATAATCCTTCTTATGCTCACAATGCAATGACAAAGCTACAAACCTACATCTCAAATGACATTTACCCATCTATTAATCTAATAACCACCTTCGAAACCAAAGATAACCCCTTGGACATAGGAATGATTGAAGAGCTTGTAAAATATTATTTTACTTAAGTCATAAAAAACATCCCAAACGCTAGATATCATTTATCTAACCTTTAGGATGTTTTTATCCAGCTTTTAATGATATTAATTCTTAAATACCCACAGCTTCACTATGGCCATGCACTCCCTTAACCCACTAGGAAGTATTATGGTTTTATGTGTATTACTGTGACAATGTGTCATCTCACCGAGCCCAGCTATTTTTGCTAATTGACCTGCTCGATAAATGTGATAATCATCGGTTATATATGCCAATTCATAATCTGTCTTTCCCTGCTGACCAAAATACTCATCCAATAATTCCTTGGAATATTTGAAATTTTCGTAGGTACTGGTAGCCTTTTCTTCCTTGATGATTTTGTCCTTAGGAATACCATTTGCCACAAGGTATCGCTCCATGGCAAGAGCCTCCGTAATATCCTCCTGTGGTCCTTTGCCTCCAGTTACCACAATAACCACCTCTGGATTTTCCTCATAATAGTCGATGGCTGCGTCAAGCCTTCTCTGAAGTGCCCCTGATATTCTCTCTCCTCTCACAGCTGCGCCTAAAACTATTATGGCGTCTTCTTGGTAGGTAACGTTGTCGGTTCTTCCAGATATAAATAGTGTTGGGATTACTACAGCCAATACTGTAAGGCCAAGGTAAAACAAGCCTATAAACCATTTAGGAATCCTTTTGATTAGTGGTCTGTAAAATATACCATACGCCAAAATAATTATTCCTAGTAATATGTTTACTATGAGACCTGCGTTCATATTGCATACTGTGGATGCATATAGGCCATTTGCAAGGACAAGTGTTCCTAATATAATAAATATAATTTGCATTACTATGTGTATTGTTTTTTTCATAATGTGTTCCTCGTTTGTTTTTCTTGTTTTACTATAATACAATTTTGATTATTTGTCTATTTCCACCTGATTTTCCTAGTTTCCTGTGGGTAGTAGTGCTCGGTTTCTTAATCGCACTACCCATGGAAGCTCATAAAGCAACTGAGACCATCCCGAAAACCACCTCCCCCTTCTCTTCGTTCCGGGGTCGGTGTTGGTTTTCGCCCGCCCCAATCTGATGTAACTGAGAACAGCCCGAAAACCACCTCCCCCTTCTCTTCGTTCCGGGGTCGGTGTTGGTTTTCGCCCAATAGAAAAAAGCAGGAATGGTGACTTCTACGTGCGAGCACGGAAGTCCCATTCCTGCTTTTTTCTGCTGGTCTCAGTTACATCATATATTCAATCATCTTTAGCACGGCGTCACCAAACTTAGCTGATAACTCCTGAGCTTCTTCGATGTTCTGACCTACTACTCCATAGTAGAACTTGATCTTTGGCTCTGTTCCTGAAGGTCTTACACAAAGCCATGAACCACCCTCAAGGTCGTAGTAAACTACATTTGACTTTGGAAGCCCTGTAGGCACCACTGCCTTATTTATCATATTTGTAATAGTGTCATTATCATAATTCTTAGCCCAAAGCACCTTGTATCCAGCGATTTCTGTAGGAGTGTTCTCCTTTAAGTGAGTCATAATTTTCTGAATCTGCTCTAAGCCCTCGATTCCCTTAAGGGTAAGTGTCTTAATATCATCTACGTAGCAACCATACTTATCATATACCTGAAGCATAGCATCCCAAAGAGTCATGTCAAGTGACTTGTAGTAAGCTGCTGCCTCACAAAGCGCCATAGTTGCAACGATTGCGTCCTTATCTCTAGCGTGAGTTCCGATGAGACATCCATAGCTCTCCTCGAAACCAAAGAGGTATGTACCATTTCTTTTCTGCTCGAACTCAAGCATCTTCTGTCCGATGAACTTGAAGCCTGTAAGAACCTCTATAAGTCTAATGCCGTATTGCTTAGCCATCTCATCTACAAGATTAGTAGTAACGATGGACTTAACAAGTGCTCCGTCCTCTGGAAGTCCCTTTGTAGCCTTCATTTGACCAATTTCATAATCTGCAAGCAAGCTTCCTGACATATTTCCTGTTAAGCAGTGGTACTCTCCGGCCTTGTCCTTGACATACACTCCAAGTCTGTCCGCATCTGGGTCAGTTGCAAGAACCACATCCGCATCCTTTTCCTTAGCAAGCTTTAATGCAAGTGTAAAGGCTTCCTCAGCCTCTGGATTAGGGTAGCTTACAGTAGGGAATTCCCCATCTGGCATCTCCTGCTGTGGTACCACATAAACATTCTCAAAACCAAGCTCTCTTAAGATTCTTCTAGCTGGGACATTTCCAGTTCCGTGAAGTGGAGTGTACACAATCTTAAGCTCCTTGCCGTATTTATCTATACATTCCTGATGGATAACTAGCTTCTTTAACTCTGCCATATAAGCATCATCAAGTTCCTTGCCGATTACCTCATAGAGTCCCTCATGAATTGCCTCCTGCTTAGGCATAGTTAAAGCATCCTGAACTGTAATAGCTTTAACCTCTTTCATGATACCTGCATCATGAGGTGGTGTAATCTGTGCGCCGTCCTCCCAGTACACCTTGTAGCCATTGTACTCTGGTGGGTTGTGGCTTGCTGTTATATTGATACCAGCCACACAATTTAAGTATCTAACTGCAAATGAAAGCTCTGGTGTTGGTCTGAGTGAATCAAACACATAAGCCTTGATACCATTTGCTGCCAAGCAAAGTGCTGCAACATCTGCGAACTCAGGTGAGCATCTTCTTGAGTCATATGCTATGGCAACTCCTTTATTCTGCTTCTTACGAAGCTTAATATAGTTTGCCAAACCCTGTGTTGCTTTAGCAACTACGTAGTCGTTCATTCTATTGATTCCAGCGCCAATAATTCCTCTAAGTCCGGCTGTACCAAATTCAAGGTCCGCATAGAATCTCTCTTTGATTTCCCTCTCGTCATCCTTTATGGCTAAAAGCTCATTTCTTGTGGCCTCATTGAAAAATGGATTTGTTGACCACTCCTCGTACACCTTCATGTAATCCATGATGTTCCTCCTTATTTCAAGACTTAAGCAAGTCCTAATCTTTTTAGTCATTTATAGGCAGTCACTACGTCGCCTTAATATATATTTACTCCTCCAGAGCATCGAAAACCGATGTTAGCTCTGGGAAGGTATGTTCATCATTCTCTCCATTATCCACTGCAGTAATGGTATAGCTCTTAATTAGATAACCTGTCTTATACAGAGTTATAGTATGGGTACCTACCACCTTAGGAATTGTGACAGGTGCCAATCCCACATAGTCTCCATCCACGTAAACTCCTACTCCCGCAGGCCCCTTAATGGTAATCGTATTACTGGTTGTGCTAGAGCTTTCAGTGCCTGGCTTCTCTGTGGTTGTATTCTCTTGTGTAGTATCCCCACTGCCAGTAGTTCCTGTAGTTTCTGTAGTAGTCTCTGTTGTTTCTGTAGTGGTTTCTGTTGTTTCCTCTGTAGTCTCCTTAAGGTCTTCATTTTCCTTAAGCTCTATGTCAAAGGTATTAACAGGCTGAGAAATCTTGAAACTGCCATTGAAGGCATTATAGCCTTCGCAAGTAATTCTTATGCTGTAGGTTCCATATAGGTTAGTGTAGGCAAAATCATCCTGCTCTTCACCATTTACGTAAAGGGT
This sequence comes from Lachnospiraceae bacterium, assembly GCA_015057555.1. Lineage (GTDB taxonomy): Bacteria > Bacillota > Clostridia > Lachnospirales > Lachnospiraceae > Coprococcus_C. Next base: position 39,848 of record SVEC01000003.1, on the reverse strand, counting down.
GGCATCTGCTGGAGTGATATTAAAGGTGACCGTACCTGTAGGAATTGCAATATCCGTCAAATCCACAGTAACCTCTTTTCCTTTTCTAACCTCCACCGGCTTGCTGTCACTGTAGTTACCATTGTAAATTCTAAGAGTGTACTTTCCCTCCCTGACTGCCACCAGCATATCAGATGTTACTGGAACTATAACATCGTAGCCTATCTCTACCATTCCACCAACATAGGTGTCCTGGTTAACTAATCTCACATATCCGTGACCTAATTCTATAACAACTGATACCAGCTTGCCTCCAAAAATGGAAAGTGTTACCTGATCCTCAGTATTAACCTCTTTGATGTCAAGTAGCTTATCTCCGTCATAAGCCACCACATCCTCCCACAAGGAACAGCTGGTTCCCTTGTACTTTGCCGTGCCACTGTTAGGGTCTGCACTGAACTTAGTTATACCCTTAAGCACTGTGGTCTTATCATTCAATGTAATACTAACTATTTTTTCTGTATCAGAATAGTAGAACACATCAACCACGCTGCCGTTACCAATACCACTTATACCTATGTCTCTACCATATGTATTCAGCACACTAACGCCACCGTGATATATCAGTTGGAAATCCTCTGTGTTAATGCAATCCCTGAAACTAATTATATTAGTCTCTAGGTCAATATCTGTTACCACCGCTGTTCTCTCAACCTCCACATGAGTAACAGTGACCTCCTCAGTGTCCTCATAAACCTTCACGTCAGTATTTGTATCACATCCAACCAGAAGAAGAACCAAGCATAAAATTGTAAGTAATATCAATTTTTTACGCATAAGTCCCACCTTAACTTGTATATTATACTAGATATAATTCAAAATGTGAAGATAGCAGATTTATTTTTTATAGATAGGTTTTTTCCATTCTATCCAGTATCAGCTGCTTTTTACCCTCGTCCTCTATAAATTTGTTCATTTTCTCTAATAATTTAGGTGATAACCAGTTCTTACTGCCATTCATATATTGATTTCCCAGCTTATACAGCTTCTCAGGATAGCAGTAATTAATATAAATATACTGATAATCCTCCTTAGTTAATGGATTTATCCTTGAATACTCATCTAAAATTGTGGTAAGCACCCCAAAGCTATAATCATTTTTCTCCACCATTTTTCTTATGTAATGATATAGGTCATCCATTTGATTACCCAGATAAAACTTATCGAAGCTTATGGTTCCTACTTCCACATTGTCATCAAGGTTGATTATAACGCTATGATGATTGTACATTCCATGGCAATATCCCAGATGATTTTTACACTGACATAGTCCCTCGTAATCCTTCTGGCACCTTTCTCCTTGGCTATAAAAATAATCAAAGGTCTTAAGAAACTTGGTTTCGAATTCCCTCTTAGATTTTTGCCTTAAAATGTAATTGTTTACTCTCTTAATACTTTGATTTCTCTTTTTAAAATCTCCTGTAATTCTTATATGCACATCCTTCTCAGTTTTCTCAAAGGCTGCCTTACCTATCTGATGAAATCTGGCCAGATTTCTAACCCCCATTATCACGTCCTGGTTATTCATAGGATTACATTCCCTTCCCAAGAAAAACCTTCTCATAACAAAGGGATTGCCATATCTGTCACAGGTGTACTGCTGGTCATCCTTATTTTTCACCACATAATCTATACTATCAAAGCCTAGTTCCACCAGACCAACCTTAAATTCGTATTCTGCCTCAAGTCTGCTGGGATTTACATCCAAAGCCTTAAGCTGAAATATTCCCTTATCAGTCCTAAGTACAAATGCACCTCTTCCTCGCACCACTTGATTTATCTGTAAGTCATATGCTTCATATACCTCTAACATTTTATCAGCCAAATGAAAATCCCCTCCCACATACTAGTCTTATAAATTGTATGTGAGGGGGGATGAATTAATACATCTTTTCTTCAACCATCTTTATTAATATTTCTCTCTTATTCAAAGTCGGGTCATCTAAAACCTGTTCAAACAGACTTTTTAAAATATCTCCCATCTCCTTGCCCGGGGCATAACCCATGGCAATAAGATCCTGACCTCTAATAGCCATATCGCTCATTTTAATACATTGGTTTTCCTGATTTACCTGTTCAAACATAGCTATCATATCAGTTACGAAACCCTGTCTCTCCTCCCTATGATAGTCGCTTTGTCCTGCCATATCAGCTCTTTTGATTATAAGGAAATCTTCAAATCTTTCCTTTCCTATCCTATTTAAAAATCTTCTAAAGGCTTTAATATTTGTCCCGTGTAGAGCAAAATCATGCTCCTTAACAAGAAGGCAGGTCTCGTCTATGGTATGGTTATCAAGCTTAAGTCTCTTAAGGATATCTCTAGCCATATCCGCACTCTTTATAGGGTGTCCGTAAAAATGACCATTTCCCTCCTCATCAATAGTTTTAGTCAGCGGCTTAGCCACATCATGGAGCAGAGCTGTGTATCTAAGAATCTGTGTAGGGGGAACATGCTCCATAACCTTTATAGTGTGCATTCCAACATTATACAAATGATATGGGGAATCCTGCTCAGTCTCCATCATAACGTCAAACTCTGGCAATATCACCTTGGTAAGGCCCAGCTCATAGGCCTCTACCAACCTATCCGGATGGTCTGAGGTTATGAGCTTAGTAAGCTCCACTTGAATTCTCTCTGCGCTGATATATTTTAAGTTGTCAGCCAGCTTAGTCATAGCCTTCTTGGTTTCTTCCTCTATGGAAAAGCCCAGCTGTGCTGCAAATCTAACCGCTCTAAGTATTCTAAGTGCATCCTCACTAAAGCGATGCTCTGCCACACCAACAGCTTTTATAACACCCTCTTCAAGGTCCTGCTGCCCTCCAAAGATATCCACCACACCCTCGTTAGGATTGTATGCCATAGCATTGATAGTGAAATCTCTTCTCTTTAAATCCTCTTCCAAACAGGCAGTAAATGTAACCTCTGTAGGACGTCTGTGGTCCTCATACTTTCCATCCACCCTGTAGGTAGTAACCTCAAAGGCATACTCACCACCATTAGAAACGGACTTATCCACCATAACAGTTACGGTACCATGCTGAATACCTGTGTCTATAGTTCTCCTAAATATTTCCTTTACCTCATAAGGAGTTGCGGAGGTAGTTATATCCCAGTCGTTTGGAGTCTTGCCAAGTAAACAGTCACGAACACAACCACCTACGATATAAGCCTCAAAGCCCTTGCTATTCAATTGTTCAATTATATACTTCGCCCCGGCGGGCATATGTAGCTTCTGCATCAAGGTTCCCTCCTCTCCATATAGTAATGCCGCGAGCCCTTAAAGGCTCGCGGCCTGTAATTTCTTAGTATGCCTTTCCAAAGTATACCATCTTCTTAGCTGGCTTGCCACAGTGAACACATACGTCTCCAAGGTTCTCCTGCTCAAATGGCATACATCTTGTAGTAGCACCAGTCTTGTCCTTGATAGCAATCTCACACTCCTGGTCTCCACACCACATACCCTTGATGAAGCCCTGCTTCTTCTCAAGTATATCTGTAAACTCATCCCAGTTTGTAGCCACATGAGTGTTTTCCTCTCTATGTGCAAGTGCTCTATCAAACATATCCTGCTGCATCTGCTCAAGGATTTCTCCCACCTTAGTGTTAAGGTCCTCAAATGCAACAACATATTTTTCTCTTGTATCTCTTCTAACAACTACAGCCTGTCCAGCCTCGATATCCTTAGGACCTACCTCAACACGAAGTGGAATTCCTCTCATCTCCTGCTCAGCAAACTTAAAGCCTGGATTCTTGTCTGAATCATCAACCTTAACTCTATAAGAAGAAAGCATACATTTAAGCTCTGCCGCCTTCTCGAGAACTCCTTCCTTCTTCTGCATGATAGGAACTATCATCACCTGAGTTGGAGCAACTCTTGGTGGAAGTACAAGTCCTGAATCATCACCATGTACCATAATAACAGCACCGATAAGTCTTGTAGTCATACCCCATGAGGTCTGGTGTACATACTGAAGCTTGTTCTCCTTATCTGTGTACTGAATGCCAAATGCTTTCGCAAAGCCATCACCGAAGTTGTGTGATGTACCAGACTGAAGTGCCTTACCATCATGCATAAGTGCCTCGATGGTATAAGTAGCCTCAGCACCTGCAAACTTCTCCTTGTCAGTCTTTCTACCCTTGATAACCGGCATAGCTAAAACCTGTTCACAGAAGTCAGCGTATACATTTAACATCTGAATAGTTCTTGCCTCTGCGTCCTCTGCAGTTGCATGAGCAGTGTGTCCCTCCTGCCACAAGAACTCTCTAGAACGAAGGAATGGTCTGGTCTCCTTCTCCCATCTAACTACTGAACACCACTGGTTGTAAACCTTTGGCAAATCCCTATATGACTGAATGTCCTTAGCATAAAAATCACAGAAAAGAGTCTCTGATGTAGGTCTCACACACATTCTCTCCTGAAGTGGGTTAAGTCCGCCGTGAGTTACCCATGCAACCTCTGGTGCAAAACCCTCTACATGATCCTTCTCCTTCTGAAGAAGACTCTCTGGGATAAACATTGGAAGGTACACATTCTCTACACCAGTTGCCTTAAATCTTGCATCAAGCTGGCTCTGAATAAGCTCCCAAATCGCATATCCTGCTGGTTTTAAAACCATACAGCCCTTAACACTTGTATAGTCTATAAGTCCTGCCTTTGTTACTACATCTGTATACCACTGGGCAAAATCTACCTCCATAGAAGTAATCTGCTCTACTAATTTCTTGTCTTTAGCCATTTTATTTTCCTCTCAATTCTTAAAATTCGTCTAATTCAATAACCTCAAATGCTTCTCCCTCCGGCTCATGCTTAAATACCATGTGCTCTCCTGTTACGGGATGGTCAAGCTCTATTCTTGAAGAGTAAAGACCTATCTGCATATATCTTCTCTTGGTTCTAGCAAATCTAGGGTTATACTTGGTGTCTCCCCAGATACCACAACCACGTGCAGCCATCTGTGCTCTTATCTGATGATGTCTGCCTGTGATAAGCTCCACCAATACATAGGATAAAACTCCATCGTCAGTCTCCATCACATCTAAGACCTCGTAGCTAAGCACCGCCTTCTTGGCACCCTTGTCACCTTTTTTAGCAACCTTAGCAGTGTTGGTCTTACCATCTCTCACAAGATAATCTGTCATCTCGCCAAACTCGTTAGGTAACTCACCTGTAAGTATTGCCTGATAGTACTTTATAATATTTCCATCCTGCATATCATCTGAAAGCTTTGCCGCAGCCTCAGGAGTCCTGGCAAATATCATTACACCCCCTACGGGTCGGTCCAGCCTATGGATAACTGCAAGGTATGGTTCCTCATAACTATCCTGCTTATCAAATATGTAATTCTTAAGCAATGTTATCATATCCTCATCATTGGACTTGTCCGCCTGGGAAGGTATTCCGAAAGGCTTCACACATGCTAACATCACATCATCCTCATATAAAATGTTTAACTTCATATTTATCACCTATTTATAACTATGCTTTTGTTAGAATAACACCTTTATACCAAAATTTCAATAATCTACTAACAGGATTTTATCTCTTCCTTTTTCCAAACAAACCCTTCTTAACCCTAGTAGCAGCTACCTCCTCATTACCTCTTTGAAGTAATCTAATGGTTTCATCCAATTTTCTATATCTTTCCTCCTCCTTTTCTTCCTTCTCCCTCATCACAGTATCAAACTGTCTCATAACATCTGAAGTAAGCTCTGACTTAATAGATGAGGTGATAATATCCTTATTTTCTCTCAGTGCATTTGCCACTATTTTATTCATTATGGTTTGAAGCTGAGCAGTCTTAAAATCCACCACCTTAAGCTGCTGGTCTGTACTATCTATAACCACCTTTTTCACAGGCAGCTCCCCAAATCTATCCTTATCCTGCTGAGTTATCATTTGTTGTCCTTCCTTTTCTTCTGCCAGCTTACTGTCCTTCTCCTTAAGTTCTTCCTTAAGCCTTTCCTTCTGTTTTTCAATACCATCCTTAATATCCTTTAAGCTAAAGCCCCTATCTCTTAGCTCCTTTACCTCCTGAAACATCTTAATATCTCTCTCGTCATAAAATCTATGACCCATAGAGTTTCTCTTGATTTCAAGATTAAGCTCCTCCTCCCAATATCTAAGAACATGACTTTCCACCTGAAGCTTTTTAGCCGCATCCTTTATCATTATCATATCCATATCATTCCTCCAAAATTCCTTATTTTTCATACCCTTAACATTAACATAGGATTGGATTTTATAAGTATTTTTTCGTATGCATTTTTCTTACAATTTTCTTTAAATTTCCTTAGAAATATCTTTAATTTATGCCACTTGCATATTTTCCCTCTAATATATATAATCTATTTTAGACTGTTTGTTTCAGTCTATGAATCATTTGGGAGGAAATAAGATGATTAAAAAGAGATTTAAAAAAATCACAGCCATAGCTTTAGTGGTTGCCATGACACTTTCTATGGCGGGCTGTGAGAAAAACAGAAACTCTGCTTCCGCAAAAAAGGAGCAGGAAAAATTTGATACTTACCTTCAGGAAAGCTTTGAGGAGTCAGTTACAGAGGATACCGTAACTCTTCACTATACCTTAGCTCATCCTGAGAACTATGGCATCACTATGGATGAGGTTACACTAGGGGATTTTGATGTTAGCGATGAGGCAGTTGCTAAGGATACACAGGAAATCAAGGATGAGATGGCTGAGCTTAAGGAATTTAATTATGAGCTTCTCACAGATGACCAGCAGCTCACCTATGATATTTTGGTTGACCTACTAGAGACAAATCTTCTCTCCTACGAGAACCCTTATCTCTACGAGCCATTTGCTTACACCAGTGGTTTACAGTCAAATCTTCCTATTACAATGTCAGAGTATACATTTTATGATGAGGATGACGTAAAGGATTACCTTGCGCTTTTAAACCTTCTTCCTGATTACTATCAGAAATGCTTAGACTTCGAGAAGGTTAAATCCGAAAAAGGCTTCTTTATGAGTGACAAAAGTGCCGACGAGGTTATAAGACAGTGTCAGGAATATATAGCTGACCCAGAAAATAATCTACTAATCGCAACCTTCAATGATAGAATCGGGGATGTTCCTGGTATGACACCAGAGAAAATTGAGGATTACAAAAAGCAGAACCAGGATGCAGTTATGAACTCTGTAATTCCTTCTTACGAAAATGTTATAGATACCTTTACAAGCCTTAAAGGCACAGGTACTAACGATATGGGACTTGTACATTTTGATGGTGGAAAGGCATATTATGAGTACCTTCTCAAGAGTAAGGTTGGTACAGATAAAACACCTGATGAGATTATAGAAAAGCTAGACACCGAGATTGAAGAGGTTATGGGTGAAATGTATGCCTTAGCTATGATTAACTATGAGGGCTATATGGGCTACATGGAGGATTACGAGAATCTTTACGGTGATTTAGATACCGAGGAAACCATTAGATACTTTGAGGAAATGTGTGTGGATAAATTCCCAGATATTCCTGAAATCAATTTTACAGTATCACCTGTTCACGAGTCACTTGAGGGTATTGTAAGCCCAGCCTTTTATATGACTCCACCTATGGATGATTACGAGAATAACTCAATTTATATTAATGAAGGTTCTGATAGTGCCGGTGGACTTTGGAGCACCCTTGCTCACGAGGGAATACCTGGACATATGTACCAGTTTGTATATTTCTTATCAAATGACCCTGAGCCAATTCGTACACTTTTAAGCTTTAATGGCTACCAGGAGGGATGGGCTACCTATGTTGAGCTTATGTCCTATGGCTACTACGATAAGTACGCTGATGAGAGCTATGGCGATATTGAAGCTATTAATACCAAGCTTAACCTTTTAGTCAGTGCTAGAATTGAAATAGGTGTTAACTACGAAGGCTGGTCATTAGATGAAACTGCTGATTATATGAATACTAGCGGTTTTGATGGTTCTGCCGCTGGAGATATCTATGACTATGTAGTTGCTGAACCAGGAAACTACCAGATGTATGTAATGGGCTGGCTTGAATTTGAAGAGCTTAGAGAATACGCGGAAAAAGAACTTGGAGATAAGTTTAACGAGGTTGAATTCCACAAGGTTGTTCTTGACGCAGGTCCATGTCAGTTCTACATCTTAGAGGATATAGTTGAGGAATATGTTAAGGAAAAGAAGTAAGTGATGAATATAAAAAGAAGTCCCGGTGCATTGCACCGGGACTTCTTTTTGTCTATTTATCTAGTTTCTATAACTGTGGACCAGCACTTACAAGTGCCTTACCAGCCTCGTTACCCTCATACTTAGCGAAGTTCTTTACGAAACGTCCTGCAAGATCCTTAGCCTTAGTCTCCCACTCAGAAGCGTCAGCGTATGTATTTCTAGGATCAAGGATGTTAGTATCAACACCTGGAAGCTCTGTTGGAACCTCGAAGTTGAACATAGGAATAACCTTTGTATCAGCCTTCTCGATTGAACCATCAAGGATTGCATCGATGATACCACGAGTATCCTTAATAGAGATTCTCTTTCCAGTACCATTCCATCCAGTGTTAACTAAGTAAGCCTTAGCTCCACTCATCTCCATTCTCTTTACAAGCTCCTCAGCGTACTTAGTAGGATGTAACTCTAAGAATGCCTGACCGAAACAAGCTGAGAAAGTTGGAGTTGGCTCTGTAATACCTCTCTCAGTACCAGCAAGCTTAGCAGTGAATCCTGATAAGAAGTAGTACTTAGTCTGCTCTGGAGTAAGAACAGAAACTGGAGGAAGTACTCCAAATGCATCTGCTGAAAGGAAGATAACGTTCTTTGCTGCAGGTGCTGCTGAAACTGGAGTTACGATATTGTTAATGTGGTTGATTGGGTATGATACACGAGTATTCTCTGTAACACTACCATCAGTGAAATCAATCTTACCATTTGCATCAACTGTAACGTTCTCAAGGAGAGCGTTTCTCTTGATTGCATTGTAAATGTCTGGCTCTGACTCCTTATCAAGGTCGATAACCTTAGCGTAGCATCCACCCTCGAAGTTGAATACGCCGTTGTCATCCCAGCCGTGCTCGTCATCACCGATAAGAAGACGCTTAGGATCAGTTGATAATGTAGTCTTACCTGTTCCTGAAAGACCGAAGAAAATAGCTGTATTCTCGCCGTTCATATCAGTGTTTGCTGAACAGTGCATTGAAGCGATACCCTTAAGTGGAAGGTAGTAGTTCATCATAGAGAACATACCCTTCTTCATCTCTCCACCGTACCAAGTGTTAAGGATAACCTGCTCCTTGCTTGTGATGTTGAATGCTACAGCTGTCTCTGAGTTAAGTCCTAACTCCTTGTAGTTCTCAACCTTAGCCTTTGATGCATTGTAAACTACGAAATCTGGCTCGAAGTTTGCGAGCTCCTCATCTGTTGGGATGATGAACATGTTCTTAACAAAGTGAGCCTGCCAAGCAACCTCAACGATGAATCTAACTGCCATTCTAGTATCTTCGTTAGCACCACAGAATGTATCTACTACGAATAATCTCTTGTTTGAAAGCTCCTTAACTGCTAAATCCTTAAGAGTATTCCAAACCTCCTCACTCATTGGGTGGTTGTCGTTCTTGTAATCTGGAGTAGTCCACCATACAGTGTCCTTTGAATTCTCATCCATAACGATGTACTTATCCTGAGGTGAACGACCTGTATAAATACCAGTCATAACGTTAACAGCGCCAAGCTCTGTCTCCTGACCTACCTCATAACCCTCTAAACCAGCCTTTGTCTCCTCAACAAATAACTCCTCAAAAGATGGGTTGTGTACGATTTCTACACTACCAGTAATACCATACTTTTCCAAATTGATGTTTGACATTTACCTTTTTACCTCGTCTTTCTTTATATTGTTTTTTATATATAGCATCATTTCCTGCAGTCCATACTACCGAAAGTATGGGCATTTTAATACGATACTAACCAGTTTCATATTATACAAGATAAAAAGGCTTCTCGTCAATAACTTCCCAAAGATTTGGTAAAAATTCTGTGTAAATGGGCGCGGTCAGTATAAAGTTTATTGGCACAGCCCATTTACAGCTTCACTCTAGACTTGCCCCTGGTAAGATACAAAAACCCAAGGAATGCAATAAGTCCCATCAATATGCAAGAATACCAGTACTCAGGTATCTGTACGAAGAAGAACATATACACCGTTACGAAAATAAGCAACCCAACCATCAGTGGTGCGAAGTCAAAGTAGAAGCTTCTCTTAGCCAAATCCTGCTTCTTGGTCAGATAGCTTGCCAATGCAAATAGCAGCAAACCAATTGCTATATACCCCAAAGCATAACCCATATAAAGTGCCGGTCTGCTCATACCTACTACACCGTCAGTACTGCAAGTTCTGCCTATTACAACATATGTGCTAAGCTCGTATTTTTCACTCTGATAATACGCATCATAGAGAAGATTCTTATCCATCCAATATCCTTCAGGACCCCAACCGCCCTGATAGGTCTGATAGTATTTTCCACCTACGCCATACATTTTTATAAAGCCTACGAATTTATTGAAAATGTTATCCTTACCAAACATTACTGCCTCGTAAAGCCAGTTCATACTACAGTAAAACATTGCCATACAGCCTGCTGTGGTGATAATCTTAAGGTCTCCTCTAACTACAGTAGACTCCAGGAAATACATTATTCCCAACACAAATATCACATAGCAGATAAGAGTAAATCCATATCCAAACATAGTCTGGCCCATCCACGGAAGAGTTATATCATATTTTTTAAGATAGCTATAAAATCTCACATAGGTAACAACACAGGCTATAACCACCGCAGGAATCACAGTAGCCACATCCATAAGGAATCGATAAAGCACTACTTTCTCTCTCTTCACAGGCAAAGTTTCTAAGAATTCTCTCTCCGACTTATTACGCTGTCCCCACAACATAATACCATGAAGAATTATAAATCCTAATATGAACATCTTCGGATACACAATTAGAAACTGACCATTTGCACCCGATATATTTTCCACTGCCTCTTTAAGTATTAATGGTATAAGACTATCTATGGTCTCCGGATAATTCTGCTGAAGATGAAGAATTTCCGACTTGATATAATTTTCCAGATAAAACTGATTACATTCAAACACATTTCGAATCATTATTGCCACAAATGCAACCAAGGCCACCACATAATACTTGTAATTTAACTTCAACCACTTCTTCATCTAGCTCTCCCCCTTTCGTGTCTCAAGAGCGATATAAAGCTCCTCCAAACTCATGTCAAGCTCCTCCATATATCCTGCCCCAAGATCCTTAAGCCACTTCTCCTTCTTGCTATCGTAGTCTTCTATAATAAGGGTGTACACACTTCCTACTCTACTGAAGCTCAGGACTGTGTCCCGAGAGAGAAGCTTCTCGTCCACTCCTTTTTCGAATACCACCTGAAGCTTTGTTAAGCTTTCCTTAAGCTCATCCAAGCCTGATTCGCTTCTAACTTTGCCGCCGTCAAGTATGGTAATGGTGTCGCAAAGCTTTTCTAAGTCACTCAGATTGTGAGAGCTAATTAACACTCCAATATTTTCCTTCTCAACCTCTTCAACTAATCTTTCAAAAAACGCTTTCTTCGCAACCGGGTCGAGGCCTGAGGTTGGCTCATCTAGGAGCAAATACTCCGGTTTCTTCGCCACCTCTAACATAAATCCCAGTCGCATCTTCTGACCCTTGGATAAAGAATCTATTTTCGCTCCAAGCTCCAGTTTGAATTCCTGGTTAAGCTTTTCGAATTTGTCCCTATCAAACCTTGGGAAATATGTCTCATACACCTTAAGCATTTTCTTAACGGTGTATCTTCCTATGTATTCATTGTTGTCTGAGACGTAGCCTATCTTTTCTCTGAGACTTGGATTTTCATATACGCTACATTCCTGTTTCACGCCACTTTGATCACTGGTGGCTACATTTTGTTTCTCAGTACTGCTTAAAGCACCTGAAACATCAGCTTCACAGTATGTAATAGTCCCCTGCGCTGGCTTATATATACCAGCCATACACTTTATAAGTGTGGTTTTACCGGCTCCATTATCCCCTACCAGGCCTTGAATCTTACCAGGCACAACTGTAAGACTAATACCATCTATAGCCACCTTGTCATAGTAGCTTTTGCTTATATTATCTACTTTAATCATTTTTTCATCTCCTTTATATGCTACACATATATACCGTCAAGCACCTATTTACTAATGCATTTAATGCTCCGTGCTCTTAATTACTTAACTTCCCATACAACTCCTTAACCAGAGCCAAAACCTCCTGCTCATCTAAACCCATAACCTTAAGCTCCAGCAGCCCTGGTTCTAAGCTTTTCTTAACAGCTTCAAGTTTTGCTGAATCTGGCTTTCTATCAGATTCTCCAGCAATATATACACCCTTGCCTCTTATGGTTTCCACAATACCCTGACGCTCAAGCTCCTGATACGCCTTAGCCACTGTTCCAGGAGTAATATTAAGCTCTAGTGCAAGCTTCCTCACCGACGGAATAGCCATCCCTGGCTTAATATTCCCCTTAACAACATGATACTTTACCTGCTCTACAATCTGCTCATATATAGGGGTATCCCTCTTCAAATCTAACCTAATCAAATAATCACCTCCCAATAAAACCTACCTAGTTTTCTACTAACCTTAGTAATACAGCACTTCCTCAGCTGTACCACTCGTATTGATACAGTTATAACACGTGTTGATACAGCTGTCAATAAGATTTTTTTAATGAATCTCAAAGTAAGTAATACGTAGATGCTTCCATAGGTCGCCGCAGGCGACAGTGAAAGTTGTCCCGGTACATTCTTTGTGCCAAAATCACATATATTCAGAATAAAAAAGAGAAGGTGCCAACAAATCCCCTTACGGCCGCGACAGTGGTCGGGACTAAGCTGACCGTTCGTAGTGTCAGCGTGGACCGACCCTAGGCAGGCCGGCAAAAAACATTAACTTGCGCCTTCTCTTTTTAATCGTAAGCATACTAAAACCCCGGCACAAAGAATGTACCGGGGTCACAACTTTCACTCTCTGGGAAGCTCTAGTCTTCCTTATCGTCTATATACTTGTTAAGTGTCTCAACAACTGTATTTAAGTTGTATGGTTTAGCTATGTAATCATCAAGCTTGTTCTCAAGGATTCTCTCCTTATCACCAAACATTGCTCTAGCTGTAACAGCGATGATAGGAAGTCTCTTTCTGTGCTCCTTGTTCTCGATATCACGAATCTCTTGAGTAGCTGCGATACCATCCATAACTGGCATCTGTACATCAAAGAGAGCTGCGTCGTACTCCTTCTGCTTGAAGAGCTCAACTGCCTTCTCTCCATTCTCAGCAATATCGTATGAGAAGCCTGCCATACCAAGAAGCTTACCGATAACCTGCTGGTTAACTGGCTCATCCTCTGCTACAAGGATTCTAGCCTTGCTGTGAGCGTTGATGGAGAACACTGCTGCCTCTTCCTTCTTCTCAGCTGCTTCCTTCTGAGCCTCAACCTCTGCCGCCTTAACTATCTTAAGTGGTACCTCTGCAATAAATGTAGAACCGATACCTTCCTTACTCTGAACACTGATTGTACCGCCCATAAGCTCTGCAATCTGCTTTGAAATTACAAGACCAAGACCTGAGCCACCGTACTTTCTAGTATCTGATGAATCAACCTGTGAGAATCTAACAAAGAGCTTATCCATATCCTTCTCTGAGATACCGATACCAGAATCTGCTACCGCAATTCTAAGAGTGATATTCTCCTTCTCACCATCAATAGCTGCTACCTTAACTCTAACATTACCTTCAGATGTAAACTTCAAAGCATTTGAAAGGAGACAGTTAAGAATCTGCTGGATTCTCTGTCCATCACCCTTAACAAGCTTTGGAATATTGTTACCAAATGTACAATCAAGCTGAAGTCCCTTGTTAGTAGCTGTAGGAACCTGAGCTGCAACTGTTTCTTCGATAGCTGTCTTAACATCAAATATTTCTTCCTTAAGGTTGTATTTACCAGCCTCAAGCTTACTTATATCAAGAATATCATTAATAAGTCTAAGAAGGTTATCTGCACAGTTCTTAGCAGTTACAAGGTTATCTCTGTAATCTGCCTGTAAGTCCTCAGCCATAAGGGTAAGCTGAAGCATACCGAGAATACCATTGATAGGTGTTCTAATCTCGTGAGACATATTTGCAAGGAACTCTGCCTGAGTCTTGTATGCTGCATTAGCATCCTCAATAGCCTTAGAAAGCTTGCTTTCAGTCTCCTTAAGATCAGTGATATCAATAACAACCATATTGATATAGTCTGCCTCAGACTTATACATAACTGTATTGAAGGTCTTACCAAGCTCTTCCATGGTAATCTCTACATCAAGGAAGTCTCCCTCCTTAGTACCAGAGTTATTATATGCCATGAACCAAGCATTAATAGACTGAAGTACATCTATCTTACTCTCTCCGAGAATCTTGCCCTCGAAGTCTGAAGTATCAAGGTTAAAGTAGCTACCAAATCTCTCGTTAGCCTCCTCGATACAATATCCATTAGGATTACCCATAGAGTCATTAATAATCTTCGCCTGAGCAAATCCTATAGGAAGATTCATAAATAATTTCTTATACTTATCGCTCTTAGAATGGCCTCTAATCTCTCCACCATTAAGTATAAATATAGCACCTGCTGATAAGCCTCCTGCCAATACTCCCACGATAATTCCTGCTGGCACTGCACCCATTATTACACCTATAATTATACCCAGTACCACATCAATTGCTGCTACGGCAATCATAACCTTTTGCCATCCAAGCTCCCTTATTTTTTCCATAGACTGATACACCTCTTATTCCTAGTATTTCTTATTTGCATAATCGTAGTGATATTACACTACAGTTCAAGATTTATTTTACTATATATTTGATTTTCGGTCAATGTGATAATTGTCATTTTATGATAATTTTTTACAAGTTTTATTATATTATTTGTGTATATTTTTGTAATTTATAGCTCTATCAATTTTTATAAAAAATTTTCCTGTGGATATTGATGAAACATAAAATGGAGTGGCATTACACCACTCCATTTATAAATTTATTCTTCCCCTAAAAAATCATCGGAATTGGACTCTGATTCTGAGTTTTCATCGGTTTCATTTGCATTTTCTGTAGCTTCATCTACAGTATCATCATTCTCTTCATCCTCAACCTGGGATTTTTCTTTCTCCTCCACACTATCTCTCTTAGTGTAAAGTATTGTTCCAAGGAGGAGAATTAACCAGGCTGCGGCTGAAACTATAATTCCCAGTTTAAGTCCTACTGGTATATAAATCATTTCCACAGTGTGAACACCTGGAGTCATGTCTACAGCAATAAAGGCCTTTCCTATATCGTAGTACTCTACCTCTTCTCCATCCACAAGAACCTTCCAGCCCTTGTCATACGGTATGGTTGTAAACATGGTCTTTCTCTCTGGCATATCAATAGTTCCATAAATATATCCATCCTCGTACTTCTCTACATCAAGAAGATTCTGACTTAATATCTCATGGGTGTAAGCATATTTTTCCTCATCAAAGGTTGCCACATAAAGAGATGCCGAGCCGGAATTAGACAAGCTATTATAAATATATTCTATGTTAACCTGCTGACCTACCTCTAGCTCTCCTAAATGGAATATCTGCCACATATATCTATCCTTATCCACCAGCTCTCCGTCGATGTAAAAGGCAATATTTGTAATACTATTTCCTCTACAATTTACATAGTAATCACCAGCTGTATCAACAGTAAAGGACACCATAAAGCTGGCACTTCCACTGGACTTAGTCTCGTAGGTAATGGTATTTGAAGCAACAGACACATCTAAGGTGTCACTGCTTGCAAGCAAACTAGGGAAAACATTTGTATAGAAGTTTTCGGTCCCTGTCATATAAGCTGCCAAATTAGCCTGATTTGTGAGAGGCACACCTACATCTCTATTGTATTGCTTAACATTATTTGATACTGCAAAGCCAAGTGATAGTGGATATGGGTTCTCGTATATGCCCACTCCCTCAACCTCTGTTACATAATCAAAGGCAAAGTTATTTAAATCTCCTTCTCTCTCCAGAAGATATCTAACATTAAACAATGAGTTGGTAAATGGTGTTGCTCCCATATAAAGGAATTCATTTGCACCAGTGTAAAAGCCCAATCTTCCCATGGTGGTTACCGGCTCACCTAAAACAGTGGAGCAAAACGTGCCTACACTAGGCATATTGTGCCAGGTCACCTCATTTAAAACTGTGGAATCCATAAGCTCCGCTCTATAAAAGCCTACTTCATCCTCCTGGGCCATACGTACCACCTCTTCATTTGCTGCTGTAACAGCAGGGGTGGAATTATAATATTTATCTATGTCTGCATATCCATTGTCAGCTAGGTTGTAAACTCCGCAAGCCACCAGCTCAATAAGACAAATGCCTGATAAAACATAGGCAAATATATCCTTTTTAAACTTCTTAGATGTATAAAGAGCACAAACTACTGTATATACCAAAATCAATCCGATGGTAAGCCACATATTAATTGGTTGCACACTGGTTGCCTTAAGCTTTATAAGGAATATATATGAGCCTGCAAACATACTTGCAGAAATAACCATAAGCACGTGCTGCTTCTTAATACCCTTAAGTGCATCATAGGTCATTAATAACAGAACAAATATAAATAAAAATGAAAATCTATTTGGTATTCCGTACTGGTTGTGAAAGCCGTGCCAGATAAAATTTAGGAGCTCATTGTTAAAGCTCATTGCAAGAAATGCAAGCAATGCCACTCTCTTTATCTTATCAAGCAGCTTTATATCATCAGATACCAGATATAGGAAGGCTGCAAATATGGCCAATGCGCCACAGTACAAATTCACTCCACCATCAAAGGTCTGATTGGTAAATGCATCAGTCCACACAAACTGCTCCTTCAGCTGGTCAAATATATTTCCATACCAGGTCCATTTAGGTAGCTTAGCTGAGGCTGAAGCCGTAGCCATAATTCCCTTGTAGGCCGGAATTAACAGAAAGGCTGCCATGCCACCTGATGCTAAGGAATATATAGCAAAGTTAATACCATCTATAAAAAATTTCTTTATGCCCTTATGGTTATATACAAAAAACCACATAACCATAAATATACAAATCATAAAACCGATGTAGTAATTTGAGTAAAGTGCGTAGAACATAGCAAGAGTGTACATTCTAGGGTCTCTGTCCTCCATCAGCTTCTGGAAGCCAAGAATTATAATAGGGAATATAAGTATACAATCCATCCACATTATATTCCAGTAGAAGCCTATAACATAGTTATTCAATGCATATGCTACTGCCACTGCAACAATAATGAAGGAATTGTCCTTTTCCTTACCCTTGTTGCTGAGAAAATATGCCATGGTAAATGCAGATAGGCACACCTTAAGGCACATAATAAGGCACATAGCCATAGGTACGTTTTCCTTGCTAAAGAGAAGAACAAGGAAGTTAAACGGACTGGATAAATAATAGCTTGTAAGGGATAAAAAGTTTGAACCCAAAGCTATATTCCAGCTATAAAACAAGCTTCCCTCGTTAATAAGCTTATCTCTAAACTCAGCAAAAAATGGCACATACTGATGTAAGCTATCTACCAAAGTAAGAGCGTGTGTGCCAAAGGGCATAATACCCGAGGCGATACAAACTCCAAGCATCACAACTGCCACTATGGAAAAAGAAATGTAACACAAGCTATTATCTTTAAGATGCTGCATTATGCCCTTCTTCTCCTTCTTAAATACAATAAGCTTGCTGAACAAATAGTTAAGCACCAAAACAGCTACCTGTACTAATAGCTTTGATGCAACCTCATTTATTCTAAAGCTATCGCATAGCAGGGCAAAGCCTAGTATCTCCACCAGCATAGAAATAAGCCTCATGCCTACAAAGCTTGCCATCTCTGTAATTGTTCCTAAAAATCCCAGCTTCTTGCTTCTGAAAACAAAATACTTATTAATGAAGTACGCAAAAGCAATAGCCATAGCGATTGCTATGGCATTGCATGTGTTTCTATTAATGTCTGTAAAATTTCTCAGCAAGAAAAATGCTACAAGGTTTACAAGGGTTGTACAACCTCCGGCAACAAGATATCTAATCTTATCACTTGCCAGCATTTTTTTAATTAAGTTAAACATTAATCTCTACCTCGATTACTTTTCAAGTCCTGTCATAAGATAAATAAGTGGTGAATTCCAGTAGATTGTTATCTCGTTACATGAGAAGCTCTGCTCGTTATCTACATAACAAAGTGAGCCTGGCATTCCCCATAATACTGCCTGTGCATATGGATCCTCAAGGTTCTCATTTGCACCACCTACAAGCATACCTGGCATAGTTGTTCCAAGCACCTGTGAAGGTCTGTGGTGAGTTCCTGTAGGTGTATTATCTCCATAGCCTGTAACGTAACAGTATCCTACACCATTTAATCCGAATATATAATCTCTATGTTTCTGAGCATACTCTACATACTCTGGATTTGGCGCAATCTTATTAGCCATAAGGAGCATCTCACCGTTCTGAGCTACATCCATATTACTTCCCCAGTTATATGCTGAAAGTCCCATAAAGAATGCATCTGTCTTACAGCTTGCAAGATACTTATCAGCCTTCTCTAAGAACTTAGTCTTAGCTGCCTCCTGAACAGTTGCATCAATACCCTCTGCCTTTGCAAGGTCGTAAAGTGCATAGGCTCCTATATCTGCCCAACCAAGACCTATTCTGTAATTTTCAGCCATAATTGTATTTATAGCATCAAGATATTTCTGCTCACCTGTTGCTATATAAAGCTCTGTTGCTGCCCAAAGCTTCTCGTCTGACACGAAGTTATCTGGATATTCTCCAGTTACTATATCATCTGGGTTCCAGAAGCCCTTTGCATCTGGGTTAGCCTCAAGCCAAGCATATGCCTTCTTTGAAGCTTCTAAACACTTAGCAGCAAAGTCTGCATCGAAATCTGCGTAAAGCACTGATGCCTTAGCCATAACTGCTGCAAAATCTCCTGTAGCTGCCGCTGATATAGGTGCAAGCACCATAGGATCTGTCTCATCTACTGCAAGAACTGTCTCTGGGAATACAAGAGCAGTTACCTTGTGGTATAAACCACCAGTTGCCTCATCCTGCATCTTAAGCATCCACTCAAGCTCATATCTAGCCTCATCTAAAAGGTCAGGAGTTCCGTTTCCACTCTCTGGAATTCCTATGTCATCTGCTGCATATCCATAATCCTCATAAGCAAGGAATAAATCCTGAATTGTCTTAGCACCAGGTACTACGTAACGTCCATAGTCACCTGCATCATGCCAACCACCTGACACATCATAAGTCTTACCAGAGTTATCACCGTATACAGTTGCCTCCTGCATATGACAAGCCTTGTGTGCAAAGTCACCAGAAATATTTACATCAAGCTCACAACCACATCTCTGATTGTAAAGCATAAGAACTATATCCTTATAGATATCATCATAAAGTCCCTCTCCAATAGAGAAGTCATAAGAAGCTCCTGAAGGGCTTGAGATGATTCTGAAATCACCTGTTGCCTTAAAGTCTGAGAAATCACCCTTGTGAAGGTTTGAACCTACATTATCATCGAAGATAAGCTTTGGATCATACTCTCCAATATAAACTGTCTCACCTGTATCAGCCTTTACAATCTTAAATCTCTCATCATCTTTAGATGTTGTAATTACAGTTTTAACATCATCCGGTCTATAACCAATCTGGTTAACCTTTACCTGAATAGGTGTTGGCGCACCCTCTATTTTCTCTGCTTTTGAACCATCTACTACAAAAAGTGAAATATTATCAACTGTAACCTTGTGTGCCGGAAGCTCTGGATCTTCCTCGTAGCCACCCATGTTGATAACAAATCTTGGAGCCGGGTCTGAATTTTCATTCATAGTAAACTCCATATTAATAGTCTGAGTCTCTGGCCCAATTACTACCTGCTCACTTGCGTATGCATGGTAATCACCACCATTAATCTGAACTCTCCACTCCACATTACGCTCAACTGTTGAGCTGATATCAAATGAAACATTGTACACACAGCCCTTAGCCATAGTAAAGCCATCATAGTAAATCTGAACTGAATGCTCAAGAGAACCAGCTTTCTCAATATCAACTATAAGCTGTCCCTCCTCCTGGTACATCTGGAATGCACCACCATTTGCATATGTAACAAATCCATTTACGTCCGTATCAAAGGTAACACCCATAGCGTCAGCACCCTCGATAGTTGTGAATCTGTTATCCTCCTTAACTGGAACCTCTGTTGTAGGCCAGTCATAATTGTCCTCTATAACCTCCGCAACAATTGCCTCTGTTGTAGTAGGACCCTCTGCCTCTGTAGTCTTATCCTTTTTATCACATGCCACCAATGATAGTGCCATAATAGCAGAAAGAACAAGTGCTACGTGTTTCTTAAACTTTCTCATGTTTACCCTCCTTATGTATTACAAAATGATATTACGTCCTCAAATATCATATTACCACCAAAAATGTCTAGAGCACTGCCCACAGTTACATCCAGCTTATCCTTACCTAGTAAGCGAAGCTTTTCCAAATCTGTAAAAGCTCCAACCCCACCTGCGTATGTCATAGGAATCCTACTCCAATTCCCCAGCATAGTGGCAAGCTCCTCCTCGATACCCTTTGCCATACCCTCCACATCAACTGCATGAATCAAAAATTCATCACAGTATTCAGAGAACATATCTAAGGTTTCCTCATCAAGTCTTACATCTGTAAATTTTTGCCATCTGTCTGTAACCACATAGTAGTCATCTCCCCGCTTCCTGCAGCTTAGGTCTATAACAAGTCTGTCCTTGCCAACCTCTCGGCTTATCTCCTTTAGGTTATCATAGTTTATTCTTCCCTCCTTAAAAACGTAGGAGGTAACTATAACATGGGACGCTCCCATATCAAGAAATCTGGTTGCGTTAGAGCTATTGATTCCGCCTCCGATTTGAAGTCCTCCGGGATATGTGCTAAGAGCAAGCTTAGCCTGGTTCACATCCGCCTCATAGAACTGACTTCCCTCAGGATTTAGAATTATAATGTGACCACCCTTAAGTCCCTTTCCCTTATACAAGTCTGCATAAAAGTCACCGGAAAGCTCGGACACAAAGTTGTCCAAAGCGCTGTTAGCTTCATCCTTAAGACTGCCACCTACTATCTGCTTTACAGAGCCATTATGAATATCTATACATGGTCGAAATTTCATAATATCCTCCGTTACATCAATGCCTTCTATCACAGAAAATGCACGTGACCTTAGGCTTAATCATTTTATCACAGTACTATACTTTTATCAACTTAAAACCCCTTTGTAAAAGTCCCCAAATATACTCTGGGAATTTGTCACATTTTACTCCTCTAGGTCGGACTTTGTAAGAGTCTTAAGCTGCTTATCGCTTACATTCTCCAATTCCACTATTCTAGTTGCCTGTCTGGAGATAGAACGCTCCAGGTAATTTCTTACCTCACGAGCATTTGCAAAGTTCTCATCCTTGTTCTTAACTTGATTGTTAAAGTATTCCTTAACATACTCCTTACCGGCAGAATTAGGTACATACTCCTGCTTATCACACAGGGACATAAATATGTCGTAAAGCTGGTCGCCTGTGTAATCCTTGAAGAAAATGTACTTGTTAAATCTAGACTTAAGTCCTGGATTTGACTCTACAAACTCCTTCATGAGCTCTGTATAACCTGCAACAATTACAACCAGATTATCTCTGTTATCCTCCATAAGCTTAAGGAGGGTATCTACTGCCTCCTGACCGAAGTCCTTGCCATCCTTGCCAGCAGTAAGAGTGTAGGCCTCATCTATGAATAAGATTCCTCCCAATGCACTCTCCACAACCTCCTTGGTCTTGATAGCAGTCTGGCCAACATATCCCTCTACAAGATTAGAACGGTCAACCTCCACTAAGTGTCCCTTAGGTACAATGTCGATGCACTTATATATCTTAGCCAAAAGTCTGGCAACTGTAGTCTTACCTGTTCCAGGATTACCAGAGAACACCATATGAAGTGAAACTGATGGTTGTTTCATACCTCGCTCTTCTCTCATCTTCTTAACCTTAAGAAGATTTACCAAGCTCTTAATGTCCTTCTTAACCTCATCAAGTCCTACTAAGGTATTAAGCTCCTTCATAAGATCCTCATAGCCAAGCTCTTCCTCAGAGAACTCCTTAACATTAAGCTTACCCTTCATACCATCTAGCTTACCAGCTACATTGTCCTTCTTGCTTGATGAATTTGAGCCACCTATATTACCTACCTTTCCAGCAGGAATAGGTCCATTTCCAGGTTCAAAAAGCTTAAGGTCTCTTATGTACTTCTCCATCATAGCGGTGTAATTAGTAAATGCCTCTAATTCCTTTCCACTTGCCTCACGCTTTGAGGAGATAAATTCACGTCCCATCTTTTCGTAAACATTGTAGAGATTTCTAGATTTTGAAAAGCCCTTTGTGGTGTAAGCTGATTTGCCTGATAAATCCGCCTTAGCAAAGTATGTGAGGGAACGTGGTGGATTTTCAGCAAAGGACTTATCGTAAGTTCTCTCAATCTTAAATATCTCTAGCTTGTTAGGAGTGAAATATTCTCCCAAATACTGATGTATAAAACTAATTTCAGAATACAGAGTGGGACTTGACTCCCTATCAATAAGATAGGCCAAAAACTGTAACAAATCAAACTTAATCATCTCTCTCATAGATATTCCTGTATCAGGACCAAAACCCTGATGAGAAATGATTTCTCCGTACATATAACAATCGTTAAGCTCTTGTTTCAAACTCATTAACATATCTTCTCTCCATTTTTCTATAGGTTATTTTATATCGTGACATTCTCCATTCCTTGTAAAGTTAGGATTATAATATGGGTCGCCATTATTAATAATATTGCTCCAGAGTATTTCAAAAAGTCCTGTTTCTCTCTTGAAATAGGTATCATAGTCCTCTGATTTATTATCCGCCTCACTACACAAATGCCATGTAGCATCCGCCACTCCTACAACCAGATATCCATGCTCTCTAATTCTAAGACAAAAATCCACATCTGCAAGTTCAGTTTTAAACTTTTCCGAAAAACCTCCCAAACCTTTGAGCAGCGACCTCTTAACCATCATACAGGCACCTGAAACTGCACTGTAGTTTGCATTTACACGGTTATGCATCAGGTAACCAAAATCCCCCTTCTTTACACCCTTATAAAGATGTGAAAATGGTCCATTGATGCCTACTGCCATTCCCTGGGAAATGGTAATTCCTCTATCATCAAATATAGCTCCTCCTACCACTCCTACATCCTTTCTCATACAGTGTCCAAGCATTTCCTTTACTGCAGTAACCTCCAGCTTCTCCACACCATAATCCAGGAATAAGATATAATCTCCCTTTGCCTTGGATGCTCCAAAATTTTTCATACTTGTAGGATTGGGTTCTCCACCATATTCCACCACTCTAATATTCTTTCTAGTGGATTCAAGTCTTGCATAAAACTTCTGCATAACATTGTCATCGGAATATGGATTAACAATTATTAATTCAAAATCACTGTATCTGGTTTTTTCAAAAAGTGGTCCGATACAACGCTCTATAATATCTCGATTTTTGCCACCTGAAATCACTATGGAAAGTGGCGGATTTCCAGGAGTATCATAGCTTACCTTATACATGCTCCACATTTCCGTATGGGTTACCGTGGCAAAGCAACCACATCTATCTATATGAGCTTGAAGAGCTCTCTTACCTGCTTCCTTAGCATACTCCTTTTTATGAGGATTTAATGCCACTGACTTGTCATTGATTCTCCAGTGATATAGCACTCTTGGAATATGCTTTATGCTCTTGGTTTTCTCACTGCATTTTAATGCCACATCATAATCCTGAGCTCCGTCATATTCTGAATCAAATCCACCTACTTCAAGAAGAAGCTTTCTACTAACCACAAAGAGATGGGTTATATAATTATGTGCTCTAAGCAAATCTATGGAAAAATCCGGCTTGAAGGCAGGGTCGGAAACCTTAGTTCCATCCTCAGATATCTTGTCCTCATCAGAATAAAGCACATCGTACTTTTCCTCCTGAAGAGCATTTACCACAGAATAAAGCGCATCTCTTGTCAGCAAATCGTCGTGGTCTAGAAGTGTAATATACTCTCCAGTGGAAAGGTTAAAGGCCATATTTGTATTTATGGCAATACCCATATTTTTCTCCAAAGGAGCATACACTATCTTTCTGTCTTCTGTCATATACTCTCTTATTATGGTCTCTGTACGAGGTATCCCCTGATCTCTCTTGCTACCATCCACCATAACCAGCTGCCAGTTGTCATAGGTCTGATTAATTACAGACTCTATCATATCTCTTAGGTACCTCTCTGGAGTCTCATAGATTGGCACCAAAATACTTATAAGCGGTCTGTAATCAAAGCCTGTATTTCTCTGGTTAATAAGCTCCTCCTCTGATGGCATATGGTTGTCCCTGTACCACCCATTATAGGCAAGACCAGGGCCCTGCATCTTATATCTAACTCTTGAGGCGATACCATCAAGACCATTTTCTCTAATATAGCTTATTCCCTTTTTAATATTTGTTGAATTAATTGCAGATAAATTAAACTTCACGGTACCCCTCCTCTCTTTATCCTTTAACACCTGCAAGCAGGTGAATTATCATCTTAAATTAAGCTGTCTTAGATTTCTTCTTAGGCTTCCAAACTGATGGGCAAAACAGCAGGAGCAATGGGAACAGCTCCAGTCTTCCCGCCAGCATATCAAAACTTAACACAATCTTAGAAAAGTCTGAGAAGAATCCAAAATTCTGTGTCGGTCCTACCATGTTAAGACCAGGACCTATGTTATTTATAGTTGCTGCAACTGCAGTAAAGTTTGTTACCATATCCTTTCCCTCAAAGGAAAGTAAAAGTATTGACACTACAAATAATAGCATAAAGGTTACAAAGTACACATTTGTAGCTCGAAGTGTCTCATGCTCTACCACCTTGCCCTCCGCCTTAACCTTCTTCACACTTCTTGGATGAAGGAAGGAAACTATCTCTTTAATAAATGTCTTGATTAATATTAATATTCTGGCAACCTTTATTCCACCACCGGTACTACCTGCACAGGCTCCTATAAACATAAGGAGCACCAGTATGGTCTTAGAGGTTTCCGGCCACATATCAAAATCCACACTGGAAAAACCTGTAGTGGTTATTATGGAGCCTATCTGGAAAAATATATGCCTTATGGCATCAGCAGTACCCTCTATTATGTCCTTTAAATCTATAAACATAATAACCGCTGCACCTATTATTATGGCAAAATAGGTTCTTGCCTCCTCATGCTTAAGGGCTGCCTTTAGCTTGCCGGTTATTATCAAAAAGTACACTCCAAAATTAATACCGAACAGCATCATAAATATAGTTACCACCCATTGGATATATGGGCTGGCACTCATAAGACTGTCATTTCTAATACCAAATCCACCTGTACCCGCAGTACCAAAGGCAGTACATAGCGACTCAAATAAGGACATTCCTCCTGCCACCAGAAGAATCACCATAATAAGTGTTAACACAATATATATTCCATATAAGAATATAGCGTTATTCTTAACCTTCGGCACTATCTTACCTACCGAAGGGCCAGGGCTTTCCGCCTTCATAAGGTTCATATGAGTTCCTCCTGCCATAGGAATTATAGCGAGAAGAAATACCAAAACTCCCATACCACCTATCCAGTGGGTAAAGCTTCTCCAAAACAGGCTACAATGAGCTAAAGCTTCTATGTCTGACAGAATACTTGCTCCGGTAGTGGTAAAGCCCGATACTGTCTCGAAAAAAGCATCCACGTATCTGGGAATATCTCCATTTATTACAAATGGCACTGCTCCTACCATAGACATCATCAGCCAGCTTAAGGCAACTGTGACGAAGCCCTCCTTTAGATAGAAGGTAGTGTCCTTTGGCTTTTTCACCACCAGCAGGGTTCCTACCAGGGCACTTCCAAGGATTACCCAGATAAATGCCATACCCTTATCTAGCTCCCCATAGATTAGGGACACTATAAAGGGCAGCAACATAAGTCCTGCTTCAATATTCAATACCCATCCTAATATATATGTTACAACTCTGTAATTCATTTTAGCTACCTGTCTTTATTTTAATATATCACTTACATCCTTAAAGCCTGTGTGTGTAGTTACAATAACCACTGTATCGCCTGGCTGAATGGTGTCACCACCTCGAGGAATGATTATCCTTCCCCTTCTGTTAATACATGCCACAAGAAGGTCCTCCTTAAGGGTAAGCTCCATAAGAGGCTTTCCAGTAATCTGGGACTCCTCAGTTATCTCAAACTCTATAGCCTCTGCTCTATTTTCAAATATGTGGTACAGAGTCTCAATATTACTTCCTATGGAATTCTGCATACCACGAACATATCGTATAATAGTCTCTGTGGACATATATCTAGGATAGATGACACTTCCTATATCAAGTCCGTCGATTACATCATTAAATGTACTTCTGTTAATCTTAGTTATAACCTTTGCCTTAGAATTCTTCTTGGCAAAAAGTGTAAGAAGAATATTCTCCTCATCCAAGCCTGTAAGTGGGATAAATGAGCCTGCTTCCTTTATACCTTCCTCTAATAATAAAGATTCATCTGCTCCATCTCCGTTTATTACAAGGGCATTAGGTAGTAATGTGCAAAGTGTCTCGCAATGCTTCTTATCACGTTCAATAACCTTTACATTAATATTCATTTCAGAAAGCTGCTTTGCCAGATAGTAAGAGGTCTTTCCTCCACCAACTATAATACAGTCCTTAACATGATGTGTCTTCATTCCTATATGTCTAAAGAATTTATGTGTATTAAGAGGTGTTGCAATAAAGGAAATCAAATCCCCTGCCTTAAACACATTTGAACCATCCGGTATATCCAGCTGTCCCTCACTTTCGATTCCACAGATAAGTACTCCTAGCTTTGAGGCTCCTATCTCCATAATCTTCTTTCCAACCAGCATATTATCCTCAGGCAGCTTAAACTTAACAAGCTCTACGTGACCCTTGGCAAAGGAATTCATGCTTATGGCAGTTGGCAGACGAAGAAGTCTGGACATCTCCTTTGCAGTCTCAAGCTCCGGATTAATTATAAGAGAAATACCCAGCTGCTTACGAAGATAGCTAAGCTCCTCACTGTAGTCCGGATTTCTAACTCTGGCTATGGCCGCGCACTCTCCTACCTTTTGGGCTATGGTACAGCAAAGCAGATTAAGCTCATCTGATGAGGTAACTGCAATAATAAGGTCCGCCTTTTTTATACCTGCCTCATCCTGAACGCTGAAGCTGGCACCATTGCCGGTTACGCCCATAACGTCATAAAGAGTGGTAACCTTCTGAATGGCCTCAGCATCTATATCTATTACTGTTACATCATGCTTTTCCTGACTAAGTCTCTCCGCCAAGGTCATACCAACCTTGCCACAGCCAACTATTATAATCTTCAAGCTTTTTTCATTTTTAGAAAATGGATTACTCATATCTTTCTCCCCATTATAGGTACACTTTTACCATTATATTATTTATAAACATACTTATATGAATAGTAACATTTTTACACTAATAAGTCCATATTCTTTTAATAACAAATCTTTTCCACACAGAACTATGATTTTATGATAGTATAATAATGGAATAGATTTCTTATCTATAGATAACAGTTTAGAAAGGTGACTATAATATTGAAATTACCACATTTTAGACTTAAAAATAAATTCTCCGAGAAGTTCTCCGAAACTATGAAAGCAGTTCTGCCAATTCTTGCAATAGTGCTACTGCTTTGCTTTACCATAGCACCTATACCTCCTAGTATATTGATGACATTTCTAGTAGGTGCCACATTACTTGTCATAGGTATGCTATTCTTCAACGTAGGAGTGGAGCTTTCTATGACACCTATAGGGGAGAGGACCGGTACCGTAATGACTAAATCCAAGAATCTTTTTATCGTTATATTGGTCAGCTTCGTAATGGGCTTTGTTATTACCATATCTGAACCGGACCTTCAGGTTCTGGCTAATCAGGTTCCATCTATTCCGAATATGACACTTATTCTGGCGGTGGCCCTTGGAGTTGCTGTATTTCTTGTACTGGCAATCCTTCGTATGCTCCTTAGCATACCACTGTCATATCTATTGGTGTTTTTCTATGTGCTTATATTTGCACTTACACCATTTGTTCAAAAAGACTTCTTATCTGTGGCCTTTGATTCAGGTGGAGTTACAACAGGACCTATGACCGTTCCATTTATAATGGCCTTCGGTATCGGTATTTCTGCTATCCGAAGCGATAAGCATGCTGCAGACGATAGCTTTGGTTTGGTGTCCATGGGCTCCATAGGACCAATCCTTGCAGTTATGCTTCTGGGAATTATCTACGAGCCAGGAGCCTCAGAGCAGGTTTCTGATTCCATTCCTGATGTTGCTAACACTGTTGATTTGTGGAAATTATTCTCCGCCGGGATACCAACATATATACACGAGATTGCAGCTTCACTGCTTCCTATAGTAGTAATCTTCACTATTATTCAGCTAATAGTAAGAGATATTAATAAGACAACTATAATCAAGATAACTGTAGGCATTTTCTACACTTACATAGGTCTTGTGCTTTTCTTAACCGGTGTAAATGTAGGCTTTATGCCAGCAGGAAATTACTTGGGGCAGACCATAGCAGGTCTTTCCTATGCTTGGATAATTATTCCTATAGGTATGTTGATTGGTTACTTTATCGTTAAAGCTGAGCCTGCGGTATTCGTTCTTACCAAGCAGGTTGAGGAGCTTACAGATGGCTCTATCTCAGCTAAGGCCATGGGCATGAGCTTGTCCATAGGTGTAGCTGCATCAGTTGGTCTTGCCATGACCAGAGTACTTACCGGAATCTCAATCATGTGGTTCCTTGTACCAGGCTATCTAATTGCCTTGGTACTTACATTTTTCGTACCAAAAATATTTACAGCTATCGCCTTTGACTCAGGTGGAGTTGCATCAGGACCTATGACTGCTACATTCTTACTTCCATTTGCTATGGGCGCCTGCGGGGCCTTAGGTGGAAATATTGTGGCTGACGCCTTTGGTATCGTGTCTATGGTTGCCATGACACCACTTATTACTATTCAGATTATGGGACTCGTATATCGCATCAAGGATACAAAGCTTCACAAGGAGCTTGCCAGCCAGGCAGACCTTACAGCACTTGCCGCTTATGGAGATATGGAGATTATCGAGTTATAAGGAGGACATATGGGAAATTTATATATGATGACCACTATAGTGGATAGAAAAATTGCATCAAGCTATGCTAAGCTCTATCAGGAGAATGAGCTAAATGTTATGTTTCTCTCTCTCGGCTATGGAACGGTTTCCAACGAGACCATGGACCTGCTTGGACTAGAATCTAAGGAGAAAACCGTTGTAACCGCCATTATGGAGGAAGACAAATGGCTTACTGTAAAAAGACAGCTTGAAAAAGTGCTTAAGATAGATGCTCCTGGCGGAGGAATAGCATTTACAGTTCCCCTAAGTAGTATAGGCGGCAGAAAGGCATTACAGTTTTTGATAGAAAATGATAAGTATGAAAGACAGGAGGAATCCACATTGAAGAATACAGCCCACGATTTGATAGTAGTAATAGCAGAGCTTGGATATACAAATCTTATTATGGATGCAGCCAGAAAGGCCGGAGCCTACGGTGGTACAGTTATCCACGCCAAGGGTACAGGTATGGCAGCAGCGGAAAAATTCATGGGTGTATCCCTGGCACAGGAGAAGGAGCTTGTGTATATAGTTGTTAAGACCGAGCAAAAGAACGCTATTATGCAGGCTATTATGGAGGAGGCAGGGCTTAATACAAAGGCCAAGGCTATATGCTTCTCTCTTCCTGTTACAGATACTGCAGGACTTAGACTTTTAGAGGATTAATCAAAGGATATTAATTAACAAGGAGGATAAATTATGAGCGGTAAGGGGTGTATGACCTTATATTTCAGTTTATTTGCAATATGCTTTTTGTTGCCTATTCTTGTTCCACTAATATTTGAATACGGATATATATTTGAATATGTGGATTTATCACCATGGGATTATCAAAAGCTTACTGATGTAGAGGCACAGATAATATATAATGACGAGTCAGCTCACGGTACCAAGGCTATAGTTACAGAGCGTGTTACCTTTGATGTGCATCAGTCTAGCAAGAGTGACTTATGCTATGAGCTGTGGAGAGATTTAATCGAGCAGGAGGTAGACGGACTTAGACTTGATTACAATGTGCTTTCCGTGCACCAGGTTATGGATGATGGTTCATTGGTGGAATTAGAGAAGTGCAGCAAATTGAAATGGGACAATTTAGAGGTGGATGAGCTTGCTGGTACCTGGTATCACAGTCCGGGACCATACAGTAAGGCCAACGACCGCTATGAAGCTTTATTCTTCTATGTGGATGGAATATACAGGGATGAGGTTACATTTGAGATATGCTATGAGATAAATCATGTGGGACTTAAGTACAAGGATTGCTCCGACCTTTACCTTTTACTTTACGGGGAGATGCCGGTTACAGATTTAGAGTCCTATAAGGCTGAGATTATTATTCCTGATGAGGATATGCCTGCTTATGGCAACTATGAATACTATACCTACGGTACAAATTCTAATGGCTTTAACGTGAATGAATCCTCTACACTATACCCTGGCTATCACACCTTTACCATAGATTTGGATGAGGAGGATTTACAGTTTAAGCCATATAACCAGTATATAGAGTTTGAGCTTGTTGCCTACGGAGCAGATAAGCATATATTTACTGACAGTGCAAGATATAATGATTACACCCTCGACTATGCCTTAAATGAAATTCGTGCTGAGGCTAAAGCAGAGGCAAATAAACCAGCCATGGCAAATACAACTAAAATTGCGGTATTTATTATTTTATTTGCTATCTCCGGCTACATACTTTTCCATACCTTTAACACTAGAAAGCGTATGAATGCACTGCATAAATTCTACCAGCCTGCAGAGGTACCGGAGTTCTATACTGGAATTCCTAGTGACTTAGATCCTAACTTTGCTGCGGCACTGGTATTTTCCAAGGACAAATCACCTAAGGACGACTCAAGAATTTACACTGCACTGCTTCTTAGCTTAGCCAGAAAGGATTACGTAGACATAGAAGAATATGGTTCAAATGACGCCTTGATTACTATTAAGAATCCTGCTCAAAGTCAGGAGGCATCAATTATGCCTGCAGAGCCGCTTACTGAAAGCGAGATATTATATTACAACCTTCTGGTGCGTCACGCTGGTGGGGACAAGATATTTATGAGCGTCTTCCAGAGAAGAGTTTCACAGGATTACGAATACACTGCTAACTTCGAGGATAATATTAAGAAAGCCATCACTAATATGGGTGTAAATGGTGGCTATGTGCAGAAGGCTGACTTTACAGGACCTAAGGACCAGCTTCTTAAGACTGCTAAGGCTTACAGGAATTGGGCTGTTATATTACTAATTGTGGTAAATCTTTTCTCTAGTCTTACTAGGTTGGACCTTGCATTCGGAGCATATTTTGTATTAGGTATAACCTGCTTGGTATGTGCTATCTACCTTTACAAAACAGCTGGTAATTATGTGCTTCTCACTCAGGTTGGCGAAAATGAATACGCTAAGTGGAGAGGACTTTACAACTATCTAAAGAGTGACCATATTATATCTGATTCTAATGTGGCAAATATGCCTATATGGGAAAGATTTTTCATCTACGCCACAGCCTTTGGAATTCCTACAAAGGTTACAGCGGCTCTGGGGGTTAAGCTACCAGAGGGAGCTTCTGCCATGGCTATGGATACGGGATATTACTATGATTACGGAATATTTAACAACACATACATTAGAACAGGTAGAGTTCATAGAGGTAGTCGCGGCATAGGACATGCGGTTCGAAGTGGAGCTCATACACACCGAATAAATACCGCCAGCAGAGGATATACTGGTGGTGGACGTAGCTGGGGCAGCTACGGAGGAGGGGGAAGTTAATATCCTCCTACAGGTTCTAAACGAACGCCCACGTTGTCAATAGAATAGAACTATATAAAGGATGTGCCAATTTAATTTCTTGGCCGGACCTGCCTAGGGTTCTCCCCTCGCTGACACTACAACGGTCAGCTCAGCGAGACCCTATCGCGGCCGGCTGAAGATTATGTCGCACATCCTTTTGTAATATTCACAACCTCATACGACAACATAGGCGGTGTATTAACATAACAAAAGGCTACAGGAGATAATCTCCTATAACCTTGTATTTTATATATTAACTCCTAAATATATCCTTCACCTGTAAATTCTTAAAATTCACTCCCAGACCTTCTTCCACCTCTTCCTTGGAGAAGGTTTTGTAAATGGTTTTGGAAATATATTTCTCCGCCGTCTTAATTATTCCTTTATAGTCTGGGATTTCGTCCGGGAAGTATATTCCTCCCTTGTCCTTGTTCTTTAGCATCCAACACAGGGCTGATAGGGCGGACATGGCAACCGGTGTTATGGTTGGTGTCTGCCAGCTATGTGGAGCTTTGTTCTTGTATAGGTATGGTAATTCTATACGGTTACCTACCCACACAGGATTAAATTTTTCTCCCATAAGAAATACTCCCACATACTCTGTGCCGGATTCTATCTTATCCCCATAGAGCATTTCCACATTATTTGGGTAGATGTATCCTCTTATTATGCTTGTTCCATTCCAATCCTCACAGTCTAGTGGCTTAGTAGGGTCTGGGTTAGGATAATCATTAACCTTGGCACCCTTTAGATATCTGCTGGCATACTGGCATGGCTCATATATAAATGCAACTGTAGGGCGATATACTACCTTCCCATCCTCCACCACCTCTAGGTTTTTTGCTATGGATATGGTTTCCTCGTGAGGTACCAGATGGCCTTGGAAGGCTCCCTCAGGATAAAAGGTAGCACAGCGTTTGTCTGCTGCCAGAGAATTAAACTCCATATAGCCCTTTTCCCTGTTATACATTCTACAATCATTTTCAAAGTCTACATCCTCGGCTGTTCCCAGATCTAAGGTTGCCTCACTTAGCATCTCAAACCAAAAGGAGTCTGTACACCAGGTGTTTATCAAGAGGTTTTCGTCAAAGTCTCCCTTTACCTTCTGCAAATCTATATCGCTGACGTGAAGCTGTCTAAGTCCTAGCCTACGGGCAAGCTCATTAAAGCTGCCTTCCTTAAGCAGCCTTTTTAGCTCCTTGTCCTTCTTAAACTGAGTAGTAACTATGTACTCTAAGGCCGCCTTTACAAAGTGTGACACCAGCCCTGGGTTATTGCCATGGTGCACGACGACGGGATATTTGTTATGGTTTTCTTCATCAGCAAATCTCCTCTTTAGCTCCCACTTTTTATCATGCTCATCGAATATGGAGTACCAATTATCTGGCCAATCTGCCTCCCCTGTATTTAGGTACATAATGTTATTTTCGGCGCACCACTCACATATATCTCTAGTTCCCACTGTGTCCGCAAAGTCTATAAGTAAATCTCCCTCCCTTAAGATTTTCCCGAAGATTTCCTTAAAGTTGTCCCTTGTAACCTGGGCGGTGATGAAGTTTTCCACTAAACCTCCTAGGTTTATGTAGGCTATAAACTCCACCTCTTCACAGGTTATGACATAGTAGTTATTTTCATTAAATTGTATCTCTAGGGGTAGCTTCTCATAGAAGCTTTTTCCCACTGCGCCAAATCCAAACTGGACTATGCGACCGTCGAATTTTATCAATTTACTTTCCTCTTTTTTCTGACGAATATGCTTCTAGCTGATACTAATTTTACAGCACAATCTCCTGCGTCTATCCCATCTAAAGTTAATCCCATTGGGGCTTATGGAATATGTATTTCTTCTTAGGCCTTTCATACCCGTTGGTATGATATATTTTTAAACCTTTCTTCTGATGTGCAACCAGTATTTTCTTTATGTCTCTGGATATTTTTCTGCCACCAATCACCAATATGTTATTAATTCCATGATCCAGAAAATAATGTGCTGACGGCAAATCCTGTGGGTACACATCCCAGCTATTATCATACATAGCATCCTCCAGCTTGTATCTATTTAACCTACCTCTGTCTAGTAAAAATGCAGGGTTTGCATTGTCATCCAAGTTCACCTTAAGAAGTTCCTTTGCCCAACGCTCTAAAGCCATACCTACAGACTGATTATCAGTTGTGGCTCTTGCGCCCTGTTGTTCTATGGTACCGTTATATATAGGAATTGGTCTAAAGCCATCCTTGGTAAGAGCCATTCCATATCTCACACCTTCCTCACCATTTAAGTCCACTATTATGGCGGTCTCCTTAAGGTCAAGCTCTGGGGCAGATCCAAGTAAGATTTCTAACAATGATTTATCCTGAGGTTCCTCTAGGAATACTACCTTAGGCAGTGCTAAGTCCGGCATAGCGTAGGCCTTGGAATACTGCCCTATACACATAAAGGGTACAGGTCTAACCCAGTCTACCCATTTTGCGCTGTCTGGTGCCCAGATTTTGTATATTTCCTTAGCTGTCATACTAATCACCTGCCCTTTCTATCAACACCGGAATGTCCGCTGCATTTGAATCTATGCGAGGTGTGCTACTTATTCTGGCATAGTATCCAGCCTGGGCTCCGTCTATGGCATAGGAGCCCAGGCACAGGTGGAATTCCTCGCCACTTTCTCCTTTAAGAGGTGTACTTGCGAATTTCTTCTGTGCCACATATCTGGATGGGTGTCTTCCCACATCCTTCATTATCTTCTCATATTCCTTAATGTCTAAAGCCTCTCTAATAGAAATTCCTTCACCCACTCTTCCGTAGGCTGGCTTATATATGTAGTCCTC
Organism: Lachnospiraceae bacterium; assembly: GCA_015057555.1. GTDB lineage: Bacteria > Bacillota > Clostridia > Lachnospirales > Lachnospiraceae > Coprococcus_C. Next base: position 4,783 of record SVEC01000003.1, on the reverse strand, counting down.
ACGTCCTGCTGCCGCCTTTGCCTCTATGGTATCAGGAAGCAGTCTTCTCCAGGTGGACATATTTATACCCTGTGCTTCTAACACATTCCATATAAAAGGAAATCTTTTGGTCTGGGCGTATATGGCCACTGGGTGATTACAGCTTACTGTCTCTGTATCAAAATACCCCTGCCAGCCTTTCGGCTTTATATCCTTAAACCACTCCAGGGGTGTAAAACGAAATATAGCATCTAGCTCTCCTTCGTTACCATCCAACACGCAGTAGGCTTTATTATACTTAAAATTCACATGCTCCACAGCGCCGTATATTATCTGATAGCCCTCTGCCTTTAGCCTGTCTCCCAAAAACTGCATAACCTGTCGGTCGTCACTGTAGCAGGTGCAGTGTACAAGCATTATTCTTCCACCGGCTCTAACCTTTCTCTTAACAGCTTCAACCATCACATCCCCAAAGCTTACTATATGGTATTCGGTCTTCTCCATAATCTGAATGTGCTGTGCCCTGTTAATGCTTTCTATAGCCGCAAGGGGCATAAGACTTGCCTCGGCAAAGCCTCCCGGCACATCACTATTTACCTCGCTTATAGCCCATCCACCTTCTACATCTGACACGGGGTGGAAATCATAACGGGCAAGTCTTATATGCTTGTCCGGGTCGTAATTTTTCATTCGCCCTATATCTCCACGAAGCTGTTTGGTCAGCTTTAGGGGCGCTACTAAGCTCTGATTCTTGTTCAGGAACTGCTCCGCTTCTCTTGTCTCCATGTCTAAGCCTTCTGTGAGCATTTTAAGCTGTTTATGCTCCTCCTCAGTGATTACCAGAGCATACCTTGCCACAGTGTTGTTGTCCAAAAACTGTGGATCCCATTTGTAGCAGTTAAACATCAAATCTAAACGATAATTCTCATATTCATTTGCTGGAATAGGTACTAATTTCATAGGCTTCTCCAAATCAACAACTAAATATCTAATATACATATAATACAACAATTTCTATACCGCTACAATCTTCATTTGAAATGCATTTTCCCACATTGATAATATTAATTTTCAGTGATATTATATAGATACATATTTAGCTACTAAGCTAGACGAATTATTATTACAATATCTTCCAAAGGAGCTAGTAATTATGAACAATTTAGATGTAACAAATAACTCCAATATTTTAGATGAATATCTGGTAATCAATAAGGAAAACGGTTTGAAATTCTGTATGGACTCAGAGGAGTTTTACAACGAAATCCTAGAGGCCTTTGTGGCTCAAGCAGAAAAATTCATCATTCAGTTGGGTGAATTCTACGAGAAAAAGGATTGGGCTAATTATGCAATCGTTGCTCACAGCTTAAAGAGCAACACCAGAACAATCGGTGCTGATAATTTTGCTGACCTTAGCCTTAAGCACGAGCTTGCTGGTAAAGCGAATGACGTGGTCTTTATCACCAGTGACTATGATAACTATATTTTAGCTCTTAAGGCTTTGATGGAGAAAGTTAAAAATATTACTTAAACCAAAAACATAAAACCTCTGGATTAATGTATATAATCTACATTAACTCAGAGGTTTTAATTTGCCTAGATAGCTGTTCTTTCTCTAAATCGTTTTATAACTAACAAACACAAAGCACTTACAAAACAAAGTATCAATGCTACTAACGTGTTGTAATCTCCTGTTTGTGGTCCTGGAACCTTATTTTCCTGCTGACTCTTACCATCATCTGTATCAGAGTCCTTTTCAGTTGTGGTTAACCTATCTTCGCCAGAGGTATCCTCAGTTGTTGCAGTCTGGGTTGTTGCTTCCTCAGTGGTTACCTGCTGGGTTGTCACTTCCTCAGTGGTTACCTGCTGGGTTGTCACTTCCTCGGTGGTTACCTCCTGGGTTGTTGCTTCTTCAGTGGTTACTTGTTCTTTCTTGTTAACAAAAATATGTGGATTATCTAAGTAATACTTGTCGCCCTTATCCTTAGCAACAAATTCCCATGTTCCCGAAGCACTTTCATCTATCACATATCCATCTGGTGCTTTGGTCTCCTTTATGGTATATGTTTCTCCCGGACTTAGGTAAGAGAAGATAATCTCTCCATTTGCATCTGTGGTTTTTCTCTCAATTTCCTCTCCATTAAGAAGTAAGGCAAATTCTGCACCATCTAGAGCTTCCTGGCTTTCATTATGCTTGATAATCTTAACCTTACTATATGTTATTATAGTGGCTCCACCATATCCTCTAAGGTCCTGAGCGTCAATTTCGGTATTTGTTTTTGTTTCCTCGTTGGTTACTCCCTGAAGCTTTACCTTATTTGTAAATTTCTCACAGGTAGTATCCTCCTCTAGGATTGAGTCATACTTCAATATATATGCCTTATTGCCAGCATTCTGTGGTAAAACAATAGTTAGCTTAGTGGAGCCTGCTTCCTCACCATCAGCATTACCCTCTTCTAAAACAACTATATTTCTCTCATAAGCTTCCCTATCAACCAGCTGCGTAGCTGTCATAGTTCCATCCTCTGCTACGCTTGCTTCATATAATTGAATAGACGCCACATCTAGCATCATTCCCGGAGACATAATATCCACGATTTCAGACTGCTGTGGCCAATCCATCTGAGCCTGATTTAACTTAATTTCGTAGGAGGCAACTCCCGCTGCAGTAACCCTACCGGATTTCTCCAAAATCTTGTTCTGAATTGTACCTGTAGCCTCTGCTGTTACTGGAGAGCTTCCTGTTTTCTTCATTGTAACTCTGTTACCAACGTCAATTGTACCATTGTAATTGGATAATTTCTTTATGGTACCATTATCATTAATTTCATCTTCAGCATCCAACACAGAGTATACTAGTACATCATACTTTGTGTTGCGAGGGATATCTCCTAGATAAATTGTAACCAACTTGGTCTGCTCATTGTACTCATAATACATTCCCTTTGTGTTTGGGGTGATGGTAAGCTGTGTTGTATCAGCCACATATGTAGAGTCACCATTTTCATAGGTCCTAACTATAACCTTGTCAGCAAATGAGCCCGCTAAAATACTATCCTCCAAAACAACATCATCCAGTTTCATAAAATCATAATTCACATCAATTATCCACTCTAATTCATGTGTGTCATAATTATAGCTACTAAATGATTTATCCAATACCTTCGGATATGCTCTGACAATAGCATCCACCGATTTTAACATAGTGGTTGTCTGATACATTGTTACTGTATTTCTACCGGTTCTACCCAACTCTTCAGTATAATTATTACCCTGATAAAACTCTATCTCCTCTTCTGACATAAGAGTAAAGAAATCAAATTCAACAGTATTTCCATCTAGCAAATCACCGAATGAAATCTTGTATTCATTGGACTTAAAGCCTGCGCCTGCTGGTCCTATGGTAATCTTCCCGAGCTGCTCCGCAGTGGCGTCTACACCATTAACCTTTACATTTCTAATTGGATTATCACCCAGCTTTTGCTTAATATCTCCAGCTTCGGAGGTACTTCCACCAATAGTTTCAATTAGATATACATTATCCCCTAAATTCTGCTTAGCTTCATTTACTGCGATATGCCACAGAAGACCATTGTCCTCTCTTACATGCCATTTACCAATCTTATCTAATATTACTGTACTTGTATCTTCGCTCTCTACTGTTACAGTTGCTCTTACCGTAACCTGTCCAGTGTTAGCAATCTCCTTGTTATTATCCTGTGGATATACAATACGTGCACTGTTAGTTGCAGTAAGCTCTATTTTATTATTTGTGGCATTATTAGGATTTAAGGCATCCTCTGTAAAGCTTGTCTGGTATGTGAAGGTTCTTGTAGAAGCTCCAGGAGTGTATTCGTATTCTATGGTATTTCCAGAAACTGTCACATTATTACATGCGGTAAATGCCCCACTATCTCCAACCTTCTCCTTTAAGCTTCCTGTAACATATTGCTGGTTAGCTGAAAAGGTGTCCTGGAACACCAATTTGTCATAATTCTTGCTACCTTCATCTATGGTAATAGTCCATGTGATTTTCTCTGCATTATCATCATAGCTTCCAGTCTTGCTCATCTTGGCATCCTCGCCATATACAAAGGAAAATGCATATTCGCCACCTGCTATCTGAAATTTAAGTGACTGATTATCTTGATTTCCCAATTTGTCAGAATCTAAGCAAGCAGTAAAGCCAATATATGTACCGGTTACACCATCTGCTGCGAATCCAGCGGAGTCGAAGCATTCATCATCAAATATAACCTGAATTGTATGAGTGCTTGAATCATATGAACATCTACCCAATGTATATGTACCAGCTCTAAGTGTCCATGTTCCTTGAGATAACACCTTTAATTCATCCGGCACCTTAAAGGAATATGTAGTTCCTTGCTCCAAATTTTGTCCAGTTCCAACTGGATACAAATCCTTCAAATAATACTCAACTAAAAGCTGGTCATCAGCTGTAATCTCTTCTCCAGTGCTAATTTCTCCGTTGGTGTCTGGATTTTTTATCTTTACGCTACTCAGCAGATAACTACCATCGGTAGTCCCAGCAGCCCTAGTGCTTAATCCGCACTTGTAATCATTTAAAACCAATGCAATAACAATTATTCCTGCAAGAATTCTAAATATTTTCTTTAGTCTTCCTTTCATACCCTCACTCCTTGTAATGCACATAATAAATAATGTATCGACAAAAATCAAAAATTTTTTAATCCCAAACCCCAAAAAGAATGATTTGTAATGTTTCTGTTTTTATCGGGACAAGAGAACTACCGTCTCAACATGTGATAGGTGTGTAGGTTGG
>SVEC01000015.1 GCA_015057555.1 Lachnospiraceae bacterium | reverse complement strand
AGATATCCCATCTTCGGAGTAAGACCCCTTGAAGACTACAAGGTTGATAGGTTAGGAGTGTAAGTGTGGTAACACATTCAGCTGACTAATACTAATAGGTCGAGGGCTTATCCTTAGAGGTTTCTTATGAAACGGGAGAATATTTGAAGAGATGAAAATCTCATCTGTGTGAAGTTCTGAAGGTACATTTGATATGTATTTATAAAGATCAGCGTAGCTGGTCTTTTTTTATTGAATTAATAGGAGATATATAATAAAATATGCTTTGGAGCAACCCAATTTATTAGTTAGGACATTTAACTTAGGAGGAAATATATATGGTAAGTAGAAAAACACAGTTTGTTGTTAATTTCAAAGGTGATCCACACAATGTTTATCAATTAATAATGAACTGGTTAAAGGTTAATAAATATGTTTATAAGGAGAAATACAATACAAAATATTACCAGGTTGGTGACGGATTTTGGAATACGGCAGAGTTCTTTGAATATTATTTTGGTGAAAATAAAGTCATCATATACGCATATTTAAGATCACCGAAGAAGCCATTTCCACTTGATAATGCTGGTGCTGGTTCTGCAGGCTCACCTTATATGAAGAGAATAATGCAGCTAGTATCTGCTATAGAGGGATTATCAGCAGCCGCATCACCTTATGCACAGCAGCAGGGTTATGCAGAGGAAAGTCAGCGTAGACAGCTAGAAATGATAAATAATAACCTTGAGGCAGAGGCAGATAAAAAAGGCTTATTTATATCTATCGGTGCATTGGTATGTGGAATCCTTAATATTGTAATATTGTTTAAGGGATATGTATTATGGTATTTGATTATTGCAGGAATAGTATTATCCTTGGAGGGATTAAAGTCAAGGAATAAGCTTATATCAATATGTGCTTTAGTGTTAACAGGATTAGTGGTTTTGGTATTTATTCTGGTGAGGGCTGGAGTTATATATATATGATAATTATTGAAGGAAAAGTATTTTTACATTAGTATACGGGAGGAATATATGTTTTGTGATAAATGTGGAAGTCAATTAGTAGATGGTGAGGCGTATTGTCTTGAGTGTGGTGCACCAATATACATATCTCAACAAAAAAATGTTCAACCAACTTATACATATAGCCAGATATATCCCAGTCAGATGGCTGTATCTGGAGTTCAAAACACAAATTTAAATTACTATAATAATCCGGAAAGCAAAAAGAAATATTCAGGTTTAAATAAGAAAAAGGTAATTATACTTTCTTCTTTGATATTAGTAATTATTGTTGTAACACTTATTATTTTGTGTTTGCCTGGTAATTATTTATCTCCTCAAAGAAAAATTATTGATGAATATTTTGAAGCAATCAATGATAAGAATATGGAGGAAATATATGAGATTGAGTATGATGATAAAGCCTTAAGATTTAGGAATGATTATGATACTGATAAGTTGTTTTTCTTTACTAATAATAATTATATGGGATTTAATAGAGGTCTTTATGAGGTTGACTATTTGAGGACAACAGACGTGGTATATAATACTTATCCAAATATTAAAAATGAGAATAGTGAAGAAAGAGTTACTCGAAAAACTTTAAATATGTTGTATGCAGATTACAAATTAGTAGATATTACACCTTTAGAGGATTTCGACTTAACTATGCAGGGCTATACTGGTCTAAAAGAGGTAACTATAGATGATGTAGAGGAGCTTGCTAATAAAATTGATTTTAAAACTGGAGATAAATCTAATATAAAAGTAGATAAGGTGTACATAGCTCAGGTAAAAATTGAATGGTACTATGATGACTTGAAATACGGTTTAGATAAAAAATGGTGGAATGACGAAGAATTTTGCACACTTATAGAAAGATATGACGGTTATAAGTCGTATAAGGCAGCACTTGACAGCTTTGGAAAATTTGCTAATACAGATAAAGATAAGGTATATATATTAATATTGTACAAAGCAGAGGGCGAATGGCATATTGCAAAGGCTGATAGGCTAGGTACATTACAAACCTCTTATGAAAAAGGGAAAGCAACTATAATGCAATAAATTAATATATAGTTTATTTTATACTATTGCACAATTTAATATATTTGTGTTAAAATCATATTCTGTAGTAATTTGTTTTTTAATGTAATTATATATTTTAAAGGAGAGAAAGTATGGATAATTTCAACAACAATGGCGGTATGGATGAGGATAGGACAGTCTTAATCCAGCAGGATGATATGGGTAATCCAACTGTACAGCCACAGGGAATGCCAATGCAGCCACAGTTTGGTCAGGCACCACAGGGGATGCCAATGCAGCCACAGTTTGGCCAGACACCACAGGGAATGCCAATGCAGCCACAGTTTGGTCAGGCACCACAGGAAATGCCGCAGTTTAATCAGGCACCACAGGGGATGCCAGCACAGCCACAGTTTGGTCAGGCACCACAGGGGATGCCAATGCAGCCACAGTTTGGTCAGGTACCACAGGGAATGCCACAGCAACCACAGTTTGGTCAGGCACCACAGGGAATGCCACAGTATAATCAGATGCCACAGATGAATCTTAATAACGGTGGAAATAATAACCCTCCTAAGAAGGGCAAGGGTGGTATGATTGCTATAATTTCAGTATGTGCAGTAGCTGTAGTAGCATTAATTGTAGGTCTTGTTTTAATCCTTGGTGGAAAGGATAAGGACAAGGATAAGAAGACAACAGAGGAAACAACAGAGGAAACTACTGAAGCAACTACAACAGAGGAAACTACAGAGGCTACAACAGAAGAAACAACAGAGGCAACTACTGAAGCAACTACAACAGAGGCTACAACAGAGGCTACAACTGAGACAGCTTCTCCTTCAAATGCTACTGCTGATGGTTCTTCATTAATTGATGTATCTAGCTATGGATTTACAACTAGCGATTGGAAGAGCCTTGAGTTAGCAATAGATGGAAAGGTTTATTCATGGCCTATTACATATGCTCAGCTTAAGGAAGCTGGATATTCAGTAGATTCAAATACAGAGCATGATATATTAGAGTCAAATTATTATACATTAAGCTCTTCAGCTGAAAAGGACGGTGAAAGAGCGTTCTATATCAGATTTAAGAATTATACTGATACAGATAAGACAATTGCTGAGTGTGATATATTAGGCTTTAGCTTTGATACTCCATGGGATGGAGAGTTTAATTACTCGATGGTATTATGTAATGGTATTACATTAGGCACTTCATTTGAGGACGTTATGGCAGTTATGGGAACACCTACTGATGAGTATGTAAGTGAAGATTCAGAATATGGATACCGTACAGCTACTTACGAGGTAAATGATGCTATTTATGCAAACAAAATTCAGTTCACATTTGAGAATGGTGTAGTAGATAAGATTGATATTGTAAATCATGATTAATATGTAAATCATTAGAAGAGGGGTAGAAATTTCTACCCCTCTTCTAGTTCATAATACCTTTCATAAAGTTCCATAAGCTCATTATCTAGTTCCTCTAGCTTCCCAGCCAATTCTCCTAACTTATAAGAATTAGTTGCATTGGCAGGGTCATTTATTTCTTCATTAAGCTTATCAATCATAGCTTCAACCTCAGCGATTCTAGCCTCGGTTTTCTTTAGATCATTGGCGCGCTTTCTAAGGCGGGCCTGTTCTTCTTTGTTTTTAAGGTAATCCTCCTTGTTGGAGGTGGTTGTGGTAGTAGAACTACTAGCTGCTATATTACCATTAGCAGGGCTAGATGTTCCAAAACTAGCAGTATCATCATCGGTTGCTTCACCACTTACACTGGTAAATGGATTAGCCTTGTTATCTGTTACACCATACACATTATCTTTATGACTTTCATAATAATCATAGTTACCGATAAAGTTGTATAGCTGTTTGTCCTTAAGTTCTATAATTCTAGTGGAAACTCTATTAATAAAATATCTGTCGTGGCTTACAAAAAGCACTGTTCCCTCATAGTTCCTAATAGCCTCCTCTAGGATTTCCTTTGACTGAATATCCAGGTGGTTGGTAGGCTCGTCAAGGATTAGGAAGTTGGCTGGAGAGAGCATAAGCTTGGCCAGAGATACTCGTCCACGCTCACCACCGGATAAATCTCCGATTTTCTTAAATACATCCTCTCCTGTAAATAGGAAGGCTGCAAGCACATTTCTAATTTTAGTGTTATTTAAATCAGGATAGGCATCAGAAATCTCTTCAAATATAGTCTTGTGAAGAGATAGCACCTGATGTTCCTGGTCGTAGTAGCCTATTTTAACTCTAGAGCCAAGGGCGATAGTTCCGGAATCTTTAGATACCAGCCTGTTAATCATTTTAAGGATTGTAGTCTTTCCTGTACCATTTCCACCGATTAGGGCTACGTGCTCACCACGTTTAACCTCCATATCAAGTCCGTTAAATAAGCTGTTAGCTCCAAAACTTTTAGCCAGACCTTCTATGGTTAATACATCATTGCCACTTTCCACAGATGGTGTAAGTGATAGTCGCATCTCTGCTGCAACTTCTGTAGGCTTTTCTAGGCGTTCCACCTTGTCTAACATTTTCTCACGGCTTTCCGCACGCTTTATTGACTTTTCACGGTTGAATTGCTTTAGCTTAGCGATTACTTCTTCCTGGTGCTTTATATCAGCCTGCTGATTAAGATAGGCCTTCATTTGACTAGCACGGATTTCACCACGTTTTTTAGCGTAGTAGGAGTAGTTGCCATGGTAGATAATTCCCTTGGTGTTATCTATCTCCACCACTTTAGTGGCAATCTTATCTATAAAATATCTATCATGGCTGACAATAATTACACTTCCCTGGTAGGAAGCTAAAAAAACTTCAAGCCAGGCAATGGAAAGCATATCTAGATGGTTGGTAGGCTCGTCAAGGATGATGATGTCTGGCTTGGTAAGGAGAAGTCTACCTAGGGCTATTCTCATCTTCTGTCCACCGGACAAGGTGTTTATATGTCTGTCATAATCATTTTTATCAAAACCTAATCCCTTTAAGACTCCAGTTATTTCACTTTCGTAGGCATATCCATTTTCTCTATCATAGGTGCTTTGAAGGCGGTTGTAGGTTTCCATGATTTTCTCAAGAGCCTCACCAGAAGCCTCCTTCATATCAAGCTCCAGCTGTCTTATGCTTGCTTCCATATCTATAATGTGCTTTTTGGTTGAAAGCATCTCTGCATATACTGTATTGTCAAAGGAAATATCCTGATGCTGAGAAAGGTATCCTATGGTAGTGTCCTTTGCCACAACAACCTGGCCATTATCCGCATCCTCCTCACCCATAATTATCTTAAGGAGAGTGGTTTTACCGGAACCATTAATACCCACGATAGCAATCTTTTCCTTGTCTTCAATGTGAAAGGATATGTCCCTTAATATATCTACTACACCGTAGGATTTGCTTATGTTTTGGCAAGCTAGTAGCATAGTTGTCCTCCCTTGTGAATTCTTTTAAACCTTTATTATAAAAATAGTGTCTAAATTAAATTAATATGTTATACTATATTAGTTAAAGTGTAACCTTTGACAATTATATAATAACTTTTGATTTTTATCAATGAAAGTTATTTGTAGATATAAACCATTTCCACTAGGAGGTAAGCCTATGTTTAATTCAAAGGGTAAGGTAGCTAAGAAGGACATTGAAGCTTTGTTTAATGAAATTCAGATTAATTTGGAGAATAATTATAAGGACTTAGCAATAGGTGCTAGAAAAAAAGCAGAGGCAAGGCTTAAGGCATGTGAAGAATCTGGAGAATTAAAGGATAAGGATTACAAGAAGCTAAAGGCTAGATTAGATGATTATACCAAGCGTATGGAGGGCTATCATCATTAGTTGGGAAATTGTTGAGATATTATATTAAACTATAAATACTGTAATAACGGAGGACAATCAAATGGGTTTTTCTAAAGATTTTATGTGGGGTGGCGCAGCAGCTGCTCATCAAATTGAGGGAGCATACAACGAGGACGGAAAAGGTCTTAATATTTGGGATGTTCATACAAGCCTAGAGGGGGTTGTAAGATATTCAGAGGATGCAAAGGTAGCTTGTGATCATTATCATAGATACAAAGATGATATTAAGCTCTTTAAGGAGATGGGACTTAAGTATTACCGTTTCTCCATAAGCTGGGCAAGAGTTTTGCCTAATGGAGTTGGACAGGTTAACGAAAAGGGCTTGAAGTTTTATTCTGATTTAGTGGATGAACTTCTTGCAAATGGTATAGAACCAATAATTACATTGTTCCACTGGGATTATCCTTATGAGCTTTATTGTAAGGGACACTGGTTAAATCCAGATTCACCTCTTTGGTTCGAGGAATATACCAAGGTAGTTGTAGATGCTTTGTCAGATAGAGTTAAGATTTGGATGACTATCAATGAGCCACAGTGTATCATCGGCTGTGGTCACTGGAAGGGTACACATGCTCCATTCCAGCAGTTACCGATGAGAGATTTGGTGAGAATGTCACATAATATAATGCTTTCCCATGGCAGAGCAGTTAAGTATATTAGAGAGCATGCAAAGCAGAAGTGTAAGGTGAGCTTTGTGCCTATAGCACCTGTGCATATTCCGGAAAATGATAGCAGGGAGGCTATTGAGCAGGCAAAGGCAGATTCGTTTACATTAAAGCACAAAGGTTTTTTCTCTATATGCTGGTGGTGTGACCCTATTCTTAAAGGAAAATATCCAGAAGAGGCCTATGAGCTTTTGGGTGAGGATATGATTACTCCTTCCAAGGAGGATATGGAACTTATATCTCAGCCACTGGATTTTATCACATGTAATATTTATTACAGTGAAAGTTTTAGAATACCTAATCAATATTCTTCTAATGCCTTTCAGGGTGTGTCACGTAACAGCTTAGGTTGGGTAGTAGACGAGAAAGTTATGTACTGGTCTGCAAAATTTATGTATGAGAGATATGGTCTTCCATATATAATTGGTGAAAATGGTTTTGCTGGTCGTGATTGGGTTGACTTAGATGGAAAGATTGTGGATGGTAACAGAATTGACTATATAAGAAGATATGTTAAAGAGCTTATGAGAGCTGCGGATGAAGGAGTACCTGTACTGGGATATCTGTACTGGTCTGTTATGGATAACTTCGAGTGGGCTGAAGGCTATGATGAGCGTTTTGGACTTATTCATGTTGATTATAAGACTCAGGCTAGAACCATTAAGGAATCTGGTCGTTGGTTTAAGAAACTTATTGAGTCAAATGGTGAGATAGTAAAATAATTGTTAGGATTGTGATTGTATGAATAAGAAGATAGTTAATCTTCTAAAAATGATAGTGTTATCGCTAGGTCTTATTGCCGTGGTCATAGCATTTGGTAATAAGAATGAGAATAATGATAATCAAGGAAACACAAGCTACGGCTTTGCAATGGGTACATCAATATCAGTTGCTATATATGATAATGATGTGGATGATGATAAGATTACTAAAAGCATTATTGAGGAGATTAAAATTTTAGATAAAAATATATTATCCTGGAGAGAAAAGGATAGTGAAGTGAGTCTTCTTAATCAGAGCTGCGGTGAAGCTAATAGCTATGAGCCTAGTGAAGAATTATATCACATCTTAAGTCAAAGCTTGGCTTTATGTGAAGATAGCCAAGGAGCTCTAGATATTACAATAAGACCATTGGCTTCCTTGTGGAATATTGAGGGAGATTTTGATGAAGAATTTGTACCACCTACTGAGCAGGATATCAATGATACATTACAGCAGGTAGGCTATAAGAACATAGTTGTTTTGAAGGAAACCTACAGCAATGTTGCAGGTGAAACTACTGTCGAAAACCATTATGTAAGCTTCGAAAAAAACAATATGCTAATAGACCTTGGAGCAACAGGAAAGGGCTATGCTCTAGATAAAGCTAGAGATATTTTAGAGGATGAAAAGGTAGAGGGTGCACTTATTACAGTTGGTGGAAGTATTTTAGTTTATGGTGAGAAATGCGATGGAAGCAACTGGAAGGTAGGAGTCAGAGACCCTAAGAAGCCTAATGATACAGGTGCTATGATGGGACATATTGAGTTCCCTGCTGGTACAATCACATGTGTATCCACCTCAGGAGGTTATGAAAAATTTAAAACCTATGAGGGTGTAGATTATCATCATATATTAGATAGTAAAACCGGATATCCGGCAGACAGTGAATTGCTTAGCGTTACAGTGGTTTGTGATAATGGACTTTATAGTGACGGTCTTTCAACGGCTTGCTTTGTGTTAGGGTATGAGAGGTCATTGCCATTGCTTGAAAAATATGAGGCACAGGCCGTTTTTATGGACAGCAATGGAGATATAATAGTCACAGAAGGATTAAAGGATAATTGGGTAGAGTATTAAAATGTTTTGAGGTGAAGAGCGTGAAATGGTTAGAGCATTTAAAAACTATAAATAAGCATAAGCTACAGGTTATGAAGCATTGCTTTGCTGTAGGACTTTATAAGCAAGGAATTCTTCACGATTTGTCAAAGTATTCTTGGGTAGAGTTTTCTATGGGCGCAAAGTATTATCAGGGAAATAGGAGTCCTAATGATGCTGAGCGTGAGGATAAAGGTTATACTAGCGCCTGGCTTCATCACAAGGGTAGAAATAAGCATCATCTAGAGTATTGGATTGATTACAGTGTAGATAAGACTAAGGGTATCGTAGGTATGGAGATGCCCAAAAGGTATGTTATAGAGATGTTTTGTGACAGGGTGGCTGCCTGTAAGATTTATAACAAGGAAAATTACAGAGAAACTCAGCCTTTAGAATATTATAAGAGAGGTCGCTCAGGGAAATTATTACATCCCAATTCTCAAGCACTTTTAGAAAAGTATCTTGAGATGCTTGCAGAGAAGGGCGAGGAATACACTTTTAAGTATATCAAGAACAATGAGGTGAAGGCTATTCGTATGAGTGGATTTAAGAAGCTTGTGGATGGTCTGAAAAATGTGTTTTTGTTCTTGTATAGATTAATAGAGGATTAGCTGGTTAGTTTGTTATTTAGTTATTTAAGGAAGGTATTATATGGATTTTACACATTTACATGTCCATACTGAATATAGTTTATTAGATGGCTCAGCCAAGATTAAAGAGCTGGTTGCAAGAGCTAAGGCTCTTGGTATGAAATCCTTAGCTATCACTGACCACGGAGTTATGTATGGTGCTATTAATTTTTATAAGGCATGCAAGGCTGCTGGTATAAAGCCCATTATAGGCTGTGAGGTATATGTGGCACCTGGTTCAAGATTTGATAGAGAGATAGTAAAAGGTGAGGGTAGATACAATCATCTTGTGCTTTTGGCTAAGGACAATGAGGGCTACCATAATCTTTGTAAGATAGTTTCCGCAGGCTTTGTGGATGGCTTTTACTACAAGCCTAGAGTTGATATGGAGATTTTGAGACAGTACAGTAAGGGTATTATTGCCCTTAGTGCATGCTTAGCAGGAGAGGTTGCAACTAATCTTAGATATAATAATTACGAAGGTGCCAAGGAGGCTGCATTAAGACATTTAGAAATATTTGGTGAGGGAAATTATTACCTTGAGATGCAGGATCATGGTATGCCTGAGCAGCAAACTGTAAATGCCGGAGTTATGCGTCTATCTAAGGAGACAGGTATTCCTATGGTTGCTACCAACGACTCCCACTACATAATGGCAGAGGATGCAGAGGCTCATGATGTGCTTCTTTGTATCCAGACAGGTAAGTTGCTTAAGGACGAGGACCGTATGAGATATGACGGTGGACAGTATTATTTAAAGTCCGGTGAGGAGATGGCAAAGCTATTTCCTTATGCATTGGAGGCTCTTGAGAATACTAATAAGATTGCGGATATGTGTAATGTGGAGATAGTATTCGGTGAGCAGAAGCTTCCTAAGTTTGAGGTGCCAGAGGGCTATGACGCATTTTCATATCTTAGCGAACAGTGTAACAAGGGTTTGGCTAGAAAGTATGGTGATGTAACCCCTGCCCTTCAAGAAAGACTTGACTATGAGCTAGGAGTAATCCGGGATATGGGCTTTGTGGATTACTTCCTAATTGTATGGGACTTTATTCGTTTTGCCAAGGAGAATGGTATTCCTGTAGGTCCGGGGCGAGGCTCTGCGGTAGGTAGTGTAGTTTCCTATACTTTGGACATTACTGATATGGAGCCTATAAGATACGAGCTTCTCTTTGAGAGATTCTTAAATCCTGAGAGAGTAACTATGCCCGATATAGATATTGATTTCTGTCCGGATAGAAGGCAGGAGGTTATAGATTATGTAAACCAAAAATATGGTAAGGATAACGTTGCTCAGATTATTACCTTTGGTACATTGGCAGCTAAGCAGTGTATCAGAGATGTTGGTAGAGTTATGGACCTTCCATATGCGCTTTGTGATAAGGTAAGTAAGGCTGTTCCTGCTAAGCTTCCAGAGGAATATGCCAATGAAAAGCTTAATATTCCTCTTGCACTAAAGGTAAGCAAGGAACTTGCTCAGATGTATGATGAGAGCGAGGATGTCAGGAAGATGATTGATATGGCCATTAAGCTTGAGGGTCTTCCAAGACAGTCAGGAACTCATGCAGCAGGTGTGGTTATTGGTCAGAAGCCTATAGGAGAGTATGTACCTCTTGGTCGTGGTGTGGAGGATGCTATTGTTACTCAGTATGATAAAGATTTAATTGAGGAGCTAGGACTTCTTAAAATGGATTTCTTAGGTCTTAGAAACCTAACAGTTATACAGGATGCTAAGCGCTTTATCAAGGATAATCATGGGGTGGATATAGATTTTGCTAAGATGGAGCTTGATGACCCGGCAGTATTTGAACTTATATCGGCAGGTAAAACTGATGGTGTATTCCAGCTGGAAAGTGCTGGTATGAAAAGCTTCATGAAGCAGCTTAAGCCTTCTAACATAGAGGAGGTTATAGCTGGAATATCATTGTATAGACCAGGTCCTATGGATTTTATCCCTCAGTACTTAAAGGGTAAGAATAATTCAGAAAGCATAGTTTATGATCATCCAGCCTTAGAGAAGATACTTGCTCCAACCTATGGGTGTATAGTATATCAGGAGCAGGTTATGCAGATAGTTATGGAGCTGGCAGGTTACTCCCTTGGTCGAAGTGACTTGGTTAGAAGAGCCATGGCTAAGAAAAAGCCTGAGGTTATGGCAAAGGAGCGACAAAACTTTGTTTATGGTAATGAGGCAGAGGGTGTTCCTGGTTGTATTAACAAGGGTGTTAGTGAGGAGATTGCTAATAAGATATTTGATGAGATGACTGATTTTGCAAAGTATGCATTTAATAAGTCTCACGCAGGAGCCTATGCTCTTGTGGCATATCAAACTGCATATCTTAAGGCACATTATCCAGTAGAATATATGGCAGCTCTCATATCATCTGTAAAAGAAAAATCAAGCAAGGTAGCAGAGTATATTCAGATATGTAAGTCTATGGGTATTGAGATTCTTCCTCCGGATATTAATGAGGGCTTGGGAGATTTCTCAGTAAGTGGCAATGCTATCAGATACGGCCTTTCAGCAGTTAAAAGTGTAGGTGAAGGAGTAACTGATATAGTAAGAGAGGAAATCTTAGAGAGGGGTCCATTTAAAAGCCTAGAAGATTTTGTGAATAGACTTTCTAACAAGGAGGCCAACAAGCGTACCATAGAAAGCTTTATTTGTTCAGGAGCATTTGACAGCTTTGGATATAATAGACGTCAGATGATGATGGCATATCCAAGTATACTTGATAATATTGCTAGAGAAAAGAAAAGTGCAATGTCAGGACAGATGTCACTTATGGATTTTTTAGGTGAAGAAGAAAAGGCAGACTTTTCTGTAAAGTATCCGGATGTGGAGGAGTACTCTAAGGAGGATAAACTTTCTAAGGAGAAGGAATTCCTAGGAATATGTATCAGTGGACATCTCTTGGATGATTATTACGAGGTAATAGCTAGCAAATGTACTGCTAAGTCCTCAGATTTTGTTCAGGATGAGGAATTAGGAGAATGGACCATTGAAGATAAACGATTCTACACAGTTGCCGGTGTGGTAGAGAATGTTAGAGTTCAGACCACAAAGCGTGGTGACAATATGGCATTTGTTACCATAGAAGATTTGTATGGGACCCTAGAAATCGTTGTATTTCCTAGAGAGTATAACAATTATAGAGCTTTGTTCGATAATAATAGCAAACTACTTATTAGAGGTAATGCTTCCTTGTCTGATAGAGGTAGTAATCTTATAGCTTCCGAGATTTATACCTTAGATGAGATAAGACAGGATATGGAAGCAGAGAATAAGGAACTTTGGGTATGCTTTGAGAATGAGGAGCAATTTAATGCTCAGGAGCAAACCTTCCTTAATATCTTGGGTAGATATAAGGGAAGAACCATGGTTATGGTAATGCTTCGAAACCCTAGAAGCTTTAAGCGTATGGCTGAAAAATACAGAGTTGTAGCATCCGATGAGCTAATTCAAGCCCTAAAGGATTTTAAGGGTGAAGAAAATGTGGTTGTACGACCAGCACTTAAAAAGGGTTAGAGAAAACATTGTCGAAACGGATAATATATGGTAAAAACCCATTCAAAGTACTTGTTATTAAATTTACTATTTGCTATTATAGGCAATCATAGATAAGGAGATCCAAGACGAATGATAATTACTTCAGCTACCAATGACAGAATTAAAGAGGTAAAGAAGCTGGTTAAATCTGCTTCATATAGGCGAGATAAGGGTTTATATGTAGTGGAAGGAATTAGAATGTTTAGAGAGCTTCCTGTTAAGGATATTGATAGTGTATTTGTAAGTCAGGGCGCTTATGAGAAGCTTAAGGAGGACATACTAAAGCTTGTTTCTGAAGATGAAGTAATAATTGTAGCAGACCACGTGTTTTCATCTATGTCTGATACCAACACGCCTCAGGGTGTTATGGCATTAGTTAAGATGAGATATACCAAGCTTAGGGATGTGATTAGTGACAATGCATTTGTATTGATTGCAGAGCGTCTTCAGGATCCAGGTAATCTGGGCACCATTATAAGAACTGCAGAGGGTGCAGGGGCAACAGGCATTATTTTAAGCAGTGATTGTGTGGACATGTATAATCCTAAGGTTATAAGGTCTACTATGGGTTCAGTGTTTAGAGTGCCAATATATATATCAGAAAACCTAGAGGAAGATATAGATCAGCTTAAGTCCCAGGGAGTTTGTATATTTGGAGCACACTTAGATGGCAAGGAATTCTATGATGAGAATTTTGAAGGTTCTTGTGGTTTTTTAATAGGCAACGAAGGTAATGGCTTAAGCCACGCTGTAAGCAGTAAGGCAGATAAGCTTATAAGGATACCTATGTGTGGAAAGGTGGAATCCTTAAATGCTGCAACCTCAGTGGCAGTCATATCATACGAGGTGCTACGACAGCGAAGAAATATGTAAAAACTACAAAAAACTGGAATATATTTATGCTCGCTAGAGTATATATATTAATATACCAAAAGAATAAGACTGGTGGCTAGGGGAGCCTTTATTTACCAGTCATACACCCTGGGGATATTAGGGTGTTCATATGAAGGAGGAAAAAATATGACAGAGAAAATTTTAACAAACAATCAGGTAGTAGTAGCAGGAGAAATAGCATCAGATTTTAGGTTTAGCCATGAGATATTTGGTGAAGGCTTTTATATGGTGGACCTATTGGTAAGCAGATTAAGCGATACCCATGACATTATACCCCTGATGGTGTCAGACAGACTCTATGATGTGGAGAATTCTCATATCGGAGATAAGGTGCTAGCTAAAGGACAGTTCAGATCCTATAACAAGCATGATGAAACTAAAAATAGACTTATCTTATCCGTATTTGTAAGAGAAATTGAGAATATTGTGGAGCCTGATGAGAGAGAAAATAAGCCTAATCAGATTTACTTAGATGGTTACATATGCAAGGAACCAATTTATCGTATGACTCCACTGGGAAGAGAGATAGCAGATATCCTTTTGGCGGTGAACAGAGCTTATGGTAAGTCAGATTATATTCCATGTATATGCTGGGGAAGAAATGCCCGTTTTGCTGGAAAGCTTGCGGTTGGTGAGCACGTAGCAGTTTGGGGTAGAATCCAGAGTAGAGAATACCAGAAAAAGATAGGCAATGATGAGATAGTGAACAAGGTTGCCTATGAAGTATCAGTTAGTAAAATGGAATGCTTAGAATAGTTGTTAAACACCGGGCAAGTTTTATTTGCCAGGCGTTGACATAGCTCGTTGCAAGTGTTATAATCAACAGGACTTGACGAGTGCAAGGGAAGCATGAATATATAAGGTAGAGGTGCGAGATTCATTAGTAATTCACAGGATGACTTAGATCAGAGGATTGTGGATGAAAGGGGAAATCGCCGAAGGATAGCGAATATCTAAGCTTTGTTATCCTGGCTGTGCAGTTAATAGCTGTATGGCTGTCATCGTAAGATGGAGCGCTACTATAGAATATAATTTAGAGATGTATCATTTCAAGTTATTTCGGGTTAGCACTTTGTCGTGCTAACCCTTTACTACGTTTTAAAGTAAATATTTAAAATTAGGAGGATGCTAATATGGCAATTTTTACTGGCTCAGGTGTTGCAATAGTTACACCATTTAAGGAAAACAAAGAGGTTGATTACGATAAGTTCAGAGAGATTATAGAGTTCCACATTGCAAATGGAACTGATAGTATTATCGTTTGTGGAACAACTGGTGAGTCTTCTACACTTACTCATGAGGAGCATATTGAGTGTATTAGATTCTGTGCGGAAGTTGTTAATAAGAGAATCCCAGTTGTAGCAGGTACAGGTTCAAACTGTACTGAGACAGCTATTTATCTTTCACAGGAGGCTGAGAAGGCTGGTGTTGATGGATTACTCATCGTAACTCCATATTACAATAAGGCTACTCAGAAGGGACTTATTGCACATTATACAGCTATTGCTAACAGCGTATCTCTTCCTATCATCATGTATAATGTACCAAGTAGAACAGGCGTTAATATATTACCAGAGACAGCTGCATATCTAGCTAAGAATGTGGACAATATAGTAGGTATTAAGGAAGCTACTGGTAATCTTTCACAAGCTGCTAAGCTTATGAGCCTTTGCGGAGATGATATTGACCTTTACTCAGGAAATGATGATCAGATAGTGCCAATTATGTCACTTGGCGGTTTAGGTGTTATTTCGGTTATCGCAAATATTGCACCACAGCAGACTCACGACTTATGTCAGGCATATCTTGATGGAGATGTAAAGAAGGCTCGTGATATGCAGCTTAAGTCTATAGAGCTTTGCGATGCACTTTTCTGTGAGGTTAATCCAATTCCTGTTAAGAAGGCTGTAGAGATTATGGGATTTTGTGATGGATATGTTAGAGGACCTCTTACAGAGATGGAGCCTGCAAATGCTGAGAAGCTTAAGACAGCTATGGTTAATTTTGGTTTGAAGTTCTAGGAGGTTTTTATGACAAGGATAATCATGCATGGCTGTAACGGTAAGATGGGTCAGGTAATTACAGATATTTGTAAGGCTGACGATTCTGTTGAAATCGTTGCAGGTATTGATGTAATAGACAATAAGGACAATGGATATCCGGTATTTACAGATATTGAGGCCTGTGGTGTTGAGGCGGATGTAATAGTTGACTTTGCAGCTGCAGTGGCAGTTGATAAGCTACTTAAATTTGCTGAAGCTAAGAATATTCCAGTAGTTCTTTGTACTACAGGACTTTCACCAGAGCAGTTAAGCAGGGTTTCACAGGTTTCAGAGAAGGTTGCTATACTTAAATCAGCTAATATGAGTCTTGGTATCAATACTATTATGAAGCTTCTTAAGGATGCTATCGCAGTATTTGGTCCAGCAGGATATGATGTGGAGATAGTTGAAAAGCATCACAATCTTAAGGTTGATGCACCATCAGGAACTGCTCTTGCATTGGCAGATTCAATTAATGAGGCAAGCAATAATCAGTACGAATACATTTACGATCGTTCACAGACTAGAAATAAGCGTGATAAGAGAGAACTTGGTATCTCTGCAGTTAGAGGTGGTACTATAGTTGGTGAGCACGAAGTTATATTTGCAGGTATCGACGAGGTTATAGAGATTAAGCACACAGCTTATTCTAAGTCAGTATTTGCAAAGGGCGCGGTTGAGGCAGCCAAGTTCCTTGCAGGAAAGCCAGCGGGCATGTATAATATGTCAGATGTAATCGGTTAATATAGGCAGGTGAAACTATGTATCAGGAAGAAATAGTGCTTTGTAGCGCATCAAAATACACAGAGAAATATTACTTAAATCCAGATTTTGAAGGATTACCAGAGCTTGTAAGACAGGAACTTCAGATTATGTGTGTTCTCTATACAGAGGATGTGGGTGGAGTGATTTTGCTTTATTTTGATGAGGATGGTTCCTTACAAATCACAACAGAGTGTGATGAGGATGATATCCTTTATGATGAGATAGGTAGCGTTCTTAAGATAAAACAGATGCAAAGAGAAAAGGAAGAACTGTTTGAGCAGCTTGAACAGTATTACAAGGTATTCTTCCTTAACGAGGATTAAAGGAGATAATATGTTATTTGCAATAGACGTAGGAAATACTAATATTACAGTTGGTTTGTTTGATGGTGAAAAGCTTATCAATACATTTCGTATGACAACAGGTATATCTCGTACATCAGATGAGTATGGTATGTTTTTTGGAGACTGGCTAACTCTTCGTGGTATGAGTGTAAAGGATATAGACTCAGTTATAATTGCATCAGTTGTTCCAAAGGTAATGCATTCACTTACCAGTGGAATCATTAAGTATCTTCACCTTACCCCTATTGTAGTTGGACCTGGAATTAAGACTGGTATAAATGTTGCTATACCTAATCCAAAGGCTCTTGGTGCGGACCGACTTGTTGATGCTGTGGCGGCCTACGAGCTTTACGGTGGACCAGTTATAGTTGTTGATTTTGGTACAGCTACGACCCACGATTTGGTTTTGGAAGATGGAGTTTTCCACTCAGGAGTAACTACACCGGGTATCAGACTTGCGGCTAGTGCACTTTGGACAGGCACCGCAAAGCTTCCTGAAATCGAGATTACAAAACCGGATACAATTCTTGCTAAGGACACAGTGACTAGTATGCAGGCTGGTGTATTCTATGGATGCATAGGACAGACTGAATACATTATAGAGAAGATGAAGAAGGAATCTGGTCTATCTGATATAAAGGTTGTGGCTACAGGTGGTCTTGGAAAGCTTATATCAGAGAACACAGACAAGATAGATGTTTATGATCCAAATCTTACTCTTCAGGGTTTAAGATTAATATACGAGAAGCAGTAGTCAGGAGATTAAAATGTTTGATTTTAAGGACAAAATCATACTGGCGCCAATGGCAGGTATTTGTGACCTGCCATTTCGTTTATTGTGTAAGGAGCAGGGAGTAGATATCCTGTACACAGAGATGGTTAGCGCCAAGGGTATGCATTACAATAACAAAAATACAGGTCCTCTTATAATGACTGATAAGAGGGAGGAGCCAATAGGTGTTCAAATATTCGGCAGTGAGCCAGAACTAATGGGTGAACAGGCCAAGCGCCTAGAAGATAAGGGATTTTCCTTTATAGACGTAAATATGGGATGTCCGGTACCTAAGATTGTAAATAATGGAGAGGGCTCAGCCCTTATGAAAAAGCCAGAGCTTATAGGACAAATTGTTGAGTCCCTTGTTAAGAGTGTAAGTCTTCCCGTTACCATCAAAATCAGAGCAGGCTTTACACCAGATAACCTAAATGCACCAGAAATTGCCAGAATTGCTCAGGAATCAGGTGCATCAGCTGTTGCTGTGCACGGAAGAACCAGAGAACAATATTATCAGGGAGTAGCAAACTGGGATATTATAAGACAGGTCAAAGAAAATGTATCTATACCTGTAATAGGAAATGGTGATATAACCTGTGGGAAAGATGTTCTTCGTATGAAAGAAGAAACTGGATGTGATTCATTTATGATAGGAAGAGCTGCCAAGGGAAATCCTTGGATATTCAAGGAGATAAAGCATTATCTAGCAACTGGTGAAGAGCTACCAAGACCTAGTAATCAGGAGATTAGAGATATGATGCTCCGTCAGGCCAAGCTTATGATAGAATACAAAGGAGAGTACACAGGCATACACGAGATGCGTAAGCATGTGGCCTGGTACACCCAAGGAATCAAGGATTCCGCAAAGCTTCGTGCAAGTATAAATATGGTGGAAAGCTATGCAGAGATGCAAGAGCTTATAGATAAAACCTTATTATAATTAATAGAAAAGGATGTGCGTTGCTACATTACATCCCGGTCTGTCTAGGGATTCTGCTTCGCTGACACTACAATGGTCAGCTCCGCAGAACCCTGCCGCGCCCGGTTGATACGTTGTGGCGCACATCCTTTATGGTTTCTAATAAAATATTTAGCATTGCACTCTGCAAGGCATTGGATTTATCTTATATATGATACAGCTTTTTGGAAATCTTCGTGCTGTTATACAGTTCTCTATACTCTGCAGATTTGAGGCTAGTGATGTAGTTGCGTAAAAAAGCTTTCTCAAGTCCCATACTGTTAAGTGTGTCTGCGGCCTTGTTGTAGGCTACAGCAGCCTGAATTTCATTAGAGTACTTCCCTACAAGGTAGTCTCCATTTATGTGAATGTAGACTGTATAGCTGGTGATTCCGTTTTTGGTTTCAGCCCTAACACCTATGTAGTTGTTAATTATCTTGATGTTTGAATATCTATAATCATTTTGATCCCCGTTAGCCATTATGTAGTCTCTACCATATACTGCAAAGGGCTTAATTCCCAATCGACTGAGGATTTTGTATTGGCTTCCATAATCACACACAAATAGATACCCACCACGCTTTTGAATTTTATGAGATGCATAGAAGAAAAGGTCGTCTCGGTCAAATTTTAATACTGTGTTTTTGTCTAGATAATATTCAAAATACTGTTTTCTAATATAAATTGGTGTGGAAATATAGATAGCATTATCTCTATAGTTAAGCAAGCTTATGAATTTGTTGTGGGAAAGTATTTTACAGCTATTAAAATCCTGTAAGGTTATAGCTATATCTTCTACAACCATCTTTGCATCTAAATAAGCCTGGTGAGCTTCATCACTTGACGTGTAGCTTCCCAAGCTAATATGCTTACCTTTGTATGTAAAAGAGGCTCTATAGTACAAGGAACCGTCTTTTTTTGTGGCTTTATATACTCCCATTTTTTCCATAATCTTGTATATCCTTGTAGTATTATAGAAAAAGTATAAATCTAAAGGGGATTTATGTCTAGAAAAAAATGTGAAAAGGCTTGACCGTTATAGTACTCTAACTTATAATCACTATAGTGTTATGTAATTGATTTGTAACATATTTGAAAGAAGAAAGACATAAAACCTAGGCAAAAATTAGTCTTTTATAATTAAGGTTGGTGATAAGAATGAAAGAAAAATTAAAGAAATTCAAAAGCCAAGTATTTGAAAAAACAACAGAAATAATGACTGAATACGGAAGATATATAGGATCAGCCATAGTAGTGCTTGCATTAATGGTTATATGTGGCACAACCCTAGCTATGAGAATAACTGAAAGTAGAATGCCATCAGGTGTTATGATGACAATTCCAACAGTAGCAGCTGATAAGGAAGCTTTTTCAGGGAATGTGTTCTATGTGGATAATATTTCCTATGAACAGATGGTTAATAAGGATTATGTGTCAGAGCAGGCCGAAACTATAGCCAAGACTGAGAATGAAATCCAGGAGATTCTCACTGCTAGACAAGAAGAGAGAGAAAAACAGGCAGCTCAGGAGATACTTGACGTACAGGTTATGGCACAGGCTGAGATTGGAATATATGATCCAAATATCCAGGGTCCACCATCCTCAGGTAATACAGTTACAGCTGGTTCAAATGCACAATATACTTTTGCTGATGAAAATGGTACATATGTGAGTTTGGGAATGTTTGAGCTTACAGCATATTGTCCATGTCCAATTTGCTGTGGTATCTACAGTAATATGACTAATCCTACAACAGCAAGTGGAACAAGAGCTACTCAAGGACGTACAATTGCTACAGATACAAGTGTAATACCATTTGGTTCCAAGGTAGTAATAAATGGAAAGATATATACTGCAGAGGATACGGGAGGTGCTATAAAGGGTAATCGTATAGATATTTATTTTGAATCCCATACAGAGGCACTATACTTTGGTAGACAAAAGGCAGAAGTATTCTTAGTTAAGTAACTGGATAATATAAGGAAATATAAGCATTAATTACTTGTTTTTATAATTTTAATGTGTTATTATCCTTTTGGTTAAATTACTAATATATTTATGAGGAGTTTTAGATATGGAATTAATATACAAAAGTACCAGAAATGCTAACGAGACAGCTACAGCTTCTATGGCTATATTGAAGGGCCTTGCTAATGAGGGAGGTCTTTTTGTTCCAGATAGTATTCCTGCATTTGATGTATCATTAGAGGAACTTTCAAAGATGGATTACCGTCAGGTTGCATATAATGTTATGAAGCTTATGCTTACTGACTTTACTGAGGAAGAGTTGATGCACTGTATTAACAGCGCATATGATGATAAGTTTGACACTAAGGAGATTGCACCTCTTGTTAAGAAGGCAGGGGCTTATTACTTAGAGTTATTCCATGGTTCAACTATAGCATTTAAAGATATGGCACTTTCAATTCTCCCATATCTCTTAACTACATCAGCAAAGAAGAACAACGTGGAGAATGAAATCGTTATTCTTACAGCTACTTCAGGAGATACCGGTAAGGCTGCCCTTGCAGGCTTTGCAGATGTTCCTGGAACTAAGATTATTGTATTTTATCCTAAGAATGGTGTTAGTCCAATTCAGGAGAAGCAGATGGTTACTCAGAAGGGTGACAACACATTTGTAGTTGGTATCACTGGTAACTTTGATGATGCTCAGACAGGTGTTAAGAATATGTTCTCAGATGTAGAGCTTAATGAGTACCTTGGAACTAAGGGATATCAGTTCTCATCAGCAAACTCTATTAATATCGGTCGTCTTGTACCACAGATGGTTTACTATGTATATGCATATACTAGACTTGTGGCAAATGGTGATATTAAGGCGGGAGATAAGATTAATGTAGTAGTTCCAACAGGTAACTTCGGTAATATTTTAGCTGCTTACTATGCTAAGGAGATGGGACTTCCTATAGCTAAGTTTATTTGCGCTTCAAATGAGAACAAGGTATTATATGACTTTTTCGAGACAGGAAGCTATAACAGAAATAGAGATTTCATCCTTACAACATCACCATCTATGGATATTCTCATCTCAAGTAACCTTGAGAGACTTATCTATAAGATTGCTGGAAATGATGCTGCTAAGAACAAAGAGCTTATGATGGCATTAAACAGCCAGGGTGAGTACACAATCACTGATGATATGAAGGCTAACCTTGCAAGCTTCTACGGAAACTATGCATCAGAAGCTGAGACTTCAGCTACCATTAAGAAGGTTTATGAATCAGACAACTACATTATGGATACCCATACTGCAGTTGCTGCAAATGTATACGATAAGTATGTGGCTTCAACAGGAGATAATACTCCAACAGTTATTGCTTCTACAGCAAGCCCATACAAGTTTACAAGAAGCGTTATGAACTCAATCGACGCAGAGTATGACAAGCAGAGTGATTTTGACCTTGTAGATGAGCTTAACCGTCTCTCAGGAGTTAAGGTACCTCAAGCCATCGAGGACATTAGAACAGCTCCGATACGTCATAACACAGTATGTGACAAGGAAGATATGCTTAAGGTAGTTAAGGAGTTCCTTGGAGTATAGGATGGGCCCTTGGCCTACATAAAATTACACAAGACAGTTCGTTTGTACCATCCTGTCTATAAACAAAACCAGGACTATTATGATGCATAAGGCTACACATAGTTGTATGCCGGATTAGAATTATTGCACCGTAAGTAGATACCTGCTTACGGTGTTTTTTAGTTGACAGGATTATATAAAGAAGCTGCGCCTAAAATTATATTCCGGCCGCGACAGTGGTCGGGACTAAGCTGACCGTCTCAAGTGTCAGCGAGGACCGACCCTAGGCAGGCCGGCCAATATGTAGCAACGCCGCTTCTTTGCAAATAAATAAGGAGGAAAATACTATGTACACCTTAAAAACCAGCGCCAGCTTTGACAGCGCACATTTTTTAAAGGGCTATGAGGGCAAGTGCTCAAATATTCATGGCCATAGATGGACCGTGGAGATTGAGGTTTCCAGTGAAAACTTAGAGTCAGAGGGTCAATGTAGAGGTATGATAGTGGATTTCTCTACATTAAAAGCTGATTTGGGTACCTTGGTGGATAATTTAGACCACTCTCTAATAATAGAGGAAGGAAGCCTTAAGTCTAAAACTATGGAAGCCTTAGAGGAAGAGGACTTTAGAATTATTCAGGTTGGATTTCGTCCAACTGCAGAGAATTTTGCACAATATTTTTATAATGAAATGTTAGATAAAGGATACAAAGTGGCTAAGTCGACTGTCTATGAGACACCTAATAACTGCGCCACTTATAGTGAGTAGAATATGGGAAAGTTTAAGGTTGTTGAAAAATTCATAAGTATAAACGGTGAGGGCCGATGCGCAGGAGAGTTAGCTGCATTTATTAGATTTGCAGGCTGTAATTTAAACTGCTCATATTGTGATACTAAGTGGGCCAATGAACCTAGCGCTCCCTATGAGATATTAAGCGAGGAGGAAATCTACGCTTACATTAAGGAACAGGGGGTTAATAATGTCACATTGACCGGTGGAGAACCCTTGCTACAGGAAAACATTGGCAGATTAATCAAGCTTTTATCTAAAGATAAGGATTTAAGAATAGAGCTTGAAACCAATGGAGCTGTGGCTATGGATGATTTTATAAACATAGGAGAAAATGTTACATTTACCCTTGATTATAAGCTTCCTGGAAGTAAAATGAATCATATGATGGTTATGGAAAACTATGACTTGATTAGGGATAATGATACGGTGAAGTTTGTAGTATCAGGTAGAGAAGATTTAGACAAGGCCAGAGAGATAATTGAAGAATATAATTTGACAGATAGGGTAGCAGTATATCTTAGCTCCTCCTTTGGTGTGATTAAGCCTGAGGATATAGTTAATTATATGATGGAGCATAATATGAATAAGGTTAAACTGCAGCTACAGATGCATAAGTACATTTGGGATCCAAATAGAAAGGGAGTTTAAGATGGCAATAGATAAGTATGCAATTAGAGAACATATTAAGGGAATATTAATAGCTTTGGGAGACGACCCGGAGAGAGAGGGATTAAAGGACACTCCAGACCGTGTGGCTCGTATGTATGAGGAGGTTTTTGAGGGAATGAACTACAGCAACGATGAGATTGCTGCTATGTTTGATAAGTCCTTTGAACAGCCGGGATATCTTACTGAGGATATGGTATTGGTTAAGGATATAGAGGTATTTAGCTATTGTGAGCATCATATGGCACTTATGTATGATATGAAGGTTTCTATTGCCTACATTCCACAAGGCAAGGTATTAGGCTTAAGCAAGATTGCCAGAATAGCTGATATGGTGGCAAAGCGACTTCAGCTACAGGAGAGAATTGGTACTGATATAGCTTACATTATGACCAAGGTAACGGGCTCACAGGATGTTGCTGTAGTTATTGAAGGATGTCATAGCTGCATGACAGCCAGAGGAATTAAGAGCATGGGGGCTAAAACTGTTACCACTACCTTAAATGGTAAGTTTAAAGAAGATTCTAGTCTGCAGAACAGACTTATGATGATGCTTAAGTAGGAGGCTTTATATGAAAAATAAGAGTGAAGCAGTAGTTGTATTTAGCGGAGGTCAGGATAGTACAACCTGTTTGCTATGGGCTATAAAAAAATATAATAAGGTGTATGCAGTATCCTTCGATTATGGTCAAAGACATGCTCTTGAGTTAACCTGTGCCAAGGAAATATGTGATAGATTAGGCGTTGAGCATACAATTATGGATATGAGTCTCCTTAATCAGTTGGCTCCAAATTCTCTTACCAGAGATGATATTCAGGTAGATAAGGATGCACCTGAGGAGGGACCACCCAATTCCTTTGTGGAGGGAAGAAATATGGTGTTTTTAACCTTCGTGGCAATATTTGCTAAGGTTAGGGGAATAACCGATATAATAACAGGTGTATCACAAAGTGATTTTTCCGGATACCCAGACTGCAGAGATGTATTTATTAAGTCTCTAAATACAACTCTGAACTTGGCAATGGACTATGATTTTGATATAATTACTCCATTGATGTGGATTGATAAAGAAGAAACCTGGGAGATGGCAGATAAGCTAGGTGGTTTTGATATAGTTAGGGAAATGACTCTTACATGCTACAATGGTGTTAAAGGTGACGGATGTGGGGAGTGTCCGGCCTGTAAGTTAAGAAAGAAAGGATTAGACGCTTATTTAAGTCGAAGATAATTCTTTAAGAAGAAGCTTGGGGTATATTTTATGAAGAAATTGCTTTTTATTGTTAATCCGAAGGCTGGTAAATCAGGAATTAAATCAGATATGTTAGACATATTAGTGACATTTTCTGAGGCTGGATATGAGGTGACTACATATCCAACATCAGGTCCTGAGGATGCTGAAGCTAAGGTTATAGCAGATGGAGCTAATTATGATTTGATTGTATGTGCCGGTGGAGATGGCACGCTTGAAAATACTGTATGTGGTTACATGCAGATGGGAGAGAAAAAGGTTCCTATAGGATATATTCCAGTGGGGACCACCAATGATTTTGCCAGAAGTGTTGGATTATCCAGAAAGCCGGCAGAGGCAGCAGTCCAGATTGTAAGAGGGGAGAAAAAAACCTTAGATGTTGGTAAGCTAGATGATAAGTATTTTGTCTATATTGCTGCATTTGGATTATTTACAGACGTGTCCTATAATACTAATCAGAATTTGAAAAAATATATGGGTCACGCAGCTTATGTAGTAGAAGCGGTAAAGAACATTACTGATTTCCATCCATATAAGATTAAGGCACAGCTAGATGGGGCATTGGTTACCGGCGAGTATATCTACGTTATGATAACAAATTCTTTTTCTGTGGCTGGATTCAAGATAAGGGGAGCAAAGCATGTAATCCTTGATGACGGAAAGTTTGACTGCCTGTTGGTTAAGATGCCACACACTGTTGAGGAATTGCGACAAGTACTCACAGCCTTTCTTACTAACGATATAGATGATTCAAATCCTATGTTTTATTCCTGTAAGGCTAGTAAGATTGTTATAGAGTGCGATGAGGAAATTCCTTGGACCATAGATGGTGAGTTTGGTGGTAACAAAAGGGTGGCTACCATAGAGAATGTTAAGCAAGCCTTTGACATATATCTTAATCCTGGCCATAAGGATGAAATAGACGAAATAGCAGCAACACAAGCTATATCTGAGGATATATTTGATGAAGAAGAAATATTAGATAATATGGAAAAATCATAAATTAGTAAAGTGAAAGCTTTGGTATAGGGTAAAAGATATTAACTGCTTTATATCAGGGCTTTTGCTTTACTTTTTTATTAAAATGGACTATAATCGAGGTAATAATGTTTTGACATAGGAGACTGTTTTATATGGGAAAATATTTTGGAACAGACGGCTTTAGAGGAGAGGCAAATGTAGACCTTACTGTAGAGCATGCATTTAAGGTTGGAAGATACTTAGGATATTATTTTGGTAAGGATAAAAACGAGGGAGAACGAGCAAGAGTTGTAATTGGTAAGGATACAAGACGTTCAAGCTATATGTTTGAATATTCACTTGTAGCGGGTATTACAGCTAGTGGAGCAGATGTGTATCTTATGCATGTTACTCCTACTCCAAGCGTTTCATACATTGTACGTGCAGATGAATTTGATTGTGGAATTATGATTTCGGCAAGCCATAATCCATTTTATGATAATGGTATTAAGATAATTAATAAGCATGGAGCTAAGATGGATGCTTCAGTAGAGGAAGAAATTGAAAAGTACATAGATGGAGAAATACCAGAGATTCCTATGGCAACCAGAGAGAATATTGGTAGAACAACAGATTACTCTATGGGTAGAAATAGATATATAGGATATCTTATGACAGTGCCAACTAGATCCTTTAAGAATCTTAAGGTTGGTTTGGATTGTGCTAACGGTGCAGCCTCCACAGTTGCTAAGGCAGTATTTGACGCCTTGGGAGCTAAAACCTATGTTATCAACAATGAGCCTGATGGAACTAATATTAATACAAATTGTGGTTCGACTCATATAGAGCATCTTCAGAAGTTTGTAGTTGATAATGGTCTTGATGCAGGCTTTGCCTATGATGGAGATGCAGATAGATGTCTTGCTGTTGATGAGAAGGGAAATCTTGTTGATGGGGATGCAATTCTTTATATCTGTGGTAAGTATTTGAGAGATAAGGGTAGACTTAATAATAATACAGTAGTAACAACAGTTATGTCTAACCTTGGATTATACAAGGCTTTTGATGCCGAGGGTATCGCCTATGAGAAAACGGCAGTAGGTGATAAATATGTTTATGAGAATATGATGGAGAATGGTCACATATTAGGTGGTGAACAGAGTGGTCATATTATATTTTCTAAGAATGCCAGAACTGGTGATGGAGTATTAACTTCACTCAAAATTATGGAAGTTATGATTGAGAGTAAATGTAGCCTTACAGAGCTTACTAGAGAACTTAAGATATTCCCACAGCTTTTGGTAAATGTAAGAGTAAGCAGTAAGGATGCAGTTATGAACGACGCTGATGTTCTTAATGCAACCAAGCTTGTTGAGGAAAAGCTTGGAGATAATGGTCGGATTCTTCTCAGACAGAGTGGAACAGAGCCACTTATTAGAGTTATGGTAGAGGCTGAGTCAGATGAGATATGTAGGGAATGTGTTGACTTAGTGGTAAAGGTAATTAAGGACAAGGGCTACGAGCAGGTCTAAAGGATATTAATGAAAACAAGATTAAGAAAGCTTGAAAATTCAATAGTGTTTATATTAAAGCTTTTGATGCATGTACTTTTGTTTTGGTCGTTTTATGGATTATATGCTATTAAAAACTGGCAGCTTCTTAACATTTCCAGAACATCAGGTGTAGTTATAGCAGCATATTTGATTTCTGCATATATGTTTGCCAACATATATGGTAGATATGACATAGGGAAGCGAAAAAGTAAGCCGATTATGCATTCCTTAATTCTTACTATGATGTTTACAGATATTATAGCAATGCTGATGCTTTCTATGATGAATACTAACGACAGAAAAAACGAAACCTTCAAACTAGAACAACCACCACTGCTGCTTTTGATTTTTTTAATACAATTTGTGATTATTTTTGTGTTCAGCTATGGTGGTAATAAGCTTTATTTTACTCTCTTTGATCCGGAGGATTGTATTATTGTAACATCCTCCCAGAGAAGCTTAAATGAGGTTATAAAGGGTATAAAAAAATACAAGCTTCAATATAAGGTTACAAAGGTTGCAGATTATAGGGATGTAAACCTTAAGGAATATATTAGTCAGAGGGACACAGTATTTATATATGATGTGCCAATTAAGGATAGAACGGCTATTGTGGAGTACTGCTACCAAAATATGAAAAATGTATTCTTTAATCCTGATATGCATGATGTTATAGAAACTAGTTCCAAGCATGTAATATTAGATGATGTTTCTATGTTTGGTAATATATCTAAGGGTTTAACTTTAGAGCAGAAGTTTATTAAAAGAGTTTCTGATATAGTGATTTCTGTGATAGCCTTAATTGTTACATCACCAGTTTTGCTTATAGCTGCTTTAGCTATAAAGATAGAGGATGGCGGAAGTATAATATTTAAGCAAAATAGAGCAACCAGAGGAGGGAAAATTTTCTCTGTGTATAAGCTTAGAACCATGAAGGAGGATGTAGAGAATTACTCTGTAGTGGAAAATGATGAGAGAGTTACTAAGGTGGGAAAAATCCTAAGAAAGTATAGAATTGATGAGATTCCACAGTTTATAAATGTACTTAAGGGAGATATGAGTGTGGTTGGTCCTAGACCAGAGATGCTGGCAAATATATTCAACTACACTTCAGTTTTACCTGAATTTGAGTACAGACTTAGAGTTAAGGCAGGAATAACAGGCTACGCTCAGATTGCCGGTAAGTATAATACTTCACCAAAGGATAAACTTATATTAGACCTTATGTATATAGAGGAATACAGCTTATGGTTAGATATTAAGCTTTTATTCCAGACGGCACTGGTTATCCTTAAAAAGGATAGTACTGAGGCCTTTAAAAAGGAAGAGGAGTTTGTGTTTGAGGAATACGTGCCTACAGAGGAGAAAAGTACTGTAGAATAAATAGGTATTAGTTGGAGGATATATTCATGAAGAAAATATTAGTAACTGGATGTAATGGACAGTTAGGTAGAGCAATTAATAAAGCATATGAAGGTGAAGCTGTTCAGCTTATAAATACTGATGTGGCAGAGCTTGATATAACAGATGTGGAGCAGGTAGTATCATTTGTAATGGAGCACAGACCAGAGGTTATTATTAACTGTGCTGCTCATACAAATGTAAATGCATGTGAGAGTCAGTGGGATTTGGCTTATAAGATTAATGCAATAGGTCCTAGAAATCTTAGTATTGCTGCCACAAAAGTTGGAGCAAAGATGATTCATGTGTCTACAGATTATGTGTTTGATGGAACTAACACTGAGCCTTACAATGAGTTTTCTCCGGTTGCACCCCTTGGAGCCTACGGTAAGACAAAGCTTGAGGGTGAAGAATTTGTTAAGCAGTTTGCTGAAAAATATTTTATCATTAGAACAGCTTGGCTTTATGGTGAGGGTAAGAACTTTGTTCAGACCATGTTAACTCTTGGTAAGGAAAAGGGAGAAGTTAGTGTAGTGTGTGACCAGATAGGTTCTCCTACAAGCGCTAAGGCACTTGCTGAGATGATTAAGACCTTAGAGCCAACAGATAACTATGGTTTATTCCATGGAACCTGTGAGGGATATTGTTCATGGGCTGATTTTACAGAAAAAATATTTGAGTATGCGGGCGTGGATGCAAAGGTTAATCATATTACAACAGACCAATATCCAACACCAGCAAAAAGACCTGCTTACTCAGTTCTTGACAACTATATGTTAAAGCTTACTACAGATTTTACCTTTCCACAGTGGGAGGATGCACTTAAGGAATACTTAGCGTAGGTTCAGAAATAAAGATGATGGGACTACACTTTAAATTGTCCTAACTATGGAATTAATAAAATAGGGCTGTGCCAATATACTATATCCCAGCCTCGACAGGGATGGGGGTCTTAGCAGACCATCTTTAGGTCTGCGGGTGCCCCCACCCTAGGCAGGCTGGCCAATAAAGTATATCGTGCACAGCCCGTACTAATCATATGGAGGAGCCTTATGAATATTTGGGACATTCTTGGATGTGAGGAAACCAAGGATAAGGAAATTCTTAAAACTGCATATAGAGATAAGCTTAAGAATGTTAATCCAGAGGATGATTCAGAAGGATTTATGAGACTACGACAGGCCTATGAGGAAGCCTTAAGCCTTGCTGACGTAGATAATCAGGAAAATGATCTTAGTCAGGATAGTGAGCTTCTCAAGTGTATAAAAGAATTATACAATGATTTCTCTAGAAGAATTAGTGTAGAGGAATGGGAGAAGCTTTTAGATAGGGATGAATTTGTAGCGATTGACACATCACAGGATGCCTTTGATACCTTGATAAGGTTCCTTATGGAAAAGTTTTTCATATCCAAGGAGGTTTGGAAGCTTATAGTGGATAGGTTTGAGATTGAGGAAAGAGCCAAGGAACTATCTGAAATCTATCCGGAAAATTTTATAGAGTATGTTATCAATAATTCTATATATGATGATGTATTAGATTTCTCACTGTTAGAGTGTAGAGATGAGCTTGCTGACAAGTTCTTAGATAGATATTTTAGATTGGATTTAGCTGTTAGAAAGCATGATTATAAAGAGCAAAAGGAATTAATTCAGCTTATCGGTGAGATGGATGCCTATCATCCATATTTTGAGATGCTCAGAATTAAATGTAGGCTACAGGAATTTGAGAATGTTGATTCAGAAAGTGAAACTCCTGAGGAAAAGGAAGCTAGAAGAGATATTTATGAGGACCTTTACCAGGATGCAATATTGTTGCATACAGATTTTCCGGAAGATATAAGCTTTATGGGTATTTGTGGAGATCTAAAGCTTGTGCTGGGTGATTATAATGAGGCAGGAGAGTACTATGAAAAGGCACTATCTATAAAGCCTGATAGCTATGTTATGAAGGGCAAGCTGGCAGAACAAAAGATTTGCATAGGGGAATATGCCAAGGCCAGAGATTTGTTTATGGAACTGCTTAGAATTAATCATTATGATAACAGTGCGCGATCCGGCATGATAAGAGCAAATGTAGGACTTATCGATGAACTTAAGAAAAGTAGGCAGGAAAATCCAGAGGACAAGAAGGTTCCTATGGAAATGGGATGGTCATATTATCAGATATATAAATTTTCAGAAGCTATTAGCATATTAAATGAGTTTGAACCAAGTGAGGAACAAAACTGTGAATATAATAATCTGAAGGGTAGAGTATATTTATGCCTTCAGGAATTTCACAATGCCTTAAAATGCTTTCATAATTGGAAAGCTGCCATAGAAGCTATTCCAAAGGAGGATGATAGCAAGGAGGCAATGGATAAGAAAAAAAGATATGGATATGTTAATTTTCTTATAGGTGATTGTCATCTGAAGCTAAAGGAGTATGATACTGCCAGAGAATATATTGAGGTGGCACGCTCCATAGACCATGACGAGATAATTCTTTCCTATGAGGCTATGTGTGAGCTGGAGTACGAAACTGGAAACTACGAGAAATGCATAGCTGTTTGTGAGGAGCTTCTCGGAAGGGAAAAGAGAAGCTTTATAGCTTATAATTATATGAGCAAGGCCAGTCTTAAGCTGGATTTTATAAAGGAAGCTATAGATTCTTCTAGTAAAGCTATGGAAATATATCCGTATATTGCTGAGCCATATGAAACTCAGATAGAGGTTTATTTAAAATTCGAACAACTTGATGGAGCAAAATCTATAATCCAGAAATATAAAGATATGGGTATAGATAGTGATAGAATAAGCTTTTGTGAAGCTAGGTTATTGGCAACTCAGTGCAAAGAAGAGGAAGCTATAAAAATTCTAGATTCCATATTGAATAGAAATGACGGAAATTCAGATTTAGATAATATTGTTAAGGTTCACACTCTTAAAGCAAACTGTTTAAGCTTTTGTGAAAAATATGATGAGGCTATTAAAGAATTTGAGAAAGTGCTTGAGCTAGAACCAAATCACAAAGCAGCTTATGGAAGAATGGGAGAAATTTTAAAGAATCAGGGAAAGCTTGCTCAGGCTATGGAAATGTTCAATAGGCAAATAGAAATTTATCCAGACCTGATGGCTTATATAAACCGAGGAACCTTAAATAGATTTTTTCAAAAGTATAAAAGTGCCATGGAGGATTTTCAACAGGCCTTAAAACTTGACCCAGAAAATTCATTTTGTTATAGCAGAGTTGGTTTAATATATGAGCATCACAGGGAGTTTGACAAGGCTTTGGAAAGCTTTGATAAGGCATTAAACTACGTGGCAAATGATAATGGTAAGCTTCAGCTATATTCTTATAAAGCCAGAGTACTTCAGTGTATGAATCGCTTTGAGGAAAGTATGAAGGTATATACCAAATATATAGATGAGTTTGGTATGAATCCTGATATAGCCTATGATATATCAGAGTTAGCTGTTAGAATGGGTGATATTGACTATGCTACCAGTATATTAGAGGACTCAATAAATAGATTTGAATTTGATGAAAATGTAAAGCAGTGTGTTATACAGCTTATAGCAATATACGGGGATGAAGGCTATCTAAGTAGAGCCAATGAAACTCTTCAGTTTGCAGTTAATCGTTTTGGCAGTCATGCAGGCTTTTTCGCAGCTATGGGAGCTGTGCTTAGAAATAAAGGCTTGTATGATCAGGCAGTTCGACATTATGAGACAGCTGTAAATCTTGACATTGAATGCAAACAAAATTATTATAGTGAGTTAGTAGAGGTTTTAAAAAAGAAAAACCCCCTAAGACAGGATTTAAAGAAGTATGTTCAAAAGGCACTTATTAATCCGGCAGAGATGACTAATCCACACGCATACATTAAGATGTCTAGACTTAATAGAACAGTAAAGAAATACAAGGAAGCACTTTCTATTATAGACAAAGGGCTAAAGATAAGGAGATGCTCTGGTTGCTTTTACGGAAGCTGCCATGATGCATGGTATGAAAAGGGATTAATATACGAAGCTATGAAGGACTACGAGAATGCAAGATTATGCTTTAGACAAGCTATTTTGATATGTGGTCATAATGCTCTGTATGAGGAATGTTTAAAAAGGATAGAAGGAAAATGATA
This sequence comes from Lachnospiraceae bacterium, assembly GCA_015057555.1. Lineage (GTDB taxonomy): Bacteria > Bacillota > Clostridia > Lachnospirales > Lachnospiraceae > Coprococcus_C. The sequence continues at coordinate 37,451 of SVEC01000015.1, read as the reverse complement.
GTAGGAATTGATTTAGGAACAACAAACAGCTTAATAGGGTATTTTGAGGGGGACCAGGCAAAGATTATTCCTAACAAGCTTGGGGAGAACCTAACTCCGTCAGTGATAAGTATCGATGCTGATGGAACAGTTTATGTGGGGAAAACTGCAAAGGAAAGAAAGCAGACGCATCCGAATGAAACTGCAGATGTATTTAAGAGAAGTATGGGCTCTGCCAAGGAATACGAATTGGGAGAGAAAAAGTTTCTTCCAGAGGAGCTTTCAAGTCTTATACTTAAGTCCTTAAAGGAGGATGCAGAGGAATTTCTGGGCAAGGAGGTTACTGAGGCTGTAATTAGTGTACCTGCTTATTTTAATGATGCCCAAAGAAAGGCGACTAAGAAGGCGGGAGAGCTGGCTGGCTTTGTAGTGGAAAGAATTGTGAGTGAGCCTACGGCAGCAGCTATTGCTTATGGTCTTAACAAGAAGAATGCAAATACCAAGTTTTTAGTATTCGACCTTGGAGGCGGTACTTTTGATGTATCAATACTTGAGTTATATGAGAACATTATGGAGGTTAGAGCTGTAGCAGGAGATAACTTCCTTGGTGGTGAGGATTTTACAGAAATCATAGAGCAAATGTTTGCAAAGGATAACGAGATTGATTTAGATGAGTTAGATGTTAAGACTAGAGTTCATATTAGGAAGCAGGCTGAACTCTGCAAGATAGGCTTTGAAGATAGCAAGACATCAACCATGAAATGCAGGATTGGCGAGGAAACCTACGAGTATGAGGTTAGTTTGTCAGATTATGAAAAGGCATGTCAGCTTCTTTTGGCAAAGATTAAGAGGCCTATAGAGAGAAGCTTAAAGGATGCAAATATTAAGCTGGCTGATATAGATGAGGTAATTATGGTAGGTGGAGCTACTAAGCTACCTATAGTTAGACGTTTTGTAAGCAGATTATTCGGAAGACTTCCAAATACAGATATAAATCCTGATGAGGTTGTAGCAGTAGGTGCAGCTACTCAGGCAGCTATGAAGGAAAGAAATGAAGCTGTTAGAGAGGTAATACTTACAGATGTATGCCCATTTACTTTAGGTACAGAGGTTGTGGTAACTAGAAGTGGAGGCTATAAAGAGAATGGACATTATCTTCCTATAATTGAGAGAAATTCAGTTATCCCAACAAGCAAGACTGAGAGGCTTTATACAGCTGGGGATAATCAAAGTGAAATCCGAGTTAAGATTCTTCAAGGAGAAAGCAGATACGCTAGAAACAATGTTTATCTAGGAGATATTGTTGTAGCTGTGCCTGTAGGTCCAGCTGGTCAGGAGGCAATTGATGTAACATATACCTATGATGTAAACTCTATTCTTGAGGTTATTGTAAAGGTTATATCTACCAAGGTTACCAAGAAGGTAATTATAAAGAATGAAGATAATGATATGACTGACGCTGAAATAGAGGAGAGAATGAAGGCGCTTGAGGCTCTTAAGATTCATCCTAGAGACCAAGAAGAGAACAAGCTTCTTATGTTCAGAGGGGACAGAATGTATGAAGAGGCTATTGGTGACAAGCGTAGGCTTATTCAGAATAGAATGACTGAGTTTGAAGCTATCTTAGATAAGCAGAATAAGAGTGATATAGAAAAGGCTAGAGAAGAACTTAAGGAATTCTTGGATGCTATTGAAGAGGATATGTAATATATGGTAAAATAGTCCCATAATTAGTGGTTAAATGTAAGGAGGTAGATACTATGTTATTTGAGAATCAGACATTTAATTTATTTGACAAAACATCTACAACTATACCAAATATGATGCGTACAGATATTCAGGAAAAGGACGGAAATTATCTCTTAGAGATTGAGATACCAGGCTTTTCAAGAGAGGACGTTACTGCAGAGCTGTTGGATGGAACACTTACCATTATAGCTAGCAAGCCAGAAACCTTAGAAAAGGATGATACAAGGATACATTACATACTAAAGGAGAGACTTGCAACAAGCTGTAAGAGAAGCTTTTTCGTGGGCAATAAAATCAAACAGGAGGATATTACTGCAGCTTATAAGGATGGAGTGTTAAGTATTATTATTACTAACCCACAGAAGTCAGTTGATAGAGAGAAGATAAAGCTTATTCCTATTCAGTAAATCGGGGCATAAAAAAACTTCACATTATGTGAAGTTTTTTTATGCCCTGATTTTATAAGCTCTGAGCGTATTCATCAAATAAACGATGATACATAGATGGAAGTCCTACAAATTCGCATCCATATCTGTAGCCTGAACCGCCGATAGATTTGATGTAGAGAATTTTAACAACTGAGAGAATAATCTCATCAGTGTTTTCAAATTCTATAGTTGCATTAAAGTAGTAATCTATAGGTAGCTTACTTTCTGACATAAATCCAATGCCAGCCTTAGAAATATCAAATACCTCGATTTCGCTATCTAAATTCTCGATTTTGATTCCGTCTTGCTTAAAAAGGTTTGATACCTCAAGCTTAAGCTTTATAGGAAGTCTCTCATATTTTCTTTTCTCTTCCATATTACCCTCCATAAGAATAATTGTTCCGCATAAATATAATTAATTATAACAAATAATTTGTCGAAAAGCTATAAGATTTTTAAACTTATACTGGACGAAGCGAAATCTCACCTGAGTTAACATAATGCAACTCCCCTAGCTTGTCTCTGCAAATTAAATCACCGTTTTCATTAATGCCTAGACAATGGACAGTATCTAGGCCATTGGTGTCTATTAGGCTAGGATTTGACATCTTAAGTGAAAGCTGCTGTGGTATAAGATATATATCCTTATTAAGAACTCCTAAGTAGTTATTGTATTCTCCGGACATAAAGGATAAGTCATTGCTTTTCAAAAACATTTCATATAAGTCATTTAACTGCTGCAATATACGGTCAAGTAGCTTTGCTTTGTCATATTCCTTATGAGTTTCAAGATATAATGAAGTGGCTAGATCTGATAATTCATTATTAAAGCGTTTGGTGTTAATATTTACACCTATTCCTATAACCACATAATCAGGACCGGCTTCTGTAAGAATACCCACCAGCTTTTTACCGCCTAGATAAATATCATTAGGCCATTTAATACTAGTTCTTACATTGCAAAAGCTATTTATAGACTTTGATATAGCAAGAGCGGTTACCAATGTAACTCTAGACAAATGTTCAGTAGCTACATCAGGTCGTAGCATAATGCTAAAGTATAGTCCATCATCATCCTGGGAATCAAAGCTTCTTCCAAGTCGACCCTTTCCGGCAGTTTGTTTTATTCCCACTACTAAACTTCCGTCAACACTGCCACGTTTGGCAAGCTCCTTAGCTTTATTATTTGTGGAGTCTATGGTGTCATAGAAAAGCACATTATTAACAAATGGTATGTTAAATAGTGAACTACTAAGCTTCATTATTCTCATGCTTTATGCGAGCGTTTACAAATTCGTAAATCTTCTCGCAAAGCTCTCCCTTCATAGTAAATGGAATAGTATATAAATTCTTCTTTGTTTTAACATTAAGCACGTAGAACAACATATTCTCATCTGCGATGACCATAGTTACAAACTCGATATCGTCAAAGCTATACTGGGTCTCACCATATCGATGAGTCACCTTAAGACCATCCTCATTGAATAGGTAGGTGATATCAAAGGCCTGCTTTCTAAAGGAGGCAGCTATAAGATAGATACCATAGGAGCCTAAGAACAGGGCAAAGATAAGTGTAAGCATCTTGTGGTTTCCATAGCCCGTAGCTACCATAAAAAACTGCGCAAAGGCAACAAGGAAGAATATACTTCCCATAATTCTATATGTAATTCTATTTGATTTCCTTTTTGGAACTTTGTAAGTAAAACTCATAATGACTCCTTTTTTAATAACAAGATAGTGTTATTTTATTATAAAAGTAATTATTTATCAATTCATTTCAATTTTTTACAAAGATATATTTGAAAATTAATTATATTATGTTACAATATAAAACGATTTTTGTAAGTTGGTTAGGAGGCAAATAAAGCTATGGAAAAGATTAAGATGATTACTCCACTTGTAGAGATGGATGGAGATGAGATGACTAGAATCCTCTGGCAAATAATTAAGGATGAACTTATTTATCCATTTATCGATTTAAAGTCAGAGTATTATGACCTTGGTTTACAGTATAGAAATGAAACTGATGATAAGGTAACCTTTGATTCAGCTTACGCTACACAGAAGTATGGGGTGGCTGTAAAGTGTGCAACCATCACTCCAAATGCAGCTCGTATGACAGAGTATGACTTAAAGGAGATGTGGAAGAGTCCTAACGGAACTATCCGTGCAATCCTCGATGGTACAGTATTTAGAGCACCAATTATTGTAAAGGGTATCGAGCCATGTGTTAAGAACTGGAAGAAGCCTATTACAATTGCAAGACATGCTTACGGTGATGTATATAAGGGAACTGAGATGAAGATTCCTGCAGCTGGTAAGGCTGAGCTTGTATATACAGCAGAGGACGGAACAGAGATTAGAGAGTTAATACATAATTTTAATGAGCCTGGTATCATTCAGGGTATGCATAATATTAATGGTTCTATCGAGAGCTTTGCAAGAAGCTGCTTTAACTATGCTCTTGATACTAAGCAGACACTTTGGTTTGCAACTAAGGATACTATCTCTAAGAAGTATGACCATACATTTAAGGATATCTTCCAGGAGATATTCGATGCAGAGTATAAGGAGAAATTCGATGCAGCAGGTATCGAGTATTTCTACACACTTATAGATGACGCTGTAGCAAGAGTTATGAAGTCTGAGGGTGGATATATCTGGGCTTGTAAGAACTATGATGGTGATGTTATGAGTGATATGGTTTCATCAGCATTTGGCTCACTTGCTATGATGACTTCAGTGCTTGTATCACCAGATGGAAAGTATGAGTACGAGGCTGCTCACGGAACAGTTCAGAGACATTACTACAAGCATCTTGCAGGCGAGGAAACTTCAACTAACTCAGTTGCAACCATCTTTGCTTGGACAGGAGCTTTAAGAAAGCGTGGAGAGCTTGATAACATTCCTGAGCTTATGAGCTTTGCAGATAAGCTTGAGGCTGCAACTATCAAGACTATTGAGGATGGTAAGATGACTAAGGACTTAGCTCTTATCACATCACTTGAGAGCGTAACTGTACTCAACAGTGCAGACTTTATCAAGGCTATCAGAGTTACGTTAGAGGAAAGTTTATAAGATTAAAAATTAATGAAGGATGTGCGAGATAACTTCCATTCCGGCCGCGACAGTGGTCGGGACTAAGCTGACCATTGCGAAGCACGTGTCAGCGTGGACCGACCCTAGGCAGGCCGGCCGAGAAGTAAATACGCACATCCTTCATTTTGTATTTTAATCTCTCTTACTTATAGGCACATACTCTCTATTTGGAGCAATAGACATATAAGCAGGTCTTATAATCTTGTTAACATTGATAAGCTCTTCGATTCTATGAGCACTCCAGCCTGCGATTCTTGCCACTGCAAAGAGTGGAGTGAAAAGCTCATGAGGAAGCTCTAGCATACTGTATACGAAGCCACTGTAGAAGTCGATGTTAGGGCTAACACCCTTGTAAATCTTACGCTTGTCTGCGATAACCTCCTTGGCAATACGAGCTACACTCTTATAAAGAGCATACTCATCCTCGCGACCCTTTTCTATGGAAAGCTTCTTAACAAATTTCTTAAACAGGTTAGCTCTTGGATCAGATAGTGAATAAACTGCATGTCCCATACCGTAGATAAGACCCGCCTTATCAAAGGCCTTCTTGTCAAGGATATCACTTAAGTACTGTCTAATTTGTGACTCGTCATCCCAGTTTGTAACATGTTCCTTAAGGTCGTCAAACATAAGTTTAACCTTAACATTTGCGCCACCGTGCTTAGGTCCCTTAAGGGAACAAAGAGAAGCAGCAACAGATGAATATGTATCTGTACCTGAGGAAGTAACAACGTGAGTTGTAAATGTGGAGTTGTTACCACCACCGTGCTCTGCGTGGAGCACTAAGGCCAGGTCAAGAAGCTTGGCTTCTGTATCGGTATAAGCCTTATTGCTTCTAAGAATTCTAAGTATGTTTTCTGCTGTTGAAAGATTTGACTTAGGAGTGTGAATATAAATTCCCTTTCCTAAATCGTAATGTCTGTAAGCAAGATATGAATAAACCGCAATGGTAGGAAAGTTTGCTATAAGCTGAATACTCTGACGAAGTACATTTGGTATACTAATATCAGATGTGTTCTTGTCATAGGAGCTTAAGCTAAGAATGCTCTTTGCCATAGCATTCATAATATCCTTGTTAGGTGTAGTCATAATGACATCACGGGTAAAGTTTCTAGGTAGCTTTCTATAGTGACCTAAAAGCTGGTTAAAATTCTCAAGCTCAGTTCGGTTTGGAAGCTCCCCAAACAAGAGAAGATATACTGTCTCCTCATATCCAAATCTATCTTCGCTGGTAAATCCATCTACAAGATCGTAGATATTCATTCCACGATAGTAGAGCTCTCCTTCAATAGGGGTAGGCACACCATCTACATCACGGTATGCATTAATGGTTGATATTTCTGTAATACCTGTAAGTACACCCTTACCATCTAAATCTCGGAGACCTCTCTTAACATTATACTTAGCATATAAGCTAGTATCTATTAAGTCATGGGTCTCACATATGTTAGCCAAGCGTACAAGCTCAGGTGTAACTTCTGAAAATTCTTTAAGATCCATACTATTCTCCTTCATTTAAAATTATCGTATCTATATTAATATAATATAAAATTGACTAGAATACAAATATTTTATGATTAAACCTTTTATTTTTCTGAAAAAAGAGTGTAAATTTTAAGGATATTAGGTTGAAAGAGCAAAAGTCATTAGGGTGTATGACCATAAGTTGTTTAAGTTATATGACAAATGTCACATTAACAATTTACATTTTGCACTTACAAAGAATCTACAAACTTAATATTATGGGTACAAGGAAAAAATGAAACGAGAATTGAAAAGCAAGAACAATTAGGAGGTAGTCACATGAGTGAAGCAGTAGTAAAGATAGAAAATTTAGTTAAGAGATACAAGGAGGTGCTAGCCCTAGACCACTTCAACATGGAGATTAAGGAGGGTGAGGTATTTGGACTTTTAGGGCCTAACGGTTCCGGCAAGACCACAACCATTAACTGTATATTATCGCTTCTTTCCTATGATAAGGGTGAGGTTGAGGTCTTCGGTAAGAAGATGACACCTGATAATTACGAGGCTAAGAGAAACATCGGTGTGGTAATGCAAAACGTTGCAGTCTTTGATGAGCTTACAGTATATGAGAACATTGATTACTTCTGTGGTCTCTACATAAAGGACAAGGCTAAGAGAAAGGAGTATGTGGAGGACGCAATCACATTTGTAGGTCTTGAAAACTTTAAGAAGTTTTATCCTAAGAAGCTATCAGGTGGTCTTCTTAGAAGACTTAACATAGCCTGCGGTATAGCTCATAAGCCAAAGCTTATAATCATGGATGAGCCTACAGTGGCAGTTGACCCACAGAGTAGAAATAAGATTCTGGAGGGAATAGAAGAGCTTAATAAAAATGGTGCTACAATCATTTACACCTCACATTATATGGAGGAGGTTGAGCAGATTTGCAGTCGAATAGCTATTATGGATAAGGGTAAGAATTTGGCTCTTGGCACAAAGGATGAGCTTAAGAAGATGATTAAGAACACAGAGACAATCTTTATAGAGAAGATTGATGTGACTAAGGAACAGCTAGAAGCTATTAGCAAAATCAATCATGTGTACAGTGCTACTGTGGAGGATAGCAAGCTTCAGGTTAAGTGTAGCGGTGGTAAGCACAACCTTATAAATGTACTTAACTACATTAATGATAACAACATCCCATGCGGAAGAGTTTACTCAGAGCTTCCAACCTTAAATGATGTATTCCTTGAGATTACAGGAAAAGAGCTTCGAGATAAGGAGGCATAGCATATGTTTTGGCACAATTTTAAATATACATTTTTAGTAACCTTAAGAAGTAAGGACCAGATATTCTGGAGCTTAATATTTACAGTGATTCTTGGGACTTTGTTTTATGCGACTTTTGGAAATGCGTATGCATTTGATGAATTGCAGACCAATATTCCGGTTGCAGTATACATAGAGGATGAAGAACTTCAAAAGAATTTCTCAAATACTATAGAGAATATTTCTATAGTGGAGGATGGTGAAAAGCTTCTTAATGTAACCTACACAAGTTCATTAGAGGAAGCACAGGATATGCTTACAGACGGTGTCTTGGGAGTGTTATATTCCGAGGATGGTAAGCTGAAGCTTATGGTAAATGGTGACGGAATAGAGGAAAGTATTCTTTCAACCATAGTGGCAAATTATCATCAGATAGTAACTGTAATGACTGATGTGGCTGACTTAGGACCAGATGCACAGATGGCTGCTATGGAGAAGCTTCTTAGTGAGGAAGTTAATAATGAGGAGATAAGCTTAGGAGATGTTGATATGGATGTATATTCAGACTACTTCTTCAACCTTATAGCAATGTCCTGTCTTTTTGCCAGCTTCGCAGGAGTATCATTTACCATTAAGAATCAGGCAAATCTTTCAACCATAGGAGCCAGAAAGAATGTGACAAATACAGGTGGCTTAACTCAGATGGTATCAGGACTTGCGGCTATATGGATTCTTCTTTCCATAATGTCTTGTATAGCTCTTTGCTACCTGCTTATTATAGGAGTTAATTTCGGTGATGAGATACCTAGAATTATCCTTACTATATTTGTTGGAAATCTGGCAGGACTTACATCCGGCTTCTTTATCGGAAGCTTTGGAAAGCTTTCAGAGGGTGTAAAGGAGTCCATAGCAGTTGCATATTCTCTTATAAGCTGCTTCTTAAGTGGACTTATGATTCTGGATATGAAGATGATGGTTCATCTTTACTGCCCAATAGTAAATAAGATTAACCCAGCAGCAAGACTTAGTGATGCATTATATGCACTGAAGGTATATGACAATTATGATAGATTCAATGAGAATATAATAGTTCTTCTCGTTATGACAGTTATATTTACATTTGGAGGATTTTTGTTAGGAAGGAGAAAGCAGTATGCAAGTATTTAAGACATTTTTCAAAATATTAGATAAGCAGAAGCATCAGTTTATTATCTATATCAGTATATTTGCAGTTCTCCTTGGAATCCTGTCAAATGTAGGTGGAGACCAGAGAAAAGAATTTCAGGGTAGCAGAGTTTCTGTAATGGTATTTGACTATGATAACAGCGAGAAGTCAAAGTATTTAATGGAGTATATTTACTCTATTCACGATAAACGAGAGGTTGCAGATGACAGAGAGGAAATACAGGATTATCTGTATTATCAGGTGTTAGATTATGTTGTGTACATAGAGGAGGGTTACTCAGAAACTGGAGAGCTTTCTAACATTAAGAGGCCGGGAAGTCATTCAGGTTCATATGTGGATGGTCAGATAGCAGCATATCAGAAAGCATTTGATGCTTATGTGGCAACAGGACACAGCTTGGAGGAGGCAAATGAGAAAGCTATTAATTCCTTGGATAGTGAAGGACTTGTAAGCTACAAAGGTAAGTCGGCAGCAAAGCCTAAGATGTATTACTACTTCACATATATGACTTATATATTAATTATGCTTCTTATGAATGTAATGGCACCAATTATTATGGTGTTTAACAGAAAGGAGATTAAGGACAAAAATTCAGTAGCTCCAATGACAACCAAGTCAAGAAGCATTCAGCTTATAGGTGCCTCAGCACTGCTTAGTATAGCAGTTTGGGTAGCTCTTATAATTGTGGCAGCTATAATGTTTAAGGGTCAGGTGTTCGTGGGTACTAACGCTCTTAATCTGGTAAGTTCATTTGTTTTCCTGTTGCTTACAGTTGGATTGGTTTGTATCATAAGTAACTTTAATCTTAAAGCACCAACCATCAGCATGATATCAAATATCATCGCTCTTGGAATGGCTTTCTTAGGTGGTGTGTTTGTTCCTATGGAGATATTCAGTGATGGAATACTTAAGATAGCAAGATTTATGCCAACCTACTGGCAGGTAAAAGCTACAGAAAGCTTATATGTAGATGGTGGCTTAGACACCTTCTTTAGATGTGTAGGAATTGAAGCACTTTTTGCAGTGGCGTTTATAGCAATTGCACTAGTTGTGGCTAAGGTGATGAAGCAGAGAAGAGAAGGGTAGACAGAATTGACTATAAGGAGTTCACATTGAAGTGGACTCCTTTTTATGATAATATTAAATGAAATTAAGAGAATTAAGGAGAAACGATGACCTACATAACAGACAAGCTTATTTTAATATTTTTATCTATATTTTTGCTATACAGTACCTGTAGCATGGACAAGCTCGTTATATACCTGCTGGTTGGTGTTATTTTTGCATGCTTAAATGGATACTTTGAGAATAGGATATTGCTGATAGTAACCGGTGTTATGTATGTAGTTATGCTACTATTCGTACCCGAGCTTATTCTTATAGCTCCTATAGTGTGCTATGATTTGTTCGCCCAAAGGTTATATATTATAGAGATTATAATTGGAGTAATCTTGCTAAACACTATAGATGATATAGGAATTATGGGTACAATTTTTCTGTTAGTAGTTACACTACTGGCTCATGTACTGTTCTATAAGAGTAATCGTAATGAAGTACTTAGTGAGCAAATTAAACATATTCGTGATGACAGTGAAGAGAGAAATATACTCCTGGCAGATAAGAACAAGCATCTTATAGAAAGGCAGGATCAGGACATATATGTGGCAACCTTAAAGGAGCGTAACCGTATCGCCAGAGATATTCACGATAATGTAGGACATATGATTACCAGATCCATACTTCAGATGGGGGCCCTTATGACGGTTAACAAACAGGAGCCTCTGCACAGTCAGCTTGAGTCTGTAAAGAATAACTTGGATGTGGCTATGAACAATATCAGAGAAAGTGTGCACGACCTTCATGATGAGTCTATAGATTTAAGACAGGCCATAGGTGATTTGGTGGATGAGATAAAGGATAGCTTTGAATGTAGCGTTGATTATGATATAGGAGATAATATTGATAGAAAATATAAATATGCCATAATCGGAATCGTTCGAGAGGCAGTTTCAAATATAATTAAGCATAGTAATAATGATAAGGTGGATATTATCGTCAGAGAACATCCGGGAATGTATCAGTTAGTGATACATGACTATAAGAGTAAGGGAGCTTATTATGATAATAGAGCAAACGATAAAAATACCACTATAGATGCTACCCAAAATATAGGAAGAGCAGACGGCATAGGAATTCATAATATGCAAGACAGAGTAAGAACCCTAAAGGGAAATATGTCTATAGACGAAAGAAATGGGTATAAAATATTTGTTACTTTTCCAAAGTAAGCATTCGAGAGTTATGTAAACTGTTTTATAAACAAAAATGGTTTACATAATCTATAAATATTTAGGAGATGGCAGGAGGTTATTATGAAGGTACTAATAATAGATGATGATGCATTGGTTGCAATTTCATTAAAGACAATACTAGAGTCAGATAGTGATATAGAGGTAGTGGCTGTGGGAAATAGTGGTGAGGAGGCTTTAGAGCTATATCCTAATCACAAGCCAGATGTGCTTCTTATGGACATTAGAATGTCTGGAATGTCAGGATTAGAGGCAGGAGAGAAAATATTAGGAGATAATCCAGAGGCAAGGATATTATATCTCACCACATTTATGGATGATGAGTATATAGTAAAGGCTTTAAATATAGGCGCCAAGGGCTATATTCTAAAGCAGGATTTTGAAGGAATAATCCCAGCTCTTAAGGCAGTAATGAGAGGCCAAAGTGTATTTGGTCAGGACATAGTAGAGAAGCTTCCAGAGCTTATGGCTAAAAAAAGTGGTTTTGATTATAGAGCTCATGACATTTCCGAGAAGGAGGAGGAAATTATTGTAGCTGTGGCAGAGGGATATAGTAACAAGGAGATAGCAGAGAAACTATTTTTAAGTGAGGGAACAGTTAGGAATTATCTTAGCACCATACTTGAGAAGCTGGAGCTTAGAGATAGGACCCAGCTGGCTATATTTTACTATAAGAACAATTAAATATTGTTATGTAAACTAACAATCAACATGTCATTCTTTTCATAAATCACTCATAGAATAATAAAAAAGCATAGGAATATATTTATGGAAATATATGTTGTAAAATCAGGAGATAGCATATATAGCATTGCTAACGCCTATGGTATAGCTGTAAATAATTTAATATTTGATAATCAATTGATTTACCCATACGAGCTTGTCCCAGGACAGGCTCTTTTTGTTGGTACGGGTCAGGAAGGACAGAATGGGACAAGAAGAGAGATAGCAGTTAGTGGATATGCATATCCATTTATCAGTAGATGGGTGTTAGGAGAGACCTTGCCTTATCTATCAGAGCTACCTATATTCTCCTATGGCTTTAGCAGTACAGGAGAGCTTATACCACCACTATGGGATGACAGGTGGCTTATTGATATGGCTATAGAAAGACGGGTTCAGCCCATACTAACTCTAACTCCCTTTGGCCCGGATGGTCAGTTCAATAATCAGCTGATTTCCAGCGTGATAAATAATCAAACATACATAGATAACATAATAGAAAATATACTTCAAACCATGAGGGATAAGGGGTATGTAGGGGTAGATATTGACTTTGAGTTTATATTGGCGACGGATAGAGACAAATTTACTGACTTTGTAAGGCAGGTGGCAGAGGTGATGAGAGCAAATGGCTTTCACACCTCAGTGGCGTTAGCTCCGAAGACATCTGCTGACCAAAGAGGTTTGCTCTACGAGGGTAAAGATTACAGAGCCCTAGGTCAGGTGGCAGACCATCTTCTCCTTATGACATATGAATGGGGATATACCTACGGACCACCAATGGCAGTAGCTCCTATAGACCAGGTTAGGCGAGTGGTGGAGTACGCTATTACAGAGATACCTAGAGAAAAGCTGGATTTGGGAATTCCTAATTATGGCTACGATTGGACACTTCCTTACGAGAGAGGTGTAAGCAGGGCAAAAACCATAGGAAATGTGGAAGCAGTGAGATTAGCTATTAGTCAGGGCAGTGAGATTATGTTTGATGAGGTGGCGCAAACCCCATATTTTAGATATGTTGATGACAACACAGGGTTGCAGCATGAGGTTTGGTTCGAGGATGTGAGAAGCCTGCAGGCCAAATTTGATTTACTTGAGGAATTTAAGTTACGGGGATGTGGTTATTGGCAGATAATGCAATGGTTTAGGGCAAATTGGTTATTGCTGGATAAAAAATTTATTGTTCAAAAGAGCTAAGTAGTGTGATATTATATACAGGAAATAAAATTTTTGCAGGAAATTAATATTTCTTCCATAAAAATTAAAATCTAATTCGTAAATATAAATAGGAGGTAGCTTCGTGACAGATAGAGAATTTCAATCTGCCATAGAAAAGCTTCTTAATGGTGATAAGGATGGGTTAAGACTCATCTATGAGGCATATGTTAAGCTCATATACGCAGTGGTATATGATACGGTAGGCTCTAAGGAGGATGCTGAGGACATAACCTCAGATTTCTTTATTAAGCTTATTAGAGTGGCAGATTCATTTAAAAAGGGAAGCCCCCATAAGACATGGCTAGTGACCATAGCAAAGAACATGGCCATTGACCACATAAGAAAGAGAAGTAGAGAGGTCTATGAGATAGATAATACTTCAGACGATGATAATGCTCCACGTCAGTGGGAGGATACATCTAAGACAAGTGTGGAGGATAGCGTAGCACTATCTAGTGATATGGCTCAGGCTATGGAAACCCTTGAACCGAGAGAAAAGGAAATCATCGACCTAAAGCTGGTGGGACAATTTAAGTTCAAGGAAATTTCTGAAATGACGGGAATGCCGATGGGGACAGTAACCTGGCTGTACAATCAGGGAATAAATAAGCTAAGGAGGTGTCTGGTAGATTATGAACAGGGATAATAATATTACTGATATAAATGAATATAGAACAAATACTATGCCGGACCAGTCCGCATTTAACATAGAAGAGGCCAACTACCTTGTAGAATACGTAAGTGATGAGATGATTAATTCTTATGTATGGGAAATTGGAAATAGTACTCCAGACCTTTGGAGTAAGATTGAAGCAGGTTTTGAGGAAGAAGCAAAGGATGTAATTAGAGAGCGCAAGAGAAAATCTGCTAGAGGATGGAAGACCTTTGGTTATGTGGCAGCAGCTGTGCTTATAACTATAATAGCCATACCAGTGATGAAGCTTGGTATGGGTGGAGAAAAAAGCGAAGAGGCTATTATGATGACAGAATCAGCAACTACCGAAGCATATGATACAAAATATGACGAGGTTTCAGATTCAGTAGCTATGGAGGCACCGGCAGATACCGGAGTAGAAAGTGAAGCTGTAATACCAGATAATACTAGCAACGTTGTTACAGGCGATAGCCAGTCAGCGGAGTCGTATAATAATGGTATGGATATGGTTGCTATAAAAGGTATTCAAAAGGATGCCAGACAGCTTACTGTGGTATGTGAGATTACCGTGGAGGATTTAAATAAGGTATCCTTTGAAATTAAGGAGATTAAGCTTAACCAATACGAAGATATAAAAATTAATGTTGGAGACAAGATTACACTTTCAAATCCTATGTTTGTCCATGCATTGGATATAATGAATATTGAAGAAGAAATCACCTTGGATTCTTTGGAGATAGATGGAGAAGGTAATATCTTAGGAAGAATAATATATTTGATTAAATAATCAAGAAAAGGAGCTAGGCTCCTTTTTTGTTGGGAAGATATGAATATAATTTTCCATAAAAAATAATTTTTCATCCGTACATTAGATATAAGCTTAAAAAACAAAGGGAAAAAGCTGCAATATTAAGTACATAAATATTCGAAATGTTAGGAGGAAATATTATGAGAAAGAAATATTTATTACAAAAAGCATTAGTATTCACTCTAGTTGGTTCTATGGTGTTAGGACTTAGTGGCTGTGGAGAAAAATCAGATGAAAGACGTTATGAGTCAACTACTACCGCAGGATATGATTATCAGACAGAAAGTGCATATTATGAGAGCGATAGTGGTGTATATGATTCGGCAGCAGCTCCAACAAATAATTCTGTAGCTGCATCCGATTCATATTCAGAGGAGGAATGGATGGAGCCAGAGGTAGAATTTAATACAAATGAGTACGATGACCTGGCTGAAAACTCTTGGCTATCTGTTAAGACATCACCACTTTCTACCTTTGCAGCAGACGTGGATACCGCATCCTATACAAATATTAGAAGTAATATAGTAAATGGTTACGATGTGCCAGCTTCATCAGTTAGAATAGAGGAGATGATTAACTATTTCCATTATGATTACGAAGATCCAAAGGATGGAGAGAAGTTTGCAGTGTATACTGAGTATGCAGACTGTCCATGGAATGAGGATACAAAGATTGCACTTATATCTTTAAATACTGAAGATATTGATTTTAGTGAAGCACCGGATTCAAATCTTGTATTTCTTATAGATACATCAGGTTCAATGTTTAATGAGGATAAACTTCCATTGGTTCAAAAGTCCCTATGTCTGTTGGCAGAGAATTTGACTGCAAAGGATAGAGTGTCAATTGTAACCTATGCAGGTAGCGAAACCGTTGTACTTGAAGGTGCAAAGGGAAATGATTATTATACCATTTCTACGGCAATTGAGCAGCTTGAGGCTCATGGTTCAACAAATGGTTCAGCAGGAATTGAAACTGCTTATGACATAGCTGAGGAGTATTTTATCAAGGGTGGAAATAACAGAGTAATCCTTTGTACAGATGGTGACTTAAATGTGGGCGTAACCAGCCAGGGAGAGCTGGAGAAGCTTATTACTAAGAAAAAGGAAACAGGAGTTTACTTGAGCGTTCTTGGATTTGGTTATGGCAATTACAAGGACAACAAGCTTGAGACCTTAGCCGACAAGGGAAATGGAAATTACGCATATATTGACTCAACCTTTGAGGCAAAGAGAGCCTTAGTAGATGAAATGGGGGCTACTATGGTAACAGTTGCAAAGGATGTTAAGCTTCAGGTGGAGTTTAATCCTGCAAATGTAAAAGGCTACAGACTTATAGGCTATGAAAATAGAACTATGGCAGCTGAGGATTTTTCTGACGATACTAAGGACGGGGGAGAAATGGGAGCAGGACATACAGTGACTGCAATATATGAGATAGCTTTGACAGAATCAGACTTTGAAATCAATGAGCCTGACTTAAAGTATGATAATGATGAAGCTGGAGAAGAGGTAAGTGATGTTTTTAAAAATACAGAGTTGTTTACTGTAAATGTACGCTACAAGGAGCCGGAAGAAGATGAAAGTAAGCTTAACTCTTATGTATGTACAGTAGATAACTACAATCAGAAGGGTTCTGATAATCTCAGATGGGCGGCAGCAGTTGCTGGGTTTGGTATGTACTTAAAGGATAGTGAATATATGGGAACCACAGACAAGAAGCTGGTGCTTGACCTTGCAAAGTCAGTTGCTGGTTGGGAGAATGATGGATATAAGTCTGAGTTTATAAGCTTGGTAGAAGAATACGATAACTAATAGTAAAGCGTGAAAATCATAACTGATTTTCACGCTTTACTACTTTAAAGTTTTTTGTTATAATGATTTAGAATATTAAAGTGTGAAATCGGAGGATATTATGGGACTTAACGGAATCATGATGCAATATTTTGAGTGGGACCTTCCAGCAGATTCTACATTGTGGAACACTCTTAAGGCAGATGCCACTAAGTTAAAGAATGCAGGAGTAACAGCAGTATGGTTACCACCAGCATATAAGGGAGCAAATGGAGTAAACGACGTAGGCTACGGAGTATATGATTTATATGATTTAGGAGAGTTTGACCAGAAGGGAAGTGTTGCTACTAAGTACGGTACTAAGGCAGAGTATTTGGCAGCAGTAAAGGCACTTCACAGTAAGGGAATAAATGTATATGCAGACATAGTACTTAATCACAAGATTGGCGCTGATGAAGTGGAGCAGGTTACTGCAGAGGAATTCAATGCAGTGAGCCGTAATCAGATGGTAGGAGATTCTAAGACTATTGGTGCTTGGACAAAGTTTACCTTCCCAGGCAGAAATGGTAAGTACTCAGATTTTACTTGGAACTGGAATCATTTCGATGGAATTGACTGGGATCAGGACAGAGCCACAAAGTCTATATTTAGATTTAAGGGTAAGGACTGGGATGCTTCAGTTGATGAGGAGCTTGGTAACTACGATTACCTTATGGGTGCTGATGTGGATTTCTCTAATCAGGAAGTAAGAGAAGAACTTATGCGCTGGGGTAAATGGTATGCTGAGGAAGCAAACCTTGATGGATTTAGACTTGATGCAGTTAAACATATTAATAAGTATTTTTACAAGGAATGGATGAGAAGTGTTAAGGAGGCTACCGATAAGGATTTATTCGCAGTAGGTGAGTACTGGCACTGGGATGTTAATCAGCTTCAGGATTACATCGCAGGAACTGAAGGAGAGGTAAGTCTCTTTGATGTACCACTTCATTTTAACTTCCATAACTGCTCAAAGGCTCATGGTAATTATGACCTTAGAACAATCCTTGACGGAACACTTAGTAAGGTTAATCCACTTATGGCAGTAACCTTTGTTGATAATCATGACTCACAGCCAGGACAGTCCCTAGAGTCATGGGTAGAGGATTGGTTTAAGCCTATGGCTTACGCTATTATTCTCCTTAGACAGGAGGGTTATCCATGTGTATTCTATGGAGATTACAAGGGAATTCCAACAGCTAAGGTTAAGGCTAAGAAGAAGGAATTAGACAAGCTTATGAAGCTTAGAAAAGATAAGGCTTACGGAGAGCAGCACGATTACTTCGATGATCCAAACTGTATAGGATGGACCAGAGAGGGTGATGAGGAACATAAGGATTCAGGTCTTGCAGTAGTTATCAGTGATGGTACAGGCGGAACTAAGCGTATGTATATTGGTAAGCATTTTGCAGGCTGCCATTTTGCAGACGCTATGGGCAATGCCAGATATAACATCAAGATTGACGAGGAAGGCTTCGGAGAGTTCTACGTTAATCGTGATTCAGTTGCAGTATGGGTGAGAAAAGAGAAGTAGGAGTAAGGTGAGTTATGGGAAAGTCAATTAGAAATGAAACTGTAAAGGATTTATTTGAGGCAATTCTTACACTTGAGACTGTAGAGGAATGCTTCGATTTCTTCGAGGATGTATGTACTGTAAATGAGGTACTTGCCATAGCACAGAGATTTGCAGTGGCAAAGATGCTTAAGGAAAATAATACTTACCTTGAGGTGGCAAAAACCACAGGTGCATCCACAGCAACCATAAGTAGAGTAAACCGTTCTCTTAATTATGGTAATGATGGGTATGAGCTTGTATTTGGAAGACTTAATAAGGATAAGACAGAAGAATAAATATAAGGTTTGTGAAGAAAATTAGTGGACAATACTTTATCTCTAAAAGGGATAAAGTATTGTTTTTTTATGTCGATAAATTAAATGTAAGGACATCCTCCTTGTGTAGACTGATTTATCTTTTATGTGTTGGAAGAGAAAAAGGAGGACGGGAAAATGGTTATTGGAACAAGTTCAGTAAACATGGCAGCAACAGGAACAAAGACGGTAAAGGTTGGTAGCAAGAATCAAACGCTTATGAGAAATAATGCTACTGGAGAGCTAAGATATCAGGAAAACAGCTTTGAACATACCTTTACCAGCACCTACTCATCTGGAGATGGAAATCTACTGGATTGCCCAAAGGATGAGGATGGAAAGCTTGAAGACAGAGGTTATATTGGTCCAAATTTAACCACAAGACAGGAAGACAGTGTAAATAGCTTGCTCAAGCAGCTAAGAACATTTCTTCTACAATTTAGGAACAGGCTGACACTTCTTATAGGAAGAAGGGGACGCTATGACGAGGGCAGAGAGGGGTTGTTTGGAAGCCTGTATAATGAGGGTGGAATACTTGATCTGTCTACAGATAGGACAAATGCAAGCGTATGGACAGTGACTAATTATACAGAGTATACCTATGAAGAGTCAGAAACGCTAAATTTTGCCACAACCGGTAAGGTTACCACCGCAGACGGTCGCACCATAGAGTTTAATATGGAGGTGGCTATGTCTAGAAAATATGTGGAGACCTCGCAGGTGTTAAGCCACGATACTCAGGTAATCTATACAGACCCATTGGTTATAAGCCTAGATTCAAATCCTATAGGTGTAAGCGACCAGAAATGGCAGTTTGATATCGACGGAGATGGCTCTAAGGACAATATTTCTATGCTTTCAAAGGGCTCAGGATTTTTAGTCTTTGACAAGAACAATGATGGAATAATTAATAATGGTCTAGAGATGTTCGGTGCCAAAACTGGAAATGGATTTGCAGAGCTTGTGGAATACGATGAGGATGGAAATGGCTGGATAGATGAGAATGATTCTATATTTGCTAAGCTATCTGTATGGGCAAAGGATGATTCGGGTCAGGACAAGCTACTTAGTCTAAAGGATGCAAATGTGGGAGCCATATATTTAAAGAGCTTAGCCACAAGCTATGCACTAAAATCCTTAGAGGATAATGATGCAAATGCTCAGATAAGAAGAAGTGGTATGTATCTTACTGAGGATGGTCTGGCAACTTCTATGCACCAGCTTGATTTGGTAAAAAGCTTGGTAAGTTAAAAATACCTTTACATCTAGTTTTCAATACTATATAATGTGTGATAGTAGTTTTAAAATATAGTAAATTTATACCAGTTGGAGAATAGATGATGGGTAAGGATTTGAAAGTAGAGGAACTAAAGCAGCAGATAGGTCAGTGGCTTGACTTGGGATATATTGCGCCGGAGGATATACCTTCTATAGAGCTATATATGGATCAGGTTACTACATTTATGGATAGATATTTGTCAAAGAATAAGCGTACAGAGGAAGATAAAACGCTTACTAAGACTATGATTAATAACTATACTAAGAATGATTTGTTGCCACCTCCTAACAAGAAGAGATATTCTAAGGAGCATATAATACTGCTTATATATATTTACTACTTTAAGAACGTGGTAACTATTAATGATATTCAGGTGGTGCTTAAGCCACTGATAGATAATTATTATGATAATAAGTCTGCTAGCCATAGCTTAGAGGAAGTATATACAACTCTTTATGAGCTAGAGAAGCTTCAGTATGAGAACACTGAGGATAGTATCACTAAGACCTTAGAGCTTATAGAACAGGGCTTCGACGGCAAGGACGATGATTATCTTAAGAAGCTTACCTTCTTGGCACTTTTGGGATATGATATTTACCTTAAGAAGAAGTTTATGGAAAGTATCATAGACGATATGGCTAAGGATATGGTTAAGAAGGAAGAGGAGAGCGCTCCTAAAGATAAAAACAAGGAGAAGTCTGCTAAAGATAAGACAAAGGAAAAAGCAAAGAAATAAAAATAATGCCTGCACATAGTAATATGTGCAGGCTCTTTTTTATGCTTCTTCCGTTTCGTCTTCTTTTGTTTCACTAATCGTAAGAAGAATTCTTTCTATACGATTCTTAGCAACCTTAGTAACCTTAAGGGTTATATTGTCAGTGGTTGCAATCTCACCTTCCTCAGGAAGCTTGTCTAAAAGCTCGATTACAAGTCCTCCTAGGGAGTCGTAGTTATTTGATTTTAATGTAGTGTCTAATGCATCATTTAAGTCATCAAGCTTAATAGAAGCATCGATATCATATTCATTGTCAGAAAGCTTCTTGATGAAATCATCTTCGTCATCATCATATTCATCACGAATCTCGCCAACGATTTCCTCGATAAGGTCTTCCATAGTGATAATACCGGAGGTTACACCGTACTCGTCAAGTACAATAGCCATAGTAACCGCAGAGGTCTTAAGGTCTGCAAATATCTGGCTTGTCTTCTGATACTCGTGTACAAATACAGGCTTTCTAAGAATCCTTCTAACATCGAAGTCGCTAAGATCATGGGTCTCACTGTAGAAGAATAAATCCTTCAAATATAAGATACCAATAACGTGATCCTTTGACTCCTCATATATAGGCATACGTGAGTAGGTTTCGTCCATAAAAATTTTAACCAGCTCATCATAGGATGAGTTTACATCAGCACAGATAATATCTGCCCTTGGAATCATAACGTCCTTTGATAGAGCATCGCCGAAATCCACCACGTTAGAAATCATAAATTTTTCTTCCTGCTCAATAACACCATCCTCGTGGCTTACATTTACTATAGTTCTAAGCTCAGATTCTGTCATAGCACCTTCACCGCCATTAGGGTCTATTCTAAGAAGCTTAAATATAACACCAGTGATAATATTTAGCAGCCAAATAGCTGGTGTAAATATAGTCATAAGAAATGAAATAGGATATGCAAAAACCATAGACATAGCTACTGCCTTCTGTGTGGCAAGAGTCTTAGGAGTTATCTCTCCAAAGATAAGCACAAGAAGTGTAAGTGCACCTGTTGCAAGTCCTATGTATTTACTACCAAAGACATCAGTAGCCCAAGTAGTTGTAAGGGAAGATGCATAGATGTTAACTATGTTGTTACCTATAAGTATTGTGCTAAGCAGTTTTCCGGAATTTTCCGTAATTTTAAGTACCTTTGCTGCGCTTTTGTTGCCATTCTCCATCAATGAACGAAGCTTGTGCTTGTTAACTGTAGTAAGTGCTGTCTCCGATGATGAAAAGAAGGAAGAAAGTGCTAGCAAAATGACAATCACAATTAACTGAATAATGTGACTCGTGTCCAAATAAATCATCTCCTTTTATCTAAAAAATATGGTATATATTTTATATTTAATAAGGGAAAGTGTCAAGAGGTGGGGATGGGAAGAGGTGGTAAAAAAGTTTCATATTATTATGAATTATTGCTTGACTTTGAAAGAAAGCTGTGATAAATTAAATGAGTATGTTGAACAAGCAGAGTATCCACTCTCACCTTAGCGCGATAGAGGCGACTTGGGTTAGCACGATATAATTAAGTATTGAATTATTATTGTAGCATTTTAGTGGATAGTTTGTCTATCCACTTTTTTATATAACGGAGGTGCGTATTATAAGCGAGTTAATGATTAACGAACAGATTAGAGATAAGGAAGTACGAGTTATCGGTACTGATGGAGAACAGCTTGGTGTTATGGATACCAAGGAGGCGAAGAGATTAGCAGAGGAAGCAGGAGTTGACTTAATTAAGATTGCTCCTACAGCTAAGCCACCAGTATGTAAGATAATGGATTACGGCAAGTACAAGTATGAGCAGACTCGTCGCGAGAAGGAAAACAAGAAGAAGCAGAAGACTATCGAGACTAAGGAAGTTAGATTGTCACCAAACATTGATACTAACGATCTTAACACTAAGGCTAATATGGCTAGAAAGTTCCTTACTAAGGGAGACAAGGTTAAGGTAACACTTAGATTTAGAGGTAGAGAGCTTGCACACGTTGACTCAAGCAAGGCAATTCTTGATGAGTTCGCAGAGTTACTTCAGGATGTAGCAGTGGTTGATAAGCCAGCTAAGCTTGAGGGAAGAAGTATGGTAATGTTTTTAACTGAAAAACGTTAAATTAATTATAGTATATATTTTTAAGGAGGACATATAACAATGCCAAAGTTAAAGACTAAAAAAGCAGCTGCAAAGCGTTTTAAGAAGACAGGAACAGGTGAGTTAAAGAGAAATAAGGCTTACAAGAGCCACATTCTTACTAAGAAGTCAGCTAAGAGAAAGAGAAATCTTAGAAAAGCTACTATGACAGATGCAACTAACAGCAAGGTAATGAAGCAGATTTTACCATATATGTAATAAGTAGGATAGATATTTAGGAGGAATACAAGAATGGCAAGAATTAAAGGCGGCGTTGGCGCTAAGAAGAGACATAATAGAGTATTAAAGCTCGCTAAGGGTTATAGAGGAGCGAGATCAAAGCAGTATAGAGTAGCTAAGCAGTCAGTTATGAGAGCTTTAACTACTTCATACGCTGGTAGAAAGCAGAGAAAGAGACAGTTCAGACAGCTCTGGATCGCTCGTATCAATGCAGCAGCTAGAATGAACGGACTTTCATACAGCAAGCTTATGCATGGCTTAAAGTTAGCTGAGGTTGACTTAAATAGAAAGATGCTTTCAGAGATGGCAGTAAACGATCCAGCAGGCTTTGCTAAGATTGTTGAGGTTGCTAAGGCTAAGTTAGCTTAATATATTTTTAGAAAATAAGAATCCTATGGTGACCATGGGATTCTTTTTTTTAGAAAAACGTAGTTTTAATAAATTTCATACCGTGAAAAATGCACGAATAATGACGAAAAATGCACAATGTGGTAATTTTTATGCAAAATAAATTATAATATAAATACGTAGCTAAAGAGTTTATGTTTTATATAATATTATACAATTTTGTTAGAATTAAAATAATATGTGAGGAAAAATATGATGACTTATGGTGATGTAATAGTAGCCATTGTATATGCAATGCAGATGATGATTTGTTCGTTGTTTGCGTTGCCATATAAGAGAAGTAAAAAACATATACCATTACTTATACTGTTGACATTTTTAGAATATTATATACTTAAGATAGCGACATTAAGTGAATCATGGTATTGGTTTGCATATGTTGAGGAATTTCTAGGAACTGTAGTAATACTTGCACTGTTCAATAGTGGAAATATATGGCGTAATTTTATGATATCTTGGGTTAACTTTCAAGTTGCTAATATTTTGATTGCTATAGAGGGTGCATTAGCAAGTTATTATATAAACGTTGAATCTGTTATTATATTCGGAGCTTCAGGGCATGACAAATATATTTTTGTAGAAATAATATTGATGCTTGCCAATTCTATGTTTGGATTGTTTATATCTAAGAAGATTTTCAAGCATGAATATGATGGAGATGGGAAAATATATAAATATATTGTTGCTATTATTGTGATTTTAGGAACAATGATAGGTCTTAATAAGAGTAAAATGATAGTAGAGGCCAGAAACGGTGTACGAGGTAATATAAATGTATTTGTTATATATTTCTCTGTTATTTTAAGCTTTGTGGTAATAATGTATATAGTAGGATATTTTTATAATATATCTGAGAGAAAAAGATTACTTAAGGAAAAGGAAGAGTTAAAGGGAATTATAAAAAACAATTATGTTCAATATGAGTATGTAGTTGATAGTAACAAGAAACTGGAGTTTTATAAGGATGAATTAAAGAATTCAGAAGTGGCAGATGATTTTAACTTATCTACATTATCCTTAAGTGGTAATATTGCTTTAGATTCCTTGCTTGCTTCTTATGATGTTGCGTCGAAAGAAAGTAATATAACATTTGAGATATGTGTAGCACCTATTACAAATGATATTGAACGTGATATGAAAATTGTAGCAATTATGGACAACTTGATGAAGCTTGCCATTAATTTTTGTAAGACTGTAGAAAAAGATAAGTGGATATCCTTAGGTATTAGGCAGGATTCCTATAATATAATTATAAAGCTGGAATTTAGTAAACATACAAGCAATGTGTTAAAGGCTAAGGAGTTAAAATTTGTACATAAAATAGTAGCATTAAGTGCGGGTGCTATAAATATAGATAATCAGGATAGAGAGGCATGCATAAATATTCTATTGCCATAATAATGATTGGAGACTACATATGATTTATGTTATAGTTTTATTTTTTGCTGGTTCTATAATAGGTTTGTTTTATATGATAAGAGACCGAAAAGAATTGGAAGTAGAAAGAAAACAGCTTATTCGGATAATAAACGAGGGAAATGATTTGTATCAACGTGCAGTAAATGAGAATAAGGGTCTGAAATATGTTAAGCATGATTACAAAAAACGTCAGCAAATTGTTAAAATATCTAAGGATAATGAAGACTATATCCATTTAACGGGATATAAGGTGTTGGATATAATTCTAGACACTAAGAGAAGAGAAGCAGGATTAAATAATATTAATTTTTTTCTTTCAGTAGAAAAATTAACAAATTGGAGAATAAAGGACGGAGAAACCATAAGTCTTTTTACAAATCTTTTGGATAATGCTATGGAGGCTGCTAATAAGCTTGAGGGTGAAAAATATGTAAATTTAATGTTGAAACAACGAGAGGATAAGGTCGTTCTTGAAATTAAAAACTCCAAAAATCCAGAGGAAACCCCTATAGAACTTAATATGATCACCACAAAGTCTGATTATGAAAATCATGGGTATGGTATAAAAATAATTAATGATATAGTTAAAAGAAATAATGGATATATTAGAATGCAGGATAATAAAGATGAATTTATTATAGAAATCATAATATGATTTTTGATGGAGGATGTACTTATGAAGCTTGTGATATGTGATGATGAAATTAAAGATGCTAAAAGAACTGATGAAATTATTAGAAAACTGGATATAACTAGAGATTTTGAGATAGTAATAAGGACACCTCAGGATGTAAAACTGGCAGTGGAAGAAGATTTGTTTAGATGTGATATTTTGGTTATGGATATTCAGTATCAGGGTGAACAGTATGACGGTATAGAACTAACCCAGTTAATTAACGAGAAGCTTCCAGCGTGCCAAACGATTTTTCTTACAAATATATTGGATTTTGCACCATATGTATATGAAACCAAGCATTGCTATTTTGTTATGAAAGAAAATATTGAAATAATGTTGCCAAGGGCTGTGGAGAAGGCGATAGACAGTTATAAAAACACTGAAAACGATATTATTGAATTTGTGAGTAATGGTCACACGGTGTTTCTATCTCAAGAAGAGATTGTCTATATAGAAAGAAATAATAGGGTATTGATTATTAACACGGCAAAGAAAGATTATCATTGCTATACTTCTCTTCGTAAGTTGGATGGAAAGTTAGGAAATACCTTTGGTAGATGTCATGCTGGATTTATTGTTAATTTAGCTTATGTTTCAGGTATAGAAGGAAATGAAGTACTACTAAAGGATGGAAGAAGGATTCCTGTAGGGATGAGATTTTTTGATAGTTTTAAGATAAAATACCTGAAATATTTCTCAAATAGAATGTAAGTATATATTTTGGCTATTATTATAAAAAACTCACATTACATATCAGTAATGTGAGTTTTTTTGATAAAAGTTCATATGTGATAAAACCTCAATCGATTAAACTCACACGAAATAAGTTGCAATTATGCAAGAAAAAGCGCAGAAAATGCATAATTAGCAAATATGAGTATTTAATATGATAATATAAAAATAATTGTAGATTTATGTTGGAGGGTATTATGAAGCTACATTGTATGAGTTGTATGCATGAATATGATGATAGGTACGATATATGTCCTTACTGTGGATATGTAAGGGGAACGAAAGCTAAAGAAATATATCATCTTCAGCCTGAAACCATACTAAAGGGAAGGTATATAGTAGGTGTGGCAGTTGGCTCAGGAGGCTTTGGTATTACTTACAAGGCTTGGGATGCACAACTAGAGAAATTGATTGCGATAAAAGAATTCTTTCCATCAGGTTTAGTGAATCGTAGTCAGGATGGAGTACAAATCAAGTTATATTCAAGCAAGAATACAGAAGAGTATAATAATGGACTTAAGAGATTTTTAGAGGAGGGCAAAACTGCTGCAAAGTACAGTACCCACCCTAATATAGTTAATGTATTTGATATATTTCAGGAGAATAACACTGGATATATGGTAATGGAGTTCCTAGAAGGGATGTCTCTTAAGGAATGTATTCTGTCAAATGATGGTGCCTTGGATGTTGATACAACAATAGAGGTGTTGTTAGGAGTTATTTCAGCTCTTAAAGCATTACATAAGGATAAAATATTACATAGGGATATAAGTCCTGACAATATATTTGTATGTGTGGGTAATAAAGTTAAGCTTATAGATTTTGGTGCGGCTAGAATCAATCGTGACGAGGAGAAAACCCTAACTATTCAGCTTAAGCCAGGCTATGCGCCACCGGAGCAGTATAGAAATAAAGGGAAGCTGGGTAACTATACAGACATATATGCATTGGGAGCAACGATGTATTTTGCCATAACAGGACAGTTACCACCAGAATCTGTAGACAGAGCGATAGAAGATACTATGCTTGAGCCTACTCAGATAAATCCAGATATACCAGAGTATATAAACAATTCATTAATGACAGCTATGGCTCTAACTCCAGAATTGAGATTTCAAAATGTTGCTCAATTTGAGGATGCCATATTACATCAGAAAAGAGTAGTTTCTCTTAAGGCTGAGTTAAAGCGTCGTAAGAGAAGGCGTGCTCTTATAGCAGGTGTTATTGCGTCTGTTGTTTTGGTGGGAGGCCTTATGAGTATGTTTATTTATAACAAGTTTAAGTTCGATGCAACTTTGGAGGCCACAACCATAGAAGTGTGGATTCCTGGTGATTCCCAGTCGGAGAATAACATTTTTACTCAAAGGATACAAAACTTTTCAACAGACTATCCCCATATAGAAATTCAACTTGAGGTAATACCAGCATCTGAGTATTATGACAGATTAAATACAGCTGCGGATGATGGGCAACTACCAGACTTATTTGTATCCACGTATGCAGGTGATAATGTTCTTAAGCATACGGAAGAGTTAGATGATGTATTTAAGGTTATAGATGAAGAACAGCTATATTTGCTAGAGGATTATAAAGACTATTTCCCAAATAAAAATCAGATGCCTACTGGTATTGACGTTGCTATATGCTATGAAAATACCGCCGAAACCCAAGATAAGAAGACTAATGATGTGGATGATTTCTGCCAGGGGACAAATGCGTATCTAATAGCAGGAACTGCAGACTATGATGAGATACAATTATCCTATGGTGGAAAATACAAGATAGATATACCTATGGCTTGTACTGACAAGACACTTAGTGCTTGCTTTTTAGAAACATGGAGCGTTGGTAGTTCAAGGAACGAGGCTAAGGAATCAGCTGCGAAGCGAGTTATAGCGTATCTATTAGGTGATATGGGACAGGATGTGTACTATGTTCAAAATGGTAATGGAACACCTATTAATAAGGCCTGCTTTAGCGAGTACATAAAGATTAATTGGGAGCTAAAGGAACTAGAGAAATATATGGATGCCTTAGTGATAGATGAGAGTAATTTGTTTGATATGAGTAAACAATGTGATGAAATATACGAAAATCTTGATAAGTAAGGGGAAGATGTTATGGCAAGAAAATGTATGGGATGTATGGAGGATTATAACGAGAAATATGATATATGTCCTCATTGTGGATTTATGGTAGATGAGGTTTCAAAGGAATCTTATCACTTACAGCCAGGAACCTTTATTAATAACAAATATATAGCAGGAAGAGTATTAGGCTTTGGTGGCTTTGGAGTCACATATATAGGCTGGGATGCAGCGTTAGAAAAGAAGATTGCAATCAAGGAATATTTTCCTAATGAGTTTTGTACTAGAGTTCATGGACAGGAGAAGGTGTCCGTGTATTCAGGAGAAAGGCAGGAGCAATTTTTAGCTGGAAAGGATAAGTTTTTATCTGAATCAAAGTGTTTATCTAAACTCATAGATGTAGATGGTATCGTAAAGGTTTTGGATTGTTTTGAAGCTAATAATACTGCCTATATAGTAATGGAATATTTAGAGGGAAAAACACTTAAAGGTATTTTGGAGGAACAGGGGAAGTTAAATGTTGATACGGCTATAGATATGATAAAACCAATATTAACAGCACTAGATAAGGTGCATGAACAGGGTATTATACATAGAGATATAGCTCCAGACAATATATTCATCACTGATGATGGGCGAATTAAAATTATAGATTTTGGTGCATCAAGATTTGCCACTACCAAGCATAGCAAGAGTTTATCTGTCATGCTTAAACCAGGTTATTCACCAGAGGAACAGTATAGAAGTGGTGGAGACCAGGGTACTTGGACAGATGTTTATGCAGTGGCAGCTACATTTTACAAGATGATTACTGGTGTTACTCCAGATGATGCTATGGATAGGGGCCTTAACGATACATTAAAGGAACCATCCAAGCTAGGCGTTAAGCTGGGCAAAAATACAGAGAACAGTATAATGAATGCCCTAAATGTAAAGATAGAGGGTAGAACTCAGAATGCAAAGGACTTTCTTAGAGATCTAGAAGCCGAAGAGGTTAAGAGAGTTAAGATTAAAAACATTAAGATGGATATAGGTAGGATGCCACTATGGGCAAAGATTACTTCTGGTGTTGCAGTGTCAGCTATAGCAACATTTCTTGTGTTGTTAGTAACTGGAGTAATTCATTTTGATATGAAGAAGATGAAGGCAAATTATCTGCCTGAGGGATATACCAGAGTGCCTAATGTTATTAATATGACAAATAATGACGCAGAGATAGCCTGTGATACTAACAGCATAATTCTTCAGGTGTACGGTAAGGAATATTCTGATAGTGTGGAGGCTGATAGAATATTAGGACAACAGCTTTACGGTGGTAGTATAGTAAAAAATGATACCACTTTACTTGTGCTTGCCAGTGCGGGAGCTGCAAAAATATCAGTTCCTGATGTGGTGGGATACATGGAAGCGGATGCTACAGCTTTACTTGATGAAACGGATTTGGTGTATGAAAGTAATTATATAGAAAGTAGTATAAAGCCAGGAGCAGTTGTTTCACAGAGTATAGAGCCTGAGGTGTTAGTGGATGCGGGAACCAACTTAACTCTAGAGGTATCCACTGGTAAAGCCTATGACACAAGTGCAGATACAACTGTGCCAGAGGTGGTAAACCTTGATTTTGATGAGGCGTTGTTAGCTGCAGAAGAAAAGGCTCTTTATATATACAAGTCAGGAAGTGAATTCAGTGCTACAGTTCCTAAAAATGCGATAATATCTCAGTCGCCACAGGCTGGTGTTACTGTAAAGCAGGGTGATTTAATAGAGGTAGTGGTAAGCATGGGACCAGAAACAGTGCTTGTTCCAGATGTGCAGTATATGGCATTAGATGAAGCTAAAACAAAGCTGGAAGAACTAGGCTTAAATGTAACTGTAGAGTACGTGGAGGATATGATTGTAGTTAAGGACCATGTTGTATCCCAGTCTGTAGAAGCTAACACCAGAGTTGATAAAGGGAGTGAGATAATTATATATATTAGTCAGGGAAATGCTATGGCTAATGTTAATACAGAAGGTATAACTAGTGATTCATTTATCACTCAGGATGAGCAACAGGCCTATGATGAAACTCAAAACCAGCAGGCAGGAACAGTTCCTGCAAATACGGAGAGTTCAAATGCAGGTGGTTCAAACACTAGTGTAACTACTGAGGCGATACAGTATGAGCCAGTGGAGGAGGTACATCTTGTTGCAGTACCAAATGTATCAGGTATGACTGAGGAGCAGGCTAAGTCAGCTCTATCAAATGCAGGCTTAGGCTCAACAGTATCATATGCTCACAATGAAGCACAGACACCAGGAGTGGTAATGGGACAAAATATATCTGCTGGAACTGAAGTTGCTAAGGGAAGTGTTATAAGCTTGTCGGTATGTAACAATTCTACACGTACACAGTACCGCTCAAGAAGTATAACTGAAGAGACGACTACAAGCTCAGCTTCAACGTTAGATGGTTGGACCTTGTATAACACTACAAAGAGCTGGAGCAACTGGGGAGCATGGTCTGATTGGAACTTGAATCCAACTGCGTCAAGTGATAGTACCAATGTGGAAAGTAAGGTCCAGTATAGGTATAGGGTGAAGGAAACTACATCAAGTACAAGTAGTAGTATGGCTGGTTGGACACAAACTGGAAGCAAGGTAACATCATATACTGCGTGGAGTTCAAATAAAACTTCAACCAGTAAGGTTACGGATAGCGATACTGTTAAGCTTATTAGTACAAGTACGAAGTATAATTACTATCATTATGATAATACCTATACTAATGAATCTGGATGGGGTATAGATTCAGTTAAATCAGGTGGTTCGATAAAAAGTAATGGTGCTTACCATACCTGCTCGACAACAAAGCAATTGCCTGTTTGTTCGCACCGAGATGTTGGTGGTAAACAGGCTTATGGAGGCACGGGGTCAAGTGCACCAGCTTGCTCATATAATTTTTATGTGTGGTTTTATGCGGGTTCTACAACAACCTATACCTATCAAACCAGAGAACCAATATATACGTATTATTACGAACGTCTAAGCGACTACACAGCATGGTCAGACACAGATAATTCTGCAAGTGTTGCCAATGCAACTAGTAAGGAAACACGAACCTTATATAGATATAGAACTCGTTCTGAGATAACAACATATCACTATAAGCGAGATGTGTATGGAACATGGTCTGATTGGAGTGACAAACCGATAGAGGAGTCTTCTACATTGGATGTAGAGACTCAGGAGATATATATTTATTAAAGCTTATTTGATTTATGAAATAGATTAAAAGATGGAGACAGCACTATGGACGATAAAACGGTGGCTTATACAGAGGAAGAACAACAGGTTATGAGCATAGAGATGTCTGTATATTTACCAACAGGCACAATATTAAGAGATAGATACAAGTTAATAAAGGTTATAGGGGTAGGTGGATTTGGTATAACATATAAGGCACAGGACATGTTGCTTTCTCAAAATGTTGCTATTAAGGAGTATTACCCTATGGGTATGGCGAATAGAATGGCTGATACTGCTACTGTGTCAGTATATTCGGAGGCAGCAAAGCAGGAATTCACACAGGGTAAGAAAAGATTCCTACAAGAAGCTCAGGATTTAGCACGCTTCAATAAGGAAGATAGTATAGTGAGCATCTCTGATTTCTTTGAAGCAAATAATTCAGCTTATATGGTTATGGAATTCTTAGAGGGTTGTACCTTAAAAGAATATCTGTCGAATAACAATGACCAAATTAGTGAAGAGATGATGATACAGGTATCATTTTCAATAATGGAGGCCTTGGAAATAATACATAAAGCAGGATTGATTCACCGAGATGTAAGCCCAGATAATATATTTATCTGTGATGATTCAAGTGTAAAACTTATAGATTTTGGTGCTGCTAAACAGGATTTGAAGGGAATGGCAAAAACCGTATCTGTTGTGCTGAAGCATGGCTATGCGCCAATAGAGCAATATTCTAAGAAAAGTGAGCTTGGACCATGGACAGATATTTACGCACTGGGAGCTACCATGTATAAGATGGCAACTGGCAAAGAACCAGAAGAATCCATAGAGAGAATAGTGAATGACGAGTTAGTAGAGCCTAAGGAGTTAAATAATGACCTTTCAGAAGCCTTTAATAAGGTAATAATTAATGCTCTTGCTGTCAAGCATACTGATAGATATCGGAGTGTTGCGGAGATGCGTAATGACTATATGGGGGATGAGTTGGAGTTTGACAATATAATACCAAACAAGGGAAATGGTAAGTTAGAGACAAAGGAAAATAAAGAAAAAAATAGAGATAAGATAGAAAAATCATCTAGAGGCAAAGTAATAAAGAAGAGTGGTAAGAAAATTGCTATAACATTAATAGTGTTGTTGTTGGTTGTAGGGATTTGCATATTAGCATGTATTACGCCTAAAGTAAAAAAAGATAATTATGAAGAGTTATCAACAGCAGAAGTAGTTGCATCGGAAGAGGAATATGATAAACCATCTGGAAGAGTTACTTCAATAATAAAACTGGATAGAAATATAAAAGGTATAGAAATAGAAACTGCGAACCTTGAGTATCATAAGGTTGATGATAAAATTGTAGGTGTTGTATGCATAGAATACAAAAGCAAAGGATTTAAAGAAATTGATAAAATAGAGATAAAATCAAGAGGTGATGTGCTAGGCAAAGATATTATTAATAATCAGGAGATAGATGGTAAAGATTTGAATGTAGGTGAAGGGACACTATATATTTATTATCCTGGAGAATTTGAAACAGCGAAATATAAGATGAATATAGTAGTACACTATACTACTAATCAGGGCGAGGAAGAAAATATGTATAGAATAGATTTCTATATTAATTAATTATTTTAAGGGGAAAGGAGATTAATCATATGTCACGCATTTGCAACAACTGTAATAATCAGGTAGAGGACGGGTATGATTTTTGCCCCTACTGTGGGACTGTAATGGAAAATAATTCTACAGAATACGAATGTCAATTATTGCCTGGCAGAATTCTGAAAGGTAGATATGCAATAGGCAATGTTGTGGGCTATGGTGGATTTGGAATAACCTACGGCGCAGTGGATAATCTTATGGGTACACCAGTAGCTATTAAGGAATACTATCCATTTGGAGTGGTGGACAGAGATAGATATACAGGTCAACTTAGATTATATAAGGAATCTGATAGAGAGGAATTTATGAAAGGACTTGACCGATTTTTAGGTGAGGCTAGAGAACTGGTAAAGTTTAATAATTGTCCTAATGTCGTAAGTGTTTTGGATTTCTTTACTGAGAATGATACTGCATATATGGTAATGGAATTTCTTGATGGACAAACTCTTGATGAATATATTAAAATTAATGGTGGAACATTAAAGGAACCAATGTTGACACAGACTATTTTTTCTGTGTGTGAGGCCCTGGAGATAGTACATAACGAAGGAGTTATACATAGAGATATTAGCCCGGATAATATTTTTATATGTTCTGATATGACCATTAAAATTATAGATTTTGGAGCAGCAAAACAATTTTTTGCTACAGAGAGCAAGACTGTTTCGGTTGTTTTAAAGCATGGTTATGCACCACCAGAGCAGTATATAAGCAAGGGCAAATTTGGTCCATGGACTGATATATATGCCTTAGGTGCAACATTGTATAAGGCAGTTACAGGAACCTTGCCAGAGGAGTCAGTGGGAAGAATTGTAGAGGATGCTTTAGTACCACCTATAGAGTTAAATCCAGATATACCACAGGGCTTAAATGATGCGATACTTAAGGCTATGGCCATAAAGGCTCCTGAAAGATATCAGAGCATAGAAGAATTTAGAAATGATTTGTTAGGTGGCGTGGAGGAACAAAACGTAGAAGAAAATGTTGCTGAAGATATAATCGAAGAAGCTGTTGTTATAGCTGAAACACCTAAAAAAGTACAGAAAGAAGAAAAAAAGGTAGATAATTCTCAGTATACATTTAAGGATAAGGAAAAAGAAAAGTATATTGTTGAAATGCGAGAAAAGGACAAATTAGAAAAGGAAACTGGAAGAATTAGAACTAAAAAAATGGTTATTGTATTTTTTTTGATTCTAATTTCAGTTGTTGCCATAATGATTATCCATAGTAATAGATATTACACTTTACAAGAGGCAAGATTAAGAATAGAAAATGATTCTAAATATAGCAGTATAGGTATATCAGATAGTGAAATATTTGAAATCGAAAGAGTTGTTTTCTTTAGCGATGGATTAAAATATAAGACATCTAAGGGAGAAAAAGCTGAAATTGTGGATGACGGAATATATATTAAGTTTAGGTATAGTAAGAGACTAACTGTTTCGGAAAATAACAAAGTTAAAGTTGCCCTTTATCTGAAAAAGCTTAATGGCAATGATGGGTATGAGCCTGTGGGATATGGTAATTTGTATATTGGATCTGAAACATACGAGTTGGATAATGGAGCTGAGTACGACTTTGTTAACGGAATTTATGGATGCTGTCTTGTGGACATTGGGGACTTAGAACCGGGTAGATATAAACTGACTTTGGATTCTATTTACCCTGAATACAGTGCAGATATTTTGTTTACTGTAAAATAACCAAATATTATTATCAATTATACAGAGGAGAAGGATAATCATGGAAAGATGTTTATCATGCATGAAAGAGTATAATATTGATACCACTAAGGGCAAGGAAAATACCTGCCCTTTTTGTGGTTACGAGAAAGGAACACCACCAGAGGAAATATATCATCTTTATCCTGGAACTATACTTAGAGACAGATATATTTTAGGCGTAGTTATAGGTTTTGGTGGATTTGGTATAACCTATAAAGCATGGGATAAAAATCTTGGAACAGTAGTGGCGGTTAAGGAATACTACCCTACTGGTCTTGTTCAGAGAGTAATAGGCGAGAATAATGTATCTATATATGCCAAGTCTAAGAAAAAGGAATTTTATGCTGGCATGACTAGATTTATGAGCGAAGCTAAGAATATGGCCCGCTTTGCAGATGTTCCTAATATAGTACATGTTAATAATTATTTTGAGGAAAATAATACTGCATATATAGTTATGGAGTACCTCGATGGTATTACATTAAAGCATATGCTTGAGGAAAAGGGAAAACTTGCAGACGAGGAAACGCTAGAGATTATGTTTCCGGTTATGGATGCACTACATGCACTACATTCTGAAAATATACTTCATCGAGATGTAAGTCCAGACAATATATTTATATGTAACGATGGACAGATAAAGCTTATAGACTTTGGAGCAGCAAGATTTTCTGATATAGATAATGAGATGACTCGTTCCATTATTCTTAAGGCAGGATATGCTCCAGTGGAGCAGTACAGAGCTAAGAGTAAACAAGGTCCATTTACAGATATATATGCAGTAGGAGCAACTATTTATAGATGTGTAACTGGAGAAGCACCTGATGAATCTGTTAGTAGAGCATTAGAGGATGAACTGAAGGCACCTGCAGAAATAGATGAAACTATTCCTAAATATTTAAGTGAGGCAGTTATGAAATCTATGGCTCTTAGTCCAGAGATAAGATTTGCTAGTTTGCCTCAGTTTAAGAAGGCTTTGGAGAAGAAAAAGGTAGTAAAAGGTGCTAAGAGAGAGCTTAAAGCTAGGAAGATAAGAAGAGCAATTATAGTATTTATATTCTTGGTGATTATTGCTGTGGGTGGTGTAGGCGCATATCAGTTTTATCAATATAAAAGCAATAAAATTATTTTAGATAAGTCCACTATAACTATCTGGGTGCCAGCTAAGGTTATCGAGGAGACTATGGAAGAAGATTTGTTAGCTAAGGAAAATGAAATTAGAGTAATGGCAGAGAAATTCTTGCAGGAACAGGAAAATGTTTCCGTAGAGGTAACTGCAATTCCAGAGTCGGAATATTATGACAAGCTTGAAGAGGCAGCAATAAGTGGAAATCTACCGACTTTATTCATATCAGACAATGCATCTAATGAGGTGTTAGATAATACTGTTACCTGGGATGATGTGTATGAATACTTAGATGTTTCTAATTGTTATTTTTTGGAGGAGTATAAGGAGGAAATATCGACTGGTAAGCAGTTTCCTACAGCCTTTGATGCTCCAGTAGCTTATGTGAGAAGAACAAATGGTATGGATATAAATTCTGTGGAGTTAACTCAGTTTACCCAGCTAGACACAGATGGGAGTAAGGGATACTACATAGATTCTGATAGCTATGATATGTTCATTAACAGCTTAGGTGGCCGGTTTTACTATGGTGATGAAAATGTCTTAGATGAAAACGCATTAAGTATGCTACAAGCTATGAATGAAGAGTTTGAATCTAAGGAATATCAGTATGATGAAAACGACACAGAACAAGATATTGCATTTGGCTCATTTGAAGAAGGAAGCATTACATATTATTTAGCCTCTGTAAAAGATTACGATGTAGTAAGACAGGAATTGCCGGGATTGTATGCTTTTAGACCAGTAGTGACAGAACGGATATGTGGTGAATTTTCTAGAATGTGGAGTATAGGAGCAGGTTCCGATGAGGATGAAATTCTAGCAGCTAAGGTATTGATGAATTATATGTTGGCTGAAAGACCACAGAAAACATTGTTTATCTCTGAAAAAGAAATACCACTTAATAAGAATGTGTTTCAAACTATGTCTGACATAGATGAAAATTATGCAGTATTAGATGGTTATACAGACAGGATGGTTTTTGATTATGGAAAACAGTTCTTTATTGATGAAAGAGAGAATGATTTTTATAATAATATTATAATTGGAGAAGATACCATAGATAATTGGAGCAACAGAAGATAGGGGATCAATATGCTTGAAATGCAATGTATGGGCTGTATGGAGATGTATGATGGCGATTTAAATGCATGTCCACACTGCGGATTTAAAGAAAGTGAATATAAGAGAATAGGATATCATTTGGCGCCACACTCTACTCTTTTAGATACATATATTGTGGGTAAGGCTATAGGCTATGGAGGATTTGGAGTTACCTACGTGGGATATAATGCTATCCTTGAGAAGAAGGTAGCTATCAAGGAGTATCTTCCGGGAGAGTTTGCAACTAGGAGTCCTGGAGATACCACGGTAACGGCTTTTACAGGGG
>SVEC01000014.1 GCA_015057555.1 Lachnospiraceae bacterium | reverse complement strand
TCTTCGGAGTAAGACCCCTTGAAGACTACAAGGTTGATAGGTTAGGAGTGTAAGTGTGGTAACACATTCAGCTGACTAATACTAATAGGTCGAGGGCTTATCCTTAGAGGTTTCTTAGGAAACGGGAAATAAAACTATTGATTATTTGATTAAGAGATGTTATAATCCACTTTGTGTGAAGTTCTGAAGGTATATTGCCTTTAGGTAAGGCCCGGTGGCTCAGCTGGTTAGAGCGCCGCCCTGTCA
The DNA here is from genome assembly GCA_015057555.1 of Lachnospiraceae bacterium. Lineage (GTDB taxonomy): Bacteria > Bacillota > Clostridia > Lachnospirales > Lachnospiraceae > Coprococcus_C. Next base: position 72,842 of record SVEC01000014.1, on the reverse strand, counting down.
CGGCGGAGGTCGAGGGTTCGAACCCCTTCCGGGTCGCTTATAAATTTTATATTTATATTTTCTGGGATCTTAGCTCAGCTGGGAGAGCATCTGCCTTACAAGCAGAGGGTCACAGGTTCGAGCCCTGTAGGTCCCATTTAAAACTTAATAGTTTTATAAGCCGATGTGGCTCAATTGGCAGAGCAGCTGACTTGTAATCAGCAGGTTATCGGTTCGATTCCGATCGTCGGCTTTTAATCATCATAATTGATGATATGGGCGGATTCCCGAGTGGCCAAAGGGGACAGACTGTAAATCTGCTGCATCTTGCTTCGGTGGTTCGAATCCACCTCCGCCCATTTTTTTTAATCCTATATCGCGGGGTGGAGCAGTCGGAAGCTCGTCGGGCTCATAACCCGAAGGTCACAGGTTCAAGTCCTGTCCCCGCTACTAATTACATAAAGATAATTAACATGCCCAGATAGCTCAGTTGGTAGAGCAGAGGACTGAAAATCCTCGTGTCACTGGTTCGATTCCGGTTCTGGGCATCTTTTTATGCTCATTTTTCCTTAGAAAGAAGATTAATCTATCTTTTTAAGGATTTTTTTGTTATTATGAAGTTAAATTATGTTAATTTATAATGTTATCAATATATAATTATATTATTTTAATTTTAATGGGGTGTTTGTAATGGATGAATTAAGAGCAGTATGTAAATGTTTTAATGAAACCATAGATAACTATAACAAGGTCTTACATGACCATCAGGAACTTAGAAAAAAGTGTGATGAAAAGCTTAAACTAGAGATGATACAGCTGGTTGCTAAACTTGATGAGATTGCTTCCAGTGGTAGAGTATTGCTTGAATCCTTTCATCATTATGGAGATATAATTAAATTCCCTATTGATATTTATGAAGACAGGGATGATTGTCTCATATTTGCATTTACTAGAGAATTATACTTTATTTATCTTAATAGTGAGGAAAATATCTTGTATAAGTCAACTCTTAATATTGATGATTTACCACCTTCCTGCTATGAGCTTTTGATACTTAACAAGGACTTAGTAATTGAAAAATCATCGGCGCAAATTAAAACATATTATGAAAATGAGATTAAGAAGATTTATGATAATATTGAAAGTGAAAACTCATATTATGATATGCTTACTAGTAGCTTGTTTCCAGAGGAGAGTAATCAGCAATGAATAAAAAAGTAATTTCAATCATTGTATGTGTTGTCAGTATTATCGCCATGATTATATATACTGTATTACAATTAGTTGGGGAGTGGAGAGGTAATATATCTATATATGTTATTGGTATAATTGCACTTATTTTTTCTCTGTCAGAAATAATAAATCAAAAGAAAACTTCAAACATAATGCATTTGATTGGGATTATTTTGATAGTATTGATTTTTATATTTGTTATTGGCGGGTGTATATTTTTATATTTATTTAATCAAAGTTAATTATGAGTGAATGAAAGGAAGCTGGCGTGGGCTTCCTTTTTTGTTGGTAAATTATATCTATAAATTTGTACTTTGAACTGTGAATGCAAAAAATGACAAAAAAACTTGTCAAAAACTATTGACAACTATTCTTGTCATGTGTATACTGTGAATTGACAAGGAAAGTTGTCAAGATGAAAATGAAACTTGTCAAGCTATTATTCGAATAATTAAAATACTGGTAAGAAGACTGCTGAGGAAATTGAAGTAGACAATATGATAAAGTCTTATGGATATGGTACAGATAATGAGAACGGTGAAGAAGCATTGGAGGGGATATAATGCAAGGGATTTCAAGAAGAATAATACTAGGATTAATGTTACTGGTGGCGTTATCAGTATGTGGAACCATAGTCTTAAAAATTTTTGATGTTATATTACATATAGGGTTCAAAAATATTTTTTACGAAGGCTTCAAGGTTGGTTTATTTGCAACGGTAGTATTATTGATAGGAGCTTTTAGAAAGAATAAAGCAAAAGCATAGATGTGCTAAGGAGAAATGTATGCCACATATAAAATGGTTAGGAGTAATTAAAGATGATTTGAGTCAATATCAAATGGGTGATTTACCAGACGGGGCAAAAAAGGTAAATGTTCCTGAGGATATGGATGAGCTAATGATTAAAGCAATTCCCTTTCAGATTATAGCTTCGGTGATTATTTTTGTATCGGTTTTTGTAAAGGTATCACTTGCTAAGGTGCTTCCATTTGCTCCTATATGGGTGGTTATAGGTTTTGTGTTAGGTTTTCTGGCGCTTATCATACATGAACTATTACATGCTATAGTGTTTCCTAAGAAAGCTACGGTGTATGTGGGGATATACCCGAAAAGCTTTGGTGCGGTAGCTCTTTCGTCGTATCCACTTAAAAGATGGAGATTTGTGCTAATGTCTCTTTTGCCCACGGTGCTTGGGGTGGTACCTATATTATTGTTCTGGATCTTACCACCAGAATATAAAATGGCAAATGGGTTAATGTTTGGTATGGCTATGATGGGACTAACAAGTCCGGCGGTGGATATTTACAATGTGTGCAAGGTGTTAGGGGAAACACCAAGGGGATGCACATTACAGTTTCATGGGGATTGCTTATATTATTATGCTGAGAAATGAAATATGAATGTATAATCAAAAAAGATCATCTAGGGGAATAAACAAGAAATCAATATGTATACAGATAAAAATAGAGATAATAACAGGAAGAAGAATAATATGAACACAGATAATAAACTAAAAAAGAAATCAAAAAAGAAATCATCTGAAAAAATATTGCCAACAGTATTATATATGGGATTTTGTGGCTTAGCAGGAGTCTTTGGGGGAATGGCTATGGTTAAGGTGCTTCCTAAGGATGCACCTAATTGGCAGGAGCTTTTGGGAATCTTGCTTGTAATGATAGCATTTGTAGTAATACTTGTAATACAGATATTTATTCATGAAGTGGGACATATGGTATGTGGATTGATGTCAGGATATGAGTTTATTAGTATTCGTTTCTTTGGCTTTATGATTATGAAGGAGAATGGAAAGCTGGTCAAAAAGAAACACAGTATTGCAGGAACCGGTGGTCAGTGTATTATGATACCTCCTAGAACAGATGGTACAAGTCCAACTCAGCTATTTAATTGGGGAGGATGTATAGCAAATGTTATAGCTTCAGTTATAGCAATCCCATTTGCAATACTCTTTTTTGATAAGGCCTTGTTAAGTATGTTTTTGCTTATGTTTAGTACCATAGGGTTTTACGCTGCAATTATTAATGGTATTCCTTTAAAATCATTAGGTAATGATGGATACAATGCAGTGACTCTTAAGAATAGACCAAATGCCAGAATTGCATTTGAGAGGAGTCAGATGATTGTTAAGGAAATGGTGATGGGGACCCGTCTTAAGGATATGCCGGCAGAGTATTTTGATTATGAAATAGGAAAGTATGACCTTGATGATAATATTATCACCTCCATGGCTGGAATGACTATTAATTATCATATAGATTGCAGGAACTATGAAAAGGTATACGAGCTTACTAAATACTTATATGATAATGTGGAGCTTGCTGATATACACAAATTTATAGTTATAGCAGAGCTTGTGACCAGTATTCTTATCACGGGTAGAGAAAAATCAGATGTGGACAAGCTTTTCACTAAGGAGAATAAGAAGCTTATGAAGACTCACCAGGCTCAGCCGTCAACTCACAGAGTTTGGTATGTATATGAGCTGCTTTACAATGGAGATAAGGAAAAGGCTGATAAGCATAGGAAGGACTTTGATAAGCTGGCTAAGAATTATCCTTATAAGACAGACTTGGAAAATGATATAGAGCTTATGGAATGTGCACTTAAAAAGTATGAGGTTTCTGTTGCGTAGAAAGAAAAAAACATATAGAATAGGAGAGAGAAAATGAGAGAATACAAAGTGGTTTATTTAAACAAGGGATTAAAATTTTCAAGAGAAAAGGATTTAGCGGAGACACAGGAAACAATTAATGAATGTGCAGCACAGGGTTGGATATTACAGCAGGTGGTATCACCTAATGACCTTGGCGGAGCTATGGTAGGAATTTTTTATAAAGAAAATTAAGATAATATTAGATGAGTTGACGCAACAGAAATTTTAATAGAAACCAATGAAAGTTGATGTAAACGAAAAGGCAGTGTGTAAGAAACCCTATCGTTTGCATCAATTTTGGTGTTTGATTTATAAATAGCAAGATAAAGTTTGAAGGGAGACGATAGTTTGCCACTAAAAAATCATTTAAAGGAATATAGAGCTAGGCTAGGTGTTAATCAGCAGGAGATGGGAGCCTTGGTTGATACCTCAAGACAAACTATAAGCCAGATAGAACGAGGGGATTATTCACCCTCAGTAACCTTGGCCCTTAAGATTGCTAAGGTATGTAATGTGAGAGTAGAGGATATTTTTCAGTACGAGGAGGAGTAGGATAAATGAGCGAAAAAGTGCAAGATAAGGTAAATGAGGCGAAGGAGAAAAAACTAGCTAAGCGTAAGAAGGATGATAAGAAAAACTTGGTGATTATGCTAATAGTAACAATAGCATGTGGCGTGTTGGGTTACTTTGCGGGAATGATAATTGATAAGCTTCAGGAGGCAGGTTACGGATTGCCTGAATTTACGGAAGAAGTTATAGGAAAATTGTCTTTGATTATGCCTGTAGTGTTTTTTATATTGAATGCTATACTTGCTATAGTTGCAATTGCTTGTATCAGAAAAAGCAAGAAGGAATTTAAGCTTTGGGATGGTGAAGACGAGGATGTAGCAGAGAAGATGGAGAATAGAGTAGCTTTTCCACTTTATATGTCCAGCTTGGTATTAATTATTAATATGTTTCTATTTTCAGTATGTGCGAATTTAGATATTAATTCAAAGCTTTCGGATAAGTGGGAGGATATATTAGGTATAGTACTCTTAAGCGTTTTCATATTATCCTATGTTGTTGTGGTTATAGTGCAGAAAAAAGTAATTGACTTTACTAAGGATATGAATCCTGAGAAGGAAGGTAGCATATTCGATGCAAAGTTTGTGAAAAAGTGGGAAAATAGCTGTGATGAGGCTCAGAAGCTACATATTTACAAAGCTGGATATGCTAGCTATAAGGTTACAAGCAATGTTTGTATGGTGCTTTGGATAGTATGTCTAATAGCAGATTTATTTGGAAATGTGGGCTTACTTCCTATGACTATGGTGTTTGTAATATGGATTTCTTCGACCATTGGTTATATAGTTGGCGGTGTTAAGGCAGAGAAAGAGAAGAATACTATTGAGTAAGATGAGTAGTGGTAGCGAACGTAGAAAATGGCTATGTTTGCTACCATTTTTTATTTAGCTAAAATTTTTAGAAAATTTTTCGAACCTTTTATATTTTCACTATGTATATGTTAATAAGGGTATAAGAATATACGAGAAAGTATAGGATTATATGTAAAACGCCAGTTGATATTTATTATGTATAGGAGGAAAGGGAAATTGAAAAGAAGAGCGTTGAAACGATTAATTAGTTTTTTGGTTGTAGCGGTAATGATATGTAGCTTGATACCATCACTAAAACCTAAGGCAGCAAGCGATAATGCAGGTTTGGTCAATTATCGTACTCATGTCCAGACCTATGGTTGGCAGGATTGGAAGTCTGATGGTGCTATGGCGGGAACAAGTGGCCAGGCAAAGCGTCTTGAGTGTATAGAGATAAAGCTGGGAGACACTGGCTATGAGGGTGGAATAAGCTACCGAACTCACGTGCAAAGCTTCGGATGGTTGGAATGGATGACTGATGGTGGAATGTCAGGTACTTTTGGTATGGGCAAGCGCCTTGAGAGTATTGAGATAAGCCTGTACGGAGAGGTATCAGAGTATTATGACGTGTACTACCGAGTTCATGTGCAGTCATATGGTTGGCAGGATTGGGTATCAAATGGTGTAATGGCAGGAACCTCAGGCAAAGCAAAAAGACTTGAGGGAATCGAGATAAAACTGGTTAAGAAGGAAAAGAAGGAAACAGCTAGCGTCACATATAGAACTCATGTCCAGACCTACGGCTGGCAGGATTGGAAGTCAAATGGTGCTATGTCAGGAACCTCAGGTCAGGCAAAGAGACTTGAGGGTATTCAGATTAACTTAGATTCTACAGAGTACTCTGGCGGAATTAAGTACAGCACTCATGTTCAGAAATACGGTTGGCAGGGTGACAGATATAATGGTGCTATGTCAGGAACCTCAGGAGAGGCAAAGAGACTTGAGGCAATTAAGATTTCATTATACGGTGAAATATCTAATTACTATGACGTATATTATAGAGTACATGTTCAAAAATACGGCTGGCAGGATTGGGTCAAGAATGGCGAATTAGCTGGAACCTCAGGAGAGGCAAAGAGACTTGAGGGAGTTGAGATAAAGCTGGTAAAGAAGGCGGATGCTCCAGAGAAAAAAGAGGCTTTAAAGCTTACGCTTAGTGGTAATGCAACTGATAGTTATGAAATCATTGAGGATTGCTACGTAGAGGGAGAAGATGTTATTCTTTATCTTCCAAAGGGAGTAACAGTTAAGGGTGATATGCTTAATGTTACAGAGAAGATAATGAGTGACTTAAGCAAAAGCACTGGCCTAAACTTTGATAAGAATTATGAACCTGACGGTTATTGGGATGTTCGAGATGAGTATTATGAGGAAGGTTACTTTGCAAATGTAAATAAGGACAACAGTAAGGTTAATGTTGTGGTAATTAATTCAAATGTAGGAAATGCTTTTGCATCAGAGAATTCAATTGTGGTAGAAATATTTGATTATGATTATGATGAGTGTCGCCATCAGACCCTTTACCATGAACTATCACACGTGCTTCAGTTTAGAAATGGAGCAGATTTGGGAAGCGTAATGGACGAGGGATTTGCAGTATATACCACATATAAATGTCTTACTGAAATGGGCATTCCTAACTGGGATGCTGTACAGTACTTTGCACCAACAGATGATTTGGTTTCTGATAGAATAGCTGGTGGTGAGGATGCCTTTAGATTTTGGATTAAGGATGATGTAAATGGGCGTTTCCCTAATTACCACTATGGATTTAGATTTCTTACATACCTTACAGAAACCTATGGCGATGACATATACTATAAGATTATGAAGGAAGCTGGAAATAGAAACTTTAGTGCATATGTATATCAAGAAGAGGGAGCTGAAGACTATAATGACTTTATTCGTAACAATGAATTACTAAAGGATGTTATTAAGTCTCAAACCTCAGAGGATGTTTTTGCAGATTTTGCTGCTTGGGATGCGGCTAACTGGAGCAGAATTTGTAGCGAGGGAATAGCTAACCTTGAGGCTTTAAGTAGTGGAAACTAAATATTAATTAAAAAATGAACCTTTCATCTTATTGTGGCAACATATGGTGAAGGGTTTATTTTTATTGTCCCAATAATATATAAATTATGGAAATATAATTATTATAATGAATTCTTATGAAAAATATGTTATAGTTCCAAATATGAATTTGACTATGGTAAAAAGTTATACAGGAGGAAACCATGAGTAGCGGTTATGTTAATTTTAGAGATGTTTGTAAGACCTATAAAAGTGGAGATGTAAAGGTTGAGGCACTTAAGAATGCCAGCTTCTGGATAGGTAAGGGTGAAATTTGTGTTATAGTAGGTCAGTCTGGTGCGGGAAAGACCACTCTGCTTAATATACTAGGTGGAATGGACAGGCTTACCTCTGGGGATATATTCCTGGACGGAACTAATATTTCCAAGTTTAATAAGCGTCAGCTTGCAACCTATAGAAGACAGGACATAGGCTTTGTGTTCCAGTTCTATAATTTAATTCCAAATCTTACCGCCATAGAAAATATTGAGATTGCTTCTATGCTTTCCAAGAACCCCATGGATCCTGAGGAGGTACTTGACTTAGTTGGTCTTAAGGATAGAAGAAATAACTTCCCTGCCCAGCTTTCAGGCGGAGAGCAGCAGAGAGTATCTATAGCCAGAGCATTGGCTAAGAATCCGAAGCTTTTACTTTGTGATGAGCCAACAGGAGCTCTTGATTATGAGACAGGGAAACAGATTCTCAAACTGCTTCAGGACTGTAGTAGAAAAAATGGAATGACAGTTGTTATTATCACTCATAACTCCGCCCTTACAGCTATGGCGGATAGAGTTATAAAGGTAAAGAATGGAAGTATTTCATCTGTTAAGATTAATGACAAGGTTACACCAATAGAAGAAATCGAGTGGTAGGTTTTAGGTGAATGAAAATGAACACAGCATATTTGAAAAATATATTACGAACAGTTGAAAAAAGTAAGGGCAGATACTTTGCTATTATGGCTATTATCGCCCTTGGGGTAGGATTTTTCTCTGGCATAAAGGTTACAAAGCCTGCCATGGTTGCCAGTGTAAATGAATATTATCAGGAACATAATTTATATGATTTTAGACTTCTTTCCACCTACGGTTTTACTGAGGATGAGGTGGAGAAGTTGCAGGAATATCCTAAAGTGGTAACTGCAGAGGGTTCCTATTCCACAGATTTTTTGTTTCTGTCTGCTGATGATAAGGAGGCGGCTCTAAAATGTATGTCCTTGCCGTCAGATATCAATACTGTAGAATTAAAAACAGGCAGACTTCCAAAGGCAGATAATGAGTGTGTATTGGATGCTTCTAAGATTGATACAACCAGCTTCGGTGATGAGCTAATTGGTACAAAAATTGTTATAGCGGACAGTAATTCAGACACTATTAAAGACAGTTTTAAGTATAAGGAATACACCGTGGTAGGGCTTGTTTATTCCCCTCTTTATATAAGCTTTGAGCGCGGAACCACTAACCTGGGAAATGGTAAGCTAGAAGGCTTTATGTATATTCTTAAGGAAGGCTTTGAGCTAGAGTATTATACAGAAATGTATGCTAAATGTCAGATGAACTATGATATTTATGAGGAGGATTATGAAGAGTTTATAGAGACCCTTACTCCTGATATAGAGGCACAGCTCCTGAGTAATTCTATAGACAGATATAAGGATTTGCTAGAAGAAATAGAAACAGAGTACAATGAGGCAGTTGCCACCATTGAGAATGAGGTAAATGTACAGGTCAAGGAGGAGTTTTATAGCAGTCTCCGCGCAAATGGACTAACTGATGAGATGATTGACTATATGCTAACTGAGGGAACTCTCCAGTATCCACAGGATACTATAGATAAGACTATAGAGGAATTGGTTGCTGAGATAGAGCTTCCAGAGCTAGAGGAACCCGAGGTGTTTGTCTTAGACAGAACCACCAACACAGGCTATGTATGCTATGACAATGACACCAACATAGTGGATGGCTTGGCCAAGGTATTTCCGGTGTTCTTCTTCCTTATAGCGGCTTTGGTTTGCTCTACAACCATGACTAGAATGATAGATGATGAGAGAGGTCAGATAGGAACTTTAAGAGCAGTGGGGTATACTAACACTGCTATTATATGGAAATATATGGTGTACTCTGGTAGTGCAGCTATAATCGGATGCTTGGTAGGATTCTTCGGTGGAAGCTATATTTTCCCCTATGTAATAGGTCAGGCATATAAGATGCTTTACGATTATGGAAGAGGTGTGGAATTTTATTTCGACCCAGTGCTTCTTATAATTACTATTATTGTATCCCTTATCTGTTCAGTGGGTACAACCTATCTGGCATGTAGAAATGAGCTTCGCTGTATGCCGGCAGAGCTAATAAGACCTAAGGCTCCGGCAGCAGGTAAGAGAATTCTTCTAGAGAGATTCACACCTATCTGGAAGCGTATGAAATTTCTTCATAAGATAACCACCAGAAATGTATTTCGTTTTAAGAAGAGAATGATTATGATGGTTATGGGTATCGCAGGCTGTACAGCTCTTGTTATGGCAGGCTTTGGCATTAAGGATTCTGTGTCCAATATAGCTGAGTTTCAGTATGATGAGATAGAGGTCTATGATATGGAGGTAACCTTTGCTGAGGGCATAACTGATGAGGCAAGGCACGAGGTTGAAGATGTTTTGGGGGAGGATGCAGCGGTTATAAGTCCACTTCTTAAGACCACGGTGGAATATCACTCAGGAGATGCCGTAAAATCCGTATATATCTGCGGTGCTACTAAGCGGGATATGGATCCGGTTATGAATTACCAGCTTGTAAGTGGTGATATAGAATATCCTGGCTACGGACAAATAATGCTTACCGACGGAATAGCAGATGCGGCAGGAGTTAAGGCAGGAGATACCATTACCCTATCAGTTGGTGATGGAAAGGATGTCACCTTAGAGGTTTCAGCGGTTTATACAAATTATGTATGGCATTATGGCTATGTAACTCCGGATACTTATGCTGACTTTTTCGGTGAAGAGTATGAAGCTAACACTATGTATATAAATGTGACAGAGGGAGCGGATTCCTATGAGCTAGGAGCAAGTCTTTCTGAGCTGGATAGCGTGTTAAATGTAACCGTAGTTGAGGAAGTGAAAAACATGATTTCCAACACTATGGAGATGCTTGATATGGTGGTATGGCTGGTTATAGGCTGTGCTGGAGCGCTTGCATTTATAGTGTTATTTAACCTTAGCAACATTAACATAACAGAGCGTGTAAGAGAGATTGCAACTATAAAGGTTTTAGGCTTCTATCAGAGAGAAACAGGAGCCTATGTATTTAGAGAAAACCTGGTGCTTACCCTTATGGGTATAGTGGTTGGAATACCACTAGGCAAGCTGCTCGTAAGCTTTGTAATATCACAGATAAAGGTTGATATGTTTATTATGAAGGAGACCTTGTTCCCTATAAGCTATGTGCTTACGGTGGTGTTGGTGTTCTTGTTCCTTAAGCTTACAGATTGGGTTATGAGAGGTAAGCTTGAGTCTATAGATATGGCGGAATCGCTGAAGTCTATTGAGTAGTGTATTGTGGCGGAACAAATATGTTTCGCCTTTTTCTTGAATTAATAAAATTATAGGAGTATAATAGTTGTGTTCGAGTATATTGTGGACTAGAAAATATTGGAAGCAATAAAAATCTTTGCTTTAATGGAGGGACATAACAATGGCATTGCACATGATTAAAAAAGTACCAGGACCACAGGAAATAAAAGATGCATTTCCTATGGATCAGGAATTAGTTGATATAAAGGCGGTAAGAGACGCTGAGATTAAGAAGATTTTCACAGGTGAGTCAGATAAGTTTATAGCTATTATAGGACCTTGTTCAGCAGACTATGAGGATTCAGTTCTTGACTACCTTAACAGACTTGCTAAGGTTCAGGAAAAGGTTAGCGATAAAGTTTTAATCATACCTAGAATTTACACTAATAAGCCACGTACTAACGGTTCAGGCTACAAGGGAATGCTTCATCAGCCAAACCCAGAGGATAAGCCAGATTTTATTGAGGGTGTTAAGGCTATTAGAAAGATGCACATTAAGGCTATTAAGGAAACGCATCTTACTGCAGCTGACGAGATGCTTTATACAGATAACTGGCCATACCTTGAGGATATTCTTTCATACGTAGCAATCGGTGCTAGAAGTGTGGAGAATCAGGCTCACAGACTTACTGCCAGTGGTATGGATGTACCTGTTGGTATGAAGAACCCAACAAGTGGTGACTACACAGTTATGCTTAACTCCTGCGTTGCTGCACAGGCAAAGCATACCTTCCTTTTCTCAGGCTATGAGACCAAAACTGATGGTAATCCACTTGCGCATTGCATATTAAGAGGTTCCCTTAACAAGAGTGGACAGTCAATTGCAAACTATCACTACGAGGACTTAAAGCTTCTTGCAGATTTGTATCAGAAATTCAATCTTGTAAATCCTGCTTGTATAGTGGATGCAAATCATAACAACTCAGGTAAGAAGTGGGATGAGCAGCCACGTATAGTAAATGAGATTCTTCACTGTAGAAGACATTCAGAGGATGTTAAAAATTTAGTAAAGGGTGTTATGGTAGAAAGCTACATCGAGGATGGTAACCAGCCAATCGGTGGGGGCTGCTATGGAAAGTCTATTACTGATCCATGTCTTGGTTGGGAGAAGACAGAGAAGCTTCTTCTTGAGATGGCAGAGCAGTTATAGGATAAGGTATTTTGGAGGGGAAAATGAACATATTTAGTATTCTGGTTCCTAAGCAGATGCTGACATATTTAAATGCAGAAGACCCTGTAGATAAGGCAGTAGAATTTGTGCTTGCCAGCGGTTTTACAGCGGTTCCTGTTATAGATGACGAGGGCAAATTCGTAGCTATAGCCAGTGAGGGTGATTTCCTTAGAAGAGTTATGGATGGCGGAAGAGAAAATTTAGCCAATTACTTAGTTAAGGATATTGTGCGAATGGATCTTGAGGGAGCGGTTTTAAATACTGCCACAGAGGAAGAGATATACGAGAAGATTCTCGATAGAAATTTCCTTGCAGTGGTTGATGATAGAGGCTGTTTTATAGGTATAATTACTAGAAAGACAGTTATTATGAAGTTGCATAAAGACTAGATTAAAAAGGAGGTTAGTTAATAATCTCCTTTTAATATAAACGAGTGTAAGACAATGGCTCTTGTTTAGAGTGTGGAGGATGAGAATATGAGCAAATACAAATATATTTTATTTGATTTGGACGGGACAATTACAGAACCCTTCAAGGGCATATCAGGTGGTATAATTCATGCTCTTAACAAATTTGGTGTAGAGGTGCCTGATAATAGTACCCTACGTAAATTTATAGGTCCACCGCTTAGGGATTCTTTTAGAGATTTTTGTGGATTTACAGCTGAGCAGGCTGAAGAGGCGACAGTATATTACAGAGAGTATTATAGTGTAAGAGGCTTAGAGGAAAATGATATTATGCCTGGTATGGATGATGCATTGAAATATTTACAGGAGCAGGGCTACAAGCTTTACGTGGCTACCTCAAAGCCAGAAAAATTCGCAAAAATTATATTAGAAAAATTAGGATTATTATCGTACTTTGATATTGTTGCAGGAGCCAGCTTTGACGGGACTAGAGACAAGAAAGAATTAGTTATAGAGTATTTACTAGAGCAGATTGAAGAGATATATCCAGACTTTAATATGGAACAGACTATTATGGTTGGTGACAGACATTTTGATATCAATGGTGCGAAATACTTCTCTATAGACAGCGTGGGTGTAACCTTTGGGTATGGTGACTATGAGGAGTTAAGTAGGGCAGGAGCTACTTATGTTGTAGATACTGCCCAGGAGCTAGTGAATGTTATAATCAATTAAATTAAGTTTGATTAAGGTACGAAGAATAGGGAATAATTGCAACTAGGAGAAACAAATGGATTTTCAGATTGGGCAAAATATAAAATTAAAAAAAGGTCATCCTTGTGGAGGCAATAGCTGGGAGATACTTCGAATAGGTATGGATTTTAAGCTGAAATGTAATAATTGTGGGCATATGGTAATGGTTTCTAGAAAGCTGGTGGAGAAAAATTTCAGAGGAATATTGTAAAAATGCACAAAAACACAATGCCTTTTAATATTAAAATAACGAAAATAAAAAATCTTCCTAATTCGACTTACAAATCTAGGAATATTTTGCTAATATAAATTGTACAGGGCGATTAGCTGCAACTTGTTGGTTGAAAAAACATTTGGACGCATTAGCTGAAGAATGGTTTTTCCTTTTTTTAGGAGGCGGAATATGTTTGATGTAGGTGAATACATAGTATATGGCCAGAATGGTATATGTAGGGTTGAGGACATTACTCATCCTGAAATTTCCGGCTATGACGATGACAGATTATATTACGTTTTAGTTCCGGAAAGGTCTAGGGAGAGTAGACTGTTTTGTCCTACAGATAACAAAAAGGTTGTACTAAGAAAAATTGTGTCTGCCCAGGAAGCTATGGAGGCCATAGGTGAGGCAGAGAGAATGGAGCCACTTCAGGTGGCAAATGACCGTATGAGAGACGAGTGCTACAAGAACGTGATGAAAAGCTGCGACTTAAAGCAGTGGATTCAAATCGTTAAGACCCTTCTTATGCGTAAGAAGGAGAGAGAGGCTATGGGTAAGAAGATTACAGCCACAGACGAGAGGTATTTGAATGCAGCACAGGAGGTTCTCTTCACAGAGGTAGCAATTGCTACAGGCAAGGAGAAGGATGAAGTAAAACAGCTTGTCTTTAGCGCAATTTGTGCCTAACAACATCACAATTCACAGAATAATTTGAAAGCAAAAGCCACAGATAGGGTGACAATATCCTATCTGTGGCTTTTGCTTGTTGGAAAAAAATGCCTTTCGTAGTATAATGTCTTCATATGGATCAATATATTATAAGTGATAAATAAGGAGGACGGTTATGCTAGAACAATCATATTATGATAAGGCTGACGAGATAATAGGACAGTATGGAACAGAGTCTAGATGGCTCATACCTATTATTCAGGATGTTCAGACTGAGTACAGATATTTGCCACCGGAATTACTTACATATATAGCAGGTAAGCTAGGAATTACAGAGGCAAAGGCGTATTCAGTAGCTACATTTTATGAGAATTTTTCCTTTGAGCAAAAGGGTAAGTATGTCATAAAGGTGTGTGATGGAACAGCCTGTCATGTTAGAAAATCAACAGGAATTTTAGAGAGATTATATAAGGAACTTAAGTTGGAGAAGGGCAAGCACACCACCGATGATATGATGTTTACAGTGGAGACAGTATCCTGTCTTGGTGCTTGTGGTTTGGCGCCGGTTCTCACTGTAAATGATGAGGTACACGCTGCTATGACACCTGACAAGGTAAGTGCACTTATTAAGGAATTGAGAGGTGAGAATTAATGAGATTAAATAATAGACAGGATTTAATTAATGCTCGCCGTGAAGCTAAGGCAGCTATGGAGCAGGAGAAGTTTAGAATACTTATCTGTGCCGGTACAGGATGTCTTGCTGGTGGCTCGGTTAAGATATATGAGAAGCTAAAGGCACTTGTTGACGGTAATCCAAACATTGAGGTGGAGTTTGGTGCAGGTGCAGCTCATGGTCCTAATGGTGAGTGTCCAAGTGCACAGATTGCAGCTACTGTGGCAGAGGATGTAACCAGTGTTGCAGGTGGAGTTAAGAAGAGTGGTTGTCATGGCTTCTGTGAGATGGGACCACTTGTTAGAATTGAGCCATATAACTTCCTTTATACTAAGGTTAAGGAAGAGGACTGTGAGGAGATTTACAATACCACTATCTTAGGTGGTCAGCCTGTTGAGAGACTCCTTTACGAGATGGATGGAGTTAAGTACCAGACTCAGGAGGAGATTCCTTTCTACGCAAAGCAGACCAGACTTGTACTTAAGAACTGTGGTCATATAGACGCAGAGCATATTAATGAATACTTGGCTGTAGGCGGATATTCAGCTTTGGAAAAGGCTCTTTTTGATATGACTCAGGATGAGATTATTAATGAGATATATGACTCAGAGCTTCGCGGTCGTGGAGGCGGAGGATTTCAGACCGGATATAAGTGGAAGCAGGTTGCACGTCAAGCTGAGAAGACTCGTTATGTAGTATGTAATGGTGATGAGGGAGATCCAGGTGCATTTATGGACCGTTCCGTTATGGAGGGTGACCCACATAAGATGATAGAGGGTATGATAATTGCAGGCTATGCAGTTGGTGCCCAGGAGGGATACATCTACGTTAGAGCAGAGTATCCACTTGCTATTAGCAGACTTAAGATAGCTATCGCCCAAGCTGAGGAAGTGGGCTTGCTTGGAGATAACATTTTAGGCTCAGGCTATAGCTTTAAGCTTCATATAAATCGTGGTGCAGGTGCCTTCGTATGTGGTGAGGGTTCAGCTCTTACAGCGTCTATAGAGGGTGAGCGTGGTATGCCTAGAACTAAGCCACCTAGAACGGTTGAGCAGGGACTTTTTGGTAAGCCAACAGTGCTTAATAACGTAGAGACCTATGCAAATGTTCCTATGATTATCGAAAATGGTGCCCAGTGGTACAAGGGAATTGGTACCGAGAAGAGTCCGGGAACTAAAGCATTTGCGGTAACAGGTAGTATTAATAACACTGGTCTTATAGAGGTGCCAATGGGTACGACTCTTAGAGAGATTGTATATGAGATTGGCGGTGGAATTAAGAATGGCAAGGAGTTTAAGGCAGTACAGATAGGCGGACCATCCGGCGGATGTCTTATTGGCACAGACCTTGACCTTCCTCTTGATTTTGATTCCTTGAAGAAGCGTGGAGCTATGATAGGCTCCGGCGGTCTGGTTATTATGGACGAGGATACCTGTATGGTTGAGGTTGCAAGATTCTTCATGAACTTTACTCAGAATGAATCCTGTGGAAAATGTATCCCTTGTCGTGAGGGTACTAAGCGTATGCTTGAAATATTAGAGGATATTGTTGCAGGAAGAGGTACTATGGAGCAGCTTGATATGCTGGAGGAGCTTGGTACTGCAATTACTGATACAGCACTCTGCGGACTTGGTAAGAGTGCAGCACTTCCTGTTCTTAGTACTCTTAAAACCTTTAGAGATGAGTATGAGGAGCATGTTTTAGAGAAGAAATGTCGTACAGGCAACTGTCAGGCTCTTAGAACATATAAGATAGACCCTGATAAGTGTAAGGGCTGTTCAAAGTGTGCTAGAAATTGTCCTGTTTCGGCTATTTCCGGTGTGATTAAGAGTCCGTATACTATTGATCCAAGCAAGTGTATTAAGTGTGGCGCTTGTGAGAGTGATTGTCCGTTTGGGGCAATAGAGATCGTGTAAGGAGGTGCTAGAATAATGGATTATATGACTATAGACGGAAGATGTGTGCCTATAGAGGGTGAGAAAAACATCCTTGCAGTAATTCGTAAGGCTGGCATCGATTTACCAACATTTTGTTATCATTCAGAGCTTTCTGTATACGGCGCTTGTCGTATGTGCGTTGTGGAGGACGATAGAGGAAGAATATTTGCCTCTTGTTCAGAGCAGCCAAGGGCTGGAATGGTAATTAAGACCAATTCAACTAAGATTAGAAAGTATAGAAAGCTTATTATAGAGCTTCTTCTTGCATCACATTGTAGAGATTGTACAGTGTGTACAAGAAATGGAAACTGTGACCTTCAGAACATAGCCTTTAAGGTGGGAATCCACTCAGTTAGATTCCCTAATAATAGAGAGCAGGTACCTATCGACATAAGCTCACCATCTATTGTTAGAGACCCTAACAAATGTATTCTTTGTGGTGACTGTGTAAGAACCTGTGACGAAATTCAGGCAGTAGGTGCTATTGATTTTGCACATCGTGGTTCTAAGATGGAGGTTACCCCTGCATTTGGTAAGGAGCTTGCAGAGACTGACTGTGTAGGCTGTGGACAGTGTGTGGTTGCCTGTCCTACAGGTGCTATATCAGTACGTACAAATGTTACTGATGTATGGCAGGCTATAGAAGACCCTAACATAAGAGTAGTGGCACAGATTGCCCCTGCAGTAAGACTTGCAGTAGGTGACAAGTTCGGCTTCCCTAAGGGAGAAAACACTATGGGTAAGCTGGTGGCAGCTCTTAGGCTTATGGGCTTTGACAAGGTGTACGATACTAACTTTGCAGCAGACCTTACAGTTGTGGAGGAGTCCAAAGAGTTTGCTGAGAGATTAGAGAAGAATGAAAACCTTCCTCTTTTTACTTCCTGTTGTCCGGGCTGGGTTAAGTTCTGCGAGACTAAGTATCCGGAGTTTGCAGGCAATATTTCCACATGTCGTTCACCACAGGGAATGTTCTCAGCGGTGGTAAAGGAATACTTTGCAAAGCAGGATGAAGGAGATGGTAAGAAGACCTTTGTGGTATCAATCATGCCTTGTACTGCAAAGAAGGGTGAGATTGAAAGGCCAGATAACTTCACAGATGGCAGACAGGATACAGACAAGGTACTTACGACTGTGGAGATTATTAGAATGATTCGTCAGGCTGGAATTAAGTTTGATGAGATAGAGAGTGAGGCACCTGATATGCCGTTTGGTATAGCTTCTGGTGCTGCATCAATTTTCGGTGTAACCGGAGGTGTTACTGAGGCGGTACTTCGTCATGTGTCTGCTGAAAAGGGACATCAGGTTATATCACAGCTTAGCTTCTCTGGTGTTCGCGGCGACGAGGGTATCAAGGAAACTAGCGTAATGCTTGGTGATAGAGAGATTAAAATTGCAGTAGTAAATGGTCTTGGCAACGCCGACAAACTTCTTAAGGCTATTAAGTCTGGTGAGGCACACTATGATTTCGTAGAGGTTATGGCTTGTAGACGAGGCTGTATAGCTGGTGGTGGTCAGCCACTTCCTATAGGACCAAGAACCAGAGCTTCCCGTGCTGAGGGAATCTATGCAGTGGATAGAGAGTCGCTTATCAGATTTACAGAGGATAATCCACTTCTTAGTCAGACCTATCAGGATGTAATAGCTGGTAAGGAGCATAAATTGTTGCATAGGAACACACATTAAATACAAGGGCTGAGGTGTGCAAAATCAAATGATGGCTATGAGGTAATAAGTGGCCCAAGAACCACAGGAGATGGATATTACGAAAGGTGTGTGGTTGGGGTAGAGGGAAATCTGGTGGAGATTACGGTGTGGCTATAGGAGAATAAAAATCATGGAAGAAAAAAATAAAAAAAGTGCATTTTGGTGGGTAGGAGTACTTTTTATATGTGTAGGGATTTTTCTTATAGGGTTAAGTGTATTCTATTTAGCTACATATGATAAGGTGGAAGGTGAGCTATATATTACCAAGAAAGGTCGCAATAACAATATACGAGTCTATGTGACCTATGAGTATGATGGCAAGCTTTATGAAGACATAGGTCTTTCTTCGCGAAACCTATTTACCATGAAGGACGGGAAGAAATATACAGTATATATAAACCCTAAGAAACCGGAGTGGCCTAAGTGCGTTGATTTTACATTTGGAATACTGCCAATTGTATTTGGAATTATTTCGTTAAAAGTGGACGCTATGGACAAGCCTAAGAATAAACCACAGGATTATGGAGAGGATCCACCTTGGTTAAAATAATTAGTAGTATGCAGGATGTTGGCTATATGTATGCCCCCTAGAGTATTTGTAATACTCTAGGGGTTTTTGCGTTCTATAATGTGCAATCTTACATTTACAATAATATAACAAATATGGTAAAATAAATTAATTATGGGCGTTAGTTGGATTAAGGAAAATTTAATCCTATTCACACCCACTACATTAGATAAAAAATACCTACAATATAGATTATAAGGAGAAATATATGAAGCTTAATTTTACCAAGATGGAAGGCTTAGGAAACGACTATGTATATGTGAACTGCTTTAAGGAGACTATAGAGAACCCTTCAGAGCTTTCAAAGAAAGTTAGTGACAGACATTTCGGAATCGGTTCAGATGGACTTATTCTTATCAAGCCTTCAGACGTGGCTGATTTTACTATGGAGATGTACAACGCAGACGGTTCCCAGTCAGAGATGTGTGGAAATGGTATCCGCTGTGTAGGAAAGTACGTGTACGATTACGGTCTTACTGATAAGGAGGAAATCTCTGTAGAGACCCTTGCAGGAATAAAGTACCTTAAGTTTGTTATAGATAGAAAAGACTCATCAGACAGAGGTACAGTTGCTATGGTTACTGTAAATATGGGTGAGCCAATTTTCACACCAGCAGAGGTTCCGGTAGCTATAACTGAAGATTTGGAGAGAGTTGTTGACTATCCAGTAACCATAGATGGAACAAGCTACAACATTACCTGTGTGTCTATGGGTAACCCACACTGTATTACATATGTGGAGGATACAGATACATTTCCACTAGAGGAGATTGGACCTAAGTTTGAGTCAAGTCCACTGTTTCCTAGAAGAGTAAATGCGGAATTCGTTCAGGTGGTCAGCAGAGATTATCTTAAGATGCGTGTGTGGGAGAGAGGCTCAGGGGAGACCCTTGCCTGCGGTACAGGAACCTGTGCAACCGTTGTGGCGAGTATATTAAATGGTCACACAGAGAATGAGGTTACAGTTAAGCTTTTAGGGGGAGAGCTTATTATCAAGTGGGATAGAGAGACTAACTTGGTGTATATGACTGGACCTGCAAAGGTTGTATTTGATGGAGTAATAGAAATATAAATTCTAGGGGGATAGAATATGTTAGGAAAGATAACAAATAAGTTATATAAGAAGCTAGGAATTATGGTTGCAGCAATAATGCTGTTAACAGTCATATACATACCAGAGATAAATGTATACGCCACAGAGCTTGCAACTAGCACAGATGGACAGCTTGAGGGGCTATCCACTGGTACGGATGCAAGTGTTGTTGGGCCTACTACTGTAACAGATAGTAATGTGGATACAGTGTCCGAGGAAGTAACCACAACCGAGGTAACAACAGTTGATGAGAATTTAGAAGATGAGAATAATATTTACGATGCAAATTCTCTTATTTATCAGGCTGATGAAACTGTTGCTAGACCTATAGTAAATTATGCGGTTCACGCCCAATCTTTTGGATGGATGGCACCAGTTAAGGATGGTGAGCGTGCAGGTAGTATTGGAAAGTCAAAGAGAGTTGAGGCTATAGCAATTTCCTTGGATACTAACGGAATCCTTGGTGATGATGGACATCCAATAACAGGTGGAATAAAGCTTAGGGCCCATGTTCAAAGCATAGGTTGGCAGGATTGGGTATATGCTGAAGCGGATGGTTCAACAGTAACTGCAAATATTGAGAATAGAAATTATGCAGGTACCATGGGAAAGGCTAAGCGAATAGAAGCTATTGAGATAGTCTTAACTGGTGAACTTGGAGAAAAGTATGATGTTTTATACCGAGTTCATGGACAGTCCTACGGCTGGCAAAGTGCTAAGTCAAATGGCGCCACAGCAGGGACTGTAGGTAAGGCAAAAAGAATAGAAGCCTTAGAGATAATCATTGTTGAAAAGGATGCTCAGGTTTCAGCTAGTATTACATATTCTGTTCATAGTCAGTCTTATGGGTGGATGAATCCAATTACAATAACTCCTGGTTATGGAAACTCGTCTACTATAGCAGGAACAGTAGGTAAATCAAAGCGTTTAGAGGCTATGAAAATAGACCTTAAGACAACGGGAATTACAGGCGGTATAGAATACAAGGCCCATATACAGGGTATAGGCTGGCAAAATCCTGTAACAGGTGGTGAACTGGCTGGAACGGAAGGTGCTGCTAAGCGAATGGAAGCTATTACAATAGAACTTACAGGACAGGTGGCATCATATTATGATGTTTATTACAGAGTACATGTGCAGAGCCTAGGTTGGCTTGGTTGGGCTAAAAATGGGCAGAAAGCAGGAACAGAAGGCGCTAGACGTAGGATAGAAGCTATCCAGATATATTTGGTTAAAAGTGGCGAAGCAGCTCCTGGATCCACATCTAATCCATATTATAATTATACTGGCAATGGTTGGAAGAATGCTCCAGGACAGCTTGCTATAAAGGTTAATAAGCAGATGAACTGCATAACAATTTATAAAGGGAAGGTTCCATTTAAGGCAATGGTTTGCTCCACAGGATATGCTACCCCGGTTGGTTCATTTAATCTTAAGCAAAAATGGAGATGGAAGGAACTTATACATGATGTATACGGACAATATTCTTATCATATAACTGGTAATTATTTGTTCCATTCAGTTCCTTATGATGACCCAAATATTTATAAGCTGTTCCCTTCAGACTACAACAAACTGGGACAGACTGCATCTGCTGGATGTATACGTCTTACAACCATTGATGCAAAGTGGTTGTATGATAACTGTCCTACAGGAACCCCTGTTATTATTTATAACAGTCCGGACCCAGGACCTCTTGGAAAACCAACGGCTCAGAAGATTCCTGCCAATCAGACTTGGGATCCAACAGATCCATTGATTAATAAATAATTATTTGGAGGCAATATGTATCTACAGGAAGAGAAGAAAAGATTTTTAGCTATAGCAGCTAATTTGATTATATTGGTATTTCAGGCTCGTTCCTTTGGATATGTTTGGTCAAATTACTATGATAGTCCATATTTTTTCAGAGGGGACTATGTAGTGATTTGGTTGTATTTGATTTTTGTTTACTTGCTTACAAAAAGCTTTAACGGATATAAGATTAGCTACATGAGGATAGGATATTTATGTGTATCCCATGCCATAGCCAGCATATTGGGTGGTTGTGTTGCGTATGCTTTTATTTGTATGGCCTTAAATGAATATGAGAGTATAATTCCTATACTAGCTTTGGTTGGTGTACAGATATTATTTGTTACCCTATGGATAATAATAGTGCGAGTTGTTCAATCCTATGTTTATCCACCGAGACAGATGGTGGTAATCTACGGTAATTATCCACCGGATGATTTTCTGGCAAAGCTTAATAGGAAAAGTGATAGATATGATATTAGAGAGCTGCTTAACTATGAAGAGGGCTACAAGAAAATCTGTCAGAACATATCAGACTACGAGGGAGTGATCCTCTATGATTTACCGTCAGAAGAGAGAAATTCAATCATAAAATATTGCTATAAGAATTCCCTAAGAACCTATGTAGTACCTAAGATTACAGATATTGTAATGAGAGAATCAGAGGAGCTTTATCTGGTAGACACTCCACTGTTTTTAGCTAGAAATCAAGGATTGCATCTGGATCAGAGAGTGGTTAAAAGGATTATGGATATAGCTGTGGCAATAGCAGGAATAATAGTGCTGTCACCGATTATGCTTATAACCGCAATTTGTATAAAGGTCTATGATGGTGGACCTGTTTTATACAAGCAGACTAGATTTACCAGAGATAAAAAGACCTTTACCATATACAAGTTTAGAAGTATGAGAGTAAATGCAGAGAATACAGGTGCACAGTTAGCAAATAAGGCTGATGGAAGAATTACGCCTGTAGGTAGAGTTATAAGAAGGACTCATATTGATGAGACTATGCAGCTTTTCAACGTGCTAAAGGGGGATATGTCTATAGTTGGTCCTCGACCTGAGAGACCGGAAATATTTGAAAAGTATTCCGAGACCATTCCAGAATTTGAATTTCGACTTAAGGTTAAGGCGGGAATTACGGGCTATGCTCAGGTGCAGGGAAAGTACAATACAACTCCTATAGATAAGCTGAAGTTGGATTTGCTTTATATAGAAAGATACTCTTTTTTGTTGGATATAAAGTTGATGTTGCTTACTCTTAGAATTATTTTTTCTAAGGACAGTACAGAAGGTATAGAGTCAGGGCAGACAACGGCTCTAAAAAAGGAGGAAGCATAATGAATGTGGCAATAATAATTGCGGGGGGCGTAGGCTGCAGAATGGGGCATGATATACCAAAGCAGTTTATTACTGTGGAGGATAAGCCGGTGCTTGTCTATACATTAGAAAATTTCCAAAACCATTCTATGATTGATGCTATAGAGGTGGTGTGTATAGATGGCTGGCAGCAGGATGTAGAAGGTTACGTAGAAAAATATAATATAACAAAGCTAAAATGGATTGTAACAGGTGGTGCAACTGCCCAGGAATCTATAAGAAATGGCGTGGAGCATCTGAAGGGAAAGGTTGTAGAGGAGGATACCATTGTCATTCACGATGGTATTAGACCCTTGGTGGATATAGAGGTATTGACTGATGTGATTGAGACTTGCCACAGGTGTGGTAATGGAGTTACATCCTTACCATACAATGAGCAGATATTTGTTATAGATGATGAGGTATCAACTACAAGGTATATACCTAGAGAAACCCTTAGAAGAGTTTCTACACCACAGGCGTATAAGTATAACAAATTGGCATGGGCTTATGATAAAGCCTTTAGGGAAGAAATTGGAATATATGGCTCTTCCTATGCTAACACCATGATGGTAGAGCTAGGGGAAAGACTTTATTTTGCAAAGGGTTCGGATAAGAACATAAAGCTTACAACCCCAGATGATCTAGAGATATTTAAGGGGTATCTAAAAGGAAAAAAGACATAAAGATATAATAGTTTCAGGATGGATTAGGAGAAAGAATGACAGGTATCAAGGAAGTACTCCAGTATAAGAATTTGTTTTTTGAACTGGTGAGAAAGGGAATTAAATTAAAATACAGACGTTCCTATCTAGGAGTGATTTGGTCCATGATTGAACCACTTCTTACAATGATAGTGCTTACAATTGTGTTTGGAACCTTGCTTGGACATCACGAGAAAACATTTCCTGTATATATATTGTCAGGAAGATTAATATACAGCTTGTTCTCCCAGTCCTCAACCACAGCTTTAAAATCCATTAGGCAGAATGAAGGCTTGATTAAGAAGGTGTATGTGCCTAAGATGCTATATCCTATGTCAGCGGTGGTATTTAATTACATTTTGTTTGTTATTTCCTTGGTGGTTTTGGCAACAGTGTCCTTAGTATTAGGAGTTTATCCTACCATGAGAGTATTAATGGTAATAGTACCTCTAGGAGTGCTCTTTGTAATGTCCTTGGGAGTTGGTCTTATTCTTTCCACCTTGGGAACCTTCTTTAGAGATTTGGAGTATCTGTGGAATGTAGCTCTTATGCTGGTTATGTATGCAAGCGCAATTTTCTATTATCCAGACACAATTCTAAATAGCAATGTAAGCTGGATATTAAGATTCAACCCTCTGTTTTGCGTGATATCTAATTTTAGAAGCTGTATATTCGGTGAAAATATAGATGTGTGGATGCTTTCGTATGCAGCAGTGTTTGCTGTGGTGTCAGTGATTGTTGGTTATGTAATATTTGATAAGAATAAGAACAAATTTATATTACATTTGTAAATTAAGGATAGAATTTAATGAGAAATAGTCTTAAAGAAGATAAATATGCAATTAAATTAGAAAATATCACTATGGAGTTTAATCTTCACAGAGAAAAGCTTGATAGTGTTAAGGAATACTTTATTAACCTTGTTAAGGGGGACGTTAAGAGGAATAGCTTCAAGGCGTTGGATGATGTATCCTTTACCATAGAAAAAGGTGACAGAGTGGGTGTGCTAGGACTAAATGGAGCTGGAAAGTCTACTCTTATGAAGGTTATAGCTGGAGTCTTTGAGCCAAGCAGTGGAAAGGTATATAAGCAAGGAGTTATAGCTCCTATGATAGAGCTTGGGGCAGGTTTTGATAACCAGTATACTGGAGCAGAAAACATATTCTTATATGGAGCTGTTTTAGGCCACTCCAGAAAATATATGCAGGAAAAATTTCATAAGATAGTAGAGTTTTCTGAGCTAGGAGATTTTATAGATGTACCCCTTAAAAATTATTCTTCTGGTATGAGAGCTAGACTGGGTTTTTCCATAGCAACTATGGTAAAACCAGATATTCTTATACTTGATGAAGTTCTTTCTGTAGGAGATGCTAGATTTAAGAAAAAGAGTGAGGAAAAGCTTCTTTCTATGATGGATGAAAAGACAACAGTGCTGTTTGTATCCCACAATTTAGCACAGGTTAAAAGGATATGTAATAAGGCTATGATTTTGCAGAAGGGCAAATTAGTTGACTTTGGAGATATTGAAGAAATTTCTAAAAAATACGAGGAGATGACTAAGTAGATGTTTAGAATTAGAATGATGTTTAAGATGCTTTGTCAGCATATAGTATTTCCCTTTGTATATTTCTTTAACAGAATAAGACCTGTTGATAAGAAACTGGTTATTCTGGCAGATTCCCATCATGATGGTTGTCCAGAGCAAATGACTTATATTAGGAAACTGCTTATGGAAAGTGACTGCAAGGTGGAGGAACATTTCTTTGATATATATACCATAGGAAAGTGGGAAGCCTTCAAGAAGATGGTTTTATTTATGGCCAGATATGCTGTGGCAGGTACTGTGGTTGTCTGCGATTATTTTCTTCCGGTAGCATCCTGCAACAAGAAGAAAAAAACCAAGGTAGTACAGCTATGGCATGGCTGTGGAGCATTTAAGAAGTTTGGGTATAATTCCAAGGAAGATATCCCTGAGGGCTATGTGGGTAATGTCCATAAGAATTATAGCTTAGTAACCGTAAGTGGAGATGGGGCTATTAAGCCTTTTGAGACAGCCATGGTTTTAGGCGTGGGCAATATAATAAAGCCCATAGGTGTAAGCTTTACAGATAGACTTTTTGATGAGGATTACATAGGACTTTGTAAGGATAAATTCCGTTTTGAATATCCAGATGCAGTGGGTAAAAAGGTAATCCTTTGGGCACCTACCTTTAGGGGTAATGCAAAGAAGAAAAAAGGTGAGAATAATATGCTCCCAGGAGAAGAATATGTAAATCTTCTTATGGAGGATGATAACTATTATGTTATTAAGAGCACTCATCCGCATTTGCATCAGTCAGGTAGAATGACTACCTCAGAACTTCTTTGCTGTGTGGATTTACTGATTACAGATTATTCTTCTGTGTTTTTTGAATATTTATTGCTTGATAAGCCGATAATTTTCTTCGCACCGGATTATGATGAGTATAGTGCGAATAGAGGTTTTTATTTGGACTATAAGACTCTTCCTGGAAAGGTATTGACATTGGACACTGACTTGAAACCTCATGTTAAGGAGTTGCTTGAACAGGATGAATATTCATCTCAAAGAACTGAATTCAAAGAACTTTATATGAATGCCTGTGATGGCTGTGCCACAAGACGAATTGCGAATTATATACTTTAAATATAAATATTGAAATTTAACTTCTTTTGGGATATACTAATGCGGATTATTAGGAGACAGAGGATAAAGGGATGAATAAGATAATAGCCGGCTTTATATTACCAATATGGTATAGGCTTTGCTGCTTGTGCAGAATAAAAAAACATATACTTTTTGTGGTGATTAGAGGTGATAAGCTACCTTCTGATTTTGCTATGACAAAAAAATATATAAAAAAGGATGATGAGCTTAAAGAATATAAGAGAGTTTATCATTACTTTACCTTAGGAAAGGGTACAAAGCTAAAGTATGCTGGTCGTTGCTTTAGCTTAATGCCAAAGCTTGCAAGGGCAAAATATGTTTTTGTTAGTGATGGGAGTAATATTATTACTAATCTAAAGCTTCGTAAAGGAACTAAATTAATTCAGACCTGGCATGGTTGTGGTGCTCTTAAGAAATTTGGCTGTGATATTGATGAAAGCAAAAGGATATTTGGTAATGAGGATATAGTGACTGTAAGCAGTGAACAGGTTGTGCCAGTTTATAGCAAGGCTATGGGCCTGGAACAGGACAAAATTAAGGCTGTGGGAGTGCCACACACAGATATTTATTTTAGTGATGGATTTAAGAAACATTGCCAGGAATTAAAAGAGGATGTTTTAGCTGGTAGAAGCAAGAGGATAGTCCTCTATGCACCAACCTTTAGGGGAGATATTAGTACACCAAAGGATGCCAGTGGACTTAATTTAGATATAATGTATAAGCATCTAAATCAAGAGTATATTGTTATTAGTAAGCTTCATCCTCTTTTGAAGCCAGTAAAGAAAAATTACAGACATAAGGATTTTTATTATGATGTAAGTAGTGTGTGGACCATAGAGGAAGCTCTTATGGTGTGTGATATATTAATAACAGACTACTCTTCTGTAATCTTTGATTATTCCTTGTTGAATAAACCAGCATTATTCTATGCTTTTGATTTGGCTGAGTATGAGAAAAATATAGGATTTTATCTAGATTATAAGTCTCAAATTCCGGGGACTGTATGTACCAGTACAATGGATGTGATTAAGGAGATAAAGAATGGTTGCTATGATGTAAGCAAGATGAAGAAATTCAAAGAAGACTATATGTCTGCCTGTGATGGAGAAGCAACCCATAGATTGATGGAGGCTGTCAAAGCCTTGTAGAAAAATAAGTAAGGGAGCAAACTGATTGTATAGTATCAAGGAGAACTTTTTGTATATATTTATAAGAAAAATATACTGGAAGATTAAAAGAAAAATTAGAGGTGTTATTTCAAAAGGGTATAGATTCTATACCCTTAGAATTTTATACCCTAAAATATATAAGAAGGGATTGAAAAAACAGCTGGATAATTCTAAGGTTGTTTTTGTGGAGGTTAGGTCTCCGGAAATTAGTGATAGCTTTAGATTGGTTTATGATGACCTGAAAGCTAATTATAATTTCAATGTTACAGAGCATTTTTTAGAGACTAGCTTTGTATCAAGGGTAGAAAATATTAAGCGTACAAAAGCGATGATTGAGGATATATCCGATGCAAAGTATGTATTTTTAAATGAGTCTACAAATGTTCTTTCGTTTTTGTCTATGAGAAAGGAAACTATTGTTACTCAGCTATGGCATGCCTGTGGAGCCTTTAAAAAATTTGGAATGAGTACTGCTGATTTGATATTTGGAGATGATAGAAGGACTCTTGAAAAATATCCATATCATAAGAATTATACCTATGCTACAGTTAGCTCGTCAGAAATAGTTTGGGCTTACGAGGAAGCTATGGGCTATGAGGATAAAAAGGGCGTTGTGGTACCTGTAGGAGTATCTAGAACTGATTATTTTTATAAGGATGATGTAAGAGATAAAGCTTTTAATAAGCTATATAAATTATTTCCAGAGGCAAAGAATAAAAAGGTCATATTATATGCACCAACCTTTAGGGGAAGAGTAGCAAGTGCAAATACGCCGGACCTACTTGATGTAGAAATGTTTAGAGAAAATTTTGAGAGTCAGTATGTGCTTATATTTAAGCATCATCCATTTGTAAAGGAGAGACCGGAGATTCCAAAGGGCTGTGAGGGCTTTGCTAGGGATTTTACAGATGACATGGCTATAGAGGAGCTGCTTATAGTAAGTGATATTTGTATATCAGATTATTCATCCTTGATATTTGAGTACTCTTTGTTTGAGAGACCTATGATTTTCTTTGCTTATGACTTGGATGAATATTATGACTGGAGAGGATTTTTCTATGATTTTAAAGAATTTGTGCCTGGACCGATTTACTATGACAATGAATCTATGGTAAAATATATAAGTGATGTGGAAAATAATTTTGATAGGCAGCAGGTTATAGCCTTCAAGGAGAAATTTATGAGCGCCTGTGATGGTCATTCCACTGAGCGAATTATGAAACTAGTATTTGAGGATAAATTGGAAACATATAGGAGATAGGTGATTGGAATGATATCTGTAGTTATACCGGTATACAATGCAGGAAGATACTTGATGAGAGCTGTTGACTCGGCTATTATGCAGGAGGATGTGGAGAAGGAGATTATAATAATCGACGATAGCTCTACTGATGATGGAATAAGTGGACTTGTTAACTTTATGAAAAATGAGTACGGTTTGCAGGTGAATCCGCTTTCCGGTATTAGTCTTCAAAGTGGAATGGATTCTGTTTTGGCGGGAATGATTACCGGTGCTAAAATGACTGATAATAATGAAGTGGCCAGTGGCACTAAGATATACATTTACAGGAACAGAGAAAATAGAGGCGCAAGCTATACCAGAAACGCAGGAGTATTCTTGGCTAAGGGCGAGTATGTTGCTTTTCTAGATGGAGATGATTGGTGGGATAACAAAAAGCTTAAGATACAGCTTGCTGCCATTGAAAAGGATGGTACACCCCTTTGCTGTACTGCCAGAGCTTTGTTTAATGAGAAGGAAATTGGTTGGGACAGAATAGTAAGCGTGCCAAGAAAAATCACACTAAAGCACCTGGAGAAAACTAATTACATAAGCTGCTCATCGGTGCTTATAAAGAGAGATGTTGCCCTGGAATATCCTATGAAGCATGATGATGCCCACGAGGATTATTATGCGTGGCTTAAGCTACTTAAGGATTATAAATATGTGACAGGTGTAGATCAGCCCTTGCTCAAATATAGAGTCAATAAGAATAGTAAGTCCGCCAACAAGTTTAAGTCTGCAGTTATGACTTATAGAACTTACATCTATGCTGGCTATGAGAAAAAACAGGCACTTAAAATGATGATTCCATATTGCTATTATGGACTTAAGAAATATTTGTAAATGAATAATAAAAGCAATCTGATGTGAAAAATATATCAGGTTGCTTTTGTTTTTTGTCATCGTGTATATTATAAGACAGGTATTGTCAAAAATACAAAATAATATTATAATAACCCTATGTATGCAATCATTAAGGAGGAAAAATATGAGAACATATTTAGTAACAGGTGGAGCAGGCTTTATCGGCTCAAATTACATTCACTACATGTTTAAGAAGTACGGTGATGAAATTAGAATTATTAATGTAGACGTTTTAACCTACGCAGGTAATCTTGAGAACTTAAAGGATGTTGAGAATAGAGACAACTATACTTTTGTTAAGGCAGATATCTGTGACAAGGATGCAATAGCAAAGATTTTTGCGGAGAACGATATCGATAGAGTTGTTCATTTTGCAGCGGAGTCACACGTAGATAGAAGTATTCGTAACCCAGAGGTATTTGTACAGACTAATGTTTTAGGTACAGCAGTTATGCTTAACTGTGCTAAGGCGGCTTGGGAGCTTCCAGATGGTACATTTAAGGAGGGAAAGAAGTTCCTTCACGTATCAACTGACGAGGTATACGGTTCACTTCCAGATGATCCAAATGCTTACTTCTATGAGACTACACCATATGATCCTCATAGCCCATACTCAGCTAGTAAGGCATCAAGTGATATGCTGGTAAAGGCATATATGGACACATACAAGTTCCCTGCAAATATTACTAACTGCAGTAACAACTATGGTCCTTATCAGTTCCCGGAAAAGCTTATTCCACTTATTATTAATAATGCTCTTCAGGGCAAGAAGCTTCCTGTATATGGTGATGGTAAGAACGTTCGTGACTGGCTCTATGTAGAGGATCACGCTAAGGGAATCGATATGGTTCAGGAGCAGGGTAAGTTATTTGAGACTTATAATATCGGTGGTCACAACGAGAAGCAGAATATTGAGATTATTCACATTATTATAGACACACTTCAGGAGATGCTTCCGGAAGGAGATCCAAGAAAGGCACTTGTAACTCGTGATTTAATCACTTATGTAGAGGATAGAAAGGGTCATGACAGAAGATACGCTATCGCTCCAGATAAGATTAAGGCAGAGGTAGGCTGGTATCCAGAGACTATGTTTGCTGAGGGTATCAAGAAGACTATCGCTTGGTTCTTCGAGAACGAGGAGTGGATGAAGAACGTAACCAGTGGAGACTATCAGAAATACTACAACGACATGTATTCATAAAAGGAGATAAAAATGAAGGGAATTATTCTTGCAGGTGGTTCAGGCACAAGATTATATCCTTTGACCAAAGCGGTTTCAAAGCAGATTATGCCTGTATATGACAAGCCTATGATTTATTACCCGCTTTCAACCTTGATGTTAGCGGGAATTAGAGAAGTATTAATTATATCAACACCTAGAGATTTACCTGCCTTCGAGGAGCTTTTTGGAACAGGTGAGCAGCTTGGCATGAAGTTTTCTTATGCAGTTCAGGAGGTGCCTAGAGGACTTGCAGATGCATTTATCATAGGTGAGGAATTTATCGGTGACGACAGTGTTGCCCTTGTATTAGGAGATAACATCTTCTATGGACAGAGCTTTTCTAAGGTTCTTAGGAATGCAGCGTCCAGAGATAAGGGTGCTACAATCTTTGGATACTATGTAAAGGATCCAAGAGAGTACGGTGTAGTAGAGTTTGACGAGAATGGTAAGGCGCTTTCCATCGAGGAGAAGCCTGAAAATCCAAAGTCAAATTATGCAGTGCCTGGGCTTTACTTCTATGACAATGATGTTGTGGAGATAGCTAAGAATGTTAAGCCATCAGCCAGAGGCGAGATAGAGATAACAAGCATTAATAATGAGTACCTTAGAAGAGGAACGCTTATGGTTGAGACTCTTGGTAGAGGCTTTGCTTGGCTTGATACTGGTAACCATGATATGCTTCTTGATGCAGCTGATTTCGTGGCAGCTTTCCAGAAGAGACAGGGACTTTATATCTCATGTATCGAGGAGATAGCTTATAAGAGAGGCTTTATTGATAAGGAGCAGCTTCTTAAGCTTGCAGAGCCACTTATGAAGACTGCCTATGGACAGTACTTGGTAGATGTGGCAAATGGTTTATAAAAACTATCAAATATTAAAAGAATGGATATGAGCTTATAGCTCATATCCATTCTTTTTTAGCAACTCTCTTGCTGTGTCTATAGAATCCACTCCGGATTTATTCTTAACTGGGGCAAATTCCTTTTCTCTTTCAACCTCAAAAACCAGACAATCATCCATCTCATGGATAAGGTCTAGTGCTAAGGTTTCAAATTTAAACCCATTAGGTTCGGTAGGATTAATTAGGTTCTTGTTCTCGTCTATATATGGTACAACCTTTTTTACCACATGAAGAGGCATTTTGTAATCCAAGGTTTCTTTAAGTCTGCTGATTGGAAACAAATAGTTAAGTGTTACACCAAAGCCGTAAGCCAAAGAACCATCCTCATTCTTTTGATATCTCATATCCGCAGACAATTCATAATATTCTATAATATGTGGCTTTCCATTTTCTTTACATATTGCTCCTACCTTTTCTTCAGGAAAGGCCTTTCTTACAACCTTAGAACCACACATTTTACCTGATTCGATAGTTGCTCCTAAAAATAATGGATCTGCAATGCCCTGCAATACATTATCAACTGCATATACATTAATCCATTCTATAGGACTGTTAAATATCTCAGTAAGTAGACCTGCCTTATTCATAGAGCTGAACCAACCACCGTTGCCGTTAGGTGACAAGGACAGTGAACAAGGAGAAACCATGAGAACTTTACCATTAAGGTCAGTTGAAGGATTAAGCTCCTGAACGAAGAAGTGAATATATTCCGGGTTATATCCAAAATAATTATGTTCTTCAAAAAAGCTGGTTGTGTCATCATAGTTAATGTCGCTGGTCATAATATAAAGATGAATCCAAGTGTCTGCTTCCTTTACAACTTTTAAAGTATTCTCCATAAGTAGGCTAAATATAGACATTTCCTTGGTGATTCCCATATTGAAACACCCCTTGGGTTTATCATGTCCCAGTCTTGTACCTTGACCACCAGCTAAAAGGAGAAGACAAAGCTTACCTTCTTTGATGGCGTTTAAGCCAGTAGACCTGTAAGTGTCCTCAAATCGTCGGATATCCTTTATAGAAAGGGCGTCTATAGGCTGAATAATAGATTTGTTGGCTCCCTTAGGTTTGTTTAATGAATCAAGGAAATTCCAATCTACATTATTTATCTGAGTGCACAAATTCTTGATTTCGGCTTCTGTTAGAGATTCTTCATACTGCAGAAGATGTTCTTGTTTATATAATTTCAGCGTATCTAATATTTTTTTTGTATTCATAATCCCCTCGTTAGTAACTAAATACTTCTAATATGTTTCTTTATACGTATAGTATCTTTGAATACATTAGTAATAGTTTTAAAGCTTATACGAGATTTTTCTCTGTCATCTCTACTGTAATTCAGTGTAATGGGCATCTCGATTATTTTATGTCCTTGCTTGCTGGCAGTTGCCAATATTTCTATATCAAATGCAAAACCAGTAGTAATAAGGTTATCACAGATAGGTTTTATTACATCCTGCTCAAAAAGCTTAATGCCAGTTTGTGTATCTTTTATATCTAGTTTGAACATAAGCTTTAACATAAAGTAGTATCCTAAACTCATTATTCTTCTGGTTAATGGATAGTGAAGCTTAGAATCCTTGTGGAGTTTAGAACCAATTGCGATTTGAGCATTTTTGTTTTTTAAATTAGATAAAAATTCCTTAAGCATAGTAGGTGCTAACTCTAAATCTGAATCCAAAAAAGCTATATACTTGCCATTTGCAAGTTTAACCCCTTCTTTTATGGCTCCACCCTTGCCCTTATTTTTTGAATATGAAATGTATTCTATATGAGGGCTTTTAGATGATGCATCTATGATTCTTTCTTCTGTTGCATCCGAGCTTCCGTCGTTTACGGCAATTATAGAAAAATCGTCTTGAAAGGAATGGATTAAACGGGCTGCTTCTAATAGATTTTCTGTAATGTGCTCAGCTTCGTTGTAAGCAGGCATAATTACTACCAAATCATAGATTTTATCCGTATCTTTAATTGACGTTTTATAGTTTGTGTTCATAAGTTATCTCCCAAATTTGCATACACAATTAATATAACATAGTTATCGGTGTTTTACAATGTGTGTAAAATAACAAAAACTGCTTGAAATAATAATTGTTACGCAAATGTTACGCAAAAAGTAAATATAGGTTGTAATTTTTGGTCGAATAGGGTATTATATACCAGTATGAAATATGAAGTTACTTACAATGATATATAGATAATGCATATGAATGGAAGGTTAGATATGAGCGATAAAAAGAAGAAAAAGAAGAATCCTAACGTTAAGTGGGGTATAGCATTAGTTGTAGAGATACTTGTGTTAGCACTTATGATAGTGAGCTACGGTGTCTTTTGGGCCAATGAAAAGCTAAATGCTATACAGTATGAGGAAATAAAGGAAGAGAACATAGTAAAAAATGAAGGTGCCAATGATGACCAGAAGGGTTATAAAACTATTGCACTGTTCGGTATAGACTCAAGAAGCACAGATTCTATGAAGGAAGGTAATCGTAGCGATACAATTATGATTGCCAGTATCAATGAGGAGACCTATGAGGTTAAAATAGTATCTATATACCGAGATACTATTTTGGAGATAGCTGATGGAAGCGGGCTTACAGCAAAGGTTAATGCGGCTTACTCTTATGGTGGTCCTGAGCTTGCTATCAATACATTGAATGCAAATTTGGATTTAGAGATTACTGACTTTGTTACTGTGAATTTCTTGGCTCTTATCAAGACAATAGACCATTTAGGTGGAATACAAATTCACGTAGAGGATAATGAACTTTTAATGCTTAATGCATGTATAACAGAGCAGATTAATATTACTGGTATTTATTCTGAGGGAGTGTTTGAAACAGGAGATTTACTTCTCAATGGTACACAGGCAACTGGCTATGCTAGAATTAGAAGCACTGATCAGGGTGATATAACAAGAACAGAAAGACAAAGGGACGTGCTTAACAAGATGCTTCAAAAGGCAAAGACTGCTGATATGGAAACCTTAGAAAACATTATTGATGATGTATTTCCTAATGTTTGTACAAGTATCTCCAAGGATGAGATGTTAGCTTTGGCTAAGGGCCTTTTGGAATATCAGATGGGACCAACAGTTGGCTTCCCTATGGCGTATATGCCTTATGATCATGGTACAAAGGGATCCATACTTGTTCCAGCAGATTTGAATACAAATGTTGCTGCCCTTCATGAGTTTTTATTTGGAACTAAAAACTATATGCCAACACAGTCAGTACAGAATATAAGTATAAAAATTCAAACGGAAACAGGTATATGGCCTCAGGAAATAGATGTTGAAGCACTTTTGAATCAACAATAATTTATAAACCTTCTGCAATGATTTGCAGAAGGTTTTTTATTTGTGTTAAAATGTATAAAAATGTTGAAATTTGTATTGATTTTATTTGAATATATGTTTAATATGTAAACAGGGGGGGACGCAAGAAGAGAGGTGCGTTTATGGGAAAAGCAAATAATAAAGGATTTTCATTGGTGGAGCTCATAATAGTTATAGCTATTATGGCTGTTTTGGTTGGTGCCATAGCTCCTGCGTTGATTAGATATATTGACAAGGCGAGAGCGTCCCGTGCCACAGATGAAGCTAGGATTATTGTTAATGCAACGGAGGCGGCATTGGCTACAAAAGCTGGTGAGGATGCACCGGTGGTCTACAACAACACTTTTGTAGACTCTAATGGCAATACTATAGCTGTAGGTTTGGTTACAAATTGGATTCTTGCTGAGACTCAGACGGGAACTCTGTATAGTGATACAGACTCAGAATATTCTAATTATATAGTGTCTAAGGAGATATTGGAGAATTTATCGTCTTCTAGTAATCATAACTATAAGTTCTTCAATTTTACAGGAAGCAGGACTAATATTATAGGTATGAACTGTGGTCAGTTCGCTTCACAGTACAGGGATTGTCCAGGGGTGATAATAGCCTATGGACCTAATGGAAAAGTTCTTCTGCTTGAGTATTATAACTACGGATGCTTGATACACTATGAGGATAATGAATACAAATTTATAGAGGATGGAACAAATTTTATATCTTCATCTAGAATACAGTAAAATAAAAACCATGGAGTTTTCCATGGTTTTTATTTTGTTATGATGTTAAATGCTTTATGTTTGGATAGAATGGTATACCGTCTTCGTAGCAAAGCTCAATTTCCCCAGTAACTAAAGGCTTAAGATAAGTAAGCATATCCACTGTTACATCATTGCCAGCCTGGTTAATCCATTCTCTAGGTACTGATTTTGCCTGATTAGCAATGTGGATAACAGGAGAGTGAGAAATCTGGTAGCTATATGGTTTGTCACTTGTTCTAGTGAGAATTGTCATAAATTCACTATGACCATCCTCTACAAATTTAACAGCCATTTTTCCTAACTGGAAGGCTTCATCTAAATCTGTCTTAGAAGCCATATGTGCTGCACTTCTCTGGAGTACATTTATCTCTACAGAACGAACCTTGACACCTAGTTTTGTGCTTACAAGATTCTCTAAGTATTTACCCGTTCCGCTTAGCTGAGCGTGTCCGAACTTGTCTGCTACTGCGCTAGTAGCTGAAACATAGTTGCCCTCTGCGTCGTGAATACCCTCAGAAACTGCTACAATAACATTCTTCTTAACTGGAAGTAATGCTTTAATATCTTCTATAAACTGCTCCTCGTCAAAGCTAGTTTCTGGCAAGTATATAAGGTGAGGTGCCTGGCTAAACTCTGTACGAGCAAGGGCAGAAGCTGCTGTGAGCCATCCAGCATCTCGTCCCATAATCTCTACTATAAGAACACTCTGTATATCATAAATATATGTATCGTAAGCCATTTCTCTCATTGAGGTAGCAATGTATTTTGCTGCTGAACCAAAGCCAGGAGTGTGGTCTGTTACTACCAAATCATTGTCTATAGTCTTAGGGATTCCTGCTATGAGGATATCACTGCCTATCTCTTTGGCATATTTGGAAAGCTTGTCTACCGTGTCCATAGAATCATTGCCACCTATGTAGAAGAATGCGCCTATATTCATTTCCTCAAAGGTTTTAAATATTGTTTCGTAGGTAGCTTTGTCAGCAGATAAATCAGGAAGCTTAAATCTACATGAGCCAAGGTACATAGCTGGGGAATAAGAAAGCTTTTTGATGAATTCATCAGAACTATCTGATAGGTCAAGGAAGTTATTTCTTAATACACCCTGAATGCCGTGTACAGCCCCATAAATTTTATCAAATGTTTGGCTATTAATCACACCATCAATAACTCCTGCAAGGGAAGCGTTGATGGCTACAGTAGGACCACCTGACTGAGCTACGATACAGTTTTTCTTCATAATTTATTACCTCGTATAATTGTAAAATATTTCAATCTACAATAGAATATCATATAAAGCTTGAAATGGCTATACCTACAATTGTTTATATGAAAAATGTATAAAAATAGGATTGTATTTTCTATAAAATGTCAGCAGAATCTTGAATAAAATTATTGAAAAAAACATATAAATATTATATAATTAAATCACTTAATTAAGTGATTGGTTATATGTCTGGGATGTCCGATATGACCTGATATTTTGAACCTACAAATCTTTAAAAGGGATTCCTATATCTACAAGTGGATGTCAGGCCTCCTTTGCAGTGGAAGGCAGAAGCTTGTGTGCGGTCACCCACCTAGCAATGCTAGGAGTCAAAATTCAGGAAACGGCATTTCGGATATAAAGCATAAGCAACGAGCTATGCACAGATAGGAAAAAGCATATGCACAAGTTTACTTGTTTGCATATGCTTTTTCTTATCTGTATACAGCGACTGCGGCGATACTTGCCCATGCGTGCATGGGCAAGGCATAGCGCGTTGCTACTTGTAATATTTTTACCGTTACCTTGTTGACACTAAAAAATGTATATGAGATAATAACCAAAGTACGAAAAAAACGGAGGATTTTACACAATGTATAGTTTTGATGAAGTTTCAACATTAGATCCACAGATAGCTGAAGCTATGAATGCGGAGATTGGTAGACAGAATGATAACATTGAGCTTATTGCTTCAGAGAATATTGTATCTAAGGCTGTTATGGCAGCTATGGGAAGTCCACTTACTAATAAGTATGCGGAAGGATATCCAGGTAAGAGATATTATGGAGGATGTGAGCATGTAGATGTAGTTGAGCAGCTTGCTATAGATAGAGCTAAGGAGCTTTTTGGATGTGAGTATGCAAATGTTCAGCCACATTCAGGTGCACAGGCTAATATGGCAGTATTCTTCGCTATTATGGAACCGGGTGATACATTTATGGGTATGAACTTAGCTCATGGCGGACACCTTACACATGGTTCACCTGTTAATATGTCAGGTAAGTACTTTAACATTGTACCTTACGGTGTAAATGATGATGGATTTATAGATTACGATGAGGTAGAGAGAATTGCAAAGGAGTGTAAGCCAAAGCTTATCGTTGCTGGTGCTTCAGCTTATGCAAGAGCTATCGACTTCAAGAGATTTAGAGAAATCGCTGATAGTGTTGGTGCAGTACTTATGGTAGATATGGCGCACATTGCAGGTCTTGTAGCAGCAGGACAGCATGAGAGCCCAATTCCATATGCACACGTAACTACAACTACAACTCATAAGACTTTAAGAGGACCACGTGGTGGTATGATTTTATCAAGCAATGAGGTTAATGAGAAGTATAACTTCAACAAGGCAGTATTCCCAGGAATTCAGGGAGGACCACTTATGCATGTTATAGCTGCAAAGGCAGTGTGCTTTAAGGAAGCTCTTTCTGATGAGTATAAGGCATATCAGGCACAGGTTGTGAAGAATGCAGCAACACTTTCACAGGCTCTTATTGAGAGAGGCTTTAACATTGTGTCAGGTGGAACTGATAATCACCTTATGCTTGTAGATTTACAGAATCTTGACCTTACAGGTAAAGAGGTTGAGAAGCTTCTTGATTCAGTACATATTACTTGTAATAAGAACACAGTACCAAATGATCCTAAATCACCATTTGTAACAAGCGGTATTAGACTTGGTACACCAGCTATTACAACTAGAGGTGCTAAGGAAGAGGATATGATTACAATCGCAGACGCTATTAAGGCTGCTGTTATAGACAAGGATAATGATAAGGCTATGGCTTTAGTTAAGAGCATAAC
The DNA here is from genome assembly GCA_015057555.1 of Lachnospiraceae bacterium. Classification (GTDB taxonomy): domain Bacteria; phylum Bacillota; class Clostridia; order Lachnospirales; family Lachnospiraceae; genus Coprococcus_C. The sequence continues at coordinate 33,555 of SVEC01000014.1, read as the reverse complement.
TGACAAATATCCTTTATATGCATAATTAATTGGTTAAAAGGGCTGCAATGATTTTTTGTAGCCCTTTATAATTTATTAAGGTATTTTTATTACTCTTAATAAATGGTATTATAACTAAGGTGCTAGGGATATAATACATAATGATGATTTGGAAGTTACTCTGTTCTTTGGATGTTTTGCTATGGTAACTTAGAAATGGAGATAATATGAAGGATAACAAGAAAGACAATAGATTTGATAATTTGGGGAAAAACGAAAATAGTAACGATAAGGGTGACAAGTCGGGTGGAGGAAAGAAGAAGGGTAGCTTTATACTTCTATTTTTGTCCCTTGCATTAACCTTTGTTTTTTGGCAATCAATTAATGCCTTTATGAAGGCGGGAGAGGAAGAGATATCCTATAGCAGATTCCTTAAGATGATAGAGGAGGAAAATGTTAAGGATGTAGAGATATATGGAAACGAGATAGTTTTTAAGCCTGTTAAGGAGATTAATTCTGCACAGACAACTACCTATAGAGTGGTAAGAGCTGATGACTATAATATTGTTGAAAGACTTTATGAGGCAGGTATAGAATTTGAACAAATAGACGAGGGTGGTAGTGTGATATTTACCACAATAATGTCTTACGTGATTATGATAGGTGCATTTTACATTCTATTTAAGCTTATGATGGGCGGTAAGAATGGAATGTTTAGTGTGGGAAGAACTAGTGCAAAGCTATATGATGTGGAGAAGGCTACAGGAGTAACCTTTGAGGATGTAGCAGGACAGGAGGAGGCTAAGGAATCTTTAACTGAGTTGGTGGATTTCTTGCATGAGCCGGGAAAATATGTGGAGATAGGTGCAAAGCTTCCTAAGGGTGCTCTTTTGGTTGGACCTCCTGGAACCGGTAAGACCTTACTTGCCAGGGCAGTAGCTGGAGAGGCTAAGGTGCCATTTTTCTCACTATCTGGTTCTGAATTTGTAGAGCTTTACGTGGGTGCAGGAGCATCTCGTGTAAGAGATTTGTTTAAGAAGGCAAATGCTATGTCTCCTTGTATTATATTTATAGACGAGATAGATGCCATAGGAAGAAGCAGAGATACCAGACATTCCGGAGGAGATTCAGAGAGAGAGCAGACCTTGAATCAGCTTTTGTCTGAGATGGATGGTTTTGATAGTGCAAAGGGTATTGTTATCCTTGCAGCTACAAATAGACCGGAGGTATTGGATAAGGCGCTTCTTAGACCAGGGCGCTTTGATAGAAGAGTTGTGGTGTCAAAACCAGATTTACAAGGTAGAATTGACACGCTTAAGGTTCATTCCAAGAATGTAAAATTGGATGAGACTGTTGATTTTAAGGAGCTTGCGCTTGCTACAGCTGGAGCTGTAGGTGCAGACCTTGCAAATATTATTAACGAGGGTGCACTTATGGCGGTTCGCAAGGGCAGAGAGATGGTGTCTCAAAAGGATTTATTAGAATCAGTGGAGATAGTCTTTGCAGGTAAGGAAAAGAAGGGTAAGCTACTTACTGAAAAGGAAAAGAAGGTTGTGGCCTATCATGAGGTAGGTCATGCACTGGTTGCTGCACTTCAAAAAAATACACTTCCGATTCAGAGAATCACCATAGTACCTAGAACCTCAGGTGCTCTAGGATATGTATGGCAGGTTCCAGAAGAGGAAAAACAGCTTCAAAGCAAGGTTGAATTGCAAGAAGAAATAGTTATATGCTTGGCTGGTAGAGCTGCAGAGGAGCTTAAGTTTGAGTCTGTTACTACAGGGGCTTCAAATGATATCGAAAAGGCCACAAACATTGCCAGAACTATGATTACTATGTATGGTATGTCGGATAAGTTCGGTATGGTGCAGCTAGAGGGTATTACAGGTGAATATCTTGATAGAAGAAGGGTGCTTAATTGTTCTACAGAGACAGAGGCATTGGTAGATGCCGAGGTTAAGAATATGATTAAGGAGTCCTACGATAAGGCAATTAATTTGCTTAAGGATAACATGGTAACATTGGAGGCAATTGCAGAGGTTCTTTTGGAAAAGGAAAATCTTTCAGGACAGGAATTTATGGAACTGTTTAAAGAACATAATGGAACTGAACTAGAAATTTCTGAGAATGTAATTGATTTGGATAGGGATGCTACAGAGGAAGCAGAAGATACAAAGGGAGATGAATAGTTATGGAATACAATTTTTTTGCAACTATTGCCAGAACTAAATACATTGAAAGATGGGCGCTTATGCGTAACACAAGACAGGAAAACCTTTCGGAACACAGCATGGAGGTTAGTATGATAGCCCATGCTCTCTGTGTTATAGGAAATGTTCGATATGATAAGAAGCTTAATGAGGAAAAGGCAGCTCTTATGGGTATTTACCACGATGCCTCAGAGATAATAACCGGAGATATGCCAACACCTATTAAGTATTACAATAAGGATATGAAGGAAACCTTCAAGATAATAGAAAATGAGGCCAATAAGACCTTGCTAAATCAGCTTCCTGAGGATATGAAGCCATATTACGAAAAACTATTCTTTAAGTCAGAGGAATATGCTTATGAGTGGAAGCTTGTAAAGGCTGCAGACAAGATCTCAGCCCTTATCAAATGTATGGAAGAAGAAAAAACTGGAAACCGTGAGTTTGTTAAGGCTAGGGAGACTATCTCGGCTACTGTTGACAGGTTAGCCGAGGATATGCCAGAGGTAGGAGATTTCGTTAGAGACTTCCTAGGAGCATATAACAAGACCTTGGATGAGTTGAATTAATATTTGTAGGAAGATACAAAGGATGTGCGCCACAATGTACCAACCGGGCGCGACAGGGGTGAAGCGCAGCTGACCGTTGTAGTGTCAGCGAAGCTTTATCCCCTAGGCAGACCGGGAGATACAATATAATCGCACATCCTTTGCTGTTTTATGGGAAATCCTATATCCACCCTCCGTCTACCTTGATTATTTCGCCGGTCATATATCCTGGCATATCCAGTACACCCTTGATAGCTTGTGCCGCTTCTATAGGTGAGCACATTCTTCCATAAGGTATTTCGTCACAAAGTGCTTCTGAGTCTTCTGGCTCAAGGTGTCCATTCATAGTAGTATCTACAGCTCCAAATGCTACGGCATTCACTGATATATTGCTAGGAGCAAGCTCCTTTGCCAATGCCTTAGTAAAGGCATTTACTGCTCCCTTAGTGGTGGAGTAGGCAACCTCACAGGAGGCTCCAACCAGTCCCCATACAGAAGAGATGTTCACGATTTTACCTGCCTTCTTGTTAATCATATAAGGAAGGGTTGTGTGACAAAAATTATACACAGAATTAATGTTTACATTCATAATATGCTGCCAAGCATCAGGTGTGGTGTCTGTTAAAATGCCTACCTTGGAAATGGCTGCATTGTTTATCAAGGTGGTGATTTCTCCGGCGTCATTTGCAACGGTATTTACCAGCTTTTTTGCAAAATTATAATCGGCCACATCGCCCACAATGGCCAGACAACATTTGTCCATAGCTTCTATTTTTTCTTTTAATTCACCTAGCTTTTTTATGTCCTTGCTACAGCAAATTGCAATATAATCATATTCCTTGGCAAGCAAAAGAGCTGCTTCGTATCCGATACCTCGTGAGGCTCCTGTTATAATGATTGATTTCATACATAAACTCCTTGTATTTGGTAAAAATAATAACTTACATAATAATCTGCTTAGAATTTGATTATCCTATAAAAGGTTGAAAAAAACAATAACATTTGTTATACTATCACGAGATAAGTTGAAAAAAGACTGGTTTAAGGTCAGTACATATAAAATACGAAAATTTTGGAGGAATGATTATGAAAAAGCAAAGTATGGTTGGCTTATTTTTCTCGATGTTTTTAAGAGCCACAGTTATTATATTAGCTATAGTGATAGTTGTGTTTGGTGTAGTATTTATCAGCAAGGTTATGAAAAAGGATGACGGCAAGAGTAAAACTCCTGCCACAACTTCAAGCCCAAATGTATTAACAGAGGCAGAGGGACATGATTCTCTTCTTTACGCAGACCCTTCAGATACCACAGAGTACATTACTGCTTCAGATACTCAGGAGGAAGTGGTAGAGCCTATTATGTCATATGACGCTAAAATACTTGTGCTTAACAGTACAGATGAGATAGGCTTAGCGGGTAAATGGTGTGAGACCTTAGGTGGTTTTGGATATAATAACACATCGGCATCTGACTATTATACACCACAGGAATATACTAGAGTTATTTCTACATCACCTGATATTGGACAGGACTTAGTTCAGTATTTCAATGGTGCATCCTATGAGGTAGGTACAGTGACAACAGGTTCTTCTGAGTCAACTGATGGTTACGATATTGTGATTATTATTGGAATCGCAGATGGTGGTATGTAATATAGTATAAATTATAAGAGAACTCTTCATCATAAGTATGAAGAGTTTTTTTATTGCAAATAATGGAGGTGTTGTTTATATGAAAAATATAACAATGGATAAGAAGCTTGTATGGAAAAGGATAGTGGAAAATATTAAGGAGTATTTATATATAATATTTGGAACCTTTATTATGTCCATAGCAGTATTGATGAGCTTTGATGCTACAGAGGTTGTTGTGGGAGGGGTAACAGGCCTAGCTATTATTTTCAAGAATCTATTTGGAATACCTATGTGGGTAATAAATGCAGGAGTGAATTTACCATTGTTTATAATTGGATTTAAAGTATTAGACAAACAAGTCTTTGTAAGGACACTGGTAGCCAATTTGTGCTTGACATTATTTTTAGCAGTAATACCGGTATACAACATACTGACAGGAGATTTATTGGTTGACATAATTTTGGGAAGCGTGTTGATGGGAGGTGGCTTGGGTTTTGTGTTTAGAGCTTATGCATCCTCCGGTGGAACAGACCTTATGGCTAGCTTGGTTAATCACAAAATAAAATACTTTTCAGTACCAAAGATTATGGCGGTAATAGATGGAATAATTGTATTTATGGGAATAGGAGTGTTTGGGCTTAGTAAGGGAATATATGCCTTGATTGCAATATTTATAGTTACAAGGGTGTCGGACAGTATAGTGGAAGGTCCGGGAAGAGCTAAACTTCTTTATATTATATCCTCAAGCCCGGATGATATAAGTAATTACATTATGAATGTCATAGGAAGGGGAGCCACTAGAGTAGAAGTTACAGGGGCATTTACCAAAAATAAGAAAAATATGCTGATGTGTGTTGTGTCAAGCAGAGAAATGGTGAAAATTAAACAAAAAACCTACCAAATTGATGCCAATGCAATGTGTTTTGTGGGGGATATTAGGGAAGCTTTTGGTGAAGGTTTCACAAGTTTTAAAGGGTAAGAAACCGTTTTCTTTGTCTAAAATAGATAAAAAAACGGCAAAAAAAATATTCATATACAAAATCAACAATTTTTTTAAAATTAATTTGTGGAATAATAATATGGCAATTAAAATTGATTTGAGGTAGAATTGACCTATGTTGGTGAGTAAAAAAAGCTAATCTAAGGAGGAAATTTTAAAATGGCTAGTTTATCACTTAAGAATATTTATAAGATTTACCCTAACGGATTTAACGCTGTTAAGGACTTCAACATGGAGATTGAGGATAAGGAGTTTATCATCTTCGTAGGTCCTTCAGGATGTGGTAAGTCAACTACACTTCGTATGATCGCAGGTCTCGAGGACATCAGCTCAGGTGAGTTATGGATCGGTGACAAGATGGTTAACGATGTAGAGCCAAAGGATAGAGATATCGCAATGGTATTCCAGAACTACGCTCTTTACCCACATATGTCAGTTTATGATAATATGGCATTCGGTCTTAAGCTTAGAAAGGTACCAAAGGAGAAGATTGACAAGCAGGTACATGAGGCTGCTAAGATTCTTGATATTGAGCACCTTCTTGACAGAAAGCCAAAGGCTTTATCAGGTGGACAGAGACAGAGAGTTGCTATGGGACGTGCTATCGTTCGTGAGCCTAAGGTATTCCTTATGGACGAGCCACTTTCAAACCTTGACGCTAAGCTTAGAGTACAGATGAGAGTTGAGATTTCAAAGCTTCATCAGAGACTCCAGACTACAATCATCTACGTTACACATGACCAGACAGAGGCGATGACTCTTGGTACTAGAATCGTAGTTATGAAGGATGGTATCATCCAGCAGATCGATACTCCACAGAACCTTTACGATAAGCCATGTAACTTATTCGTTGCTGGATTCATGGGTATGCCACCTATGAACTTCATCGACTGTAAGGTTGTTAAGTCAGGTACTGACGTATTACTTATGTTTGGTTCACACTCAATCAAGGTTCCAGAGTCAAAGGCTGCTAAGCTTATCGCTGGTGACTTTATTGATAAGGAAGTTGTTCTTGGTATCCGTCCAGAGGATATTCATGATGAGCAGTTATTCATCGAGTCTTCACCTGAGAGTGTAATCGATGCTAGAATTAACATCTACGAGATGTTAGGTGCTGAGGTTTACTTATACTTCACTATCGATCAGTTCGATATCACTGCAAGAGTTAACGCTCGTACAACAGCTAGACCTGGTGATACAGTTCAGTTCGCATTCGACTTAAGCAAGATTCATATCTTCGATAAGGAGACTGAGGAAGTAGTAGCTAACTAGTCAACATATATAATTTGTGAAAATTCGAGGAAATACACAAAAATTGTGTATTTCCTCTTTTTTTTTTCGAGTTTTTGCGTTACAATGTACTATGTATGATTAGGGGTTCTATGTATAAATATAAAACCTAGTCTGTTAAAATAGTGTAGTGAAATAAAGTAACTTATATGTAAGGAGTGATAGGATGATCTCAAATCAAATACTGCAGGATACAATTGAGGGGATAAAGAACATAACAAGAACAGAACTTTGTGTTATGGATACAGAGGGTAAAACATTAGCAACAACCTTTAGAGAAACAGATGAGTATGAGGACGCAGTTGTTGCCTTCGCAGAGTCACCAGCGGATAGCCAGGTTATGATGGGCTTCCATTTCTTTAAGGTGTATGATGATAATGAATTAGAATATGTAATACTTGCCAAGGGTGAAGCTGAGGATGTTTATATGATAGGAAAGGTTGCATCCTTCCAGATTCAAAGCTTATTGGTTGCTTATAAGGAGAGATTTGATAAGGATAACTTTATCAAGAACCTTCTTCTTGATAACTTGCTTTTGGTTGATATTTATAATAGAGCCAAGAAGCTTCATGTTGAAACAGATGTGAAGAGAATAGTATTTATTATTGAGACCAAGAACGAGAAGGATACCAATGCTCTTGAAACAGTTAGAACTCTGTTTTCAAGTAAGACAAAGGACTTTATTACTGCAGTTGATGAGAAGAATATCATCCTTGTTAAAGAGGTAAAACCTAGCGAGACTTATGAAGATATGAATAAGACTGCTAAGGTTATTGTTGATATGCTCAATACAGAGGCTATGTCTTCTGTAAATGTTGCATATGGTACTATTGTTAATGAGATTAAGGAAGTATCACGTTCATATAAGGAAGCCAAGCTTGCTCTTGATGTAGGAAAGATTTTCTATAGTGATAGAAAGATTATTGCTTACAGCAATCTTGGCATAGGAAGACTTATATATCAGTTGCCTATTCCACTTTGTAAGATGTTTATCAAGGAGATTTTTGATGGTAAGTCACCTGATGAATTCGACGAGGAAACTCTTACAACAATTAACAAATTCTTTGAGAATAGTCTCAACGTTTCTGAGACATCAAGACAGCTCTATATACACAGAAATACTCTGGTATATCGTCTTGATAAGCTTCAGAAGAGCACAGGACTTGATCTTAGAGTCTTTGAGGATGCAATTACATTTAAGATTGCTCTTATGGTTGTAAAATATATGAAGTATATGGAATCATTAGATTACTAAACAGGAGAAATTGAAACTATGATTAAATTGGAACATGTAAAGATGAAATATCCAGCTAGCAAAACTTATGCTCTGAATGATATTAATATCCACATAAAAAAAGGGGAATTTGTATTTATAGTTGGATCCAGTGGTTCCGGTAAGACCACTCTTATGAGACTTATCCTAAAGGAACTTGATCCTACATCTGGTAAGATTAGGTTTGATGGTATGGATTATGCCAAGATTAAGAAGAAGCAGATACCTAAGTTTAGAAGAAGACTTGGAGTTGTATTCCAGAATTATCGTCTTTTAAAGGATAGAACAGTATATGAAAATGTAGCATTTGCCCAGAGAGTCGTAGAAACACCTACTAGATTTATTAGAAGACAGGTGCCAGCTATGCTTACTCTTGTTGGACTTGCTGATAAGTACAAATCTTTTCCTAGACAGCTTTCTGGTGGTGAGCAGCAGAGAGTTGCCCTTGCAAGAGCATTGGTAAATAAGCCAGAATTACTTCTTTGTGATGAGCCAACAGGTAACCTTGACCCTAAAAATTCATGGGATATTATGAGGCTTTTAGAGGATATCAACAGTAAGGGAACAACAGTTGTAGTTGTTACTCATAACAAGGAAATAGTTGATATGATGCAAAAGCGAGTTATCACCTTAAAGAAGGGTGAAATAATCAGTGATGAACAGAAGGGTGGTTATATAGATGAGGATTAGTTCAGCAGTTTACAGCATTAGACAGGGACTTAAGAACATAAGAAGAAATCTCCTCTTCTCATTGGCTTCCATCGGAACTATCGTGTCCTGTCTGTTCTTGTTCGGTATTTTTTATTGTGTAATTGTAAATTTCAGAAGTGCTATGAATGAATTGGAGAATACAGTTACTATTTCAGTATTCTTTGAGCCAGGCATATCTGATGAAAATATTAAGCTTATTGGTGAGCAGATTCGAGTTAGAGAAGAGGTAAATACTGTAGAGTATATCTCGCCAGAGCAAGCATGGGAAACCTATGCCAAGGAGAAATTCAAGGATAATTATGAAGAAGCTATGGAGATATTTGCAGGAGACAACCCGCTTAAGGACAGTGCATCCTACACAATATCTATGAAGCAGCTTGATAAGCAGGCAGAATTTGTAAAGTATCTTGAGGGTTTAAATGGTGTTAGAAAGGTAGCTACATCACAGGCTGTTGCAGATGGTGTAGAGGCTCTTAGTAGTGTTGTAACCTTTGCGTCAATAGGAATTATAATTATACTTTTACTTGTATCGATATTCCTTATAAGCAACACAATTACTATAGGTATCACTGTAAGAAAAGAAGAGATTGCGATTATGAAGCTTATAGGTGCAACAAACTTCTTTGTAAGAGCACCTTTCATAGTTGAGGGTATTACTATTGGTCTTGTAGGTTCGTTGATACCACTTGGTTTAGTATACCTTATGTACGACAATGTAATTAGTTATGTAATAGGCCAGTTTGCAGTAGTTCAGAATTTATTTGCATTTGTTCCAGTAAAGGATTTATTTGCAGTATTGATTCCGGTATCTGCAGCTATTGGTATTGGACTTGGTTTAGTAGGAAGTATTATGACCACAAGAAAGCACCTTAAGGTTTAATAAGGGGGATTTATATGCGTAAATTTTATAAGAAAATTGCTGTAATATTGACCTTTGTTATGGTTATGGCTATGGGAATAACAGTTAATGCAAGTACCATAACAGAGTTGGAGGAGCAGGTTGAGGAGGCAGAAGGCAAAAAGGCGGCTGCACAGGAGATTTTAGACCAGCTTCAGTCAGAGCAGACAAATATATTAGATGCTATTAAGCTTTTAGATGATCAGGTTGCAGAGTATACATCTCAGATAACAGAGCTCGAGGCACAGAAGGTAACTATCGAGGCAGATATTGAAGAGACATTGGCAGAGCTTGAGGTTGCTAAGGAGAATGAAGCTACTCAGTATGAGGCTATGAAAACTCATATTCAGTATGCCTATGAGAGTGGAGATGTAAGCTATTTGGATACTCTTTTTACATCATCAGATGTGGCTGATATTGTTAATCAGACAGAGTATGCAGAGCAGATTCTTAACTATGATGCTAATATGCTCAATGAAATGATTGAGATTAAGAAAACTATAGCAAATACTCAGTTAGAGCTTGAAACTAATCTTGCAGCAGTAGAGGCCATTGAGGCTGAGGTTACTGAAAACAAGGAAGCTGTAGAGCTTATGATTGAGGGTAAGCAGGTTCAGGCTGCAAATTATGCAACGTCAATTGATGATTATGAAGAGCAGATAGCTGCAATTCAGGCGGATATTGATGCCACAAATGCAACTATCGCTGCTATGGAGGCTGCTGCTGAGAAGGCTCGTCAGGAGGCTCTTGCTGCAGGTCAGAATGTTGAGATAAATTATACAGGTGGACCACTTCAGTGGCCAGTATCAACAGGTGGTGTTATAACATCTTTATTTGGCCCTAGATGGGGAACTGTGCATCAGGGACTTGATATAGGCTGTGCAACAGGTACACCTATCGTTGCCTGTGAGGCTGGTATTGTAATTGGTGCTGCTTACAGTAGTTCTATGGGTAATTATGTACTTATAGACCATGGTGGTGGAGTAACAACAGTATACATGCATAATTCATCACTTTGTGTAAGCTATGGAGATGTAGTTGCAAGAGGACAGGTTATCGCTCTTGCAGGAAGTACAGGTAATTCAACTGGTCCACACTGCCATTTAGGACTTAGAATTAATGGTGTATATGTTGATCCATTACCATATTTGCAGTAGTAAGGAGAGAATAATTGTGTTTAAGAAGAAAAGTTTAGCTCTTGTCCTTATGATAGCTTTGGTATTATCCTTAACCGGTTGCGATTATGAGATAAGGAAAAAGACTGATTCCTCTGGTATGTATGACAAAGAGGTTGAGGACAAGGTGGAGGAAATAAATGCATATATAGATATTTACTATTATTTTGAGACTGATGAAGAGACACAGGAGGAAGCTGTTTATGATGGAATTATGGCAGGCTTAGATGACCCATATTCTGTTTATTATACAGCTGAAGAATATGCAGACCTAATGGAGGAAAGCTCTGGAGAGTATGTTGGTATCGGTGCTGTAGTAACCCAGGGGGAGAATAAGGCTGTTACCATAGTTAGACCTGTACCAGGTAGTCCGGCAGAAGAGATTGGTCTTATGGCTGAGGATATAGTAGTACAGGTTGGTGACGTAGAAGTCACAGATCAGGATTTACAATCAATAGTGGATATGATTCGTGGAGATGAAGGTACTAAGATTTATATCAAAATATACCGTCCAAGCGCAAACGAATATATGGAATTTGATGTTACCAGAAGAAAGGTTGAAAATGTTACTGTATATTCAGAGATGTTAGAGGATAATATTGGATATATACAGGTACAGCAGTTCTATGACAATACAGATGAGGAATTTATTACTGCAGTCAAGGATATGCAGTCAAAGAATGTTAAAGGTATTATTGTAGATGTGCGTGATAACCCAGGTGGTTTGCTGACCTCTGTAGTAAATATGTGTGATTTTATTATGGATGAAGGTCCGATTCTTACAACAAAGGACAAGAATGGAAAAATAATACAGAAGTATGATTCTACAGATAAGGAATCTCTTGACATTCCTATGGTTGTTCTTGTTAATGGTAATAGTGCCAGTGCATCAGAAATATTTGCAGGAGCATTAAAGGATACTGGAAAGGCAGAGCTTGTAGGAACAACTACATTTGGAAAAGGTATCGTACAGTCAGTATTACCACTTTCTGATGGAACAGCTATAAAGCTTACCGTAGCAAAATACTTTACACCAGCAGGTCATGATATTCATGAGGTGGGTGTTGAGCCAGACTATATAGTTGAACTTCCAGACGGTAAAGGAAGCGCGGTTAATATTGAGCGAGAGAATGATACTCAGCTTGATAAGGCTATAGATATAATATATCAGATGAATTAAATTTAAAAACAGAAGGAGTAGGTTATCCACTTCTTCTGTTTCTTGTATGGAGGAGTAATATGAGAGAAAATTTTATTGGGATTCCTATGCCGGTGTGCAATGAGAAGCTGGTAAGAGAGCATTATAGAAAGCTTACAGAGACCCTAATAGAAAAAGGGCTTACCATTACAACCATGGAAAGTGCAACTTCAGGACAGATAGCCTCTCTTATAACAGATACAGAGGGAGCATCAGCAGTGCTTAAGGGGGCGTTTGTTACATACAGCAATGAAGCAAAGATAATGCAGGGGGTACCTGCAGAAATAATCGAAAATAATTCGGTATATTCAGAAGAAACTGCAAGAGCTATGGCTGTTTCATGTAAGGACAGATATAAGACAGATATAGGAATAGGTGTAACAGGTACCATGGGGAATATTGACCCTGCAAATAAGAACATTTCAGTACCAGGGCAGGTATATTTTGCAATAACTATGGGGGATGCAATATATTCATTTTCTAGAAAGATACCACCTCAGCCTTCCAGATTATTATATAAGCTTTTTGTAGCGGATATGGTATATGTAGAACTTAACAAGATATTAGACTAATGTACATTACTAAGGAATTGCATTTTATTCCAAAAAATATTAAAATTAAAATGATAGTTTTAAATTCTATATTAGTTAGATAATGTAATTAGATTTGATTTAAATTCCAAGGAGTTTATAATATGAACAAAAAGTGGGAAAAACGTAGGAAAAGATTATTTGAAATAATTGAAGTTGGAAACTACTACGATAAGGCAAGTAAGGCATATGATTATTTTAGTATTATTGCCATAGTTATAAATCTTATTGTCAGTGTCTTGTATACCTTTGACGAGATAAAGGCTGATTTTGGGCAGTTGATGCTTGTTATTGAACAAATTACCGTAGCTATTTTTGCTGTGGATTATATATTGCGTGTTTTTACTGCGAAATATTTATATCCAGATGAGAAGGAAGGTAAAGCTATCAAGAAATATGTATTTTCTTTTACTGGAATTATTGATTTGCTTTCATTCCTGCCATATTATCTGCCGATTTTCTTCCCAGCAGGAACGGTTGCCTTCCGTATGATTCGTATAGTACGAATACTTAGATTGTTTAGAATAAATGCTTATCACGACTCCTTAAGTGTAATTACAGAGGTACTTAGCAGTAAGAAGCAGCAGCTTATTTCTTCAGTATTTATAATATTGATTCTAATGCTTGCATCAAGTCTTTGTATGTATAGCTTGGAGCATGAGGCCCAGCCAGAGGTATTTTCTAACGCATTTTCAGGAATCTGGTGGGCAACCTCAACATTGCTTACTGTGGGCTACGGAGATATTTATCCTATTACCACATTGGGAAAAATCTTTGGTATATTTATCTCTTTCCTTGGAGTAGGAATGGTGGCTATTCCTACAGGTATTATTTCTGCAGGATTTGTAAATCAATATACCACTATTAAGAACAAGGCGCTTTATGGCTATAAGAGAGATATGCATTTTATTAAAATTCATATTAAGGATGGAGACCGATGGATTGGTATGAGAGTTGCGGATTTAAAGCTTCCATCAGGAATGGTAATGGCTGTAATTAAGAGAAAAAAACAGATTCTTGTACCTAGAGGTGATGTGGTGCTTCAGCTTGACGATATCATTGTCATCGGTGCGGAAGCATATGAGGATGAGGAAAATATTAATCTTAAGGAGATTATGATTCAGGATGAGAATCCTTGGTGTGGACAGAAAATAAAGGATTTAAATATCTCAAAGTATTCTGTTATAGTATTAATTAAGAGGAAAAATAAAGCCCTTATTCCAAATGGAAATATGATTATTCAGGACAATGACAGAGTATTTTTATATACTCAGAAATATTTGGCAGAGGCCAAGGAATTCGAAGTATAGTAAATACAATTAATATACTGTATGATAAGCTACATATGAATTATGTATAGAAGCAAATAGATTTTGAGAGGAGATGATTAGGTGACTAACAAGGTTGTTCAGGATGGAATAATGAGAATTTATAATAAAAATGTACTTGTTATGTATGATTGTAGGACAGGTGAGTTTACATATCCTAATCATACGTCTAAGGATGGTAAAAAAGATATGGATAACCGTCCTCTCTGGCAGATTTTATCAGAGGATGATTTTGCAACACAGGAGACAGCAGATATAGTTAAACAGAGAATAGAGGATATATCAAAGCTTGAACACAGTGAAGCCCATTTCGAGGATTTATCATTTAAGGATTATGATGGTCAGTGGAAATGGTATGGAGTAGGCTTTGTATGTCCGATTCCAGGGGAGATAATCAGCATTACATTTACAGATATTAACAGCAATGTAATTATACAGAGAAAGCTAGCTCAAATGTCTGAATATGATGATTTTACCGGTTTGCTTAACAGGGTCGGTTTTGAGAAGATGGTTAATATAACTGTTGCACAGGACGAGGAAGGTGTTATAGCAGGTGAGTATGCTATGGCTTGCTTTGATGTTCTAAAGTTTAAGGCAGTAAATGACTTATTTGGAGCAAATGTGGGTGACAAGCTTATCCTTCATATAGCAGATGTGTTAACAGCAAATTTAGGTGAACAGGATTTGATTAGTCACCCAGGCTCAGATAGGTTTATGTTCTTTGTTCGTGCAAAGGGCGAAAGGTTACAGAGGATAGTTGATAGGATTTTAGAGGATATAGCAGATTTTGATGTGCCATTTGAGATAGCCTGCAATATGGGAATATATGTTACAGGTGGCAAGGTGCATTCTGTTGACACTATGATAGACAGAGCGGTTTTGGCGCAGTCTAAGATAAAGGGTAGCTATACTATTAAGTATAATTATTACACAGAAGAGCTTAGAAGGACTATGCTTGGTGAACAGGAGATTGTAGGCATGATGACTACAGCTCTTACTGAAAAGCATTTTATAGTATATTATCAGCCACAGTATAATCACTCCACAGGTATGCTGCTTGGGGCAGAGGCATTGGTTAGATGGAAGCATCCTGAGAAAGGAATCATATCACCAGGAGTGTTTATTCCAATATTTGAGAGAAATGGATTTATTACAAAGCTTGATTTGTATGTGTTTGAACAGGTATGTGTATTTTTAAGAAAGTGTCTGGATAGTGATATATTTGCAGTGCCTATATCTACTAATTTCTCTAGACATGATATATTTTTACCGGGTTTTGTAGAAAAGCTAGAGGAGATTCGTAATAAATATGATGTGCCAGTAAAATACCTTAGAGTGGAGATTACTGAATCAGCAGTTATGGGTAACAGTGAAGTGGTTAATCAGGTGGTTAAGAAGCTTCATAACTATGGCTATGTGGTAGAGATGGATGATTTTGGAAGTGGATATTCGTCTCTGAATGTACTTAAGGATATAGAGCTTGATGTGATAAAGCTTGATATGATGTTTATGTCAGAGCATTCGGCCAGCAAGAAGGGCGGAACAATACTTAGCTCCATAGTTAGAATGGCAAAGTGGCTACGTCTGCCGGTTATAGCTGAGGGTGTTGAGACCATTAAGCAGGCAGACTTCTTAAGAAGCATAGGCTGTAATTATATTCAGGGATATCTTTACTCCAGACCTATTCCAGAGGAGGAATTTGTTAAGATATTAAGTGGTAGCACTGTAGGAAGTGCTGTGCCTCAGATGAGACTTATTGACACACTTAATGCTTGTGACTTTTGGGATCCAAAATCACAGGATACCCTTATATTTAGTAATTATGTGGGGGCAGCAGCAATCTTTGATTACAGAGATGGCAAGGTGGAGATGCTTAGGGTAAATCAAAAGTATCTTCAGGAGCTTGGAATGAATTTGTCTGAGAAGGAAATTATAGAGCTTGACCTTATAGAAACAATAGAGGAGAACTCAAAGAACATATATGTCGGAATGCTTAAGAAGGCCATAGCTACCATGGAGGAGCAGGAATGTGAGGTTTGGTGTAATGTTCAGTCTCCATGCTGTGGTACAGAGCGTATATGCTTAAGGTCCTGCGTTAAGATGATAGGTAAGAGCGAGGAAAATTATCTCTTCTATGCAACTATAAGAAATGTAACTGCAGAGAAGATGAGATTTAGCGAGCTTGAGGATATGGACAAGCGCTTTAGAGTAGCCAGTGAACAGGCCAATATATATTTCTGGGAGTACGAGATAGCTACCAAGGCGATGCGCCCATGCTTTAGATGTATGAGAGATTTGGGACTTCCTGCCCTTGTAAGGAACTATCCAGAGCCTCTTATAGAGCAGGGAATTATACCTGAGGACTATGCTGATATGTATCGTCAGTGGATGAGCGAAATAGCTACTGGTGATGTAAGCAGAGAGGAAGTAATACCGCTTACAGTGGGAAGAGTTCCATTTATGTTCAAATACACCATGGAGTTTGATGAAAATGGTAGACCTCTTAAGGCATTTGGCTCAGCAACACTTATTAACGGTGTAAGAGAGTAGATGTTTATGGCATACTTTTTATTCATAAATATAGGAATACATAAATACGCAAGATGGATTGCTAGAGAAGAATATAATAATACTTGATAGAAAGGTTACATGATGATAACAGTTAAGGAATACGTAGGACATATTAGAAATTGGAAGGCACTGTGCCAGGAATTAGGTGTTGATGCTACTCTTTCCAGAGAGGATAGAGAGCTTCAAATTATTGTTAAAGCATATGAAAAATGGGCTGGTAAGATGGCAGACCATATCTATGGTATGTTTGCATTGGCACTCTATGATGATGAGGCAGATAAGGTATTTTGTATTAGAGACCAGTTTGGTACAAAGCCATTTTACTATTATGTGACAGAGGATGGTAAGCTTTTATATAGTACAAGCATCCGTAAGATTCTTCAGATGCCAGGGTACAAGAAGGAGCTTAATGAGGATATGCTTCAGATTTATCTTACTCTTACTTATATACCAGGAGAGGATACATTTTTCAAGGGTATCAAGAAGCTTCTTCCTGGAAGATATATGGAGTTTAAGGCTGGAGATAAGGCACCTGCTATTACTAGATATTTTAAGCCTGAGTTTAAGCCGGACAATAGCAAATCCCTTCAGGAGTATGCAGATGAAATTCATGATACCTTAGAGCTGATTATGAAGGAGGTTAAGACCGAGGATGAGGTGGCAGAGTCCTTCTTATCAGGTGGTGTGGATTCTTCATATGTGCTTGCTATGAGTGATGCAAAGGTGGCTAATTCCTGTGGTTATGATTTTGAGGCCTTAGATGAGTCCGCTCTTGCGGCTAAGACTGCGGAGTTACTTGGTAGAGATATTAACAGATGCATAGTTTCCCCTAAGGAGTATTTTGATATAGTTCCATGGGTTATGTATAATATGGAGCAGCCACTTGGTGATGCTTCAGCTATAGTATTTGCTCTTGGTTGTAGGGCTACTGCAGAGCATACTAAGCTTTGTTATTCCGGAGAGGGCTCAGATGAGTTCTTCGGTGGGTATAATATGTATAGAAACGCTGAGAGATACGGTGACAACCTTAAGACCTTCTATGTAGGTAACACCAACATTATGAAAGAGGATGAGAAGGAGAAAATTCTTAGGAAATATAATCCAAGCATCCTTCCTATTAATCTTTGCAAGGAGATTTATGAGGAGAATGAAGGTCTTTCACCTTTAGAGAAGATGCAGGATGTGGACATTCAGATTTGGCTTGAAGGGGATATCTACTTCAATGTGCATAACATGTCTACGGCAGCAGGACTTGAGGTTAGAATGCCTCTTACTGATATGAGAATTTTTGATATTGCGTCAAGACTTCCTGTGGAGTACAAGGTTACTGCGGAGGAGAATAAGGTAGCATTTAGAACAGCTGCTTTAAAGAAGCTTCCAGAGGAGATTGCATTTCGAAAGAAGCTTGGCTTTGTAGTTCCTATTCGTTACTGGATGGCGGATGAAAGTTACAATCAGGATGTAAGAGATAAGTTTAAGAGTGATATAGCGGATAAGTTCTTTAAGAAGGATGAGATTTGGGCTATATATGAGGAGTATTTAGGAGGAAACTCAGACCTGTGGAGAAAGGTGTGGACTATCTATACCTTCCTGGTGTGGTATGAGGAGTACTTTGCGCGTAGCAATGAGCCATGCGCAGATTAACCTAAAAAGGCTGATGTGAGCTTGCTCACAGTCAGCCTTTTTTGTGTTAAGATGCATAGGGCGAACGCCGCGACACTGAGCAAGCTGTGCTTGCGATGTGTCGGCATAGCTCATTTTGTGAGCTTGGTATTTACAGATATGACAGGTACAAGACAGAATAGATATTGGGTATGGAAAGTGTTTTTTGAATCTGATACCCAGTGTATATTTGGTAATATGTAGTTTTTGGGTATACAGACTGTTGATGCAGTCTGTATACCCATTTTTATGAGCAATTGCCCCTTGTAAGCCGTAGTTTGTGTTTAATTATGGGTATAGAAGCTAGTTTTTGTAGTCATCATACCCATAATATAAAATTTCCTTAAATTTTAGTGGGTATGAATTAGTTAATGCTTATGTTTATACCCACAAGGTAATGTTTAGATTATCATATGCCAATATGGTAAGTCTGACTTACAAGTATTTTTTAATATCCTCTCTCAAGGCTTCTTCGATTTTGATTAGTCTTCTGCAGATATCCTTAGCCTTGTCGTTTGCAGCCTGATACTGGTTAAGATACTGGTTTAGAGACTTAATACCCATATCGCAGCCGTCGGTCATAAGGTTTGCTGCAGTTTTGTCAGAATCATCCATACCCATCTTAAAGCTGGTTTTCATCTTAGACATACTTTTCGACATTACATTTGGTTCCTTTTCTTCACTTCCATATTCAATTAATAGAGAATGTAATTCGTTACCCAGCATTTCGTGATGCTTTTTGCTTTCATAAAAAAGCTTCAATAGTTCCGTGTCCTTCACTTTGTCAATAATATCATCTATTGATGCCACTGCCATCTTTGAGCCAGCGTCACATTCCTTAAGTAGTCTAATAGTGTCTTGATTTTCCATTTTATATATCCTCCATTTTTCTATATGATTAGTATTTGATATAATGCTTTAGATATAGTGTGTGCACATTAGATTTTTAAATACTTAATAGCAGGAGTTTTTTCTGGTAATGATATAATTTGTGTTGTGATTCATGATATGATTTAAGACGTGCTTTTTGATGATAATAGATGGTAGTTTTGATTTATCAAATGCTTTGTATAATAATTGATTTAAGATTATATTAAAAAAGTTGTTTTAAATTATTTACGTGGGACTTTTCTGTTCCTATTCCGTCTAATATATGTAATCCGGAATACAACACAAAATGAGGAGGTGATCAAGTGTATGAATAAGGAAGCCTTTGGCAAGCTTGTGATAGATGCCCAGGAGAGCTTGTACAGAGTAGCAAAGTCAATTTTATATAGTGATGAAGATTGCAGAGATGCTATATCTGAGGCTATAACTAAGGGCTTTGAGAAACTTGATACCCTTAAGAAGGATAGGTTCGCTAAGACCTGGCTCACAAGAATTCTAATTAATGAGTGCTATGATATTTTGAGAAAAAGAAAAAATGTAGACGATATAGAGGCTCATACTTATGAGCTTGGCTATGAGGAGTCTGAAAACTATTCTGAGCTTTATGAGGCTATCATGAAGCTTGAGGTGGATTACAGGACTGCCATAGTACTTTACTACATAGAGGGCTACAGGATAAAGGAGATTGCCACTATGGTTGATTCCACTGAATCTGCGGTTAAGAAGAGATTAGCCAGAGCCAGAAAAAAGCTAAGAGTATATTTGGAAGGAGGATTAAATGATGAAGATAGATAAGAAGGATTACCCGAAAATGCCTGATGATATAAGAGATATGATTAAGCAGCAGGTGGAAAATGAAATATCTGACGGTGTAGAGAGAAAACACATTGTGAAAAAAGGCAAATTCATAAGGTATGCAGTAGCTGCCCTTGTAGGAACCTTATTGGTTGGAACTACAGTATATGCTGCATCTAAGCTTATATCCATAACCACAGAGAAGAAGGGTGAGTATGGACTAGAGACTAAGGTTACTGTATCAGAAAGTGCTGATAATGGGGATGAGAAGGAGAATGTGGATGTAGATGAGGATACAACGGAAGTTCCTTATGATAGATATGAGCTTATGAATGAAGAAAACTACGTTCATCTTGATATAAGCTATATGCCGGAGGATATATATGTTGAGTGGCCGGAGGATGTGGCTACACCTAAGCTACATTCTCACTCTGAGACAGATAGAGCTAACAGAAGCATGACCTTTTATATGTGGAGAATACACGAGGGAGTGGAATATACTCATAATGATGTGAATGTTATAAATACCGAAGAATTTGAAGTTCCTGGAGGTACAGCTGTATTGGTAGAACTAGATGGTGGTCGAAGAAAGATATATATGGCATATGATATAGGCTATGTGCTAGATATCTGGGCACAGCCGGGTATAACCAAGGATGAGTTTGTAAATGTAGCAAAGGGAATTAGTCTTGAGGTAGCAACTAAGGAAGAGGCTGAAGAAGCAAGTAATAAAAATTATATGTCAGCACCAGCCTATGTTCCGCCATTTGAGAGTGTTCAGGAGGAAAATATAATCTATGTGGAGACAGAAGATGAGCTTGAGGAAAGAACTACTGTTGCCAAGGATGAGCTTAAGGTTTATCAGGTTGGAGAGGAGTTTGAAATTTCTGAGCAAAATAGTAATGTGAAAGTGACCAAGGTAGAAATAAGTGACGATTTAAGTGTTGTAAATAAAGATGTGTTTGATTTCTTCCAGGGAGAACATCCGGATTTTGTAGATGAAAATGGTAAGCTAAAGGATGAGATAGTGTCTTATTGTAAGGTGGGCGACGGAGTAAATTCTTTAGATGAGGTTGTAGCTACTGAAACTATTCCGGTTAAGTTGGTTTATATTGAGGTGGAATATACTTCAGATACAGGAGCTTCAGAGATGAGCTTTTATGGTAATCTAATGCTTATTAATGATAATAATGATAACTATGAAATATATGATGGGTTAAGCCCACTTGCAAGAGACACTGAATATGATGTGGTAAGAACAAGCTACTATAGAAATGAGCCAGATGAAATCTATTTTTATAATGGAAATGATGTGTGGGAAAAGAATCATTTTGAGAGTGTGCAGGCAGGAGAGACAAGGACAGCTTCATTTTGCTATGTAGTTAGAGAAGATTGGTTGCCTTATATGTATTTTGATATTACATGTGCAGACCCAACAGATTATTTTAAACAAAGTATACTTGATACAGGTGTAATTGATATTAGGCAGTAAGCTTATCCCCAGTGGTTAATTCCACTGGGGATTGCTTTGCGTTAAGGGATGTGGTAGTCTAAAAAATATTTTTAAAATAAATCGCACAAATCGACTCTTTCAACCGTTATTATATTGAAGGCCTTTAAAACAAAATCACAAGTCAGGAGGTGAGGTCTTGGATAGTAGAGAATACGAACGCATTGTAAAAGAGAATATTGATACAATCTATAGGATAGCTCTAAGCTATACCAAGTCCACACAGGATGCAGATGATGTGGTTCAGCAGACCTTTATGAAGCTTCTCACCAAGCAGGTGAGCTTCAAGGATGAGGAGCATATTAAAAAGTGGCTGATTAGAGTTTGTGTTAATGAGTGCAACAGCTTATTTTCCACATTCTGGCGAAGAAATGTAGGCTCTACAGATGAGATGTCTGAAGAGGCTTCCTATGAGGTGGAATTCGCAGATGGGAAACATGAGGAGCTGTTTAAAGCCATTAAGGAGCTACCAGCCAAAAGTAGAATTGTTATATACCTCTTTTATTACGAGGATTACTCCTCTAAGGAGATAGCTGAAATATTACATATCAAGGAACCAACTGTCAGGACCAGACTTGTGGCAGCAAGAAAAATGTTAAGAGCAAAGCTGAAGGAGGCGTGGGAAGATGAATAATAGAGATTATGTACGGGGAGCGTATGATGAGATTCATGCACCAGATGCGCTGTTCGGAAAGGTTATGGATATGAAGAATAAGGAAGTAAAGAAATTTGATAAGAGAAATGTGTTAAAGTATGCAGCTGCAGCATTTGGAGTGTTCGCACTTACATTTGCAGGAACAAATGGAATCTGCTATGCAGCAACAGGTGAGACTTGGGTGGAGAAAGCCTATGTTTATATCAATGGTGAGAAGCAGGAGGTTGATGTTACTATAACGCAGGAGGGCGACGCTACGGTAGCAGAGATGCATCTTGATGTTGATGAGAATGACGATGTGGTAGTATCAATGGTTGATGAAGCTGATGTATCTACAGAGGACACTGTGGGCTCAATGTCGAATACAGCAGAGCTTAAAGCTGAAGATGGCAAGGTGCTACTTGTAGTATATGGTCAGACAGTGGACATTACTGAAGACTTTGCTGACGGTAAGGCAAGTGGTCAGGTGGAATGTAATGGTGAGATGGTGAACTACACTGTTACAGGAACTGCTGATTCTTATGAAATATCACTGGAGTCAGGTGAGTAAAGTAAATTAGAATAATAATCTAGAGTAAGGGCTGGTAGTTAATCTATCAGCTCTTTTGCAATGAGAAAATATCGTATTTCCGTTCTTGATATTGCGATGTGATTGCGATATAATGACCTTGAAGGTGCTATCTTGTTGCAAGCATAGTTGTTACTAGTATTAGTATCGTTGCTACAGTTAAGTCTATGAGAAAAGCTAAAGATATACATACAAAAAGCAACCACTCACACGACCAAGAGTAGAGGTTGCTTTTTGTAACTTCAACCGAAAGGTCAGCCACTATCCTATGGGATAGCATCTTTCTTTCTATATAGATATTACTATAATAATTCTCACTAGTCAATGGTGATAATTAATTATTTCCGGATATGTTCGGATAACACGAATGATTACAGGCGATGGATATTATCTGTAATATTTTATGAAAAATGTATTCTTGTAGTATAAAACCGTTATAAAGGTTTGCCTTGGAGTTTATAGCTTGCTATAATGTACAAAAAGCTATGAAACAAAGTATGTATAAAGATAGATAAATTGAAAGAGGAGACATAGTATGAGTAAATCATTAACAGAATTAAGCAAGTTCATAAGCCTCATCCTAAGACACAAGCCAAGTGCTGCTAATATCGAGCTAGACGAGCATGGCTGGGCAAATGTGGATGAGCTTATCACAGGTATAAATAAAGTGAATACAAGTAACAACATTGATATGGAAAAGCTTGAGGAAATCGTAAGAACAGATAACAAGCAGAGATATTCATTTAATGAGGATAAGACATTGATAAGAGCCAACCAGGGCCATTCTATCCCTGTGGATGTGGAGCTTGAGGAAGTTATGCCTTCAGAGTATCTGTGGCATGGAACTGCCACAAAATATATGGAGTCAATTGACAAGGAAGGGTTAGTTCCAAAGTCCAGACTGTATGTGCATTTGTCAGGAGATGTGGAAACCGCTACAAAGGTAGGAAAAAGACATGGGAAGCTGCTGATGTATAAAGTAAATAGTGGTAAGATGAGCCAGGATGGTTATAAGTTTTATCGTTCGGTTAATGGGGTGTGGTTAACTAAAGCTGTGCCAGCGGAGTATTTGGAGAAACAACAGAATTAGGAGTAATCAACAGTGAAGATTCTAGTAGGCGCTCAAGTAGCAAGCATCATATGAAGGAACCAGCAAAGAGAACGGAGGAAGATGATGTAAGATTTAAGGAGTCCTTTGAAAGGCTGATAAAAAAGGTGATAAATGATTAAATTGCCACAATCGGATATAAACCAGAAGTGTGGAAGGGATGGAAGTGAAAATGGAAGCTAAAACCGTTATAAAGAAGCTCGAAAAGATGAGAATAAAAATTAAAGTGCTATACGCTATTAGCATACTTATGTTTATATTGATTGTTACGGTAATGGCTGTAGCTACCATTACTGAGAAATCAATACCCAAAAGTTTTTTATTGGGATTGGTGCTCTGTATAATTATGAGTTTTTTTACAAGTATAAATAAAAAAACAATAAAAAAGTTTAAAATCTTATATAAAGAAACATTTGTATATGATTTGCTGTATTCAATGTTGGATGATGTTGATTATCGTCCATGGCAAGGGTTGGAACCTAGAAATGTGGCAGAATCAGGTCTTATAAAGTTAGGTAATATATACGGTTCAGATGATGTTTTGTTTGCATCCTATAGAGGAATTAGGTTCTGTCAGGCGGATGTTGAAAGTCGATTTGTTGATGAAAATAAAAGAAAATCAGCAAAGATTTACTTTTCAGGGCGCCTTTTGTGCTTTGACTATACTTATAAAAATGTGAATGATGTGAAGGTTTTAGATAAAAATTTTGAAAGTAAGATAGAGGAGTTAGGTAATAAGGTATTACTTGAAAATATTGAATTTAACAATATCTTTAATGTGTATTCTATAGATGAGGAGGATGCGTTTTATGTTTTAACACCTCATTTTATGGAAAAGATGATGAGTATACAAGAACGATATAAAAATGTTGCATTTAGATTCACGAATCACAGATTATATGTAGCTATAAGTGCTGAGCATGCTTTTGATACACCAGGAAAGAAAAAGATAAAGTATGATGTAGAGATGGCAAGAGTAAAAAAACATATACAGGTAGTGATAGATATAGTTGATGCAATGAAGCGTTATTATGAAAATTAGAATGATGTGAGATGAAAAAATAGTGACAAAACTGTCACTATTTTTTCATCTCACAGTCATTTATAATCATAAATAATCTGTTATATTAACATCAAGCTAGTAAGCAAGAGCTAATCCGTAGCAAGGAGAAAGCCAAAAAAGAATACAAGAAATAGAATTGCGGGAGGAAAAACAAATGGAAATTTTAAGATGCGAAAACTTAACTAAGGAGTACGGTGAGGGGAACACCAAAATCAAAGCCTTAGACAATGTAAGCTTTAGCGTAGAGAAGGGAGAGTTCGTATCAATCATCGGACCTTCAGGAAGTGGTAAGTCAACACTGCTTCATATCTTAGGTGGAGTTGATAAGCCAACAAGTGGAAAGGTGTTCATTGAGGATACAGACATTCACAGCTTAAATGAGGACAAACTTGCGATATTTAGAAGAAGACAGATTGGACTTATCTATCAGTTCTACAATCTGATGCCAGTGTTAAATGTAGACGAGAACATTATGCTTCCACACTTACTTGATGGAAGAAAAATGGATCCGGAGAGACTTGATAAGATAGTAGAGCAAATCGGACTTACAGATAGAAGAAAGAATCTTCCAAGTCAGTTATCAGGAGGACAGCAGCAGAGAGTATCAATCGGAAGAGCCATGTTTAACAAGCCTGCAATCGTTCTTGCAGACGAGCCAACAGGAAACCTTGACAGAAAGACCGGCGAGGAGATTATGAAGCTTCTTAAGGAGTCAAACAGAAAGCAGAAGCAGACATTAATTCTTATCACACATGATGAGAGTATTGCATTACAGGCAGATAGAATTATTTACATAGAAGATGGAAAGTTAACTAGGGACGAGAGAATAAGAGTACTTGGGGGAAAGGTCAATGAGTAATAAGAAAATAGTATTTCAGGTAACAAAGGAATATATGAAGAAAAACAAGAAGAGAACAATGACAACTCTTTTTGGAATAATATTTATGGTAATGCTTATGACTTGCGTATTCGTGGGAAAGGATACAGCGGTTAATTACTTAGAGATACTTGCATCACAGAGTCAGGGTAAGTGGCATATCAATGCTTATGATGTAGATGCTAGCCAGTATGAGAAGATTAAAAATCTTGAAGCGGTAGATGAAACTGCAGTATCAGTAGGATATGATTTATCTGTATTTGAGCAGTCAGCAAATCCTGTTAGACCTTACATTAACCTTAAGGCCTACAGCAAGGAAAACTTTGACTGGATGAATATGAGGCTTGCAGAGGGAAGATTCCCGGAAAAAGCCGGAGAGCTTGTACTTTGTGTGGATGCAAAAAATGATGGTGCAGATATTAAGATTGGGGATGAGATATCTGTGGATTGCTTTAAGAGATTTTTGAGCAAGAGTGAAAATAGCAAAACCAATACTATATTCCCATACTATAATTTGGTTTTACAGCCAGGCGATTATGTAGAGGCACCGGATAACTTCTTCTACTTCGCCCCAGAGGATACAGACCCTGTTGAAGAGTTTGTAGAGGAAAGAGAGTATACAGGCTTTACTACTACATATAAGGTGGTTGGTTTCGTTGAGAGACCAATCTATGAGGCTGAAGACTCAGCAGCTTACACAGCTATTACTTTACAGGATGATAATGCTACTATAGATGGCACATTTAATGTATCTATCAGATTTAACTTAAGTAAGCTTGACGGAGAATATAATGGGATAGAGGAAATTGTAGGTGGCTATGATAACATAGAATTCAACGGTATTCTCCTTGCCTTCTCAGGAAACTCACCTGACTCAACCATTAGCGGCATGGTTGATATTATGACAATATTCTTCGTAGTGATTATAATCGTTGCATCAGTAATACTTATCTACAATGTATTCAATATGTCCTTTGAGGAGAGAAGCAAATACCTTGGAATGCTTTCATCAGTTGGTGCAACAGGAAAGCAGAAGAGAAGTAGTGTGTATTATGAGGCATTTAGTTTATTACTTGTATCCCTTCCAGTTGGATTCTTAGTAGGACTCGGAGTAGTTAAGCTTGGTATGACAATTTTGAAGCCTTACATGGATACTTTGCTTGGTATTTATTCAAATGTAGGCTTTGATAAGGTACCACTTAATATATCACTTATAGGAGTGTTATTTACAATAGTATTCTCAGTATTTACAGTTTGGATTTCAGCTTACCTTCCAGCTAGAAAAATCGGTAAGATTGGACCTATAGAGTGTATCAGAGGAAATGCATCCAGAAGCAAGAAAACACATAAGGTAAATAAGCTTGCTATAAAGCTTTTCGGAGCAGAGGGTCTTCTTGCAGCAAACTCAGTAAAGAGAAAGAAAAAGAAGACTAGAGGAATTATCGGTGCTGTGGCAGTATTTATTATGATTCTTATTATTACAGCATTTTCATCAAACCTGCTTACAACTATGATATCTCATGTGTTGGTAGATGATGACAACATCAGTGTAAATTATGAGAATGATTTTGTGATACAAAATTACGTGGGAGATGATTACGAGGAGCAGATGCAGGAATTAATAGGTAAGGCTCGTAATGATGAAAATGTAGAAGATGTTGTGGAATATGTATATGACTTCAATATGGCATTTGTGGATGAGAATGTAATCGGACAGGAGTATAACCAGGCAAGGGAAAATATATTTGATGCATATGGTGTGCCTGAAGAGGATAGAGAGCGAATGAGAAACCCACATCCTTTAAAGTATAAAGATGTAAGTGTTATGGCATTTGATGATGCACACTTTGACCAGATAGCTGAGGCTTGTGGCGTAGATAAAACTATATTAAATGATGACACTAAGGCACCTGTAATTCTTGTAGGCTTTGCAGAGGTTTCAACTGACAATATGGTGTTTGGTGATACAGCTGATTATAAGTTCTATGAGATTGAAAATGCATTTGCGAAAAATGTAGGAGATGAGTTCCCTCTTCATGTGTATGATTCTGACACTAAGGAGTATGAGGATATAAATGTAACTGTGGCAGCAGTAGCTGATAGAGAGTCTTTAGAGGACTATGTTACATTGCACTCCCAAAATATGTGGATTATAACTAAGCTTGATACTATGGAGGAGATGAGACAGATTATATGTACTGATGAGTACAGTGGAATGGTATTTAGGGATGTGATGGTAAAATTCTCTAATCAGGACTGTGAGCTTTATAAGGAGCTTGGGGAGCTTGCATTAGCTGTTAAAAACGAAGGAGAAGGAATACTTGTATACGGTAAGGAAATGCTTGATACAAAGACCTTAGAAACTGCCCTTAATTCAGTAATTAGAATCCTTCTAATCTGCTTTGTAGCCCTCACATCAATCATCTGTCTTCTTAACCTTTACAATTCAACAAAGGGAAGAATCTCTACTCAGAAGAAGGAATTTGCAGTTCTTCGTTCAATGGGTATGACAGATAAGCAGATGATTAAGATGCTTGCTTTAGAAAGTGGCCAGATACTTATAAGAGCGGTAGCTGTGGCAGTGCTTGTGGCTACACCGGTAATTATATTTATTAAGAATACACTTATGGATATGTACGGATTTGTGAAGATAGAAGTACCTTGGATGATATATGTAGTAGCAATCCTTGCAGCAACAGTAGCCCTCTTTGCAGTAACATTTGTAAGCTTTAAAACAGAAAAAAATGAAAATATTATTGAAGATATACGCAGAGAGAGTGTATAATGTACGCGAACACAATGAGCCAAGGGTAGGATAATGAATGTGCCCGCTGAAAGCTTGCTTTCAAGCGGGCATATTTGTTAGACTGCCTTTGGCGAATGTGCGCGAACCAGGCCCAGCGTAGCGAAGGCCTGGTTACGCCCCCCCGTAATTACCGGCAGGTGATTACGGGGGTGTGCGCGTATGTAGAAATGTGAAGGAGATTATTATGAAGGTTTTAGTTGTTGAGGACGATTCCATAATCATGGAAGGTCTAAAGATATCCCTAGAGCAGGAGGGCTATGAGGTGGTAAATGCGTCCACTATGAAGGATGCATTTCACATAGTGGACTCAGTGACAGACATAAATATATGCCTGCTGGATGTGATGCTACCAGATGGGGACGGTTATCAGATATGCAGGAAGGTTAGAGAGAAAAGTCAGATTCCTATACTTTTTCTTACAGCCTGTGATGATGAGGTACATACTGTACTTGCCCTAGAGCAGGGAGCAGATGATTATATAGCAAAGCCATTTCGTATAAGGGAGCTTCTTGCCAGGATGAAGGCTATACTTAGAAGAAGTGGTGCAATGAGCGGTTCTTCTACAGGTGGAGCTTCAGATAATGGAATTGTTATGGTGGGAGAAAACCAGATTAATATAAATACTGCAAAGGTATATCGTGATGGCGAGGAAATAGTTTTAACTGCCATGGAGTATAAGCTTTTGCTTATATTTATCCAGCACAGAGGAAAGAATCTGTCCAGACAGCAGATCCTTAATCAGATATGGGACGAGGCTGGGGACTTTGTAAATGACAATACCCTTAGCGTGTACATAAAGAGACTTAGAAAGAAGCTTGGGGATACAGATGAAAATCAGCTTATTCAGACCGTTAGAGGTATAGGATATCTAATGGAATAGTGGGGAACAAATAATGGAAATTATGATACAACTTATAATTGCAGTTATAGCAATTATAGTAGGAATATTAATATGTGTATTTACCCATAGCCCACTAGGGGTTCTGATTATACTAGGATTTTCCATGGTAGCTATGGTTGTAGTAGCTTATGTTGCTTACAAAAAGCGTGAGAACAAGCTGGCAGATCTAATCATATATCTTATGAGAGTTCAGGACAATTTAGAGCTTCCTGCTATGGAGGGAATCAGTGAAGGACAGCTTGGAATCCTTGAAAGTGAGATATATAAGCTAGTGGCACAGCTTAAGGAAATGTATTCCGGAGAGAAAAAGCAGAAGAGCTATATGGTAGATATGTTATCAGACATATCTCATCAGATAAAGACACCTCTTACGGCCATAACTCTTATGACAGACTTGCTTAAGGCACCTGATTTGTCAGAGGAAAAGCGTCTTGACTATGTGGCAAAGATAGATCAGCAGACTAAGAGAATAACTTGGCTTATAAGAAATCTTCTCACTCTATCACAGCTTGAGGCAGATATGCTTGAGCTAAAAAAAGAAAAGAATAATCTTAGGGGAATGCTTGATGGTATAATGGAAACCTTCGAGATAATAGCAGAGGTAAAGGATGTAGAACTTTCTCTTGAATGTCCTGACGAAGTTTACATAACTTGTGATAAGCAATGGACCACTGAAGCTATATCCAATATAGTGAAAAACTGTATCGAGCACACCCCATCTGAGGGAAGTGTTAGAATAAAGGTAGAGCAAAACAACCTAGCTACTGAAATAACAATAACAGACACAGGAGAGGGAATAGAAAAAGACCACCTACCATACATATTTAAGCGCTTCTACAAAGCACCAGGCTCATCAAACAGCAGCGTGGGAATAGGTCTTTCCATGTCCAAGCAGATAATTATGAGACAGAATGGAAATATCACAGTGGAAAGTGAAAAGGACAAGGGTAGTACTTTTAACATAAAGATGTATAGAGCGTAAATTGATGAGGAAAATAATAAAGGCTGTGCGCAATAAATGTACCAACCGGGCGCGACAGGGTTGGGACTAAGCTGACCGTCTTAAGTGTCAGCGTGGACCAACCCTAGGCAGACCGGGATGTTACGTAAATCCGCACAGCCTTTAGGTTTTATTGATTAAAGATTAAAATACCTATCAAACTCCGCTGGATGAGGAATCTTAGAAAGCTCAAAGCATTCCTTTCTCTTGTTAGCGATAAAGTTCTTAATAAGCTGCTCTGGGAATACCCCACCTGCGGTAAGGTAATCGTGGTCAGCCTCAAGAGCATCAAGTGCTGCATCAAGAGTAGTAGGAAGACTTGAAAGCTTAGCCTTCTCCTCATCTGATAGGTTGTAAAGATTAAAGTCGTATGGTCCCCAGCCATTAGCCTTAGGATCAATCTTATTCTTAACACCATCAAGACCAGCCATAAGAATAGCTGCGTAAGCAAGATATGGGTTACAGGTAGCATCTGGGTTACGAATCTCGAATCTTCTTAGGTTAGGAGTCTTAGCGTAAGCCGGGATACGGATAACTGCACTACGATTTGAAGTAGCGTAACCAACAGTAACTGGAGCCTCAAAGCCAGGTACAAGTCTCTTAAATGAGTTAGTACTTGGATTAGTGATAGCACAAAGTGAAGAAATGTGCTTTAAGAGACCACCCATAAAGTAGTGAGCTGTCTCACTTAAGTGTGAGTAACCATTGTCATCTGAGAACACTGGCTCTCCGTCCTTAAGAAGAAGCATATGTACATGCATACCATTTCCAGCCTCACCGTAAACTGGCTTTGGCATAAATGTAGCAACCTTGCCATACTTAAGAGCCGTATTGTGAATAATATATTTAATCATCATAGTAGCGTCTGCCATCTTAGACATTTGACCAAGCATAGGCTCAATCTCAAACTGTCCTGCAGCACCAACCTCTGGGTGGTGATACTTTATAGGAATTCCAGCCTTCTCCATCTCAAGACACATCTCTGAACGACACTCGTAAGAAGTATCAAATGGCTTAGCAACATGGTAGTTCTTCTGGTGAGCAACTACACAGCCCTTGCCCTCAGTATCAGAATTCCAGTAAGCCTGTGAAGTGTCTACATGCATAGAAATCTTCTCAGGTGAAACTGACCAGCCTGCATCATCAAAAAGGTGGAACTCAAACTCAGGAAGGATAAGCATAGTATCTGCAATTCCTGTGTCCTTCATATACTGCTCTGCAGCAAGTACGATGTTACGTGGATACTGGTCTAAAGGTCTGTTGTTAGGGTAATCGATAACCATCGCATTACCTGTAATAGAGAGAGTAGGAACACCACAGAATGGGTCAACCATAGCTGTGTCAAGGTCCGGTATAAATACCATATCACTCTTCTCAACTACTGCGTAGCCGTAGTTAGAAGCATCAAATCCGATACCCTCTGTTAAAGTTGATTCTGAGAACTGACCTGCTGGGATTGTAACGTGACGGAACTGACCGTTAATGTCTACAATCTTAAAGTCGATCATCTGGATATTATTGTCCTTAATCATATCCATAAGCTCTTGTGCTGTTCTAGCCATTGAAAAATACCTCCGTAATACATTTATATAAGTAATTATAGAATATAGGAAAATGTCGAAAAAAGCAATTGTTTATTAGGGATTGAGTTATGAAAAATGTGTTGCTTCGCATTTTATATACTTAGCTAGTAGTAAAATTACTAAAAAATGTTCAGAATAAAATGTGATTTTATCGTATTTGTAAAAAATGCAAAAAAAGTTCTTTTTACCAACAAAAAATTCTTTTCACAGGAGAAATTTTGATATATAATTACAACTATCTTATTTTTATCAAAAGGAGAGCAAAAATGAAGCAGGATATGATTGTTATTCTCGATATGGGAAGCACAGAAAACACAGTTATTGCAAGACAGATTCGTGACATGGGCGTGTACAGTGAGATTCACCCACACGACATTACGCCAGAGGCACTTAAGGCTCTTAATAATGTAAAGGGTATCATCTTAAATGGTGGTGAGAACCGTGTAGTAGACGGTGTAGCAGTAGATGTTGACCCGGCAATCTACGACTGTGGATATCCTGTGATGTCTATAGATCATCCAACAGCAAAGTGTGACGAGAAGTACGACACTATGCCAGCAGAGGATGTGATTAAGAAGTTCGTATTCGATACTTGTAAGTCAGAGGCAAATTGGAACATGAAGAACTTCATCGCAGATCAGGTTGAGCTTATTCGTAAGCAGGTTGGTGACAAGAAGGTACTTCTTGCACTTTCAGGCGGAGTTGATTCATCAGTAGTTGCAGCACTTTTAATCAAGGCTATTGGCAAGCAGCTTGTGTGTGTTCACGTAAACCACGGCCTTATGCGTAAGAATGAGTCAGAGAACGTTATCGATGTATTTAAGAACCAGCTTGATGCAGAGCTTATCTACGTTGATGCTACAGACCGTTTCTTAGACCTTCTTGCAGGTGTGGACGAGCCAGAGCAGAAGAGAAAGATTATCGGTAAGGAGTTCATCGAGGTATTCGCAGAGGAAGCTAGAAAGCTTGAGGGCATTGACTTCCTTGGACAGGGAACAATCTACCCAGACATTATAGAGAGTGGTACAAAGACTGCAAAGGCAGTTAAGTCACACCACAACGTAGGAGGACTTCCTGAGGACCTTCAGTTCGGTCTTGTAGAGCCACTTGCACAGCTCTTCAAGGATGAGGTTAGAGCTTGTGGAGTTGAGCTTGGTCTTCCAGCAGAGATGGTATACCGTCAGCCATTCCCAGGTCCAGGACTTGGAGTACGTTGCCTTGGCGCCATTACTCGTGAGCGTCTTAATGCCCTTCGTGAGGCAGACGCAATCCTTCGTGAGGAGTTTGCAAAGGCAGGTCTTGACAAGAAGGTATGGCAGTACTTCACAGTAATTCCAGACTTCAAGGCAGTAGGTGTAAGAAACCACGAGAGAAGCATGGGATATATGGTAGTTATCAGAGCGGTTAATACTATTGATGCAATGACAGCTGAGATAGAAAGACTTGATTATGATTTCTTGGAGAAGGTTGTGGACAGAATCACAACTGAGGTTCCAAGTGTTAATAGAGTATGTTATGAGTTAACTAAGAAGCCAGTAGCGACTATAGAGTTCGAGTAGGAGAAAAACGCTGGAAATGCCCGAAAACACTGGATTTTTGGGAGGCGTGGTTGCAAAAAAGTGTTATCAATTTGTTATCAGAATGATTTGAATATATGTAATGTGAATGCCGCAGATTTCTCTGCGGCATTCTTTATATAAAAATCATAATGTGTCGTCTTTATCGTAGACAGG
>SVEC01000013.1 GCA_015057555.1 Lachnospiraceae bacterium | reverse complement strand
AAGCACGCCGCCAGCGTTCATCCTGAGCCAGGATCAAACTCTCATAAAAAAGTTTTTTAATCCCGAGACTCATTTTAAACTCTAGCTTAAAATAATGTCCCTAAATTACTGTTTGTGTTTCCATTCTATTGAATGTAAGATTTGTACTAAATCTTTTGAAAATCTCTTAAAGAATTTTCAGGGTTATCATGTTATTAATTTGTCAAAGGTTCGTGTGTCGCTTCAAGCGACAGCTATTAGATATTAACACAGTGATTTTTTAATGTCAACACCTTTTTTATAATTTATAGAAACTTTTTATTATGATATATTCTATGTTATATTTCGTCTCACATAAATCAAAACAATCCCAGCAAATGCTGAGATTGTTCTTTATATTCCCCTTATTATATTTTCTACAAATTGCGCTAATATATTTTTATCATATATAATTGTTAGTAGCTTGCTATCACTGATTTGTTGCATAAGACTTCCACCCAGCTTAGTTCCCACAGCCATATCTATTAGTATGAACACAATCCATACAATTAATAAAGCTTCAACAAAGCCAAAGGCAGCTCCACCTAATCTATTAACCATATTAAGTCCAGGCAGCTTCATAACCATATTCAACAAAAGCAGTGTAACATTAAACAACAACATCAGGAACAAAAATGTACAGAAGAAGCCTATAGCATTGACAACCATTCTAGCCAAATATGTAGATACATAATCATAGAAGGTTGTAACTCCTATCTCCTGCTTCATCTCACTATGATTATTATCAATAAGCGCCTTCTTCAAGAACTCCGGTATCTTCATATTCTGTATGAAATCTATCTGGGTATTCCTGTTTGGCTCCTGCTCTAAATACTGCTGTGTCAATTGTTCAGCCAATGCACCATCAAGTTGTCCAATGTTTTCTGAAACCTCTTCTCGAATTTTTTCTTCTACCTTTTCCTCAATGGTAGTATATATTTTGTTTCTAATACTATTATCAATATTGGTATATTCTATAATCAGTCCACTTATTATAGGTGATATTAGGTATGCCAATAGCATAGCGAGAGCCGTTATCACTATCTTAAATATAGATTTTATCAAACCTCTGGCAAATCCCAGCCCTATAAACACCAGAAAAACCAATAAAACTACTATGGTTATTCCATTCATTATCTTTCTTCCTCTTCTGATTCTACAGCTTCTGTATTTTTTCTCATTTTAAGCTTAATGGTTTCTGTAAGGTCATCATACACTACTACATATTCCAAGTTATTACTATTAGGAACTACACTCATAATCTCCCCTGCTAATGTTCCCTCAAACTTTATACTTCCATTAGTTCTTAATATAGTACAATTCTGACCTCCTGAGATTATAATTTCCTTAGAGGCTGCATAAATATTATTATAGTCAAAATCTATGTAAGAATCGAACTTAAGATTACCATTTAAATCATACACCTTTATAACATATTTATGCTTGTCGTCAGCTGTATGATTTTGGACAATACCTACATACTTTTCATTATAAAATATACTACGAATTTCTTCCTTTAGCTCTATAGTGGCCTTCTCTGTTGGCTTTTCCTTCATAGCATACACAGTTATTTTATGGGTTCCAAAGGCTACCACTGTATTGTTGTCCACAAACTCAACCTTAGGAATCACATCGTCCTTAAACTTGTATCCTCCTACCATTCTGTCAGCATTACTATTCTGTCCTACATCTCCAAAGTTGTATGCAGCTAAACTATTTTCCGCCACAGAATTTTCTATATTTAAATAGCTTGTAAATAACTTCTTTCCATCATCAGAAATACTTATGTCCAGTGGATAACCACTCTTGTTAATGGTTGTTTGGATTTCGTATACTATCTCACCCTTCTTATTGTATAGGTTAATATAGTTTGTTTCTTCGCTCTCTAGCACCACTGCAAAAGCTCCCTGATTAGCCACGTCCACATCACAAATAGTGTAAGGCATAGTTACATTGCTAACAGGACCCTCATCATTAAATACACCTACAGCATTACCCTTAAGGTCTGCTATGGCAACATATTTTCCGCTTACAACAGCAACCGGTTGTTTCATATCCACACCTGCTGACCAAACTGTGTTTCCATTATTATCTATGTATGACACACCATCAGGTGTATACTTTAAAAGGCCACTGCAAAATTCTATGTAGTTTGCTGTGTTTTCATAATCAGTCACATTACTTTCTACTACGCTATAGCCTTTATATTGCTTGTTGAACAAAAAAGATACCAATACAATACCAACAATAACTATCAACAAAACAACAACATATCCTGCCTTTTTCTGACTCTTTGTCATCTGGTTTTTCTTGTCATTTGCCTTCTTTGTTTCCTCTGATGTTTCTATGTAAACCACATTATCTTCAGTTTTTGTTCTAGGTCTTTCTCTCTTCATACTTTTCTCCGTACAAATATATTAATACAGTTTATTAGTATAGCACATTTCCCTACTTTGTCCAAGTGTATTCAAAGCATTATTGGTTCAGTTCCGGAATAATGAGCTTTTGATCTAGATATATTCTATCATCCACTGATATACCATTTGCAGCTGCGATGTTTTCTGCATATTGAACATCACCATAAAACTCTAAAGCGATTATGCCTAGAGTATCACCATCCTTAACCGTATAGTATTTAGGTTGGTCTGTCACCACCGGAATAGCCTGCTCTGTAGACAGATTCTCCACGGTCCCCTCTGTTGCCTCATCCTCTATAGTCTCTGTGGTTGTATTACTAGTACTATCTACTACATCTGTGGCAGTCCCTGTTATTCCCTCCGTAACTGAGGTGTCATCATTAGTTTCTTCCTCGGAATTACTAGCTGTATTATTCATAACCTGCGCTACCTCTTCATTAGATTCTGCGGTAAGCTCTAGCCTATTTATAGTAACCTCCATATTTTTTACCTTATCATAGTTACTAATTACAGTAATTCCCATAGCAAGCATAGCTAGCACTACAAATGTACTGGCCACATAAATAAGGTTTACTCCCTCCGACTTAGTAGGAGTTGTCCTACCATTTTTCTCTCTATAAGCCTTAATAATTTCCTCGTCCTTACGTCTAATTTCATTATTTTCCGTATCCGTAGATTCTCCTCTTTGATGAACTATGTATGACTGCATAGCTTCATTTCTCGAGTAATAAATATAATATCCCCTCTGCTTTACCAGCTGTCCCCTCTGATACATATAAAATGCATCATCACTTTCCAAAGAATCTGTTATCAAAAGCACCTTATCATTGCCAGGGAAGTTGTCCACATGGATTTTTTCAATTTTATCATTTACTGCAGTGGAAAATCCCATTCTGGACAAAAACCAACCAACCACAGCTAGGTCTGGAAAAAATCCCTTTACCTGCTCATAAATTTCACTCCAAGCCTCTTCAGAAAACTCTGTTTCATCCATATCAAACTCAATATTTTGAGCATCCACTGCTCCACTTATAAATATAATATCTCCAATGTCTGATTTTTTTGTTTCGCCCAAAAGGATGGCACCCCTAGCACTGGTGCTGCCTGGTCTGGCAATATAATTCAAGTATGTAACAACATAATCCTCAATATATATTCTTTTATTGCCCGATGGGGAACCAATTTGTCTAATATTTTTCGGAAGCTTTAACCCTATACTTACTGCATTCTCACCATTTCCATCTTCATCCATGTCCTTACTTTTGTCATAAATCACTTCTATCATATTTCCTCCACCTTTCTCGATTTTATATCTTCTAAAATGATAGTGAAAGAATATCACTTTTCCCCACATACATTAGTCTAATTCTGTCGCCTTATTCTACTAATCATTCGCAAATTAACAAAGGATGTCCTACACTTCGACTTAATTTATTTATGAGCTAGAGATTAAATTTAATACAACTTGTTAATACTTACTGCATAGATTATAAGTATAAATTCAGATTGGAGTTCTCTATGAATAATGTTTTCTCAAAAAATATATATGCCCAAAGATGTGAGACAGAGTATTTTGATATTATAGATGATTTGTCTCAGGTTACCCTAGGCAAAAAAATAGTCGGACATCTGGTAGACTCCAACATAGCTGATTATACCCCTGTTATTCTTTGTATAGGAACAGACAGAGCCACTGGGGATTGTCTGGGACCATTGGTGGGCAGTGAACTAAAACATTATCATAACAGATATATTGTTATAGGTGATTTAAAGTCACCGGTGCATGCTCTTAATCTCAAAGCAACCCTAGAGCGCATATATAAGGAAATTAATAATCCATTTATCATCGCCATTGATGCATCCTTAGGTGCTACAAAGCATATAGGGAGAATCACCCTAAGCAACTGTCCAATTGCGCCAGGCAAAGGTGTTAATAAAAAACTTCCAGCTGTGGGAAATATCTCTATAACAGGCATAGTTAGTATGGCAGGAAAGAGCCCTTCACTACTCCAAAGCACCAGACTTTATGTAGTAATGAAACTGGCAAGCTGTATATCCGGAGCACTAAAGTTCGCCATAGATTATTTGGAGGAGCAATAAAAAATCAGCGCTAGCTTTTAGCGCTGATTCATATACTCTTGCAATCTTTCCTTATCTACCTTAATACGGTTATCCATAGTCTTCATAATATCCATAATCTGAAGTCTTCTGTAAATACCATTATTACTAAGATCATAAATCTGATTTGTTGCGAAGGTTAAAATAATTGGTCTTAAAATATTGCTAGGGTTCTCTGATATTACCAGACCCTTTTCCTTATTAGTAAGCTCTACGCAAACTCCAGGAGTAAGTATCTTAATACTCTTAACTAATGCACCAACAATTTCCTCATCGAACTCATCCTTATTAAGAAGGAGATACTTAACTGCTGCTATCTCTGATTCTGCCTCTTGCTTAAGCTTCATAGCAGTCATAGAATCAAAAAGATTAGCAACCTTTAAAATCTTAGAAGCTTTGAGAATCTTACCTGTATCCTCTCTGTTGTCGCCGTACTCCATCTTATGTATCTGAGCAACTATTCTTCTAATACCACTGTCAATTCCCATCTCTGGTCTGATTAATCCAAGACCATCACTTTGGAACTTTCTAACTATAATCAAATCATTAGTATCATAATCATCATACTTTTCACGAACCTTATTAGGAAGTAAGAGCTTGCCTATGTCGTGAAGGAGAGCTGCTGTAACAAGCTCCTCCTGCTCCGTAGGAGTAAAATGCATATGTGATGACATAAGCGCACAGAGGATAGCTGTATTAATAACGTGCTTATATACATAGTCTGTAGTACTTCTTAAGTTCTGGGTAAATGAGATCTTGTGGTCTAATCTTCCATAATTAGTGATAATAGCAAGCGCTAATCTCTTAAGATTAACTGGTTCCTTACCGGCTATAAGATTATCAAGCTCTTCCCTTATGCTAAACACCGCCATAGTCTGGAATCTCTCAAAATCAAGATCCTCCTCTGTCATCGGTGGCACTGGCTCAGCAGGCTCCAATATATAAAGTCCAAGGAGGCCGAAATTCTTCACACTCTCAATACCCTGAAGTGTGAGTCTTGTATTACGCTCATATAGCAAAACGCCAGACTTATTATAAATTGGCTTCGCAATTCGCATACCATATTTTAAGTCTTCGGATTTGACGAATATCATACTTAAACCTCCTAAAAAATTTCAAACATATACAAATACATTTTAGCACAATAAAACACATAATACAACAAAAAATAAGCAAAAAAAGAACGAGGAATTTAAATACAATTAAACACCTCGTTCTTTTTTATTACTTATGAATCTTGTCAGTTCTGTTAAGTGCACTAATAAGTGCCCAAACAGATGCATCTATGATATCATTGTGGATACCTGCACCCCAGGTAGTTCCTTCTGCACCTTCCACATCAATTCCAACATAAGCACATGCCTGTGAATTTGAACCCACCTGTAATGCGTGTTCCTTATAGGTTACAAGCGAGAAGGAAATATCAAAGTGCTTCATAATAGCATTACTTACAGCATCAAGTCTTCCGTTACCCTGACCGTGGTAAATCTTTTCCACGCCATTTACAAGAATCTTAATTTCTGCCTGAATACCATCAATCTGCTTAAAGTGACACTCTACCATCTTAATAGGATCTTCCTTGTTCACGTATACGTCCTTGAATATCTGATAAATTTCCTCTACAGAAAGCTCCTTGTGCTGATGATCTGATACACCCTTTACAGTATATCCTAAATCTTCCTTCATCTTAATAGGTAAGTCAAAGCCATACTTCTGTTCTAAGAGGTACGCTATACCGCCTTTACCTGACTGGCTATTGATACGGATAACATCTCCGTCATACTGTCTTCCGATATCCTCTGGATTAAGTGGTAAGTAAGGAACTGTCCACATCTGATTTGGATCCTCATCTCTGCACTTCATACCCTTTGCTATAGCATCCTGATGTGAGCCTGAGAATGCTGCAAAAACAAGCTTACCTGTATATGGTGAACGCTCATATACGTGCATTCTGGTAAGTCTCTCATATATTTCAGTAATCCTTGGAATATCTGTTAAGTCAAGCTCTGGGTCTACACCGTGAGTAAACATATTCATAGCAAGAGTGATAATGTCAACATTACCTGTTCTCTCACCATTTCCAAATAATGTACCCTCGATTCTGTCGGCACCTGCAAGAAGTCCCATCTCTGCATCAGCTACACCACAGCCTCTATCATTGTGCGGGTGTAATGAGAGGATAATATTCTCTCTGTCATGCATATTGTTGCTCATATACTCTATCTGGCTAGCGTATACGTGTGGCATACTCATCTCCACTGTCGCTGGAAGGTTAATAATAACCTTTCTATCTGGAGTTGGCTTCCATATATCTATAACCGCATTACAGACCTCTAATGCGTAGTCTATCTCTGTACCTGTAAAGCTTTCTGGCGAATACTCAAACTGGTAATTAACTCCGTACTCCTCCGCCATATCATTTAAAAGCTTTGCCCCATCTGTAGCAATCTTTAAAATTTCTTCCTTAGACTTCTTAAACACCTGAGTTCTCTGTGCATATGAGGTTGAGTTGTAAAGATGTACAACTGCATTTTTAGCTCCCTGAATAGCTTCAAAGGTCTTCTTAATAATATGCTCTCTAGCCTGAGTAAGCACCTGAATAGTTACATCATCAGGTATTAAATTCTCCTCGATAAGCTTACGACAGAATACATACTCTGTCTCTGAAGCTGCTGGGAATCCAATCTCTATCTCCTTAAAGCCAACTCTAACAAGCTCCTTAAAGAATTCAACCTTCTCATCAAGGCTCATCGGTACGATTAATGCCTGATTACCATCTCTAAGGTCAACACTACACCACATAGGCGCCTTGTCTACATATTCCTTGTTAACCCAATTTGTACTCTGCACTGGTGGCATATAATAGCCACGCTTGTAATGCTCAAAATTCTTCATAGTTACTACCTCCTTAATCAAATTTACTACAACTGCTTCGTAGCATATCTGTGATTTATATAAAGGTGGTTTTTACTTTTGTCTAGTTACAAAAAAATAAACCTGGGCCTCTATAATTTCTTAGAGACGCAAGTTTTCTTACGCGGTACCACTCTAATTCATACGATATGTATGCACTCACAGATACGGACTTTTTAAAGTCTTATATCCTACTGCTGTAACGGTCAGTCTCCGTCCCTATCTACTGATGCAAATAACTCACACCGTTCAACGGGCTGCTCCAAGGTGAGTTCAAAATTCTTAGGGCACTGTCTCGCAGCAACCGACAGCTCTCTGTAGCCTTCTAAATCTCTACTATTCCTCTTCGTCGCATTTACAAGGTAAACTTAACACAAATTTAATTGAGTGTCAACCAAAAATGTGGTATGGTTAGCTAAGATTACTAAAATATATGCGCAAGGAGATTTTTTATGCCACCTATTACAAATGATTGGGCTACTGCACTTGCCCCTGAATATAAAAAAGACTATTATAAAAAGCTTTTCGACTTTGTAGGCAAGGAGTATGCCTCCCATGAGATATTCCCACCGGGAGATGATATATTTAATGCATTCCACCTGACAAATCTTAAAGATGTAAAATGTGTTATCATCGGTCAGGATCCTTACCATGACGTAGGACAGGCTCACGGTCTTTGCTTTTCAGTAAAGCCGGGAATTGCCACACCACCATCATTGGTCAATATCTACAAGGAGCTACAGGACGACTTAGGATGCTATATCCCTAACAATGGATATCTGGTAAAATGGGCTAATCAAGGAGTACTTATGCTCAATGCGGTGCTTACAGTTCGTGCCCATCAGGCAGCCTCCCACCAAGGAAAGGGCTGGGAGCAGTTTACAGATGCAGCCATTAGAATCGTAAATGAGCAGGATAGACCTATAGTGTTCCTACTCTGGGGTGGCTTTGCACAGAAAAAAGCTGCTATGCTTAACAACCCTAAGCATCTTATCCTTAAGGCACCACATCCATCACCACTTTCAGTGTACAGAGGTTTTTATGGCTGTAAACACTTTAGTAAGGCCAATCAATTTCTTGAGGCTAACGGTGTTGCGCCTATTGATTGGCAGATTGAAAATATCTAGAAAGAAGAGACTTAAATATTATGGAACTTTATATAGTTAGACACGGTGAAACCATCTGGAATAAAGAAAAGAGACTTCAGGGTTCTACAGATATTGAGCTAGGACCGGAGGGTATTAGACTTGCTAAGGAAACTGGGGAAAATCTTATGGATACTCACATTGATGTGATTTATTCCAGTCCTTTGAAGAGGGCTTATACTACTGCTGAGCTTATAAGAAATGGTAGAGATATAAAATTAATTACTGATGATAGAATCAGAGAGCTTAACTTTGGTGTATCTGAGGGTAAGAGATATGAGGATTTGTATGAGGATGAGAATTGCTATTTTAAGTATTTCTTTACAGAGCCTCAGCTATATAGACCCTCCGAAAATGGCGAAACCTTGGAGCACCTGGTTGAGAGAGCTGGTGATTTTATGAAGTCAGTGATTGAGCCACTTGAAGAAAGCTGCGAGAGAGTTATGATTGTAGCTCACGGTGCCATGAACAAGGCTATTATGACTTATATCAAAGGACATAGTCTGGAGCTTTTCTGGTCTGGGGGACTTCAGAGGAATTGTAATGTAATAATGGTGGATTACACCTGTGGTAAATATAATGTAATTGATGAAACCAAGGTGTTTTATCAGGAGTAAACACACATATCATAAACAACGCAAAAAGCTGGCGCATTCAAAGCGCCAGCTTCTATTTTTATTACATCAATCTATTTCAGTTCAACATCCTGTGTGGTTCCATCTTCAAGCCACATTAACTTTCTTAGATGGGCATTGTAGTCTCCATAATAGATTCCAATATCTAAAACAGCATAATCCTCTGTCATATATAACCGAGCAAACTCTCCATCATATTCTCCTTCTATCATCGACTGGTAAAACTCTCCTATAAGCTGTTTATCATTGCCCCACATATCACAGCTCCATAGTTCAAAATGCTCACCTTTAATAATATAGTATATTCGACCATTGAAAATATTAAATTCATATACTTCATACTCTAATATAAAATCATCACTTTTGTTTTTTAAATATCCGTTCAGCCTGCTATGGCCCTTATAATTCTGTGTTACTATATCATATTGCTTTCCCTGGTAGCACTGTAAATCACCACTACCACCACTATAGTAAAAATCCTCTGATTGATTATACATGTATCTACCTAACCAACCATCATAGCACATAGATGGATCAGATATTCCCTTGTCATATAGTACCGCATTCTCCTGGGACAATTCCTTGTTTAAATCCAAGTAATATATTTCCTGTCTCTCACTTGCATCCGATGATTTACGATTGTAATAATATAGTCTGTCACCTACGATTCCATAATGTAAAATGTGTTCTCCTCCTAAAATCATTTCCATAGATTTATCTGACATATTAATTCTGATAAGCTGAACCTTATTCTCTGATACACCTTTAGGCATATAATTGGCATACAAATATCCATTATGAACCGCTATATT
This sequence comes from Lachnospiraceae bacterium, assembly GCA_015057555.1. Taxonomy (GTDB): domain Bacteria; phylum Bacillota; class Clostridia; order Lachnospirales; family Lachnospiraceae; genus Coprococcus_C. Next base: position 64,240 of record SVEC01000013.1, on the reverse strand, counting down.
CCATAATCTTCTAATAGGCTCGTCCGTTTTCCAAAACAAACTACATTCTCCAGATTCGTCTATCATATATACAGCTTCACCTTGGACAAAGTATAGCTTTTCCCCATCGTAATATGACTCCTGAGAGCTATAGTTACCCATTTGATAACCTATATCCTCTACATAACCCTTTGGTTGAGCATCAATGATTTTCTGAAGTTCTCTAACTTCAATACATTTGCCCCATATATTTGATATGAAATAAATATTTGCTCCTAAAAATGTTAATGCAACGATATAATAGGTTATATTTTTAGTAGTTTTACCAGTTTCAATATGTAGCTCTTTCTTGCCCCTGTAATATAATATATTGCAGATAAAGATAACTCCTGCAAAGGCAACCAGGCAGAAATATATTGGTACAATATTGAAGCTGTACATTTCCAAAGCAAATTTTGAATTTCCCAATATCAATATTGATAAGGGATACAACAAACCGGTAAAAGCACATAGCCCTATACCCATAGTCTGACACTTGTACCATATATCATGTTTTATGGATTGGTAAAACTCTGCCTCTACCAAAACCACAAACGCCAGTCCTAACAAAACTATGGATGTAATTCTAGCATATCTCATCACATGCCATAATATATTGCCAAGTTCATATCCGTGAAGTGCATCATCAATCAAATTAACGTTTTCTTCAAATAATAGGATGTCAGACTTTTCATTTATAAGAATATATATAAAATACGCTGTCAATATTATAGCGATTATTCTTATGGGCTTTTGTACCTTATCGTACCATCCAATTTTTTCCTTCTCCATATTTCCATTTCTCCTTTTAATTATCTAATTTATGGATTTTTCTTTGAAAATAATATCATCTTTGTTAAAAAATGTATAGATATTTTGACCAAAACCGAGTTCTTAACAGAAAACAAACTTGCACAAAAAAAGTGCACAGAACCAAAGTTCCATGCACCTTCCAATTGTATTTGATTATTATATTTTACTGCCATCCAGAAGAAACTAACTCCCACTGTCCTGCATCATTCATAGTAAGAATCCACTGATATTCCTCATAGGTCTCACCTGCGTTAAGAGGTCCATCTGTATAGTCTGCAGGAACAGTGAAATCTGTTGTGAATACAACATAGTCTGCATCACCATACTGTTGCTTGTTAATCTCATCCTGTGAGCTTGAAAATCTGTCATCGTATGTAACACTAAGAAGCTCACACTCTGGAAAATATGTACCAAATGCAGCTATTACATATTCAGCGCCATACATCATCTGGTCCTGTGTAAACACTGGTGACTGACATATACTATATACTATACCATCTTCCAAATCGTAGATTCCTTCGTCTGCCGCTGTATCATCTGCTACATCATCTGTTTCTGTGGCTTGGTCTACTGCCTGAGTGTCATCACCATCTGGTGCCTGTACATTTTCGCTTGCCTCTGTGGTTACTTCCACTGACACTTCCTCAGTATCCTCAGCCTCTACATCTACTTCCTCAACTACCTCTGTATTAGCTGACTTCTTATCAGTCTGCTCCACATCCTTTGTCTCTCCACATCCGGTAAGTGCCCCCATCATCATTGCTCCTAAAACTAAACCTGTAAAAAATCTCTTCTTCATAATCTTATTCTCCTTCTATTTTGCTTTTTTTCTTTGCTTTGAGTCATGCTTGCGACTATATCATCATGACTCCTTAAGTAATCTAGTGAATTCTTGCCGGCTTATTTATCCCCTATTTACTCGCCTTCACTATATACACGAACGTGATTTTAAAAATATCCTATTTTTTGAAAAAATTTTTAAAAATTTTTATTTTTGTCAAAAAAGTCACTTGGTTTATAGGCACAAAAACGGCTAAAAGTTAAGCATTTACGCCACTTTTAGCCGTTTAATAAAACTTATTATTCTATATTAAAATATTACACATACTTAAGATAATTCTTAACACTTACCACATATGACACAATCTGTGCTACAACTCCTGCTCCTACAAGTCCGTAGCATGTGCCCCACACCTGCTTTTTATGAGTTGCTATCCACATAACGATTCTTTGCACAAGGTTTTCCTGCTTGAAGAATGAAATATCTCCCAATGCTATATAAGCAAACAATCCATACATTGCAATTACAGCACATACTGTTAATACTACATTAACCACTCCCGGCTTGTTCCTGGTAGCAAAAGGAATAAGAATTGAATTACCTATAAGAGAAATCCCTAACATAAGCAGCATAAGTATAACGAATACATTTGCACCAACATCCTCTATCATTACTCCATCTACCTCAACCTCAAAGGTATGCTTGATTGCAAATATGGTGATAAGACTTGCTAATACACCTATCACATGACCTATTACTACTATTATGTATTTCTCTGCCACCACATTCTTATATCCACCTGGAAGAGCTATAGCATAGTTAGTCCACTTGGTTTTATTATCCAGAGTACATAAAACTGTAGACATAGCCATAGGCAAAAGACATGCCACAAATACACATCCACCAAGCATAAGATAGTATTCTGACAAAACCTCAAGCTTGGCCTCAAGATCTTCAGCTGCATTAAAGTCCCAGCCTACAACATCCACCGTCATAAAGGCATAAAACAGATAGAAAGCAACAACTCCAATATATGCCTTGCCATTTATTAAATCCTTATAAAGTAATCCCTTCATTTACGCCCACCTCCTATTTCTCTTACCAAAATACGAAGCAGAAAATGATGCTATAACCACACCTATAACAACAAGAGCTCCGTGGTTATAAATCCAATCAAACCAGCCCTTTACAGTTTCAAATATCACCTCAATATTTTCCTCATGCATAAGCCATGCCATAATAGCAACAAGAAATACTCCAAGCATTGAACAGCATATAACTACACTTACCTTTGCTGAAAAAATAATATCTATAGGAAGTCTGATAAGTATTATAAGAAGTCCTGCCATCCAGCAATATAGAACTGTTTTAAACTCCTTAAATCCGTAAGGTTCGTTACCTGCCATATAAATTATAGGTAATATTATGGATGAGAAGATACTCATTATAGTGTTGACTAAAAATGCCACAATATATCTAGAGAATATCTCCTTCCATATATTTATAGGTGAAGAATATAGCACCTTATACCACTCTGCCTTATGGTCCTGATCTATAGCAGAGGAGCTAGTTAGTGACACAGTGATTCCAGCGCCGCATACATAGAGGATACATCCCTTATAAAACAGATTATATATAAACTCCTCTTCTTTAAGCTCCTGAAAATTACCTACATTCATACCAAGTATAAATATCAAAGCAAATAGTGCCACACCTGCTATGGTCAAAAAGCCCATAATTATATTTCTCCTGACAAGAAACAGGTCCTTATAAATTAATCCTAACATAAGCTACACCTCCTAGTTTTCGCTGTTGTTAGTATTATTTACATAGAACAACATTATTTCTTCAAGACTTGTCTTCTCGCAAAGCATACCCTTATACTTAGCCTTACATTTCTCCTGGTCACCTACCAAAGCTTCTATACCAAAGGAGGACTTTCTATAGCCGATAACATCCTCATCATCCACTGTAGCAAACTGCTCCTTAGAACATTTAAGTATACCGTGACGCTCAGCTATAGTATCCTTATCCTCTGAGAGAAGAATCTTACCCCTATGTATAAATACGATATTATCTGCAATTCTCTCAAGGTCAGTTATAATATGTGATGACAGAAACACTGTATGCTCACTGTCCTGAATAAACTCCATAAATATATCAAGAATCTCATTACGAACTATAGGGTCAAGACCACCTGTTGGCTCGTCCATAATAAGAAGCTTAGCGTGGTGTGAAAGCGCTGTGGCAATCTGAAGCTTCATCTGCATACCACGGGAATAGTCTCCCACCTTCTTTTTAGTGGGAAGACCAAGCTTCTCTAAGTATTCAAAGAACACCTTTGAATCCCAGTTCTTATACATTCCCTTTAATATCTTATCAATATGCTTTGCCTTAAGATTTGGATGAAAACCTATATCGTCAAAGACAACTCCCACATTCTCCTTAATATCAAATTCATTTTTTAAATTATCTGCTCCAAAAACCTTTATGTCCCCGCCATCAGTCTTAAGCATATTCAGAATAGACTTTATGGTAGTTGATTTTCCTGCACCATTTTGTCCGATAAAGCCTGTAACCTGTCCGCTAGGAACATTAAAGCTTACATCCTTTAAGCTAAAGCCCTTGTAATTTTTATTAAGATTTTTAATCTCTATTGCATTCTCTACGCTATAATCTAACGCCATAGTTAATCCCTCCGCTACTTAGAGTGATCCTCATATATGATGGTCAGAATTTCAATCAGCTCTTGTAAAGGAATATCGCAAACTTTTGCTCTGGTCACTGCATTTTCAAAATGGTCCTCAAGCTCTTGCATAACCTTCTCACGGATAAGTCCCTGATTCTTAGCCTTAACAAAACAACCGATGCCAACGCGAGTTTCTATAAATCCATCTCGCTCTAACTCCTCGTAGGCACGCTTTGTAGTTATAAGGCTAATGCGAAGCTCCTTGGCCAGAAAACGCATGGAAGGAAGCATCTCTCCCTCCTCCAATTTGCCGGAAACAATCATATCCTTTATCTGCTGCTCAATCTGTTCATAGATAGGAACACTACTTGTGTTGCTAATTATAATGTTCATAGGTATACCTTTCTTAATTTTAAACTCTCGAGTGTGTATAGTGTATATATACACCTAATTACACCACTTGTCAACACTATCTTCAATATTTTTTTCAATTCGTAATTTTATTTTTAGGAGAACTAATATGATTTTATAGATTCAAAAAGGAAATTATAAAAAGCAAGGCACACAGTCCATTTAAAAATGCGTAAGCTCCTTAAAAAGAGTTTACGCATTTTTATTTGTGTATTTACTTCATCATTACATTATAAATTGCATTTGCATTTTGTCCGCGCACACTTGCCTGGTAGTTAATATTTGCAGGCACCTCATACTTTCTGCAAACTATGTCACCGGCACTTTGAGCAGTCATATTTCCCTTCTTCCAGCTATTATACACATAGCTATAAGAGCCCTGAAGCTCGTCCACTATGTAGTTAGCTTCTGCTTTAGCACATTCCTCAACAGTTGGATAATTTGAGCTACAATATTTTTCGTAAGCCTCAAGTAATCCGGTTGTTCTAGTACCTGTCCACTGAATCATTCCCAATCCAAACTTTCCTGCAAAGCCACTATTTTCAGCCTTTTCCTGAAGAGCCACAGCCTTATCTATACCCACCTGGCTGATAGTCTTACCGGAGAACTCACTGCGGTAGTTAAAATTGTTATCCATGTATTTTAAATAACTTGGCTTAGCACCAGGATTAGAAGAGTAATTTGAACTTTCAAACACGCCAGGAGTTCCCTCAGCCTGAATATTACCTAATACCCCTGCCACAAATTCCACCTCGTAACCCTCGCTTAAGAGTCGTTCAGCTGCTGTCAGCATTGCAGTCTTCTTTGTTGAAGTCAAACCAAGAGATGTATCGTTCTTAAGATTTTTTATCATTTTAGCCTGTTTAGCTGTTAAGTCACTTGTGTCTATATCTACTGGGTTATCAACAGGCTTATTCTTTAATCTTTCAAGAGCTGCATTAATAGCCTTATGGGTGTTAGCTCCTACAATTCCATCCACCGACAGATTATTCGCTCTTTGAAATGCCATAACTGCAGACTTTGTGTTATTACCGAATATTCCATCTGTACCCTGAGTGTTATACCCAAGCTTTGTCAAATTTTCCTGAAGCTTCTTTACATTACTTCCTCTACTTCCCACAGAAAGCACATTGTTTAAGTGATTTGTATAGCAAGTATTAATCTGATTCCTTGTTGCATTTCCTACGATACCATCTGCATCAAGTCCATAAGCTCTCTGAAATTCAATAACTGCATTTCTAGTGTTATTGCCAAATATTCCATCAGTTCCCTTGGTATTATAGCCAAGCTCAGTTAGCTTTGTCTGAAGCACTCTAACCGCAGACCCCTGGCTTCCCATCTTAAGAGTTGTAGATGATGAATATGTAGTTGCAGCCCTGTTCATGCTGGTGGAAAGAGTGCTGCTTAGGTTTAACACCACTCCTAAGGCCTCACTACCCGCTGTGTTACTTTTGGCTGTTTGTGATGTTGTCACCTGTGCATTTGAAGCCTGTGCATTTTTACTCTGTGTTACCATCCTTTGTGCATTAGCTGTAGCGTTAACATTTGTATTAATTCCGTTTGAAATAACCATAATGTCCTCCTTTACATTCTTTATTATCACGCTACTATTACTACGACCAACCTAGGACCTCCTCTGGCTTGTACAATAACCAGGTATTCTTCTCCAATTTATACATTGTATGCTGGTAAATATGATAATATTCCTTTAATTTTAAAAATAATGTAAAAAAGAGTAGAAAAAATAAAATTTTCTACTCTAAATCACATGAAACCTTATTTCAATTATAAATTTCTTTCCAACCAGCTTGGCCTCTATATTTCCATCCATCTTCTCCACCATCTCCTTGGCTATGGCAAGACCTAGTCCTGTGGATTTTTCATTTCTGGCTTTGTCCGCTTTATAGAAACGTTCGAAGACCTGAGTGATATCCATGTTCTCTGGGTGTGGGATAGAATTTTCGCAGGTGAAGATTACCCACCTACTGCGCGTATCAGTCTCTTGCATTGAAACCTCATGTGTCCTTTTCTTATCAATGCTTTTCTCATTAATCATATCCTCTACGCCATAGGTAAGTCTTATATCTCCCATACCATGAACAAGGGCATTCTTCACAATATTTGATATAACTCGTTTTACTGCAAGATCATTACACATTACCTTGTAGGATTTCTCATCTATGTCAAGCTCTGGTTCATAACCCTTCTCCTTGAATATCTCATAAAATGAAAATATAGTATCCAACACCAGCTTGGTCATATCCCATTCTTCCATCTCCAGCTTGTAATCCTGATTTTGAAGCTTAGTGTAGGTAAATAGCTCATCCAAAAGATCAGACAAATTATCCATACGTTCACTCATAACCCCAGCGTACTGAAGCTTTTTATCCGTATCCTCTTCTGACATAAGAAGCTCAAAGTAGCCCTTCAACGAGGTAAGAGGTGTTCTTATATCGTGGGACACGGAGGTTAAGGTTTCCTTAAGACGTCTGTCCTTACCTATAAGTGCATTTTCCTTTTTGCTTTGGTCCTCACACATATCGTTGATACGCTTAGCCAGCTCCACAACCTCCTTGTCCTTAAGGTCAGTTCTAATTTTATGGTTAGTAACCTCCCCACTGACAAACTGAATCTGGCGACAGATTTCCTTAACCTGTCGCCTGTATAATATGTATTTTATTGTGATGATAGTAAGTGCTATAAGAAGCACAAGTATAATTCCAAGCTTCATATCATCGAATTCCTTAGTCCAAACCGCTTAGTCTACTGCATCTGGTCTACATTCTTTATGCTATATCCCTCTTAGCAAACCAAGTGCAACCAATCACATTATAAACTATTATGGTAATAATTCCAACCAAAAGTGCGTGATTTAGCACATCACTACCAGAATCAAGATTCACTCTGGTAAGATTGTAATTAATAAGATAATCGCTTAAATCAAAATCAAGCCAAGCTCTTAATGCTAACACTATAAATGCCGAGAAGCCTGTATTGGCAAGCATACCTACTGTAATACCCATGGTACTACTCTTAGTAATAGTTGTAACCATTACAACACCACTGATAAATGCTATGTGAAGAATTAAAAGTATACCTAACCTTGGAAGGAAATCTCCCATAACATCCCTGCCAAAGACAAGGTCTCCGTCATAGTACGCCAAAAGTGTAACATACTCTGCAATGGCCATCACTAGGAATGTAAACAACAAATATAAAATCATAGATATAAACTTTGAAAAGTAAATGCTTAATCTAGATGTAGACTTAGAAGCAATATTCTTTATAAAGCCACTATTTTGCTCTCTATTAAAGAAAAGCACTGCTGCAATAGTCATAAATATAAGCAATATACCACTAGACACATCCTCATAGAGATATGCAAGATATGAGGTTATTGTACCGTCTGCACGGATTGGCTGATTCGAATATATACCAAAGTTCATAGCTATTTCCTGTCCAGCTTGGTAGCCTGCATCATAGGCTTCACTATTCTCACCTGCCACATCTTCTCCATCGATAGTAATTCCTATCTGATGCTCTGAATTTTCCTCTGTCATAGCCTCCATTTCAGCTTCCATCTCAGCCTCATTCCAGCCAGCCTCCATAGCCTCAGCCATTCCCTCGTAATCCTCGTATGTTCCTTCTGCCATCTCATCTGCACTCATGCCAATAGTTGTTACTGAGAATACTGAAAAAAGACAAATTATTATAGCAAGCACATACATACAAGTCATATGTCTAACTCTGTAATTATTCATTCTTATAAGATTAAGCATTCTTCTCACCTCCTACTAGCTCTAAGTAATAATCCTCTAGTCTCTCCTGAACCACATTTAATAAGCTAACCATAACACCTGCATTTGCCAAAGCCTTATTTATAGCTCCAAGATTATCAACCTGGTCATAGATGTAAATGGTATCATTGCCAATTACCTTGTAATTTGTAATTCCCATACCCTCAAGCACAGGACAAGCCTTTGATGCACTATCAAGCTTAAGCTCTATAAAGTCGCTACATTTTGCACTAAGCTCCTCCTTAGATAGCTCCTGAATAAGCTTACCCTTGTTGATTATTCCAAATGTATCAGCTATCTTGTAAAGCTCCTCAAGAATGTGGCTTGATATCATAATAGTCATATTCTGCTCATCACGAAGCTTAAGAAGAATATCTCTAACCTCTGCAATACCCTGTGGGTCAAGACCATTGATAGGCTCATCAAGTATAAGCAGGTCTGGTCCTCCAACCAGCGCCATAGCTATTCCAAGTCTCTGCTTCATACCAAGAGAGTATTTTTTAACCTTCTTCTTACCTGCACTAGAAAGACCTACCATATCAAGAAGCTCCTCTATATAGCCCTCCTTGTGAACTCCAAGAGCAAGACACTTGCACTTAAGATTCTGGTATCCTGAAAACTGAGGATATAACCCTGGGTCCTCGATAAGATTACCAACTCTCTCAGTCTGCTTCTTCATAGCCTCACCAGTGCTACCAAAGAGACTAATCTCTCCTGCTGTTGGTGCTGCGAGTCCTGTAAGCATCTTCATAAATGTTGTCTTACCTGCTCCATTTCTTCCGATGAAGCCGTATATCTCTCCACGCTTGATGTGGAGGCTAACGTTGTCTACTGCGGTGTGCTTACCGTATACCTTGGTAAGTCCCTTTGTACTAACTACATATTCCATAGTCATTTCTCCTTCTTGAAAAATCCAAAAAATATCAGCGTCGGTTTTCCCTTCGCTGATATCATAATACAACACAAATTTTAATATAAAACCAATAAATGTTAAAGAAAGTTTAAAGATAATTTTAAAGCTTAAACCCAAGACCCCAAACAGTCTCTATATATTCATTCTCCGTAAACTTCTTCATCTTCTGTCTTATGTTACTGATATGTACATAAATGGTCTTATCCTCCCCCACGTAGAAATCATCCCATGCGTACTCGTATATCTCATTCTTAGAGAACACCTTCCCTGGATTCTTTAAGAACAGCTCCATAATCTTATATTCCTGGGCAGTAAGGGATACTGTGTTACCATTTACATCAAGGGACTTACTGTTTAGGTCTAGACTAAGCTCCTTGTAATCTAGAGTTTGCTTTACTATGCTTCCTGTGGCAGAACTGCCAGCACCAAATGTTCCCCCAGTGCCATTTGCTGCCATAATGCTGCTCATTCTAAGCTGAACCTGCACTCTGGCAAGTAGCTCCTTTATCTCAAAGGGCTTGGTCATATAATCGTTTGCACCAAGGGTAAGCAGTTCAACCTTTATATCAAGCTCATCCTTTGCGGAAAGCACGATAAATGGAATGTTCTTCTTTTCTCTAGTTCTCTTTAGAACTTCATTGCCCTCCACTCCCGGAAGCATAAGGTCAAGTATCACCAAGTCGTAGTCATCATGCTCAAGTCTTAAGATACCTTCTGTTCCTGAATATGCACTTACACAATCATAGCCTTCTCTGGTCAGAGCCACGTTTATCATACCATTTATATCATTGTCGTCTTCTACTATAAGAATCTTACTCATTCGTTATCCCCTCATAAATTTATATATTATATAATTCCACAAAATCACTTAAACTTCAAGACAAAAAATAAAAGCGAGACATCATCTGTCCCGCTTTTATTCTCTTAGGTGTTAGCCCTTCTTAATAGCTCTTCCAACTGCGATAAGTGCACAAGCACCAACAACACCGCTGATAAGACCACCGATAACTCCATTAAATGAGATACCGATAAGACCAAAGATTGCTCCACAAACAGCTCCACCAACGATTCCAAGGATGATGTTAACGATAACACCAAAGTTTGAACCCATGATCTTGCCTGCAAGCCATCCAGCGATACCGCCGAAGAGTAAACTAAATATTAACTGCATAGTAGTCCTCCTACAAAGTGTATTTTCATATATTTATTTCGACATTTTGAAGGAAAATGTTTATAGCTAATGGAAATTTTTGCATATTATTTTAGATTTATTTTTAACCCTTATTCCGCATTTCTGATTCCCTCAGTAATATCCATCTTGCCCATAGAAACCACTATTATCATGGACATAAGCATCATAATTGCTATTACCACAGCACCAGTCACAAGATATCCACCTATACTATACACCATAGGTGCTTCACTCATATAAAGAATTCCTATAAGCAATACTCTCACAAATAACACTCCAAGCACAGTGCCTATAATCCATGCGAAGAAGCCCATCATAACCTTTTCTAGAATAAGCATCTTATTCAGCTTCTTCTTGCTCATTCCAACAGCTCTTAGGATTGAAACCTCACGGCGTCTCACCTGCTGCTCGTTAATCATATTGTTAAGGACGCTTATAACACCCATAAGAAGAAGGAAGCCTGCTATACATGCCACTATAACCTTCATAGAACCCATCTGAGCATCAAACCACATAGCCACGTTCGCAACCTCATAATCAGTCTGCTTTGTCTCCACATATATAGCATTCTCAAGTGCCGGCATATCTGTTATCTCGAAGGATTTGTCAGCTTTAATCGAAAATCCATCGAAAAACTTACTTACATCTATACCAAACTCATTTACCACATAATCATAGGACATAATTAAGGTTCCTATACCACCATAACCAAGGGGGTGACTGCACATTCCCTTAATTTCCACCTGCATATAATGCTCGGCTGTAGCCTCATCTTTTAATTCAAGCTGACTACTCTTATCTTCCACAAATTTAGGATTAATTATATCCACCTTGTCTCCAACCTTTGCTTCATAAAGTGGCACAGTTATATTATCTTCTGTTTTCTCATCATAATAAGAAAAACCACTACATATAATAGCTCCACCCTGCTTCAACTCCATAGCAGAAATCCCATCCAGCATATACTTATCCAGCTTTTCTAACTGCTCATCAGTATAAAGAATTACGCTCATAATATCCGCTGATGGACCCCAGCCGGATATCTTCATACCATTTTTTGCCTCTTCAGTAAACTGAATTACTGCTTCTCCATCCTTACCAAAAGTAAGATAACTATAATCAGGGTCTACATCCTCTATAAAATCCTTGCCTAAAAGTGTTTCCTGCCATTCATCTATGGTCTGCTGCCCATCCACCGGTACACTTCTAGTCCAGTAATCATAAGTAAGCTCTCTGTCAGTGCCACCAGTTTCAAAGGCAATCATCTCCGCAAGATTTGCCCCACCAGTGATAAGTGCTGTTATAAGAAGCACACTAACCGCAAAGGTTGCCACACCATTCCAAAAGCCCTTGCTGTTTCGTCTAATATTTTTATATGCATACTCACCCTCTACGCCAAGGATTCTAAAGAGTCTTCCACCTCTTTTCTTATCCTTTGAATTATTAATTGCATAATTGCTCTTAATACCCTCAACTATTGGGACCTTCTTAAGCACACTAAGTGGCTCTATAATAGCAAGCGCTGTAGTAAGATATAGGAACAGGAATCCCACTACAAAACCAGGCAAGCTAAAGCTAAAGTTAAAGCCGTACACATGAACCACATTCTCAAGTATAAAAAATACTATCTGACTTAGAACTACACCTATTGCAAATGCAATAAGTCCCTCAGTGTAAATCTCTCTCTTAAATATATCCTTAATCTTCTTGTCAGTGGCACCCATAGCCTTCAGTATGCTGAATTCTCTTACATTGTCGAAGAGATTTGCTGTAAAAAGGCCTCTTACCATAACCATTGCTATATATCCTACAAAAAGCAGAATCATAAGGAACATAGCTGCATAGGATGTACCCTGTGAGTTAGGGTTCATATAAAATGTTCCTATAAACTCATTGATGTAATATATGTTGTTCTTACTTACATCCACACCTACATCCTTGGCCAGATTATAAGTAAGCTTATTCCAGTCTTCCCTCTTGTCATATCTTACAAAGGCTGACATGGTCATATCCTCAGTTCCAAGAGAGTAAAATATACTGTTATACACCTCAAGGTCATTTACACAGTCATAGTCAATGATACCAACCACAGTAAAGCTTTTGCCTGGTGAGCTATTTCCCTCCTCATCATATACCACTGTCTTAAGAACTGAGCCCACCTTGATATCATTCTTAAAGAGATGAAGGTTATCCTTTCTCACAAGTATCTCATCAGATGACTTTGGAAGTCCTCCCTCAACCACCTTAAAGTTAAATGTAATCTGGTCCATATCATCGAAATAATATATCATAGTCATAGAACGTCCATAATAATCTTCAAAGGCACTTTCTACATCCACATAGGCAAAATCAGCATTACGTACAGTAACATAGTTACTAACCTTATCTCTTTGCTCCTTATCTAGGTTCATAACCTCTGCATGATAGTTATTGTATGTCTCCTCAACTTCCTTAGTATCATTCCAATAATTAAGCAAAAGCGTAGATACGGTGTAAAGTAGCATTGTAGCAAGCACCATACTAAGAACAACCAGCACTGCACGCTTTTTTCTGTGCTTTATGTATTTATTTCCTAATTCCTTATAATTCCTCATAGTATCCTCCTACGCTTCCTTTGAGTCACTTACTATCTTACCGTCTGATATTTCTATTACTCTGTCCGCTGCACCGGCAACGCTCATCTCATGAGTAATAAGCACCAAGGTCTGCTGGTACTTTTTAGCGGAAGCCTTAAGTGTCTCCACAACCTCAAGGCCATTCTTTCTATCTAAGTTTCCAGTTGGCTCATCTGCAAATATAATAGCTGGCTTATTAGCCAATGCTCTTGCGATAGAAACTCTCTGCTGCTGACCACCGGAAAGCTGGTTAGGAAGATGCTTCTGTCTCTTAGTAAGACCTAACATCTCAATTAAGTCATCTATGTACTCCTTGTCCGGCTTCTTGCCATCAAGCAGAACCGGCATCTCAATATTCTCTCTAACTGTAAGCACTGGAATTAGGTTGTAGGACTGGAACACAAAGCCTATCTTTCTTCTACGAGTCATAGCTAGCGCCTCGTCATTAAACTTGGCAATGTTTTCCCCATCGATAAATATATCTCCACTGGTAGGCTTGTCTAAGCATCCCAAAAGATGAAGCAAGGTAGACTTACCTGAGCCGGATGCACCGACTATGGCCACAAATTCACCCTTTTCTATAGTAAGGTCAATCTCATCAGTTGCCTTTACCTGCTTTTCTCCCTCACCGTAGTATTTACAAAGCTTGCTTGTCTTTATTATTTCCATATCATTTCCCTAACCTTTCTTATAAATCTTGTTTATTAAGATATGCTCATCCGCTTGTCATTAAATCAGTACTTATAAATCCCACTGTTTGACCTTATAGCCTTATAATAAAATGTCAATCTTACAATCCCGTGAATATTTGTCTTACAATTTTGTAAGAAAGATTTTCTCATATAAATATTTCAATAACTTACTAAAACTGTTAAAATATAAAAAAGAAAATCAATGGTTTATATTTTGAAATTATTACAGGAGCTTACTATGGACAAATTATTACTTATAGAAGACGATATGCCCCTTGCTATGGCAACCAGCTTCGCCATAGAAACAGAAGGCTTTCAGGTTACCCATGTAGCAACCCTTAAGGATGCCAAGGAACAGCTTAACAAAGGAGAGTTTTCCTTGGTACTTTTAGACGTTAACCTCCCTGACGGGGACGGATATACATTTTGCAAGAATGTAAGAGCTGAGGGATATACATTTCCTATCATATTTCTTACTGCCCTCGACCAGGAGGTAAATGTTATACAGGGGCTAGAGGTGGGAGGAGATGACTATGTCACCAAGCCATTTCGAGTCAGAGAGCTAATATCAAGAATCAAGGCAAATATCAGAAGAAATCAGGTTAATAATACCAACGGTGAGGTTATGACCTTCGGAGCCTTTCGCATAGATTTGGCTGGTCACAAGGTTACAAAGGATGGGGCGATTATAAATCTTACTCCTAGCGAATTCAGACTTTTCACCACACTGATTAAGAACAAAAACCAAACACTAACCAGAAGTGCTTTGCTAGAGCAGCTGTGGGATATTGACGGAGATTTCGTAGATGACAATACCTTGTCTGTATACATAAAGAGACTTAGAGAAAAGCTTGGTAATGACAAGGATTACATTTTCACCGTAAGAGGTGTGGGATATATGATATCAGATAAGTAAGGAAGCATATGTTTAGAAACAAAGAGGTGCGGGACTACACAATTAAATATGTATTGGTGCTTATACTTTGTGGTGTAGCATTGTTTTTTATCATCGAGAGTTATGTAAACCACATAGACGAGATTTATCACCAGGAAATCATTAACTCCGGACAGGATTATGACACCTTGTTAGAAACCGGTAAAATCAGCTACTCACCTGCAGAATATAGCTCCCAAATCAATGAGCATAAGCGTACGCTTTTTGTTATTGCTTACGGAATATTTACAGTACTTGGTGTGACAATCTATCTCTTTGGTCTTAAGCTATATAAGGTACCAATGGATGCCATAGCGACCATCCGTAGAAACTCAGAAGATGCTTTAGAGGGGGACTATAATACTCCTGACTTTAGTAGCTTTACAGAGGGAGATATTAGCCAATTTTACTTTACATACACTAAGATGGTTACTGCTATAAAACAGAGCAGAGACAAGGAGTTAAAGGAAAAAGAGTTCCTACAGGACCTTATAGCAGACATTTCCCATCAGCTTAAAACTCCTCTGGCAACCCTTACCATATATCAAGATTTGCTGTGCAATCCAAATGTCAGCGACGAGAAAAAGCAGGAAATGTTAAATGTTATGGGCGGTCAGCTCTCCCGTATGGAGTGGTTAATATTATCTCTCCTTAAGCTGGCAAGACTTGAGTCCGGAGCCATAGAGTTCATTATGAAAAAAGAGCAGCTACTACCAACCATTCAGCTAGCGGTGCAAAACATTTCTATGCTAAGCGAGGCAAAAAATCAAACTGTAAATGTAAGCTGCGACGAAGCACTCCTCCTGAACCACGACAGAGACTGGTTAGCAGAAGCTCTTACTAATATCCTTAAGAACGCCACAGAATATGCTCCTAAGGGCAGCTCCATAGATGTAACAGTAGAGTCAACCAGCGTTATGACTATGATACATATCAAGGACTACGGTATGGGCATACAGCCGGAAGCTCAGTCTAAAATATTCAAGCGTTTTTTCCGAGCCAAGTCAGAGGTTAATGAAAACAGCATCGGTATAGGACTTTCTCTATCTAAGGGAATTGTGGAAGGTCAGGGTGGAGATATAACTGTAAGTAGCCAGGTGGGTAAATGGAGTTGCTTTACAGTGAGTTTTTATCATCTAGAAACAAAGGGTTAAGTATAAGTTCCTATAGGAATTACACTTAACCCTTTGTTTCTATATTTTTCTAAATTCTTAAATATCAGATAAACTTTTATTATATATAATAAATCAAACAATCTAACATTTTTTATAACCAATTTATATTTTTTTATATCAAACACACCATAAACTACTATTATCTAGTCAAATATTAAGTTTAGTACGTCAAAACTCTAATTCATTCATAAAATCATATTTTCGACATTTTCCCTAATACAATAACACCATCAAATACAAAGCAGGTGGTAATCATGTCAACAGCTAAATTAAGCAAACGCGAAAAAGCAATTCTCCTCTTCTACCTGAAGGGGACTTTATCTGACCTAAGCAAAGCTCTTATTTTCTTTTTTATCTTTTATTCTCTTGGTTTTCACAAGGAATTCTTCTATGGTCTTTTTTTCTTTGTAGCTTTTAGAGTAAATAGTGGTGGTATACATTGCAAAACCTATCTATTTTGCTTTCTTTTAAGCTTGTTGCTACTATCGTCTGGAATTATTCTTGGTTCCTTAATATATTTACCCAAAGCATATTCAATTCTTATTAGTATGGTTTGTGGATTTATCACTTGTAATCTAAGTCCTGTTCAAGCAGCAACAAGACCTAAAGCATCGAGGGACTTCATTATTAGAGCAAGAATTAAGGAAGCTATGGTAATCGGAATCTTTATATTGGTTCTTTTAACAACAGAAACCAATCAGCCTATAAACATAGGCTTCTGGTTACTTATAATACACACACTACAACTTTATGTTGCATACAAAAGGAGGTGAACGCATGAATTTCTGGACAACAATCTTCAACAGCTTCATACCAAAATGGGATGATTGGAGTAGCTTTTGGTTCTTAGGAGAACCTGAATATCCGTCTTTTGACGAATAAAACTAAGGGAAGGAGACTTAAAAAATCTCCTTCCCTTTTAAAATACTACTTCTATTTCTAACCAATTCTTATTGGATTTTGATATATTATCAACTATCAATTTGCCTTTATTCTTTTGAACTATATGCTTTAAGGAATATAACCCAATCCCTCTGTCATCTCCTTTTGTACTATACCCCATCTGAAACATTTTTTCTAATTCATTATAAGTTATGTATTCAGCCACATTCGACACCACAATACGCAATTGGCTCGACTCCCCAAATACTTGTACATTAATTTCCTTGTTAGATATATTACTGTCTTTCAAGTACTCTATGGCATTATTAATAAGGATACCCAATATTTCAATTATCTGATGCAATGCTATCTTAGAATTATTTTTTTGACATATAATATTAGGCTCTATCCTTATACCTAACCCAGCAGCCTCAATACAACAAGTGTAGACATATCCTGTTAAAATCGGATTATCACATTTCATTATCAGCTCATCATATTTTTCTCTTGTTAAAAGTTCTTCAGCATATTCCTTTTGTATGCTACCTAAATTATCTTGATTATCTTCTAATATTTGCAAACTATATAATGCCGCAATTTGATTGTCATAATCATGTTGCTTTCGTCTTAGCTCCATTAAAAGCTTCTCATATGCATTTTCATAATTTTCTCTCGCTTCTAACTCCTGTTGTTTTTGCTCTAAATTGTGCTTAACCTTCAATCCCTTGAACATCATTATAACAAACAACATTAATAAGAAAAATAAAATCATATAAACATAACTATAAATTCCGCCTTGTTTTTCATAGTCATATTTTATAAACAAAACTATCCCTGCTATAAAAACCAGCACTGCTACCGAATACTCATCTAGTTTTAATATTTGAAACCCCTTATTCTTAAGTAAAAAATATATAACCATGGATATAATTACACTTATTATACTTGCCGTGATATATATCTGCCCAATTTCAAATTTAATAATCTCCTCATCTAAATAACCTATCACAGCAAAGGTTATTGCTTGTATTAATCCAACTCCCAGTAAGCACATAATATATTTTACAATTGAAGTAATATAGCTCTCATGAAATTGTAGTTTAACCCAAACAAACACCAGTACAATAGGAATAATGTCAAATATAATGCCTATTTTGAACTGGTTTAAAATATAATAATAGGCTACATATATAATAACAAAATACAATTTTCCTCTGCTTTGTTTGATTCTCTTCCTAAAGCTAATATGCAACCATAATAATATTGATATACATTCAAGCAAAGTAGTAAATAGCTTCCCAAACTCATCCATTATCCTTCAACCCATCTCTTAAGTGCTTTTTCATAATCGGACCTATCTCTAATGTATCTTTAACACCTCTTAGTTTTACATATCTGTTAGAATAATCAATATATTCTATATGCTTCTTATTAATTATTGTTCCTCTGCTACACTGAACAAATTCATCCGACTCTAATTCCTTTAATATTTCAGTCACTGGTTGATAGCCTAGTTGCAAACAATCATTATCAGTATAAATTTTTACACCGTTTCTTCCTACAACAATATGTGTAATTGTATCTATCTTTACTGAAAATAGTATTCCATCCTTTCTAAAATAAGCATTCTCTTTATTCACCTTATTTATAGGAAATTTCAAAGCTTCCCTTACAGTTTTTTCTACTTGAACTGAAACAAAAGGCTTCTCAATATATTGATAACAATGCAAATCTCTATATGCACACAGCTTCGGATCTTCTAAAGATGTAATAAAAATCACTGGAGTGAATTGGTATTCCTTATACCCTCTAAGCTTATTTACAAAATCAATTCCTGAAACATCTCCAGGTTTCTTCGTATCTAGAATAATATCAACCAAGAACACATTATATGTATTCAAAGAAAGCATATAATTGGCTTCCGCCTTATTATATGCTTTAAAAATCTGTATATCCTCTATACTTGAAAGTATTTTGACTAATGCCTTCATGTGAACTTCATTATCTTCAACTATCAATATATTCCTCATCATGCTTTATCCTTTGTCAAATACTGATGAAATCAACTGTACTACTTGGGACTTCGACAACTTCACTCCGCTAACCTCATCCTTTGTATATTCTAACAGTAGTCTTAAAAAGATTTCCATCTTATCCTTGGCAGTACTATTATCCACCTCATACCATATCTTATCGACTGGGGTGATTTCACCGAACAAAATATAATCTGAAGAAATATTCATCCTTCTTAGCTGTCTTAAAACCTTTGTAGAAACTCCATTTTCTCCACCTTCGATTTTCTTATAGGCTGATACAGATATATCAAGTTTACTAGCAAACGCCTCCTGTGTTAGGTGCATTTCCTCCCTGACCTTCTTCAATCTACATCCAGCTTCAATATTCTCTTGTGAGCTCTTCTTATCTGACATAATACCACCTGATAGTCTATATACCATACATTATACTGTAATATTTAGAAAGTTAAATTAACCTACAGTGTACTTTGGGTACATTTTGAATGCACTTAGTGGTATTATTTATTAACAAAAAATGGAATAACCATTCAAGTTATTCCATTTTTAATACTCTGTAATTAAGTTATCATAATCTGTTATTGTTTTATCTACATCCCCTATATTGATACTCACTCTAATTAATTTATCTAAACCTATAACATTTTTCAGAGACATTCCTTTAACCAAAACAACATCTTATAAGGATTATAATAGTATTACTATAAAATATTAACAATTTATAAGGCGTTCAACAATATCTCGATACCCATATTTTTCTGCAATTTCAAAACATTTCATCATAATCTCAGATTTTAGAGATATACAATTTATAAATCTACTCCTGTCTTCTCCATAATCTTCCTCAATTTCATCACACAGGGAGCGCAACAGTTCTTCTATTTCAGATTGATGAATCGGGGTACAAATGATATATATTTCATATATATAACTCATGTCATTTGCATAAACACATACCATTCCTTCATCTAATGCATTCAATACGTATACCTGATCAGTTTCCCCCTTGTAAATTTTAGAATTTTCTGTTTGAGATACATCAAATAGCACACACAGCCTATTTATTATGTTATTCATATATTCATTTTCAAAAATAAAATAGTAAACTTTATTGCTCATACAATATTCTTTCTTCCACTATCCTGGGATATTTTCAATTTCCCTACTATATAATTTATTATGCAACATCTATTGTTCGGAATTACTTTCCAGCCATTGTATGGCATCTTCACCATATAACATTATTGTTTTATCTACATCCCCTATATTGATACTCACTCTAATTAATTTATCTAAACCTATAACATTTTTCAGAGACATTCCTTTAACCAAAACAGCCTCCAATGAGGAATTACTTACATCAATATTACTTATTTTAGTATCTCTCAAATCAACTGTATCAAGCAAAACATCTGTCATTTTAACATTTGTTAATTCTGCTTTTGCAAAATTGGTCTCTATGCATTCACATTTGTTAAAATTTATATCATATAATTTCGAGTTACTAAACTCTACATACGATAAATCAGCTTTTGTAAAGTCTACGTTCTCTAGATTACTATTTCTAAATGACGAAGCACATAATTTTGCTAAATAAAACGAGATGTCCTTAGCATTTATATTATCAAAAGAACACCCTGTAATGTATGCTTGTTCAAAAAGCTTTTCAGATATATTAGTTTCACTAAAATCAATCTCGTCAATACTTAATCTGGTTCCTTGTCTTCCTAGAGAATCTATCCATTTTTTATGCTCTGTAATTACATTTCCAAAATCCGTTTCTTTTAATTTAATCATAATACCTCCTACGGATACCATATTATCCTATCAGATACTCCCTCTCTTTCGATTGCATCTTTTAATTCTTCAATATGTTCAGGTGTCAATTCTCTGACATCAATAATCACATTATGGTTCTTATCAAATTCTTTATTTATCTTTTTCATAGCATTTGAAACTGTAAAAGCTCCTTTTTTTGGATCAGTGTGACCATTTGGATATGATTCAAAACTTTTAATATCCCATTTTATACCTGTTGTAACATCTATAAATTCGGCCCCACCATTTTGTTCATCATCGCGAATTATATAACCTAATTCTCCTCGTTCTTCCAAGTCTAGGCCTATCTCACGTTCTTTTAGTCCTTGCAATTCTATTCGATATGCATGAGAAGGATCCTTTGCTAAATCATCCAATTCGTCTTTCGTTCTTCCACCTGTATATTTACCATTATGATACTTAGCTCCGTCTATTGTATTATTCATTATACCACCCACTTCCCCAAGGGTGTCAATAGCATTTTCTTCATCGTTATAGCCAAGTTCGTCATATAATTGCTCTACTTCCGGAAGACCTTCTGTTGGTAAAGGTTCTATGTAATATTCTCCATCGTATTTAGTTATGTCCAAATTATCATTACCATAGTTGGACACTTTGGTATAGAATCCATTAATTACCTCTTGAGCAGTCTTTGCCTCTTCCAATTTCTCCGACTCGTACAATGCGAATTCATTTTTTAGCTTTGTTACTATCAGTTTTTGCTCATCAAAATATGGTTCTAGCTCCTCTGCATTTTTCGTTGTAACATCCATAATGTCACTTATAGCTTCAGCATATTTTTCTAATTCAAACAATATCTCACAAGCTTTATTTTTTAAACCGTATAATTTCCCTTCCAGATTCTCCAGATGTTCTTCCTGAATAACACTATCTTCCCCATTATCAATCTCATACATTTCATAAAAATACTCTGTTGTGATGGTTCTCACAACATCTATGGCATTTAGGATATAGGGTGATACCGCCGAGATATGGACATCTTTGACGTATGCCTTTACGGACATTGCAGCTTTGCAATTTATAGAGCAGGAATCATACATGTATTCAGATAAGATTGTAAGATTTTTAGCATCTGTTTCCAGCTCATTCAAAAGTTCATCCAACTTATTTCTTAGCTTTATTAACTTTTTATAATCAATTTTATATCCCATAATTTATCCTTAATCGTTTTCTATCATATCGTAATCTTTGGTAAGAGTCGTATGAACATATACTGTTCTATCATAGTCACTCAGATTTGTTCCTATTGTATATAATGCATTTACGGCCTTTTTCACCATTTTGTAATAGTCATCAACCATATTAATTAACTTGGATACCATTAGATTGTATTCATACAACACCTTAGAATCTTCTATGTCATCAAACATATTTTTCATGGTTTCCTTATTATCATTGAAATTATCAAGCATAATTAATTGAGTATCTATATATTGAATCATGGCTTTAAAAGCTTCCGTATCCATTACTAATATATCCTTCATTAATAATCACCCTCCTTTTCTGGCTTAAGATACGTTCACAAATTACTGTATTTATAACATCTGCACATTTATGAATATTCCAATGTTAAAAGCCGTATATTTCCTCCCATACGTATTTCATGTATTGCGACTTGAGAGACTGTATGTATTGTTCACAATCTGATACTTTACATTTCAGTTCCTCCATCTTGTTATATATATCCATCTGAACCGTCTCCATCATTGTTTTATAATCAAGCATATTTATCATAAACAATTGGTCCGTTGAATATTCCATATACTTATCTTTAATCTCTCCATACCACTTTCCTTCCACCTCATTATGTATGCTTATTACATCTTCTCGTGCCCAATGCCAGCGTTCCAACAAATCAGATAGTTTTTCATATACAGTGTTTAGACGTTCTATATAATCCGTATATACCCTTATTTTTCCACTATATACACTTATGTCCTTAGCATAGTTATTTATATAATAAGCTTCAGCTTCTTTATTTTTTTCATCAAAACCGAACATTCTTCGTCCTCCACCTCTATTTTTAACTTCTCTCTTACCAGAAAGTCATATCACACAAAGAACCACCAGAATCAAAAGCTTATGAACCCTGTTTTATGTGTCTTAACATATACTCCTTCATTTTTCTGCTTATCTTAAACTCACCCAATCCATCTACAAGTATTACTTTATTTTGCTTTGTATCAATACACTTTAAGTAGTCAGTATTAAACACTATGCTTCTATTACATTTCAAAAAAACATCATATTTCAGTTTTTCAAGAATCATATCAATACTGGTATAGAACAAAGTCAACTCACACTTTTTGCAATGAATCACCATCATGCCACCATGACTTTCCACATATACAATATCCTTCATTCTTATTGAATGAATAATTCCATCTTTTTTAAGAAACAACTTTTCATCATGATACGAATTATAATTGGAATACTTTAATGCATCATCGACTACTTTCTCAACCTCAGCGTAATCTATGGGTTTTCCTAAGTAACTATAACAATGAATATCTCTATATGCTGACATACTGGGATCATCTAAACAGGTTATGAACACAATTGGAGTAAATGCATATTGGGATATCTTTCTAATCATTTTTGCAAATTCCATCCCTAGAATCTCATAAGAACTATTATTATCCAGAACAATATCAACGAAAAATAAATCTATATTATTTCTCAAGGATATTTCCATTGCTTCACCTATATTATCAGTTGCATATACCTGAACATCCTTATGTTTTTCAACAAACTCTGTCAATGTCTTCCTTTCAGTTGCATCATTTTCTAAAATCAATACTCTCTTCGTATGTATCATACACCTCACCTCTTATGTAATTGTTATCATCACCAATGTAGGATTTTAAAATATTACTATAAAAAAGCAGCTCCAAACCTTCCGATTCAAAGCTGTCTCTCCCTCATCTAGAAATTAGCTTGCACCAAGTTGACTGGCCATTCCAGAATCATTTGAAGCAAAATTTGTTGATATATTACTAAGCTGTGTTGATAAATCATATAATAACGTCGCTATGGCCTCAAAACTTGATGACAAATCACTGAATTGTTGTATGTATCCGTCAGCAGCATTTCCCTCCCAATAATCAGGAAGACTATATATTGTATTTTTTAATGCCTCATAAAATTCATCAAAATTCGCTCTCTGTAAATCTATTGATGTTTTAACGTTCGAAATACCCTCATAATCAACTTTTAAAATCACCCCCTATTACACCTCCATCTTCTATTATAATACTACACATATACTAGCAGATTTCTTCTCTCATATTTGTATTATCTTACGAACCATCATATTTTTCTTATATTCTTTCTCAAATCAGCAAAATCAACATAGTAATCTCTCTCTTGTTAGTAATTTCATCCTCTTTGTTTTGCTATTGCACTATCACTTTACTGTAGTAAATTAACTTTTACCCAAATCGACACATTTTTTTCTTGCAAGGTACCCATCAACAATGTATAATATCAATGTGTTTTTTACGATAGCACTGAAAAAGGTGCTACCTACACGTATTCTAAATAGAAGGTGAAGGTGTATATACCATGGAAAGAAAAGTTGGTACTGTATCAAGAGGTATACGTGGTCCTATTATTAGACAGGGCGATGACTTAAGAGATATCACTGTAACAAGTGTATTAGAGGCTGCTGAGAGCGAAGGTTTCTCACTTAGAGACAGAGACGTAATCGCAGTTACTGAGTCTATCGTTGCTAGAGCTCAGGGCAACTATGCTTCAGTTAATGACATTGCTGCTGATGTTAAGGCTAAGTTAGGTGGAGAGACTATCGGTGTTATCTTCCCAATCTTATCCCGTAACCGTTTTGCAATCTGCTTAAAGGGTATTGCAATGGGCGCTAAGAAGGTTGTTCTTATGTTAAGCTACCCAAGTGATGAGGTAGGAAATGCACTCCTTACTTTCGACCAGTTAGACGAGGCAGGAATTAATCCTTACACAGATGTTTTAACACTTGAGAGATATCGTGAATTATTCGGCGAGAATAAGCATGAGTTTACTGGTGTTGATTATGTTCAGTACTATTCAGATATTATTACAGAGGCTGGTGCTGAGGTAGAGGTTATCTTTGCCAACAATGCTAAGGCTATCCTTGATTATGCAGATTGCATTATCAACTGTGATATTCATACAAGAGTAAGAACTAAGAGACTTCTTAGAGAAGGCGGAGCTAAGGTTGTATGTGGTCTTGATGACATCTTAACTGCTTCTGTTGATGGAAGTGGCTACAACACTAAGTATGGCTTACTTGGTTCTAACAAGTCAACAGAGGATCAGATTAAGCTCTTCCCTAGAGAGTGTCAGGATTTAGTTGAAGGAATTCAGGCTGATATCCTTGATAAGACAGGCAAGCACGTAGAGGTTATGGTTTACGGAGATGGCGCATTCAAGGATCCACAGGGTAAGATTTGGGAGCTTGCAGATCCAGTTGTATCTCCAGCATTTACAAGTGGTCTTATCGGAACTCCTAACGAGCTTAAGCTCAAGTACTTAGCTGACAATGATTTCGCAAACCTTAGCGGAGCAGAGCTTAAGGAAGCTATCTCTAAGAGTATTAAGGAGAAGGATTCTAACTTAGTTGGAAATATGGCTTCTCAGGGAACTACTCCTAGACAGCTTACAGACCTTATCGGTTCACTCTGTGACCTTACAAGCGGTTCCGGAGATAAGGGTACACCAATTATTCTTATTCAGGGATATTTTGACAACTTTACGGACTAACGAGCCATGCACATAAAATAAAAGAAGCACGTACGCAAGTTCACTTGCAAGTACGTGCTTCCTTTATTTTATGTATATCGCGACAAAGCGTGCCAATCCATGCGAAGCATGGGTTGGATGCAGGGCTCGTTGGTCCGTAAAGTTTTATGCGCATCGCGACAAAGCGTGCTAACTCATGCGCAGCATGAGTTAGATGCATGGCTCGTTAATCTATAATCTCCATTCCCATTCGTATCATCTCATCTACAGAATACATAGGGAACATATATCTTTGATCATCAATGTCAACGAATATTTTCTCTCCCTCTGAATCTATACCTGACATATACTCTACCTCACCAATCAGGTTACATTCACTATCTAAAATGTATCCCCAAGTATAATTTCCTATATACATATTTCCTTCCTTGTCAGTTCCATAATACACACATATTGCAGAAGAAATATCGTCCAATGTATTAAGTCGTTCCTTTGTGTTGGTATCATATATTTCCACAGTATTGTCATTATAGGATACAAACATGTATTTCTTGTCATCAGTATACATTATACAATTTAATATTCCTGATTTATCAAAATCATATTCACTGATAACCTTGGCTATGTCTTCCTCCAATATACCTAAATTTTCTGTGTATTCACCTTCATATGGCAGAACATCCCTACCTACTGTATCTTGGTAAAATATTACCTTGTTGTCATCAAAAAGCTTAAGCAAATAGCCATTTCCAGTTTCACAGAAAATTTCTATATCTCCCATATGTCTTTGTAATGAATCATCATATAATACAATTGTTTCCGAATTAGTAAATAATCTACTTAATCTGCCTGCTGAAGAAAGCACAATATAATCATTGGTACCTTCTACCCCCTCCACATATACTAAAGAGTCAGATATTTCCATCCTAATAACAATACTTCCTAATTCCTTATCCACATATTTTATGCAATTGCTCTCTTCTACAAGAAGCCTACCATCATCTTCCTTTGGTAAATGTATATTGCTAACATAGAAAAACTCATCAAGTTCCCACATAGCTTCCCCTGATTCTACATGGTAACTTTTTAATACACATTCAAGTTTTTCATCTAAATTATATGAACTGTAATATATGCTATCCCCATCAAAAGCGATAGCTGAAACCGAATCATAATCTTCATGTATCTTAGCCTGCTTCGCCATTACATTGCAATCATACAAATTGATTATCACCTTACTAGGAATATCCTCCTCATCATTGACATCAGTCTCTAAATCACCTACTAGGCTTTCAACAAATATCAGCTTACCATCCTGGAAATACAATGGTTCCTCATCTATCATATAACCCTCAGTTAAAGGAATATTACCTGAAAATGTAATCTGTTCCCCACTTACATCATAAATATTAAAGCCAGCTAACACCTCCACAGCAACATATTTACCATCATCACTGTAAAATTTATCCATGCCCTCCACTGTGATGCTGGACACTGTTTCACCTGTATTAACATTTACCTTACACAGCTGATCCTCACCTCGCAAGCAAATTAAATGTTCATCATCATAAAAGGCTATATTTTCATCATAGATAATATTTACACCATCTACCTCAGGAATCGCCATAATATTCTTTTGCTTCGACAAATCCCAAATACATATTTCTCCTGTCATATCAACACAGGCTACTAAGTTTTTATTGGGAGATATGGCATAATCATCTATCAGACTTGGCATTTCCAACCAGCATATAGGTTTCATCTTGTTACCAATATCATAGTGATACAAGCTATTAAACAATGCATACCTAGCCTCTGGAGTATACACCATAGGCATACCTTCGTATTCAGTAAGTGCCGCAATCGCAGTTTCAATAGCTCTATGTCTATCACCCTTTTCAAGATATCCTAAGGACTCCTGTGCCAAATTCTTTGCCTGATTCTCAATGAGCTTTTCATTCTGGGTATGAATAGCATCTGACTGTGAAGCTATCTCATCAGCCTGAGCCTGTATCTCTATGGACTGCTCTTCTATCTTTTCCTTCTGCTTATTAATATGTAGCGCCGTTATGGTACTAGCTATACCAACTCCTAGACACACAGCTGCTGCTGCCACAGCGGCAGTAATAATCTTTTTAAACTTTCGTTCTCTATGTCTCTGCTTTAGGTCATCAAATTCAACTCCAAGCATAGGTGCCAGAATCCTAAGCATCTCCACATCCATAGCTTTAAGGATTTCTTTTTTACTTTTACCTCTAACGTCAGCAGCTAGGGGCTCAGCTGGAATCAATCCCAAACCTATAGTTCCGTCTGGATACTGTACCTGTCCCTCTCTGTAGAGTATTTCCTCTGGAAAAGATTCCTGTGGCTCTCCCTCTGCTAGCACTGCAAATATCTTATCTCTACCATGCATACTGATAAAGGTCTCTATCTCCTTTTTGCACCACACTGACTCCTTTAATCTAGGAGTACATATTACCAGTAGATACTCAGACTGCTGAAGTGCCTGAATTATAGGGTCCTCCAAATTATTAGTTATAGGTAGCTCATCCTTATCTCTAAAGACTCTTTCAATCTTGCTACGTCTAGCTCTACCATTACTAATTACTTTTTTTGAAACCTTATATGATTCCAGCTTTCTATGTAAATTCTCTGCTACAAATTTATCCAAATCCGCATGTCTGTAGCTTATAAATGCGTCATATTTAAAACCGTTTGCCATTTTTTCCCCTTTCGGCTTCATATACTTGGTAATGCTTTATACTTCTTCGTAGGTCTTACCAAATATCTCCTGCTCCACAATATACACATCATGGTAATCGTCAGTTCTTACTGCCAGATAATCTCCTGGTTTACCTAGCATATATTTTTCCTTATCCCAAGCTGTAAATACCTTTACACCCTTATCTATAGGCTTTGCAAATATCTTCACACTTCCACTTGGCATACATACCTTGGCGTAGTCAATAAGTCTTAATGTTACACCTGTACTTTTAACCTTTATGGTTGGAATATACTCAGTTTCAGTCATAGTATTATAGGAATACTCTGCATCAATTTGCGTGTATGACCTCTTAAATTTATCTAATCTGTTAGGATATACCTCGCCCATAATTCCTATCATTATTACAAGGTCTTCCTCTACTACCAGATCTATATCTCCCTCTAAGGTTCTTACCATAATAGGTGTCCCTATAGGAAGAATCTCCCAAGTGTTAACATACCCTAATGGAAGCTTCTTTTTCTTGTACATCTTCATGTTAGCAATATCCGCCTCATAGTCCTTGGCATAAATTATGTCATAGGAATGAAAATACTCATTCATTCGGTTATTAAAATATGCTTCTCCATGTATGCAATCAAATTTTCTTTTAAATAAATTTTTGCTTATAAATCCACCAGCCTTCTCGTAGTGACCACCACCTGAACCTATATCCTCAGTAAGATATGCAGCTAGCTCTCCTGCATTTATCTCTCTTATACAGCTTCTCACTGATAGCTTGTAGCCATCCGCATTTTCATAATATACTACACAACACTTAATCTGATCTACCTGCAGAAGAAAGTCACTGATTAGACCTAAAATATTTGGGTCGCATGGCTGTGATTTTATAACAGCAAATTCATGCTCATCATTAAAGCCACATCGTAGCATAGCTATACCTGCTATTTCTAGCTCACTTAATGTTATATTTGAATTCTTGAATAAGGTGATAAGACTATTATTATATTCAATACCATCCCTTAAATCCTTATCCAGTGGATTATAAAGCTCAGAGAATTGGTTAGTGTCTGTATAAAGACCATAGTACAAGGCTGTTCCTAAACCTTCCTCATCCGTAACCTTATATCCCTCATCGTTCAGCAGCTTCCACACTAAGGTAGAACAGCTTCCGAGGCCAGGATAAATGTATGTAAGATCATCACCCTCTATCTCTATCTGATGATGGTCGATGGTGGAGGTTACATCTGCTTCTAGCTTAGTAACATTTCCAGCCCCATACTGACAATCTGTTGTTATGAGAAGACCATCAACCTTTAAATTTTCTTCCTTTGATGGATCAATATATTCTATTGGTATATCAAGCTTTTCAACCATAAGCTTTAGATTTGATTTTGTGATTTGGCTGGGACCACTATAAACCAGTCTTACATCTTTATCCAACTTTTTAAAATAGCAATATAATCCGTAACCGGAGCCTAATGCATCTGCATCAGGATTATTGTGACACTGTATAGTTATAGGGTTGAAGCCCTCTAAATCCTTTAATCTCATTTGTATACCCTCCCTATGAGTTCATATAAGTCTATAATAACAAATACGAATGAAAAATACAAATTTGTGGTACGAAACATACAAAAAGGTGCGAATTTAATATAGTTCGCACCTTCATACCTATAATTTTATTTCAGCTTTAAATATTCCTTCTTCGCAACTAAGCTTCAGCCTGTAGCCATGAAGCTCAACTATATCCTTCACTATAGCAAGGCCCACACCTGTACCCTGCTTATTACTTCTACTGTTATCACCTTTCACAAATGGTTTCCACAGGTTTTCAGCTTCCTTGCCGATGTCCTCTGTGCTGACGTTAGTAAATGTGATCCTAGATTTCCTTCTCTTCTTGGAAAGCTCTACCTTTATGGTAGTTCCTTCATTGCTATACTTAATAGCATTGGTAATAAGATTATCAAACACCTGCTGCATTAGCTTTTCGTCAGCCTTAATGGTAAGACTTCCCTCTACCTCTAGCTTTAAGGTTTTTTCTTCCATAGCATCCTTGTAGAAATTTGCCAGCCTTTCAATAAGCTCTTCAACCACTACATCAGTTCTGTTTAGTTTTTCTGTAGCAGTTTCCACCTTAGAAAGTTCTAGCACATTTCCTATTATAGCATTCATATAGGTGACATTTTCCAATATAGAATCTGCGTAATATTCCTTCTTGTCAGTATTGATGTTTTCCTTTAGATTCTCCGCATAACCCGATATGGACATAAGTGGACTCTTTAAATCATGAGCCATAGTATTGGTCATAGTAATACGGTAGTCCTCCATATCGTAAGCTGACTTAAGCTTAAGGTATTTTATACGGGCAACTACAGCTGCTATGGCTAGGGCAAGCACATATGCCAAAACATATACCAATACTATGTACTTTCCCCATTCCTTCCATATATCCACATATAACTGTTTGCATATTATTATGGTTTCACCATTTGGCAAAGTTACCTTTGAGCTATTTGCCATACCCATATCAAGGAAACCTATGGTCTGCATATTATCGTAATAATAACCCTCATTATGATTATTTTCAGTTATATACTTAATATAATAATCCAGCTGATTATAAAGGGTAGTATCCTTAGGAGTGCCAAAAAGACCTACCACCATAATCTTCGCCTCAGATTGTGGCACAAAGGTATATCCTTCTAGGTCCGTAGGAGTCAATTCATATTCTGTAATTTTAGCCTTACCCTTCTTATCATATTCACGAAGGGTGTATTTGCTAAATTTAAAACGTCCATCATTTATATATAAACCATCTAGCTCTTCTTCCGGTTCTCTTCCAACCTCCACATACGTATATGCATCCTGTACATAATTATACATATCTATATATTCCTGAGGTATATCTCCCTCTATCTCGTAATATACGCTTCCCGTGGTATTTACATCTTCGTTCTCCACTAACACTATAGCTATGGCTGTCTGCTCACCAGACCATATTGGCTGGTAGGTTTCTCCATCTAAAATTGCTGTGGCCATATAATCATTTGAATAGAAACGGAATTTTAAATTCTTTAGAAATATATCTCGTCCTTCTTCAGAATTCATATCCACACCCTTTTCCTCTAACTTCTCATAAACCTGGGTAACAGCCTCCACAGAATAGGATTCCTCAATATAAAATTCAGATGTGGCTATGTAGATAAATGCCTGATATGAAAACAAACTTAACACAAGAAGAACTAAAGTAGTAATAATCGCTGTGGCTATAAGCTTCTTTATAAGTATTTGCTTAAAGGTCTTTCTTTTTTGTCTCTTAGCCTTAATAATTCTCACCCCACTATTTTGTATCCCTTAGTTATAACCGTCTTTATCTGTTTTCCCGGCTCACCAAGAGCACTTCTTAATTTCTTTATATGGTTGTCCACCACTCTGTCATTACCCTCATAATCGTATCCCCAGATTCTGGTAAGTAGAGTTTCTCTCTCCACCACCATATCCTTATGGTCTATAAGGAATTTAAGCAATGCATACTGCTTAGGTGGAAGCTCAATGCTTTCCCCTGCTGAGGTAACTGTAAATCTTGCAGGATTAATAGTTATGTCCCCACACACTATATCACTTCCTGCAACCAGTCCCTTAGAGCGCTTTAAAAGTGCATTAACCTTAGCATAAAGCTCCGCCAAGGAAAATGGCTTAACTATGTAATCATCACAGCCTAGGTCGTATCCGTAGAGAATATCCTCTTCTCTACCTCTGGCTGTAATAAATATTATAGGCACTATGCTCTTCTTACGAGCACGTCTGCAAAGCTCAAAACCATCTGCTCCCGGCATCATTATATCTAGCATAATAAGGTCGTACTCATTTTCATAGATATAATCTAGTCCTTCATTACCGTCGCAGGCTGTCTCAATACTTATTTCTCCCTCGCTTTTTCCTGCAAAAAAATCTGTAATTATCTCTCTTATGGATTTGTCGTCCTCCACAAGAAGTATATTATATGCCATACTTTATCTCTCCTGTTATCATATATGCTAGAACCAAGTAACTTTACTGTCATCAAAACCTGTCACATATAGTCTAAATCAAGAGAGATAATTCTTCAAGCACATTCTTCCCATACGAATACACAGTAAGCTCCTATAGAGCATGGTATCGAAAACCATATGGTCACGTCGGTCCTTAGCAAGCCAAGCGAAAGCGCAGGCGAGCTTAGTACCGCTACGTGAGCCATCAGAGCGCAAGCGTGTTTGAGATGCCGTGACTCTATAGGAGCTTACGTCCGTATATCAATAAGTGGCTATTCATTTCTAATTGCTGCAAGTGCACTGATTCTAGTTGCCTTTCTGGCTGGGAAATATCCTGCCACAACACCTACTAGAATAGTAAAGCCTACTGCCACAAATGGTAGCCAAAGTGGTATGGAGGAAAGATTTCCTGCCACCCCTATGGCTTCTGTCATAAATGAGGCTCCTACAATATTTACAACCTTAGACAGTAAGTAGCTAATTAAAACTCCAACTGCTCCACCTAGGAAGCCGATAAATCCTGCCTCTGATACAAACATAGCACCGATATTCTCTATATCACAGCCAAGAACCTTCATCACGCCAATTTCCTTGCGACGCTCGTAGGTTGACATGGTGATGGTATTAGTTATACCGATGGCTGCCACAAGAAGTGCCACTGCTCCTATACCACCAAGCACAAGCTGGACTATATCAAAAACCTTATTGTTTTCCTCAATCCACTCCTTCTGGCTGGTTACTCTATATCCCATATCTCTAAAGTAGGTTGCTGTATCCTCTACTAGTCCTGTATCTGATATAGTCAACTTAACAGATGGATATATCCACTCCTTATATGGATTTCCATTCTTATCAACAGGCTGCTCTGGGAGCCTTTTCCCTCTAAACTCCTTCTCTAAATAATCCTTTAGGGTTTCTATTTCCACAAATGTACTATAGCTATATGCATTATAGGTTTCAGGGTCGCCCTCAACTACACCGGCTATTTTAAGCTGTTTTCTCTTGGACATTGCGGAATCTATATTAACTCCATCATAAGCGTCATAGTTAATTACACTAGCATACATCCTGTCATTCATCATATCTATTTCAGGAATTACATTATTGTCCCAATAAGGACATTCACCAGTCTTCGCGTCCCAGAAATCTAGTACAAGCATATTGCCAACTATAATCTGGAATTCCTCTCCCTCCTTAGGACATACGCCCTGTCCCAAAGGAATTTTTTCCAAATCCTCCTGGCTAACACCTGATACCCACATAGTGCCTTCGTATTTACCTGTATTTACCCTAAGAGCTACTTGCAGCTGCGGACTAGCCTTGGCAACCTGACTTAACTCTTTAAACTCCTCTATCTTACTATCTGTAAGATACATATCCACGTCCTCACCCTGATACTCTATGACAATATCATTGATGGTACCACCCATATTAAGCTCAGCATTTAAGGTTTCCTTAAGCCCAAAGCCAAGGGAAAGCATTAACACTACGGATATGGTTCCTATGGTAACACCTAAAACCGTAAGGACAGTTCGCCATTTTCTTCGACGAAGATTATCTATACTTAGCTTTAAAATATCACTAAATTTCATCCTGCTCCTCTTCCTTCTTCTGCTTTCTCTTCTTAATTACAACTACTAATACTATTACTAATACAACTACTGCTATAATCACTACAGGGGATATAGGGCTTGGAGCCTCTGGTGTCACAGTTACATCAGAAAAATCCTCCACTGGCTCAACATACTCAAATACCTCAAGGGCAATATCCTGAGTAATCTGGCTCTCATTTCCCACGCTATCCTCAAAGGTAATTATTGCCTGTACTGTTCCTGTAGCAGTTTCATAATCAGTAGCTGTTACAGTGATATCCACATAGCCCATACCACCTGATGCCACATTTCCTACAAAAGCTTCTGTTGCCTCAATTCCTTCACCTACAATCTTTGCGTTAACATTGAAGATTTCGCCTCTGCCCTGGTTATTTACTGTAAATGAAACATCTGTCTCGTCACCAACCATAATAGCCTGAGACTGAACATCAAGACTGCCGACACTTACTCTCTGATTCTGAATAACTGGAACCACAAGAGTTGTTGCATCCTCTATTGGTGTGCCATATCTATCCTCATAGGAAAACTTCACATCCATTACATAAGGCTTTGAAGCAAGGTCAGCACCGGCCTCCATAGTAACCTTAAGCTCATATATTTCTTCCTTAGCAATCTTTTCTATGTACATTGTGTTAGAGCCTGATGCTGGCACTATCTCATTATTTGCTGTTGAAAGCGTAACCTTGATATTTGATATATCTGATTTCTTAGATACATTCTGTATAGAGATTGTCATCTCAAATGTATCTCCACTTTTTATCTCATCCTTATCTGTAGTATATCCTGAGATTATAAGTCTTGGTGTAGTCTCTGCCGATGCTATAACTGTAAAGCCAAGCAGCATTACCATACACATCATTATTGCAAAAATTTTCTTCGTTCTCTTAATAGTCTTCATCCTCAATTATCTCCTTCTTGTTATCGTTTATTTCTATCTTTCTAATCTTTCCATCCTTTATATGTATAACTCTGTCAGCCACCTGAGCAAGGTTTCTGTCATGGGTTACCATCACTAAGGTGTTATTCTTCTTATTAACTGTGTCCCTAAGGATTGTCAGTATCTCCTTAGTAGTTCCTGAATCAAGGTTTCCTGTAGGCTCATCTGCAAATATTATCTTAGGATTTGTTACAAGAGCTCTTGCAATACCTACTCTTTGCTGCTGTCCTCCTGACATCTGACTTGGCAAATGCTTCATGTGCTTTCCAAGTCCCATCAGCTTTAGAGTTTCCTTGGCTCGCTTGTCCCTTTCCTTTGCGCCTACTCCTCTAAACATTAGAGGCATTGCCACATTGTCCTTGGCATCCATAGTTCCTATAAGATTGTAGGACTGGAAGATAAAGCCCATATGCTTTCTTCTCATTCTTACCAGCTGTTTTTCCTTCATCCTGTCCATTCGCTTACTGCCAAGCTTTATCATGCCCTTTGTAGGTGGCTCCAAGCCAGCTAGCATATTAAGCAATGTGGATTTTCCGGAACCTGATGTACCAACTATGGCTATGAATTCCCCTTCGAAGATTTGGAAGCTTACACCATCTAGGGCTCTTACTGTTTCATCCCCAACCTTGTAGATTTTGTAAAGGTCTTCCACTTCTACTAATACCTTTTTTTCTTGGTCTTTTAGTTGATCCACTTTCTCACTCCTTCCCTTGTACTGTGATTAATATAATGGGTGGATGTATCCTTTGTGTATCCTTTTGTAAATTTTTGTAAAAAAACAAAAAAGGCTGTGCAAGTTAACTTAGCACAGCCAAAAAACATAATCTCTATTGCAATCGAGTCAAGAGTAATCCTTCGCCTTTATTATTTTAAAAGCATTCTATATATTCTCTACATCTGTTATCACAGGTTTTCCATCTTTATCTAACAGAACTGTCATTCCTCCTGCGTAACCCTGGTGATGAAATAAGTAATTTACTCCAGTTTCTTTATCCACAAAGATTTTAATAGCGCTAACCCCACCCTGTGAATATGTTTCTACAAATCTTTCTTCCTTTTTCATTTTGTTCCTCCTTAATTATTTATTTACTACATTGTAGCATTACCAAAAAATATTACAACTAAATTTTAAGTAACCATTTATATGGTAAAATCTACCCTAGCGCCTACTACGCCACCGCCTAAGCTACTGACACTGTCAATAGCTGCTATATCGGCACTGCTTGTCTCTATAGGAACTATATTAGCCTTCTGAGCTTCTGAAAATGCAGCAGAACCAGCACTCATATTCTGAGTAGCATCCTCAACGTCCTGGTTAAGTGCATCCATCTTCTCTCTAAACTCAGCTTCCTCTTCCTCATCCCACTGAGATTTTTCGTTCTTCTGCTTTTGCTTCTCACGTAGCTGAGCCATCATCTGGGCATTTTTCGCAGCCTGATACATCTTGTCATCAAACTCCATCAGCTTTTTCTCATCACTGTGTGGAACATTGTGTCCCTGACACATAAGTCTAAATACGGTAAGCAGCTTTCCCATATCCTCGCCATACTTTTTTGCGCCCTCTGCCTGAGTCTTTGCAGATGCTAATTGTACATCCGCCATAAGCATCTCGCTTACCTTTTCCTTATCCTGCTGTAATCTCTTGCTGGCTTCCTCAGTTAATACCAACACACAGCCATCCTCAGTTTCCATAGGTTCAGCAATATTCTTAACCAATTCATGCTCCTTAGGAATCTTGTATGCCTCGTAGGTATTCATAAAGCCTGCAAAATTGTTAACCTTAGATACATTCATAGCCATCTCCTCCTTGAAATGCGTATAGAAATCCTTTTCTTATAATTGTATCGGCATGTTATAGTGAAATTATTATACTTTAGTCCAATATATCCGAAACAACCTGTGGTAGCTCCTTAAGATTTGCAATCTCCCTAACCTTGGCATCCACATCACCAAAGCCGTAATCTGCCAGGATAAAGTCAAGCTTAACACCTTCGTCCTTTAATTGCTCCTTTGCAGACATAGTAGCGTCATAGTCACCCTGTATGTCCCCCACATAAACTGCGTTTGTTACATCATTTCGCCTTATGATACCTGCAATATTATCACCCTTAGGAAGCTCATTGTTACCATAGCACTCTATATCCTCAAAGTACTTCCAGAAATCATAGTGATCAAGGAATGCCTCAATATATCCACTCTGACAGTTGCTTACGATATATAGATGATAATCCTTTTTTAGTTCTGCAAGAACCTGCTCTAGATCAGGGTAGAGAATTCCACCATGTTCTCTCAAATAATCATTCTCATAGTCTCCACAAGTATCCAACAATTCATTCTTTTCTTTTTCAGGAAGCATACCAAAGAATATGTCTGCTATCTTATCCATAGATAATCCCATTACAGATTTTATGTCTTTTTCAGTTATCTCGCCCATATCAGGATACAGTTCCTGAAGCTTTTCGGTCCAGGATTTCGCCACTCCCTGTGCAGAATCCCAAAGGGTTCCATCCATATCAAATATTATTCCTTTTTTCATACCCATTTATCTCCTATCAATTGATTTCTATTCCTGTTAAAGTATTCTACACTATTATCTAATTATGTGCAATTCTTCTCCCATTTATAAACACAATGCCAGGGAATAATCCCTGGCACTTTCATTCTACAAATTATATTTCTGCTTGTGATATTCTTCCATCTCATCCTCATATTTATCTTCCTTAGGATTTTTACCTGCAATTCCCAAATCCTCTGGGACAATATTGGTTTCCAGGAGAATATACCTTTCGTTTTGCATCTTTTCCACCATTTTCTCGTCAAGCTCAAACATATCTGCCAACTCTTTGTTCTCTACCGGTGGTCTAAATCTTCTTCTGTGTAGCTTACCAAATCGTCTTAGATTATAGTTTTTCCAGAGTATTAAAAGCACTATAAATATGAGCAACACTATAA
The DNA here is from genome assembly GCA_015057555.1 of Lachnospiraceae bacterium. Taxonomy (GTDB): domain Bacteria; phylum Bacillota; class Clostridia; order Lachnospirales; family Lachnospiraceae; genus Coprococcus_C. The sequence continues at coordinate 26,464 of SVEC01000013.1, read as the reverse complement.
AGAGAATGAAGAAATACTTTCTTATCTCCATTATCATCTCTCTGTTATAGATAGTAAACTCTGGCAGATACCAACCATTATCTACTGCAAATACTCCATACACCAAATATATGATATAGGATAAAAGCAAAGTCCAGGCGCAGATAGTTAATATCCACTCCAGCACCTTTTTCCAGCCCTTTTGCTTACCATATATCAGATGCTCCTCCAGGTCATATTCCACCTTCTGCGGTAGGGGATTAGTAAAATTTTCATTCATTTCCTTCATTAGCTCAACCCCCTATCCGGACTATCCCAGGTAGCCAGCTTTTTCTTTTTCCTGAATAGATCTGGGAGAGTAGTTATTACTATCAATGCGTTTATATACCAATAGAAAAATGGATACCATATAGCAATTATTCCATTTTTGAGCAGACCTTTGTCGTAACGACTATCCAGTATCATAGCCACCACAAACTGAATCATACAAACTGTGGATAGGAACAAGCTCTTCCAAATATACGGAAGTGCCATCCACTCCCCAAAGGTAAACCATCCAATGAGAAGTATTATAAGCATCAGTAACCAACAAAGTGCCCACACTATGGTAACTATCTGCTCCACGTAAACCATAATCATTCTACGGGTTTTCCAGCTACCAAAGATATTGTAATGTCTTCTAAGAATTTCCATACCACCCTTGGTCCAGCGTTTTCTCTGCTTATAAAGACCCTTAATGGTTTCTGGCACCAGCATCATACAAAGAGCATTTGGCTCATATCTAACATCCCAGAATTTCTTTTCCAGCTTCCAGGTTACGCCAATATCCTCAGTTATCATATCCCTGTCCCAAAGCTGACAGTCCATTAGAGCACGCTTTCTAAAGGCTACAACTACACCCGAAACCGTCATAACCTTTCCCCAGATTCTCTGAGTACGCTTGATAAGGCTTACTATACTTGCATACTCGCAAAGCTGTAGCTTAGCTAGAAGAGAGCTTCTATTTCTAACTCGTGGATTACCAGTTACCGCACCTACACGCTCTCCATTATAGGGATTTGTAAAATGTGGCACAATATAATTCAAAGCATCCGGCATTATGTAGGCATCTGAGTCCACACCCATAAGTATCTCACCCTTGGATGCAAGAAGTCCCAGATACAATGCATTTGCCTTACCGTTATTTTCTTTCAAATCTATAAATCTTAGCCTATCATATTTGTCCAACAATCCCTTGATTACCTCAGAGGTATTATCATTACTACCATCATTGATGGCTATTATCTCATAATTTGGATATTGTAGCTTAGAAAGCTGCATCACTGTATTCTCTACCGTTTCCGCCTCATTAAAGCATGGCACCAAAATAGAGACCATTGGTGTCTCATATAGAGGCAATGGTTTTCTTCTCTCATTGCAGAAGTAAAACATTACTCCTCCAACCATCCAAGCCACTGACATAATGGCTGGATACCAGAATACAAATAATTCTATAGCTCTTAACATAAATCTTTTCCTTGGTGTCTTAATATTTCCCCATGAGTACATCACAAAATTTTGTACATCCTTTGATTTATCGGAAGCGAACTTGCAAAACATAATGTTTTTTTGTAGAAAAATTTATATTTGTCACTTTATGCCAACATAAAGACATTAATTTAATATTTTCATATCTTTTTCCACAAACAAAGGGTAAGTTATAAGCTTATCTCCATTTATTTCCTCTCTGTTCATATCCACTCCCACCACCTGACTATTGTCATAGGTAGTATAGTAGTATATTCCTTTATCAGTGTTGCAACAAGAGGTATATATTGTCAGTTCATACTTACCTTGACCTGTGTGTACTAGTCCTCGTTGCATTTCCACAGATTTTAAAATGTGAAAAAACTGACTTACGCTCTCTTTTTCACTATCTGCTGATACAGAGTTCAGCTTGGTAAATGCAGCCTTAACGAACCTTGATGCTGAAGACAAATCTCCTGGCAAAAACATAGTTCCCATGCCTCGGCTGTAAGGCTTTATGGGTAGCTTGTCTGAAAATGTGTTGGTAGGCTCTTCATTTGAAAGGCGCATATAGTTTGTCATATTAATCATATGATAAGGAAATGGTGGATTATTGGTGAGAATTCCAACCGGATTATCATATATTTTAAGCCCATCCTTTACAGACTCCACAACTATTGCTTCATCCCTATCTGCAATAATCCAGTGTAACGGAGTGAGAGGTAGGTCATCGCTAAAGGGTTCATTGTACAGGTTAATATTTTCAAGCTTAGCTCTAGCCTCATCCACATTCTTACACTGACCTAATATCCAAGGGATAAACTCAAAGGGAGCCACATTATCCTTGCCATCTTGAAAATGTGGATAGAATGCATTATCAGGAAAGTTTAATCCCGCCATACTGAGCCCTTCCTCGTTGGTTCCATCATAATATAGCGGGTAGTTATCAACCACATAAGCCATTCCGATTATGGCATAGTGACATTCTAAGGGCTTTAATCCTCGGAATGAAAATCTAAAGTTTCTAGGCGTTATGGTTACGGTTTCCTTGTATGAGTACTCTAGGTCTAGGTTTCTCCCAAAATAGTGGTCCTTGGTTTTATAGGTAGCTGCTGTGCACATGATAATTCTCCTTCACATTTATAACAAAAAATAGATGCTACTTTTTCTGTAGCATCTACTTTATTATGCGCCAATAATCTCCCCAAAATACTCTTAAAACACTAATTAAAATTATATATTCATTGATTTAAAACGTCTAAGCTCGTCTTCGTCGCATTTATCCACCAAAAAGGCTATGTCATTTGCAATATACACCCTTGCCACTCTAGTCTCCTTTAATTCTTTAACTGCTGATTTAAGAACAGGAGCTTGTATCACTCGCGGCTGACCATCTATCTCTATATTCACATTTGCGATAAGCTTGTTATCTCTATTTTCAATTGCCCCTATGGACAAGATAGCAACCTGAGCTTTTTTTATATCTTTATACTTTTCAGAAAAAATTCCCACCATAATTAATCCCGCGAAAAATAAAATAAGAATTAATTTTATATTGCTACGATTTGCACGCCTACTAATATCCGCATCTAAAGAATAAGTCACGTAATTCACCATCAAAACTATACCAACGCTCATAAGAATAAGTCCCAAAATAATATACGCTAACCCATCCTTAATCAATAAATTCTTAGTCTCTTCCTTTGTAATCTCTCTACACTTCATATGTATTCTCCTTTGTCTTTAATGCAATTAATATAACATTTAAACCATATTTCGTCAACAAAACGCCACCAGGTATTATGCCTGGTGGCAACCATTATCCCTTACGCTTTCTCACGCACTCCGCCAAGAGATATTCTATCTGGGCATTGATAGAACGATAGTCATCATCTGCCCACTTTGCCAAGTCCTCCCACAGACTTGGTGCCAGACGAAGAAGCACCTGTTTCTTGGCCTTTTCCTTCTCCTTCATCTGCTTTTCCTTATTCTTTATATCTTCTTCCAGCTGATTTAATCGCTGAAGGCGGTCTTTAAGCTCCTTCTCCCTCGCATCCATATCAAGTTCCTTGCTCACGCCTTCACCTCCCTACAATCAATATACAGATTGTACATAGTAATATTCCAAGTTTCAACACTTTTTTCATCCCCTAAATATGGTCCAAGCCTCCCCAGGCTCATCCCCCTGATTCATGGTTCTCCATTATCTTAATAAATTGAGCTACTGTTAATAACTGGCTGTGCTTCCTTGCTACCGCAGAGAACTACAAGAAGGTTGCTAACCATAGCTGCCTTTCTCTCCTCGTCAAGAACAACAACCTCTTCCTCATTAAGCTGGTCGATAGCCATCTTAACCATACCTACAGCACCCTCTACGATATCCTGTCTAGCCGCAACGATCGCTCTAGCCTGCTGCTTCTGAAGCATAGCCGCTGCAATCTCATCTGAGTAAGCTAGGTCAGTAATCTTCACATCCTTAATCTCAATACCTGCTTCAACAACCTTTTCCTGAAGCTCTGCCTTCATACTCTCTGCAATCTCTACGGCACTGCCACGAAGTGTTTTCTCATCTGAATTCTCATCCATAACGTCATATGGATAAAGTCTTGCATTATTTCTTATAATAGCATCACACTGTGTTGAAAGAAACTTGTTGTAATTCTCCACATTGAATACTGCCTTTGTAGGATTTACAATCTTCCAGATAACAGCTGCACCGATAATTACAGGATTACCAAGAGCATCGTTAACCTTCTGCTTTCTGTTATTTAATGTATTTGTCTTAGTTGAAATCTTCTTAGATATACTAGCACTTGGACTAGTTCCAACTCCTGACTCTGTCTTATCAGTCAGTGCAGGCTTGGTAAATGCTGTTGCAAGCTCATTAAATGCTGATGATGCTGATGGATTGTAGCATACTGCAAATGGATTAATGTAATAAAAGCCTGCATTCTTAATTGTTCCATAATACTTACCAAAAAATGTGTAAACTGCTGCCTCGTTAGGATGAATAACCTTAAGACCAGCGAACATAATACAAAGCACTGTCATAAGAACTAATGCGAATACAATGGTAATTCCACCTATAGCGCCCTTTCTTTCAACCAAGGTGGCTCCCGCAATAATAAGTCCTACTGATACAAACAATCCTAAGATTATTCCAAATAAAGCTGCACCACCATTAGCCTTAGTGATTTCTCTTTCCTCGATGTTACTTGTTTTGGTTTTACTTTCTTCACTCATAATATTTTTCCTCCCTTGATTCATTGTGATATCAATTTGATATCATCATAATATATCTAGTCAACGAGTTTGTCAATAGGTATTTTGTATTTTTTTATTCCAAATAAAAAACTCCCAGATTTTTCCATCAGGAATCTTCTGAGAGTTAAACAAATCACAATATTTACTTCGTCATTATCTCAAACAGCTCATCAGCTATAGGTGCGTAATGTTCATCTGTCACACCGAAATCCATCTCCTTGTAGGACCACACAGCAGCGTGAATATCAAACTGTTTAAACACTTCAAAGATATCCTTGTACCATCTTAAGGTATCCTCCACAGGTGCTCTATCGATAACTCCAAACTCGCCACAGTAAAGTCTTACACCAGCTTCCTTAGCCTTATCTACCGCTTCCTTTATCATCTCTACAAGGAATGGCTTACCCATTTCCTTACACTTAGAAACGATTACATCCTTGCCCTTGTAGCCTATACGCTTAGACACTTCTTTGTAGTAGTCCATGGTTGCTGGATAATCAATAGTCTTATCCATAGGCATATTAGGTATCCATGGTGCTTTCTGGTGCGTGAAGATAAGGGGCTCATACATATGGAATGTAAAAATTATATTATCATATTCTGGCTTAGTTAATAGCTTTAATGTTCGGGCACTGTTCCACTGAATTCCACCGTATATAATTGGAGTATTTGGTGCATATTTTCTTATCACATCTACAGCCTTATCAATAAGCTTGTTCCACTCATCAGCCACATGCTCCTCAACCACTTCATTAAGTAACTCAAAAGCAACATAATTTAAATTCCCATATCTCTGAGCCATTCTAGCCCAAAGCTCCACAAAACGTTTCTGAAGTGCTTCATTAGAGAAAAGATTATTTTTAAATGGGTCACCTGCATCATTAAAGTCGTAACCATAAGCTTTGTGAAGATCTAATACAACGTCCATATTGTATTCCTCACACCAAAGAAGAAACTGATTTATATATGCTACACCTTCTAGATATTCGTCTCCTTCCTTTGTTTCTAGCACCTCGTAATCTATAGGAAGTCGTATATGGTCAAATCCGAGGTCAGCAACCTTCTTTACATCCTCCTTGGATATAAATGTTCTGTAATGCTCCAAAGAATGCTCACACTGTGAAAGATATCCTCCAAAATTTATTCCTCTATACAACTTCATAGGTTTTTCCTCCTGCGTTTTAAACTTTAATCAAAATATAGCACTTATAATACACACAATATATCAATTTGATGACATTTTTATTATCTGCTTTACCCCTTTTATTTTACCATTTTTATTTGTTTTATATCAATATCAATTGAAATAATATCATTTTCGTGATAATATAATATCACATTGTTGATATTTCGAAGGGAGGGTTTTTATGAGCTTTCAAAAGGAATGGTACAAGCAAGAAACTGATGACGCTGAAGATAATAAATATCACCGACCTACCAATGAAGAATATGCTTTTTTTAATGCAGTAAGCTCAGGAGATATTGAAACCGTTAGAAAAAACTGCGAGGAGCAGCGTTTTACCGATTCTAACGGTGCCGGTATTTTGTCAAGAGATCCTCTCACAAATATGAAATATCACTTTGTAGTTACCGCTGCACTAATTACTAGAATATGTATGGAAAACGGTCTAGAGATGGAGCAGGCATATCGTCTCAGTGATTTCTACATTCTAAAGCTGGACAATCTATATACCGTGGATGCTATCTCAGAATTGCACCACGCCATGGTTTTGGACTTTACCGGTAAGATGCGACTTCTCCAAAAGGACGGAACCTCTAAACCAGTCACCGCCTGTATTGATTACATATACGCGCACATTAAGGAGCGTATAACTATAGAGGATTTGGCAAATTACACCGGTCTTACCACCAGCTATCTATCCAGATTATTTAAAAAAGAGCTGGGAGTGTCTATAAGCGATTACATCAGAGATAAAAAGATTGAAAAGGCGCAGAATCTTCTCAAATACTGCGATTACAGTTTAATAGACATAGCTAACTATCTATCCTTTTCTTCACAAAGCCATTTCATTCAAGCCTTTAAGAAGATGGTAGGTATGACACCTAAGAAATTCAGAGATTTAAATTACTGTTCTACCTGGACAGTAAAGGATAATCCACATATATAAAAATAGACGGGACATCGGAATTTATTCCGATGTCCCGTCGTTACTTACATAACAAGCTCTATCTCGTTATATTCTTCTAATATATCTGCTGGGATATAATTTCCTTCCATCTCCTTACCATTCACCTTAAGACACTTACAGCCACTTTCCTTCTTGTTAGGATTGTTAACAACTATATGCATATACTTTCCTCTGAAATCCTTACATATCTCAAAGCTTTCCCAATCCTTTGGAATTGAAGGAGCTATCTTAATACCGTAGAAATCAGGTCTCATACCAAGAATTCCTTCAACACAGCCTACCATTACTGTAGATGCTGTACCTGTAAGCCAATGCACATGTGAACGTCCGAAGCGTGGGCTGTCCTTACCCTCTGTAAACTGTCCGTAGCAATATGGCTCAAGCTTTCTAATCTCAGCCTTATCATTTTGAGCTGATGGAGCATTTTCCATAAAGTACTGGAAGGCTCTTTCTCCGTGACCTCTCAATGCTTCTGCTAAGATAATCCATCCCTGTGACTGTGAGAATATACCTGAATTCTCCTTAACACCCTGGTTGTAAATTACTGCAAGGGCTCCCTCAAAGGCATGTGCATGATATGGTGGGTCCATAAGCACTGCACCAAACTCTGTGTTAAGTCTCTCGTATACAACATCTAAAGCCTTATCAGCCTGCTCATCAGTTGCAAGGCCACTAATTACTGACCAGCTCTGTGGATTAAGCCAGATATTGGCCTCAGGGTCAGTACGCTTACCTATAACTTCGCCTCTCTCTGTAAAGCCACGAATAAATCTATCCTGGTTCCAGCACTCTTTATTGATGATATCTCCAAGCTTTGCCTGCTGCTCATCCAAGTACTTAATGTACTCATCGTCATTTTTATACTGAGCAAACTTTCTTAATACTGTCATAGCATAGTAGAACTGTAATGCTACAAAGGTAGACTCTCCCTCCTTACCAAGTCTCAAGCAATCATTCCAATCTGCATAAAGACCTGCAGGAATCTCGTGTCTTCCAAGTCTATTCATTGAGAAATCAATAGCTCTCTTAAGGTGGTCATATACAGTTCCCTCATCCTTATTTGCATAAGGAATTACCTCATCTATAAAGTCAAGATTTCCTGACTCTGCAATATACTTGTAAACTGTAGGGAATAACCAAAGTGCATCATCTGCTCTATAGTGTGGATGTCCAGTCTCCTTAACATAGGAAGCATCATCCGGAGTATCCTCATGTCCAGCATTGTGAGTAAACTTAACAAGTGGTAGTCCACCACCGTTATCCACCTGTGCTGAAAGCATAAAGCGAATCTTATCTGCTGCCATCTCTGGTTCAAGGTGAATAACACCCTGAATATCCTGAACTGTATCTCTGTAGCCATATCCGTTACGAAGACCACAATAAGTAAAGGATGCAGCTCTTGACCAAATAAAGGTCATAAAGCAGTTGTATGCATTCCATGTATTAATCATGCTATTAAACTCTGGGCTTGGTGTATTAACCTGGAAATGCTCCAGCTTTCCGTGCCAGTACTCCTTAAGCTTAGCCAACTCTCTATCTGTATCAGTCTCTACATCAGTATATTTTCCAATGATTGCTGCAGCCTCGTCATCATACTTCATACCAACTATGAAAGCCATATACTTTGACTCTCCTGGCTCTAAAGTTACAACTGTAGAAAGTGCACCACAGCTATTCTCATTGTAGTTAAGCTCATTGCCAAGGTCACCCTTTTCCACTCCTACAGGATTTCCATAGCCATGGTAACGACCAAGGAAGCTTTCCTTTTCGCCACAGTATGAAGAAACTTTAGCTCCTGCCAATCCAAAAAACCTCTGAGTAACCTTCTTCTCATCCACCTCTTCACCCTCAGCTAATGCATCAAGATTTCCATGAACTGACTGAACAATTCTATTATCATTAAATGCAGTTCTAGTTATGAACTGAGAATACTGAAGATTAACCTGATCCTGCTCGTAGTTACTATTATTTGTAAATTCACAATATCCTGTAACCGTAAGATTTCTAGGCTTATCCGAATTATTTGTTACCTTAAGGCTCCACACCTCATAAGTCTCGTCCAATGGTACATAGTAAAGCACCTCTGAATGAATACCACTGTAATCAGCTATCATTCTTGTGTAAGCAGTACCGTGTCTACACTCATTTTTGTAAAGCTCTAAATCCTTGCCCACCGGCTGCCAAGCTGTTGACCAGTAATCCTTGCTGTCATTATCTCTAAGATAAATGTAACGTCCCGGCTGGTCAAAATTATTAAAAATATATCTAAGCAATCTTCCATTAGCGCCAGACTTTGCAAAGCTGTAGCCACCAGCGTTATTAGAAATTATTGCACCATACTCTGGAGAACCAAGGTAGTTTGCCCATGGCGCCGGAGTATCTGGTCTTGTAATTACGTACTCTCTATTTGCGTCATCAAAATATCCAAATCGCATATATTTATCTCCTTTACAACCTATACTAACTCTACAGTAAGCCTATGAACTCCTGGTATCAATGCATCTACTTCCTCCTTGGTCATAACCACCTTAATACCATCTACAATATTAAGCTTTACTCCATCACAGTCTGCACTCCCAATCTTGTACTCATGGTACTCCTTTGCAGATGTATTCTTAATAGTTACCTCAAGCTCCTTACCTGCAAATAATAGACTTATACTTGCCTTGCCTTCCTCGTCAAACTGCTTCCTTAGTAGCTTTGGAGTAATAACAAGGTCTCCATTTTCTCCATGAACACCGAACACCTCAGTTATAACAGTCATCATATACCAGCTAGCTGCACCTGTAAGATAGTGATATAGGCCTCGTCCCTCATTATTAAAGTACTCAGGTATGCCTGGGTAAATCTTACTGGTTTCAAAATCAAGAGCCTTATCCGCTAAGGTTTGAAGAGCCTTGTGTCCCTCCTTTACAAAGCCTCTCTTGTAAAGTGCATTTGCATACATAACTGTCATATGAGAGAATACAGCTCCATTTTCCTTCTCACCGTAGGCAAAACCAAACTGTCTTCCCATATCAAATTTTAGCTCATTGAAGTTAGTGTTAAGTCTATAACCACCAACTGCTGCCTCATAGAGATACTTATCTGCACTATGGCATATTCTAGTCACCTGCTCATCTGTAGCAGTACCACTCATAGTTGCAAACACCTGGCCGGTAAGCATCATACGAACTCCTTGAGGGAAGTATCCCTCTACAGCATTTTTGCTATTATCATAGTAGCTGTTAAACCAGCCCTCATTGTCCTTTCCCTCTATCCACTCCTGGCTACGAATGTGATTCATAATCCAGTCAGCTTTGTTAGTAAGGTTTGCAGCAAGCTCCTCTATGGAAATGCTAATCTTGTTTCCACTAATATGATGGATACATGCATTCATATACTCCTCAAGGGCTGCCTTTTTATTCTCTACACTACCATACAGCTCAGTATCATCCTTAAGAAGAACCTTTAGCTCCTCTAAAACCTCTACTGTAGCCTTACCAGTCTTGTCCTTGTACACAAGCAAGCTTTCCGCAAGCTGTCTAAGGTTTCCTGCATAAGCACAGGTAAATGCAACGCTTTCTCCATTTTCATCAGCCATATCTAGGGCATCATTCCAGTCAGCACCTCTAAGTCGCATAATATTGTGGTCTCCCACCTCATAAAACGCAGTAAGATTCTCCACCAAAAGATGCTCTAGTATAGTTCCTTCGTATACAGTATCAATCAATGTCTTTTGCTGCATACCATAATCAGCTATCCATCTTGTGTCAATATCTGTACCACGCTTTGCCTGTGGATCCTTAAAGTAGGTTGCCTTCTCTCCCAAAATCTCCACATCACCGGTTTGGTCCATATAAAGCTTTGTCGTAATATATGGCCAAACTCCATGGTCCATCCAAACACGACTGATACCATTTCTATCAGCTACAAATTCTCCTGGCTTGTGTCCAATGATTGTGGCATTACTTCCATCAACTCTAACACCACCATAATTGGCAACTATCATATTTCTAACATCACCAGGATCCATAAGAAGGAGAGACAGACAATCCTGCCACAAATCTCTCCAGCCTCTTCCACCTCTACCGTAGTCATGATGTGGAAGGAAGGAGCAGCCATACAATCTTCTCAAAAATGGCTGAAAGCTAACCCATCTCATATAGGTATCAAAATCCCTATCACCAGTGTGATATTTTACATTTACTGTTTTCTGCCAATAACTTTTTACTCTATCAAGACAAAAGTCTACCTTATAGGAGTTATTGTAATCAGCTAATATCTGACTAAGAGGTTTATCCTCCTCTGTTATTCCCATAACAACAATATACTCTGTATTCTGTCCTGGGAACAATGTAATCTTTTCAAACTCTATTCCGCCTACAGCTTCCTTACCCTCTGCCTTATGGCCTGCTCCTACACTAGGCATATCACTGTAAATAGCTCTCGGATGTATAAAGGTTCCTCCCTCTCCTACAAAGGAATCCACTGTAGGGTAAAAGCTTACCGGCTTATCACCAAAGCCTGTTACAGCAGCCACAAAGTAGGACAGTTGATTTCTTCTATGTCCCTTCTCATCAAAGGACATGGTAGGCTTAACCACTATTCCTTCATCCTCTGTATGAATTCTATGAAGCATAGAGGTTACATTTCTGTGGTCCCTAATGTTATCAGCGCTTCTACCGTATATAGGAATTGCCACAACAGGAGTGATGACTCTTACATCGTTTCCCACATTCGAAACCTTTACTCTCATTATTTCCACATTGTCATTAACAGGAACAAATGATGTAACCTCTGCCTTAAGACTATATTTCTTAGACTCTCTCTCTAGCATGTGCCACATAAGGCCTGCAGTAACGCTACTTTCATCCTGTTCTTCAGTAAATCTTTTAGCCTCTTCCTCAGCTGAAGCACCTACTACTGACCAACAGCCCTTACCCTCTACCTTACACCAGAAGTTTCTGGTAGAGCGATTATTGTGAAGATTTTCCACACTTACAGGCTCAAGTAAAAATGACTCTTGTTCAAGCTTGCTATCTCCACCCAAGTTAGGAGTTACACAGTTCTTTATACCCTTTTTGCCTGCTATAGGAAAATACAAATAGTTATAATTCTCTGGCTTGTCTATGGAAAATGTTCCATCATTGCCTAAAAACTTGACCTTACCCATTTTTACTCCTCTGCCTTATTCTGCTCTGCTAATAATTCCTCTGCATTTTCTGGCTCATCAATCTTCTCAAGTAAGATATTGTCAATGCATACTCTATGCTGTTCCTTAATAGGTCCGTTAACAGCTCCCATTGATACGCTTAAAACTGCATTAAGGTCTGTCTCATCCTCCATTAAGAACTCGATAGTGTATGTTTGATACTCAGATGTAAGGTCGATAATCTTCTCACCTGAATATGGTGTCCAGTCATCATCATTTCTGCTTCCGTCCTTCTGAAGTGCAAACATAATCTGTCTGTCCATAGAACACTTAGCATCCATAGTAAGTCTGTACCACTGTCCCTGCTCAAGCTCTACACCATTCTGCTTAAGCTGAATGTGCCAAGCCATACCACCAGTCTTGTTAATAGTAAAGTCAACAGCGTTATCCTCTGTGAGACTATCCACTACCCAAGTAACATTGTCTGGAGTATATGCATAAGGCTCAAAGCCTGATAAGCCTGCATTAAAGCTTCCGTTCTTAATTAAGCTATCCTCTACTAAGCTAACATTGTCAATGAGGTAATCTCCTGGCTCTGCAAACTTTATAGAGAAGTTCTTGTCTGTAGCTGAAGCTAAGGCAACCTTGCTAGTATATACTGTCTTACCTTCCTCTAATACTATGTCAAAGGATTCTCCGCCAACAGTTACATTTACAGTCTTACCAGCCTCACCCTCAATGTATGCTGTGAATACAAAGTTTCCTGTGATAAGTGCAAGGTCGCTCTGTGCAAATACAAGTGGAGTATCAGCTGAAATTCCTGAGCCCTCAATCTTAAGCTTTCTTCCATCATACCAATCTGTGCTTGAAAGTGCTGCATTTGCCTGATTATCAATCTCCCAGAAGCCGAGACGCTTCTCGCCCTCCTGGAACTTACCATTGTAGATAAAGTTACCGTCTGCAAGAACTACCTTTGAGTTATCTACAACTGGCTCTACATAGCTAATCTCCTTAAGGGATACATTACTAATCTTAATATCTGATGTTGATGTTACTGCTCCCATGTTGAACTCAAGACGACCATGTGGATCACTTTCCTCGGTCATCTCAAACTGATATTTATAGCTTTGCTTCTCAGTAGTTAAGTCAAGGGTAGTATCTGGGAAGTATCTAATCCATGAAACCTCAGGTGCAGTAACTGCAACTATCATAGTTCTATCCTCTTCCACTGCATAAGCATCGAAGGTAATCTCGTAGGTTCCACCCTTTCTAATAGGAAGGTTAGGCTGTACAAGCTGTACACTGTACTCTAATGAACCTGACTTATCAACAGTGATTGTCATCTCGTTATCAGCAATTGAAGCCTCTGCTGCTCCACCCTCTGCAAGAAGGAACTTCCAAACCTCTTCATCTGTTAAATCCTCAGCCTCTGAGAAATCACGATTAAAAAGTAACTCACCATCTTCAGCTGGCTCTCTAAATGTAACCTCCTTCTCTGGCTTTGTTACATTTTCATCGTATGAATCCTTCTGATAAACCTTTACGTAATCTATCTCATATCTAGCATTTTCAAAATCTGTAGTCTCATCTGGATAACCAACCCAGCTTCCACCTACTGCAAGATTTAAGATAATGTAGAATGGCTGGTCAAATGGTGCTGGATAAGTAAGCTCACCCTGTCCCTCCGTAATAGAATACCAATCTGACTCAGTATGATATAAGTTACCATCTAAGTACCAGCTAATCTTTCCTGGCTCCCACTCTACTGTAAATACATGGTAGCTATCTGAAAATGTATCTCCCTCAAGTGTATATGTGCCCTGGCTTTGGTTGTGTGGGTTACCATAGTGGATAGTTCCATAGTTAGTAGTTGTCTCACTACCATGAACCTCCATGATATCAACCTCACCACATCTTGGCCACTGTCCGTAAACATTCTCATCTGTAGACATGAGCCAGAATGCCGGAAGATAACCTACTCCCTCTGGCACCTTAAGCTTTGCCTCAAATATTCCGTATGTAAAATCCTTCTTGTTCTGAGTATTTACTCTACCTGAGGTATAATAATCATTACCCTCTGCATCAGTTGTCTTTACTGGTCTAAGTACAAGCTTTCCGTTCTCAATAAATATGTTCTCCTCGGAATCAACATACTCCTGCCACTCCTCGTTAACCCAGCCTGGCTCATGAAGCTCAACATTCCAGTCATCTCTATTAAGCTCTGGTGCATCGAAATTGTCCTCCCATACAAGATTATATCCCTCGTAAGATAAATCATTTCCCATTACTACTTCCTCCGTTACTTCCTCTGTAGTCGCTTCAGTGGTGTCTTCACTGTTTGCTTCTGTAGCTGTATCTGTAGCTTCTGTGGTCTTAGCTGGTTTGTTGTTAAGAAATACTACAACCAAGGCAACAACTGCTAACAAAACAACTAACATAACTGCAAGAATTATCTTTGTACTTTTCTTCATTACCTTTCCTCCTTATAAATATATCATCCAAATTTCGCTAGTTATCTAGCTTATGGTTCGATTATATAAAATGGAATAGGCAAAATATATTATACAAAGAGAAAAAATGTTAAAATCATGACCTATATTTAAAAATATAGTAAGAATTTTAACATTTTTCTTGTAATAAAATATCTATATTAATCTTTTTTCTATGCCGTTAGCTTCATAATATGCAAGCTTATCCTCATACATACATTTCTCTGCCTGATTAATAGCTTTGTCCAAATCCACATATCCATCAGGGAACCATGCTGAGCCTACCGCCATAACAACTGAGCGCTCCTCCATATCTGCCCTTAGAGCCTCTATTCTTTGCTGTAGCTTGTCATTAGTAATACCTACACACAGGCAAATGAATTCGTCTCCTCCAACTCTATACAGATTATATCTTCCTAACACTCTCTTCATACTGCCGCAAGCATTAAGTATAAGCTTATCACCTGCCTCATGTCCCTCAGTGTCATTTACTCTCTTAAGTCCTGTAATATCACAGTATATAATACCTAAGGACTTATTCTATGGAAGATAATGCTCTATGTAATCATTCATGGCATGCCTGTTACCAAACTTAGTAAGATAATCGCTATAGCTCGCCTCCTTAAGCTGCTTTAACAGGTTACGTCTTCTGATGGATGACTCCATAAAGTGACCTACAATCTCGAGAAGATTTGAGCTATACTCAAGGTACATAGCTGGAGGGTTATCCACACCATAGAAGCCTATTATCTTCTTATCATCATATAGTGGCGCCACCACGATAGACTTTATATTCTGAGCCTTGAGAATCTCATACTGCATGTAATTTTCTTCTCGAATATCATCTATGTCCTCTATTATAACATTTTCCTGTTTTTTAAAGGCCTGATACCAATTAGAGCAAGCCTCAGGTGGAACATTCTGCAAATTATCCTTCTCCGGGGTAACACCAGTGGCAACCCACTCATAGGTATTATCATCATGTCCATTAGACCTTTTCTCAAATATATATGTTCTCTCTGCACGAAGAGCCTTTCCTAAATACTCCAAAATAATATCTATAGTCTTGTCAGGATTAGGATTATGCAATGCCAGCTTAATACCCTCATTAACTATGGCACTCATATCATGATAATTAGTAATCATATCCTTTTGCTTTTCCTGGTCCGACACATCTATGGCAATCTCTATACGAAATCTGCGTCCATCCTCCTCTACCATAGTATCCTTAAGCATATAGTGTCTGTTAAGACCTGGATTGAAATATTTCCACTCCTTAAACTCACCAGGTTTTAGCATTTTATTATTACACATAGAACACGGTGCCTGACAATTCTGAATCAGTTCATAGCATTTCCTACCAACAACCTGGTCCACAGATTTGAAGCCGAATTCACTCAGTAGCTTTTTGTTCATATATACTATCTCATAGGTATCCATATCTGAAGCGTATACTAATTCATCTAAATTATCAAAAAATTCCCAAATTCTCTTCACGGTGCAGCACCACCCTTCATCCTAAAGTGTATAAATTTTGTATGGTTCTAAACTAGTGTAAATATTATATCATCTCTTGATATGTTTTTCATCATTTTTTCCTTTTTTACATCCATTTTTGCTACCATTTCAAATATATTATGGTTTAAAAATTTTTTCAATGTGTTATAATAAAAGACGAGTTACAATTACATTTTACAGGAGGACAATTATGGGTTTTTTAACAGGTAAGACAGTTATTATCACTGGTGCAGGACGTGCAGTGCTTAGCGACGGAAGATGTGGTTCTATCGGTTATGGTATCGCTACTGCATACGCTAAGGAAGGTGCAAACATCGTTATTACAGGACGTAACGTTAAGAAGCTTGAGGATGCTAAGGAGGAGCTTGAGAGATTATACGGTATCAAGGTCTTAATCGTTCAGGCTGACGTTAACGAGAATTCAGATAATGAGGCAGTTGTAGGTGAGGTTGTTAAGCAGACTATGGATACATTTGGCAGAATCGACGTACTTATTAACAATGCACAGGCTTCAGCTTCAGGTGTTACACTTGCTGACCACACTACAGAGCAGTTCAATCTTGCTATGTACTCAGGTCTTTACGCAGCTTTCTACTATATGAAGGCTTGCTACCCATACTTAAAGGAGTCACAGGGTAGCGTTATCAATTTCGCTTCAGGCGCAGGTTTATTCGGTAACTTCGGTCAGTGTGCATACGCTGCAGCTAAGGAGGGTATCCGTGGTCTTTCAAGAGTTGCTGCTACTGAGTGGGCTAGAGATAACATCAATGTAAATGTTGTTTGTCCTCTTGCTTGGACAGCTCAGCTTGAGCAGTTTAAGAATGCTTACCCAGAGGCATTTGACAAGAATGTTCACACTCCACCAGTTGGTCACTTCGGTGATTCTGAGCTTGAAATCGGTCGTGTATGTGTACAGCTCGCATCTCCAGACTTTAAGTATATGACAGGTGAGACTCTTACTCTTGAGGGTGGACTTGGAATGAGACCATAGTCGATTTAGGTTATATGAATAATGCGCAGGGATTATTCCCTGCGCATTTGTTGTGTGAATTTATTTACTTGCTACAATTAAATATCTATGTACATTCCCTTTAATAGAGCCTTCTTGCTGGATTTGTCTTTCTGCTTCCAGCAATCTATCAAAGCATCTGTCCACAGAAAAGTCCTTGAACTCCCACTGTATGATTCTAGCAAACCACACCAATGCTCCTACATCGTAGAATTCTATAGGCTTGTACTCCTCACCACTATCTAGGATTTTGAAGCCTGCTTGTTGGAAAATGTCTAGCTGATTCGCAAGATTCATCCCTGGAAATGTTTTCTCACACTGTGGTAACAGAAATTCTACCAACTCCCTGTCATTATCCTCTCCCACCTGCTGTGTTATAAATATTCCACCTGGCTTTAGAATACGATAAAGCTCCTTTGCATTATAAGCTCCGTGACGGTTTATTATTAGGTCAAATTCATCGTCCTCAAATGGGGTATTATCATAATCTGTAAGACCTATTACCCTTATGCCCTTAGCACCTAAGGCTTCCTGACACAGTTTTACATTTGGCGGATAGCCCTCAGTTGCTGTGGTTAAGCGATATGGGTGATTGAAGGATAATAATACCTCTCCTCCACCAGTGTCTATGTCTAGGATTTTTGAGTATGGTTTAAGATAGGATTTTACTATTGTCTCATAATCCCAAGAAAGCTCATCCTCATAGGATTTATATCTTCCCTCTATGTGAGAAAAATCCCAACCCTTTATGTGGGCAATATTTTCTTCTGTTTGCCATATTTTCTTTAATTCTTCTTTGTTCATATTAACTGCTCCTTTTTGTTTGAATTTTTAGTATCCATTTTAGGTGCAGCTACTGACAACAACTTTGTTACTCGATGCATCTGTTGCCAGATTTATAACTGCACCGAGAGGTTAATTCGATTAAGTACCATTGTTTTTCTCCTTTTTTATAGCAATTCACTTGTATAATTCACAAGACTAGACACTCTATATAACGGTTCTTTATCAATACGTTTTTTCTTTGCCACTTTTATAAAGCCTTTGACATATACTGAAAACTCATTGCTTATCGCGTCATAGTCATTTTTTATTTTTCTATACTGTGATTCTGGTATTCTTTTGTCCTTTTGTATTTCTATATAAGACTCATCGTTTATAATAAGAGCATATCTAAAATCTAAACCTGCATTTTTTCGTTTGTCCGAAGGTACAGAATGCCCTATCCTACCAAATTTCCTCACATCATCCCCCAAATTATTTCTCAAAGGAATATAAGATTTATTCGAGTTCATTTCTATCAAGACACATAAATGAGTCCTTTTAGATTGCTTACTTGCATTTCCTGAATCCAATATTTTAACAAGATGTTGATTATCCTTAAAATACGATTCTCTAATAAAACATAACTTTGGTTCCATTTCTCCTCCTAGTAAAAAAGGGAACCATAAGGTTCCCTCATCAAACAATATCTTCAGCTTTTTTTAGACAGGTACATCTGACGAACCCCTCACAATTTCTTCAGTTTTTATTTAGCCAGGCTATTCTGACAAACGCCTCAATAGAAACTAATGTTTCTATAATTATAGTATATGAACAATCAATATTTGTCAATGCATTCGAAAATATTATTTTTGAATTTTACAGAACTACAACCAATATATCTTGTTCTCAAATTCTACCTTCCTATCTCCCTTTTCTATGGTTCCAATCTCATAGCAATCATAAAACTTACTTATATGCTCTATGACCTGCGCTTTAACTTTCTGGGCTACCACAACATTGAAGCCTACTCCACAGTTAAAGGTTCGCAGCATCTCTTCATCACTTATATTGCCATTATGTTTGATATACTTAAATATATTTAATGTTTTTATCTTGGACAAATCAATCTTAGCACTGAGACCATCCGGAATAATTCTACAGAGATTTCCTTCTATTCCACCACCTGTAATATGAGCCATACCATGAATAAGTTCTCCACCAAGCAAGCCCTTGATTGATTTGTAATATGGTGTGTGTGGCTTCATAATCTGCTCTATAAATGTTAATCCATCTATCTTATCCAGCTTAATCTGTGGCATCTTATCCATAAGTAATCGCACTAGGGAGTATCCATTTGTATGTAGTCCATTTGAGGCAATAGCTAAAACAGCATCTCCTTCCTTAATTGCAGAGCCGTCTATAACCTTGGACTTTTCAACAATACCTGCGATGCTAGATGTAAGAACATATACTCCTGATTCTACAACAAGTGGTTGGATGGATGTCTCTCCACCTACCAAAGAACATTCATTTTCCTTGCAGGCATCTGATACACCTTTTACCAATGCACTGATGGTGTCTTTCTCTGCATTTCCACAGACTATGGTATCTAATACTGCCAGAGGCTTCGCCCCCATAACCACTATGTCATTCACCAGATGGTTAATCATATCGTGACAAATGGATTCGGTGTATCCATACTCCATAGCAAGCTTTTGCTTGGAGCCTGGCTCTTCCGATTTTAATACCAACACAGGATTCTCAATATTAGGGAACTTAATATCATACAAGGATGCAAATGGACCTAAACCATTTAGGACACGATTATCCTTGGTTTCTAGGTGCTTGGACATCTCTTTTTTGATAGTATCTGTATAGGTAATATCAATTCCCGCTTTGCTATATGATAGGCCTTCCACTTCCTTTTCACTTCCTGATAAAATTTCGTCCACTGACACTTCTAGAATAGTAGCTAAGTCCCTTAATATCTCAATATTTGGATATGTTGTTCCACACTCCCACTTGGAGATTGCCTGAAATGAAACATTTAGCTTGTCCGCCAGCTGTTGCTGTGTCATCCCTAAAGACTTTCGCTTTGCCATTATAAAGTTTCCAATTTTTATACTGTTAAGCATATTAATCACCAACCTTTTTTCTTTATAATAGCTTAGTAAATGGATGTGGGGCAATAAC
This sequence comes from Lachnospiraceae bacterium, assembly GCA_015057555.1. Taxonomy (GTDB): domain Bacteria; phylum Bacillota; class Clostridia; order Lachnospirales; family Lachnospiraceae; genus Coprococcus_C. The sequence continues at coordinate 6,457 of SVEC01000013.1, read as the reverse complement.
CGGATGAGGGAGTTTGGGGTGAGGATTCAACTGGGGGTTGAGGGGGTAGTACTTCTTGTATAATGATTAATTAGTGGTTCACTTGTCTCCAAAATTAACTACTAATAATGTCCACCAGCATAGGATCTATCCCCTCATCAATAATTTCTTCTACCATATGTTGGGCGCTAAATCTATTAACATCCCACGCAACATATCTAAGAATATTTGCAGCAATCTCTTTTACAACAAATGTAAACTTACCCTCTAAAACTCTTTTTGCAAATATTGCATACACATCATATGCTTCAAAACTTCGTCCACCTACAATTTGGTACGCTTTATCTATACTTTGAATTACAAACTCTGCATGCGAATCATCCAGCTTCATAAATTGGAATAGCATATCCGAAAATCCATTTGTATACGATCGCATCCTTTTTGCAATTTCCTCATTTGTTAGATTATATATATAACTCTCTATCTCATCATCAAATTTTCTACTTTTAATTTTCGAATCAATTCTTTCTTGATTCTCTGCTTGATTTCTATATGTCACAGCTTTCTCAAAAAAAATTGACAGCTGACCTGCATCAGCATAACGATAAGCCGCATCTCCATTAGTTGCCTTTTCAGAAACACTTCTAAATGCATGATGTGAATTTCTAGGATCTTTAGTCATAACATAATTGATTACTCTACCCAATGAATATACATCACTTCGTTTGTCGCCTTCACGTAACATCATAAATTGTTCAGGTGCACAATAATAGTATTGTCCCATAGCCTTTGTATGGATAGTTTGATGAGAAGTAAACACATTAAGATCTTTTCCCAATCCAAAATCAGCTATCTTTATCACTCCTGCTATAATAAAAATATTATTCGGACTTAAATCTCTATGAATTATATCTCTATTATGTACTTCTGTCATTACACGTAAAATCTGTCGAATACATGTGATTTTGATTTGTTCAGAAACATCATTGTTTTTAATATATTTTTCTAATGTTGTTTCTGCCGGCTCCATTGTATACGAGCACACGTCTTCATCAAATGCATAAACATCAATGATTCCAAATGTTCCTTGGAGCGACTTTGTGATATTGTACTCCCTTTTGAACCTACTCCTTATACCTTTATCTGTCAAAAAATCATCTTTAAGTTTTTTTATAATAACGCCAGTTGATTTCTGGCGATATACATTAGCAAAACCGCCACTCCCAACAAGCACTAAATCATCACTTTCTCTTACCAAATAATATTTACCATTGTTAGTAGTAATTTTATATTGATCCCTCTCAACAATTTTGTTTAACGCTCTCCAAATAACTTCAATCTTTTCGGCAGCCTCAACTTGTGTAATTGATTGTTCTGCCACCAAATACTGTTTACTCAATATGATATCCAAAAAGCCATCAAAATGGTTACTGTTGATCAATAGTACAAGCTTATCATACACATATACCCAACGCGACGGAAAACCTTGTCCATATTTGTCATTAGAACCATAATATTTATTAAAAAACTCAACCAATTTTGGTCCGCCTTTATATGTATATAAATCTCCTTCATCTCCACAAAAAATATGCGAAATCTTTTTCAAGGAATCTTCACTAATCAACTCTATCACCCACTTTCAAACACATTTCAAAAAGAGTTTAAACATATATCGCAATCGGAATTACAATAGCTGCAGGTGCTTCAATTTTTACTTCTACATCTGGCAAGTTGAACTTTTTTAATTCTGCATTTTCAAAAATTTCTGTAAATGTTTTTAATTCTTCATCTTTTAATACATCTAATGTTGTTTTTCGCAATAAATTAATACTATCCCCACTCTGTTTGCAAACCTTGATAACCTTACCTAGCACCTTAAACTTTCCACCAAGCAATTCAGAAATATTATCATTCTGTAAATACTGTTCTTGTGCTGAGAGTACAATTGTACTATTACAATTTTTCATAACAAAATCAATTGTTCCTGTCACTTTTAATTCATCTAAAAACATTTTCATTTGTTTAACAATTTTTGCATCCTGTGTGTTTTTTGTTGACGTCTGCTTTTTTGAACCCAATTCAGGCTTGTCAGAAAAAATATCAGCCATACGAAAAACATCTATTGCTTTTTCCAAGATATTTACCATAGGATTTTTCATTAACTCACCTGTCACTTCAATAAAATCGCCTGCTTCAATTTCATTAATGTTTACTCCTGTATCAGAAGTGCTTGTCATTAAGCCCAGTTCAAGTAATTCACTTCTAAATTTGGACAACAATGATGTACTTGTATGAATTTTTTCAGTTTTACTATTAGTAGAATTTTCATCCTCCGATTTTTTATTTGATTCCGCCCCAAGTTCAATCTTCAACAGTTTACTCAATAAGTCACTTGTTGCAAATGTAGCATTTACTTTTTCGTTTTTATTTGTAGTAGCTACGGACGAAGTACTAATCTCACTTACCATAGAAAAACCATCTTCTATTATTGCTAACATATCCATTACTATGTTCTCATTCAAATATACTGGTAAAATCAATTTGCTCTTGTCTATCATCTAACAATCCCTCCTTATTCTAAATTATTCAATCATCTACTTTCATTAAGTTGATATATGTCATGATCTTTACAAATGTTTAGCATATGCATACAATCTCTTTAGCATTGCATCATCTTGTACATCTTCTCCTTTAAAATAATCCTTGAATCCATTGTAAGTATTAAATCCAAGCATATAAACAGCCATTGCCATAGCCAGAGATTCTGATTCTTCGCCAATCTGAGTAGCTATATTTTTTAATTCATCTAATACAGTATCTTCTGGAACACTAATACCTTCGCCACTATTTACAACCTTTTCAATAATATCCGGTAACACCATACACATTTGATAAAATGCATCTTCTTCACCTGTTACCAGCGCATAAAACTGATCCAAACTCACTCTTCTTATTCGTCTATGAGATACCTTATTCTTATCAACAGTTGTTTCCCATTTAATATTCTGTGACTTTTGAGCAATAGCTTCTACAAGAAAACACGCGCAATCGTCATCCTTCAATAATTGATTCTGCATTTTTATGTATGTCTTGCCAGCGGATGCTGAATTCATAGTATTATGCTTATTTTTCATCTCTACATAAATATTATAAACCATATCTCCACCTGGAAGAATCACACCATCATCATTATTGTATATTACATCCCAACCTCCCTCTTTTCCATTTTCAGGAACACGGCAATTAGTAATGTACTGAAATATTCTCTGATGAAAATATCCAATGTCATTGTTATTAGCTTTATCTCTTTGTCTGAATATTTCATTACTCACGATTTCATCCCAAGTAGAACGATATACAGTTTTATCAAAAATCAGCTTAATAGGGTCAATTATGTTTTTATTAAATCGCTTTACATCAAAGGATTCAAGTTTTTCACCATACTTTTCAATAGTAGCCTTAACATGTTTTGTAAAATCTTCTTCAGATATAAACTTCAAATTCCACTCCATTATTTTTCTTCCTCCAATGCTTTATATATTTCCTTTGACACCTCATATGCCAAATTAACTGGTACTGCATTACCTACCTGCTTGTACTGTGACATAACACTACCACAAAATTCCCACTCATCAGGAAAGCTCTGGCATCTCGCATTTTCTCTAACAGTAAATGGTCTTGCCTCTAACGGATGGCAACGTTCTGTCTGTTTTTGAGATGGTGATGTTAATACAGTCAACGATGGCTCGTCCATGCTCATTCTACGCAATATTCCAGTTCTTCCACCTTCCATATTCCAACAACTCTTCATATAAGATTTTGCTATCTCAGGGTCAATATCTCTCCAATATCCTCCTGCTGGAACTAATTCAAATATTTTTCTTTTAGTCTCACCGTAAGGAACTCCTATGCTTTGTGGAACGTTTTGCAACACATCCCTTAACACAGGTTTATATTTATGAACCTCTGGAAATGAAAAATTAATCTTTCCAACTAAATCATTTCTAATACCTATTGTAATCAATCTTTCTCTTTTTTGTGCAACGCCAAAATCCCATGCATTTAATACATCCTTTTGTATCTCATAACCTGCTTTTTTGAAAATGCCCAGTATTGTCGCATATGTTTTTCCTCTATCATGTGTTAATAGGCCTTTTACATTTTCAAACAAGAACATTTTAGGCTGTAATTTTTCTAGAAACATTGCATAATGATAAAACAAAGTACCTCTAGCATCTTCTAATCCTAATCTTTTTCCTGCATAAGAGAAAGCTTGACATGGGGCACCACCTGATAATAAATCTAGTTCTCTTTTCTTAACGCCAAACAGCTTCTCCAAATCCTGCCCAGATATATTAGCTATATCATCACATATTACATTCCATTCAGGTCTATTTTTTCTTAATGTATCACAGGCATCCTTATCAAATTCTACGAGCCCAAGTGTATTAAATCCTGCCTTTTCTACTCCTAACGCCAATCCACCAGCTCCTGCAAATAACTCTATTGTTGTAAACATATCCTACCTCATCTTCTTTAAATATTTATTATAATTATATCTTTTAATACGACCTATAATCAGTACTCTTTTTTTATATCAATAATATCATCTATCTCACAATTCAACACTTCACAAATTTTACATAACACTTCTGTTGAAACATGTTCGTTTTTTCCCATTTTTGCCATAACATTGGTTGTAACACCTGCTGCTTCTCTTAAATCCTTTTTCATCATGTTGTTGTCAATCAACTTTTTCCATAGTTTATTATAGCTTACTGTCATATATTAAACCTCACTAATATAAAAATTGTATATTATGATTATACCAGTCATTATTAAATTATTCAAATTAGTTTTGAATAATTCAACTTCATTTTGAATATTTACAAAAACGGAGAGTAAATATTTCAATTTACTCTCCGTTTTATCTAATAAGTTCTAGAACTTATTATAAGCATAAAACCCAATAATGTTTTAAATATAAATGGCTTAACATTATTTTTATTTATACATGATAAATTATAATAATTTTGTAAACTATCATTTATATTATGAATAAATTTAGACTTATACTCCATAAGCTCATATTCTTCTTTACTTATGTATAACATAGTTATCCCTCCTCTCTTATATGGTAATAATACTTTGTACACATTTTAGATGAAAATGCTGTCGAAAAATCTATTATTCCCGAAAAAGTACATATTTTTACTTTTTCTTTAATTCTTAATATCTACTACATTTATGCCATCTCAACTAGTTACTCAAATATAGCCTAGAATCCATATTGAAAACCGACTATTTTACGACATTTTTCCACCAGAGTAATTATTTTTTCTCCAAGTGTTGCTATATACACAAAATTATATAATATTTCTAGCTGTCTAAAGTGTTCAAATTCGAACACTTAGAATTTATGATTTGACATCTTCATATACTGATTAATTATAATTTTTTAATTCTTCCCCCGTTATATCTGCGATGCCCGAGCTGCCTCCTTTCCGCTTCGCTCCAAGTCGGTCATCTATAGATTCCTATGGAATCGCAGACACAAAAAAAGAGCCAGATACGAATAAATTCGTTCTGACTCTTTTTTGCATCCGCATTCCGCAGATAATCCTATCTCTTGCTGAACTGTGGTGCTCTTCTTGCTGCCTTGAGACCGTACTTCTTTCTCTCCTTCATACGAGGATCTCTTGTTAAGTAACCAGCCTTCTTAAGTGCAGGTCTGAACTCCTTATCAGCCTCTAATAAAGCTCTTGAGATACCGTGTCTGATTGCACCAGCCTGACCAGTGAATCCACCGCCGTGTACCTTAATAAGAGCGTCATACTTTCCAGTTGTGCCTGTAGCTACAAATGGCTGCTGAACGATTACCTTAAGTGTATTTAAACCGAAGTACTCGTCCATGTCCTTCTTATTGATAGTTATCTTACCAGTTCCTGGTACGAGATAAACTCTTGCTATACTGCTTTTTCTTCTACCTGTTCCGTAAAATCTTGTACTCTTAGCCACGAATGTTTCCTCCCTTATTAATACTTAATCTCTAAAGCTTCTGGCTTCTGTGCCTGCTGCTTGTGCTCTGGGCCAGCGTATACGTGAAGCTTCTTGATCATCTGTCTTCCAAGTGGTCCCTTTGGAAGCATTCCCTTAACTGCAAGGTAAATAACATCTTCTGGCTTCTTTGCGAGCTTCTCTGCGAGAGTCTGCTCCTTCATGCCTCCAACGTAATCTGAGTGATGGTAGTAAATCTTCTGTGCCATCTTCTTACCAGTTACCTTAATCTTATCAGCATTAACTACTACTACATAATCACCTGTGTCAATGTGTGGTGTGAATGTAGGCTTGTTCTTTCCTCTTAAAATGCTAGCTATCTCTGATGATAAACGACCTAATGTATGTCCTGTAGCATCAACTACATACCACTTTCTTTCAATGTTTGATGGGCTTGCCATAAAGCTCTTCATTGTGGTTC
>SVEC01000012.1 GCA_015057555.1 Lachnospiraceae bacterium | reverse complement strand
CACATAAACTATGTACCATATAAACTTTCGCTATCACCTTCGGTGATGGTAAGCTTTATACTAATCATAACCTTATTCGCCGTAGGCGTTGAAACAAAGTTCCCTTTCCATTGCCTTGCGTAGACAATCTATATAGGTGACAAGGGCAAGGGTGTTCAAGCTATCTTTGCGGAGTCGCGGGCAGATTTTGTCTGCCCAGTGAATAACATAGGCCACATTTTGGCACGGATGCCAAAATAGCCACAACAGAACCAGGACGGTGGCTTTGCGGCGGTGGCCGGAAGAAACCGCGAAGTATAGCTGGGCATTTCAAAATCCCCGCAGCGTAGCACTTAGCTGAATGCCCTTGTCCTTGTCACATAAAAAGAAACCCTTCCGCAAGGCAATGCGAAAGGGTTAACTTTGTTTCAACTGACCATAATGTAATTTATTTGAAGGTTATCTTTGCGTAGGCTTCTTGGTCTACGGATTCTTCGTAGGAGAAGTCGTTGTCGATAGACATCTGCCAAGCCTTAAGGCGAGTATCCATAGCCTCAATCATCATTTCTTCTTTGATTATTTCCTTACGAGAATTTGTAGCCTTTTGGTCTGTAAGAGAAATCATCTGGAATACGTGGTAGCCGTACTCAGTTTCAACTACTGTGGAGTATTCTCCATTCTTCATAGAGTAAAGAAGGGTGTACACATCCTCTCCGTAGGTCTCATATATTGCCTCTGGTGAAAGGGTTTTCTCCTTAGCATTTTCCAGATTGTAGTACTGAGCTAAGGTTTCTATGTTGCCAGCCTCTCTATCTCCGTCTATAGAAGCTGTAGCTAATGTGCTGCAAGCTTGCAATGCATTCTCGTACTGTATAGCCTTATCCTCTGCGGAGTAAGGATTCACCACGCCGTTTTCGTCGATGGTGTAGCACTGAAAATACATATCATAAAATGTAGTCATTCTAGCCTTCTCATCTGAAACCTCTATAGGAGTATCAGCCAAAACCTTTTCTTTTACCTTTCTAGCTATGGTGTTCTCCTCCATAACCTTGTAAACCTTGTCGTAGTTAAGCTCCATGTCAGATATATCTTGGTCTGTAAGCCCTTCGTAAAATACTGTTGCTTCATTAGTAAGAGTGTTTTTTTCCACATCCGAAAGCTCTATCTTGTATTCACCAGCATGGGCAACCAAGGTTTTAACTCTAACAATTTCATTGACGATTTCTTCCTTGATTACCTCAGTCATAGGAATCTTCTCACCATCTTTGCCATCGATATTTAAGGACCATACATCCTCACCGTACTGCCTCTCATATCTCTCCCCAACAGTTTTAGAATAGATATAAACCTCTCCTAAGGTTACTATGCTGTCACCGTACTGAAATACAACTGTAGCATTGCTATCAACCTTTTCCACATTTTTGTTTTTATCACATCCTGAAAGCACCATTACAAGAATTAACAACAGCGCAATCAATTTCATATGTGCTTTAGATTTGAATCTTATATTCATGATTCAGCCTCCCTATTATCTTCTTCCCCAGTATTTTTAGTTAGAATTTGCATTCTCTCTAGGGTATTATAAGCTATATCAATCATCTCGTCCTGTTCTTTAGTCTTGAGTTTAAGTTTAAAGCCTCCCTGTGGACCACCCACAAATCTTAGGTCACCCTTAAACTCCTTCATAAAGGAATCAATGGCATCCACATTAAGTGGTGCGTCAGCAAAAAGCTTAAAGCTAAGTTCTCCATTAACAAGCTTAACCTCTGTAACATAGGTATCATGAGCTAAAGCTTTGAGACAAGCCACACTTAAAAGTCTTAGGAAGGATTTTGGTACATCACCAAATCTATCCTTAACCTCCTCAAGAATGGCATCTGCCCCTTCCTGATTTTCTATTTTAGAGATTCTCTTATATAAGTCAAGCTTTAAATACTCATTTTTCACATAATTTTCAGGAATATTGGCATCTATTGGCAGTTCCACACTGGTTGTAAAATCAACATTTTCTCCCTGACCGGAAAGCTTTCTTATGGCACTCGCAAGCATCTTGCAGTACAAATCATAGCCTACTGCCTCAATATTTCCTGACTGCTCCTGACCCAGAAGGTTTCCTGCACCTCTAATCTCTAAATCTCTCATTGAAATCTTATATCCAGAGCCAAGGTCGGTAAATTCTCTTATAGCCTTAAGACGTTTTTCTGCTGTTTCTTTAATAAGCACATCTCGCTTGTACATAAGAAATGCATAAGCGCTTCTATTAGACCTTCCCACACGACCTCTAAGCTGGTAAAGCTGAGATAGTCCAAATTTATCTGCATCATGTATGATAATTGTATTAACATTTGGAATATCAAGACCGGTTTCTATAATCGTAGTGGACACCAGCACATCTATTTCCTTCTTGATAAAACGATGCATAATATCCTCTAGCTCCCGTTCATTCATCTTGCCATGAGCAAATTCAATCTTTGCATCCGGGAGAACGCTCATAAGCTGACTTGCCACATCTGCTATAGTGTTCACTCGGTTGTACACATAGTACACCTGTCCATTTCTAGCAAGTTCACGGTTAATAGCCTCCTTCACAAGTCCTAAATCATACTCCATAACATAGGTCTGTATAGGTAATCTGTCCACAGGGGCCTCCTCTAATAAGCTTATATCCCTAAGTCCTACCATACTCATGTGAAGGGTTCTAGGTATAGGAGTAGCTGTAAGGGTAAGCACATCCACAGTTTTTTTCATCTGCTTTATTTGCTCCTTATGTTTAACACCAAAGCGTTGCTCCTCATCTATTATAAGCAGTCCCAGATTCTTAAAGTTAACATCCTTTGACAGTACTCTGTGGGTACCTATGACAATGTCAACCATACCCTCCTTAAGCTGCTTTAGGGTCTCTGTAACCTCTTTTCTGGTACAAAACCTTGATAACATTCTAATATTTATAGGATAGTCCTTCATTCTGTCACAGAAGGTATTATAGTGCTGCTCTGCAAGGATGGTTGTAGGAACCAAATATGCCACCTGCTTATTATCCTGCACCGCCTTAAATGCAGCTCTTATGGCCACCTCAGTCTTGCCGAAGCCAACATCACCACACACAAGTCTATCCATTATCTTGTCACTTTCCATATCTGACTTTGTCTCATCTATGGCCCTTTGTTGGTCTGCTGTTTCCTCATAAGGGAACATTTCCTCGAACTCTCTCTGCCATAAGCTGTCTTCTGAATAAGCAAAGCCACGACTGGATTCTCTAATAGCATAAAGGTTAATTAAATCCTGAGCTATATCGTCTACGTGCTCCCTAACTCTCTGTCTAACCTTCTGCCACTCGGCACCACCCAGCTTATTTAGCTTCGGTTTAGCACCCTCCTTACCGGAGAACTTACCTATCATATCAAGCTGTTCAACCGGTATAAATAGCTGACTGCCTTTCTCGTATTCAATGGTGATATAGTCCTTCAATCGACCGTCAGTCTCCACACCCTGAATACCCTTATATATACCAACTCCGTGATTTTGATGCACCACATAATCCCCCACAGACACATCTGCGAAGCTGTTAATCTTGTCTCCATGGAACTTAGGAAGTCTCTTTCTCTTCTTTAGTTCCTTATCAGTAAATATATCACTCTCACCTATGACTATAAGCTTGGCATCTGGTATCTCAAAGCCTGTCTCTATTCTGCCAACAGTAACCATCGCCTCGGAAGCTACCATTACCCTGTCTGTTTTCTCTGAAAAATAAACATCTAAATCATAGTCCCCTAAGTCCTTAGATAATCTTTTTCCTCTGGTAGCAGATGGCGATAATATTACAACTCTATAGCCTTTTTTCTTATAAGCCTTAATATCCTTGGCCAGGTTGGTAACATTATCCTTATAGCTAATTAAGCTTCTGGTATTAATATTAACATTTAACTTCTCCCCCCAGGAAAGCGCCTTTTTATAAAGCACCTCTGTAAGGATACATTTTCTGTTGGCAATCTCTCCTATAATAGCCTTGCCATCATACAAAATGTTTGCTTGGGTAGGAAGTACATATCCCCCCTCTAATCTATCCTTCATAGACTCCTGAATATGCATAGTATAAGTTATAGCCTTTTCATAAACCCTATCCGGCTCATCTACAAATATAAAGCTTTCCTCTGGTATATAATCAAGGAAGGAAACTGTCTCGTCATAGAAATATTCCACCAAACTATCCAATCCTGTGGTAGAATTAAACTCCTTAAGCTCCTCCTTAACATTTTCCACCATACGCTTAAGTCTGGCATACTGTTCTGTTCTAAACTGACCTTTTAGTAGCTTAGACTGAGCGTCATACTCCTTTTGAAGCTTCTTTATACCCTTTTCTATCATCTCTGAAGTTAAAGACATCTCCACTGCAGGATAAATATTTATAACATCGCACTTTTCTATGGAACGTTGACTTTCCACATCAAACATACGAATGGAATCAACATCATCTCCCCAAAGCTCAATACGATAAGGACACTCTTCCGTAAGTGGGAATATGTCAATTATTCCTCCTCTCACAGAAAACTGTCCTGTTTCCTCAACCATTCCTGTTTTTTCGTAGCCTAGGCTTACAAGCTGATTGGAAAGTCTACCTAAATCCACCCTGTCATTCTCACTTATGGTAATAACATTTCCCACTATCTGAGAAAGCTTTGGCAGCTTATCCATAAGACCATCTATGGTGGTTACAATGGTAACTCGCTCTCCAGATGAAATATCCTTAAATATATCCAATCTACTTTTTACTGTTGCATTTCCATGAATATCTGCATAATAAAACAATAAATCCTTGGCTGGATAGTAGCGAACCTGCTTATCGTAAAATCTAAAATCCTCTTCTATCTGTCTAGCTCTTCTCTCACTGTAGGTGACTATAAGCTTTACCCTAGAATCCTTTCCTAGAGCCTCTATAAGTAGAGGACTAACTCTACCATCCATACCCCATATATTTATAGGAAATGTACTCTTATCTAGTGCTTCCTTGGCTTGCCTGTAACCCTGATGCTCCTTAAATGCATTTACAATAGCCTGCATAAAGCTCCTCCTAATTAGTTGAACTTATTCATAGCTACATCCGACCCTTCAGTAATAATTGTGGCAACTGCCTTTGTAGCAAGTTCTGCCGCCTCTCTTATTACAGGCTGTTCCTCCTTGGTAAACCTGCCTAATACATAGTCTGCCAAATCCATCCTAGGTGGCTTTTCACCTACGCCTACCTTTACTCTGGCAAACTCCTGGGTGCCTAGATGGGATATAATGTTCTTAATTCCATTATGACCACCTGCGCTACCCTTTTTTCTAATTCTTAGCTTACCTACATCCAGACTTATATCATCATAGATTACTATCAAATCTGTCTCATCACATTTATAATAATCCAAAAGCTCTCTCACACTTTCACCACTTAAATTCATAAAGGTCTGTGGCATGGCAAGAATAACCTTCTCTCCCTCTATAACGCCCTTTCCTATAAGAGCTTTGTGCTTCTTAGTGTCCACTGCAATACCGTAGGTATCACTAATATTATATATCACTGAGAATCCCACATTATGTCTGGTACCTGCGTACTTATCTGTAGGATTTCCCAATCCAACTATTATCTTCATAATTCCTACCTATTCTTCATAATCTCTTCTGCCTCTTTAAGCTGAGCAATGGTATTAACACCATTTATCTCATTAACCTTTTCACCGGTCACTGCCATAGCAGAGGTCTTAAGACCAATCTTTTTAATAAGAGCAATAGTATCTGTAAGATAATACTCCCCTGCAGCATTATCATTGCTAAGTAACTCTAAACTGGCAGAAAGTGCCTCAGAGTTAAATATATACATACCTGAGTTAATCTCATTCACTGCAAGCTCTTCAGATGTTCCATCCTTTTGCTCCACAATTTTTGTAAAGTTTCCATCAGCATCTCTAACAATTCTTCCGTAGCCTGTTGGGTCCTCCACAATAGCAGAAAGCACTGTAACACCATTTGCTTCCTTTCTGTGAGTATCAACTAATGACTTTAAGGTTTCTCCTGTAATAAGTGGTGTATCTCCACACAATACTATGGTATCACCATCAGTGCCTATAAAATCCTTAGCGCACTTCACTGCATGCCCTGTACCAAGCTGCTCATCCTGCTGTGCATAATCTACTATGTCGTAAATTGCAGTTTTAACCTCCCCTGCCTTATAGCCCACAATTACGCATACATCTAGAGCTCCAGCATCCTTTGCTGCCTTAATAACATAGTGCACCATAGGCTGATCCATGCATTTATGCACCACCTTAGGCAAATCAGAATTCATTCTAGTCCCCTTACCAGCCGCTAAAATAACTGCCTTTAACTTATTCATATCATTTCTTTCCTTTCTTAGCTATCTCATACATTCTTTAATTTTCGTAGCCAAAGCCAAGGCATCCTCCTCGCTTGCCTGTGGAATGTGTAATTTATAATCATTGAGTGGTCCTGTAATAGTTATTTGAGTCTCATAATTGCCACTCAGGTACAGAGTCAAAATTTCAGTATTATCTGCTGTAGCAGAATCACTAAGCTCTCTTAACAATTCTCCTCCATGCTGATTGAACTCAACAATCACATAATATACCTTTTCCTCATCTGAAATCTCCTCAGTATGAGCATAAACATCATTTATATCCTGGTGGTTAAAAAGACATTCATTACCTCTATCCATAAATTCCACTCGTCTATTGATGAACTCAATATATCCCTGGTATTGTATTTTATTTATCTCGCTCTGGTACAAAAACAAGTCTTCTCTAACTAGATTTTCTATTCTGTCGTAGCTTCTGGTGAACTGCCTATTAGACACACTAACACCACCTGTGGTATTGGTTCCGTCCACTGCATATATTGTCATCTGCTTTAAGGTACCTGATATACCATCTTTATTACCAACATTCTCTCTAAGATTATAGAGATCGTTTTCAACTATAAGCTGCTTAATCTCCTCAATCTGTTCCGGTGTTATATTCAAGGTAATCTCTGGAATATCTTCCTCCTTGCCAAGCCATTTCACAAAATCACTGGCATATATCTTAACAGTGCCATCCACATATATCATTATGTTTGTAGTATAAATCTCATAGGTTTCAACACCGCCCATAGGAGTACTTGTAAGATGAATAAGCTCATTTTCTCCAGCCACAAATGTCTTTTCCTTTTCTCCACAGCCACCTAGCATAAGCAAGGCGCATAGTATGAAACTAATCAAAACATATTTCTTCAAATCACACCTCTAATATTGTTCTAATTTATCTCATAGATACTGCAATTATATCATATATATATTTATTTTCCAAACACAAATTACCTTTCATTTTTCAACAATATTTCTTCCCTGTTTTTGCAATTCACAATCCCCCATCAATATGATATACTTACATAAATTAATTACTATACAATTTAAAGGTGGGGATTAAATGAAAATTCAAGAATCAGCTGAAGATTATCTCGAGGCTATACTTCATCTAAGCAAAACCAAAGAATTTGTCCGTTCTATAGATGTGGTTCACCACTTAGGCTACTCTAAGCCAAGTGTCAGTGTTTACCTTAAAAATCTTAGAGTTAATGGATATATAGATGTAGACTCCGAGGGGCATATTACTCTTACAGAAGCAGGTATGGCCATCGCAGCAAAAATCGACCAAAGACACGAGATGCTGGCAAATATACTTATGCAGTTAGGTGTCAGCAAAGATGTAGCATATGAGGACGCTTGTGGTATGGAGCATCACATTAGTGACGAAAGCTTCAATGCCATTAAAAATTATTTTGAAAAGTATGGAACGATTTAAAACCTTTATCAAAAATGAAATAGTATTTACCTTAGCCCTGGTGCTGGCCATATCTTCATCCTTTGTAGTCACTCCTTCTACGGAATATATAGACTACATAGACTTTAAGACTCTGGCACTACTACTAGGACTTATGCTTATAGTTCAGGGATTAAAGAGCTGTGGACTTCTAGATAGCTTGGTTACCACATTAGTTAAGAGAATTAGCTCTAAGCGCTCTTTAGCATTTGTACTGGTAAGCCTATGCTTTTTCACCAGCATGCTCATCACCAACGATGTTGCACTTATAACCTTTGTGCCATTTACCATTATGGTTCTAGCCCTGTGCGACGACTCAAGGTTCAGCATCTACCTGATAGTTTTAGAAACTGTGGCAGCAAATCTGGGAAGTATGTTTACACCTATAGGTAATCCCCAGAATCTATATCTTTATTCCATATCAGGTATAGAGGTGGGAGAATTCCTAAAACTGATGCTTCCTTATACATCCCTATCCTATATTGCACTACTAGTGGCAATATACTTTGTGGACAATGAGCCCTTTGGGGGCTCCTACAGCGCATTGCCGGACAGCAAGGCGGAAAAGCTACCATTGGTGGTTTACCTAGCACTTTTTGCATTCTGCATACTTACGGTATTACATATTGTTGATTATAGAATAATGCTTGTGGTGGTAATTGTGGTTATAGCGATTATGGATAGAAGGCTTCTTTTAAAGGCTGATTATATTCTGCTACTAACCTTTGTAGCCTTCTTCATATTTATAGGTAATATGAAGAACATCCCAGCTATCAGTGACTTTCTTAATTCTGTAGTGGCAGGTCGTGAGGTTTATGTATCAGTGGCAGCCAGCCAGGTTGTTAGCAATGTTCCTGCTGCTATGCTTCTTTCCGGCTTCACCGATAACCTTAAGGGGCTTATTATTGGAACTAACATAGGAGGCTTAGGAACCATAATAGCTTCTATGGCAAGCCTTATTTCCTATAAGTATTACTGCAAGATTAGTGGTAGTAACCAGAAGCTGTATATGGGGAAATTCACTATAGTTAACCTAGTATTTTTAGCTATTTTATTAGTTGCTTATATGATATAATATTTACACCAAATCTACGAACTAAATTGCAAAGGAGGTATGCCCTATGAGTACATTTAGTGATAATGTTTTTATTCTTGATCATCCTTTGATAAAGCATAAGATTTCTCTTCTTAGAGATAAGGATACCGGAACCAACGAATTCAGAAAAATAATCGAAGAGGTCGCTACCCTCATGGGCTACGAGGCTCTAAGGGACCTGCCTACTGAGGAGGTAGAGATTGAAACTCCTTTGGAAAAATGCCTATCTCCTATGATTGCCGGCAAAAAGCTTGCCATCATCCCAATACTACGTGCAGGACTTGGCATGGTAGGTGGATTACTTGCATTAACACCTACTGCAAAGGTGGGACATATCGGACTATATCGTGATGAGATGACTCATCTCCCTCACGAGTACTATTGCAAGCTTCCAAAGCCTATAGAAGACAGAACCATCGTTGTACTAGACCCTATGCTTGCAACTGGTGGCTCTGCAGTGGACGCCATAGACCAAATTAAATCCTACGGTGGTAGCAACATAAAGTTTATGTGCATCATCGCAGCTCCGGAAGGCCTCAAAAAGCTATCTGAGGCACACCCGGATGTGCAAATCTATGTAGGACAGTTGGACAGAGGACTTAATGAAGATGCTTACATCTGCCCTGGACTGGGAGATTGTGGAGATAGAATATTTGGAACCAAGTGATAAATTGTTATAATAATATAAAAGCTGTCCTAACGCCTTTCTTAAGAGATTCGGACAGCTTTTATTATGATTTTTTGTCTCTATGGTATAATATATATTTCCAATCCATTCTTTAAAAATGCTACATTATTCCCCGCATACACGGTTTCTACAGCTTTATCAAATTCAATCAACTGTGGTATTGTATGTATCATATAATCTGATTTATCACTCATACTCTTGGTAAAATCATATCCCCAGAAATATATATCATTATTTGAATCATTGGCTATGGCAAAAGATTCTCCGAAGGATATCTGTGTAAATTTCAAATCACTATTCCAGTCACAGGTTTCAGAGTCCAAAACAATATCACCATTGCTATTTATCTTTATCCCAGTCCAGGCAGCTATGGTGCCATCCTCATATACTGTATATAGGTTATCCAACTCACCTATATGAGATATCCTAGAATCATGTTGAACCTTTGTAAATTCCTTTACTATATCTGTGGTTACAACATATTCTTTTTCTTCTTCCGACCACTTAGAATTAATAATTCCACCTACCACATACAACTCTCCTGATTCAGTCAGAGCAGCGGTATTTACATGAAATCGTACCACCTCCGTAGCATTACTTATGCCATCTACTTTTATAGGTTCTTTTACTTCTTCATTATCCCCTAAACCTATACTGTAATATTCATCACCTTCTCCCCATACATACACTTCACCTTCCGTGGTTATAGCTATCGCACCATTTGTATCTCCCGTAACATAATCAACGTTTTCTAATATCACATCTGACAATTCATATGTACTGTCATGACCTATATGCAAGGTATACAAATTAGCCATGTCATCAATGACCCAAAGGTCATCATCACAAGCATATGCTTCTGTGATAATTAAATCTAATTCTATGTTAGTTGTATTCATCTGTGAATCGTACATAACAAGCTTTCCATCTGCTATAACTAGTAACGCATCATTTATTGATGTATTTATGAAACTGGGTTCTTTATAAAATTCAATGACATTCTTTTGTGACTTGTCTTTTACTTGTGCTATAATAAAACAACCAAATATAATAACAAGAAATAAAACTAGCGCATATTTTAAAAGTACTTTCATCTTCTTCGGTCTCCTTGATAAAGGATTTCTTTTTCTAGGTACATTATATCGCCAAGGATATAAAAATCAGCATATAATAGATGTTCAAAGCTATATAACATCGGCAATCTTCTTTCTTTTCCAATTTATCATATGTATATATCTTTACAATTGCCACAATCATACCAATAGTAACAGCAATGCTAATCAACACATTAACTATTATCAAAAACAAATCGTCTCTCACGCCACCAATTCTGCAGTACGCAAAAAGAATTAATCCCACAATATATACGCATAATGACATGTTAATTTTTTTTAATAAAATCATAAGAATCCTCACTCCCTATTTATTTACTCCAATTTCCCTTGTATATAAACCACGAGAAACCATTTTCATTAAAATAATCAACATAATATTCATTGATTGGCGCAAAAAGAAAACACGTAAAAACAATACCTAACACTACGAGCAATATTTTACCCCTTATACTTATCTCTGGACTAGAATTCACTATAAAAAACATCATACACAACATAACAATAGGATAAATTATATACACAAATATTGGTTCAGTAAGAAAAAAACCAATTACATACCTTAAACTCCTTGTTTCACATAGAAGTTGTAGTAAATAAAATAATAAAAACATAGTAATTTCAACTTGAATAATTAGTATTATTTTAGATATGTATTTTTTTATGATTTATCTTCATCTTTTACACCTACGGAACTAAATAATAATTAATCCATGGAAAAAATAATACTACTGACATAATCAAAGATATCACCCAGTGAACAACGACAAGAGTTTTTTTCTCTATGCGAATTTTTCTACACATCACAATATTAATCGCATTAATTATTATGGCCGTTAAGGGAAGTGGCCACCAAGTAGTCCAATAATAATAACCTATTTCATGCTTCAAATCCCATTCCAAAGAATTCTCCCACATATATGTATAAACAGAAATCCAGAACCAACAAAAATGAAGCAATATAGAAATAGTTAATCTAAGAATAAAATGCATAGCATCTTTATTTTTATTCATTTACTTTATCCCCCATAATTTTAAAAGACTTACCGTGTATGAATTGTCTAGTTTCGCTATCTCACGTTTTAACTCTTTTGGAAAAATTGTCCTATCAAAAGTCACTTCTTGCGACAACAAATTCCAACAATTAACAGCAACAACACTACAATTATTTAATAATAAATTATAATAATTCTTATTTGTATGATAATAAATCAAATAATTCAAATCAGATTCCGTTAGTTCCATTGCTATTGCTGCATTATTTACATATTTCTCTCTACCTTTTGCCTTGTATTCTTCTATGTCTCCTGCGACTTCCCTATTATAATATACACCCGCGCTATCCCTGTCATTAATATCATCATCTGATTCAAACATTTGAATATTAGAACCAATCGTACAGCTTGAGTTTCCTAATGTCATATAATCTCCAATTCTCATATAAGCAGAGGTAGCTTCAACATACTCATAACCATACGAACCATCAGTATTAATATTAATCTTATATCCTCCTTCAAGTCCATATAACGAAAGTTCTTCTTCTATATAGCTTTTGTATAGCATATATGAATGACCTGCAAGTCCATACGCACTAGAGACCAAGCTTACTTCACCAACAACAATCTTTCCTGTTTTTTTCGAGAAAATGCCCTTTTGACACGGCCTATTATCCACTTTATCCTTCAATCCATCCCCATCAGTATCAGGGTTATTTGGATCTGAATTCATTTTAAATCGCCAGCCTGCCTTTTTTATCATCACCGCTCCACAATCTATCGTTATATTTACATAGACTGGGGCAGGATTTATTTCCTCTCCATCTAACAATCCATCTCCATCCGTATCAGAGTTATCCCATTCTGTATATATTATCTGACCAGTATTTAGTACCATTCCATTTTTTTCAAATATATCAAACAAACCATCTTTATCAGTATCTGTTTTGTCAATTCTTTCCCATTCATCCGGATATATATACATCGCCGAAGCCTGTTCCCCACTATCTGCTCTCCAAATTGTTCCACCTGTAGCATTGCTCAGTGCCTCTAACCCTGGTACTTGTGTATCAGGACCTATAATATATAAATCTACAATTATACCTGCATCTACATACTTTTTAGTCAATTTTTCCATATCAATATATTCATTTTCACGTTCTGAGGATGTAATTATAATTACTTTTTTGCTTACTTGTTTTTCTAATATTCCTTTACTATCTAAATAATTATAACAAGAATATATCGCCATATGATCTAAGTCAAACTTGTCTCCTACCCCATCAACAACCATTTTCCATTTTTTTAATCTACTCACATAAAATTCTAATCCTGTATATGCATAACCAACATATATCTGTTCTGTTTCAGGCGCACTCAGCAAATACTCATACACAAAATCTCTACGAAAATCCCTTAATCTGTATGGATACCCCAGCATCGAATCCACTTCACAAACATAAGTTGTTGGATCATAGTTATTTATTGCCTCTGATGAGTCCAAAATAATATATGTATATTGACCTACTTCTCCTTCATACTTTGCTTCTTCATACTCCTTATAATAGTTTTTTTCTCTCTCGTTTCCACTCAACCAGTCCATTCTATTAACAAGCATATACTTACTAAAATGTGTGGTTTCCACACTCACGGTTCCTGTTATTTCCTCCAAAATCGTATCTAACTCTACAAAATCATTATTTTCTTCATCATACCATAAAATCACAAGATTTGAAAAGCTTTGACTTTCCAATCTATCAACATCAACCTTAAATGTAATAGTCGCACTTTCAAATTCCGAATCAGTTTCTATCTCAAAGGGCTCACCCACCAGGCCTACAACACCTGAGCATAACACATCCTTATCCATAATACTTTCAATAGTAGTTGTACTCTGTAGATTACCTGTACCTTCTAAGGTTATGGATACCTCTTTTATCACACACTCTTCCTTCTCTACCTCATATGTAAATGTCTGTAAGAACTTTTCATCTCCATCTAGAACTCCATCACCATCGGTATCTGGATTTAGTGGATTTGTTCCCACTTCTACTTCATCACCATCCACTAAGCCATCCTGGTCTTCGTCTGAAGCTAGTGGATTAGTTCCATATACATTTATTTCATCTCCATCTAATAGGTTATCGTAATCCGTATCTGGATTTAAGGGATCAGTACCATATTTACACTCTTCTATAATACTTAATTCATCTCCGTCATAGTCCTCGTCACCATCCATAATACCATTTTCATCAGAATCCTTTAAGCTAGGATAAGTAGATGATGTGTATACCTCATAGTAATCACCTAATCCATCACCGTCTGTATCTGTTAGGTTTATATCGCTGCCATAATATACCTCATATACATCCTCTAATCCATCACCGTCTGTATCTGGAAGAATTACTGCACAAATTCCATCTGTATTTTCTAAAAATATGTGATTTGTCTCTACTGACTCACCATTTTCATCATATCCCACAGCATATATTTCCGAACTGGAAAAATCATCCTTTATTATGTACTGGTATTCTGCCTCCCTAGTTTCACCAAGCTTAATATAATCTTTTCCATCCCATGACACATATATCTCATATCTTTCAACATCAACTGATGCCATCATGCTAAGATATAGGGTTTTATTATCATCTTCGTCAAGCATACCGAATATGATAGCTTCTGCATCACTTATTGTGTCCTCTTCATCCTCGTCGTCAGAATCTTCATCCTCTTGTCCTTGATTTCTATTGCCAAATACATACTCCCTCAGCACCACATTCTCCATCAGCTTACCAGAGCATCCCGGCTCAACCATAAATCCAAAGTTCACACTTTCCCCAACTGCAATATTTTGATTATAGCTTTCGCAGCTAAGCTCATACTTACCATCAGTATTATCTACAATTTCTGCATTCCATATCTGTGTTATAAGATTATCACCATATTCAAATGATAATCGCCAATCCTCTATAGCAGTATCCTTATTATTTGTAATAGTTACCTCAGCCTTATAACCCTCTCCCCAGTCTTCTGTTATCTTGTAATCTATAGTGTAATCCTCACTCTTAGTCTCCACCTGATTGCCAATAATTGTATAATACTCTGGGAACTCAGTAAATGGTTCATATACAGTCATACCAAAAGATACACTTCCCCCTACTGCTATGTCCTGATTCCACCCAGCATTTTTAACTACATAAAAATCCTCATGTGTTTTGCTTACAGTTGCATTCCAGATATTAGATATATTCTCGCTAAGTGGGAATGTGAGACACCAGTTTTCTATAATGCTGTCACTGGTATTAGTTATAGTGATGGTAGCGTTATAGCCTGTGTCCCACACATTGTCCAGCTTAAAGTTTACATCAAAATTCTCTGAGCTATAGGTATCCTCATACTGAAATTCTTCTCCTTCATTCTCCCCTGCTTCTGTAATAGATTCTTCACTGTCTGTAGCTGTGGCAAGTTCTTGGGCATTTGTGACACCCGAATACCTACCATAGCCACCTAGATTCACACAGCTTAGCACCATAGTTAATGTTAATAACAATACTAACATTCGTTTTCGTGTTACTCTTTTGTTCATTATAGAATCCTCCTCGTTTTTTATTGGTAATTTTCACATTCACTATAACATAACTATCCTTATATTTTTCTCACATGTAAAAAATACCCCCCGTAGATGTAAAAAATAATAATTTCAGTACTCAATTTCTTCGAAAAAGATTGTACTTTTTTATCAACGAACTATGTACCCCATCACATAATTATACACACAAAAAACCGACACATAGCTTACCATGTGTCGGTCGATATATATTTCTATAATGAAGTTTTTTCCTACTCCACCACCTTCTCAAAGTCACTAGCAGGATGCTTACACCATGGGCAGATAAAGTTATCTGGTATTGGGTCACCCTCGTAAATGTATCCACAAATTTTACACTTCCAGACAGTCTTGCCTTCTGGTGTGGTTCCCACTTTCTCCACCTGTGTTTTGATGTGCTGATGATAGTATGCATAGGTTGCTGATGGAACATCGTTAAGGATTTCTCCTCCTGTAACTTCACAGATAAAGAGAGTGTGTGTACCAAGGTCCACTCTTTCCTTCACCTTGCAGGATATATAAGAATTAACACCCTTGGTGATGTATTTAAGTCCATTTGCGCTTCTCTTGCAGGAGTCTATGTTCTCCTTCATCCACTCACCGGAATCAACAGAAAACTTATTAACATCCCTACCCGACTGAAATCCGAAATGCTTTATCATATCAAACTCACAATCCTCATTAATGATAGATACATTTAACTCTCCTGTTTTAAGTATCATATCGTGGGTATAGTTGGTCTTGTTAATTGCCACGGAAACAACATTTGGAGTAGCTGTTACCTGAGTAACCGTATTGATAATACATCCGTTATCCTTATCGCCCTCCCTGACAGTACATACAAATATTCCATAGCTTAAATTGTTCATTACCTTAGTATCCATAACCTTCCTCCTTCTCATCTAGGGAAATAATTAGAATTATTCTTCCCATATTCCATCCATATCATAACCAGCATTTAAAAAATTTATCCAAGTGCTACATCAAGAATCATCATAATCACAAAGCCCACAGCAAAGCCAATTGTTCCAATATTAGAATGCTCCCCCGCTGCCGACTCTGGTATAAGCTCCTCAACCACCACATATATCATGGCTCCTGCTGCAAATGCCAGAAGGTATGGCATAGCACCTATCAGGTAGGATGACAATAATATGGTCACGATGGCTCCTAATGGTTCTACAACTCCAGAAAGGGTTCCATACAAAAACGCTTTCTTCTTGCCCTCACCAGCTGCACACACTGGCATAGAGATTATGGCTCCCTCTGGGAAATTCTGTATGGCTATACCTATAGTAAGGGCCATAGCTCCCATAAATGTAATATTTGCTTCTCCTGACAGCATACCTGCAAATGTAACACCTACCGCCATTCCCTCTGGAATATTATGTAGTGTCACTGCCAGAATAAGCATGGTAGATTTTTTAAGATTAACCTTAGGTCCCTCTGCCTGCTCATCTGCAAGATGTAAATGCGGAATCAATTTATCCAGTAATAATAAGAATATTACACCTAACAACAATCCTACTGCCGCTGGCACGAATGACCTTTTACCCATTCCATTTTCCTCAGCCATATTAATTGCTGGAATAAGAAGGGACCATACTGAGGCAGCAATCATTACGCCTGCCGCGAAACCAGACAAGGCTTTCTGAACCTTATCATTTAGTGCACCCTTCATAAAGAACACACAGGCTGAGCCAAGCATAGTTCCTAAAAATGGTACCCAGATAGCTAATAATACATCTCTCATAATCACACTCCCCTTCAGTTATTATTTTTATCACGTCCATATCCACAATTTAAGGAATAATCTTCCAAAATATCGCGTTATTATATCTTATGCTTATACCTATATATGGTGCATATTATATTTTATAATATAATAACACTTGTAAAATATATTGTCTAGAGAAATATTGATAATAATTATTATTTTTATTTGTTTTCTTCAAAGAAAAAAAGAAGCTTATAGCTTGGAATACCTATAAGCTTCTTAATAATTTATTTTTCTATATACGCTCTTGTATCATTAGATATTATTCCACCATGGTTGGTTGGTGCTTTTCCACCCTTTGGTACAATAACTATCTGAATCCCCTCAAGTCTCTTGGCATAGCCTGCGGTTCCTGATGCCTCTCCATTTTTTGCCCATCCAAGCCAGCCATAAGACTGGGCATGTACTCTGTAGTAAATGTCATAGTGCTCAGCCATCTCTCCTGTAAGAGTAATGCAAATAGCTTCTAATCGCTTCGCTTCACCAGAGGTACCTGCCATCTGACCATCATGCTTCCAGGTTGATGGTTTATTTAAATCAGCTCCCTGCCAGCCGTAGGTCTGGACGTGGGTTGCGTAAGCTATTCCGCCATCGTAATCCTTGTTGGTAAGGTTTATTTCGATACCCTCAAGTCTCTTAGCCAGGCCACTGGTTCCACTCATCTGGCCATTATATTTCCAGCCCTGCCAGCCAAAGCTTTGCACGTGAGTACGGTAGGCTACATTTACATCATCCGCTCCAGGCACCACCGGATTAGTGTTGCTTGTTGCTGGATAGTTAACTATAGGTGAGCTACCTGCTTTAGCCACAAAGGCTTCAGTTCTTGCAGAGGTGATACCTTCCATCTTCTGGTTATAGCTCTCACCCTTCTTAACCACAACAATCTGGATTCCCTCTA
The DNA here is from genome assembly GCA_015057555.1 of Lachnospiraceae bacterium. Classification (GTDB taxonomy): domain Bacteria; phylum Bacillota; class Clostridia; order Lachnospirales; family Lachnospiraceae; genus Coprococcus_C. The sequence continues at coordinate 57,902 of SVEC01000012.1, read as the reverse complement.
GACGTTTAGCATACCCTGCTGTACCTGATGGCTCTCCATTCTTCGCCCATCCAAGCCATCCGTATGACTGTGCGTGAACTCTGTAATATACATCATAAAGTTCCTTATGCTCGCCTGTAAGCTGAATCATAATAGCCTCAAGACGTTTCGCCTCGCCCTCAGTTCCATTCATATCACCATCAGCAGACCATGGCAACCAACCATAAGACTGACAGTGTGTGGTGTACTGAATTCCAAGGTCTAAATCCTCACAGGTAGTTGTAGGTGCAACTACTATATTGATGCCCTCAAGCCTCTTAGCAAGACCTGATGTACCTGACATAGCTCCGTTAGCTTTCCACTTGGTCACTTCGTCTTCCTTATATTCCCAACCAAAGGACTGGATGTGTGTACGATAGGAAACCTTGATATCTGGGGCTACGAATGGTTTTTCGGCAGTAGTCACCTTTAAGCCCGCGCTAACTTTGCTTTCCATATAATATCCATTTTGAAGTAGCTTCACATAAAATGTATAAGTTGTTTCTGGGTTAAGTCCCGTAAATACATTTGAACTCTGCCAAGTTTTTCCATCCTTCGAATACACTGCCCCAGATACCTTACTAAGTGTAATGGAGCTATGGGTCTTAGACGCTAATGTTGGTGCACTTGGTGTGGCATATCTCTTGTATACTCCAACCTTACAAATAGCAGATATCTGCTCATCTGCATCAGAGGTGGCCACTATATTTGTCTCTCCCATAGACAATCCAGTTACCAAACCATTTTCATCTACTATTGCAATATTTTCGTCTTCAGATTTCCAAGTAACTGTACCCACCTTTACATCAGCCGGAACAGTAGTTGCTTTGAGTTGAATAGTATCCTGTTCATCTATCACAAGGGCTATATCTGTGTAATTAAGCTTCACAGCTTCAATGATATCGTATGTACTGACCACTAAAGGTTCACTAAGCTCACTTTGATAATAGTATTCATCCCCTGGAATCATGGCATATATACTATATTCTGTACCCGGCTCCAAATCTGTGAATACATTACTATCCTGCCAATCAATGCCATCCAAAGAGTAGATACAATCTGCCACAGCTTCAACAGTTATGGTGTCCTCTGTTCTAGATTTTAATACTGGCTTGTCAGGGGTAATGTATCTATCCTTTACTATAACAGTACACTTAGCTGTCTTTCCTCCATCAACAGTCTTGACCGTAACTGTGGCACTTCCAGCCTCAAGTCCTGTTACAATTCCATCCTTGCTGACACTTAACACCATATCATTAAGTCCTGACCAAGTCACACTCTGAACAGTTGCATTTTCAGGAGAGACGGTAGCGAATAGTTGAAGCTGCTCTCCCACACCTATAGTATATGTGTCTTCCTCTACAGCAACAGACTCCACAGGTCTATAGTTGGTAAATGCCTTTACTCTAAGATTTGCTCCGTATCTATCGTACATGTCTTCCCAATTAACACCATCAAAGCTAAGATAACTTTGCCCTGATTCACCTGAGGAGGTGTATCTTAGATAACCATCGTCATTAGAGGCATCTAAAAATGCTGTGGCTCCTATTCCCACATAACCATCTGTGGTAATTGTATTTTTGACAACAACTGAGAATTTTTCTCCCTCATTAAGTATAATTCTCTCATTAAGCTTAACTGTGTGGTATCCACTATAAGGCTCCAAGCCTTCTACGGCCTTTGTCAGAAGTGCTTCTCCCACAGGTGTACCAGCTTCATCCACCTTGTAAACCTGAATGCTGTACTTCATATTAGGCAAGGTTGTATAAAAAGCTACTGCTTCTAATTGCTGAGCACTATTCTTAGCTGTAAATACATTTGCAGTATATATACTCTCATTATAATCATCATCATATACCTCAAAGGTAGCATATGAACCATCATACTGATAATTGTAGTCGTAATTATCCACTGCCTCAAAGTCATAGGCTGTGGCAACATTGTAAGATGAATTAGTATACATCAAGCTTGTATCATAATAAGAAATCCAAAAGTAACCTTCATCATGATAATAGTCGCCATAGCTATTCTTAACAAGCCACGCTCCATCTCCGGCTGGTGTATACTCCACATTGTCTATAGTTTTAGAGAATAAATCCGCATCTATGGTATCATCCCATCCCACAAGAGATATCTCATGATTCTGTATGTACTCCTCTGGATTATAAAACAACCACTTGGTTGTATTTCCCACAGTAACCTCTTCCAGATAATCGTCACTGTAATATAAGGAGGAATCCAAGCTACCATATTCCATAATCATCTGCTTAATGCTATCCGGATCACTCATAGATATCCAATAAGAATTCTGCAAATGTGCCACACAGGCTTCATAGTCATAGCTTTCATCCACAGAGGTTATACCTGTGTACTTTGTAGCTATATCATCATAATCCATTGTAGTCTCATCAGCAGGGGAAATCCAGCTTGCCAATGCCATGGTTGTATAATAATTGTTACCACCTATAGATAAATAATCTTCGCCATCTGCAATTACCTCGACCTTATCTCCTGTTGTACCTCCCAATGGATCTGCCACACGATTATATGTAAAAAATGCAAGCTGCGCCTCTGAATAGTCAGGATTTGAATTACGTCCATCTATAATAGCATCACTTTCCGCCGAACTAATAGCTGCAAATGCCCAGCATGTACCATAATATCCCTGATCCTTCACCGCTGTTACATAACCATAATCCCTTGCATCATATCTAGCCGGCAGAGTGCCACTTCCATGTAATCCCGTATTATAATTATCTAATACGTCTGAATCACTTTCTGACACAGGTACTGTATAGCTTATAGGAATGTGTCCATAATTTTCTCCCTCTGTTTCCACAATCTCATAGCCTCTTATTTTAATTTCTTCCTGTTCATCCTCCGCAGACAAAATTGGTCCTCCGGTCATTCCAAAGCAAAGAGCAAAAATTGTAATTCCTGTTAATATTTTTTTCCTCATGGGCAACACCACCTTACATATTATTTCTTATATAAATCGTTGATTTTAACAGATTAATTGCATATCATAAAATTCATCTACTAATGTCTCTATTTTTCAAAATAACATATCATTATTTTACCATAACAAGCAGATTTAGTCATCAAAAAAGGGACACAGTGTGAAGTTTTTTCCTGTGTCCCTTTGTGTTACATTTTCTATATTCTACTTTTCTACATATGCCTGGTCTTTAACCGATGTAACCCCCATATAGGTCTTGCCCGGTGCACCACTGTTCTTCGGAACAATAACTATCTGAATTCCTTCCAGTCTCTTTGCATAGCCTGCTGTTCCTGCCGGAGCTCCATTCTTTGCCCAACCAAGCCAACCATAGGACTGGGCATGTACTCTGTAGTAAATGTCATAATGTTCAGCCATATCTCCTGTAAGGGTAATGCAAATAGCTTCAAGTCGCTTTGCCTCACCAGAGGTTCCAGCCATCTGACCATCATGCTTCCAGGTTGATGGTTTATTTAAATCAGCTCCCTGCCAGCCATAGGTCTGAACATGAGTTGCGTAAGCTATTCCGCCATCGTAATCCTTATTGGTAAGGTTTATCTCAATACCCTCAAGTCTCTTTGCAAGACCGCTAGTTCCGCTCATTTGACCGTTATATTTCCAGCCCTGCCAGCCAAAGGATTGTACGTGAGTGCGGTAAGCTACATTAACCATATCCTCGCCTGGTACCACAGGTGCGGTGTTGCTAGTTGCAGGGTAATTAACTATAGGTGAGCTGCCAGCCTTTGCCTCAAAAGGCTTAGAGTTCTTAGAGGTTATACCACCCATATTTTTATCAAAGCTATCACCCTTCTTAACCACAACAATCTGGATTCCCTCTAGACGTTTAGCATACCCTGCTGTACCTGATGGCTCTCCATTCTTCGCCCATCCAAGCCATCCGTAGGTCTGTGCATGAACTCTGTAATATACATCATAATAATCCGCATGCTCGCCTGTAAGCTGAATCATAATGGCTTCAAGACGTTTCGCCTCGCCCTCAGTTCCATTCATATCACCATCAGCTGACCATGGCAACCAACCATAGGACTGACAATGTGTGGTATACTGAATTCCCAGGTCTAAATCTTCACAAGTAGTTGTAGGTGCAACCACTATATTTATACCTTCAAGTCGCTTTGCAAGACCTGAGGTTCCTGACATGGCTCCGTTTGCTTTCCAAGTCTTAATATCATCAGCCTTACCCTCCCAACCAAAGGTCTGAATGTGGGTACGATAGGACACCTTAATATCTGGAGCTACAAATGGAATTGCAGTTCCTGCATCGTTACCATCGTTGCCAGTATTTCCTCCAGCTGTACCGCCTGAGTTACCTGTATCTCCGCCTGTTGTTCCACCTGTGTTGCCTGTACTAACCTTAATGGTTACAACTTCTCCCGGATGTACGTTATTATCTTCATCACCCTTAACTCTTATCTCAAATGTATACTCTGTGCCTGGTTCAAGACCAGTGAATATATTTGAATCCTGCCACTGTCCATCTGGTGCAATTCTATACTCGCATCCCTCGTAAGGAGTAAGAGTTATGGTATCCTTAGTTGGTGTCGTACTTGTACTTGGAGTCTGAGTTGGTACATCTGGTGTCTTCCAAACTGTTACTGTACATGTTGCGCTTGGTTTATTCGCACCTTCATTTATCTTTGCAGTAATTGTGGCCTCTCCAGGTCCTACCGCTGTCACCTTACCTGTTGAATCAACTGTAGCAACCTTATCATTAGAGGTTGTCCAGGTTACTGTCTTATATGAGGCATCCGAAGGAGATACTGTAGCATTTAATGTTGCCGTAGTAACCTCATTTGCCCCACCTATCTCAAACTCAAGCTCTGTCTTATCTAGTACAACTGACGAAGCATTCACTGGCTGTGTCTTAAATGTTGCACCTTCACTTGATGCACTTTCATAATAATAGCCGGATGCTGCTCGCTTTTGATAAAATGTATACTCTGTGTTAGGTTTGAGATTCTTAAATTCATAGCTACTAGTCCACTCACCACCTTCTATACGGTAAAGGTAGCCTGACTTACTAACTAAGTTTATAGAATAAGGGCCATAAGCTCCAAGCTCAGGCTTACCTGGTGTAGGATGAGTCCCCCATACTTCAACATTACAGGTTGCTGTCTTGCTACCAGAATTAGTAGTTACTGTAATAGTTGCTGTACCAGGGGCAACAGCTGTAACTACACCTGATGTACTTACAGTAGCTACTGAAGTATTAGATGATTCCCAACTTACTGTCTTATCTGTTGCTGTGGAAGGACTTACTGTTGCTACAAATGTTGCTGTCGTAGTTCCATCCATCTCAAGCTTTAATGTTGATTTATCTAAGGTTACACTCTCCACAAAACCACTTACTGTTACTATGCCCGTTACTTGCTTTGAAGTAAGGGAATTAAGCTTCGCTGTAAGAGTTGTGGTTCCATTTGCCTTTGGTGTTATTACGCCATCTTCAATAGTCGCCACCCCTGTAGGATTAAGGCTATATGTAAAGTTTGATGAGTCTAGCTTAACTCTAGCAGGATCCCAATCCAGATTAGTCATTTTCACAGATGTTGTTCTAGTTGTATTTGGTTCAAGCATATAGCTAGTAGAATCAAATGCCAATGTTGCATTATTTAAGCTACTCTTTAATATTTCAACATCAATAGTCTTATTTACATTACTTGGCTGTGTAACAGCTGTTGCATTATCCAAGCCAAAGCACTGAACATAGAACATATATCCATCCTGGTAAAATACTCCAACTCCTAAGGATTTATAGCTCTCGTTTAATATAGCTTCTTTGTGGCCCGATGTAGAATTCATCCACTGGCTCATAGCCGCCGCAGCATTAGCACTATTTACAGCGATATTCTCACCGTACATTTTACTACACAAGCTTCTCCACTGTTCTCCATTAGGTCTGGTATGGTCAAAATTTATAGCTGTTTCCGCAGCACGAATCATAGCGGCATCCAGCAAATCCTTGTCCATAGTAAGAGGAGAAAGACCCTGCTTTGCTCTTTCTTCATTAGTAAGTCTTAATATTTCATATGCCTGATTATAATCAAATGTACCTGTAATGGACAAGTTAACGGTCTCTCCAGGTTCCACAACGGACCCATTATTTGAATCCACATGATAATCATTATCCACAAACTGATTAGTAGTATCAGTTGTATATTTATCGTATATAGCAGCTGCTGCCGCAACAAGGGTTGCGTTGTAATCTATAGCAACCTCGTTACATACGTAGTCACTGGCTGAATCGGTATATGTACCATCAATCTTTTGTCCACCAACCAATGCACCTAAAAGTACATTTGCCTGAGTCTTTGTTCCCTGGTCTCCACCGGTATATCCTGATGCAGCTCTGTGGTGTGGATACTTTGGACCATAATCATTATATCCAGCCACGTAACACTGTTTAGCTGAGTTGTTACCCAAAAGGTATTTCATCTGTCCCTCTGCCCAGCTTCTATATGTATCTGTGTTAGTTAATTTGTCATACATCAATCCAGTGTACTGCATAGATGTATTGTATCTTGCAGAACCCCAGTTGCTTACGCATCTGTATCCACCATATGTGCTATTTCCATCAGATATAGCCATAAGAGTTGCCAGCTTGCTTGTATTATTATCGTAATATGCAACTGCTGGTCCTACGTTATCCCAGCCCAGTGGCCAATATGGCTTCATAGAAGCGTCAATACTCTTGTAATTGTTATACTCTGTCTGGTAGGTTGAATCACCAGTAATTTTGTAAAGCAGTAATGCTGCTAGACAATAATCGTCCTCCCAGTTAGAGGATGTGTAAAATTCACCAGCTGTAGTTCCGACTGACTTGGAATTATTCTTAGCATAGGCAAAGAGAAGCTTAGCTGTATCCAAATATTCATCTCCACCAAAGTTCTTATACTGCATAGCAAGTGCCGCAGCAGAAAGTGAAACTATATCTGTATGTGGTGCTGATGCACTTGAGAAATAAGCTGTTCTATTATTCTGTGGTTGGTTTTCCGGTGCTCCCCAATATCCATGGTCATAGCCTCCACCACCATTTCCAACCTGTACACAGAAGGCCTCCACTGCTGTTCCACTCGCATTTAATACTGTGCAGTCCACCAGATAGTCAGCAAAATGCGTTGTTATAGTCTCTAGATGTTCCTCCTGCTTTGCTGCCTGATAAGCTGATTTATTTGTATCATAGCTCATACCAAGGGTAAATGCAGCGTAAGCCTCAGGAAGACCGAACTTTACGTGGTCGCCAGCATCATGGAACCCGCCTGTAAGATCAACATTTGCAACTGTACCATCACTTCTTGTGTAATTATATTTATCATATGTATGGCAGTCATCTCTCCAGTTCTGAAGTGACTTCTCTCCTACCTCATCACCACACATATTTGCGTCATAGAAATATAGTGAATACTGAAGAAGCTTTGCGTAGTTGTAATCTATATCATCATAGTTGTAGTCTATTAAATTACCTGATGGAATAGTTACAGTGCCTGACTCTCCACTGTTGCCAGAATCACCTGATGACACTGTCTCGCTAGAGAACTTAACAGAGTTAATAGTGTAGGTAACGGTTGACCCTTCAACTAAATTAGCAAACTGTAATCCAAACTTAGAAATGCTATTACTGCTACCCCAATCCAGTGAGGCTATATCCATAGTTAGTTGAAAATCTGTGGTTGTAGCAAGGTCTCCATAGGTTCCTTGATTCCACACCCAGCTATTTGACATAAACATTGGCATAACGCCTGGATTTTTTCCATCTGCTCCCGAAAAATTTGTAATGGAAATGTCTATGATTAGACTGTTTGCATTATTTGCCGCCCACTCATCCTTAGAATCCAAATGACTTGGCATGGAAAATAATATTTCCGTAATCATAATTCCCAAACCTTGGCCATTATCCACGGCTCCAGCAGTAGTCCCGCTCATAGTAATATATGGCGACAAATCAATCTCTGTCACCTCTGCCGCCCTTGGTGTCAGCTTCGGAATATTAACACCTGTAATCACTAGCACAAATGCTAATAGTACGGCAAACACCCTTTTCATCATACGTTTCTTGTTCATTTTAACCTCCTTATTCTTCCTAAGTTTACTCCCCCACCAGTATTACCACTAACTTATCATGTTACATAATACCTAGTATTTTACCATATCAACCCTTTTTCTTCAAGAAATTCAAACCTTCGCTTAAATTTACCTCCGCAAAAAGAAAGAGTTCCAAAGGTATGGCACTTCACCTTCGGAACTCTCCCTTATGTTAATATTAAATCACTATCTAATTATCGGCTTAATTAAAGCTCATCTTAACATCCTGTCTCTTACCCTCTGATGCCTCGAAGAATGGCTTCTGAACTGCACCCATAGCGCCTGCAACGATACTGTTAGGGAATACAACAATCTTTGCATTGTAAGCATTAACGTTTGCATTGTAGAGACGTCTTGCAGCCTGAAGGTGCTCCTCAACATCAGTGATAGTCGCCTGAAGCTGTAAGAAGTTGTTGCTTGACTTAAGCTCTGGATAATTCTCTGCAAGAACGCTAATCTTACCAAATGCATCATCCATGCTCTTGTTAGCCTGATTCATCTCACTCATAGACATTCCTCTACGAAGAGCGATTACCTCTGTTAGAACCTCTTTCTCATGCTTCTGGTAACCCTTAACTACATCAAGCATCTTAGTAAGAACATCATATCTTTTCTCAAGAGCAACCTCTATACTTGAGTTACCCTCCTGCACCTTAAGGTCCAATCTCTTGATACCATTGCTTGTTCCAATGTACCATAAAACTAATACTACTACGATTCCTATTATTATGTATACTGCTGTCATTTTCATTTCCTCCTTCATATTATAAATGTTAACAGTTTTTATATGTCTTATATATTAAAGTCTTGTTAGACTCTTATTGTTTCAGCGTAAATCCATACTTGCTCTCAGTTGGTTGCTGATTAAAATATGTATTTTCAGTTTGTGATTGGTTTCCCATCTGGCCATTCATTTGACCTCCCACCTGACTTGATGACTGATTAAGCTGTGCTATAGGATCCATAACCGCTCCATGCTTTCGAATCTGGTCTTCTCTGGCATTTTGGTCAAGCTTTAAGGTTTTAACTATATCAATAATCACCTGTGTATCTGCTTTAATCTTTGCAATTTCATTTGCGTACACCAGCGGTCTGCTCATATTTGCATCGAATGCACCCTTGCCACCATAGTTAATTCCCAGATATAGCTTATTATTTGCAAAATGTAAACCTACGCTTTTAGCCTTTACCAGAATATTATCTACACACTCCATCATATGTGGCGTCAAAATATAGAATGCATCTATGTCTCTGGCTGCCTTTATCTTAAATCTCTTATTAAAGGCTTCATTCTCCATCTTTATCTTCTCGTATCTAAGTCCTAAGCCATGACCTGGATACTGATAATTCTTAGAGAACAAAAGTGTAGATACATTGCCATCTAACGGACAGTCAAACTCAAACAATCTACCGCTAAAATGTATATATGTATGAGTGTGTTTTCCACTTCTTACAACTCTTTTTACAACAACATCAGACTGCCTAAAATGTACTCCATCCCAGTAGCCTTCTATAAAATCCTCTGAAGAAAATCTGTTACCCATCTGGATAACGCCAGTTCTAGCAACATCATGCTCGCTAAAACCATGCATTGGGTCGTATGTTACATTTCCCAATATTTCCTTAAGGGCTCCCACCACGAAGTTTTCCTTGTAAATTCTTTTGAATTCATTTCTCTCTTTATTTGTTTTGAAACCAGCTAATGCTATTCCTATCACCACGCCGAACATAATAAGCGGTGCAAATGGACTGGTTGAGTATGCAAAAAATCCAAAAAACAAACCAAAGAATAGAATTAAAGGAACCACTGTCATAAACTGGATTTTTTTCCTTCGTTGCTCTAAGTCCCTCATAATATCAATAGTACTCATCATCTTCTCCCCCTATTTAATTAAAAGTCCATACATACTCTATTCTTAGTATATGGTCTTACCTTCTCATCTGCCACCTTTACGTGGTCTGGATGAACTGCATAGGCCTTAAGCGCCTCCTCACTTTCAAAGGTGGAGTCTAGCATTACATCCGCATTTGAGCTTGGAAGAAAATCTGTCTGTACGTGAATCTCTGTAAGTCCTGGAATCTTACCTAATAAGCCTTCAAGACCTTCCTTAATTCCTGCTCTTACCTGAACCTTCTCCTCCTCAGATAACTCATCCTTTAACTGCCAAAGTATAATATGCTTTATCATATAACCCTCCTCTATCAAGGAAAACCTCCTTGATTATGCATTCATTCTAACACAGCTTATTACAATAATATATTACAAAAATCATACAATATAGGGTTTTTTGTATTTTTAAAGTTCAAAGTGTAAACGATAACCATATGCATGTATTCATTTGTAGCAGAAGCTGCACCAAGGGCAATTATACACTATTTTTCCTCCTTTTTCCACCCATACCTACAATTTCACAACAACTAATATAAATATGTAGATTTTTTTGTATATATTTTTTCAAAAAAACCTTAAAAAATCTCTTGTTATTTTCCTCATTTTCTATATAATATTATGAGAATATAAGGAGGACATAACTATGCCAAAAAGAACAGATATTAATAAGATACTCATTATTGGTTCCGGTCCTATCATAATTGGACAGGCATGTGAATTTGACTACTCAGGTACTCAGGCTTGTAAGGCACTTCGTAAGCTTGGTTATGAGATCGTTTTAGTTAATTCAAATCCTGCAACTATTATGACTGATCCAGAAACTGCTGATGTTACCTACATTGAGCCACTTAATGTAGAGAGACTTGAGCAGATTATCGCGAAGGAGCGTCCAGATGCTCTTCTTCCAAACTTAGGAGGACAGTCAGGTTTAAATCTTTGTGAGGAGTTAAACAAGGCAGGAGTTTTAGATAAATATAATGTACAGGTTATCGGTGTACAGGTTGACGCCATCGAGCGTGGAGAGGACAGAGTCGAGTTTAAGAAGGCTATGGATGCTCTCGGAATCGAGATGGCTAGAAGTGAGGTTGCCTATACTGTTGAGGAGGCACTTGCTATTGCAGACAGACTTAACTACCCTGTAGTTCTTCGTCCAGCATACACTATGGGTGGTGCCGGCGGTGGTCTGGTATATAATAAGGAAGAGTTAAAGACTGTATGTGCTAGAGGTCTTCAGGCTTCACTTGTAGGACAGGTTCTTGTTGAGGAGTCTATCCTTGGTTGGGAGGAGCTTGAGCTTGAAATCGTTCGTGATGCAGAAGGTAACATGATTACCGTTTGCTTCATCGAGAACATTGACCCACTTGGTGTTCATACAGGAGATTCATTCTGTTCAGCTCCTATGCTTACTATCTCCGAGGAATGTCAGAAGAGACTTCAGGAGCAGGCATATAAGATTGTAGAGTCTGTAGAGGTTATCGGTGGTACTAACGTACAGTTCGCTCATGACCCTGTATCAGACAGAATTATTGTTATCGAGATTAATCCTCGTACTTCACGTTCCTCTGCACTTGCATCTAAGGCAACTGGTTTCCCAATCGCTTTAGTTTCAGCTATGCTTGCAGCAGGTCTTACACTTAAGGATATTCCTTGTGGTAAGTACGGTACTCTCGACAAATATGTTCCAGATGGCGATTATGTTGTAATTAAGTTTGCTCGTTGGGCTTTTGAAAAGTTCAAGGGCGTTCAGGATAAGCTTGGTACTCAGATGCGTGCCGTAGGTGAGGTTATGAGTATCGGTAAGAATTATAAGGAAGCATTCCAGAAGGCTATCAGAAGTCTTGAGATTGGCCGTTATGGTCTCGGTCACGCTAAGAACTTCGATACACTTTCTAAGGATGAGTTATTAAAGCTCCTAATCACTCCTTCAAGTGAGAGACATTTCGTAATGTACGAGGCTCTTAGAAAGGGTGCTACAAATGAGGAGATTCACGAGCTCACTAAGGTTAAGAGTTACTTCATCGACCAGATGAGAGAGCTTGTTATGTTAGAGGAGGAAATTCTCAAGTCTAAGGGTAGCTTACCAGCAGATGAGCTTCTTATCCAGGCTAAGAAGGATGGATTCTCAGATAAGTATTTAAGCCAGCTCCTTGAGATTTCAGAGGATGATATTAGAAATAAGCGTATCGCTCTTGGTGTTGAGGAAGCTTGGGAAGGTGTTCATGTAAGTGGTACTGAGAATAGCGCTTACTACTACTCAACTTACAACGCAGAGGATAAGAACCCAGTATCAGATAACAAGAAGATTATGATTCTTGGCGGTGGTCCAAACCGTATCGGTCAGGGTATCGAGTTCGACTACTGCTGTGTACACGCAGCACTTGCTTTAAAGAAGCTTGGATTTGAGACAATCATTGTTAACTGTAACCCAGAGACAGTTTCAACTGATTATGATACTTCAGACAAGTTATACTTCGAGCCTCTTACACTTGAGGATGTTCTTAGTATTTACAATAAGGAGAAGCCACTTGGTGTTATCGCACAGTTCGGTGGTCAGACTCCACTTAATCTTGCAGCAGACCTTGAGAAGAACGGTGTTAAGATTCTTGGAACTTCACCTTCTGTTATCGATCTTGCAGAGGATAGAGACTTATTCCGTGAGATGATGGAGAAGCTTGAGATTCCTATGCCAGAGTCAGGCATGGCTGTTAACTTCGAGGAAGCTAGAGATATTGCTAATAAGATCGGTTACCCTGTTATGGTTCGTCCTTCATACGTTCTCGGTGGACGTGGTATGGAGGTTGTGTACGATGAGGAAGCTCTTAAGGGATATATGGCAGCTGCAGTTGGTGTTACACCTGACAGACCTATCCTTATAGACAGATTCCTTAACCACGCTCTTGAATGTGAGGCTGATGCAATCAGCGATGGTACACATGCATTTGTTCCAGCTGTTATGGAGCACATCGAGCTTGCAGGTGTTCACTCAGGTGATTCAGCTTGTATCATTCCTTCAGTACACATTACTGAGGATAATGTTAAGACTATAAAGGAATACACTAGAAAGATTGCTGAGGAGATGCATGTTAAGGGTCTTATGAATATGCAGTACGCAATCGAGAACGGTAAAGTATACGTGCTTGAGGCTAACCCAAGAGCATCACGTACAGTACCACTTGTATCTAAGGTATGTAACATTAGAATGGTGCCACTTGCTACTGAGATTATTACTTCAGAGCTTACTGGTAAGCCTTCACCAGTTCCTGCACTTAAGGAGCAGAACATTCCTAACTACGGTGTTAAGGAGGCTGCATTCCCATTCAATATGTTCCAGGAGGTTGACCCTGTACTTGGACCTGAAATGCGTTCAACTGGTGAGGTTCTCGGACTTTCATCATCATACGGTGAGGCATTCTTCAAGGCTCAGGAGGGTATCGGTTCTAAGCTTCCTCTTGGCGGAACAGTTCTTATCTCAGTTAACCGTAAGGATAAGGAAGAAATCGTTGATGTTGCAGCTATGTTCCACGAGATTGGATTCAAGATTATTGCAACTGGCAACACTTATGAGTTAATTAGTGGAGCTGGTATTCCAGCAGAGAAGATTAAGAAGCTTTCAGAGGGTCGTCCTAATACACTTGACGTTATCACAAATGGTAACATCGACCTTATTATCAACTCCCCAGTTGGTAAGGATAGCGTAAGTGATGACAGTTATCTTAGAAAGGCAGCTATTAAGGCTAAGGTTCCTTATATGACTACTATCGCTGCTGCAAAGGCAACTGCTGAAGGTATCAAGTATGTTAAGACTCACGAGGCTGGAGAGGTTAAGAGTCTTCAGGAGCTTCATGCTGAGATTAGTGATAAGTAATTAGATAGAGTTTATAGAATAGATCAGGCCGGGTGCGAAAGCACCCGGCCTGTTTTTATTACACATAAAGATCTTCTCAATTCTCCAAAAGCCTTTTTTTACATATAATTAAATGTTTTTACTTAATACCCTAATCTATGGTCTACTAACTCTGCATGCCTTACAAACCTTTTGCTCCGCTGAATTTCTAGTATCACATTTTGGGCATCTCCAATCTCCATTATATACCACGCGTGAATGTGATTCTGGTTTGTCCCATACACAGCTAATGACCGCTAGAACTAGACCCATTATCAAAACTACAAAGGCTCCCTTAAAGGAGAGTCCACCACTTTCACCCGAGGAATATACAACCATTATAAGAGTGTCCAATATACTAGCAATTATCAAATATCTTTTAGGTTTGATTATAGGCATAAACGCACTAATTACCAAAAGTACAAATGATGTAAATATAAGCAATGGCAATATATATATAATGCAAGCAACCATTTTTTCCGGCAGTGAAGTACAATAGGAAGGATCTCCGAATAATTGACAAAACTCTATAAACCCAAAGGTACGTTTATAGCTGTACACACCTATATATGCAAATTCATCCATAGCAAATGGTATAAAACATACTACAGCAGCAATCATTGCCATTATATTTTTAACACACAATGTGCTTACTGGTTGTTGCGGTTGTTGCACAGTGTTCTGGTTATAAAAATTATTTGCTTGCATCTGTTGTTTTACAGGTTCAGTAGCTGGCAAAACTTTAAATTCATACCTACACATCTCACAAAATCTCACTTCATCTGCACACTCATAACCACATTCTTGACAATATTTCATAATATTTTCTCCCTATGTTAATATCCACTAAAATAACTAAATACAGCACCTACTTTGTCTATCTTCTAGAAGTACTACAAATTCTACAATACTTATAGTCAATAAGATTTTTAGCGTCACACTTTGGGCATCTCCACTCCTGCTTTAATTCTAGTGAGGAGTCTGCTGCAAGCATACTTAAGCTATAGGCAGTTCCCTGTATATCGTCATAGCTTAAAGCTCCGGTGCGTGTATCTACTTCCGGATTATCAGTACAGCAGCTATATGCAGCCAAACCTATTCCTAGGGTCAAAATCCAAAATGATATTCCGAAAGAAGTACTAGAACCTTCTTCACTTTTTACATAGAAGAAAGTGACTATAATAGCTATAATATTTATAACCACTACCCATCCTCTAACCTTATATACAGCTTTATATGTCCCTATTATTAAAATCACTACTAAAACTAATACAAATATAGGAAGCATAGATGTAATCCACTCTGAAAGTGTATCAACGCTACCATAAGTCACTTCCCTACAATATTCCACAAATCCGCTTCTACCATCATAATATTTCAAATTAAACTTTATAAAGCTGTTAATAAAAAATGGTAACAAACAAACCACAGCCGCAACCAAAGACCATATATTTCTTATAGTTACTCCCTTACTTTGAGCCTGCGCTAGCATCCTCTGCTTGGAAATCTGGTTATTATAATAATTAATCATCTTTTGTTGTCTCTGCTGTTGCTGAGTCTGATTCCATTGCTGTTGCTGCATAGTTTTCATTTGGAGCTTCATCTGGCGTTGTTGCTCCATCAAATCATCTATCATTTTCTTGTTCTGGAGCATCTGCTGTTTATAGTATTCCTTAGTGTCAGTTTCTGCTGATTCCTCTGCTTCCTCATTTTCCCCAGTCTCAGTTGTATCTTCTGTCTCAACCAGTCCAATCTCTTCCTCTGGTTTCTCTTCCTCTGGTTTCTCTTCCTCTGGTTTCTCCTCGTCAGCCTCAACCAGCTTATCAACTTCCACCAACTGCTCTATTTCTTCAGTTTCTCCAGATTCTCCAGTTTCTTCAGTTTCCTCAGATTCTTCAAGTTTCTCAGCCTTCTCTGGCTCCTCTGTATCCACAGATTCCACTGTCATCTCACCAAAAGCTAACCCACACAATCCACAATACTTAGCATCATCTGAACACTGGTATCCACAGTCCTCACAGTATTTCATAAAACGCCCTCCAGTAATCCTTCGTACATTTATGTTTGCATTTTAACACAGTATATTTTTCAAAACAATACATCCTTATCTCATTGCTTCCCTTGGCAGTTTCCTTCTAACCACCACAAAACACACCACATGAGCCATAAAGGTTAAAAACCATGACACAGGATAGGTTACATATATCATCTCAATACTGTGAAACTCTGGTATCTGAAATACTGTGGCAATCCACACTAATCTAAGTCCACAAGCACCGATTAGTGATACTATCATAGGCATTATGGCATAGCCAAGTCCCCTAAGTGAACCAACCATGGTATCCATCATACCACATAGAAAATATAAGCTTACTATGTATTTTAATCTGACTAAGCCCGCGTCCACTACCACCGAGCTGTTAGTATAAAGTCCAAGAAGTGGCTCACCTAAAGCTATAACAAGCACGCTAAGTCCAAGTCCTACTAGGAACACATAAAGCTGAGCAGTGTATAGAATCTTGTTGATTCTATCATATCTTCCTGCTCCCACATTCTGACTAGTAAATGATATGGCCGCCTGATGAAATGCATTCATAGCCACATACACAAAGCCCTCTATATTTGCCGCTGCAGAGTTTCCTGCTACCACAATTTCTCCAAAGCCATTTACAGCTGACTGAATTACTACATTCGACAATGAAAACAGCATTCCCTGAAAGCCTGCAGGAAGGCCCACCTGAAGAATTTTTATTAGGTTTCCTCTATCTATTCCAAGACATCTTAAATCCAGGTGTATTCCACCAGTTTCCTTAATCAAGCATCTTACAACCAATATAGCTGATATACACTGAGATATAACTGTGGCAATGGCAACACCAGCCACATCCATATCAAACTTTATAACAAACACAAGATTAAGAACTACATTTACCACTCCTGCAATTATAAGATAGTACAATGGTCGTTTAGTATCTCCCACTGCACGAAGTATAGCAGCGCCGAAGTTATATACCATATTTGCAACCATTCCGGCAAAATATATTCTAAGATAGGTAGTGGCAAGATCTAAAACCTTTCCTGGAGTGTCCATCCATATAAGGAACTGTCTGGCGCCTAATATACCTATTACTGTCATTATAAGTCCACTGATTATACTTATGGTGATTACAGTGTGAACTGCTCTTTTAAGGTCATCAAATTCCTTTGCACCAAAATAATGGGCTACCAGTACATTTGCACCTACAGAAAGTCCTACAAAAAGATTAACCAGAAGATTAATAAGTGATGATGTAGAACCAACTGCTGCCAGAGAGTTATCTCCAGCAAATCTACCTACAACAACTATATCTGCCGCATTAAAGAGAAGCTGCAATATACTTGAGAACATAAGTGGCACTGCAAACACAAGCATCTTCTTCATTATGGAGCCTGAGCACATATCCATCTCGTATTTGGTTTTCTTCTTACTTAAACTAAGCATATCAATCACCTCTTTTCAAATGTTTTACTCCTTTTGGCAAAATAATTCAACATCAATAATTACCAAAAAAATAGCTGAATTCCAACTATTTTTGTACAGTTGTAAGTCAGCTTGATTTTTCTGTTTTTCCGACTCTATGACCCAAAAGAGCCCTTGGCACTGTGTCAAGGGCTCTTTTAATATTAAATCACACAAAATCTACTACGCCACATCCATTTCAGGTCTCTTTCTAAAAGCTATAAAGCAAAATGCGCTTATCGCCATAAGTATTGGATAGTACATATAAGGAATTATATCAAATGGTGTAAGTCCTGTAAGGGTTGCTGCTGAAAGAAGCTGTGCGCCATATGGGATAAGTCCCTGACCTACTGATGCAAATATATCAAGCAAGGATGCAGAGCGTCTAGGATTAACTCCGTACTCAGTGCTAATTTCCTTTGCTATAGGACCTGCCATAACGATGGCTACAGTATTATTGGCAGTACAACAATCTACCGCAAGAGCAAGACCTGCAATTCCTACCTCTGCACCCTTAGGTCCCTTGATGAACTTCTTAAATATTTTGAGAATAAATTCTATTCCACCATATTCCTTCATAAGTGCAACGATACAAGCAACTACGATAGAGATTACTGTAATGTCATACATACCAGTAACTCCACCACCAACTGCTGTAAACATATCTGCTGGTGCTATAGCACCTGTAGCAACACCAACTATCAATGAGACTATTATTCCTCCTATAAGCACAACGAAAACATTGATACCAATAAGAGCTCCGATTAAAACCAATAGATAAGGAATCACCTTGACCACATCATAATCTAAGGAATCAGTAGTCACCTCTCCACCATCCATGGTGATAACAAATAAAATTACTATAGTGATTATAGCTGCTGGAAGAACTATAAAGAAATTCTCCTTAAACTTGTCCTTCATTTCACAGCCCTGAGTCTTAACTGCCGCAATTGTTGTATCTGATATCATAGACAAATTGTCACCAAACATAGCTCCACAGACAACTGCTCCGATACATATAGCCATACCAAAACCTGTCTTCTCACTAATTCCCACTGCTATTGGAGCAAGAGCTGCAATAGTTCCCATAGAGGTTCCCATAGAAACTGATATAAAGCATCCGATAACAAATAAACCAACTATTGCAACTGATGGTGGAAGTATGGAAAGTCCAAGATTAACTGTACTTTCTACTCCTCCCGCCGCACTAACTGCTCCAGAAAAACCACCTGCTAAAAGGAAGATAAGGCACATGGTGATAATATTATCATCACCCACTCCTTTTGCGATGACCTTAATCTTATCGTCAAATTTCAAGTCTCTGTTCTGAACAAATGCCACACAAAGTGCTATAAGAAATGCAACTATTGCCGGCATAGCATAAAAGTCTCCTGTTACAATTCCTGAGCCTATAAATATTACCAAAAATACCAATATCGGTAATAATGCAATAGCTCTTGGCTTAGGTGAATTAATTGATGTTTCGTACATAATTTTATTACCTTTCTTTCGTTATTGTTTAATATACGTAATTCTAATTACACTGTAGATAATAATATCATAAAACCTTGATTATTTAAAGAAAAACTGCCCCACTTATGAATTGTCATCAGCACTTTAATATGTTAAAATATTACTATGTCAAATTGTGTCGATTTACAGACACCCACCTTGACACATTGGGGTTTATGGGGATGTTGTTGCAAAAAGAATTACATTTTACATAAGGGGTTACACATGAACAGAACAAAAAAATATCTATGCACCATTATTATGGCATTTATCCTGCTATTAACTTCACTTAATAGCTCCTCTGCTTATGCTTTCTGGGAGGAAAAAGAAACCACATTTGTCACAACTGTATATAACGATCAAAATGGTTTGCCAACAGGTGAGGCAAATACCATACTTCAAACAAGGGATGGCTACATTTGGATAGGAAGCTACGGCGGACTTATAAAATATGACGGTACCACATTTAGAAATTACAGCCTAGAAGGGGCTGTGAATTCCTCTTCCATACGTTCCTTATATGAAGATAGTCAGGGAAGACTTTGGATAGGAACTAATGATAAGGGTGTTATAGTCCATATGGACAATGAATTCAAGACCATATCAGGTCCAGATGACCACTCATTTTTGTGTATTAGAGACTTTGTGGAAACTGAGGATGGAAAAATATATGTATCCTCTAACTCAGGTGTTGCTAGAGTGGAAGATTACTGTCTTGCTCCTATTATGGATGAAAAAATATACGAAAACACTGTCTACACCCTTGGAGCAGACAGCTACGGAAGAATCTGGTGTGCTATGGATAATGGTGTCTGTGGATTGATTGATGAGGACCACAGCGTACATCTATTTGAGACAGGTACATTTTTCAGGGATTATGATGTGTATAGCTTAGCCTGTTCAGGAAACAAGCTATATTTAGGTTCCAGCCATAATCTGTACGCAGAGATAACTCTTCTATCAGACAAAACTACAAAAGACGCATTTGAAGTGTCCTATCACTCAACAAATAATGTTTTAACGCATAATTATATAAACATTTCCAATAATGGTGATTTACTAATCTGTGGTCTTACTGGTCTTTATATAAAATACACCGATGGAACTGTGTTAGAGTTTGACGAATCCGATTCTGCTTATTCTGTTAACAATGCTATCATTGATTATGAAGGTGATATCTGGCTTGCCTCTTCGGACACTGGTGTTACAAAATATGCTAAGGGATACTTTTATAACAATAATTCTAATGCAGGACTAGAAAACATTTCACTTAATACAATAACAAAAGCCGGCGAGTACTACTATATTGGCTCCGACGAAAAGCTTTATATTTGTGATAAAAATTGGAACCAATTTCACAACGAATTAACTGAAGCACTTGACGGAGTCCGTGTAAGACAAGCTATTACAGATAGTAGTGGTAATGTATGGTTTGCCACATATTCTGGTGTATTTTGCTACAATCCAAATACTGAAGAGATAAATAATTATAATTCTGAAAATGGATTACTAAGCGACAAGGTTAGAACAATTTACCAGTGTGCCGATGGCAATATAGCAGCTGGTACCCAATCTGGCATCAGCTTCATAGGAGATGGAAAGGTTCTTTCCAACTACGGTCATGATGAGGGTCTTACGGTACCTTCTATTCTATGCTTCCTTCAAACTGATGATGGAACCCTCTACGCCGGAAGTGACGGTGGTGGTATCTATGCCTTAAAAGAAGGAAATATAACAAACTATGGCTTTGACGATGGTCTTGAAGAAGGTGTTGTCCTCAGAATGATAGAGAATGCAGATGACCCTGGATTCTTCATAAGTGCAGGAAGTAGTCTATACTACTGGGATGACACAGGCTTTAGAAAGCTTGACAACTGGTCTAAGGGTGCCGGAAGCGTATTTGATATGTATGATAAACAAGGCTATCTATGGGTATTTCAAAACAAAGGAATCCTTGCGGTTAACAAGGAACAGTTAATCCACGATATTCCAGCGGAGACCATAACCTATAGTGACAGTCACGGACTTACAGGCTCTCTTAACGCCAACACATGGAACTATCTGGAAAATGATGAAGACCTTTATATTGTAACAAGAAATGGTGTCTGCGTATTCTATTTTACAGAGATTAAGAACTCAGAGCCTAAGGGTATTATAAATAACGTAACTGTAGATGATGTGGTGTATGATAACCCTAGTGAAATCACCATAGGAAGTGATGCCAACCGTATTACTATCACATTTTCCGCATTATCCTTCTCTGGTACATCTACACTTAAGATGTCCTATATGCTAAAGGGCTTTGACACTCATAAAACTGTGCTTGATTCAACGCACACAGAAAGCTTAAGCTATACAAATCTTCCTGGTGGAGATTACACATTTGAGCTTTATATATACGATTCTCATAATCCAAATATGAAGGAGAGATACACTGTCACTATTCATAAGGAGAAGAAGCTTATTGAGATTCCTTCATTCTGGGTATTTGTAGGACTTATGCTGATGGTTATTACCGCTTTGATACTTCATCTCATCTCAAGGCAAAAGATTAAAAAGCTTGAGGCTAGGCGTAAGGAATATCAAGGTATTGTAGAGCAATCCCTGCTTACATTTGCAAAGACCATAGATGCAAAGGATTCATACACTAATGGTCACTCTACACGAGTTGCTATGTACGCAAGAGAGATTGCTAAGAGATATGGCATGTCTGATTACGAGCAAGAAAGAATCTACTATATGGGACTACTTCACGATATAGGTAAGATTGGAGTCCCAGATGGCATTCTTAACAAGGAAGACAAACTCACTGATAAGGAAATGGATATTATTAAGACACATCCGGCTATCGGCGGTGATATACTGGCAGATTTCAATGCAATCCCCGGCATCTCGGATGGTGCAAGATATCACCACGAGAGATATGACGGAACCGGCTATTGTGAGGGCAAGAAGGGTGAGGAAATTCCTGTGGTGGCAAGAATTATCGGTGTGGCCGATACCTACGATGCTATGTCTAGTGACCGTTGCTACAGAAAGGCCCTCTCAACAGAGGTTATTATTTCCGAGTTAGAAAATGCAGCAGGCACTCAGTTAGATCCGGAATTCGTGGCAATTATGCTTGAAATGATTAATGAGGAAAGTGTTCCATATAAGCTAGATTAGGTCACTTACTTTAGGCATGAAAATATAAACAAAAAATCTACAAAATTTTTACATATTTTCAGTAAAAAGTAAATTGTCAACATAGTAATTTTGTGTTAAATTATCTTTGGTAGCATTTTCACCAAACTTATTATTTTTATAAAAGGGAGAATAAAATAATGAAGAAAGTTTATGAAGGAAAGACAAAAGACGTTTATAGTCTTGACAATGGCAACGTAATGTTAAAGTTCAAGGACGACTGTACTGGTAAGGACGGCGTTTTCGATCCAGGTGAGAATTCAGTAGGTCTTACTATCGAGGGTATTGGTAAAGCAAACCTTCAGACATCTATCCACTATTTCGAGTTACTTAAGGCTGCTGGTATTAAGACTCATTACGTAAGTGCTAATCTTGACGAGGCAACTATGGAGGTTCTTCCAGCTACCGTATTTGGTCACGGTCTTGAGGTTATCTGCCGTCTTGTTGCTACAGGAAGCTTCATCCGTAGATACGGCGAGTATATCCAGGACGGTACTGTTTTAGAGGGTGGTTATGTAGAGTGTACATTCAAGAATGACGCTTTAGGTGATCCACTTGTAACAAGTGAGGGTCTTGCAGCTCTTGGTGTTATGACTGAGGATATGTTCAAGAGCATGAAGGAGCAGACTCTTAAGATTACTAAGATTGTTGCTGATGACTTAAAGACTCTTGGTCTTGACCTTTGGGATATTAAGTTCGAGTTCGGTTACAACAATGATGAGGTTATTCTTATCGATGAGATCGCATCAGGTAACATGAGAGTTTACAAGGATGGAAAGATTGTAGATCCTGTAGAGCTTACTAAGATTATTAATAACCGTTAATCATAAAGCATAAAAAACGCTAGGGCATTTGCCCTAGCGTTTTTTTTATGCCTTAATCAATTTTATCAGCCTACTTGTTCCCAACCTATCAGCCCCAAGTTCAATAAACTTTTCAGCGTCATCAAAGGATGATATTCCACCAGCAGCCTTAATCTTCACATCCGGACCTACATACTTCTTCATGAGCGCTACATCCTCGAAGGTTGCGCCTGATGTTGAGAACCCGGTTGAAGTTTTAATATACTCAGCACCAGACTCCGTCACCACCTGACACATCTTAATCTTCTCTTCTTCTGTAAGAAGACATGTTTCTATTATAACCTTAAGGAGCTTGCCCTGGCATGCCTCCTTGATGGCTTTTATCTCTGCAAGAACCTCATCATAGCCACCGTCCTTTACCCAACCTATGTTGATTACCATATCTATTTCTTCTGCCCCATTTGCCACTGCGTCCGCTGTTTCTGCTACCTTTACAGCTGTGGTGGAGTAACCATTAGGAAATCCTATTACTGTACAGATAGTGAGCTTACCAGCTACATAATCTGCTGCCTGCTTTACGTAGGATGCTGGGATGCAGGCTGAAGCTGTATCATATTTCATAGCATCGTCTAATATTACTTTAATCTCATCCCAGGTTGCTGTCTGGGCTAATAATGTGTGGTCTACTATATTTAATATCTTTGTCTTGTCCATAATATCTCAATGTGGCGTGGTTCGCCATCCTCCATTTAGTTTACATAACTATGCTAATTTATCCAGCACAGAATATCCGATAGTACCTTCTGGCATCTTCACACCGAAGTTATCTGCAATACTTGCCCCAAGCACTGCAAATGTATCCGCATCTCCCTTCATCCCACCTTCCATAGATGGTGAGTATGCGATTAAGAATACATTTTCTCTAGTGTGGTCTGTGCCTACGTGGGTTGGGTCATTGCCGTGGTCCGCTGTAAGAATAAGTAAATCATCCTCACCAAGCTTTTCCATAAGTTCTCCCAGCTTCACATCAAAGCGCTCTATCTCCTCACCGTAGCCAATAGGATTTCTCCTATGTCCCCAGTTAGTATCGAAGTCAACCAGGTTCACAAAGCAAAGTCCTGTAAAGTCCTTATCAGCTATCTCTATGGTCTGCTCCATACCATGTACAGAGGTCTTAGAACGATGGCTCTCAGTAATTCCCTCTTCTACAAATATATCACTAATCTTGCCTACGGATATTACATCAAAGCCTGCGTCCTTCATAGCATTTAGGGCAGTTACTCCAAATGGCTTGATGGCGTAATCGTGACGGTTGCTGGTTCTAGTAAACGCTCCAGCCTTATCACCTAAGTAAGGTCTGGCGATAACTCTACCAACCTTCCACTCATCCTTCATAGTAATATCTCTGGCTATCTCACAGCAGCGATATAGCTCCTGTAAGCCAAATACCTCCTCATGTCCACATATCTGTAAAACAGAGTCAGATGAGGTGTATACAATCATAGAATCTGTGGCAAGCTGTTCCTCTCCTAGCTCATCTAAGATAGCTGTGCCACTGGCACTCTTATTACCTATAACCTTGTGACCTGTTCTCTCCTCCAGTTCCTTAATTAGCTCTGGTGGAAAACCGGTATCTGTAAAGGTCTTAAATGGCTTGGTTATATGAAGTCCCATCATCTCCCAATGTCCTGTCATAGTATCCTTGCCTAAGCTTTTTTCCTTAAGAGTCATGCACCTTCCCAATGGATTGTCCACTGGTGGCACTTGTTTAAGTTTACATAAGTTCGCCAATCCCAGCTTCTGTAGGTTTGGCATATTAAATTCATTCATTCGCTCGGAAATGTGGCCCAAGGTATTAGTACCCTCATCTCCGTACTTTGCTGCATCTGTAGCAGCTCCGATTCCTAGTGAGTCAATGACTATCAGGAAGATTCTTTTATATTTTCCCATACTTTATCTCCTATATTCTCCATGCCGACAGCCTCGCAAAACAAGTTTGCTCGGTGTCGCGGCATTCGCCGTATGCAGACGAACTCGAATATGTTTTCCTGTGAGCTAGCTCACATCAAACAATTCGGTTCATCTGCGCATGGCTCATTTTAACGCGCAGCAACCTCTAATGCTATCTTCATCATATCCGTAAATCCAGTCTGCCTGTCCTCTACAGAAAGCTTCTTGCCACCGTAGATATCATCTGAAATAGTAAGCATACAAAGTGCCTTCTTACCTGCTCTGGCTGCATTCATGTAAAGAGCTGCTGCCTCCATCTCAACTGCAAGAACTCCCATCTTTCTCCACTTGTCAAAGGCTGTAGCATCGTCATCATAGAATACATCTGATGAGAGGATATTTCCACAAACTGTAGGAATTCCCAGCTTCTCTGCTGCCTCTACTGCTGCTCTGGCTAGTCCAAAATCTGCAGTTGGTGCAAATGTACCAGGAAGGTTATACTGATGTGCAAAATTTGAATCTGTACAAGCACCGATACCTATTGCCACATCTCTAAGATTCACCTTATCACTGATGGTTCCAGCTGTTCCAATTCTAATGATATTTTCTACCCCATAAAAGTTAAAAAGCTCGTAGGAATAAATACCAATGGATGGCATACCCATACCACTTCCGAATACTGTTACCTTCTTGCCCTTGTACTCTCCTGTGAAGCCTAACATATTTCTAACTGTGTTTACACACTCATAATTCTCTAAAAATGTCTCCGCTATATACTTTGCTCTAAGTGGGTCACCTGGCATAAGAACAGTCTTTGCAATCTGATCCGCTGTGGCTTTTATATGTGGTGTTGGAATATTGCTCATAAGTTGTACCTCCCTAAAAAAATTTTAACCCGCTAATAATATTTTACGAAAAATCCAGTAAAATGTAAAGATATTTACTATCAGACCGCACCATATTCTTAGCAGGTTAGGGAATTGAAATCACAATATATTTTTATGCTTTTATATTTACATTTATGCGCATATTTTTTCTCTGGTTATACTCTTTTCCACCCAGATATTTTGCTTGTAACGAATTACTCCTACAGAGCCAGCTAAAAGCCATGTAAGTCCTGTTGCAAGCCATACTGACCACTGTCCGGCGCCTACTACGAATACCATAAGCACCGAGAAAAGAATTCTTCCAGTTACCTCGATACCACCATTGATAAATGCGTAGGCGGAATCATTTGCCCCATTAAGAAGGCCTCTGGTTACGTAGATGATTCCAAGAGGGAAGAACATAGTGCTTATAATCATAAGTCCCATAGTTCCTATCTTAATAACCGCCAAATCCTCTACAAAGCATCTTACTATAAGTTCTCCCGCTCCGAAGCAGGCAACTAACATAACCACACTTATTACACCACAGATGGCTATGGAGCTATGAAGCGCCTTTCTTACACGGTGCTCCTGACCAGCTCCCATATTCTGTCCTGTAAATGTGGAAATCGCCATAGCAAGGGATGAATAAGGCTGCTGAACAAATTGCTCAACTCGACTGGTTACAGTAAATGCTGTAACTACATTTTCATCGAAGCTATTTACAAATGCCTGAAGAATTACGCAGGATACGGCGATGGCAAAGCCCTGCATACCAAGGGGAAGTCCTACCTTAAGACAAAGCTTGGTGAGACCAGCATCCACTGCAAAATGTGACCACTTAAGCTTAAAGTATGGATTGATAATTGCTGCAGTTATAAGACTACCTACAGCTGATATTCCCTGAGCGATAATGGTTGCATAGGCTGCACCCTCAACACCCATATTAAGGTCAATAATAAAATATAAATCTAACAATATATTAAGTATGGTTGCCACAAATATAAAGTACAGTGGAGTCTTAGCATCTCCTAGAGCTCTCATTACCTGTGATGCGTAATTGTAAATGGCAACTGCAATGGTTCCTGCACAGGTGATGTGCATATATTTTACAGCGTCCTCTAGCTGGTTAGCAGGTGTTCCAAGCAGTTCAAGCACTGGTCTGGTAAATACAACACCAAGCACACTTAAAAGTATTCCTAACAGTGCTACCATGTAAAATGAATTAGTAAGAGTTTTCTTCACCTTCTCCTCATTACCTGCTCCAAAATACTGAGCAACCATTATTCCTGCTCCCATACCAAGACCATGGCATATAGAAAAAAACAAGAATGTAATCGGGGCGGTGCAACCTATGGCTCCTAATGAATCCGAGCCCACGTGCTGTCCTACTATTATACTGTCTGCAATGTTATAAAGCTGCTGAAAAATATTACCTACCAGCATAGGTAGCATAAAATTAATTAGAAGCCTAGTTTCATTACCTGTGGTCATATCCTTTACCACTGATGTCTTAGCCATAGCTTTTACCTCCTTAAAGTGTAAATCCGTGTAGTAAATATTCATTTACCGTAACATATTAAACCACTTTTCAAAAATATATGATATAATGTACCTATATAAAAATTGTACAAATCTCTTTGCTTTATAACTAAGGAGGACTACCATGCACGCATTATTTGAAGTTAGTGATACCCTTAATATGCCTTTTGAATGCTTTATATCCGACTCCACCAAGGGGACCTTCCCTATACGTCCTCATTGGCATTACTTTGCGGAAATGATATATGTGCTGGAGGGAACAGCCCAGGTTTTCGATAACCACATAAGCTACGAGGTACCTGCGGGCGGTTTTATTTTCCTGCATCCAAAAACTATTCACTCTATATACGGGGTAGACGATAAGCCAATTAGATCTGCGGTAATCAAGCTTGATATTAATCGCCTGTCTGCCACACCATCATATTCACCTAAGCTTACTAACATTATAAAAAGTGGTGCGGATAATCAGATGCAGATATATTTTCCTCCAGAATCCTTTGAAGGAATTAATTGTAAAAAACTATTCTTAAATTGTATTGAGGAATTGGAGAAAAAGAACTACGGATATGACCTGATTATTCAAGCAAATCTGTATAATATTATGATGATTATAATAAGAAAGTGGCAGGAAAATGGATTCTCCTTCGAAAATGATATCTATAAGAAGGACACCTCCTATGATATCGATAATATAACTGAATACATTGACCAGCACATTAATGAGCATCTAGAGGTTGCTGATATAGCTGAGCTTTGCGGAATAAGTTATTCTTGCTTTGCTAAGAAATTCAAGAGAATGTATGGATTTTCCTGCAAGGAATATATCGAGAGGTTTAAGATATTTAAGGTGGAGGATTATCTGTTGTTTACAGATTTTGATCTGAATTATATTGCACAGGAAACCGGATATGCTGATTGCAGTCATATGATTAAGCAGTTTAAGAAGTATAGAGGAGTTACGCCGAAGCAGTTTCGAAGGAAGGGTGGAGTGTAATAATCATATCCAAAAAACAGGCACAGGGCAAATTGCCCTGTGCCTGTTTTATTAGTATATCTTCGCATCCACTGCAATCTTCAAGATGTTAGTTACATCATCCTTGCGAAGCTCCATAAAGCCGCCGCGTACTCCATCGCCCACACCAAGGGTGTCTACAAGGTAAGGGATATCCTCTTCCTTAGCTCCAAGCTCAGTGAAGTTGATTGGCATTCCGATTGTCTTTAAAAACTTACGGAAGCAATTGATTCCTTCCTTAGCTGTAGCTTCAGGGTTCTCAAAGTTCATCTGACAGCCCCATACTCTTACAGCCATCTGTGCGAATCTCATAACATTGTGGTTCATAACGTATTCCATCCAGGATGGCATTACTACTGCAAGACCTGCACCGTGGGCACAGTCATACAGTCCTGAGAGCTCATGCTCTATCATATGGCTGTTCCAATCCTGAGAACGTCCTACGCCTACGATATCATTGTGTGCAACCATACCTGCCCACATAATATTTGCGCGTGCCTCGTAGTTATTTGGATCTGCAATAACTCGTGGAGTTTCCTTAACCATAGTCATAAGCACTGCCTCACAGAGTCTGTCAGTTATCTCAACCTCAGTTGTATTAGTAAAGTATCTCTCAAATACATGAGCCATTATATCTGTTGCACCGCAAGCTGTCTGATATGCTGGAAGTGTGCAGGTAAGAGCTGGATTTAAGATAGAGAACTTAGGTCTAATTAAATCAGAGCCTGCGTCTCTCTTTAACATTCCCTCTTCCTTAGTTACTACTGTTCCTGGTGAGCCCTCACTACCTGCTGCAGCAATTGTTAGAATTGTTCCTATAGGAAGAGCCTCTTTAATCTCTGCCTTTCTAGTGTAGAAATCCCAGAAATCTCCGTCGTATGGCACACCGATTGCTATACCCTTTGAGCTGTCAATACATGAGCCACCACCTACTGAAAGGATGAAATCTACACCTTCCTTACGGCAAAGCTCGATACCCTCGTAAATCTTAGTGTCTCTAGGATTTGGCTTAACACCACCAAGCTCTACGTATGGTATATTTGCCTCATCAAGAGACTTCTTAACTCTGTCTAAAAGACCTGAGCGAACCACCGAACCTGAACCGTAGTGAATAAGCACCTTAGTTCCGCCATGCTTTGCCACATAGGTTGCTACCTCAAGCTCTCTGTCCTTACCGAAGATAAATTCTGTAGGACTGTAAAAATTAAAATTCTCCATAAGTTAAAATCTCCTTTACATTATATATTTTCTACTTTAAACATTCTCCATTTGTAGCGATAACATCCTTATACCAATAGAAGGACTTCTTCCTACTTCTAGCCAATGTTCCCTCACCGGCATTATTCTTATCCACGTATACAAAACCGTATCTCTTATCCATCTCACCAGTTGAGGCTGAGACGATATCGATAGGTGCCCACATGGTGTAACCAAGTAAATCAATACCTTCGTACTCCACTGCATCCATCATAGCCTTGATGTGATTTCCTAAATACTCGATACGATAGCTGTCGTCCACAGTTCCGTCTTCCTCCACCTTGTCGTAGGCTCCGAAGCCATTTTCCACAATCATAAATGGAACGTCGAAGCGATCTGCAAACCAGTTCATAGCGTAGCGAAGACCTGTCGCATCTATCTGCCATCCCCAGTCACTTGCCTTAAGGTAAGTGTTACGAACAAAATCTGCCTCGCGGTAATCGTAATGTGGATTATCTTCCTTTGCCTCTACCGCATAAGACATATAGTAGGAAAATCCAACGTAGTCTACTGTACCCTCCTTAAGGATTGCAATATCCTCATCAGTTATATCAAGGTTGTAGCCCTTTCTATCAAACTTCTTAGGAAGCCAGCTTGGGTATTTGCCCTTAACATGTACATCTGTGTACCAGTATTTGCCCTGCATAAAACGAGCTGCTGCCAGCACATCCTCAGGCTTGCAGGTAACTGGGTAAATCGGACACATGGCAATCATACAGCCTATCATAAAGTCAGGGTTTATAGCGTGGCCAGCCTTAACAGCAAGAGCACTTGCAACCAACTCGTAATGAGCGGACTGGTACATTACCTCCTCTAAATCCTTACCCTCAAAGTATTCAGGAAGAATTGCACCCTCCTGAATAAGGTGATGTGGATTAGGGTTAGCCTGATTATTAATCTCATTGAAGGTCATCCAGTACTTAACCTTGTCCTTATATCTCTCAAAGCAAACTGTAGCGAAATTAACGAAGAAATCGATACATGCTCTATTTGTAAATCCACCATACTCCTTAGCCATATAGTAAGGCATCTCAAAATGTGACAATGTAACGATAGGCTCTATGCCATATTTTAAGCACTCGTCAAATAAGTCGTCGTAGAACTTTAGTCCCTCTTCATTAGGCTCAGTTTCATCACACTTTGGGAAGATTCTGGTCCAAGCTATAGAGGTTCTAAAGCACTTAAATCCCATCTCAGCAAGAAGAGCGATATCCTCCTTATAATGATGATAAAAATCTGATGCCTCGTGGTTAGGGTAATTCTCTCCAGGGAGAACTCCGTCAGTAACTCTTCTAGGTGTCTTCGTAACATTGTCACCGGCAGTCATAACATCGGCAATGCTTATGCCCTTGCCGCCCTCCTGCCAGCCACCTTCTATCTGGTGGGCAGCTACGGCGCCACCCCATAAGAAATCTTTGCGTAAGCTCATAATCTGTCTCCTTTCTAATTTATATAAATGAGTCATGCCGACAGCCCGGTGACAGGTTGTCAGCAGTCAATCAAACTAGTCTGTGCGTACTTAATCATCCAACAAATTGTACTTCTGTTTAAAGTTATATAGCGCTCCAAGCAAGTTGGAGTCATTCAAAAATTTGCAGGTATCTAGCTTAATGTTACTATATACATTTGACAGGCGTTTTAGCTGTGTCACGTACTTCTTGATACCCTTTATAAAATCCGGTTCTGCGCTAATACCGCCGCCGATAAGAATAATCTCCGGGTCTAGTATAACGAATAGGCTGAGACACATTTTCGCTATGCTAAAGTAGGTGTCCTCCAGCATATTTGTAACCAGCTCATCACCCTCACGAACCCACTGATAAACCTTCTCTCCAGTAACCTCCTCCTTAGGAAGACCCTTTGCAACGGCTATACGCATACACATATTTACAGCAGAGTGCTTTGTGGTCCAGGTATAAGGAAGGGCCTGCACCATGCTAGGAATTCTTATAGTCTCCATAAGATTCTCTCCCGGTGGAAGCTTGTCCAAATCCGAACGCTCCATCTCATCTATTATAAATGACATCTCCCCTGCCAGTAAATGCTTTCCATGAATTACCTTTCTGCCTCGTATAATTCCGCCACCGATTCCTGTGCCAAATACAAGAACACAAGCATCCTTAACATCCTTGGCATTGCCCTTCCAGATTTCGGCTAGGGCAGCACATTTGCCATCGTTTTCTATGGATACTGGGGTGTTATCACAGCGGTTTTGGATTAGCTCCTGAAGATGAACCTCATGAAGGTACTGGATACCGCCACCATTGTAGACGATTCCTCTCTTCACATCAATCTGGCCTGGCAGACCCATGGCGATACCCTCAAGGATTCCCAGCTTAGACTTATAGCTGTCATATATGTTTCCAATAGCTGATACGAAATCATCTACTCCCTGTCCCTTGGCTACGGGCGTGGTGACCTTACCCTTCTCTGTAATGTCTCCCTCACCTGTCATAAGAGCATATTTTATTGTGGTTGCTCCAACGTCAAAAACTAGGTACATATGGTGCCTCCTTGGTGTATATTCTCTAGTTATGATTTTACAGTATATATAGATTTTCAACAAGTATAAGTTAATGATAATTTACTATACATACAGCCTGCATATATGTAATCATTCAGGCAAAATATTTACTATAACATTCCTATCAAAAAATTGTATAAATCTATCTGCTATAGCTACTATTAGCATGTAGCTTGCCCAAGCATCTAACGTGTGATGTTCTGCCAGCAAATTTGTAATTAGGCTCTTGCTGATTAGATAATTAAAGTATAAAATGGTTTCAGTAAATATTTGATACAAAATTGTACAGCGAGGATATATTATGAGAAAAATATTTTATGAGGATATAAATATAACAGAGTTTGATGGAAAGGTTGTTTCCTGTGAATATGACGAAGCAAAAAAGCTATACAAGGTACTCCTTGACGCCACTGCTTTCTTCCCTGAGGAGGGGGGTCAGTCAGCTGATGTAGGTACCTTAGGCGGACAAAGAGTTATGGATGTGCAGATTAAAGATGATATGGTATACCATTATGCGGAAAATGCACTGGAGGTAGGTACCACTGTATCCGGCCATGTAGACTGGAACCAGCGCTTTGACTTTATGCAGCAGCACTCTGGAGAGCATATCCTGTCAGGAATCACACACACCAGATACGGATATGACAATGTGGGATTCCACCTTAGCACTAATGACGTGACTATGGATTTTAACGGAGTTCTTACCTGGGAGCAGGCTAGAGAGATAGAGCTAGAAGCCAATAGGATTGTGTACCAGAATCTTCCTGTGGAGATACTTTATCCTAGCTCAGAAGAATTAGTTAGCATGGAGTACCGCAGCAAGATAGAGATAGATGGTCAGGTTAGAATCGTTAAAATTCCTGGAGTGGATATGTGTGCCTGCTGTGCACCACACGTGGCAACAACAGGCCAGATTGGCATAATCAAAATCGTGGGTGTTCAAAGCTACAAGGGCGGTGTTCGACTTAACATATTATGTGGCGAAAGAGCTCTTCGAGATTATAGTGAGAAATTTGATAGCGTTAGCGCAATAGCTCAGGACATGTCCACAAAGCAGGAGCAGGTGGTTGAGGGCTATGAGAGATTAAAGGATGAATGTCAGACTCTTAAGTCAAAGGTAAATGAGCTTCAGGCAAGGTGCCTTAGTATGAGCTTGGATGCTCTCCCTAGTCCATATGAAAGTGATAATGCGGTGCTTTTTACGGATATTACTGATAATGTGGCTATAAGAAATGCTGTGAATGAGCTGATGGAAAAGTATAGTGGATATAGTGCGGTGTTTGCTGGTGGTGATGGGGCTGGTGGCAATGGGACTGGTTCGTATAGATTCGTGGTTGGAAGCAAGGAGTTAGATTGTAGCGAGCTGGCACAAAAGCTTAGGAATGAGCTTGGGGCTAAGTGTGGTGGTAATAAGGTTATGATACAGGGAAGTGTGGAGGCTTCCCAAGAACAAATCATGAAATCGTTTGAAATTATATAAAGCTCCCATTAATCAAAAAGGAATAATCTCAATAAACACAAAAATCCACCCTACTCATTAGGGTGGATTTTTTGCTATGCTAATCTCATCTTTAAATGTCTTGCTGTGTTTTTTCATTCATATCCAATCTATAAATTTCATCTACATTATGGCCTGTTCCTATAATCATAATTGAGCAATTTTCAAACATATTATTCTACCTCCTCTGAATCGATTAATAAAAATTCCATCATTCTATACACTGAATTTAATTGTTTTTTACTTCTATATTTTTGTTTTGATATCAACAAATAATTTGATACTCCATTATTTGCAGACACTTGATAAAAGTGATACCTACCTAACATTAATACAGGATTTGGAAATGCAGTATTACAAAATATCATTCCACATATGATCAGTAAAGATATACAAAAAAGTATAATTAGATTAAATTCTTTTATTACAATACTGGCAAATGGTAGAAGATATGTAGGCAAATACGAGAATGCCTTCTCATCATGTGGCGAAATTTGTTCAGTTCTTATTATAATTGGAGCCATATGTTTCATAGCATATCTAAACGAAACTTTAAATCCTATTATAATTGAAATACTTATTGATATTAGTAGTATTGGAATACAATAAGTATTATTTTGAATAATCCAAACTATCGACGTCATTATCAACAGTGGAGCTATTATCGATAAATTATATACTATCTTCTGTAGAATATTTGGCATTCTTACCCTCACTTATGCTATACAAATTACATTATCCGACAATTTATAATTAAATTATACACCCATACCTGCTAGCTTTCACTCATTACATTGTCCTATTATCAAGCGCCTTGTCCTATTAACTTCCCAATTTCATCCTTTCTATGCTATAATCACCTTAAGAACAAAACTACCCCACAGAAAGGAAGTGACACCCTTGTCCAAACCAAACACCCCAGACTTCACCCACCTCATGTCCACCCACGCCTACGACTTCCTTCGCACCGACCCACACCTAGGAGACCGCATTATCCTCCTGTGTCTCGGCGGCAGTCACGCTTACGGCACCAACAACGAAAACAGCGATATTGACTTCCGTGGCATTACCCTAAACCGTCCATCCGACCTTCTCGGTCTTACCGAATTCGAGCAATTTGAGGACAGAGTAGCCGACACCGTAATCTACTCATTTAACAAAATCATCAAGCTACTCTTAGAATGTAATCCTAATACCTGCGAGATTCTGGGGCTGGATGAAGACCAGTATCTGATTAAAACTAAGCTGGGTCAAGAAATAATCGACAACACCCATTTATTCCTGTCTAAGAGGGCGGCTAAGTCATTTGGTGGGTATGCGGGAGCTCAGCTTCGCAGATTGCAGAACGCTATTGCCAGGGATTCTATGCCACTTGCGGAACGTGAGCAGCACATTTTGAAGTCTGTGCAGAATGCTCTGGATGACTTTAACCGGAAGCATGCTCATTTTGAATATGGCTCTATGAAGCTTTACATTGACCAGGCTGTTACTCCTGGCCTTGAGACTGAGATTTTCATTGACACTAACTATACTCATTACCCTCTTAGGAATTATGAGACCTTGTTCTCTACTCTTACAAATGTTATCAGAGAGTATGACCGCATGGGCAAGCGCAACAAGAAGAAGGATGATAACCATCTAAATAAGCATGCTATGCACCTTATTCGTTTGTTTATGATGGCTATTGATATTTTGGATAAGGGTGTTATTAAGACTCATCGTGTGGATGATTTGGAGCTTTTGCTGAAGATTAGAAATGGTGGTTTCCAGAAGGAGGACCATACATTTACAGCGGAGTTCTATGATATACTGGCTCATTATGAGAGTGAGCTGGAGCGTGTTTCTAAGACTACATCTCTACCTGATAATCCTGATATGGAGAAGGTAGAAAAGTTTGTGGAATATGTGAATAGAAAGGCTATAAAGGGGGATTACTAGGCAAAGTAATAAAGAGTACATCGTCTCTTTTTTCGTTACTAGAAATTCTATTTCAGCAAGTCCGTCAAAAGCATATCCATAGCCATCTTTTCATTCATTACATATGTCTTTATCTGGGTATCTGCCAGATTGCATCTCTCCACATATTCCTTAAGCCTGTTGTAATCGTACTTCTTAGCCAAACCCATATTTTTCTTAGCTGGGTATTCCTTAATTTCAAGTATACTAACTATATCGACAAAGCTTTTACCCTCATCCATACACATTCTAACCTTTAGGGTTCTTCTATAGTTAGATATTACATTTGCCAGCATTACCCTATATGGATGCTTTAGATAAACCAGGTCTTCGTATAGAGCCATTACTCTTCTACCATCCTTTGCTGATAGAGCATCTATCATCTCAAGTATCTTACCTTCCACCTGACTTACACACATTTTCTCTACGTCAGCTGTAATTATTGCACCTCTATCCTTGCAATAAATTATAAGCTTATCCACTTCATTTGAAATGTTATTCATATCCTGATTAACGCTTTCTAAAAGAAGTCTAACTGCAACAGTTTCCATAAATATTAGCACCAAGGTATCAGGAATATGTCTAGATGTTTATGTACACCGTTCTTATCAGTATAATTTAACACATAGTATATCTTTGCTATCTTATTCTCCTTTTCATAAAAATCAATACTAGAATTAAAATTCTCTTATGTTTATATACGTTTAACAAGATAGTCTTGTTTCAAATATCCCTTTAACTCCCGTAAGCCAATTCTTATCATTTTTTTCTAGTTTTAATACAACCTCTATTGTGGACATTTCGTACAACCAACTATTTATAGTTCTTCTCACTATTTCCGTCGCAATTTCTTCATATACTTTAAGTACAAAGTTTTTCTAATAATCTCATAATACTACCTCTCTTTCTTACTCATCTGTTTCTTCTGCATCATCGTGTAATTGCTCTAACACCTTAATCAACTTTTTGGGAACAGGGAGTCCGATTATGGTCACATTTTCAATGATGGAAATGCCCTCATTTGAGAGATAGAAAAGTATAACCACTGTTCTAAGTACACTTCCATTTCCGATAACTTGTGCATCAATTATGTGACCTATACCTACCAAATAGAAAATGACTACCTTCTTACATATCCCTTTGAATCCTGTTTCGCTTGATAGCTTCTTTGTAAAAAATGCCGCCATAAATCCCGTGATATAATCAATCATCACAAATGCAACGAGGGCATGGAGATAATCATCAAAGCCTCCTAAAAACCTATCCATAAAGCCTCCTATCCTGCAAACCCATACTACAATTTTGATACCAATTCTTAACCCGACAGCAATAAGCTTATCTCCTTCAGTAACCTTTAATAATGCATATACCATATATCATTTCTCCCTTCTATAGATGTAAACTCTCAACCACAACTATATAGTCTGTAGTAGCTCTGTCATCAAGTGGCAACATACTTGTATTAACTAGATTCATTTCATCATCATAAAAACGAATCGGTATGCCCTTCTTTTTTGCATGATTTAGTTCAAAGTGCATACCCTCAGTTATGTTGAAGCCATATACACTTACTTCATCGCACATATTCATTAGCTGAATACCCATTTCGATCGAGCATTCTCTCTGCTGCTGAACTCTCATCAAGGAACTGTGGAAAATAAAGATGCGGGGCAATAGGTATGTTCCCTGCCTTAGCAAGAATGCCAGCATAGAGCTTTGCCTTCTCCGTATTAACCTTGATGTCTCCCCTGAATGGGGAGCAGATAAATATCTTCTTCATAAAATCATCCTTTCTTCATTCGGTTCCGATAACTGTGGGGGTCTCGTTATTATTTTTTTACAAAGTAAAGTCATAGAAAATGCTCTTCATTGTTGCCAAATCGTCACCTGACAACGTTTCAGACAATCTTTCCAACAGGTCTTTCTGACTTGGTTTTAGATATTTACGACCAACGTAATATCCATCAGCCACTTCTACTCCACCACCATATCTGCCTGTATGCGTTATGATTGGGTGTGTAAGCGAAAGAATTTTAATATCGTCCTCCATGGTTCGAACAGATACATTAAACTCAAATGCTAAATTTTTAACTTTATCTTTACGTCTTTTACAAAGAGCATATATCAGCTCTTCACGACGCTCATTTGGTCTTAATTTACCTTCCATGCTTACACACCTCCTTCCCTTTCTCTACTTTGTAAACACATGATAATTTTTAATTCTGCAAGTTTTTTGCATAATTAAAAAAATTATTTCAAAAAATATTTTTCTAAGTCGTGCTACAACTTTATGACTATAAAATATGTTAACCCTCTCAATCATCAATTTGTGATGATTTGTAACGGTAACGTGGTCCTTACCTTAACTGTTTCTATGATTGTATAACACATACCCCTCGGCAGAATTTTTGCAGAGAATAATCTCACAGTCTAAGTAAGACGAAATAAAAAATCTCTCTAAGACTAGATTGATATTTTTTTTACAAAATTTTTTTAAAAACCGCTTTCTACTTTTATCAGACGAAAAATCTCAAAAATAAAATCCACCACCATAATCAACGGTAACCATTGTGTTTTCATAATTGAGCTCATGTATATCTGTAAGTAGGCATAACAATTACTCTACATAATGGTATAACGATTTTCTTCATCATTAAAATTTTCAGACAGAATTCATATATGTAATAGATTGAATTCGTAAAATAAAAAAAGCCGGGCAAATAGTTAATTAACTACTTGCCCGGCTCGTCTGTCTAATTTGCAGCGTGCTCAGTGCAATCCTAACCTACTCTTTTAAGAGCAATCTCTCTTTTACATCTCCAACACTTAATATAACAATCTGGTTTCCAATTATAATTACTTAAATCTTTACTTGGAACTGCAATATTTTTTACATCTTCATCTCTATCCGCAATTCTTGCTTTTTCACAAGCGGGACATATCACTGGTATCTTCATAACTCCACCTCCTAAAACTGGTCCAGCCATTCAAAAAAATCATCTATTGTTATTTCATGATGAGCTAGTTTATTTCGCATCATTTTAATCTCAGTTGTAAGTTTTTCAAACATTTTTTGTTTTTCTTCATCGTCTGGGTGCCGATTATTATGCATCACATACCTCATGTATATTTTCCTGTATTCCTTAGTTACTACATCATTTTTCTCCTTATCAGCTCTCGCTATTTGAGCCCCTACATTCCTACAAGTCTTACCCGGCTTTTGAGGAGATTCATAACTACAGTATAGTGTGTCAACTCTTGTCTCAGGCACAAAGTAAAATCCACAATTTTGACATTTTACTATAGACGAATTATTGTCAATCACATGAGCTATTTCAAATAGCAACAATGACATCGATGAATAAAATGTATAAACCGATTGAAATTTATCTTCATCACGGATTATCTTAAAACTTATATTTTGATAATGGGAGTAATCTCCATATAGTTGCCAAGGGAATTTTTTGATATCCTCTTCACATTTATTTTCAAGATATCTTTTAAAGGCATCTTCAAACTGTGAATAGCTCTGAATAAACATATCATACAAATCTATTATAATTTCCCCTACCGTACTCTCATTACTTTTTTCAGCATCTATTTTATTCCTGTAATCTCGATTTAATCCATCAACAATTTCACCAATAATCATACCTGCAACTACTAACGGATAATTTTCAAATACAACATCATTTAGCCAGCATACAGCTTCATCAAGATTCGCCTTGTTTAATTCGTCATAAAAGTGTGGTACATTATCGATAGTTTCTTTTAAAGAGTATGGAGAAAATCTCAAATACTCACATATCATTGCCCCCGGCTCATACATCTTTTTCATATCTTTATATAGGACATAATTTCTTTTACCATCATATATAACTGCCAACCCATCTATAGTTCGTTGTTTCATAAAACCCTCCTTTTTCTTAGTTAACATTTGATAACCTGTATTACTGATTGTAAACACAATATAACATTTAATAACGCTCTTGTCAACAATTTGTTTTTCACCACATAGATTGTTAACAAAAAAACAATAAGACCAGATAGCATCATGTTTTTGATTACTATCTGGTCTTTATATAAAATTTCAAAATTGTATCGATATGTCTATGTTACACCCAGTAATTTCGGATAACAAAGGATGTTACATTAGACACCATTTAATTACGCTTTAATTTCATATTCATCACGGGGCTCGACTCACAATCAGTGAAAAAATTTTTAAATTAACCTTCGTGACACAAACGAGTATGTCTATTTTTTCGAGTAACGTTTCAACAATTTCATCAATTCAAATCATTGTGGCTTCCAATTGAAATGTTTCTGAATTTTTTGACCATACGACATATAATATACCTCCTTCTTTTCATATCTAGCTCATCTCCTTAATTATCCTTGCAGGTTAAGGTGCCATAATTTACATGGCACCTCTGCACGGATGGAAGCACGAGATGTGCTAGAACCAACTATGGTTTCTTATTCAAAAAAGAAATCCATCTTTAAGATAGACTCTATATTCGCTATTTCTCTTATTGCAGATAATTCTTCTTTAAGATCATCCATTTTTTCAACCAAGACCTTTCTAGTCTCGATATTATCCTCATAAATGAGTTCTTTCTTAAGTTGTTCTAGCAGCTTCGCCTTCGCCTGATAATTTGCTCCATTAATAGTATTTACCTCCACATCACTTAATTTATCAAATACTATTTCAAGAAGCTTTTCATTAATCACTCTCATAGCTGAAGCTCCTTTATTATTTTTTTATTCAATTGTGGTTATTCCATTTTAATCAGATAGAGACATCTCTATCTTTTCCGGGCCAAAAAAAGCCTCCTTCTTAATTTGCATATTTTCATCGTCAAGTAAAACAACTGAAAGCTTTGCTAGAACCTGCTCATTGTTGACTAATTTTATCATTCTTTCGTATTCACTCTCACTATCGAACAGCATAGTATACTGTTCATCTTTAGCATAAGGGAATGAGAGTAATCTACCCAAATTGTAATAGATAGCGTTTACGCTTCGATTATCACACGAATTCAGGTTCTCATAATTCATTACAAAGTTCCATTTTGTTTTTTTACGACCTTGAATAATCATAAATGCGAAGTCAACATCATGATTATCGTTCATAGAAAGCAACTGATACTTTAAATCACTTCCCATGAGTTTTTTTGCAACCATACCAAGAGCCTTTGTGTTCCTTTGTTTTGAAACCACTTTTTCAAATCTTTGTGCCTCTTCTACTTCTGCTTTATCATCAATGCCTGCCGCTATATAAAATTCCTCGTATGTCATTCCAATATCCTTAACATAAGCATCGCTAAGCATACGCATAATTATCTTTTTTGTTGGTTTCATACCATTCTTAATACGACATACATGCGCTGGAGAAATACCACAAGATTTAGCAAATTCGGATAGGCTTCTCGGACCACAAGCTTTTGTTATAAGTTTGTATAACAATTCCTTTTGTGTATCCGTATGAAGCTTATTCTCGATAGTAGCTTCCACCATCATGCCTCCTTCCCAAGTCCTCGACTCAAAGAGCGAATAAACCTCTTTTTATGAGTACAGTATAACACCGACTGTATTCCCCGTCAAGAGAAATCGTTACATTTTGTTACATTGCGACAAAATGCAATAAAAAGGATGGTGCAAATACCCTTTCTTATCACATACTATCTAATCTTCAATTATTTCTACTCATCCCAATATTCTTCTACATCTTCTGTAGTCGTTTTTACCCCAAACAATTTATACATAAAATCTTCCCTATCGTCAAACATTTCTGCAATTATGATTCTATTTTCTTCAATTATATAGAACAAGTAATTATGACTCACATACAAATACCTATAGTCACAATCTATTCCATACATTGCAGATACAGATACTCCCTTTTCCGCAAACTCTTCAAGACCTCTTGCTGCGTCAGTTATCTTTTTTATAGCACTTTTTGATACTTCTGCACCAAATTCACTGTTCAACTGCAATCTCAGTTTTTTAAGTTTGCGTCTTACAATTTGTGAGTATTCAAGCTTTTTCAATCTGCTACCCCCAATTCTGCCTCTAATTCATCTGCAGATATAGTGCCTTCGTTACGTATAGATAATTCGGCCTCACTTAATTTACCCATTAACTGTGAAAGTGCTTTGAGCTTATCTAATTCATCAAGTTCTTTCATATCTATAATGGCACACTGCCCATGTCCGTTCCTGGTAAGATATACTCTGTTCCCATATGCAACTTCATTTATAACCGATGTATAATTTCGCAAATCTGATATTGGTTTTATATTTGGCATAATCATACCACCTTTCTTTTTAACTAATTATATTATACACGATCGCGATAAATTATACAACAAATTTACACGCATATTTACAGCAATAATTTATTACAATTCCTTAATCATTCCTTAATCACCTTCAAAAGCCTCTAAACTATCTGGCTCAAATATTTCTATTCCATCTTCTATAGCAGCTTCGAGCCATGCTCTCTTAGCATCCATCGCACTTGCAATTGCAGACTCAATAGTCTCACCACAAGTCACGCAGCCTGGCAAATCAGGGAAGGAAACCACAAATCCGCCCTCATATTTATCCTCAGCTATCTCCATACGATACGGTAAATCAAGATATTCATTCAATGTTTTCATCTTTCTTTTCCTCGCCCTAGTTTTTCTGCGCAATCATCGGTGGTACAATAATTGGATTTTGCCCAAATGAAGATGTTATTTCTGCCACTAATAATGAAATTCTACTCATAATATTATCTAGAACAAAATTTCCATTCATTTGAAATTCATCTGCTAAATTAATTGAATTCCAATCATATTCAACTTGTTTTTCTTCTTTAATCTTTAACACAACGCCAAACGAAATTGTTAATTCAAATATCTCTTGTGGCTCAAATCTAACTGTACGTCTTACAATTAAATTAACCTTATCCTCAATCACTGTTGCTTCTAGGCTATCTATGCAATTCAATAAATATTCTTGTGTCTCTTCATTCTTTTCTATTCTATTATATGATATTTTATCTAAATAAAACTCCTGCTCTGGTACAAAACACTCTGCAAAATTACTAATCATTAATTCACCATCTCCTCTCTGTATTCCATCTTAACATTTGGAAACATAAGTATGTTTCCTTCTGCTTTTTTTGCAGGTTTTTCATATTCGTATTTAGTTTCTGTTTTCATTGCTTCTGCTAATATTTTTATTGTAGTTCTTAACACCCTATCCTTCGTACTTTCACTTAGTACATATTCCGCTATGGCTCTCTGTACAGTTGAATTTAATGTTTCTCCTCTTTTACTTGCCAAAACTGCTATCTTCTTATGTAATTCAGGCTCTATTCTTATGTTAAATGTTCCCTTATATTCTTTCTCTGGTTCCTTGCCTACTTCTTTACAAAACTCCAAATAATCATCAACTGCTTCCTCAAATGCATTCTTCACATCATTAATATTTTCGCATTCAAAATTTACTAAATCATTAATTCCTTCAATTTTTCCTCTTAGTACTAGATCATGTGAATCAAATTCTACTTTTGTATGATACCCTTTATATTCTAATATATTATTCATTATATCTCTCCTAAATCGCTCAAAAAATCCACTAGTTCTTTTACTGCCCCTAACTTCATTACATCTCCAGGATGAGGTTTATGTAGCAATATTACCTTTTGATCTTCTTTTCTATAAAATTTAACTCTCGAACCTGATGTTTTTCCTTTACTATACTCTTCAAATCCCAACTGAGATAATAATGTTTTTGCTTCTGTATAAGTATAATCCTTTGGCTTAGATTTTATTCTAGCCTTTGCCTTATCCACTTTGCTCATTATATATGGCCTCACCTCTTTGCAACTAATTCTTAGTTGCAGTATACATTATATTTGATCAAATGTCAATTTTTTCACCAGTTAACAAATAAACAGGCGGGAAATTCTTCCCGCCTACGGTGGTCCAAAGATTTCCCCTCTAGACCAATTATTATCACGTATTCACATACCTTCCAACCACTTCCTCCAGCTTCTCCTTCACCACTGGCTTGGTCAGGTACTCTTCAAATCCTTCCTTCAGATAATCCTCTCTGGCGCCTGCAACGGCATTTGCAGTTAAGACTATTACCTTAGTCTGACGGTTAAGGTTTTCTTCATCCTCACGTATCCT
The DNA here is from genome assembly GCA_015057555.1 of Lachnospiraceae bacterium. Taxonomy (GTDB): domain Bacteria; phylum Bacillota; class Clostridia; order Lachnospirales; family Lachnospiraceae; genus Coprococcus_C. The sequence goes on along the minus strand of SVEC01000012.1, from coordinate 14,225 downwards.
GTGCAAGGTTTCCACACCGTCCACCTCTGGCATCATGTGGTCCATAAGGATTAGATCATAGGTGGTAGTCTTGGTCATATCAATGGCCTCTTGGCCACTTGAAGCCGTGTCTACCTGAATCCCCGAATTCTTTAAGAATACAGTTATTATCTTGAGATTCATATCATTGTCGTCTACTGCCAGAAGCTTGGCGGTTGGTGGGGTATCTGTTGGTTCGGAAGCTGTCAGCGGAGACAAATTCTCTGGTTGCAGAACTCCATCTTCTAGTTGTTTCTCCTCCAACTGCTGAACTCTCTCCTCCAGCTCTTCTCTCTCCTCAGCCACCGTCTCCATAACAACCGACTCTTCACCAGACTCATCTATTACCTCCTGTGGCAGAGTTACTGTAAAGCAGCTGCCCTTTCCGTACTCACTGGTAAGCTCTATCCTACCTCCCATACATTCCACCAATTCCTTGGTTATATGAAGCCCAAGACCGGTACCCTCCTTGTAGTGGTTTTTGTTCATCTCCACTCGGGCAAAGCTATCGAATACCTTATTCATATCCTCTGGCCTAATTCCTATTCCTGTATCTTCTACAGATATCACCAGAGCGAATCCTTCCTCAGACTTAAGACCCTTTGCTGTAAATGTAACCTTTCCCTGGTCGGTGTATTTTGCCGCATTTGACAAAAGGTTGTTTAATATCTGCTTTATACGTTTCTTATCACCCTTTAATACCTTAGGGAATACTTCATCTATAGTAACAACAAACTCCAAATTCTTTTGCTTCATAATGGCATCCATGCCCATAGTAATCTCCTGCAATAATGGATACACCTCATATTCCTTATCCACTATCTGAAGCTTACCAGAGTCTATCTTGGAAAAATCAAGTATATCGTTGATTATCTCCATAAGGTGCTGACTTGAGTTCTTTATGCTATTAGCATAATCCTGAATTCCCTGGTCCTTGTTTTCCAGCAATATCATCTGATTCATACCCATTATTACGTTCATAGGTGTACGAATCTCATGGGATACATTTGCCAAGAATCTGTCCTTGGATTCATTCTTTGCTATGGCAGCCTGCTTATCTGACTCCGCCTTAAGCAAATCCTCTATGGAATCATATAGTGAATCTATGGCAGTTGCTATCTGCCCTACTTCACTTTTACCATCTATGTATTTGTCCAGCATAGGGTCCTTTTCCAGGTTCATCTGTTCTAGCTGAACTATGGCCTTCTCCACGTGCTTAAGGGGCCTTGTGCTTACCCTTATAACCACCCAACACAGAATTACGATGATTATAACTGCTGCTACACAAATATATGCCAACATGTCCATATTCTGATTAATGTCCGCATAAATATCCGCCTCGCTGTTACAGGATATTAATGCCCATCCATAATCGGAAATGTACTGGTAGGCAGCTACAGAAGCTCCCTGCTCATCATCATAATATTCTATATCGCCTATTTGTTCACCCTGGCCTTCATTAATCCTTTGAACCACAGAAAGGAGCAGCTTGTCCTGTATCTCTGTAGCTATCATAGCTTCATCCTGAGCCAGCAAGCACATATTTGTATTTACATTTATCATATAGTAGCTTGCGCCCTGCTTCTCCGCAGGTGCCAGCAAGCCCTTTAATTCCTCCACAAAGGGACCACCGCCTACATAGCCAAGAATAGTCTCTCCATCATAATCATACACTGGGCAATACAGTGATAGTATAAGCTTCCCCGATGCCGGTGATACTATTATTCCTGCGTTATAAAGTCCGCCTCTTTCAAGCATAGCATCCTGCAGTTCCTTGAGGGGCTCTCCCTCACGGGTGGTCATTCCAACTATATTTTCATCAGAGTGGGCTATGACGTGGGTATTCCATTCGCCTATGTATAGACCTTCCCAATTCTTAAGTCTTCCATAGTATTCCTCTGTGTGCTTCTGAGCCCGAAGCCTCTTCTCCTCATTATTAGGATCCTTAAGGAATTCTATTACCTCCACTTCATTGCTGAAGGCTATAAGCATATCCTCCTGATGATAGATATACTCCTTGATAATGCTGGTCTCCACGCTTAAGGAATTATGCAATGCCTCCATCTCTGATTCCTTCATCTCAGAGGTCATGCTTTTATTTGCAATTATATATAACAAGGCTATACATATGGTTATTACCAACAGTATGGACAATGTTATAGTTGTACTCATTTTTCTATTCTTCATATGTTCCCTCAATACCAAAAAAGTCTACTAACTGTTAAAATTATAACTAATTAGCAGACTTTGGTCAATGTAGCTTTGAATTGTAAAATTACGGTTTCCACGCAACCTTTCCATTTACAATGGTAGCCACCACAGAGGGCGCAATTTCAAGTGGATTCCCATCGTAGATTACTATGTCAGCATCCTTCCCCTCAGTCAAGCTTCCCAAACGATTATCCACTCCGCAGATACGGGCTGCGTCTATGGTTATGGCACGAAGTGCGCCCCACTCACCCATTCCTTCCTTGGCGGCAAGACCTGCACATAGTGGCAGATACTGAATTCGTGATACCGGGTGGTCCGTGGTAAGTGCCACCAGCACTCCTGCCTTCTGGAGTATTCCCGGTGTCTTGAAATCCATAAGGCTAACCTCGTCCTTGTTGCGAGATGCCAGGGATGGTCCAACTATTGCTGGAAATCTGCTCTCCGCTATATCCTCAGCTATCAGGTGTCCCTCTGTGCAGTGGTCCAATGTAATCTTCAATCCAAACTCCTTGGCTATACGCATAGCCGTATATATGTCATCCACCCTGTGAGCATGAGCCTTAAGTGGTATATTTCCCTCGAACAGCTCCCTGTAGCACTCCATGTGAAATGCATCTCCACCGGAATTCTCATCTTCAAAATATGCCTTGGTCAGGCTTAGCTCCTCTCTAATCAGCGCCGCAATTCCCATACGGGTGGATGGTATATTTCCATTTGGACCATAGTTGTTCATAGGGTTTTCACCAAAGGCAATCTTAATAGCCGCCGGCGCCAGCACCACCATATCATCTATCTTTCTACCGTATGTCTTGATAAATGCAAACTGGCCACCGATAGGATTTGCACTACCCGGCCCCACCATAACTCCTGTAATTCCCGCAGCAAGTGCATTGTGAAATGCGCTGTCCATAGGATTTACTCCATCTATAGCCCTTATGTGAGGAGTTATAGGTGTGGTTCCCTCATTGCACTCATCCCCTATAGGAGTCTTCTTCTCCTCCGAAATTCCTATATGACTGTGGGCATCTATAAAGCCTGGATAGACTCGCTTATTGGTTGCGTCAATAACCTCCATCTTCTCAGTAGGTTCTATATCCGAAGAAATCCGAGCAATCTTGCCATTATCTATCAGCAAGTCTGCTCGGATTGCCTCGTCCTTTTCCATGGTATATAGAGTTCCATTTTTTATTAAAAGCATACCTTAACCTCCGGCATAATATTTTCTAACTTATATTTTGCCAGGATATGGGGAAAGTATGTATGACGAATTAAAATGTTATAAGCTGAACTTTACCCTCTAAGCTTAGCTATCACTTTCTGGTCGATCCAGTTCACCCCTATAGCAAGCAGGATTGTACTCACATAAACAGCCAGATAAAATAACAGGTCGTTTTCTATAATAGGATGCAGCTTTGTGATAAATATATTCTGCAACAAATATATCTCCAATGCTCGCTTACCCACGAAGTCAAGCACCGGGTTTTTGAAGCGAAGCTTCATGGTAATTAGGAAGAAGCTCAAGACAAATATTATTACCATGGCACTTTGAGCCACTGCGGTAACCAGTTTATCTAGATTTGAGCCGGTGTAATATCCGAAGCTGTGAAGCACGTATGTAGCAGCTATGCTTATTAGAGCATTCAGCACTATCATCACAGGTAGGAGCCAGGAGTAGTTTCTCTTGGCAAACCCCACTATCTTTTCCTTATATTTTGCCACCAGAAGTCCTATGAAGAACAGCCAGGTAGTGTTATACCACCATTCCCCATGGAACCACAATCCTAATGTGCTTGGGAGATTGTCGTGTCCTAGCAGCAGGCTTATCACCGTCATAAGGGCTATAAATATTGCCATTATAATCAAGGCATTTTTATGGGATTTTCTTTTTCTAAAGATTAAGTAAAATGCAATATAAAGCACTGCCAGCTCTACGATAAACCACATCTGGTCGTTCATAAGAATGAATCCACTTATGAAAGCAACCAGCGCCAGCGGTTTGGCACTGTAGCCTGTGGCAAGATTTACAGCTATAAACAGCCAATTACATATAAAGAATGGCACCACTATAGCCGGAAGACGTTTACGTATAAATCCATTTAAGTAATTATCCTTCTCCAGAAGACTAGTCATAAGCCCATAACCTGAGCAGAAGAAAAATAGTCCTGTAAATAGCACCCCTGCATCTACAAGTATATTGATTAGTCCCTTGTTGTATTGTCCATACTGGGTAACCGTCTGGGTAACGTGATGCAGGATAACTGCCATAGCAGCGAATCCCTGTATACCCTTCATGACAGAGTAATCCAGAAAATCCTCGTGATGGGTTCTCTTCTTGGCCAGCTTGCAACCTGAGATTAGTAGAACAAGCAAGAATAATAGGTATATTGATAAAGGTATATTTTTCATATGTGTGATGTTCCTTTCTCGGTAGTTATATTAGGTATTATAGCATATACTTGTGCAACCAAAAAGGATCTATCAAAGCGATAGTTTATTATTGCACATATATTTTTTCACACAAAAAAAGAGTGAACATTATCAGACTCTATGATATATTTTTTCTATCTAGGATAAAATTTTCAATTATAAAATACACAGATTAACTACGAGGTTTAATATGCAGCAGCAACAGACCTACAACTTAACAGAGGGAAAGGTTTCCACGTTAATACTTAGATTCTTCTTCCCTGTTTTTTTTACCAATATGCTTCAGCAGATATATAATGTGGCTGACACAGTCATCGTGGGAAAGGGCTTAGGAGACAATGCACTTGCCGCAGTGGGAAATATGTCTTCCCTGACTTATTTTGTTATAGGTTTTTCAAATGGTTTAGCAGGAGGTTTCTCCATAATATTCGCCCAGCATTACGGTGCAAATAAATACGATGACCTACGACGTTCCATAGCTTCTGCTATGAAGCTTTGCCTTTTTATAACCATAGTGCTTACTACCGGTAGTATTATAGCCCTAAAGCCTGTTCTTAAGCTTATGCAGACCTCTAAGCTTATAATAAATGATAGCTTAACCTACGGATATGTCATATTCGGCGGTCTTATAGTAACCATAGGCTACAATCTATGTGGCGCTATTCTTCGCTCCCTAGGGGACAGTAAGACACCTTTTGTGGCAATTGTTATATCTACTGTAATAAATATTGTGCTTAATCTTGTATTTATATTTGTATTTGATAAGGGGGTTTTCGGAGTAGCTATAGCTACTATTATATCCCAGTTTATTTCCATACTGGTGTGTCTTAGAAAGCTAAAGAAGATAGATATTATTCAGCTTGAAAGAAGAGACTTTAGAAGAAGTTTTCGCATGGTGTTAGACCTGCTAAAAAATGGAGTTCCTATGGCTCTTATGAATTCCATTACCTCCATAGGTATTATGGTTATCCAATATTTTGTAAATGGTTTAGGCGTTGCCTTTACCTCAGCCTACTCTGTATGTGGCAAATATATAAACCTGTTTATCGAGCCAGGCTGTTCTACAGGAATCGCAATGTCCGCTTTCACCAGTCAGAATTATGGTGCCGGAAAGTACAAGCGAATTCGCGAGGGACTTAAGGTTAGTCTTATCATTGTCACCATCGCATACGTAGTGCTTGGAGCTGCCATGGTTCTTATTCCACGAACCTTAGCCGGCTTTATGCTCACCGGAGAAAAGCCAATTAGCTTAGTGGCTGAATTTATGCCTATCTGCGGATATACTATGATATTTATCAATTTCTTATTCGTATATCGAAGTGGCTGCCAGGCTATGGGACATCCGTTTGTGCCTATGCTTTCAGGTGTGCTTGAGATGGTTATTCGTGTTATGGTTATTATACTGTTCGTATCTGAAATGGGCTTTGTGGCAACTGCATGGGCAAATACCGTTGCTTGGTTAGGGGCGCTGGTACTAAACTTTGTGGCATTTGAGGTGAATCTGAGTAAAAAGATGAGGGTTTCGAGATAAAGCAACAGGGAGCACATCGAAGGATGTGCTCCCTGTATGAATTTTATTCTATAAACCGTATATACATATAATAACTTTCTGCATCTATTTTTAGCTCCACCTGTCTAATATTGTTCGCTAAATCAAAACCATAGTTTTGCTCTATAATTTCAATATTTCCATTGTCAGCAATAGCTGCACTCTGTCCTGTAAATGTAATATTAGTTCCAAGATTAGGGATATTATCATATCCGAAAATACCCTTATACTTTTCTTCTGGTTCTTCCCAATATTTACCGATTCTGTCATAGTCAAATTTAATGGTAATGCTTTCACCTGCACCCACGGTAATAGTATCTTGTAGCAGGTAGAATCCGTACGGTCTCCAAGCTTCATATACAAACCATGCCAAATCATTATTTGGTCCAACCATATAATATTCTGTATCCAAATCATCACTGTTTTTTCTGTATGTAACAGAATCTGAGATCATAATCAATAATTTATCTAAGAATAATTCCTTATACTCTTCATCCGATGCATACTGAGTTCCTTCTAGCTTGGTATTAGCAAGTTCAGTGGCAAGCTCTTTGTAGCTACACTCATACACATTTGATTCAACACTGATTTCATCATCTGGAACATATTCCCAATTATCCTCATTTAAGTAACCATTGAATGCTGTGATATTCTCAGGTGCTTCATCCACAAAAATCAACATAGGCTTATGGTATAGTAGGCATGTTTCCTTAAAATTCTCTTCTTGCTCATACAAATATCCATAATACACGTATGTTTCATCCTCGTATAACAAAGACATATTGACACAGTAGACCGAACTCATATACTCTTTTTCCACTCTAAACATTGCACACATTTTAGAAGGATATTCGGCTTCTACTTCAAATGGATATCCAAACTCATAGACTGTAACCTTATCATTTATAATATTTTCATCTATCTTAGGTGCAGTACCTGCCACACCATCCTTCAGCATAATGCCATAGTCATCTGTTGAAGAAAGCTGTAAATATGAAGTTGCCTCACCATATGATATATAATCCTTATAGATACCGTTATGGATAGCAGGCATTTTTTCCACGCCGTCCACTGTTACCACAGGCTTATTCTCAAGGATTTCATAGCGATATCCAATATATGGATACAGATAGGTCAATGTCTGTGCTTCACCTGAAGTATTAGTAATTACATATTCATCTGAAATAGATACAATACCATTAGCAGGACTGTCTGTAAAATCATAGGTAATATCTCTGTCTGCAGTAATACTGCCGTTAGCTTCCGTAAAAGTCATAGGCATAAGAGGTCCAAAATTAATTCCATCATCGCTATTTGCATCAGACAATGGTGCAATACCTGCCTGATTCAAATCAGTGTATTCAGCAGATTCAATATCTGCACTTTCGTCACAGCCGAATCCACCATCAAGGGAAGGAACCTTATATTCTCCTTCTTCATTGATAACAAACATCTGCAATTCTGATTCGCTTGTGGTAGGAACTTTTACAGCTCCTTCCTTTTTATTAAGTAGCCCTGCTACCCCTATAACCAGTGCAAGACATGCTGCACTAACCATAACTGGAATAATAAAACTTTTTAATTTACTCTTCTTTTTACTAGTTTTGCATAATACTAACTCAGCATCAATCTCACCGATTGCCTCGAATAATTCTTCTACCTTCATTAGATATACTCCCTTTCGATCAAATATGAACGCAACTTACTTCTTACTCTGGACAAAATCATTAAAACATTCTTTTCAGTAATATTGTGACTTTTTGCGATACCAGCCGTACCCTCCACATAAAAATATCTTCTTACGAAAATATCTCTATCTCGTTCCGACACGGAATATAAGAACTCATTAATGGCTGCAACCAATTCTTTTCGTTCACATTCCGCTTCCACGGTATCAGAACCAGCAAGCACCTCTGACAATTCATCCAAAACCACCGGTATTTCTCCTCCACCTCTTTTCACACTGTGGTTTGAACGGTACTTATCAAAAGATAAATTTCGGACAATTTTACCTACAAATACTCGCAGATAGGTAGGTATGGTCGGTGGAATTAAATTCCATACCTTAAACCATGTATCATTCACACATTCCTCTGCATCCTCACGGTCACCTAAAATATTTTGTGCGATGCTAAAACAGTACTTGTCGTATTTTTCCGAAATGCAGCTAATTGCCTTCTCGTTTCTGTCACAAAACAACTGAATAATTCCTTTGTCTTCCATGATTTCCTCCTCTTACGTTTTATGCGTTCACCTAATAAGACGTAAGCCTGATTGTATATCTAACAATAATTTGTGTTTTCTCATACAAAAGATTATATCATAGCAATTTGTTTATTTCATTAATTGAATGAAGGCTACATGATGGTTATGGAGCAAGAGCAGCTCTGACACTCGCAATGCCTCGTCTTACCAGCTCACTTTGTTCGCTGATAAGACGAGTGGCTGTCGCCATATATGAATGAAAAAGGAGAGCATCTCACGAAAGTCAACTTTCTTCGATGTTCTCCTTTTTATAATTCCTTAATTTGTAGCCTTACTTAAAGTATCACGCGCAACATTTATCCATTTAATGCGCCGCCACAGTACTCACAGCATCCATTTGCATCTGGCATAGTTGTTGCACCACAGCATGGACATATTACCGCTGTCTTTGGCGCTGCCGCTGCTCTTGCATCCTCTCTAACCTGTCTGCGAGCCTGAGTCAAAATCTCCTTAATTTCTCTACCCATATCCTCGTATTCTCTGTAGTCTGGATTAGACTGTGGATTTGGTCTTGTTGTCATTCCGTTATGTGGATTGATTTCAACATCAGATGTATTAAGGTTAAAGGAAATCTCATCAAAATATGGATGATTAACCTTAATTATCATACGGAAATCGTAGCTATAAAAATAACGTGGTGGACGGAAACTAACTTGATTTCCTTCGTTATCTTCTCTCATCTCCTCTGTTTGATGCTCATCAATGTCAAGGATACAGCCTGTTACCTGAGAAAAATCAAGAACATCAGGATTTGCCTCCATAAGATTTCTCTCTCTTGTTACCATGAATTTGCCAGCATCCTCGTCCATAAGTACTTTCATATCAGTTCCCAAGGAATATGTAACGTTAAATGCTTCCACTGCCTTTTTATTCTCTTCACGGTATGCAAGCTGTTCTTCAATCTGTGCAACAGTGCTACTTCTGCGTTCACTAAACCATGGTGATAGCTTTTTTGCACACTCCTTACACATATTACCATCCTCTAATTTACGATTGCCAAAAAGTCCAATCTCGTTATCGCAAAAAGCACATTCCTTTTTATCAAATAATTTACCAAATAATCCCATTATTAACTCCCCTTTTCCTAGTAAACTAAATCTCCATCATCAAATGGGTCTCCACACTCTGGACAAAACTTTGGTGGCTTCACACCCTTTTCAGGCTCCCAACCACATTTGTCACACTTATACTGTGGTACTCCTGCTGGTTTCTTACTTCCACATTCCGGACAGAACTTTCCTTTATTTACAGCTCCGCAGCTACATGTCCAACCTTCTACTTCTGGCTTCTTACTTCCGCATTCTGCACAGAATTTTCCTGTTACCACTGCTCCGCAGCTACATTGCCATGCATCAGCTGACTGGGTTTGTTGTGGTGTCGCCTGTTGTATTGGATGTGCCTGTTGTGCTGGCTGCATTGGTTGTGGTGCTGACTGTGCCTGCTGTCCCATAGCAAACAAGCTCTGTGCATTTATTCCTCCAGCATTTTGTACCATGCCCATTCCCATCATTGCCATAGCAGGACCTGCAGTCTGATTAGCTGCAGCAGACTGTATAGCAGATGCTTGAGCACCAACCATATGGGCTGCCGCCATAGTAGGATCTCTAAATGTTGCATTTCTCTGTAGTTCTTTAATCATAGCCTCGTCCTCATCTGATGCCTTCACACTTGAAAGGCCAAATGAAACAATTTCCACGCCACGAAGATTTGCCCATTTTGCAGAAAGTATATCATTTAAAGCATTGGCAATTTCCATAGTATGTCCTGGAAGTGCGCTATAACGGATTCCCATCTCTGAAATCCTTGCAAAGGCTGGCTGAAGGGCTGTCAGCAATTCAGATTTAAGCTGACTATCTATCTTATCTCTAGTATAAGACTGCTCCACATTTCCACATACATTTGTATAGAACAAAATTGGGTTTGTTATACGATAGCTATATTCACCAAAACAACGAATGGACACATCCATATCTAAACCAATATTGTTATCCACTACACGGAATGGCACCGGACTTTGTGTTCCGTATTTGTTACCCATTAACTCCTTGGTATTAAAGTAGTATATTCTCTGATCATTAGGCGCTTCCCCACCAAAAGTAAAACGCTTTCCAATATTTGCGAACACATCATGAATGCTTGTACCTAAATCCCCACTAAAAATGGATGGTTCCGAAGACATATCGTATGTATATTCTCCTGGTTCAGCACAAACATCAACAATTTTGCCCTGCTCCACAATAATCATACACTGTCCGTCTGCAACTGCAATAACAGAACCATTGGAAATGATGTTGTCACCTCCAGATGTTTTTTTCTTTCCTTTTACCGCTAAAACATTCTCAGGAAGAGCTTCACAGTAAAAATAATCTTTCCATTGATCAGCGAGAACACCGCTCGCCGCACCAAAAGCCGCTTTTATTAATCCCATATTTCTTCTCCTTTTTTTGTTTATTTTATGGTTTTTCATCATTTTCAGCTGTGCTCATCAAAATTTACATTACTGTAAATTTTGATGCTTCTTGCCAAATTCTAAGGGTAGGATAGCACGGTAAAATAATTATGGTCAAGGACCATTGGGGGTACCCATAGGGTACCATTTCTTTTATATAGTACCCTATAGGGTGATTTTGAGGTGATGAGAATAAAAAAGCTAAAAAGTCCTTTTTTAAAAAAGATTTTCCAGCTTTAGTTCAACTTGTTTCATTGGGAATCCATCTTATTCGAACTCTACGTCGCGTATGTTTTTTCGTAATTTTCTTCTTCCACAGTCACTATTTCTAATACTATTTTTCTGTTGTTTTTACAGATTATTTTGTTTTTTGATGGTTTTTGCAACCAAAGTGCAACCGTAGGATAACTTGCAGAAAATAACCGAGTCAAGTTTTTTTACTAGAGCTATGCTATTACATTACAAATCATAATTTATTTTAACCCTAAATCTTTTTTTGTTAGTTGTCTTCCTTCACTAACAATTTTATTCCATTGATAAATCGCTGCACTATTATGCCATTGACATCCACAATCTAGACATATGTGAGTTTCTGGTCTTGTTCCAGATCTATCATATGCCATAGATACATATATCAATCTACCTTCTTTATGTAATTGTTCTGTAGCATCATTTCTCCACGTAGACAAAATAGATACTTGCAAATTTTCAGAGCCACATTCAGGACAAACAGACAAGCACTCCAAACCTTCAATCGTCACTGAACGATCTGGTCCCGGAAAGCTTACGATTTCAATTCTATCATTTTCTACACGCACTTCAATTGGCTCACGCTCATCATAGGCACGGTGGTAAACAGCATTAGACAGAGCCTCTTCTATTGCAGCATACGGATAATTGAAGAAGCGGTCTGCTTCTGCCCTATCCGGATATTTGACAACCTTCTGGGTAATAACTACATTACGGATATATTGTAAGTTTTCTCAAAGACAACACACCTTATTTAATATATAAATCGTTGATTTTAGTAGACTAATTGCATATCATAACCCCATCTACTAATGTCTCTATCTTCCAAAAACAACATATTACTATTTTACCATAGCAAACAATTATAGTCATCAAAAAAGGGACACAGTGTAAAGTTTTTCTGTGTCCCTTGTGTTACATTTTCTATATCTACTTTTATATATTCTACTTTTCTACATACGCTTCAGTTCTTACTGAAGTTATTCCCTTGTAGGTTTTAGCTGGACCTGCCTCGCCCTTTGGAACTACAACTATCTGTATTCCCTCAAGTCTCTTTGCATAGCCTGCTGTTCCTGCTGGGTCGCCATTTGATGCCCAGCCTAGCCAACCGTAGCTTTGAGCGTGAACTCTATAGTAGATATCATAGTGTTCTGCCATCTCACCAGTAAGTGTGATGCAGATTGCTTCCAGTCTCTTTGCCTGACCAGAAGTTCCTGCCATATCACCATCCTGCTTCCAGGTTGTTGGGTCATCTAGCTTTGCTCCCTGCCAGCCATAAGTCTGAACGTGAGTACAATAAGCTATTCCTCCATCATAATCCTTGTTGGTAATATTTATCTCTATACCCTCAAGTCTCTTGGCAAGTCCGCTGGTTCCACTCATCTGGCCATTATATTTCCAGCCCTGCCAGCCAAAGCTTTGTACGTGGGTGCGATATGCCACATTTACATCCTCTGCTCCTGGTACCACTGGCTTTGTATTACTTGTAGCTGGGTAGTTCACTATAGGCGAGCTACCTGTCTTTGCCTCAAATGCCTTTGAGCTCTTGGAGGTTATATTACCCATATTTCTATCGAAGTCTTCACCCTTCTTAACAACCACTATCTGGATTCCTTCCAGACGCTTTCCATAGCCTGCTGTTCCAGATGGCTCTCCATTCTTTGCCCATCCAAGCCAACCATAGGTCTGTGCGTGAACTCTGTAGTACACATCATATAATTCGGCATGCTCACCTGTAAGCTGAATCATTATAGCCTCAAGACGCTTTGCCTCCCCTTCTGTACCATTCATATCACCGTCTGCTGACCAAGGCAACCAGCCATAGCTCTGACAGTGTGTAGTGTACTGAATACCAAGGTCTAGATCCTCACATGCAGTTGTTGGATTGACTACTATATTGATACCCTCAAGTCTCTTTGACTTGCCAGAGGTACCTGACATAGTACCATTAGACTTCCAGGTCTTGATGTCGTCCTCCTTGCCTTCCCATCCAAAGGTCTGGATGTGAGTACGGTAGGAAACCTTTATGTCTGGAGCTTCGAATACCTGTGAATCACCCTCTTCTCCATCGTTGCTTCCGCCACCGGTATTTCCACTATCTGTGTTTCCGCCACTGGTATTTCCACCTTCAGAATTATTCTGCTGATCAACATACGCAAGAGCATATGTTGAAAATTGGTCGGTTTCAAAAGAGATGGTTTGATTTGCTGCATTATAAGTACAAGGAATGACTGTGGCTACTCCATTGTGCACTCTAATCATCTGGTATGTTCTTGTTACGGATGAATTTGAATTCATAAGTGAACTCGGCACTTTCAGCGTAATTGTCACCGCACCATCCGTGTCTGTAATATTTACAGGACTGTCTGAGCCAATCTGCTTAAGCAAATCTATATCCAAGTACATTCCAATCGTAGCATTTTCTTTCTTGGAATCTATCAAATTTTTATCTGTCTGACTCACACTTGCAGAAATGTCCGTTGCTTCCAACCAAACCTTTACTTCTTCTCCATTTTCAAGTTTGGTCTTTTCTGCATCTGTCAATAACTTACTAATCAAATCGTCCGCAAGTTCTGCCAAGTCTGTATTGCAGGCATTTTCTTCTGTCTTGTCAACGATTTCCATATTTCCGGGTTTTGCTACTACCGCAAAGGTCAAAGTCTCTCCGTAAGGTGGCAGCTCTACTCCATCACGGGTAGATGCCAATGTGGTATTGCCGTTTTCGTCGATTTCCAGATAGATCACAAAACCGTCACTTACTGTTAGGGTAATATCCATAGTCTCGGAATCAAAGTTCTCCAACATTTCCGTAGGAATAGGTTCTGTATCAAGTATCGGTACCACACCGCTCATACCTTCAGGCGCAGAAACGGTTACATCACCAACAGTCCAGGAGCCGGTACCAAGATCTATGTGATAAACATTTTCGTCTTCACCTATTCCTTTCGATACGATTGCATAGTGCGAAAAACTGTCCGATTCAAAGGTTATAGTGTTATTTTCTTCATTATAGGTAGCATTGATTAATTCATATCCTATTATTTCTTCTCCATTATG
>SVEC01000026.1 GCA_015057555.1 Lachnospiraceae bacterium | reverse complement strand
CTTAAAATAATGTCCCTAAATTACTGTTTGTGTTTCCATTCTGTTGAATGTAAGATTTGTACTAAATCTTTTGAAAATCTCTTAAAGAATTTTCAGGGTTATCATGTTATTAATTTGTCAAAGGTTCTGTCTGTCTTTCGCGACAGCTATTAAAATATATCACAGTAGATTTTCATTGTCAACCACTTTTTTATAAAAAAGAGACAAAAAATGACCACATATTTTTTTGGTTTACATAACAAAAAGGGGTGGCATATTATTATTGCATTTATCAATAATTCAGCCACCCTTTTTATAATAACACTTCTATAATATGTTATCTCTGGTTTTCATAATCCTTAACATTTGTACAATGCTGTAATGCAGTCTGATTAGTAATCTTTTGCTCTCTTACTAATCTCTTCAAATCAGAATTCATAGTATGCATTCCCACTGCGAATCCTGACTGAATAGCTGATGGAATTTGGTGTGTCTTATTCTCACGAATCTGGTTAGCAATAGCTTCATTGTTAATAAGAATCTCTGTTGCAATAACCATACCATCCTCATCATCTCTAGGAAGGAGCTGCTGTGTCACAACACCTCTAAGAACATTTGCAAGCTGGGTTCTAGCCTGAGACTGTCCATGTGGTGGATATGCATCTATTATACGCTCGATGGTCTGAGCTGCTGTAGTTGTATGAAGTGTTGCAAAAACAAGGTGACCTGTCTCAGCCGCAGTTATAGCTGCACTAATAGTTTCGAAATCTCTCATCTCACCTACAAGGATAATATCTGGATCTTCACGGAGAGCTGAACGCAATGCTCTTGCAAAGGAGTCTACATCTGTACCAACCTGTCTCTGATGAATCATTGATTTTTCATGGTAATATACATACTCAATAGGATCCTCAATAGTCATAACGTGCTTAGCCATCTTTTTATTAATAAAGTCAATCATAGACGCAAGAGTTGTGGTCTTTCCACTTCCTGTAGGACCAGTAATAAGAACAAGTCCTCTAGGCTCATAAACAAGCTTTCTAGCCGCTTCTGGAATCTCTAGTTCATCAAATGATGGAATTCTTGTCTGGAGAATTCTATAGCTGGCTGCAAGATTATTTCTCTGGTGATAAATATTGGCTCTTATTCTAGTTCCACTAGGAATTCTATACGCAAAATCCAAATCCTCGCCTGCACGTATTCTTCTGATGTGCTCATCAGATAAAGTTTCAAGAATCAGATTAGTTGACTCCTGAGCAGTTGGAATTGGCTCTAGCATCTCAAGCTTTCCATATCTTCTACGTGCAATAGACGTACCAACTGTAATATGTACATCTGAACACCCATCCATCTTCGCCTCTTCGATTAAATCTACAAAATTCATAGTTTTTTCCTCCCTAGATAAATATTATCGTATTTCCTCTCCTGGCTTTTTCTTAGCCTTTTTATCCTCGTACATAAGCTCATCTGCCTTCTTCATAAGCTCTGCAAAATTATAACCTTTTTCACCATAAACTACTCCTGCAGCAATAACACAGTTAATACCATCCTCCACAGTATTTAGTCTGGCAAGCTCTAACTCCCAGCGTTCTTTAAGATTATCAACCTCTTCCTTAGTGACATTACATGCTATCATAAGGAATTCGTCTCCGCCCATTCTGTATCCATGGACCTTATTACTAGTAACCTTTCGAATACTGTTGGCTGCCTTTATAAGAAGCTTATCTCCCGCCTCATGGCCCTGGGTATCATTAAGAACCTTAAGGTTATTAACATCCAAATTAAATATACCTATGGAATCCATAAGCTGATACTCAGCATCCATCATCTCTAAGTACTTAGCCTTGTTATAAAGACCAGTAAGCCCATCATGCTCACTGCTATAACGAAGAGTTTCCTTCATGATTCCATTCTCAACATAAAGCTTTATTACACTAAGAAGAGTCTTCTCCTTCATAGAGTCCTTATCCATATTAGGCCATGCTCCGAAATATATAGCGTACTTCTGTCCTGATACAGAGCCATTACAAAGCTTATTAAATACACTATCTTCCTTGCTTCCATTCAGCAGCATAACCTCTTGAAGCTCTGGAGCTAAGCTGGTCATTAATATGTCATCGTCCTCGTTCATAGTAAATGCACTCTCAACCTTAGCATTAAGTCCAATACGATCATTACTATATACATCACCCATCTTATTATATGTAATTACATCCATATGTCCTTCTCTCTGAATAAGGAAATATGCTTTACTCACGTTAAAATAGTCTGTAAGCATAGGTAACAGTTCATAAAATGTATTAGAAAGCTTTTGAAGAACTGCAGTCTGGAATGCTGATAGCTTCTTAAAAAAGCTCATATACTTTGTGATATCACGATTAAGTCCCATATACTCTGTAATATCAGTCTCTAAATGTATACTATACACACTTCCATCCTTATCAAACTTAGAAGAATTAAGTCTATAATACTTCT
Organism: Lachnospiraceae bacterium; assembly: GCA_015057555.1. Taxonomy (GTDB): domain Bacteria; phylum Bacillota; class Clostridia; order Lachnospirales; family Lachnospiraceae; genus Coprococcus_C. The sequence goes on along the minus strand of SVEC01000026.1, from coordinate 14,864 downwards.
TGCTTGCTCTGTCGATGCTCTCCCACTCCACGGCAGGTCCATCCACCTCAAGCTCAGGACATTCATCAAGCCACATAAAAACCTCTGTTGCGTCCATACCAGTTATGTCCTGATTGTACTTACTAGTAAAATATGAATCCGCGTATACTATCTCGTCTGAGGAATCCTTTATAATCATAACTCCTCCAACCTTGTCGGACACAAATTTTACAATCTCGTTAGTAAAATCCATAAGTAACCCCCTTTGTTATTCTTATGATACTTATAAAATATATTTATTCAAAATTCAGGATATCAGCAAATCCTGTCATCTCAAATACTTCCATTACATCACTTACAACATTCTTAACCACCATGGTTCCCTGAAGGGAATTCATCTTCTTCTGAGCACCAAGTATTGCACGAAGTCCTGAGCTGGCTACATAATCACAATCAGCCATATCAAGAACAAATGCCTTCACACCCTCAACCAAGCACTCATCCATTTCAGCAATCAACTTAGGAGCCGCGTTAGTATCTAAACGACCATTAATAGCTATGGTAAGCTCTGAATCATTCTGTATCTTCTTAATCTCCATAACATACCTCCTCTAAATTACAACTAATGTCTAATTATATCATATTTACCAACTTTTTTCCATAATTATTATGTTTTTTTCTTCTTTTCTTTCATAAATAATTGTGTCCATAATATTTTTCACCATAAATATTCCGAGACCACCAATATCTCTTTCTTCTGCATCAAGAGTTGTGTTAGGATCCTCCTTCTCCAAAGGATTAAATGGTTTTCCTTGGTCCACTATGGTAATAACCGCCTTATTCGGTGTATTTTCTTCAAAACGGAATTCAATCCTACAAGCTCCCTCTTGTCCATCATAGGCATAATTCACCACATTTACATATAGCTCCTCAACACAAACGGCTATCTTCATGGCAATCTTCATAGGACATTCTGCCATCTCTAAATTTCCTTCTATAAAACCTAAAACTGTATCAAGATTATCCATGGTTGATCTAACATTAATCTCTTTATTCATCCACGGCCCTCCTTTTACATTTCCAATCACATTATATATCTAATCTCTCTTAATTGAAGTGACTGAGTATACAAACACACCCTTAGACTTACCCTTAAGTGGTATCTCACCCACCTCTTCAACCTCTATTCTATCCTTTACTCTTTCGTAAATCAAATCACTTATGAGTACTTGTCCCTTCTTGGCATTGGACTCAAGCCTTGCTGCAGTATTCACAGTGTCGCCGATAGCTGTAAAGTCCATACGGTTTTCACAGCCAACATTGCCAACTACTGCCGGACCACAATTTACTCCTACACCAAAGCCCACTGTTCTACCATATTTTTCAAGAAGCTCCGCCTCCAGTGCTACACCCCTTTCAACTATATCCATAGCCGCGCAAACAGCTCTAAACTCATAATCATCTAAATCAAAAGGTGAATTAAATACCGCCATAGTAGCATCGCCTACGAACTTATCTAAGGTTCCCTTATTCTTAAATATAGCCTCTGTGGTAAGTGCAAGGTAATGATTAAGTATCTCCACCACCTGTTCAGGAGAAAGCACCTCTGACATAGTGGTAAAGCCACGAATATCAACAAACAAAACCGCTATGTCTCTGTTCTCTCCACCAAGCTTTATCTGGAAATCACCCTTTTTAGCTATCTCATCAACTATCTCCGGTGCCACATATTTTTTAAATGCATTTAACACCTTCTTACGTTTTATACTCTCTAATATGTAGCCTATTGCCAAGCAATAAATATATGAAATTGCTAGCATTATAGGGAAGTATATTAGACTTATGGCCTTACCATTATTATTAAGCGCCACTCCTACTAATAGTTCTCCTCCAATAGCAAGCACCAATACTATAGTAGATACCCATATCTTTGATTTTCTAAAAATCAGATATAAGAAGCTACATACAAGTCCTAAAATAATTCCTGCTATATAAGGATTTCCATTGATAGAAAATCTTCCCTGCATAAAGGACTGCAGTATATTGGCATGAATTTCTACTCCAAACATCTGCTTGCTGTAGCCATTTGGTACATTGAAGTTATCCTGCATGCCTGATGCGTAGGCACCAACTAGTATGATACTATCCTTGAATACTCGGCTGTCAATCTTTCCATTTAAAATATCCACCATGGAAATACACTCGTAATCTCCTGGCTTACCTGAATAGTTAATCATTGTTTTGTTATATTTGTCTGTAGCAACCTGATTAGGAATCAGCCCTTGATTCTCACAGTATAAATCATATATTTCCTTAGAAAAGGTCTTGGAGGTTTGTCCCTGATAATCCTCAGACATAATAATTCTTCTAACAACACCATCCGAATCCTGGGCTACGTTAGAATATCCTATGCGAATCACTTCTCTTAGCTCCTGGTAAGGATAATACACTGCCTTTATCTCATAACCTGTGGTTCCGTCCTTATAGTAGGTTGGCTTTTCTTCATATTGAAACTGTGAAACCACTACCACATTTCCGCTGTCCTTAGCAGCTTGAGCAAATGAAAGGTCTCCATCTGTAGGTTCACCGTTCTCGCCAAAATACCCGGAGAACAAAATATCGAAGGCTATAACTGATGGTTTAGCATTCTCATCCTGATTAAAATAATCAATCAAATCTGCATAATACTGTCTGGACCATGTATTAATAGGCCCTAACTCCTCTAAGGTACGCTCATCAATGGCAATGATTTTGATATCATTATCCACACCACGAGGTCTCTGATACATAAAATCCTTCAGCATATAATCCAAGCTGTAAAATAAATTGGTAATCGTAAGTATAAAGGTTATAGCAAATACTATCAGTGCCTCCACTATGTATCTAACCGTTTTTTTCATTTGTACTTATACCTCCTACTGCCTACTTAGATATACCATAGTGATATCATCTGCCTGCATAGCTCCATCGGCAAATGCATCAACCTCTTCAAAAATTGTATCTACAAAGCTCTCCACATAGGCTGTCTTGTCTAAGTGCTTATTAAGCACCTCCTCTGTATATGCATCTCCAAGAAGCTCCTCCTTAGGGTTAACTGCCTCAGTTACACCGTCCGTATACATATAGATTGCATCTCCCGGTTCTAGGACAAAGCTTTGCTCCTTATATGGAATATCCTCCATCATACCAAACACCAAATTAACCTTAGCTGATATCATCTCAAACTGCCCATCCGACTTCTTCACAAATGGTCTGTTATGTCCGGCATTAATGAATTTAACCTCATTGGTTTTAAGGTCTAGCACGCAGATAAATGCGGTAACAAACATTCCCTGCTCATTCTTATAGCAAAGCTGATTATTAGCCTTAGACGCAACCTCAGCCAGTGGAAGCCCCAATGTAGCGTAGGTCTTAATATAGGTCTTAGCCATACTCATAAATATAGCAGCCGGCACACCCTTACCGGACACATCAGCTATAAGAAAACACAGATGCTTATCATCTATCATAAACACATCATAGAAATCACCGCCCACCTCCTTGGCAGGACGCATCTTGGCGATTATCTCTACATTTTCTAATTTATTAAATTCTGTAAAATCATGTTCAAGGCAGCTATCCTGAATACGAGTGGCAACCTCTAGCTCTGACTTAATTCTTTCTCTTTCTGTAACAAGCTTAGTTGTCTTGTTATAGAGCATGTTTATAAATGTACCATAAAGCTTTTTGTTGGAGGTTGCCATTTCCTCAAAAAGCGACTTAGAAATATTCGCGCATACAACCTCTGATGTAGCTCTAACTGTAGCCCCACGCTTGTCATCATTAATAAGACCCATCTCACCTATAAAATCACCCTTTCCCAGGTTATTTATAAGCTCACCCTCATTACTTAAAACATCCGTTGTGCCCTCAAGTATAATATACATACCATCATGGCAATCACTACCATAGGTAACAACATCCTGTCCTTCGGGAATAATAACCTCTGACATCGCCTCTAGAAAAAGCTTAGTCCCCTCAGGAAGAGCTTTATCCACTTCTATATTAAAGAACTCCTGTATGGCAGGCACTTTTCTTAATATTTCTATATCCATGACAAACCTCCTGCTTTATCACTTAATATCCATCCTATTATTTCCACTCTATCTCTATATCTTCAGTTATAGGTGTTGTGAAATCAAAATCCCAACCACCACTTGGTGCAGGCATAAGAATTGGAATCTGTGCACATTCACCCTTATTTACTGTTTGTGTTCCAAACACACCTCCGTTATAAATAAAAGTAACTGTAAATGGTCCCTTAAAGTTTCTAACGATTTCCTCGTCTGTCATACTCTCATCCATGTCAAGCACATCACCTACTATAAGCAAAACCTCATCCGGAAGAGTTGAATAATCAATATCTGTTACATCACCAAGATAATCTGTTGTAGTATCATCCTCGTAGATAATAACCTCCTTACCTGCATCAACTCCAACCTCTTTTTCTTCTACTGTTCCATCAGCATATTTAAGCTTTGTTGTAACCTTACCCTCAAATACTGATACTCTGGTGTAGGTTGTCCCCTTATCATCCTCATATATCTCTACTCTATATGTAGTTCCTCTAACTGCCATTGTTGAATTTGGCGTGTTAATCTCGTAAGAAGATTCGTCATTTAATTTATTCTGAATCTCATTAGTAATAGCACCGCTCTTTAAGTTAATAGATGTTTTACTATCCTCAGTGGTACCTGTTGCCTCAAGAGAAAATTCAGTTTTTTCTTCCACATAAACATACTTGTCATCATCAAGCTTAAGTGTCATCAACCCTGTGTTAAGCTTAATATTATCTCCTGACTCAAGAACCATATTATTATATGGCTCTATATCACCTATGGATTCTCTATTAACTATTCCATCTCCCTCATATTCATATACCTTGATAATTCTGTATGAGTCATCCTTCTTTGATAATAGCACCACTGCAACAATAGCAACGCATACCACCAAAAGGATCCCTATTATAATAAATATAAATTTCTTATTTTTCTTCATAAGCTCCTCCAAAATTCTATGAGTCAGTTCTAATTTTGATTAAAAGTATACTGTCCTTCTCCTCCAACAAAGAATACTGTTCCACCGCTATAGCTTGTTGAATCTCCACTTACAGTCCATGTTCCCGAACCCAATGTATAAAGCTGTCCTGCCTCAAGCCTTACCATCGACCCACTTGGAATCACTCCTGTCTTAGTCCATTCCGCTGCAACTGTAACCTTGATGTTCCTTGTATTTCCAGCTAAGTCCGAAACCAAAACATCATACTCTTCCACACCGCCATTAGACTTTAGATCTAACACCGTATTATTTTCATTTAGTTCCACCGCTTTACCATTTACAGTGATACTTGCCAAGTTGGAATCTGATATTGCCACTGCAAGAGAATCTGCATAATAGATTTCAGCATCCGTTGCATCAATCTTAGGCGCATCAATATCAATGTTAATAGCATTCATCAAAACTCCTGCTGACTTAGCTCCTGTGTTTTCATCCATAAAATATACATAAGCTCCAGAATTTGATGCATCTATAGTGAACTGCCCTACATATTCTCCATCAAGCGTTCGCGAAATCGCATATCCTTCCTTGGCCATTACTGTTACTGAAGAAGTATAATAATTATTACTTCCCATGGTACCTACAAGGCTGTATGCATTTTCCGGCACAGGCATATAACCTATAGAAAAATCAGTTGTTAATCTAACACTCTTATGAGTTCCATTCTCTGGCAATATGGCTCTTGCCACATATTCACCCACTGCTGTAGGCACTGTCTTTGAATAAGTCAAGTCTGAGGCTCCTGCCACCTTATATTCTACTGTCACACCAGCCACTGTATTTGTTCCAGAGGAAAGCTCTGGTGCAACCTTCACACCATAATATGTATCAGTCACACTAAGATTACCTACTCCTGTAGCCTTTGTTATGGAAAAATCATCTGTTAATATCAACTCATAATAATCCTCAGTTGCTGGTATAGTAACTCTAGCAGTGTAACTTCCCACCGATGTAGGGGCGGTGGTTGTATAAGTTGTATCCTCCGCTCCTGCCACCTTATATTCAACCTTTGCGCCACTAGTAGACTGAGTAGACGAGGTGTACTGTGGATTAAGCTTTCCACCATATTCTATGTCTGCAACACTAAAGGTTCCTTTTCCATCTAATACCAATTTTTCCAATGCAGGAAGTGTAATAGTAACTGTTCCCGAATCATATTCTGAGACGGTATATGATAATTGAATTTCCGTATCACTTATATAGTCAAAGGAATTGGAGCCCGAACCACCATATGACACCTTTGTGGCATAATCATCAGGAAAATAATACCCTTCGGCAGCAGTAAATCTATATTTACCTGTTGTATCACCAAACCATAGATAAGAATCTATATTATCTACTCCTGACGCAAGCTCCCAGCTTACATTTTCATCTTCAACCTGAAAGGTTACATATACTCCAAAATTTTTAAGAATAGAATTTCCAGAAGTACCACCAGTGAATATATAATCAACACCATCGTTATATACTGTAATATCATAATTAGTAGCATTGATAATTGTATCCTTATTTACATTGATAGTAGTACTTGTTCCAGGAATAGTAAGCTCATCTGTTACCGTAACTGTTCCCGTACCAGCAAGATCATTTGCCGAAGTCAAAGTACCAACTGTGCTTGTTCCTTCTAAATGTATAGGCCCGTCAGCAGTAATAGTACCTGCTGATATGCTATTACCTGTAACACCTCCACCCTGTCCTTCAGCCACATATATATTTCCATAGTAGCCACCAGTCAGTATAGTCTCTCCTGCGGTGTGATTCACTGAATTAATAGTGCCACTACTTTGAACTCTATTAGTGTTACCTGCTGTACCAGCCTCTATTCCACCTACAGTAACTCCCGCACCAACAGTAAGGGTGACCCCACCACTGACAAACACATATGTATCCTCCGTGTCAGCCGATATGGTAGTATTTGCATACAAATCAACTGATGCGGCATAAAGCACTAGGGGTTCAAAACCAGGTAACTGATTCAGCACCAAAACCGTCATCAACATCGCAATTAGCTTCTTTATCCTTTCTTTCATAACAGTTCCTCCTGTTTTCTACTGTTTCAATTTATGATTTATATCAATATTTCACATTTTATTTCGATAATATAGTACCATATTTTTGTGTATCTGTGTAGATTTGCGTATAAAAAACATATTTTTGCGTACGAAAATTTTCCACAACAAAAACAGATGATTTTGCGTCAATATAAACCCAAAATCATCTGTCATAACCATTCTATATTTTATTGCTGAATAAAAATATACTCACCCTCGCTACCTACATAGAAGGTTGTATTACCATTGTAGCTGGTAGAATCTCCTTCTACCTGCCAGGTTCCACCACCTAAGGTATATTCATAATCTTCCATAAGACAAACATTTTCACCAGTTGGAATAACTCCCTGCTCCATCCAACTATCAGCCACAACAACTTTTATAGTTCTAGTATTTCCTGCCAAATCTATAATTACTATCTCGTATTCTTCTAGACCATCATTGGACTGAAGCTTTATAATGGATTTTCCATTTATGATATCTGTATATTCCTCACCATTTACAAATATTTGTCTAAGATTATCATCCTCTATGGTGATTTCCACAAACTCAGCGTAGTATGTAACACCATCATCAGCCGAAGCAGTTGGTAGTGTTGAATCTATCATGATTTTGTCACACCAAACTCCTGCAGTTTTTTCGCCGGTCTTAATATTCTTATAGTACCAATATCCCGCTTCTCTTGTAGCTTCAACTGTAATACTTGTAGCGTAATCTCCATCTAATTTATCTGCTATTAGATATCCTTCTGGAGGACTTATGGTTACAGCCGTTGTATAGTAACCATTTGACCCTGAAGTACCACTAAGCACAACCGCTACTGTAGGTGCAGGCAGATAACTTATATTAAATTCATCTGTTGCCACCACCTGATTATAAGAATCATTTTCCGTGTAAGTTACTCTTGCTGTATATTTGCCCACTGCTGTCGGAACCAAACTGGAATATGTAGAATCATCTGTCCCTGCCACCTTGTACTCTACAATTGCCTTATCTACTTCATGCGTTCCTGATGAAAGTTCTGGACTCACAGAAGCACCGTAATATATATCATCTACACTAATTGTTCCGTTACCCTCGGCTTTTTCTATAGAGAATTCATCTGTGACCACAAGTTGCTCATAGGATTCATTTGCTACGAAAATTACTCTCACCACATAGTTACCTACTTCAGAAAAGACTTGGGTTGTGTAAGCAGAGTCATCCATTCCCGCCACCTTGTATTCAATCACTGCAGTTTCAACATCATGGGTGCTGGATGTGACTTGCGGATTTACTGTTTCACCATATACTATATTCTCCACATTAAATTCAGCACTACCCTGTGCTTTGAATATAGAAAATTCCACTGTATCTACTACCTGCTCATAGGATTCATTTGCTACAAGCGTTACTCTGGCAATATATTCTCCTACTGCTGTTGGTTTTGTGGTTGAATAAGCTGCATCAGGTGCTCCAAACAATTTATATTCCACTATTGCTGATGTCTTATCATTAGTATCAGATGCTATCTGTGGATTAGGCTCTCCTCCATAAACCACATCACCTACAGAAAAAGTCACTGTTCCATATGCTTTTATTATAGAAAACTCCTTTTCTAAAACCAGCTCATTATATTCTTCATTCGCTGGAAGAGTTGCCCTCACAACATAATCTCCCACCGCCGTTGGCTTTGCAGTTGTATAAGTTTCATCAGCTGCCATCGCTTGCTTATATTCATACTTTGGTGTAGTAGTATCATTTGTGATAGATGTTACCTGTGGGTTGATGGCTTCTTTGTAACGGACGTCATCCATAGTAATAGTGCCTGTACCATCTACAGGAATCTTCTTAAGAGCAGGAAGATTAATCGTTACCTCTCCCGAATCAGACTCTGCAATAGTGTAAGACATTGTTATTACACTTTCACTAACGCGATTATATGTAAAGGTTCCACTACCATTACTAGTGACAGTATAATCTTCTGGGAAATAATATCCTTCTGCCGCTGTAAATGTAATTGCATCAGTTGTCTCACCATATATTATAGGTGTATTAAACTGATCACTTCCTCCTGTACAACTTAGTCTTCCATCAGCTGATGCATACGCAACTTCCACTCCATACAAATCACGAAGAGTGCTGTTAGTACCTGATGGAATATTGTATTGTTTGCTATTATCCACATTAGTAACTGTAAAAGCCACCCCAGTACTATTAACAATCTGAGTATCAGTGTAAACATACAACGTGGCTGTTGTTCCAGTTCCTGTAAGTTCCAGTTTTCCTCCTACTGTTATACTTCCAGATCCCCCTATGCTAACAGCAGTTACAGAGCCATTAGATACATTGCTACCAGCAACGTTAAAGCTGCCGCTAGAAGTAATACTGCTTGTAGCCGTAACCCCTGTTGCATTAATTGTGGCTCCCGCTGCCAATGTTATGGAAGTATAAGTTCCACCATTCATAGAAACATCTCCATACTGAATATTTGCCGTTTCGATATATCCACCATTATTTATAGTAAAGCCAGCTCCTGAATTCACTGAATCAGTTATTACTACAGCACCAATTGTCACACCTAAATCATCAGGAACAATCAAGTTTGCTAGGCTCTGATAAAACATACTAATAGTTCTTCCCTCATCCTCTGCAGTACAGGTATAGGTTAGAGTTCCAACTGGCTCTGATACCATAGGTCCATCAGTTGCACCTGAAATAATAAAACCTATTCCAGGCATTTGACTTATCATTAAAGCCGTTACCAATATTGCAATTATTCTTCTAATTTTCTTACTCATCTTATCCATATAACCATTCTCCCACAAAATCTAATATCACCTTGTTACTGAGTCAATGTAACAGATTCGCAAGGAGGGGAAATTTATTATTTATGCGAATCTGTACATTTTCTCCAAGAGGGTTTGATTTTGACTACCTTATTTTACGTAGTCATAGTTTTTATCCAATACTGGTTGGATATATTTAAAATGGATTTCTGTTATTTGAAATCTAGTTTATATTATCACACATTTATAATTATTTATGTTTTTGCGTATAATAGGGCATATTTTGCGTACAAATAACATATTTTTGTGTGCAATTTTCAAGAATTATATGCATAAAATGAAGATTTTAGATGATTTTTGCAAGATTTTGTGATACATTTTATATAATTAACGAGCTAGGAGGTGAGATAATGAATATAGCCATATGCGATGATGATAAGCAAAGCTGTGGAATACTCCATGTAATGCTAAAGGAATATGCCTCTAGAAACAATATTCCAGACCTTAGAGTGTCTATATTTGTAGATGGAAATGATTTGCTAGACGATATACAGGATGGGGAATGCTTCGATATCTGCATATTAGATATTTTGATGCCTGCAGTAAGCGGAATAGATCTTGGTGTAAAGCTTAGGGACAGCGGCTATAACGGCATTATTATTTATCTCACATCAAGCAAGGATTACGCCCTTGATTCGTACAAGGTGAAGGCATTTAATTACATATTAAAGCCTATTGTCCCAGAATCACTTTATTCAACCTTGGATGAAGCAGTGGCGAGCGTATCAGTAAAAGCCGATAGAAACGTCATAGTCAAGACCAAAGACGGCAACCTTCGAATAACTGCAAACAATATATTATATGTAGAGCTTTGCAAGAGAATTTTGATATATCACCTAGCTGATGGTTCCACTGTAGAAAGTATCTACATAAGAGTTCCGTTTGCAGAAGCTGTCAAAGAGCTCCTAGAGGATAAACATTTTGGTCAATTCGGAGCAGGAAATGTCATCAATATTTCCCAGGTTACCATGATTGGCAACGAAGAGATAACATTCAAGGATTCCATTAGTGCTTTCTTCAGCAAAAAGATATGTAACGAGATTCGCAGTGCATGGATGGAACAGTAACTGTCCATCATCACACGCTATATGAAAATACTTATATAAAAATTAACGGGCTATGTGCGATAAATCTCATCGCACATAGCCCATTTTTTCATTTACATTTCTCTTTTCTTTCTGCTTACAGTGACAAATCCAGCTACACTTATCATCAATAATAATACCATCATCATAAGAGGAGCGTTATCTCCTGTTGCCGCACTTAAATCATTTTTGTCATTCCCCTTATTCTCATCCTTAACCTTACCCAAATCAGTATCATCAATTACAATCACATAATCTGATGCATGATTAAATGTAAGCTTGGCAGTGCCGTCTTTGGCTATCACATCCGAACACACATATTCCAACGCTTTAGTTGTCGGATTGTAATAAAAGAGATTTGCATAGTATCCTGCATTACTACTGTTAAGGTTAGCTGTAAGTACTGCTGTAAAACCAAAGTTTCCTGAATATGCCAGATTAACCTCTATGGTACTCTTCTCACCTGTAACCTTATTAATAACATCTACAGGAATATTGTTAAGAGGCTTATCCTCTGCTCCAAAGGTTGTTCCAAAGTCAATATTACCTATCTCCCCTCCTGTTATTGTACTACCATCGATAGTCCAAGTTAATCCATTATCAAGTTGGAGGGTTATAGTAATGTCCTTTTCTCTTGCTATTTCCAAAATATCTCCTGGAACAACTGTAGCGCCATTCATATCAACTACTACTTCAGCACCATTTTCAGCTTCAAGGATTTCATCACTAATAGCATCCCAGCCCATATTACCATCATCACCCATGATAAATGGTGCCTCATCCTCTGCTAATATTTCCAGTGTTCCCTTTACATAAGTGTATGTATAATTTCCTTCACATTCTGGTCCTGATAGGATAATGTCATACTTTCCTGGTGTATTAGTATCCTTAGCTGCGCTTTCTATATTTACTTTAGTCTTATGCTCATCCCCATTCACCAGTCCTTCAACCTTATACTCAAAGCTTGGAAGTACATCCTTTTCTTTTACTACATAGTTTTCTGCTGTGATAGTAACTTTTGCAGGATTAACAGTTACTATAACCTGACATTCTGCCTCTGCGTAAACATCAGAATCTTTGGCTATAACTCTTACCTTTGCTGTTCCTGCATTTACTATACTAATCTTACCGTTTTTATCTACAGCAACAACATCTCCATTGTCATTTGAATCTTCCTCTACTGTATATGTAAGTTCAGTTTTTGCTCCCACAACAGAAATGGTATCTCCATCATCACCATAGGTTAAGGAAATATTCTCTGCGCTAATATCCTGTACCAGCTTATCAGTTCTATTTACAGTCAGCTTATAGATTGCGTCCTGATAATTACCCATTTCAACTCTAACTGTTATAGTGGCTTTTGCTCCTTCCATATAAGCATCCAGATTCATTACATCATAGGTAATCTTGCCATCAGCATCTACTGATACATTTTCAAGCATCTTTTCTTCGTCATCCACACCAAGTAAATAATAGTTTACAGCTCCACAATCTTCCGGAAGCCCTGCAACGAAAACACTCTCACCCATCTTCTTTTCAGCATACACATAAGTCTTAAATTCTTCTGCCAAAGTAGGAGACTGACTCTTACCTACAGATACCTCTACTTCTTTACTTACTGCTTCATTATAATTGTCGCTTTCTGGGAGTGACAAAGTAATTGTTGCTGTACCTGCTCCCTTTATGGACACAGTACCATTTCCTGATATAGCAGCCACCTTCTCATCACTTGAAGTATATATAACATCTGCTTCCTGGTTACTGTCTGTTACTCCAAGATTAAAATCATCATCTCCAAAAGTCTTGGCATAAGAGGTTGTATCTACTGTAATAGTTGCATCAGCTTTTTCGATTGTAAAATCAGCTGTTGTTTCACCATTAAAGTTGCCCATTCCCGAAATAGTCACAGTTGCTTGACCTGTTTCAACATTGTCCTCATAACCTACAGTGTAATCAACTCCCAATGTTAACTGCTTTCCATTATGAGAAACTACAACTTCTGGTTTAAGCTCTTCACCAGTATAAGTTTGATTAGGAATAGTAGCCACATTTACTGTAGCATCGCTTATGGCTAGAGGGCTTATAGAAAACTTTTCAACTACTTCTCTCACAGCATTATAGTTTGTACCAGCTGTTGATGAAACTCCAACCCAATATTCTCCCACATTATAAGGAGCTTCCGAAAGGGCCTCTCCACATTCACCATTATTATCTTCATACCATTTTACTAAGGCTCCTCCGTCGCCTTCATATAAATATTTCACATCTCCAGTAAATAACCCCGCTGTTACTATTTCACCATCATAAGTAACAGTCTGATTTTCAAGAATGGCTATCTTGCCAGATGCTTTTCCGATTTCAAAAGAAACTGGAGTAGAATTTAACTCCAAGGAGTAGTTACTAGCTTTGAAATCACCATTATCCTTTAGAGCCAAAGTACCAAGTGTAATAGTCTGCTGCCCTGCATCTGTACCACTGATACTTAACGCACCTGAAAATCCAGGAATTTCAGTTCCAGCTACATTGCTATAGCTATATGTAAGCTCTGGCTCATCACCACCATAGATCATACTCTGTCCACTATCAGGGGTAACAACCAACGGCCTCTGATTAATAATAAGTGTTTTAGTCACCTCAGCAGTATTATACCTACTATTACTAAACTGATATGAAATGTCATAACTTCCACACTCACTATACTTAGGACTTTCATCCAATGTATAATTACCATCCTGATCCATAAACTTAATTGTGGAACCCTCTGGAGCATCAACTGTGATACCATGTGGTTCTCCATCATAGGTCATATTTTGGATAGGGTTATCAACAACATAATTTCTTTTTTCTATGGTAAATGTCTTTACAATAGTTGCATTTCCATATGTAAAAGTACAAGTAGCTTCACCTGGCTCCACATTATTGCTGTAACAGTTAGCATCCGGTTGATTTTGCTCTCCTACCCAATTACTATCATAAACCATTTCCATAGGAGTAATTGGTTCTCCTGTATAAACCAAATCCTGATCTGATTTTATTTGAAGGGTGGCTGTACTTGTATGTCCACATCCACAACTCTCGGTAATTTTATTATCATTTTCTGCGCTTGAATATACCAACTTATTATTATGATTGTTTGGATTTTTCTCTTCCAGTATCGCAAAACAACTATAACATTTTGCTGGATTCATACAAGTAGCACGATAAGAAGTATAACAATTATATACACTCGAACGAGCTGTACAACCCTCTTGGGTGCAAGGATGATAATGCTTATTTTCTCCAGGAGCATTCACCCATTTACTAGTATCAAAGTTATGATCTCCCGTATATTGCTGGTTACATCTTGTACACTTTGCTGGTGCAATACAAGTTGCATTTCCTGTATGAGGAAGATTAGGGCTTACAAGATAAACAACCAACCTGTTTGGATCACCAGAAACTAGAGTGAAAGCAAAAGTTTTAGTTGGTATTTTTTTTTCACACTCTATAGGGGCTGACTGGGCAGAAAATGTTTTTGTGTAGGTTTTTCCCTTACAGCTTGTAATAGTAGCCGTAACAGTAACTACAAATGAAGGAAGATTATTACCATCATTTGTCATTTCACATTTATAGTCTGTTATTGTAAAACTATGACCATCTCTAGTGGTATTATTAGGGTATACATGCTTACAATCACCACATAAATAACTTATGTGTACCTCAACTCCATTTTCTACTTTATAAAGAGTTTCATTTCCGTCATATTTAACAGTATTAGATATCACTGTTTTTCCGTCTCCTATGGTTTTAATCCCCATATTATAAGTGTTATGACCATCTTTCGC
>SVEC01000002.1 GCA_015057555.1 Lachnospiraceae bacterium | reverse complement strand
ATTTTCTTTATAGTGATTGCAATTATCGTTATGATTTTAATTTTCCGTTTTGTGCATTGGCATATGAATAAGCTGAAGAATTCGATACTTATTAAAGAAGGATAAATAAAAGGAAACTTTCAGTTTGCACTTGCTTTTTCAATAATAATTTAATATCTAAAAAATAAAAGCATATCAACAGTCTGATATGCTTTTGCTTTTTCTAT
This sequence comes from Lachnospiraceae bacterium, assembly GCA_015057555.1. Lineage (GTDB taxonomy): Bacteria > Bacillota > Clostridia > Lachnospirales > Lachnospiraceae > Coprococcus_C. The sequence goes on along the minus strand of SVEC01000002.1, from coordinate 240,155 downwards.
AACATTAATATTCTAACAGATTCGTCAACGGACTTGAGTGTACTTAGTATGTACTCGATAACATGTAGGACAAAAACAAAAAAGCCTTGTTTTTACAAGGCTTTTGAAAAAAATAAAGAGCGCGAGACGTCGCTAGGCGCCAGTGGCGCCTGTTAAGCGACGACCGAGTCGGGAGACGAGAAGATCGAACTTTGAGGCACGGATGTGCCTCAAAACAACAAAAAAGATGATATCCCGAGATATCATCTTTTTGTTGTAACGAGAGCGCGAGACGGGGATCGAACCCGCGACCCCCTCCTTGGCAAGGAGGTGCTCCACCGCTGAGCCACTCGCGCATTTCTTAGGTCGTTTCCTCAACGACAAGACATATAATAACACAGAGGGATTTAGTTGTCAACTACAAATTCGAAAAATCTTAAAAAATTTCCCAAGCAATTTTAATAGTCATAATATTGAAAAATTAAACTTCTTTGCTATAATAGGTAAGGAGTATTATAAAGTTTGATGGATTATAATTCCTGAGGAGAATTAATATGAGTAAAAACAATAATAAGGAAAAGAATAATATTAAGAAAATTCAGGATGTTGAGCTTGACACAGATATATTAGATGAGACAGAGGATTATTCTGCACCTATATCTGTAGATATGGAAGATGCCGCTGAGGAATTTGATGACAATAATAATCTTAGCTTTAAGCAGAAACTTAAAAATAGGATTAGAAGAGCTTGGGACTATTCTATACATACATGGATATTTAAGTGCTTTTTGATTGCTGTTCCTATGGAACTTTTACTAGAAATATTAGGAAGAAGATCTATATTTTTAGGTGTTAAGTTTATGCTAACTCAGCCTTTTGTGTTTGCATATAATACATCTATTGTATTTTTCACTTTACTTTTTGCTCTGTTTTTGAAGAAGAGAGTATTTGGCTTGGTAACCATATCCACTTTATGGCTTGCATGTGGAATTATAAACTTCTGTGTATTAAGCTACAGAGTTACACCATTTGCAGCTATAGATTTTTTGATGTTTATGGATGTGTTTAGTATGCTGGATGTGTACCTTACCAAATTCCAGCAGATATTGTTGTTGGTTGTTATTATTTTAGCAATAATTGGATTAGTTATATTATTTAAGAAAAGCCCTCGATTTGATGGTGACCGAAAGGTTAAGGGAACTATGATACTCTGTGTAATGGCTTGGATATTTGTATGGGGTATGACTAATTTTGCCGTTAAACATAATATTATATCTGATGATTTTGCTAATTTGGGTAATGCTTATAAGAGCTATGGATTTGCGTATTGTTTTACAAATAGTATTATTGACAATGGAATTGATAAGCCGGATGACTATAGTCAGGAGGTTATGCTTGAACTGAAGTCGGAATTGGTTCCAGTTAAGGTTACTGAGAAAAAGAAGACTCCAAATGTTATTGTGATTCAGTTAGAAACATTCTTTGACCCAAATGTTGTGAATGGTCTTAATATGAGTGAAAATCCTGTTCCTAACTTTACCAAGTACAAGGAACAGTATCCATCTGGTTATCTTACTGTTCCGGCAATCGGAGCAGGAACTGCTAATACCGAATTCGAAGTTCTCACAGGCTTTCCATCCAGCTTCTTTGGAGCAGGAGAGTATCCTTATAAGACAACGGTAAATGAAGAGCCTGTAGAAAGTCTTTGTAGTGTACTAAAGGGTGAGGGCTATGGTGCATACGCTATTCACAATAATAAGTCATCATTCTATGATAGAAAAAATGTATACGAGAATATGGGCTTTGATGCCTTTATTTCTCTTGAATATATGTATGATGTGGAATATACTTCTACAGGTTGGGCTAAGGATGAGAGTCTTATAAAGGATATTAAGAAGTGCCTAGAAGATACAGAAGGTCAGGATTTTGTATTCACTATTAGTCTTCAGGCTCATGGTAAGTATCCTATAGGAGAAAATACCTGCGAAGAACATGTTTCTGTAACCTATGGTGAAGATGTAGAGGTTCAGCAGCAGATGACCTATTATATTAATCAGTTATATGAGATGGATGTGTTCATATCTCATCTTAAAGCTGAATTAGATGCCTACGGTGAGGATTATGTTCTTGTATTATACGGAGATCATCTTCCAACCATTGGATTTACTGAGGAGCAGATTACTGAGCATTCCTTGTTCCAGACAGAGTATGTTATTGTTAATAATATCGGTCTTTCCTTACAGGATGAGGATATTATGGCAAGTCAGCTTTCTGTAAAGCTATTAAATGCATTGGGAATAGATGGTTCTTATGCACATAAGGCTCATAATTTGTATTCAGAAGAGGTGTTAGAGGATAAGCTTTTGTTGATATCCTACGATATGTTATTTGGAAAGAAATATATGTTTGAGGATAGCAAGGTGGTGCCCGATAATCAGATGAATATGGGTGTAGATACCATATCTGTTGTTCAAGTTAATAATGAACGTACTCATATGGTTGTTAAGGGAGAAAACTTTACGGAATATTCTGTGGTTTATATAGGCGACAAGGATTGTACAACTACCTATGTTGATAGACAAACCTTGTATGTGGAAGATGCAACTGCCCAGTCAGGTGATGAGATAACTGTAAAGCAGGTTGATAAGTCTCATCATATATTAGGTACAACAGATGTGTTTATCTTTCAGTAGCTAAGTATGTGTTATATGGCCTATAGTAAGTCTTTTATATAAAACTACAAAATTCTCGAAAAACATACATTTTCTGTTTGAATAAGATAGTAAAGTATAGTATAATAGATTAAATATGATGTAAGCACGAATAATACCTAAGGAGAAGAGTAATAATGGCACCAAAATTTGATGTTAATCACATTAATCCTTTTCTTCAGTCATGTATATCTATAGTTGAGAGTGTAACTCAGGTAAAGATGACTGTTGGAAAGCCAGAGAAGACAGATTTTTATTTAAAAGATAGCACATATGCTATTCAGGTGGGTGTAGTAGGAGCCATGAAGGGACAGGTTATCCTTGCTATGGCAGAAGAGAATGCTAAGGATATTGCATCTCGTATGATGTTCGGTATGCCTGTCACAGAGTTGGACGAGATGTCATCTTCAGCTCTCAATGAGCTTGGTAATATGATTATGGGTAATACAGCAACTATTTTTTCAACATTAGGTATCCTGATTGATATTACACCACCACTTGCAGTGTTCGGTAAGGATCTTCACCTTAAGTCTGATATAGAGGGCTTAAAGGTACCTATGATGAATGACGGTAAGGAGTACCTTGATTTATATATTTGCGTTGTTCAGGATGAATAGAAAAAACCTACAAAAATATTAATTTATTCGTTGACATAATTCGAATAAAGTGATACCATAACATTTAAATTTTCAATCATGCCATCAGGCTATATAAACCAAACTGTTGGCATGATTTAAATTTATTCAATTTAGCAAATAGTATGAAAGGAAAGACTAACATGGGAAAGATTATTGGCGAAGGAATAACCTTTGATGACGTTCTTTTAGTTCCACAGTTTTCACAGATTATTCCAAATGATGTAAACTTGACAACTAAACTTACTAAGAAAATCACTCTTAATATTCCACTTATGAGTGCTGGTATGGATACAGTTACTGAGCACAGAATGGCTATTGCTATGGCTAGACAGGGTGGTATTGGTGTAATTCACAAGAATATGTCTATTCAGCAGCAGGCTGAGGAGGTTGACAAGGTTAAGCGTTCAGAGAATGGTGTAATCTCAGATCCTTTCTTCCTTTCACCAGAGCATACATTACAGGATGCAGATGACCTTATGGCTAAGTTTAGAATCTCAGGTGTACCTATAACTGAGGATGGAAAGCTTGTAGGTATCATCACTAACAGAGATTTAAAGTTTGAGACTGACTATACTAAGAAGATTAAAGAGTCTATGACTTCAGAGAATCTTGTTACAGCTAGAGAGGGTATTACTCTTGAAGAGGCTAAGAAGATTCTTGCAGCAGCTCGTAAGGAGAAACTTCCTATAGTTGATGAGAATATGAACCTTAAGGGTCTCATTACTATTAAGGATATTGAGAAGCAGATTAAGTATCCTAATGCAGCTAAGGATTCACAGGGTAGACTTCTTTGTGCAGCAGCAGTAGGTGTTACTCCAGATATTTGTGACAGAGTTGATGCACTTGTTGCAGCAAAGGTTGATGCTATCGTTATTGATACAGCTCATGGTCACTCAGAGAACGTTCTTAAGACATTTAAGATGATTAAGGAGAAGTACCCAGACCTTGATGTTATAGCTGGTAATGTTGCTACTAAGAGCGGTGCACAGGCTATGATTGATATGGGTGTTGATGCGGTTAAGATTGGTATTGGACCAGGTTCTATTTGTACTACAAGAGTTGTAGCAGGTATTGGTGTACCACAGATTACTGCTATTATGGAAGCTTATGAGGCAGCAAGAGAAGCAGGAATCCCTGTTATCGCTGATGGTGGTATTAAGTATTCAGGAGATATTACTAAGGCTCTTGCAGCTGGCGCTAATGTTTGTATGATGGGAAGTCTCTTTGCTGGTACTGATGAGAGTCCAGGAGAGTTTGAGCTTTATCAGGGACGTAAGTATAAGGTATACAGAGGTATGGGTTCCATCGCTGCTATGGAGTGCGGTAGTAAGGATAGATACTTCCAGTCAAATGCTAAGAAGCTTGTTCCAGAAGGCGTTGAAGGACGTGTTGCATATAAGGGTTCAGTTGAGGATGCAGTATTCCAGTTAGTTGGCGGACTTCGTTCAGGTATGGGTTACTGTGGAGCTGCAACTATCGAGGAGCTTCATGAGAAGGCTGAGTTTGTTAAGATTTCAGCTGCATCACTTAGAGAGAGTCATCCACATGATATTCAGATTACTAAGGAAGCACCTAACTACAGTGTTGAATAGGTAAAAAAATATTGCACGTAAGGATTTCTTGCGTGCAATATTTTTATTTACAAATTTACTATAAAATGATATATTCTTCCTGGATGGTATTCAATTTGAAACCATACTGGATATTAAATTTATTAGAAGGATTTTAATGTTGTTATATTCTGCCAAAATGGTTTATGATTGTAGCCTAATGGAGCAATACATTTGAGTGTGATGACTTGTAGAATACTTCTTTTTCTTGATTTCTGGTGTGCATAGTTTTTTACTATGGAATACGTCCTATTAATGCCGTACATTCTGGCATATATTCTCATATTAATAAAATAATAGATATAATAATGCAAGAGTGATTGGCTATATTTAGGAGGAAATGCTATGAAAAAATCAGTTACTACCTTTGCAAATGGAAAGCTTAAAGGGGATAAGCTTACAATGCTTACTGCTTATGATTATTCCACAGCAAAATTAATCGATTCTACCGGAGTAGATGCTATCTTAGTAGGAGATTCTCTGGGAAATGTTATGCTGGGATACGAGGATACCATATCTGTTACTATGGAGGATATGATTCATCATGGAGCAGCAGTTGCAAGAGGCGCTAAGGAAGCAATGGTTATTATAGATATGCCATTTATGTCATATCAGACCTCAGTGTATGATGCGGTGGTAAATGCTGGGCGTCTTATGAAGGAAGGAAGAGCAAATGGGGTTAAGCTTGAAGGTGGTGTAGAGGTTGCAGATACTATTAAGGCTATAGTTGCAGCAGGTATACCTGTTATGGCTCATATTGGTCTTACGCCACAGTCTATTAATTCATTTGGTGGATATAAGGTTCAGGGGAAGGATGAAATGGCCGCTAAGAAGCTTATAGAGGATGCTATGGCTGTTCAGGAGGCAGGAGCATTTGCTGTTGTACTTGAGTGTGTACCTGAAAAGCTCGCTACTCTGGTAACTAGCAAGCTTGACATACCTACCATAGGAATTGGGGCAGGAGCGGGCTGTGATGGTCAGATACTTGTGTATGCAGATATGATGGGAATGTTTTCTGATTATGTGCCAAAGTTTGTTAAGAAGTTTGCTAATGTTGGTGAGGCTATGAAAGAGGCTTGCAAGTCCTATATAGATGAAGTTAAAGCAGGAACTTATCCTGCGGTTGAGCATACCTATGCCATAGATGATGAGGTTATTGGTAAGCTATATTAAATAGGTTAAGTGTAAATAATATTAGTTTACATAATACTACGATTAAGAAGGGAGAGGCTGGTCGGATAATAAACGACTGGTGTTATATATTATGCAGGAATTAATGAATGTTAAGGTCGTAACTACCGTAGCTGAGGTTAAAGCAGCAGTTAAGGCTTGGAGGATAGAAGGAAAGACCGTAGGCTTTGTTCCTACTATGGGATATCTTCATGAGGGGCATGAAAGCCTTATTAAGAAGTCAGTAGCTGAAAATGATGTTACTGTCGTTAGTATATTTGTAAATCCTATGCAGTTCGGTCCCAAGGAGGATTTGGCTTCCTATCCTAGAGACTTAGAAGCTGATACAAAGCTTTGTAATAATGCCGGAGCAAATCTTATATTTCACCCGGAAACATCAGAGATGTATCAGGATGGATTTTCGTCCTATGTAGATGTTAATGGTCTTACAAATTCACTTTGTGGTTTATCCAGACCAGGACATTTTAGAGGAGTTTGTACAGTGGTAACCAAGCTCTTTAATATAGTTACTCCGGATAAGGCTTATTTTGGAGAGAAGGATGCTCAGCAGCTTGCTGTTATTAAAAGAATGGTAACAGATCTTAATATGAACCTTGAGATTATAGGATGTCCAATTATAAGAGAGGATGATGGCCTTGCAAAGAGTTCAAGAAATACATACCTAAGTCCAAATACAAGGCAGGAGTCGTTGATTATCAGCAAATCCATATTTATGGGTAAGAAGATGATTGAAGAGGGTGAACGTGATGCGGCTAAGGTTATACAGGCTATAAAGGATAGTATTAATACAAGCAAGCTTATGGATATCGACTATGTTGAGATAGTTGACGCAAATACTATGGAAAGCATTACAGAAATTAAGGGAGAAATCCTATGTGCAGTTGCAGTTAGAGCAAATGGTGAGGCAAGACTTATAGATAATTTTATGATGAGTGTATAGATGATTGTTTGCACCTATAATATGTGATAAAATAAGGAGACTTAATATGCTTATAAATATGTTAAAAAGTAAAATTCACAGAGCTACAGTTGTACAGGCGGAGCTTGATTATGTGGGAAGTATAACCATAGATGAAGATTTGATGGATGCGGCAGGAATTAATGAATACGAGCAGGTACAAATTGTTGATGTGAATAATGGTAGTAGATTTGAAACCTACGTTATTGCAGGAGAGTCGGGCAGTGGTATGATATGTCTAAATGGTGCCGCAGCAAGAATGGTTTCAACTGGTGATAAGATAATCATTATGTGTTATGCTCAGATGACACCAGAGGAGTTAAAGGAGCATAGCCCTAAGGTTGTATTTGTAAATGACGATAACACTATAAGCCGAATTACTAATTATGAGAAGCATGGTTTGTTAAAGGACATGTAGTGGACTTAAATTATAAGCTGTTGAAGTGGTGACTAAGGAGGTTTAGCCAATGCTAGAGGGAAAAAGAATTGTACTTGGAGTGAGTGGTGGAATTGCTGCTTATAAGATGGCAAATGTGGCAAGTATGCTTGTTAAGCTTAATGCAGATGTTCATGTAATTATGACAGAGGCAGCGACACATTTTATTACACCTCAAACCTTTGAGGTGCTTACTAAAAACAAATGTTATATAGACACCTTTGAGAGAGAAGGAGATATACATGTGCCACATGTTACTCTTGCAACTACTGCAGATGCTTTTCTTATTGCACCAGCCTCAGCAGACGTAATAGGTAAGATAGCAAATGGTATAGCAGATGATATGCTTACCACAACAGTGCTTCCTGCAAGTTGCCCTGTTATTATTGCACCATCTATGAATGTGCATATGTACGAGAACAAGATAGTTCAGAATAATATTTCCAAGTTAAAAGAATATGGCTATGAAATTGTAGATGCAGCTTCTGGATATCTAGCTTGTGGAGATACAGGCAAGGGCAAGCTGCCTAAGGAGGAGCTTCTAGTGGAGCACATACTTAAAGCCTGTGCTAAAGAGAAGGATATGGGGGGTATTAATATCCTTATTACCGCTGGAGCTACCCAGGAGTCCATAGATCCAGTGAGATATATCACTAATCATTCTACTGGTAAGATGGGCTATGCATTTGCCAGAATGGCTATGCTTAGAGGTGCTAATGTAACCTTAGTTACTGGAGAGACCTCTTTGGAACCACCTATGTTTGTAGATGTGGTTAAGGTAAAGTCTGCTAAGGAGATGTATGAGGCAGTTATTAGCAGAGTTAATGATATGGATGCTATAGTTAAGGCTGCGGCAGTGGCGGATTATAGACCTGTAAATGTATCTGATCAAAAGATTAAGAAAAAGGATGGAGATATGAATATCTATCTAGAAAGAACAGATGATATTCTTGGTACTATCGGTGCAAGTCGTAGTGACAAGCAGGTTATCTGTGGATTTTCCATGGAAACAGAGAATATGCTTGAGAATTCTCGTGCCAAGCTGGCTAAGAAGAATGTGGATATGATAGTTGCAAATAACCTAAAGCAGATTGGTGCAGGCTTTGGAACAGATACAAACATTGTAACCATAATTACTGCTACAGAGGAGATAGAGCTTCCTATTATGTCTAAGGAGGAGGCTGCAGACAAAATACTAGATAAGATGGGTGATATATATCACAAGAAGAATATATAAAAACTCTTGCCATTATATGGTATTTGGATTAAAATTATATAAGTATTTTAAGAAACGAGGTACTTTATTATGGAAGCTTATAAACAGGAATTTATTGAGTTTATGGTAGATTGTCAAGCACTAAAGTTTGGAGATTTCACACTTAAGAGTGGAAGAAAATCACCATTTTTTATGAATGCAGGAGCGTATGTAACTGGTTCACAGCTTAAGAAGTTGGGAGAATATTATGCAAAGGCAATCCACAGTGTATACGGCGATGAATTTGATGTATTATTTGGACCAGCATATAAGGGTATTCCTATAGGTGTTGTTACTGCCGTTGCTTATAGTGAACTATATGGCAAGGAGGTTCGTTACTGCTCAGACCGTAAGGAAGAAAAGGACCATGGTGCCGATAAGGGAAGCTTCCTTGGAAGTAACTTAAAGGATGGAGATAGAGTTATTATGATAGAGGATGTTACAACCTCTGGTAAGTCTATGGAAGAAACTGTTCCAAAGGTTAAGGGCGCTGCTGATGTGGAGATAAAGGGTCTCATGGTATCTCTTAATCGTATGGAAAAGGGTACTGGTGATAAATCTGCTCTTGATGAGATTAAGGAGAGATATGGCTTTGATACAGCAGCTATTGTGAATATGGCTGAGGTAGTAGAGCATCTTCATAATAATCCATATAAGGGACAGGTTATTATAGATGATACATTAAAGGCTGCTATTGACGCATACTATGAGGAGTATGGCGTTAAATAAACCTTTTTTACCGAATGGGGAGACGGATTAATAATAAGGAGGTATAGTTTTAATGGAAAGGTTATATAACAAATTAAATTCAGTTGGAATAAGTAATTTGGTTATGGGAATTGTAACTATAGCTATGGGTATTGGTATAGGTGTGGTTATGATTGTTAATGCTGGAAGATTGCTTAGTGGCAAGAGGGACATTACATTTTAAATAAATAAGGGCTACACTATAGGTGAAGCCCTTATTTGTGTTAATGCAATGATAGGAGAAGAAATATGCCTGATTATATTTTAACGTATACTAAGGTGAAATTTACACCTACTAGTCCGGTGGCTGAGGATGTATATATTGAAGATATTGCACATGCATTGTCTATGCTATGTAGGGCAAATGGGCATTACTCATCATTCTACTCTATAGGCGCTCATTGTCTGAATTGCTACGAGGAGGCTTGCGCAAGAAGAGAAAGTGCAAGAGTTAAGATGGCTTGTTTATTGCATGATGCTTGTGAGGCGTATATTTCAGATATTACCAGACCTGTAAAGCAGTATCTGGAGGAATATCAAATTATAGAGGAAAGGCTTTCTAATGTTATATATGAGAAGTTTTTAGGAGGTCCCCTTACCGAATATGAGAAGAAGATGGTTAAGATAATCGATGATGCTATGCTTTATCATGAGTTTTTAGAGTTTTCAGGAGAGAAGCTTTTAGAGGAAGCACCTTATGTGGCTGCCACACCAGATTTCTTTAGAGGAACCATGAGACAGGTTGAGCAAGAATATTTGGATGTGTTTAATTCCATTGATTTAAATGATACTTCAGAAGTAAAGGAGACTATAAAATGGATAAGATAGATATAAAAATTTTAAATTGTCTTAAAAGGAACGCAAGACTTACTGCATCAGCCATAAGTGAAGAGATTAATCTTTCAGTGTCAGCGGTAATTGAAAGAATTAAAAAGCTTGAGTCAAGTGGAATTATAAAGGGATATACCATAGAGCTAGACCAGGAAAAGCTAGGCAATAATGTAGTGGCTCTTATGGAGGTTAGCTTAGAACACCCTGATTATAACAAGGAATTTATAGAGATGGTTGAGAAGAATCAGCATATTGTATCCTGCTTCTATCAGACAGGAGTGTATGATTTCGTTCTACAGATTATCACAGACTCTAAGGAAGGCTTAGAGCAGGTTTATAGAGAGATAAAGTGCTGTAAAGGCGTAAGCAAGACTGAAACTCACTTTGTACTTAAAACAATTAAGGACGTATTTTGTGTATTACCGGAGGAATAAAAGATGAACAAGAAAAATGTTATTATAGGAAGTATAGTAGTGCTTTTGGTTGCACTTTCATATTTAAATGTTGTGCCTACATCAGGTGCGATTTATCTAGTATTTAATATGATACTTATTGTTGCAGGTTTTTATATGCTTATCAAGGGTGCTGATGTATTCGTAGATGGAGCATCTAAGATAGCTACTAAGTTCAATATACCACAGATGGTTATAGGACTCACTATTGTAGCATTTGGAACTTCTCTTCCTGAGGCGGCGGTTAGTATAAAGGCAGCTCTTTCTGATAATGCCGGTATTACTGTTGGTAATGTTGTTGGAAGTAATATTATGAATATTCTTCTTATACTAGGTGTGACAGCTTGTGTAGCCGCACTACCTATAAAGAAGAATACATTTGCAATTGAGATACCATGGGTAATTTTAATAACTGTAATTCTTCTTATTATGGGTATTAATGGTAATGTTATTTCTTTTGTGGATGGTTTGATTCTCTGTGGCTTAATGGCTATATTTATGGTTTATTTGGTTAAGCAGGCTAAGAATGGTAGCTCTGATGATGAGACTACAGTTGTTGGTGAGAAGGATACTATGCTAAAGCTACTTATCTTTGTTGTAATAGGTATAGTTTGTATAGTTATCGGAAGCAATGTAACTGTTGACGCTGCAAGCTACGTGGCCGAGAAGTGTGGTATGAGTCCAAGATTAATAGGTCTTACTATAGTTGCATTTGGAACAAGTCTTCCAGAACTTGTTACCTCAGCTACAGCTGCAAAAAGAGGTAAGGTTGATATTGCAATCGGTAATATTGTAGGAAGTAATATCTTCAATATACTTTTTGTGGTAGGTGTATCAGCACTTATAACTCCTGTAGCATTTGCTGCAGAGTTTATTAAGGATACAGTGGTTGCTATAGCAGCGGCAGTATTGTTGTTTGTTTGTGTTCTTAATAAGAAGAGAGAGCTTAACAGAACTGGTGGTATTATAATGCTTGTATGTTATGCAGTATATTTTGCATATATACTTATAATGAATTATTCATAATGTGATTTTAATTCTAGAAAATATGATTTAAATCTAAGAGGCTTCCCGTGTTTTATCTACGGGAAGCTTTTAAAAACTATAATTTGCTTTATAGAAAAGGGAATATATATGGATATAGTTAAAAGAGACGAGAAGGTAGGTTTAGTACTTGAAGGTGGTGGAATGCGTGGTATGTACACTACAGGAGTATTGGATGTACTTATGAAGGAAAAGCTTTTTGCAGATGCAGTAATAGGTGTATCTGCAGGTGCAGTTTTTGGCTGCTCCTACATGTCAGAGCAATATGGACGAGGCTTAAGATATAATTTAAAATATATTAACGATGATAGATATGTAAGTATGAAATCATGGCTTAAGACCGGCAATATATTTAATGAAAAGTTTTGTTATGATGAGCTTCCAAATAAGCTTGATGTATATGACTATGATAAGTTTCAGGAAAATGCAGCAAAGGTTCCATTTTATGTATGCTGTACCAATGTTGATACTGGTAAGCCGGAGTATATTAGATGTACAGATTTCAGAGAAGAAATGGATTATATGAGAGCGTCGGCTTCATTACCTCTTGTTTCGAAGATTGTTTATAAGGGTGGTAAGAAGCTTTTAGATGGTGGATGTAGTGATAGTATACCTGTAGATTACTTTCGTAGTATAGGTTATAAGAAGAATATTGTAGTGTTGACTAGACCTGCAGGGTATGTAAAACGCCCTTCGTCCACTGCAAAGTTGCTTAGGCTTAGATATAAAAAATATCCTGATTTTGTTCAAGCAAATCTTAATAGACATGATGATTATAACAAATCATTGTGGCGAGTAGAAGAGTACGAAAGACAAGGTGAAGCCTTGATTATCAGACCATCTATAGAGTACAAGATTGGTAGATTAGAACGTGATAAGGAAAAACTGCAGTATATGTATAATTTGGGTAGACAAGATGCAAATACAAAGCTTGAGGAAATTAAAGTATTCTTAGCAGAAAAATAAAAATAGCAGGTGGCGTATATATGCCATCTGCTATTTTGGGTATTATTTTGTATTTAATGCTTTTTTTGTTTTGTCTAATAGCTCTATAAACTGGCTAGAGTTAACCGGCTTAGAAAAGAGATATCCTTGTAAGGTATCGCAGAACTGTTGCTGAAGGATTTTTAACTGATTTACATCCTCTACGCCTTCGGCAACAACTGAGATATTCATCTTGTGTGCCAGAGAAATAATTGAGTCTGCAATACAACGATCCTTTTCATTACTACAGATTCCGTCGATAAAGGATTTGTCTATTTTTAGGGTATCGATTGGTATCTGTGTAAGGTAGTTGAATGATGAATATCCTGTTCCGAAATCATCAAGTGCTATAGATGCCCCCAGCTTTTTGATTTCGTTAATAAGCTGAAGGTTATGTTCTAAGGAGTTCATCAATACGCTTTCGGTTATTTCTATCTCTAAATGATTAAGAGACATTCCAGTTTTTTCTGGTATTGATTTTATGGCTTGCATAAGTCTGGTATCCTGAAGCTGTGTAGTGGAAACATTTACAGAAACTCTTAGGTCGTCATATCCTAGTTCAATAAGCTTTTGGTTAAAGGAGCAGGCCTCGTAAAGAGCCCATTCACCTAATTGGTTAATCAATCCACTATCCTCAGCTATAGGGATAAATTCAGAAGGTGGAATAAAGCCGGCCAATTCTGATTCTATTCTCATAAGTGCTTCAAAGCCTGTGATTTGACCTGTGCTAACATTTACCTGTGGCTGATAGTGTAGGAATACCTCGTTGTTTTCGATAACCTTTGATAATATATCAACCAAATCATTACGTCTATTGACATCGTCTTCCATATAACTGTTAAAGAATCTATAACTATTTTTACCTGAGGTCTTAGCATTATACATAGCAATATCAGAATTCTTAATAAGCTCACTGGTTGTAAGACCATCTCTAGGGAAGAGTGCAATTCCAACACTAAGTGAAACACTGGCAGTTTCTCCATCTAGGTTGTATGGTTCTCTGATAACATTAACGAGCTTATTAGCATATGCGTCTAACTCATCTACTGTTGTGTAGGAGGATTTTAATATAAGGAATTCGTCTCCTCCTGTTCTGGCAAGTAAATCGTTGAGTTCAATAGTTGAATTAAGTCTCATAGCAACCTGTTTAAGAAGAATGTCGCCATAGTCGTGACCTAAAGTATCATTTACATTTTTAAAGTTATCCAAATCTAAGAAGAAGATGGCATGTCTTGCTGAAAGCTGGGAGCCATTGTTATGAAGGATGTCATACGCAAACTTCATAAATGCAACTCTGTTGTATAGTCCTGTTAAACCATCGTGGTATGCCAGCTGTTCTATGTGTGCGTAGTTCTTTTTTAATTCTAACTCATTTGCTTCAAGCTGCTTCTTTGATTCATTTAACTGATTGTAGTTTGTAGAAATAATGTTCATCATATTATTGAACATATCTGAAAGTTCACCGAATTCATCATCTGAATCTATATCGCACTTTAAATCCAGATTGCCAGCAGCAGCCTCAGTCATATTATCTTTTAAGGTAATAATTGGTTCTGTATATTTGTGAGCAAGAATATTACTTATATGTACAGAGATCAATAGGATTATAAATAATGTTATAATCAAGGTTATAGGAAGAGAGGATAATATCTTTTGATATTCGGTTCCTTCCTGCTTGATGACGTATATCCAATTATGATCTGAGATTTTACAATATCCATATATTTGATTAAAGGAAGCTCCTTTACTGATATATCCCTTTTCATTAGGGGACTGCATTGCTTTTTGGGCTTCTTCACTCATGTATTTATCCTTTGAAAATCCAACAGTATTAAACAGAGTAGAACCGTCGTCAGTAAGTACAAAGGTATCACCAGAGGTAGAAAGGAATGAACCGAAGTAATCGGAGGAAATATTAGCTCTTATTAAACCTATAACATCATCCTTCACCATTACAGGGGTTAAAACCTCTATACTATTTGTGTTCTTATTAATGTTAGAAGCACTCATTATTTCGGTTTCTGTGATATCCGTTACTTCGATATTCATATACTCCTGCCAGTCAACCATAGTGGATGTATCATCGCTGGTTGTTGCTATAAAGTATCCGTTGATATCATATATGTAGTAGGTGATATGTCCTTCGAAGTTAAATACAGCCTCCTCTAGACTTTGCATTACCTGTGGATAATAGCTAGATGAGGAACCTAGAGAAATGCCATTTTTGCTTTCTAGAAGAAGACTTTGGATGGCTACTGTTCGAGCCAACCCCTCGGCCTCGGAAACCTGAACTTCTAGCTGTGCATGGAAACCATCCGCATAACTGGTTGCCATATTTTCAGCAGAGTTTTTAGCTAGCTCTAGGTATTTGCTTCTGGTGGAAGAGTACATAAGTACAGTTAGAAATACCAGAGGTAAAGATGCTAGTAATATTATAGATAATCGCAAGGATTTTTTGATTGACATAGTTATTCTCCGTAATATTTTAATATATTGATTTTTGTGAAAACAACACCACCTTTATTATATATGAAAACAAATGACAATTCAATTAAAATTAAGCAAATATAGACAAAAATAGTTATAATTCAACCTATTTTTGGTTATTAATAACTAATAATTGTTGATTTTTTTGTTGTAATTAGTTATAATTAATTAAATTGTGTGTTACAAGGAGGTAATATAAATGTTTGGTGTATATTTTGGAAAGTATTTGCAAGATGTTGGGGTACTTACAACTGAGCAATATGTGGACATTATAGAGAAAAGTAGAACAGCTAGAGTAAAGATGGGATTACTTGCTGTTAATGAAGGCTTTATGACTGTGGCACAGGCTGATGAGGTTAATCAGCTTCAGGCTATGCAGGATGCAAGATTTGGTGATATTGCTATCAGTAAGGGATATCTTACAGAGGACCAGGTTATGGCTCTTCTTAAGAAGCAGGGAGATTCATATTTGATTTTTGTTCAGGAGCTTGTTGAGAGAGAGCTTCTTACCTTAGAGGATATTCAGAAGCATCTTAATCATTATAAGAAGTCAGAAAGACTTACAGCACTTGAGATAGATGCTCTTAAGAGTTCTGATATTGATAAGATTATTCCTGTGTTTATAAAGGATGCTTCAGTACCACCGATTGTTAGAGATTATATAGCTCTTATGGCTAGAAATGTTGTAAGATTTGTTGATAACAAGGTACGTTTTGAGAGGATAGAGCGAATTAATACATATACCACAAAGTATATTGCTAGTCAGTGCTTTACTGGTGATTATGAATTGTTCATAGGTATTTGTGGACAGGGTAATAAGGTTATCGGTGAGACCTATGGTAAGGAAGAGTTTGCCGCTATAGATGAGGATTGTCTTGACGCAGTTTGTGAGTTTATTAACGTTAGTAATGGTCTTTTCGGTTCTAAGCTTAGTCAGGAGGAAGTTAAGATTGATATGCTTCCACCGAATATGTATGTAGATGATACAACAATCAGTACAGAGGGTATGATGTTTATGCTTCCATGTTTCATACAGGAGCAGAGAGCAGACATCGTTATCTGTATGGAAACAAAGTGGAGCATTAATTAAATTGGGAGGATTTATAAAAGCTATGGCAAAGATTTTGATAGTAGATGATTCAAGAACATCAAGAAGAATTTTAAAGGGTCTCTTAGAGGGAGAGGGATATGAGATTGTAGGCGAGGCTGTAAATGGTCAGGAGGGCTACGATAAGTATGTAGAGTTGAAGCCGGATCTTGTAACTATGGATATTACAATGCCGGTTATGACAGGTGTTGAGTCCCTTAAGAAGATTAAGGGAGATTTCCCAGAGGCTAAGGTTATTATGGTTTCAGCGGCAGGTCAGCAGCATAATATGCTTGAGGCTGTTCAGAGTGGTGCCGCAGAGTTTATTGCAAAGCCATTTGATGCTGATGAGATAAAGAGAGTTATTAAGAACGTATTAGAAGCATAGTATTATAAGAATGGGCAACTATTTAGTTGTCCATTTTTTATGTTTAAAAATTTAGCTTTTAGGGTTGCCTTTTTTTGTATTTATAGGTATTATAAAGTAGCATTATTTTGATTTACAATTCAATTCATATGATGAATTGCTAAGGAGGACAAATATGAGCAAGGTTAGAAGAATCTACGTTGAAAAGAAAAGCGACTACGCTGTTAGAGCTACTGAGCTTAAGCAGCAGATTAAGGACTACTTAGGCATTAAGGCAAATGCTGTAAGAGAGCTTGTTCGCTACGACATGGAGGGTGTGTCAGATGACACCTATGAGAAGGCTAAGGTAACAGTTTTCTCAGAACCACCAATTGATGTAGTATACGAGGAGTCATTCCCAGTGGAGGCTGGTCAGGTGTATTTTTCTATGGAGTACCTTCCAGGACAGTTTGATCAGAGAGCTGATTCTGCTGAGCAGTGTGTTAAACTTCTTAATGAGAACGAGGAGCCACTTATCAAGTCAGCTACGACTTATGTGATAGATGGAGATATTACTCCAGAGCAACTTGATGCTATAAAGGAATATGTGGTTAACCCTGTAGACTCAAGGGTTGCTGATGAGGCAAAGCCAGAAACACTAGTTACTGTATTTGATGAGCCAGCTGATGTTATTATCTTCGATGGATTTAAGGATATGTCAGAGAGCAATCTTAAGGAGTTATATGATTCACTTGGTCTTGCTATGACATTTAAGGATTTCCTTCATATTCAGAATTACTTTAAAAATGAAGAAGATAGAGATCCATCTATGACAGAGATTAGAGTTCTCGACACTTATTGGTCTGATCACTGTCGTCATACTACCTTCTCTACAGAGCTTACTGATGTTAGTTTTGATGAGGGCTATTACAATGATATGATTTCTTCAACCTATGATAGATATGTTGAAACTGCAGCTGATATTAATGCTGGCAGAGACGATAAATTTGTATGTCTTATGGATATAGCTCTTATGGCTATGAAGGCCCTTAGAAAGGCTGGTAAACTTGAGGATATGGAGATTTCAGACGAAATCAATGCATGTTCAATAGTTGTTCCAGTTGAGATTGATGGAGTTACTGAGGAATGGTTAGTAAGCTTTAAGAATGAGACTCATAACCATCCTACTGAGATAGAGCCTTTTGGTGGTGCGGCTACATGTCTTGGTGGAGCAATCAGAGATCCACTTTCAGGACGTTCATATGTATATCAGGCTATGCGTGTAACTGGTGCAGCAGATCCTACAGTATCACTTAAGGATACTATGAAGGGTAAGCTTCCACAGCGTAAGATTGTTAAGGTTGCAGCTGCCGGATACAGCTCATATGGTAACCAGATTGGTCTTGCAACAGGTCATGTAAATGAGATTTACCATCCAAACTATGTGGCTAAGCGTATGGAGATTGGTGCTGTTATGGGTGCTGCTCCAAGACGTGCAGTTAAGAGACTTAACTCAGACCCAGGTGATATTATAATCCTTCTTGGTGGACGTACAGGTCGTGATGGTTGTGGTGGTGCTACAGGTTCTTCTAAGGCACATACTGAAAGCTCAATCGAGACTTGCGGTGCTGAGGTTCAGAAGGGTAATGCACCTACAGAGAGAAAGATTCAGAGGTTATTCAGAAGAGAAGAGGTTGCTTCTCTTATTAAGAAATGTAACGATTTTGGTGCAGGTGGTGTATCAGTTGCTATCGGTGAGCTTGCAGCAGGTCTTAAGGTTGACCTTGATAAGGTACCTAAGAAGTATGCAGGTCTTGATGGTACAGAGCTTGCTATATCAGAGTCTCAGGAGCGTATGGCTATAGTTATCGATCCTAAGGATGTAGATACTATGATGAAGTACGCTAACGAGGAGAACTTAGAGGCTGTTGCAGTTGCTACAGTTACTGAGGAGCCAAGACTTGTTCTTAGCTGGAGAGGTAAGGAGATTGTTAATCTTTCAAGAGCCTTCCTTGACACTAATGGTGCTCATCAGGAGACTGCAGTTAAGGTTGCTATGCCTTCTAAGGAGGATAACTACTTTAATGATAAGGCAGAGGTTAAGAATGTTAAGGAGACTTGGTTAAATACTTTAGCTGACCTTAATGTATGTTCACAGAAGGGTCTTGTAGAGATGTTTGACTCATCTATCGGAGCAGGAACAGTAACTATGCCTTATGGTGGTAAGTATCAGCTTTCACCTACACAGACTATGATTGCTAAGTTACCTGTTTTAAGAGGTAAGACAAATACAGTTACTATGATGAGCTACGGTTTAGATCCATATCTTTCAACCTGGAGCCCTTATCATGGTTCAGTATATGCAGTACTTCACTCAGTAGCTAAGATTGCAGCTTCTGGTGGAGATGTATCTAAGATTAGACTTACATTCCAAGAGTACTTTGAGAGACTTGGAAATGACCCATATAGATGGGGTAAGCCACTTGCGGCACTCCTTGGTGCATTTGATGCTCAGATGGGACTTGGACTTCCATCTATCGGTGGTAAGGACTCTATGTCAGGTTCATTTAATGATATTGATGTACCACCAACACTTTGCTCCTTTGCAGTAGATGTGGCTGATTACATGGATGTTGTTACAACAGAGCTTAAGGAAGCTGGAAATGTACTCTTAAAGGTTGATATTAAGAAGGATGAGTTTGATAAGCCTGATTACGCAAACGTATTAGAGACTTATGCAGCACTTCTTAAGGATATTAAGGATGGAAAGATTGAGTCAGCTTACGCTGTAGGCTTCGGTGGTATTATCGAGGCAGTAAGTAAGATGGCATTTGGAAATAAGCTTGGTGTTCACATAATTGATGGTGTGACAAAGGATGAACTTGTCGCAAAGGATTACGGTTCAATCATTATCGAGGTTAAGCCAGAGAATGAAAGCAAGCTTGCAGTTCCTGCAACTGTTATCGGTGGAGTTAAGGCTAGCGCTACATTTACTTATGGTGACGCGGTGGTCACTATGGAGGAAGCACTTGCTGCTTGGACTAATACTCTTGAAAAGGTATTCCCAACCGAGTCTGGTGTAGAGCAGAATGATAAGATTAATGATGAGCTTAAGATTGAGGATGGAATTGTTAAGTCACCAATCTATGATGGTGGAAGCATCCTTATAGCTAAGAATAAAATAGCTAAGCCAAAGGTATTTATCCCTGTATTCCCAGGTACTAACTGTGAGTACGATTCACTTAGAGCATTTGAGAATGCTGGCGCAGAGGTTGAGACTATAGTATTTAAGAACCAGAATCCACAGGATATCAGAGATTCAGTAGATGCATTTACTAAGGCTATCAGCCAGAGCCAGATTATCATGTTCCCAGGTGGATTTAGTGCAGGAGATGAGCCTGATGGTTCAGGTAAATTTATCGCTACAGCATTTAGAAATGCTAAGATTTCTGAGGAGGTTATGAAGCTCCTTAATGAGAGAGATGGTCTTGCACTTGGTATCTGTAATGGATTCCAGGCACTTATTAAGCTTGGTCTTGTACCTTATGGTGAGATTATTCCACAGACAGATGATTCGCCAACCCTTGCTATGAATAGCATCGGTCGTCACCAGTCTAAGATGGTTTATACTAAGGTTGTAACTAACAAGAGCCCATGGCTTAAGAAGGCAGAGCTTGGTGGTGTTTATACAGTACCTATATCACATGGTGAGGGTAGATTTGTTGCCAGCAAGGAATGGATTGAGAAGCTTTTTGCAAATGGACAGGTTGCAACTCAGTACGTTGATATGAATGGTAACCCAACCATGGATGAGTACTTCAATGTAAATGGTTCTTACTACGCTATCGAGGGTATTACAAGCCCAGATGGTAGAGTACTTGGTAAGATGGCTCATTCAGAGCGTAGAGGCACAGCAGTAGCTGTAAATATTTACGGTGACCAGGATCAGAAGATATTTGAGTCTGGTGTTGAGTATTTCTCATAAAATAACATATAGAGTATCTTTACTAAGGGATTGTGCTAAATGCGCAATCCCTTTTGTATTATGGTTGTAGAAAGTGCCTAGTTAAGGTATAATCATTTGTAAGAAAAATGTGTGGAGCGTGAGATTATTTATGGGCAATAAAAAGGTTACAATATGCATTATTATGTTCCTTGTAATACTAGTTTTTGGCATAATTGGTCCGGATTTAAGCAATAGAGATAAATATAGAGAGAATCAATATGCTACGACCACCGAGAATACAGAAGACATATTAACAAAACAGACCTCAGAAGCTACAGAGGTAGATGTGGTTGCAGAAAACACAGAGACTGTTGAAAATTCAGAGACAACTGAAGTAACTACAGAAGCTACTTCTGAAGAAGTTACAACAGAGCTAACCACTGAAGTAGTGGATGCAGTACCAGATGACAGATATATACTATCAAAAGATGTAGAAAAAAAGATAGATAATATAATAGAGGATATGACCTTAGAGGAGAAGGTTGGTCAAATTTTCTTTATTAAGAACGATGGTAGATTTGATGGTGGCATTCTTAAGGATTACCCGGTTGGTGGAGTGATATTATTTAAGGGTGATTTCGCAGGTAAATCACAGGAAGATGTTAAAGGGAATATAGAACATTTACAGAACAATAGCAAGATACCACTACTTATAGGTATAGATGAAGAGGGAGGTACAGTTGTAAGAATCAGCTGTTATTCTCTTCTTGCCCCTTATCAATTTAGGTCTCCTAGAGATTTATATTACGCTGGAGGCTTTGGTGAGATAACAAAGGATACTATCGCTAAGTCTGAGCTATTGCTTTCTTATGGTATAAATGTTAATTTTGCTCCAGTGTGTGATATTCCGGATGGCACAGGGGATTTTATATACACCAGATCATTTAGCGAGGATATTGGACTGACAGAGGAATATGTAAGGCTAATGGTGGATACTATGGAGGATTGTAATATAGGCTCTGTGCTTAAACATTTTCCAGGCTATGGTAATAATGGTGATACTCACAATGGGGTAATTAGAGATTTAAGGCCTCGAGAAGAATTTGATGAGGTGGATATGCTTCCATTTGAGGCGGGTATAGATTCAGGAGCATGGTGCATACTTGTAAACCACAATATAGTTGAATGTATGGATAAAGAAAAGCCGGCATCCCTATCCGTTGAAGTTCATAGATTACTGAGAGAGGATTTAGACTTTGGTGGAGTGATTATCACAGATGACCTTATGATGGGTGGAGTGGCTAACCTGTACACTAAGGAGGAGGCTGCTGTAGAAGCAGTATTAGCAGGCAATGATATGATTCTTGCTACAGATTACCAGGTGCAGTATGAAGCAGTGCTTAAGGCCGTGAAGTCGGGAAGGATAACTGAAGAACAGCTGGAAGATTCTATAAGAAGAATTCTGAGGTGGAAGTATAGCTTAGGTATATTAGATATATAAAATATATTGATTTATTGAAACAGGGCTTTATGAGTCCTGTTTTGATTTTACTAGATTTAGTTAAATTTCAAATTAGTTTGTGAAATAATAATGAACAGTATTGACTAAATATTTTTAAATGATAATATACTTTAATGTTAAAATAGTTTGCTATTAAACTAAGGAGGAAATGCTATGTATGATATGGAGTCAATTATATTTACGAATATAAGTAAATATAAAAAATTATATGAAAAGAAATTATGTAATACATATGAAAAGTATGATTTGAGAAAGATTGATATGGAGATAATAATATATCTGGCTAATTGTGGAAATGAAGATACAGCCAGAGACATTGCTAATACAAATATGTTTACTAAGGGCCATATATCTCAGTCAGTGAAGAGATTAAGTGATATGGGATATGTGTCTATAGTGCATGATGAAAAGGACATGAGAGTTCAGCATCTTAAACTTACAGATAAAGTAAGACCTATGATTGACGAAATGGTTCAACAGAAAAGTGAAATGGAAAAATGTGTATTTGCGGGGGTTACTGAGGAAGAATCAGAGACTATGAAGCGAGTATTTGAAAAAATGTGTGCAAATATACTTAAAGAAATGGAAAAAATAGATTAAATATAATTATCTATATTTGGTATCAGTGCACTAAGAGGAGTTAATAATGTTCGGTTATATCGGAATTAATAAGCCAGAACTTAAAATAAAGGATTTTGACAGGTATAGAGAGTATTACTGTGGATTATGCCATAGTCTAGGAAATCATCACGGCCTTTTAGGTCAGATAAGCTTAAGCTATGACGCTACATTTGCGGCAGTGCTCTTATCTGCTTTATACGAGCCTGTGACCTATAGGATGCATAGTGGCTGTGTGCTTCATCCTGTGGGTAAGAAGAAATATCTGACTAATCAGCTTATAGATTATGTGGCAGATATGAATGTTCTTCTTGCGTATTATAAATGTAAGGATGATTGGCAGGATAATAGGAATTTACTTAAATTGTCATATGGTGCAACTCTTAAGAAACAGGCTAAGCTTGTGGAGAGGAGATATCCCAAGAAGGCAGAAGTAATTAAGCTGGCACTAAAGACTATATATGATCTTGAGCAAGCCAATGACCGAAATATCGACAAGCTTTCTAATGCCTTTGGTGCTATAATGAGTGAGATTTTTGATATATCTCTCAAAGATTTAGATTCCAAGGATAGGAATAAATATGGAGATATGTGGAAGGGCGAGCTTAAGACGTTAGGCTATAACTTAGGAAAGTTCATATATATTATGGATGCCTTCGATGATGTGGAAAAGGATATAAAGAAGGGTGATTTTAATCCTTTTGAATATAAGTACAAGGAATGTATGGATAATGAGCTGGCTATGCAAGAATTTGAAGGTTATGTAGAAAAGCTTCTTATGATGTGCGCAAGCGATATGGCTAAGTCCTATGAAAGACTTCCTATAATACATGAGACTGCAATACTTAGGAATATCATATATTCAGGTATATGGATGAAATTCGTTAGTATATGTAAAGACAGATAAGCTGGTAATAATTAGAGGCTGACTTGAATGAAAGTGAGATAAGCCCCAAGTTATGTGCATAGCATATGATAATATAAAAAATCAGGTAAAATATTCGGGAGAAAAAGATTATGAGAGATCCTTATGCTGTATTAGGATTACAAAATGGTGCCTCTGAGGATGAGGTAAAAAAAGCATATAGAAAATTAAGTAGAAAGTACCATCCGGATGCTAATATAAACAATCCTAACAAGGATGCCATGGAGCAGAAGTTTATAGAGGTTCAGGCGGCATATGATGCTATAATGAATAAGAAGACCGGTAGCTATGGTCCGGGCTCAAGCTATGGCTCAGGAGGAACATCCGGCTATGGTTCTTCCGGCTTTAATGGCTCAGGCTTTAGTCAGACAAGCTTTAATAGCTATGAGGACTTCTTTAGAGCCTTTATGGGCTTTGCTGCCGGAGGGGCAGATCCATTTGGTGGCGCTAGGAATCAGGGTGGTGGAACAACTCAGACAGAAAGTAGACTTAACGCAGCTCAAAACTTTATCATGAACAGGATGTATGCAGAGGCTCTTAGAACCTTAAGTGATATAGATGAAAGAACAGCCAAATGGTATTACTTAAGTGCCGCAGCCAATTACGGTGCGGGTAATCATGCCACAGCTATGGACCATATAGACACAGCTATATCTATGGAACCAAATAACTCTGAGTACAGACGTCTTAAGGAACGTATGCAGGGTGGTGGTGATTGGTATAATATGCGTACAAGCAGCTACGGTATGCCTAATGTGAGAACCTATGGTTGTTCAAACTGTTGTACAAATCTATGTTGTAATTATTTGTTATGCAATGCATGTACTCCGTGGGGAGGATTGTGTTGCTAGGAATATAATATATAAAAATAAAACAGATAATATATTATCTAAAAATGTTAAAAACGAGCTAGCGTAGATAATATATTATCTGTTTTTGTTATTTGCTTTCACAAAATTCTAGGAACTTATTAAGTACAGTAGATTTATTCTTATTACTAGAATAGATAAATCCAACTGTTCTTTTTTCTATTTCTTTTTCTAAAGGCAACTCTATAATTTTACCGGACTCTAGGTAGTCTAAGGCAAATTCTCTTACAACGCTGGCCACACCCATACCGATAGAAGCAAAATCAATAAGAAGATCCATATTGTTGACCTCTAAAACCTGGTTAGGGTAGATACCCTCAGAAGCAAGGTATGAGTCAATGTGGGTCCTTGTTACATTGTTCTTTTCAAGGAGCATAAGGTTAGATTTCTCTAATATATCCTTGATAGACAGCTTGCTTTTTGTATTAGTTCTAAGAACTGAACCATCTATTACAGAGCTGTTTGAAGCGTCTGTTGCATTAGCTTCTGATTCACCTGATGCAGAAGCTTTGTCCTCACTGATAAATGATGTGATATTTCCCGCAAACATCCACTGATATTCATTATCCTGACTAACCTGGTCAGTTTCTCTTAAGTGCAGGTTATCCAGATAACTGTCCGATGTAACAAATATATCATGAATAGTAGTAAGCTCTTTGTATGTGAACCCTTTTGGAATATCTGTCTCACATATAAGGCCAAGGTCTATTTTGTCCTCAGCTAGGAGATTAAGAGTGTTCTTTGTTGAATGACATCGTATAGTTACTTTAATATGAGGGTTTTCGTCGATAAAAACCTTAAGGTAATCTAGAAGAATATGCTTGCATAAGGATGTACTAACGCCTATTTTTAGCTGCCCGATACCTAAGTCGTGAATCTTTTTGATTTCATCCTCTGCTTGATTAATACTGTCAAATGCATTTCCAATATGCTGATATAATATTTCTCCCTCTTCAGTAAGGGACACACCCTTAGAGGTACGGGAGAAGAGAGTGACCCCTAAGCCTTTTTCTAGATTAGATATGGATTTACTTATAGCCGGCTGGCTAATAAATAATTTGTCTGCTGCCTTGCTTATATTGCCAAGGGATGCTACTGTGTAAAATATTCTATAGTTATTTAAGTTTTCGTACATATTATAGCTCCTTTTGTTTTTGTTGACATAATTGTATGGTTATGTATAAATTCTAGAATATCATTCTAGGGTAAACGCTACATAAGTCTACATATTTCGTTATAATATATATGGTAGTATAACACTATCGAGCCATAACTTCAAGTTATAACAGATATTCTTATTATATATTATATTTATATTTTTCCTTGTGTTAAAATGCATAGGATAATAGGATACATATATATAAGTAACAAAATTTATTAAAATAAATGGAGGTAACCGATATGGGTATGACAATGACACAGAAAATACTTGCTAAGCATGCTGGTTTAGACTCAGTTGTAGCTGGTCAGTTAATCGAGGCAGACTTAGATTTAGTATTGGGTAATGACGTTACTACACCAGTAGCGATTCATGAGATGGAGAAGTTTAATAAGAAGGATGTCTTCGATAAGGAGAAGATAGCACTTGTTATGGACCATTTCACACCTAATAAGGATATTAAGAGTGCTGAGCATTGTAAGTGTGTAAGAGAGTTCTCATGTGCTAATCAGATTAAGAATTACTTTGACGTAGGAGAGATGGGTATCGAGCATGCACTTCTTCCTGAGAAGGGACTTATCGTTGCAGGAGAGACTTGTATCGGTGCAGATTCACATACATGTACATATGGTGCGTTAGGTGCATTTTCAACAGGTGTTGGAAGTACTGATATGGCAGCAGGTATGGCAACCGGTAAGGCATGGTTCAAGGTTCCATCAGCTATTAAGTTTAATATAGTTGGCGAGAAGGCTCCTTGGGTAAGTGGTAAGGATGTTATCCTTCACATCATCGGTATGATTGGTGTAGACGGAGCACTTTACAAGTCTATGGAGTTTGTTGGTGAGGGTATTAAGAACCTTACTATGGATGATAGATTTACTATAGCAAATATGGCTATTGAGGCTGGTGCTAAGAATGGTATCTTCCCAGTTGATGAGCTTACTGAGGAGTATATGAAGGAGGCATCTACTAAGACTTGGACTAAGTACGAGGCTGATGCTGACGCAGAGTATGATGAGGAGTACACTATTGACTTATCAACAC
The DNA here is from genome assembly GCA_015057555.1 of Lachnospiraceae bacterium. Lineage (GTDB taxonomy): Bacteria > Bacillota > Clostridia > Lachnospirales > Lachnospiraceae > Coprococcus_C. Next base: position 213,316 of record SVEC01000002.1, on the reverse strand, counting down.
TTAAGCCAACAGTAGCATTTCCACATCTTCCAGAGAATACAAAGACTATCGATGAGGTAGGCGATATAAAGATTGATCAGGTTGTAATTGGTTCATGTACTAATGGACGTATCTCAGATATGAGAATTGCAGCTGAGATTATGAAGGATAAGAAGGTTGCCAAGGGACTTAGAGTTATCATTATCCCTGGTACACAGAAGATATATCTTCAGATGATTAAGGAAGGCCTTGCAGAAATATTTATCAATGCAGGCGCTATCGTTTCAACTCCAACCTGTGGACCATGTCTTGGTGGACATATGGGCGTTATGGCAGCAGGTGAGAAGTGTGTATCAACTACTAACCGTAACTTTGTTGGTCGTATGGGTCACGTTGATTCAGAGGTTTATCTTGCAAGCCCTGCTGTTGCAGCTGCATCAGCTATTACTGGTAAGATTAGCTGCCCTTGCGAAGTAATGAACTAGGAGGTATATATAATGAAAGCATTCGGAACAGTACATAAATATGGTGACAATGTAGATACAGACGTAATTATTCCAGCTAGATATCTTAATTCATCAGACCCGGCAGAGCTTGCTAAAAGCTGTATGGAGGATATCGATAAGGATTTCGTAAATAGAGTAAAGCCGGGAGATATTATGGTGGCTAATAAGAACTTTGGATGTGGTTCATCTAGAGAGCATGCACCTATAGCTATAAAGGCTTCAGGAATTAGCTGTGTAATCGCAGAGACTTTTGCCAGAATCTTTTATCGTAACGCTATTAATATAGGACTTCCTATTATAGAGTGTCCTGAGGCTGCACAGGGTATCGACGCAGGAGATCAGGTTGAAATCGACTTCGACAGCGGTATGATTTACAACAAGACTAAGGGAACTGAGTTTAAGGGTCAGGCATTCCCACCATTTATGCAGGAGATAATTAAGAACGAGGGTCTTATTAATTATATTAATAACAAATAATGTAGGGAGATTTTAATATGGATTTAAATAATGAACAAGCTGTACAGCAAAATGACAATGTACAGCAGGTATATAATACGGTTAATGATAATTTGTTTAATCAATCCAATGTAAACCCTGAGCAAACATTTATTGTGACCCATAACCAATATGGTATGCGTTGGTATTTGTTCTTAGTTTGGGGATTTATGATTTACTATTTTGTATCAATTGCTGTAGGAGCAGTAAATCATTTTTTGCAGATGGAAACATATGTTAACATGATGAAAAAATGGCATAATAGCTATTATACATTTATGTTTGTGCTTTTACTAGTGACAGTCATATTTGAAGTTATATTAGCAATCATTATACTGCGTGCTAGAAAGGGCTTATTAGAGTTAAAAAAGCGAGGCATAAAAGATTTGTATATAAGCCTCATAACGCCTGCAGTATACTATGTAGTTTGTATTGTTGGTTGTTTTGTAATAGCTGCATTCAAAGCACCTGAAGAAATAGGTGAATTTTTCGAAACAATATTCAGTGCGAATTTTATTATCACTTACGGAGGATGGAAATATTTCCTGATTATAGCTGCATATATTGTTTTTGTAGTAGGTAATGTAAAATATTTTAACAATAGAAAGCAAATGTTTATCAATTAATCTATGATGAACTGAAGAAAAAGGAGGATAATCTTATGATATGTAACAATTGCGGTAATAATGTACCTGATGGACAGTATACCTGTAATGTGTGTGGAGCTTTCGTGGGAACACAGCCTGCTCAGCCAGTGCAACAAAATTATCAGCAAATGAACTATCAGCAACCACAGCAGGGTCAGTATTATGGAAATAACAACACTTATCAGAATTTGATGAATCAGCCAAATACATACGATATGAAGCAGTACGGACCAGAGCTTGGTATGAAGTGGTACAAATTCTTGATTTACTTTTTACTATTCTTCTCAGCGGTATTAAATGTATATTCTGGTTATATGGCATTTACAGGAAAGCATTATGATATGGCTGCAGGATATGATGGAGCCCATGAGCTTATTTACCTAAATTACGATGGCTTAAAGGTCTGTGATGTAATGATGGCGTTGTGCGGTATAGGATTTGCTGTTTTTGCTATAGTGGTTAGATTTGCGTTGGCGGGATATAAAAAGAATGGACCAAAGCTTCTTGTGTGGTTATATATTGTTACAATAATAATAAATATACTATATGCTTTAGTCGTTTCTGGTATTACAGCTATAGCATTCTTCCAAATATATAAACCAACCTCAATGCTTGGTAGTTTAATTATGATTTATGCAAATACAGTTTATTTTAGAAATAGAGAGCATTTATTTGTTAACTAGATAATTTGGAGGATATAAAAATGATTTGTAACATAGCAGTTATTAAGGGTGACGGTATCGGCCCTGAGGTGGTTTCTGAGGCTATGAAGGTGCTTGATGCAGTTGCAGCTAAGTATGGACATACATTTAACTATGAGCAGCTTCTTATGGGAGGTTGTTCAATTGATGCTCACGGAGTGCCTCTTACAGATGAGGCAGTAGCAAGAGCTAAGGCAGCAGATGCTGTACTTCTTGGTTCTATAGGTGGTAATACTTCAACTTCACCATGGTATAAGCTTCCACCAAATTTAAGACCAGAGGCAGGACTTCTTAAGATTCGTAAGGAGCTTGGACTTTTTGCAAATCTTAGACCAGCACTTTTATACAAGGAGTTAAAGGGTGCTTGTCCACTTAAGGAGGAGATTGCTGATAAGGGCTTTGATATGATGATTATGAGAGAGCTTACAGGTGGTCTTTACTTCGGTGATAGAGAGACTAAGGAAATTGATGGTGTAATGACTGCCATTGATACCCTTACATATAATGAAAACGAGATTAGAAGAATCGCTATTAAGGGTTTTGATATTGCTATGAAGCGCCGCAAGAAGGTTACAAGCGTAGACAAGGCAAATGTTCTTGATTCTTCAAGACTTTGGAGAAAGGTAGTAGAAGAGGTAGCTAAGGATTATCCAGAGGTTACCTACGAGCATATGTTGGTTGACAACTGTGCTATGCAGCTTGTTAAAGATCCTGCTCAGTTCGATGTTGTTCTTACTGAGAATATGTTCGGAGATATCCTTTCAGATGAGGCTTCAATGATTACTGGCTCTATTGGAATGCTTGCATCAGCATCTCTTAATGAGACTAAGTTTGGTATGTATGAGCCAAGTGGTGGTTCAGCACCGGATATAGCTGGTCAAAACAAGGCTAACCCTATTGCTACTATTCTTTCAGCAGCTATGATGCTTAGATACACATTTGATATGGATAAGGAAGCTGATGCTATAGAGGCAGCAGTTCAGCAGGTATTAGTAGAAAATTATAGAACCTGCGATATCGTTTCAGAGGGAACACAGCTTGTAAGCTGCTCTGAGATGGGTGATTTAATCGCAGCAAGAGTATAAAGGAGAGGATAAAATGAAAAGTGATAACGTAAAAGTTGGTATGCAGCAGGCTCCACATAGAAGCTTGTTCAATGCATTAGGATTAACTGACGAAGAGCTTTCAAAGCCATTGGTTGGTATTGTATGCTCCTACAATGAGATTGTACCGGGACATATGAACCTTGATAAGATAGCTCAGGCTGTAAAGCTTGGAGTTGCCGCAGCAGGCGGTACACCTATTATGTTCCCAGCTATCGCAGTATGTGATGGTATTGCAATGGGACATATCGGTATGAAGTATTCTCTTGTAACAAGAGATTTGATTGCAGATTCAACTGAGGCTATGGCTTTAGCTCATCAGTTTGATGCACTTGTTATGATTCCTAACTGTGATAAGAATGTCCCTGGACTTCTTATGGCAGCAGCAAGAGTAAATGTTCCAACTGTATTTGTATCAGGTGGTCCAATGCTTGCAGGTCATGTTAAGGGACATAAGACATCTCTTTCATCAATGTTCGAGGCTGTTGGTTCTTATGCAGCAGGAACTATGACTGAGGCAGATGTTAAGGACTTCGAGTGTAATGCTTGTCCAACCTGTGGTTCGTGCTCAGGTATGTACACAGCAAACTCTATGAACTGTCTTACTGAGGCACTTGGTATGGGACTTCCTGGCAATGGTACAATTCCAGCAGTATACTCAGAGAGAATCAAGCTTGCAAAGCACGCTGGTATGGCAGTTATGGAGATGTATAATAAGAACATTAGACCAAGAGATATTATCACTAAGGAGGCAATTATTAATGCTCTTACAGTTGATATGGCTCTGGGATGTTCAACAAACTCTATGTTACATATTCCGGCTATTGCTCACGAAATTGGATTTGACTTCGATATTGCAATGGCAAATGATATTAGCGCAAAGACACCGAACCTTTGTCATCTTGCTCCAGCAGGTCCTACATATATGGAGGATTTAAATGAGGCTGGTGGTGTATATGCAGTTATGAATCAGCTTAAGGAGTTAGGTCTTCTTAATGAGGATTGTATGACTGTAACCGGCAAGACAATCGGTGATGCAGTTGACGGTGTTAAGAATAAGAACCCAGAGGTAATTAGACCTTTAGATAATCCATATAGTGCTACAGGTGGTCTTGCAGTACTTAAGGGTAACCTTGCACCAGACGGTTCAGTTGTTAAGCGTTCAGCAGTTTGTGCTGAGATGATGCAGCACGAGGGACCAGCTAGAGTATTTGAGTGCGAGGAGGATGCAATCGCTGCTATTAAGGGCGGTAAGATTGTGGCAGGAGATGTAGTAGTAATCAGATATGAGGGTCCTAAGGGTGGTCCTGGTATGAGAGAAATGCTTAACCCAACATCAGCTATCGCTGGTATGGGACTTGGTTCTTCAGTTGCACTTATTACTGACGGACGTTTCTCAGGTGCAAGTCGTGGAGCTTCCATCGGACATATTTCTCCAGAGGCAGCAGTTGGTGGTCCAATTGCATTAGTAGAAGAGGGAGATATCATTGCTATCGACCTTGAGGCTTGTACATTAAATGTTAAGCTTTCTAATGAGGAGTTAGCTGCTCGTAAGGCTAAGTGGCAGCCAAGAGAGCCTAAGGTAACTACAGGCTATCTTGCAAGATATGCAAAGATGGTAACTTCAGGTAACAGAGGAGCAGTACTTGAGTTCTAGGATATATTTAATATAAGATGTAAATATAAAGAAACCTAAAATAACAAAAAGATAAAGCTTTAAGGCTTAAAACGTATAAAAAGGAGAATGACCATGAAACAATTAACAGGCTCAGAAATTATTATTGAGTGCTTAAAAGAGCAGGGCGTTGATACGGTATTTGGTTACCCAGGTGGAACCATACTTAACGTATACGATGCACTTTACAAGCACCAGGATGAAATCAACCACATTTTAACCTCTCATGAGCAGGGCGCTGCTCACGCAGCAGACGGTTATGCAAGAGCAACAGGTAAGGTTGGTGTATGTATGGCTACATCAGGCCCTGGTGCAACAAACCTTGTAACTGGTATTGCAACAGCATATATGGATTCTATCCCTGTTGTAGCAATCACTGCTAACGTAGGTGTATCACTTCTTGGTAAGGATAGCTTCCAGGAGGTTGATATCGCAGGAGTGGTAATGCCTATTACAAAGCACAGCTTCATCGTTAAGAATGTACACGAGCTTGCAGATACAATTAGAAGAGCATTTAAGATTGCACAGACTGGTAGACCAGGCCCTGTACTTGTAGATGTAACTAAGGATGTTACTGCTAATATTGCAGACTTCGAGCCTAAGGCACCAGAACCAATCGAGAGAAAGGTTACATCAATTAAGGCTGACAGTCTTGATGATGCAATCAGAATGATAGAGAAGGCTAAGAGACCATTTATCTTAGCTGGTGGTGGTGTTATTACAGCAGGTGCTACAGATGAATTAAAGAAGTTTGCTGAGAAGATTGATGCTCCAGTATGTGATACTCTTATGGGTAAGGGTGCATTTGACAATACAAGTGATAGATATACAGGTATGATTGGTATGCATGGTACAAAGGTATCAAACTTCGCTGTAAATAAGGCTGACCTTGTAATCGTTGTTGGTGCAAGATTCTCAGACAGAGTTATCGGTAACGCAGATAAGTTTGCAGTTAATGCAAAGATTATCCATATAGATGTAGACCCAGCAGAGATTGATAAGAATATCTTAGTTGAGTGTAGTGTAATCGGAGATGCTAAGGAAGTTCTTAAGATGATTTCATCAAGAGTTAAGTCTGCAGAGCATCCAGAGTGGATGGCTCAGGTGGCAGAGCTTAAGGAGAAGTTCCCATGTGTTGATGACTACAATGAGTTCTCAGGCCCTGGTATTATCAATAAGATATACGAGGTTACAGAGGGTAAGGCTACTATTACTACTGATGTTGGACAGCACCAGATGTGGGCTGCACAGCACTACAAGTACACTCGTCCAAGACAGCTTCTTAGCTCAGGTGGACTTGGTACTATGGGCTTTGGTCTTGGTGCTTGTATGGGTGCTAAGGTTGGTATGCCAGAGAATATTACAATCAATATCGCTGGTGATGGATGCTTCAGAATGAACATGCAGGAGGTTGCTACAGCAGCTAGATACAACATTCCAATAATCGAGGTTGTTATTAATAACCACGTACTTGGTATGGTTAGACAGTGGCAGACATTGTTCTATGACAAGAGATACTCTAATACAATACTTAATGACGGTGTTGATTTTGTTAAGGTTGCAGAGGCTCTTGGTGCTACAGGTATGAGAGCTACAAACCTTGTAGAGTTTGAGGATGCTCTTAAGAAGGCAATTGAGCTTAATAAGCCAGTTGTTATCGAGTGCTTAATCGACCAGGATGATAAGGTATGGCCAATGGTTGCAGCAGGTGCAGCTCTTGAGACATGCTTCGATAAGAACGATTTAGAGAATAAGTAAGAAATAGGGAGGATTAATATAATGGCAAGAGTATTTAACTTTTCAGCAGGACCTTCAGTATTACCTGAGGTAGTTTTAAAGCAGTGTGCAGAGGATATGATGGATTACAAGGGCTCAGGAATGAGTGTTATGGAGATGAGCCATCGTTCAAAGGTATACGATAACATCATCAAGGAAGCAGAGCAGGATTTAAGAGATCTCTTAGAGATTCCTGATAACTACAAGGTGCTTTTTCTCCAGGGTGGTGCTTCACAGCAGTTTGCAGCTGTACCACTTAACCTTATGAAGAATGGTGTAGCTGATTATATTATTACTGGACAGTGGGCTAAGAAGGCTTATGAGGAGGCACAGAAGTATGGTAAGGCAAATGCTATCGCTTCATCAGCAGATAAGACCTTCTCATACATTCCAGATTGTTCAGATCTTCCTATATCAGAGGATGCAGATTATGTACATATCTGCCACAACAATACAATCTACGGAACTACATTTAAGGAGCTCCCAAATACTAAGGGTAAGATTCTTGTAGCTGATATGTCATCAGACATTCTTTCACAGCCTGTAAATGTATCTGATTATGGTATGATTTACTTCGGTGTACAGAAGAACGTTGGACCAGCAGGTGTTGTTATTGCAATCATCAGAGAAGACTTAATCAGAGATGATGTAAATCCAGCAACTCCTACAATGCTTAAGTACAAGACTCAGGCTGATAATGATTCACTTTACAATACACCTCCATGCTACGGAATCTACGTATGTGGTCTCGTATTCAAGTGGGTTAAGGAGATGGGTGGCCTTGCAGCTATGAAGGCTCACAATGAGAAGAAGGCAGCTATCCTTTATGATTTCCTTGATTCTTCAAAGATGTTCAAGGGAACAGTAGAGAAGAAGGACCGTTCACTTATGAACGTACCATTCGTAACTGGTAACGATGAGCTTGATGCTAAGTTTGTTAAGGAAGCAACAGCAGCAGGTTTTGTAAACCTTAAGGGACACCGCTCAGTAGGTGGTATGAGAGCATCAATCTACAACGCTATGCCAATCGAGGGTGTAGAGAAGCTTGTACAGTTCATGAAGGACTTTGAGGCAGCTAACGCTTAATTAGTATTTATTAAAGGGAGAATAAAAATGACAAAGATAAATTGCTTAAATCCTATTGCAGCTTGCGGTATGGATTTATTTACAGACAACTATGAAACAGTAGACAATTTTGCAGACGCTGAGGCAGTATTAGTAAGAAGTGCTTCTATGCATGAGTTAGAGCTTTCAGACAACCTTCTTTCAGTGGCAAGAGCAGGTGCAGGTGTTAACAACATTCCACTTGATAAGTGTGCTGAGAAGGGTATCGTAGTATTCAACACTCCAGGTGCTAACGCTAACGGTGTTAAGGAGCTTGTTATCGCAGGTCTTATGCTTGCAAGCCGTGACCTTATGGGTGGATACAACTGGGTTAAAGAAAACGCTACAGTAGAGTCACTTGCTAAGGATGTTGAGAAGCAGAAGGCTAAGTATGCTGGTAATGAGGTGCTTGGTAAGAAGCTTGGTGTTATCGGTCTTGGTGCTATCGGTGCAAGAGTTGCAAATACAGCTACTCACCTTGGCATGGATGTATATGGTTATGACCCATATGTGTCAGTAGACGCTGCTTGGATGCTTTCTAGAAATGTAAAGCACATTACAAATGTAGAAGACATTTTTAGAGAGTGTGATTATATTACACTTCATGTTCCAGCTCTTGATTCAACAAAGGGTATGATTAACAAGGACTCAATGGCTATGATGAAGGACGGAGTTAAGATTCTTAACTTCTCTAGAGATGCTCTTGTTAATGACCTTGATATGATTGAGGCACTTGATACAGAGAAGGTTGGAGTATATGTAACAGATTTCCCTAATGATGTAATTGCTTCACATAAGAAGGTTATTACACTTCCACACCTTGGAGCTTCAACTGAGGAATCAGAGGATAACTGTGCTATTATGGCTGTTAAGCAGACTAGAGACTTTATCGAGAATGGTAATATTAAGAACTCTGTAAACTACCCAGCTTGTGATGCAGGTAAGTGTACAGCTGCTTCAAGACTTACAGTATGTCATAAGAATATTCCTAACATGCTTACAAGATTTACTGGTGCATTTTCAGATAAGCACATTAACGTATCTGATATGGTAAGTAAGTCTAAGGGTGATTGGGCTTACACAATCCTTGATACAGCTGAGAAGGCTGATGATGAGATGGTTAAGGCAATCGAGGCTATCGACGGTGTAGTTAAGGTAAGAGTTGTAAAGTAATTAAATAGTATTGAATTATAATTGATGATAGTGTATTATGAACAATCATCAATGAATGGTAAAGCAAAATATTATAATGGGGTTATGATAGTATGCTTTAGGAGGATATAAAAAATGAGTGATAAGTTAAAGGTTGGTATCCTTGGTGGTACCGGTATGGTTGGACAGCGTTTTATCGCATTACTTGAGAACCATCCTTGGTTTGAGGTAACTACAATTGCAGCAAGCCCAAGAAGTGCTGGTAAGACTTACGCAGAGGCAGTAGGTGACAGATGGAAGATGTCTACTCCAATGCCAGAGGCTGTTAAGAACCTTGTAGTATACAATGTAAATGAGGTTGAGAAGGTTGCAGCTACAGTAGACTTCGTATTCTCAGCAGTAGATATGTCTAAGGACGAGATTAAGGCTATTGAGGATGCATATGCTAAGACAGAGACTCCTGTAGTTTCTAATAACTCAGCTCACAGATGGACACCAGATGTTCCTATGGTAGTGCCTGAGATTAACCCAGACCACATGAAGGTTATTGACTTCCAGAAGAAGAGACTTGGTACAACTAGAGGATTTGTTGCAGTTAAGCCTAACTGTTCAATTCAGTCATATGCACCAGTTCTTACTGCTTGGAAGGAGTTTGAGCCATATGAGGTAGTAGCTACTACTTATCAGGCTATATCAGGTGCTGGTAAGACATTTAAGGATTGGCCAGAGATGGTTGAGAACATCATCCCATTCATCGGTGGTGAAGAAGAGAAGTCTGAGAAGGAGCCACTTAGAATCTGGGGTAAGATTGAGGATGGCGTAATCGTTCCAGCTGATGATGTTAAGATTACCTGTCAGTGTATCCGTGTTCCAGTTCTTAATGGACACACTGCAGCAGTATTTGTTAAGTTTAGAAAGCAGCCTACTAAGGAGCAGCTTATCCAGAAGCTTGTAGAGTTCAAGGGAGCGCCTCAGGAGTTAGGTCTTCCAAGTGCTCCAAAGCAGTTCATCCAGTACATGGAGGAGGAGAACAGACCACAGGTTACTCTTGATGTTGACTACGAGAACGGAATGGGTGTAAGCGTAGGACGTATTCGTGAGGATTCAATCTACGATTGGAAGTTCGTTGGACTTTCACACAATACTGTAAGAGGAGCAGCAGGTGGTGCAGTTCTTTGCGCTGAGCTTCTTAAGGCACAGGGATATATTACAAAGAAGTAAAGTTATAATAAAATAAAAGGAAGGCTTGAATTATCAAGCCCTCCAGTGTATAATCTACTTAGGAAGCAATCGGAAGCGATTTCTGGTTGCCCTCCGTGTTATTACTTATTAAGAAATAAGCATCCTACACTTTGGTCGGTTAGAGGATGCTTATTTCTTTTTATTATGTCGGTCTATATATGTCAATGCAACGAAGACTAAAATTAACAGGTCAATGATTTCATGTGTTGTCATCGGCATCCCCTCCTTATGTACTAGAGGGCAACTTGAGAAATTCGCATCCACTTCCTTTTGGAAGATACACGAATATTATATCACAAAGCGAACATATGTTCAAGGTGTTATAACGAGTAAAAAATCATTTATTAATAATAAAAATATAAAAATTATAAATTTTTAAAAAAATTTCAAAAAAACCCCAACAATAATCATTTTTTATCTGTCTATATATATGTAAAACAAATAAATTGCATAACTTCGACAGATTTTGTATATTCGAGTGTCGTTATAAATGCAAATATAATGAAAAGGAGAATAAAGATGAAGAAGAAAATGAGGAAAGTAATGTTGGTTATTGCGTGTGCTGTTATGGTTTTTATAATGGCAGCCTGTGGTAAAAAGTCGGGGGATGGAAGCTCTTATAGTAGCAAATATGATAAGCTTTCTGAAGAAGAAAAGCTTATGGTGGGAAGATGGATTAATGTTGATACATTGGGCTTTATGGACTTTTATAGTGATGGAACAGGATGGAAACACTCTGGATATGCCCTAGATGGGTATGAAGGAAACTATTTTGAATGGGAGTATGATGCAGAAGCCAAGGAGTATGTTGTAACTAGTGCTGATATATCTGTTATGTCCGAGGACGAGAACGGTTTATATGTTTCAAAAGATACTTTTACAGTTGAAGAATTTACTGTTCCTGAAGAACGTGAGAATATTCATTTCTTTGCCAGTGAAGGAACCAAGGTACATCTTGCAAAAGAGGGATTTCCAACTAAAAGATTTATAAAAACAGACGATTGCAATGTAGATAAATTTGGACATGCGGATGAAGGCTTAGAAATTAGAACTTATCCTGATTTTGAGGATGGTAAAGAATATAAGATCCCGGTGGAAAAGGCAAAGGAAAGTATTGCAGCTTTCAGAGCAGATAAGGATGCGTATAAAGAAAGCCTAATAAAAAAATAATAAATTAATGATAAATTGAAAGAAGGCGTCCTATGGACGAACAAATATAGCACAGCTAGTTTATAATTTGCAGTGTGGCGACCAGCAGGTATATGAGGAATTATATAACCTAACATCACACATAAGCGTCATAGGTGACGATATAATAGTTGAGTCGTAATAAAAGGAAGGCTTGAATTTTAAAGTCTCCCAGTTTATAATCCACTTTAGAAGCAAGCATACTACACTTTAGGCGGTTAGAGGATGCTTATTTCAAATTTAAAAATAAGGGAGACGAGTGTTTGAGAAACATTAATAAAAAGGAGATTGCAAGATAACCGGAAGGTTTTGCTTGCAAGAATGAAACCTTCTGGAATTTCAATAATGTAATTAAGAGGGCAAATTAAGCCCAGATGATTTAATTTGAATTTTAGGAGGAAAAGAAATTGAATAATAATTATATTATCCGTATGGAGACACCAGCAGACTACAGATTAGTTGAGGAAATGACTAAGAGAGCATTTTGGAATGTATATGTACCAGGGTGTGATGAGCATTATCTAACACATGTTATGAGAGATTCGGTGGATTTTATCCCTGAGCTTAATCTTGTGTTAGAAATAGATGGTAAGATAATTGCCAGTGTGAAGTATCTTAAGTCCCGTTTGAAGGATGAAGATGGGGTTGTAAAGGAGATAGTATCCTTTGGACCACTTTGCGTGGAGCCTGATTATCAAAGAAGTGGCTATGGAAAGGTGCTTTTAGAGTATTCATTTGATGTGGCTAAAAATCTGGGCTATGAGGTCATAACAAACTTTGGAGATCCGGCAAATTATGTTGCTAGAGGCTTTAAGTCATGCCATAAGTACAATGTCTGTCTAGAGGGAGATGTATATCATTCATCCCTGCTGGTTAAGGAGTTGGTACCAGGAGTCTTAGATGGCAGAAAGTGGTACTTTTATGAAAGCCCAGTTGGAGAACTGATGAGTGAGGAAGGATTTGCAGAATTTGATACGACCTTTCCTGTTATGGAAAAGGCTTGGCGACCTAGTCAGGAGATTTTCTATATACAGTGCCGTTCTACAATGGGTAACTAAGGGATAATAGCCGGCCCGTAGGTTTTAGAACCTGCGGGCTTTTAATTGAAGATAAGGAGAAGTTATTATGAGTACATTTAATTCACTTGAGGAAGCACAGGAGTTTTTTAAAAACGACACATTTGCCACTGTGAACGGTATGAAAATTGAAAGCATTAATGAGGATGGCTGTGTATGTAGTATGGATTTGAATGAGAACCACAGGAATGCTTACGGAGGCATTATGGGGGGTGTAATATTTACGTTAGGAGATTTTGCCTTTGCAGTTGCATCTAATAATGCTCACAAACCAACAGTTGCCCTTAATGTAAATATTAATTTCCTTAGCTCGTCTAAAGGGTCACACCTTACTGCTACAGCAAAATGTGTGAAGGACGGTAGAACTACAGCAGTTTATAATGTGATGATTACCGATGAATTTGGTAAAGAGGTTGCCATGTTTATAGGAACAGGATATAAATTATAGTGTTGCAATATATAATATTATGCCCGTAGATTTTAGAATCTATGGGCTTTTATGTTATGGTGTATGAGTAAGAAACGGCTTATAATTATATTCAAAACATATGTGAACAAAAACATTAGAAAAACACAATTAGTTCATAAATTAAACACATTTTAAGAATAATATGTAAAAAAATACAAAAGAAGGAAGTGCCTGATATGAGAAATAATAAAATACAAAAATGTATGCTTATGGTGGGAATAGGTCTAACTATGTTTGGACTTGGAGCATGTAATAAAGCATCGGAGAATACTACTACTACCGTAACGGAACTTGATTCTACAATTGCTATAGACACTTCGCAGAATGGTGACGCAGATGCTAACACTGTTCAAGGAGAAGATGAAGTTGTGGAAATTGTTCTAAGTGATTCTGGGATTACTGTAGATGAAGTAGCTGTAAGTAGTGATACATCTGAGTCAGTATATGTGGCAAATGACATTATATATTACGAGACAGGCAAGGATTTTACCTATGGTGAAGGAACTGAAGCTGATGCTCACGATTTGGAGGAAGCAACTGGTCATACGGTAGTTCATATTACAAAGCCAGGTACATATAATGTTAGCGGAAAACTATCTAAGGGACAAATAGCCGTTGATTTAGGTGAGGATGCAAAGGATAATCCCGAGGCGGTTGTAACCCTTGTTTTGAATGGGATTGATATAACCTGTGATGTTGCCCCGGCAGTTATATTCTACAGTGTGTATGAGTGTGGAAATGATGATACTGACACTGCCACAAAGGACGTAGACACAAGCGAGGCAGGTGCTAAAGTAATTATTGCAGATGATTCTACTAATACAGTAAATGGTTCTTATGTAGCTAAGATATATAAGCCAGACAGTGTGGTGTTAAGCGAAGATAAAACTGAAGTAGTAGATTCAAGTAAGCTTCATAAGTATGATGGTGCTTTCTATTCTAAAATGTCTATGAATATAGAAGGTGGCCAAAATAGTAATGGTGTACTAAACATCAACGCGGAAAACGAGGGCCTAGACAGTGAGCTTCATCTTACAATAAATGGTGGAGTTATTAATATTAATTCTGGTAATGATGGAATTAATACCAACGAAGATGGTTTATCTGTTACAACTATCAATGGGGGTAGTGTAAATATATTGGTTAATGGAGATACAGGCGAAGGAGATGGTATAGATTCCAATGGATGGCTTGTTATAAATGGCGGTAAGGTTACAGCCCAGGCCTGCTCTGACAGTGCAGATGCGGGAATAGACTCTGATATGGGTATACATATAACTGGTGGAACTGTAATGGCAACTGGTCATATGCTTGACAGAATAGAGGATGGTGGACAGACCTATGCTGTATTTAATTTTAATGGAAAGCAAGCTCTGGAAGAGACAGTATATTTAAAGGATGAAAGTGATGCTATAGTTATGGAAGCATGCCCAGATAATGCATATACTGTAATGATATATAGTAGTCCTGAGCTTGTCAGTGGCACATATACCTTGTGGAGTGATGATACACAGCTAGCTAATCAAGGTGGCTCTATGGGTGGACCTGGCAATCATGGAATGAATCAGGATGGTATGACACCACCAGAGGGAATGGAAATGCCAGAAGGTATAGAATCACCTGAGGGAATGGAGAAACCTGAAGGTATGGAACCGCCAGAGGGAATGGAGTTGCCGGAAGGGATGGAACCACCACAGGGAATGGAGATGCCGGAAGGTATGGAACCACCACAGGATGGTGAAAGACCAGATAAGCCGGGATATGAAAATGGAGATATTATGAATCCTAATAATCAGGGGAATTATACACAAGAAAAAACATATGAATTCCAGATTAATGAAGGAGCTAATATGTTTGGTGGGATAAGCTAATATCTAAACTGCTTGTAGTTGAGTAACTACAGGCAGTTTTTCTTGTTGGATTTAATATTTTAAAGTATAATACCATTAGTATTATTTTTGAGAGATGAGAAAATGGATAACATACCAATGAAGAAAAATTACATCTTCGCTATTACAACCGTATTTATGTGGTCAACCCTTGCTGCAGTGGTGAAGCTATTATTATCTGATATACCAAATTTACAAGCATTAGCTATAAGTAGTTATATATCTTCCGGGTTTTTGCTGATAGTCAATATATGTACAGGCAAGATAAATATGATGAAATCGCTGAGGGTAAAGGATATAGGAATTATATGCGGATTAGGATTTATAGGACTATTCGTATATTCAGCCTTGTATTACTATGGGTTATTACAGCTTACATCCCAAGAGGCATGTATAGTAAATTATCTTTGGCCTATTATGCTAGTGATATTTTCCTGCATCATCTTGAAGGAGAAGCTTACTGCTATGAAGGCAGTAGCTATGGTTTGTTCCTTTGTGGGAATTGTTGTGTTATCTATGGGCAGTGGAGATAACTCAGTTGGTAATGTAACCTTAGGTATAGTTAGCTGTATAATTGCAGCAGCCTGCTATGGACTTTTCTCTGTGTTTAATAAGAAATGTAATTATGACCAAAGTATATCCATGATGATATTTTGGCTGGTGACAGCAGTTTGCTCAACCATTTTAGGGCTTGTAACAGAGGAATGGGTTTCCTTGGACGGTAAACAATGGCTAGGTATGTTGTGGCTTGGAATTGTGGTAGATGCCATAGCTTATTTGCTGTGGGCTATAGCATTAAATGGAGCAGGTAATACAGCCAAGATTGCTAATATAGCATATCTGACGCCATTTCTATCCTTGGTGGTGTCGGCATTGTTATTAAAAGAGAAGATTACACTAAGAGCATTAATTGCTTTGGTGTTTATTATAGGTGGAATACTGCTTCAAAGCTTGTATGATCAGAGACGAAAAGATAAGGTGAAATAATATGTCAGATAATTATTCAGATGAATACATTTCCCGTATTCAAAAGGTACAAGATTATATTGAGCAAAATTACGGTAAGAATATGACTACGGAGGAGCTAGCAGAGGTTGCTGGCTTCTCCAAGTATCATTTTAATCGTATATTTAAGAGTGTGATGGATGAGTCTCTATTGCAGTATGTGAATAGAGTTCGTTTGGAGAAGGCCTTGTTCATGCTTGCACACAGACTAGACAGGAATATGACAGATGTAGCATATGACCTAGGCTTTGGGGATTCAGCAATATTTTCTAGGGCATTTAAGACTCATTATGGTTTAAGCCCATTGGCATATAGAAAAAAATATAGCACGAATTGCAAAGAAAACCTATTCTTATCTGAGTACAATAAGCCTGTAAAGAATAAAAAATGGGTTGAGGAACCATTTCCTAATACTGGACAGGTTAGAGTTGTAAACATGGAAGATGAAGAATTAGTTTACATAAGACATGTGGGTACATATAAGTCCTTGGGACGAACCTTTGCAAAATGGATGCAGGAATTATTCAGGCTTTCTCACAAGCAGGGATTGCTTAAGGATGGAAAGAATAAATTCCTAGTTATGTATCACGATAATCCTGAATTTGGAGATGAAAAGCATTTTCGTACAAGCCTTTGTCTTACTGTACCTAAAGGTTGTGTGGCTAAGGATGATGGTAAGCTTGGTGTGACAAAGCTTGAAGGTGGTCTTTTTGCGGTGGGACACTACGAGATTAATCCTGGACAGTTTGAGGATGCATGGGATCATATGTATCGTAACTGGCTTATGATGAGTGGCTATGTACCAAGAAATGCTACTCCCTACGAGGTGTATCTCAATAATCCTAAGGAGGATAAGGATGGCCTGATTAAGGTGGATATATATGTTCCTATTGAACCCATTTAAGGAAATGGAGGATTTGTTGTGAATAAGGAACAGTTGGAAAGAATGCTTAGAGAAAAACATAGTAATACCGGGGCTATTGTTGTGTCTCGTGGTAATGAGATGGTGTATGAGTATTATCAACAGGGTTGCAATATTGATAGTCCCTTTCATGTGTTTTCGGTTACAAAGAGTGTTGTATCCATATTGATTGGTATAGCTATGGATAAGGGATATATAAAGAATGTAAATCAAAAGGTATTAGAATTTTTCCCAGATTATACCCCTAAGCGAGGTGAGAAAACTATTCAGCAGATTACTCTTCGTGATTTACTCACAATGACAGCCCCATATAAGTACAAGTACGCGCCATATACCAAGTACTTTACCAGTGGTGATTGGGTTAAGGCTTCACTTGACCTTCTCGGTGGCAAGGGAAAGATAGGAGAGTTTAGATATACACCTATAATAGGACCTGATATATTTGCAGGAATACTTTGTAATATAACAGGTATGTCAGTGCTTGAGTTTGCAAGGAATTATCTGTTTGAGCCTTTAGAGATTAATATTCCAGGAGATATTATATTTACTAACAAGGAAGAACAGATGGCTTTTTACAAGAGTAAAACAGTTCACGGTTGGGTGAAAGGACCTACAGGTGTTCATACTGCAGGATTTGGACTTGCAATTACACCTGAAGATATGATTAAGATAGGTAAACTATATCTTAACCAAGGTAACTGGAATGGAACACAGCTTGTGTCTAAGGAGTGGATTGCAGAATGTACCAAGGTTCAAAGTGTATGGAAGCCGGCTATAGGGGCTAAACGAACTCTTAATTATGGTTATCTGTGGTGGATTATAGATGAGGCAGAGGGTTCATTTGCAGCCCTTGGTGATGGTGGAAATGTTATATATGTAAATCCTAAGGAAGAGCTGGTAGTGGCTGTGGGGGCATATTTTAAGCCTAGAGTGCCTGATGCTATGGAGCTTATTAAGGAATATATTGAGCCTATGGTGTTAAAGGCAGAGTTATAGAATCTGGAGGTATTGTTATGGCGTTTGATTTTAAGAAAGAGTACAAAGAGTTTTATATGCCTAAGAACAAACCAGTGATAGTGACTGTTCCTAAGGCAAATTACATAGCTGTCCGAGGGGAGGGTAATCCTAACGAAGAAGATGGTGCTTATAAGAATGCAATTGGTGTGTTATATGCTGTGGCTTACACATTAAAGATGAGCTATAAGACAGATTATAAGATAGAAGGCTTCTTCGAATATGTAGTGCCACCACTAGAAGGCTTTTGGTGGCAGGATGGTGTAGATGGCATAGATTATAGCAATAAGGGTACATTTAAGTGGATTTCAGTTATCCGCTTGCCTGACTTTATTACTAAAAAGGATTTTGATTGGGCGGTAGAAACTGCAACTAAAAAGAAAAAGATAGATTGCTCTGTAGCGGAGTTTATGACCATTGATGAAGGGCTATGTGTTCAGATAATGCATTGTGGTTCATATGATGATGAGCCGGCAAGTGTTGCTTTGATGGATGACTATCTTGCGGATAATGGATATGGGAATGACATAAATGATAAGCGACTTCATCATGAGATTTATTTGTCTGATCCAAGAAAAACTGC
This sequence comes from Lachnospiraceae bacterium, assembly GCA_015057555.1. Taxonomy (GTDB): domain Bacteria; phylum Bacillota; class Clostridia; order Lachnospirales; family Lachnospiraceae; genus Coprococcus_C. The sequence continues at coordinate 194,790 of SVEC01000002.1, read as the reverse complement.
AACTGAAAAATGTAAGACAGTGATTAGACATCCAATAAGAAAAAAATGACAATAAGAGATGCCTCATATGTGTTGTGAGGCATCTTTTTTCTTGTTATAGGTAATATAGTTTAGTATAATACCTATAGATTTGTTATTGTATTTTGAATTGTAAATAGGGGGTTGGGGATGAAGAAAAAAATACTTTACTATATCTTAGGAATAATACTTACAATTACATATTCGGTTGCATGGCATTATATTATGTTAGATAATGCACCAATTGGCTGGGATAGTGGTTCTGGTGCATTTGATTTTATGTATTTTCTTGGAATCATCATATATTGCGTAATAATAGCTATGTTAATGGTTTTTGCTAAAAAGAAGATAGATACTTGGAAATGGTATGATTATATTATATCTGTAGTGGTGGTTGCCCTTTGTTTGGTAGCTGGACTTTTTGTAATGGTTAATATATTTAGATAATTGTTGTATCAAGGAGAAATATACTAGGAGAAATTCTATGAATTACACATTAGAAGAACAAGGGAAAAAGATAATAGAAGAATGCTTATCTATGACTAGCATTAATCCAATGGATATATTTAAAACCATAGCGTCGAAGGATTATATAAGAATTCATGGTCCGGAGCATCATGTTTTAGATGGTGCGGCTTTGCTTACTGCATATTACAATGCAGGTGGTAATATTGAGTTGGCATCAGCTTTAGATGAATTAATGAAGAGAGGACTTTCTATGCCGGGAGCTACCTGTGGAATGTGGGGAGTGTGTGGTGCGGTTACCTCTATGGGAGCAGCCCTTTCAATTATAGATGGTACAGGACCCCTTTCTACAGACGATACTTGGGGTAAGCATATGCATTTCACATCCAAGGCGCTATCTAGGTTAGCCGAGGTAGGTGGCCCTAGATGCTGTAAGAGAGATGCATTTCTAAGCTTTCAGGAAGCTATAGAGTTTGTAAATGAGAATTATGATGTTACCTTGGATAGCAGTGATATTGTATGTGGTTATTATCATAAGAATCAGCAGTGTATAGGAGATAGATGTCCGTTTTGTAAATCTAATAAGAAAAAGGTGGCCTTTATATGCGTACATAATTCCTGTAGAAGTCAGATTGCGGAGGCTTTAGGAAAGCATTTGGCAGCAGATGTATTCGAAAGCTATTCCGCAGGAACTGAAACTAAGCCACAGATTAATCAGGATGCAGTTAGATTGATGAAGGATATTTATGGCATAGATATGGAGAAAACTCAGTATTCTAAGTTGATTACTGATATACCTAAGCCTGATGTGGCTATATCTATGGGTTGCAATGTGGGATGCCCATATGTGGGAAGACCATTTGATGATAATTGGGGATTAGAGGATCCTACGGGTAAATCCGATGAGGAGTTTATTATCATAATTAAGGAAATTGAGAAGAGAATTTTACAGCTGAAGGCAGAGCTTAAAAAGTAGTTTGACCTAAAATTGTGAAATCGGCTAATAGGATTGAAGAGATAATAATGAGGTCTAAGAGAGTATATGAGTAAAACAGATATTATATTAATAGGTGGAATCATAATTGCCTGTATATGGCTTATGACATATATCATAATTGAAGATGACAAGAAGAGAAGGATTATACTTGCTGTAGGAGTTGTTATAGATATTAGTCTGTACTTTATAGGCAAGAATACTGATTTTCTTCTGCTTGGTATCGTTGGTGGAATTATAGGTTCTTTCTTCCGAGGAAGAAGCAGAAACCAGTATAAGAACGCTATTAAAGAAACAAAAGGGCATAAGAACTATACCATTGTTTTTGTTATATTTACTGTAATGATATTTATGTTTGCATCCATTGCTTACCCAGGTATTGGGATTATGCAGATGCCATATTAGAGCAAGTGACAGTATTTAGGTTGGATGTAGACAAGTTATCTTGCAAGGGGAAATAGTTTTACTGTAAGAATAACCAAGGCTGTTATTATAAAATAAACTTGTTGTGAACTGTCAAATATAGTATAATATTATCGAGTGTAACTGAAATTTTTTCTAGTGGATTGTTTTTTTACGGGGGATATGCTATGGGAGATAAAATAAGCAAAGAAGAATACAATTCCATAATTTTTGCAGCATACAGCGCACTTATTAAGAATACCAAGAATATGGTGTTTATTAAGGATGTAAATCATAGATATGTTGGGGCTTCAGATGCGTTTGTAAAGATGATGGGGAAGGAAGAGGAAGCACAGCTTTTAGGACTTACTGATTTTGAAATTCTAGAGGATCAGAATCTAGCAAAAAGATATGTGAATGATGATAAGAAACTTATGGAAATGGGTGAAAACCTTGAGGATTATGTGGAGCCGATTACAGATTTGGATGGACATGCAAGATATGGTTCTACATCTAAGTATACATTAAAGGATGATAATGGTAACGTTCTGGGTATACTAGGTATTACTAAAGACGTTACTAGAGAATATTTTACACGCCAGCACTATCATCAAGAGTTAAAATCTCTCTTTGAACTGCCTGAGGAGGCTTACGCAGTTTGTTATATTGACATAGAGGATTGGCGAATTATATCTCAAAGAAGAAAGGAAATGTTTGAGGGTACGATTCAGTCTTGTAATATAGTTGAAGAGCTTTCTTTGGCCGCCATAGATTCCATTATTGATAGAGAATCAGAGGCTTATGATTTTTATAAGAATTTCACGAAAGAGGCTTTAGAGGAACTATTCGAAGGTGGCACTACGGAGTTTTCATTTAAGTATGAAAGAAGACTTACTAATGGATTGATTAGGTGGGTGCATAATAAAGCAAAATTTATAACTGATATTGATAATGGTCATTTGTGTCTTATGCTTATTGCAAAGGATATTGATGAAGAAAAGAAAGCTGAATATGAGCTTTTGATGGCGGCAAAGATGGACAAAATGACTATGGTATATAATAGAGAAACCACCATGAATCGTATTAGAGAGATTTTGTTTGAACAGAAAGATGCAACACATGTGCTTCTTATGCTTGACGTGGATAATTTCAAAAATCTAAATGATACTTATGGTCATCAAAAAGGAGACGAGTTCCTTATTCAGCTTGCTGATCAGCTCAAACGTCATTTTAGAGATACTGATGTGGTCGGAAGAATTGGTGGAGATGAATTCTTTGCCCTTATGAAAAATGTTCCTGATCTTTCAATGGTTCCTCGAAAAGCAGATCAGATACTTGATACAATTATTGCTATATGTGAAAACTACGAAGGAGTTAATTTGTCAGGAAGTATTGGAATTAGTGTATATCCGGAGCATGGAGATACTGTTGAAAAGCTTTATGCCAAGGCTGATGAAGCCCTGTATCAGGCTAAACGACGTGGAAAAAATCAATTTATCTTTGCAACTAGTTAAATTGCTTGTTTGTTTATTGATTTTGTGGTAAAATACTGCTAATTTGGTGAAATCTTTTCACATTGTAAATATGAACATTTTATAGGAGGCATATATAACATGAAGAAACTTATTTTAGTTACTTCACCACCAGCATGTGGTAAGACATTTATTTCAAAGAAGCTTGGAAAGGCACTTACTAATTGTGTGTATCTTGATAAGGATACTCTTATTGTGCTTTCAAAGCAGATTTTTGCTGTTGCAGGAGAAGAATATAATCGTTCATCTGACTTCTTCCAGAAGGAGATTAGAGACTACGAGTATTATGCTGTATTAGACCTTGCATTCGAGGCTCTTGACTATAATGATACTGTTCTCATTAATGCTCCATTTACTGATGAGATAAGAGATGATGAGTATCTTGATGGTCTTAGAGCGAAGCTTAAGGAAAAGGATGCCGAGCTATTTGTTGTTTGGGTACATGCTGATATCGAGGTAGTACATCAGCGTATGATTAAGAGAGCTTCAGATAGAGATTCATGGAAGCTTGCTAACTGGGATGAGTATATTGCAACTCAGAACTTTAATGCCCCAACAAATATTCCAGAATTATTTATATTTGATAATTCATCTGAGGAATCATATAAGAAGTCAATTGACGAGGCAGTTAAAGCTATTAGAGGCTAATCACTAAATCATTTCTACGAGGAGATAATTATGGCTTTAGTTAAACCATTTTCAGCATTTAGACCGAGAAAAGATATCGTAAGTCAGGTGGCAGCACTTCCTTACGATGTTTATAATAGAGCGGAAGCCTGTCAGGTTGTTAAGGGAAATCCTTATACATTTCTTAGAATAGACAGAGCGGAAACCCAGTTTGATGATTCTGTGGATACTTATGCACCATGTGTGTACCAGAAGGCTAAGGAGCTTTTAGATGGTATGATTTCAAATGGTGAGTATATTAAGGAGCAACAGGATGTATATTACATATATGAGCTTATTATGGATGGTAGACATCAGACAGGTATAGTTGCCTGTGCATCTATAGATGATTATCAGAATGGTATTATTAAAAAGCATGAGAATACCAGAGCTGATAAGGAGATAGATAGAATTACTCATGTTGATGTTTGTAATGCTCAGACAGGTCCTATATTTTTGGCCTACAGAGCTGTGGAAAAAATAGATTCTATAGTTGATAGAATAAAGTCTACTGAGGCAGAATACTCATTTGTGTCAGAGGATGGTATAGGTCATAATGTATGGGTGATTAAGGATTCAGCAGATATAGAAATCGTTCGCAGTGCATTTTCTAATATGAATGATATCTATATTGCGGATGGTCACCATAGAGCAGCTTCAGCTGTTAAGGTTGGACTTAAGAGAAGAGATGAAAATGGTGGTGTAGGAGAGTTAGAAAGTGATATGTTCCTTTCAGTGCTGTTCCCAGACAACCAGCTTAAGATATTGCCTTATAACAGAGTTGTTAGAGATTTAAATGGATATTCAAAGGAAGATTTTTTGACCAAGGTATCAGAGTGCTTTGATATAGAACAGATATCAGCACCTTTCCAGCCGGTTGAAAAATGCACCTTTGGTATGTATTTGGATAACATTTGGTATAAACTAAAGGCTAAGGATGAGATTAAATCAAATGATCCTGTAGCAGGTCTTGACGTATCAGTATTACAAGACAATTTACTTAATCCTATACTTGGCATCGAAGATCCACGAGTTGATAAGAGAATTGACTTTGTGGGTGGAATCAGAGGACTTTCAGAGCTTGAAAGAAGAGTTGCAGAGGACATGACAGTTGCATTTTCAATGTATCCTACTTCCATAGAAGAGCTTTTTGATGTGGCTGATGCAGGACTTTTAATGCCACCAAAATCCACCTGGTTTGAGCCAAAGCTAAGAAGTGGAATATTTATCCACAAACTGTAGAGAGGGGATTTTAAATATGTCCAGAAGAAAAGAAGTATTCGCTATAAACTGGATGGAGGTAGATGCCTTAGTTCAGGGGAAGCATAATAATCCACATCATATACTTGGTATGCATGAGTGCATAGATGATGTATTTATAAATGTGTATCTTCCGGATGCTAAGATAGTAACCGCTATAGATACTGCCACTAAGAAGAAATATACTCTTGTATCAGAGAGAGTACCGGGGTTCTTCTCTGTGGTGATTAAAGATAAAAAAAGATTTGATTACAAGCTTAATGTTAGATTTGATGATGGTGAGGAGATTACTTATATTGATCCATATATCTTTGAGCCTGTTATCGACCCTATCGATGTAAGCTTATTTAACGAGGGAGAGCATTACAGTATCTATGAGAAGATGGGTGCTCATCCTATGACAGTTGATGGAGTAGAGGGTGTGCTCTTTGCAGTGTGGGCACCTAATGCTGAGAGAGTTTCTGTATGTGGAAACTTTAATAACTGGGATGGCAGAAGACATCCTATGAGAAAGCTTGATTATTCAGGTATATTTGAGCTTTTCATTCCTGGCAAATATGTTGGTGAGATTTATAAGTATGAGATTTGCGCCAAGTCAGGTAATGTATTTATGAAGAGTGATCCTTATGCATTTTCAGGAGAGCTTCGTCCTGCTAATGCATCACGTATAGTAGATTTAAGCTACAAGTGGAAGGATGCAAAGTGGATTGAAGCTAGAGAAAACTCTAAACCGGTGGAAAAGCCTATGAACATCTACGAGATGCATCTTGGAGCTTGGAAGAAGCCAGAAGATGGTAGAGAATTCTTTAACTACAAAGATATTGCACCTCAGCTTGCAGACTACTTAATGGATATGAACTACAATTATGTAGAGCTTATGCCAATTATGGAGCACCCATATGACCCTTCATGGGGATATCAGGTGACTGGTTATTATGCACCTACATCAAGATATGGTACACCGGCAGATTTTATGTACTTTGTTGATTACCTTCACAGCAAGGGCATTGGTGTTATCATTGATTGGGTACCTGCACATTTTCCTAAGGATGACCATGGTCTTGGAAGATTTGATGGTACTGCACTTTATGAGCACGAGGACCCAAGAAGAGGAGAGCATCCTCACTGGGGAACATATATATTTAACTATGGTAGGAATGAGGTTAAGAACTTCCTTGTTGCTAATGCATTATATTGGGCAGAGAAGTACCATATTGATGGTATAAGAATGGACGCAGTTGCTTCTATGCTTTATCTTGATTATGGTAGAAACGGCGGAGAGTGGTTGCCTAATATGTATGGCGGCAATGAAAACCTTGAGGCACTTGACTTTATTAAGGAGCTTAACAAGCAGATGAAGGAGAAGCACAAGGGTGTTCTTCTTATCGCAGAGGAGTCTACTGCTTGGCCTATGATGACACACACTCCTGAAGAGGGTGGACTTGGATTTGACTTCAAGTGGAACATGGGTTGGATGAATGATTTCCTTGGGTACATTAAGCTTGATCCACTTTACAGAAAGTATCATCATAACGAATTAACATTTAGTATGGTGTATGCATATAGTGAGAATTTTGTATTAGTATTATCACATGATGAGGTTGTTCACGAGAAGGGCTCTATGATTTCTAAGATGCCAGGTGGCTATGAGGATAAGTTCTCAAATCTTAGAGTTGCATATGGACATATGATGACTCATCCGGGTAAAAAACTACTCTTTATGGGACAGGAGATTGCTCAGTTTGCTGAGTTTAATGAGGCGTCTGAGGTTGATTGGTCACTATTTGAATTTGATGCACATGTGTATATGCAAGGATATGTTAAGGAGTTAAATAAGCTTTATATGACTGAGCCAGCCCTTTACGAGCTTGACTCAAAGAGTGAAGGTTTCCAGTGGATTAACTGTAATAATGCAAATGCAAGTCTTCTCTCATATATAAGAAGGGGTAAGAAGGAAGAGGATACACTTGTAATTATCTGTAACTTTACTCCTATTGCTCATAAGGCTTATAAGCTTGCAACACCTTCAGGTGGCAGCTGGCAGGAGATATTCTCATCTGACAATGCAAAGTTTGGCGGTGAGGGTAGGAATAATAAAACTGCTAAGCAGGCTAAAAAGGATGAAATAGACGGTCAGGAGCATTATATTTCTGTAACTGTTCCACCGCTTTCCATTTCCGTATTCAAGAAAAAGAAGACAAAATAATATACACATATGAAAAGACCGGGGACTGATTAAGTACTTGGTCTTTCGTATTTGATTTGGAGGAAAAAGGATGATTTTAAGTGATATAAATTCCCTTGAGGATGTGAAAAATCTAGATAAATCAAAGCTTGAGCAATATGGAGATCAGTTTTTAGACTGGTTGGCTGATAAGACCTTTGATATAGTGGTAGCTTTAATATTCCTTTTTGTGGGTATGAAGGTGGCCAAGCTTTTAGTTAAAGTTATTAAGAGGGCCTTTGAGAAAAGTGCAATGGAGGATAGTGTAGAAGGATTCTTACTTTCTGTAATAAAGGGTATCCTTTATGCTATAGTTTTTGTTATGGCTATTTCCATAGTTGGTGTACAGGTTACATCTCTAGTTGCAATTTTAGGAACTGCCAGCTTATCAATAGGTCTTGCCTTACAGGGAAGTCTTGCAAACTTTGCAGGTGGAGTGCTTATTCTCCTTATGAAACCATTTAAGGTAGGAGATTACATCATAGAAAATGATAAAGGCTGTGAAGGAACAGTTGAAGCTATTGATATATTCTACACAAAGCTAAAGACATATGATAATAAGATTATAGTTATTCCTAATGGCAATATTACTGCTAATTCCCTAGTGAATGTTACCGCAGAGGCCTCCAGAAAGCTTGATATATCTGTAGGTGTATCCTATGATTCAGATATTAAGCTTGTAAAGGATACTCTCACTGCCATAGTCCAAGCATCGCCTTATTATGATAAGACTAAGGAAATGAATATATTTGTGGACTCGTTCCAGGAAAGCTCCATTAAGATGGGGATTCGTTGCTTTGTGAAAACAGAGGATTATTGGGCTGCAAAGTGGGAGATAACAGAGAATATTAAGGTTAAATTCGATGAGAATAATATAGTAATACCATTTTCACAGGTGGAGGTTACTGTGAAGAACTCATAAATATTGAAATTTCTACCATTTATTGATATAATATTAGCTGATTTTTTTGAAAAGAAGGGATTAGTTATGACAGTACGTGTAGGATATATTACTAGCTGGAGAAGAGCGATATTCTTTACCTTGGTATTAGTGATAGTATTATTCGGATTAGGTTCTTCGCTTGGAACTGTATTGTTTGGTAAGGGAATACGTTCAAATGCAATTAGTGTTTTACTGCTTTTGATAGGAATAGTTATATTTCTTCTCGTATTAGCGGATAAGTGGGATTGGTTCGAAGGAGAGGGAACTGCAGTTATTCAGGATGGTAAATTTTCCTATAATGACAAGAAAAAGCATATTAATGTTATGTTAACTGATATAAAAAAAGTGGACATAGAAAAGATTGTTATAGGAGAAAATACTACTCCCAAAGTAATTGCTTATAGGCTTCTTATCAAAACTGACAAAAAGAAGTATTATATTGAGTCAGAGCGAGCCTTTGATAGAGAATATAATGAAGTGGACATACATAGATTGTATATTTACTTACAGGAGAATTTGAATAAACAGTAAGGTGAAATTATGAAAAATAATAAAGTACTAATTGGAATAATAGCGGCTATGACATTGGTAATAGCTGGTTTGATTGTGTTTATAGTAGGTGGTGAAAAAAAGGATAACAAGAATTCTACAACACAAGCTAGTATTGATGCCACAAACGAATTAACTATATCAGAAGAAGCAACCGAAAATGTCAATTCAGATAAAGATGAGGAAGTGAGTAGCACCACAGAAGCAAATAAGCCACAGGCAGATTGCTATGTTACTGTAACAAGTAATAATAACTGGGAGTCAGGCGGTAAGATTTCTGGTCAGCTTGATGTAAGCATTACAAATAATAGTGCCAGTCAGATTAAGAACTGGACAATAGAAATTCCGGCTCCAAATGGAATTAAGGTTGATAGCTTTTGGAATTGTAATTGTGTGGCTAAAGATGGAGTAATTGTTATCACTCCCGTTGAGTATAATGGAACTGTAGAAAAATCTGCAACACTTAAAGATATTGGATTTATTGTTACTGTGGCTAGTAAGTCTGAATTTGATTCTCTTATGAGTGGTTCAACACTTTTAGTTGATGGTAAGGAATACTCGGGTACCTCAAGCACTATAACAGCTGATAGCTCTAAAGATGAGGTGGAGGAAGCTACTACAGAAGCTGTAGCAGCTCAGACGCCGGCTGAGCCAGAGAGTGGTACTCCATTTGAAAATCATGGTAAGCTTTCTGTAAAGGGAACAGATATTGTTGATAAGAATGGTACTATGTATCAGCTCAAGGGGGTAAGTACACATGGTATTGCCTGGTTTCCAGACTATGTAAATAAGGACTGCTTTCAGACCTTTAGGGATGATTGGGGAGCTAATCTTATAAGAATAGCTATGTACACACACGAAAACGGTGGATACTGTAATGGTGGAGACAAGGAGTACCTAAAAGGACTGGTAGATGACGGTGTAAATTATGCTACAGAGCTTGGTATGTATGTTATAGTTGACTGGCATATCCTTCATGACCTAAATCCACAGGTTTATAAAGAAGAGGCAAAGAAGTTCTTTGAGGAAGTTTCTTACAAGTATAAGAACTATGATAATGTTATTTATGAGATATGCAATGAGCCAAATGGTGGAACCTCATGGGAGGATGTAAAATCCTACGCAGAGGAGATTATTCCTATAATAAGAAAGAATGCCCCGGACGCAATTATTATAGTTGGTACACCAAACTGGTCACAGGATGTAGATGTTGCAGCTCAAAATCCTATTACTGGTTATGATAATATTATGTATGCAGCACATTTTTATGCGGCGACTCATACTGATAATATTAGAAACAAGGTACAGACTGCTCTTGATAGTGGATTACCGGTATTTATAAGTGAGTTTAGTATTTGTGATGCATCAGGAAATGGTGCTATAGATTATGGTCAGGCAGATAAATGGTTTGAATTGATTGATTCTAACAATTTATCCTACGCAGGTTGGAATATTTCTAACAAGGATGAAACATCATCTCTTATTAAATCATCTTGCTCTAAGACGAGCTGGTGGACAGAAGGAGAGCTTTCGGAGACAGGTATTTGGCTCAGAAAGCAGATATTAGGTATTAAATAATTGAGAATTTAAGTCGATTAATAAATATGGAGAAAAGGAAATAGATTATGAGTACAGCAATATATCCGGGAAGCTTTGACCCGGTCACACTAGGACATTTAGATATTATTAAGCGTTCAGCGGCAATTTTTGACCACGTTGTTATAGGAGTATTGAACAATACTGCAAAAAAACCATTGTTTTCATTGGAAGAACGTGTTAATATGTTGAAGGACGCAGTATCAGATTTGGATAATGTTTCCGTGGAATCTTTTGAGGGCTTATTGGTAGATTTTGTTAAGCAAAAGAATACCAATGTTATAATAAGGGGATTAAGAGCACTAACGGATTTTGATTTGGAAATGCAGATGGCGCAGAGTAATCGTATGGTTGCTTCTGATGTTGATACAGTATTTTTGTCTACTAGTTTACAGTACTCGTACCTTAGCTCTAGTATAGTTAAGGAATATGCAAGATATGGTGTTGATTTAAAGGAATTTGTACCAGAGTGTGTAATTTCTAAGCTTATAGATAAGATGAAATAACTATAGGAGGATGGTTTTAAAATGGCAAAGAAGGATATTGATAAGTATATTGAAGGAATAGAGGTTTATATTAACCAGGCAAAGGCATCACCTTTATCACAGAATAAGATTACAGTTCAAAGAGATGAGCTTTTAGAGATGATAAAGGAGCTTAAGCTTAAGCTTCCTATGGAGATAGAGAGATGTAAAAAGATTATGCGTAATAAAGAGAATATCCTTTCAGAGGCTAGAACTCGTTCGGACGCTATTCTTGCAGAGGCGGTTGCAGAGGCTAATAGATTGGTAGATACTAATCAGATTACAGAGCTTGCAAATATCAGAGCAAATGAGATTCTTGAGATGGCTAGAAATCAGGCTCAGCAGCTTGTTGATCAGGCATCAGAAGAGGCTAATGAGATTAGACTAGGTGCTATGTATTACACTAAGGATAAGCTTGCTGAGATGAGAGACGTATTTAGCAGAATACATGCTATGGAGAAGGAAAACTACAGAAATCTTATTGAGTCACTTGAAAATGATACATATATAGTAGAGACCAATTTAAGTGAGATGGAGGCAAATATTAATCTTCTCACTGCTGGTAGCAATATGATGTATCAGTCGTCTGAGGACCTTGATAGTGCATTTTCATCAAATGAGCCAATTGCTCCAGCTATGTCAGCTAGACGTCCTATCGAAGAGGACGATTGGGACGATGATGATGACGACGATGATATCGATGTATATGGCGACAACTCAGACGATGATGATGACGACGATTTCGATGACTTCTTAGACGAGTAGTATATACAGAAAAAAAGTGCTTATAGCACATAATACCTTTATACAGATATAATGAATTAAAGACAGCCCAGAGCCTTGTAAAACATTTTTTGTTTGCATAATAGATGATATGCCACCAAAGGATGTGAAACTAAGGATTAAGGCTGTTTTTATTTGTGTATTTAATGTATAAGACTGACTTATGTATGTAATACCTCTAGTGATTTCTGTTGCACCCACCAAAAGTAGCTTGATTTGATTTGAAAACCAGGTTGAGCATAGGATAAATTCTGTAAGTATGGAGCAGAGCATAATGTATAAACCCACCATTGTTATTTGCATAATGCTTTCCTCAGCAATATTTTTATTTTCGATAGTGCTTTTTTTGTATATCGGTTTATCTGCAACAGGTTTTTTGTTAACGTTGATGAGCAATAGCTCTAGGGCTAAAAAAATAAGATATGGCAAATAAATCACAGCATAGGCAAGTATGGGACTTATGCTGTTTTTTAATATATTATTCATCACAAACCCAAGAAAAAACATAGGACTTATGTTGTTGCATATAGGAAGGAGTATATTTCCTAACGTATTTGAGATTACATTAGCTCTAGTAAAGCTTGCATTTGTTTTTGCACCAATAGGATATCCACAAAACAATCCTAAAAATAATATGGTGAATACAGATTTTTTTGATGATACCTTGTTTGAGTTTATTATAGCTTTCTCAAGAAGACCTGATATAAGCATAAATGGGAGCAATAGGGGAAGGATGTTGTTATACCAAAGCATTAAACCGTTGCTTGCTCCAGATATTAAAACCTGATTATTGGCTATTAGAAATGTAATTAAGATGGTTAAAAATATAATCATAATTTTATACCCTTGCAATTATTGAGGTTTGTTTATAGGACATAATATAATGTAATATTTAATATAGGAAGGAGGTTAAAAAAAGAACACATATTGTAATGTGTTCTTAATACAATTTATATGCTTTAGATATAATAATATGATGCTATATAATTGGTATTTGTGTATTGTAGTCGTTTGGAAGCTTTGTACCGTATGAATTGTATACCAAACAATTGTATAAATTAGTAGCCTTTATATCATAGTTCCACATGATTTCAGCAATTTTTGGATTGATATTTGGATAATCCAAGATACATTTTTCGAAGTCAGCCTTTTTTGTAATTATAGGAATGCTAGCTTCCATATTGATTGCCTTAATTAATTGTGAACTGGCTTTTCTAAATGATAAAATATTTGCGTATAAGCCATATCCATTATCTATAAAAAGCTTACGATGAAGCTCCTTATAGTTCAATATGAGATGAATTAGGCTTCTATTAATTCTGGTATTTGTTAGGTCCTTAGAGGCAAGCATATCAATAGCATCCTGGTAGTTGGTGACCGGATTAAGCTTAAGAAGCTTATTGGCAAAGTCCTCGGATATATCACAGATTTCACTATAATTTATGGGATTTAACAAGCTGCTCTGAAGATATGGAGTTAATAGCATGCTTGTAATAGGCCAGGTGTTTAGATATTTATCTTTTAATATATGGTACACAGGAACTGGAATATCATTTTTGATAGTGTCTATATTAAAGTTTTCACTTCTGATACCAGCTCTTATGGCGGTTGCAGAGCTTATGGAACCATATAGGGTTTCGTCATGATACATAGCACTTTGTCTTTTGATAATTATTGGTTCTATGTTTGAGCCTATACGCTTTAGAGCAGCAATATATTCTACGGCCAATATATTGTTTGGCTGATTGATTATATTAGCTATTTCTCGGTCATTACTTCCCAAGGTAGTTATTATTCCCATAGCTCTAGCCTGAGGATAGGATATACCCTGAGAAAGAGCGTCTGTAAGCACCTTCTGATAGGAAGGTGGTTCTTCGTTAATTATATCTGCTATATCACTTAAAATAGTAATATCATCAGTTTCTGCACCAAAGCATAAATATTGAATTGTATTTAAATTATTTAATATGCATACAGCACCTGTGGCAAAGTCCTTAGCACTACCTGTGGCATAAACATAAGGAAGCTCAAGTACAAGATCTACACCAGAACTTGTAGCCATGTTAGCTCTGGTGTACTTGTCCCACATAGCAGGTATTCCACGCTGTAGAAAGGAGCCACTCATAAGAGCGATACTGTAATCAGCACCAGTTAATTCCTTTGCTTTATTAAGATGGTACATATGTCCATTGTGAAATGGATTGTATTCTGCGATAATAGCTATATTTTTCATAGTAACCTCTTTTAGTTATAATATAGCTATTATAGTATGCATAATATCAATAATCAATTATTGATTAATTTTTGTTTGAAAATGGCAGTGAAATTTGAACGAATGTCTATATTTGAAACTTTACAATACATATATCAAGAAAGTATAATATTTTACAGGTTGTGATGTATGTAAATACAAAAACGAACAATTGTTCTAAAAAGTTATTGACAAATAATAATACATGTAGTATAAATAGTAGTAGAAACAAACATACGTTTTGTTGGTTAGGAGGAAAATTATGGCAAGCGAAGAAAGATTAAAAGCATTAGACGCTGCTTTAGCTCAGATTGAGAAGCAGTACGGAAAAGGTTCAGTTATGAAGTTAGGTGATAAGTCAGCTAACATGAATATAGAAGCAGTGCCTACAGGCTCTTTAAGCCTTGATTTGGCATTAGGCTTAGGTGGTATGCCTAAGGGTAGAATTATAGAAGTTTACGGACCAGAATCTAGTGGTAAGACAACAGTTGCACTTCATGTTGTTGCAGAGGTTCAGAAGATGGGTGGTATCGCAGGCTTTATAGATGCAGAACATGCTCTTGATCCTGTATATGCAGCTAATATTGGTGTAGATATAGATAATTTATACATATCTCAGCCTGATAATGGTGAGCAGGCTCTTGAGATTACTGAAACTATGGTTAGATCAGGCGCGGTTGATGTTATAATTGTTGATTCTGTTGCAGCTCTTGTTCCAAAGGCAGAGATAGATGGTGAGATGGGTGATTCACATGTGGGTCTTCATGCAAGACTTATGTCTCAGGCTCTTAGAAAGCTTACAGGTATTATTAGTAAGTCAAATTGTGTCGTTATATTTATTAATCAGCTTAGAGAAAAGGTTGGTGTTATGTTCGGTAATCCAGAGACAACCACAGGTGGTAGAGCCTTGAAATTCTATGCATCTGTTAGACTTGATGTTAGACGTATTGAAACACTAAAGGTTGGTGGAGAGGTAGTCGGTAATAGAACAAGAGTAAAGGTAGTTAAGAATAAGGTTGCTCCTCCGTTTAAGGAAGCAGAATTTGATATCATGTTTGGTAAGGGTATATCTAAAGAGGGAGACATTCTTGATTTGGCTGTGCTTTACGACATTATTAATAAGGCCGGTGCGTGGTACTCATACAATGGTGAGAAGATTGGACAGGGTAGAGAGAATACAAAACTGTATCTTATGCAGAATCCTGAGTTTTGCCAGCAGGTTGAGGACATGGTTAGAGCAAAATGCTTAAGCACTAGTACAGAAGATTCAGAGGATAAGGAGTAATATAATTGGATAGATCAAAAGCTAGATGCAGTGCTTTTGATAAAGCTGTTAATCTTTTGGCTTTTAAAAGTAGAACCACTCAGGAGATTATTAAACGGCTTAATGAGAAAGGGTATAGTTCTGAAGAGATAGATGAAGCGGTAGAAAAGCTTTCCTACTACGGATATCTTAATGATCAGAACTATACCATTTCTTATATCATGGACAATGCAGCTAAAAAAGGTAAAAAACTTATATCAATTGAATTAGAACAAAAAGGTATTGATAAAAATATATTAGATGGTGTGTATAGTGAAGTAAATATTGATGAAGATGTCAGCATAGATAACATTATAAAACAAAGATTTTCCCAAGCTGACTTATGTGATGATAAGGTTTATAGAAGAATCATTAATTATTTTTTAAGGCGTGGCTTTACTTATGATAGTGTAAAAAGGGTGATTAAAAAATATAAGTCTTATGATGAAGATGGAACTATTTTTTACTAATTTTAATATATTTTTTACATTTTGCATAAAAATGCAGATAATTTTCTTGACACTTATATAAAAAAAGTATAATATTTAACTGTTGTATTTTGTGCAATGAAAATTTAATAAGGAGGTGCTCCTGAGTATGGAATATGTAATCTTTGCTGTAATAGTTGTATTAGCAGTTATTCTTACTTGGTTCATAGCCATTGCTTATAGAAAAAATATTGCTGAAGCAAAGACTGGCAAGGCTGAGGATAAGGCTAGAGAGATTATAGATGAAGCACTTAAAAGTGCTGAAGCCAAGAAACGTGAGACACTTCTTGAAGCCAAGGAAGAGGCTCTTAGAATGAAGAACGAGATCGATAAAGAAGTAAAGGATCGTCGTGCTGAAATTCAGAGAGCAGAGAAGAGAGTTCTCTCTAAAGAAGAGAATCTTGAGCGTAAGACCGAGGCTATAGAGAAAAAGGAAGCTAATCTTTCTAAGAAGGAAGCTGAATTGGAAACTATGAGAAGTGAGATCGCACAGCTAGAAGCAAAAAGAACTCAGGAACTTGAAAGAATTTCAGGATTAACCTCTGAACAAGCAAAAGAATACTTATTAAAGACTGTTGAAGACGAAGTTAAACATGAAACTGCAGTCATGATCAAAGAATTAGAGACACGAGCAAAAGAAGAAGCAGACAAGAAAGCAAAGGAGTATGTTGTTACAGCGATACAGAAGTGTGCTGCTGACCATGTGTCAGAGACAACTATTTCCTTAGTACAATTGCCAAACGACGAGATGAAGGGAAGAATCATAGGTAGAGAGGGTAGAAATATTAGAACTCTTGAGACTATGACAGGAGTAGATTTGATTATAGATGATACTCCAGAAGCAGTTATCCTTTCAAGCTTCGATCCTGTAAGAAGAGAAGTTGCAAGAATTGCACTTGAAAAACTTATATTAGATGGAAGAATTCATCCTGCTAGAATCGAGGAGATGGTTGAGAAAGCCCAGAAGGAAGTTGAGACCATGATGCGTGAGGAGGGTGAGGCTGCAACTCTTGAGGTTGGAGTTCACGGAATTCATCCAGAACTTGTACGTTTACTTGGAAAGATGAGATTTAGAACAAGCTATGGACAGAATGCACTTAAGCATTCTATTGAAGTAGCGCAGTTATCCGGTCTTTTAGCCGGTGAATTAGGTGTTGATATTCGTATGGCCAAGCGTGCTGGTTTATTGCACGATATTGGTAAGTCTGTTGATCATGAGATGGAAGGTTCACATATATCAATTGGTGTAGATCTATGTCGTAAGTACAAAGAGTCTGCCCTTGTTATAAATGCTGTTGAAGCTCATCATGGCGATGTAGAACCTCAGAGTTTAATTGCTTGTATCGTTCAGGCTGCTGATGCTATTTCAGCTGCTAGACCAGGTGCAAGAAGAGAAACGTTAGAAACATACACTACTAGATTAAAGAAGTTAGAGGATATTGCTAACGGATTTAAGGGAGTAGATAAGACTTTTGCTATTCAGGCAGGTAGAGAAATTCGAGTAATTGTAGTTCCAGAGCAGGTTAATGATGCTGAAATGGTATTACTTGCAAGAGATATTTCTAAGCAAATTGAAGCAGACCTTGAGTATCCAGGTCAGATTAAGGTTAATCTGATTAGAGAATCAAGAGTAACTGATTTTGCAAAATAATTATTATGGGATGTGGCAAATTGCCACATCCTTTTTACTTGTTGTAAATAATTATTGTATGTAATATACTTAATTTAATTATTAGAATGGTTGGTGATGTTATGATTGAATTTATTAAAGAATCTTCAGAATTAGTATATGATTCAAAGATAGTATCCTTATATAAAGATAACCTTAAGACTCCAAAGGGTAATACAGTTGTATATGATTACATTAAGCATAAAAGTGGTGGAGGAGCAGGTGCTTTAGTTGTGGATGAAAATGAATATACTTATCTGGTAAAGCAATATAGAAATACCTTAGATAAAGTAAATATAGAAATTCCAGCAGGTGGCTATTCGTATGTAGGTGAAAAGGGAATAGATTGTGCTATGAGAGAGGTAGAGGAAGAGATTGGCTTCAAACCAGAAAAGATGATTCACGTAAGTAATATCATTTCTTCTGTTGGAACCTTTGACGAAAAAACTGATATTTATATTGGTATGAATTTAGTTAAAGGTGTTAGAAAGCTTGATCCAGACGAATATATTGAAATTATTCATATTTCTGTTGAAGAGGCTATAGATATGATATATAGTGGGGATATAATTGATAGTAAGACTATAGTAGCACTCCTTGCTTATAAAAATATGAAGACGAGAGGAATAATTTAATATATTTTAACATAGAAAATAGAGAGTAATAAACTCTCTATTTTTTTGGTGGTGATGTTATGTATGAAATAAAATTAAATAGTACATATTTTTTATCCTTATTATCAGCTGTAATAGTCTGTATTATGTTTAACTTATTTATAAAAAATGAAATAGATTATAGTTATATGATTCTTGATATTTATGATGTTAATAATATGGTGTCTCAGGGGAAAAATATTATTATCACCACAATAGTTATTAATAGATTAAAACAAATGGTTTTACTTATCATTTTGATGAAGGCTTTTGGTGGTAAAAATATATATAATATTGTTATGATGTTATTAGGTGGAGTGCTGGGGTTTGTTCTAAGTGCCCAAATATATTATCTTGGGCTGTCTGGAGTTTTAATTATCCTTGCATACATTTTTCCTCATTATGTATTTTATATTTTGGCTATGGTCTACGAAAACAATTCGGGTTTATTTGAATTAGGGAATAAAGATAATATTAAGAAAATTTCGACATTTGTAATGATTTTTACGGTTGGAGTGATTTTTGAGTGTCTTTTTATGACATTTTTTTTAAAAAATTTTCATCAATATATGGTAAGTTAAAAAAGTGTTAACACTCTATTTTGTAGAATTATCGTAAAATTACAAAAATCTTAAGATTTTATGAAAAAAATGTGTTTGATTTTATGTAAATTAGTTATTATAATAGTATTTGTTAATGAATTATTTTTGGAAATTATGGGATATTAAGGGGTTCAATTATGAGAGAACACATTGATAATTACATAAATTTTCTTACGGTAGTAAAGCGTTCAAGTCAGAATACTATTGCTTCATACAAAAGAGATTTATTGAAGTTAAATACATATTTTGAGAATAAGGGCTATAAGACTGTAACAGATATTAATTCTATGGATCTTAATACATATGTTATTGATATGAAAGGTCAGGGAATGTCACTTGCCACTATTTCTAGAAATATTGCAAGTATAAAATCCTTCTTCCTATTTTTACTTAAAAATGGAGTAGTTAAAGAGGATTGTACAGAACAGCTTAAGCCTCCTAAGATTGAGAAGAAAGCACCAGATACTCTTTCTGTTGAAGAGGTTAATCTATTGCTTGATCAACCATCTAAGTCAACACCTAAAGAAATTAGAGATAAGGCTATGCTAGAGCTTTTGTATGCAACAGGCATGAGAGTATCAGAGCTCATTTCTCTTAAGATTGATGATGTTAATCTTGCTATGAGTTATATACTTTGCAGAGATGCAAATAAGGAAAGGGTAATTCCTATAGAGCAGGCTGCCAGATTTGCTTTAGAGACTTATATAAATGGTGTAAGACAAATTATGTGCGAGGATAGCAATTATTTGTTTACCAATATGAAGGGACAACCTATGTCTAGACAAGGCTTTTGGAAGCTTATTAAAGCTTATGCAGTTAAGGCTGGTATAGATAAGGATATTACACCTCATATGATAAGACATTCTTTTGCATCTCACCTTGTTACAAATGGTGCTGACCTTAAGGCAGTTCAGGAGATGTTAGGACATTCCGATATATCTACAACTCAGATATATCTTAAGAGCAGACAGAGTAGAATAAAGGAAGAGTATGAAAAGGCTCATCCTAGAGCTAAGCGTAAGGCTAGCAATTAAAAAACCAGTAGTTATAAGCTACTGGTTTTTATTTTATTATTTATTATATATTTTAAGTAGGTTATCAATTTTTGATGTGGCATTAATCATTAATAAATCTAATATAGTGATTGCGCACATTGCTTCCACAACAACAACAGCCCTTGGTCCAATGATAGGGTCATGGCGTCCCTTGATGGACATGGTAATTTCTTTGTGTTGGTTATTTATAGTATGTTGTTCTTTGTAGATTGAAGGGGTTGGTTTAAATGAAGCCTTTACCTTTATAGGTGTTCCATCACTCATTCCACCAAGGATACCACCTGCATGATTTGTTGTCTTAGTAACTAGTCCATCAATTACTGTGAACTCATCATTATTTACGGAGCCTTTGCTTTTGGAAGCCAAGGTTCCATCACCTATTTCAACAGCCTTAACTGCACCAATGGACATTATTCCCTGGGCTAAGAGAGCATCTAGCTTTGAAAATACTGGCTCGCCCACACCTACAGGCATACCGGTTATAATACATTCAACAGAGGAACCTATGGAATCCAAATCCTTGATAATTTCTGTTAGGTATTTTCCAGCAGCCTGAGAGCATGCCTTATCAGGCATGTACAATGGATTTTCAAGTATTTCAGCTTTATCAAAATTCTTATAATCAATAGAATATTCTCCTATGGAGCTTGTGTAAGCTGTAAGCTCAATGCCCATAGTTTTTAGTACCTTGGCTGCGATGGCACCAGCGGCAACTCGGCCTATGGTTTCTCTGCCTGATGAGCGCCCACCACCACGGTAGTCTCTAAAACCGAATTTTTCATCAAAGCAGTAGTCTGCATGACCTGGTCTGTAGCTTACTGCAATATCACCATAATCCTTAGAATGCTGGTCTTGGTTTCTAACCAGCATGGATATAGGTGTTCCTGTAGTTTTTCCTTCAAATACACCAGATAAGATTTCCACCGTGTCAGATTCGTTTCTCTGGGTAGAGTACTGGTTTTGTCCAGGCTTTCTCCTGTTTAAATATATTTGGATGTCTTCTTCGCAAAGTGGAATACCTGCTGGGCATCCATCAACCACAACTCCTAGGGCTTTTCCATGGGATTCCCCCCAGGTTGATATGGTAAAAAGCTTTCCGTATATTGAACCTGCCATATTTATAGTCCTTTCTACCTGTTTTTGGATATTATAAAACTATTTTGTGAAAATTTAAAGGTGTATGTTGATTTTTTATTTTTGATGTGTAATAATGTTACAGAATTGTTACGAGAGATTATAAGCAAAGAGTTTATATACATAGATAAAGAGGTAAAAAAATGAAAAAGTTAATGTCAAAAATGCTTGTGGGAGTTATGGTTATTTCTCTTATAGGTAATTCTTTTGTTTTACATAGTAGGGCTTACGAGGGTGATATTTCAGACCAGGTTCAGGAGATAAATGCAGAGGAAGAATATGCAAAGCTTTCATATCACGTACATTGTCAAACATATGGCTGGTTAGATAAGGTTTCAGATGGTGAGCTGTCGGGAACTGAGGGACAGTCAAAGCGACTCGAGAGTATTAAAATTTATCTTGATACTAATTTACAGGGAGACATTGTATACACTACACATGTTCAGAAGTATGGTTGGCAGGGTGATTTGGAAGATCCTTCAACCTGGAAGAAAAGTGGTGAGATGTCTGGTACCGAAGGCGAAGCAAAGCGTCTTGAATCCATTAAGATTAAGCTTACAGGTGAATTAGGTGAGAAATATGATGTAATTTATAGAGTTCACTGTCAGACCTGGGGATGGACAGATTGGGTATCTAATGGTATGGATGCTGGTACAACTGGACAGGGTAAGCGTCTTGAGGCTATTCAGATAAAACTAGTAAAAAAGGATTCAAAGGAAAAGTCTGCATCATTAAAATATACGACTCATGTACAGACTTATGGTTGGTTAGAACCGGTTACTGATGGTAAGATGTCAGGAACAGAGGGTCAGTCAAAGCGTCTTGAGGGTATTAAGATTGATGTAGCTAATTCTGATTATACAGGTGGAATAGCATATAAGGTTCATGCTCAAACCTATGGATGGATGGACTGGATGACTAATTATAATATGTCAGGTACCAGCGGTCAGTCAAAACGATTAGAAGCAATCCAGATAATGCTTACAGGTGAGCTTTCAGCAGCTTATGATATATATTATAGAGTGCATTCACAAACCTATGGCTGGCTTGGCTGGGCTATGAATGGCCAGGTTGCCGGAACCAGTGGGTTGTCAAAGAGACTTGAAGGTATAGAAATTGTTCTGATTGAAAAAGGTGGTGAAGCACCTGGCACAACAGACAGGCCTTATGTATATCCAGCACTTCTAGAGCAAGAGGCAGAAGCTGATAAGGGAGAGGATGAGGTGATTAATCCGCCGTCACAGGAACCAATTGTTCCTGGTGTTCCAACTGATTCTACAGACCCTAAGGACATTCTTAATTCCGCACAGCTATATGCACCATGTTATACAGGTGACAAGGAGATAGATGCTAGAGTTCAGCAGATACTTGGTCAGATTATTACACCTGGTATGACTACTTATGAGAAGACATTGGCTATATATAAGTGGATTATAGATAATAATTATTACAAGTATGATTATAACGTGACCGCAAAATGGAGAGGAGCGGATTGTGGTAATTTCTTTATTTCAGATTATGATCTGTGGTGTGTATCTCAATCCTATTCTTGCCTGATTGCCGGATATGGTACATGTGTTAATTATGCATCAGCATTTGTTGTTCTTACCAGGGCTATTGGTCTTGACTCATATAAGGTTTATGGTTCGTTATTCAGTGCAAATGTTAATAGAGACCATGGTTGGGCGGTTGTTAATATTAATGGTACTTTATACACCTTCGACCCTCAGCTTGGAGATGAGGCTCAGGGTGATGGTTGGGGTAGTGCTATGGATTACTTCTGCAAGGATGACGAGCATCCAAATGTAAAGAACTATTATATCAATGTTGATGATGAGGGATTAACAAGAGCAGATTACATCAATGGCTTTAACTATTTTAAGCAATATTAAAAATGTTATAAAATCTGGCAAATTTTGCTTTACAACGAGATGTTTATATGCTAGTATAATCAAGGCCGTTACTTAGTTACAGGACAACTCCGACCGTAACTCAGTGATAGGATAGATATTATATTTAAGGAGGAAATCAAGATGATTACTACAGAGATGAAGAAGGAAATCATGGAAAAGTATGGAAGATGTGAGGGAGACACTGGTTCACCAGAGGTACAGGTAGCTTTACTTACTTACAGAATCAATGATCTTAACGAGCACTTCAAGGCACATCCAAAGGATCACCACTCAAGAAGAGGTCTTCTTAAGATGGTAGGTCAGAGAAGAAACCTTTTAGCATATCTCAAGAACAAGGATATCAATAGATATAGAGCTCTTATTGAGAAGCTTGGTCTTAGAAAATAATCACACTAACAAAATCGCAGGTGGAAACACTTGCGATTTTTTGTTATGGAAATTATAATAAAAAAGTGTTCAGCATTCATATGATTTTTTAAAAGATAAGGATAGATATTATGGAAATAATGAATTTTGCTGTAGATGGCTATAAGGATATTGATGCAGGTGAGTATTTAGGGATATTCGGTAATCCTATAAAGCATACTATGTCTCCTGTAATTCATGATACTATAAGCAGACAGCTGGGTAAGGATATGAGATATATTCCGTTTCATATAACTGAGAATCTTGGTGAAGCAGTTGATATGGCCTATAGAGACGGGATAGTAGGGCTTAATATCACAGTTCCATACAAGCAGCAGGTTATGGAGCATCTTGTTGACATAGATGAGGCTGCAAGAGTTATAGGTGCGGTTAATACATTAGTGCGCTGTGAGGATGGATACAAGGGCTATAATACTGATATGTATGGCCTTGCAAAGTTTCTTGTGTCAGAGGGAGTAAAGCTTGATGGCGCGAGGGTTATTATGCTTGGTGCCGGTGGTGCAGCAAGAGCAGTTGCCTATATGTGTCTTAAGTATGGTGCTGACAGGGTATATATAGTGAATAGAACCTTTGAAAATGCTAAGAAGATTGCAGATGATATGAATAAAGTCTTTGACTGTGATAAAATAATTCCTCTTTGTGTGGAGGATTATTATGTAATTCCTAATGGCAGATACATTATGATACAGTGTACCTCAGTGGGACTTCATGAGGGTGATGGACTTCCACTTATATCAGATGAAGCGTTTTATGATAAGGCCGAGATTGGTGTAGATCTTATATATAATCCCGCTAAAACACCATTTCTAAAGCTTGTTGAGGAAAATGGTGGTAAGGCTATCAATGGTCTTGGTATGCTTTTGCATCAGGGAGTAAAGGCCTATGAGCTATGGAATGGTGTAGAGGTACCTGATTGGCTTGTGAAGAGAGTATACCGTGCTCTATGCAGAGTAGCCTATGATAACACAGATAATATAGTCCTTATAGGTTATATGGGTAGTGGAAAATCAACCGTAGGTAGACTTCTTTCTTTGGGTTATGGATATGATTTTATAGATACTGATGAGATTATAGAGAAGCGAGAGGGAATGTCTACAACAGATATATTTGCTAAGAAGGGTGAGGCATATTTTAGACAGGTTGAAACTGAACTTTTATATGAGCTTAAGGGAAAACTTAAGAATACTGTCGTAGCTACAGGAGGTGGAATGCCTGTAAAAGAAGAAAATAGACAATTACTCAAGGAAATCGGCAGGGTATTTTATCTAAAGGCAAGCTATGATACCACTTATCAGCGTGTGGCAGGAGGCACTGGCAGACCACTCCTTGCTAATCTGGAGGGTAATTCGCTGTATAACAAAATAAAGGAGATGACAGCCGTTAGAACTCCCATATATACAGAGGTGGCTGATGAGGTTATAGATACTACTGAGATCGATGAGTATGAGGTACATAAATTAATAGCAGCTACTATGAGCTCTTATGCTGAGGATGTAGAGTAAATATATTAATACATAGAAAAGTACAGCTATGAACAATGATAAGCAGATTAGCTAACTACAGTATTGAGCATATTGATTTCAGATAACTCAATTGATAAAAATACTCTTTTTTAAATAATAAAAACTATCCGTATGGGTAGTTTTTTTATTTCATTTGTGCTAGTATAATTAATTAGTGGTAAATTGCCATTTGATATATGTATTGTCTTATGTGTATCTTGATGGCTAAAAATATATGTAAGAGAGGTAATATTATGTATTACAGTAACGTACTAGATTTAATAGGAAATACTCCACTTATGAGCTTAGAGGAGACTACTGGATTAAATATTTATGCCAAGGCAGAGTTTTTAAATCCTGGCGGAAGTATAAAGGATAGAATAGCAAAGAATATGCTTGAGGTGGCAGAGGCGAAAGGTCGTCTTAAACCTGGTATGACTATCATAGAGCCAACTAGTGGTAATACTGGTATAGGACTTGCACTTTGTGGTGTGAGAAAGGGCTACAAGGTTATAATTGTTATGCCTGAGAATATGAGTGAGGAGCGTAAGAAGATAATTAAAGCTTTAGGAGCCGAGCTTATCTTAACTGATCCTATACTTAGCATCGGCGGTTCTGTAG
Organism: Lachnospiraceae bacterium; assembly: GCA_015057555.1. Classification (GTDB taxonomy): domain Bacteria; phylum Bacillota; class Clostridia; order Lachnospirales; family Lachnospiraceae; genus Coprococcus_C. Next base: position 169,217 of record SVEC01000002.1, on the reverse strand, counting down.
ATAAGGCTACTGAAATATATAATTCTGATCCTGAGAAGTACTTTATGTGTCAGCAGTTTGTTAATCAGGCCAATCCAGACATTCACTATAAGACTACTGCTAAGGAACTGGTAGAGCAGCTTGGAAAACCTATAGATATTTACGTATCAGGTATCGGAAGTGGTGGTACTCTTGCGGGTGTTGCAAAATATTTACTAGAGCTTAACCCTGATACTAAGATTGTAGCAGTTGAGCCTAAGAACGTATCAGCATTACTTGGACATGAGCCTGGACTTCATCAGATTCAGGGAATTGGTGATGGATTTATACCGGAGATTCTTGATACTAGTATAATTACCGATATCGTTGAGGTAACAGATGAGGATGCTATAGAAACTGCTAGACAGCTTGCAAAAGTTCAGGGACTTCTTGTTGGAACCTCATCAGGGGCAAATGTATGGACAGCTATTAAGATGGCTGAGAAGTATGGTAAGGATAAGGTTATAGCAACAATCCTTCCTGATAGAGTAGAGAGATATTTCAGTACATCACTTATATAGTACTTAATTTACATATTTTTGGTAATAATTAGTTTGTGATAGGAGGATATAAATATGACTAAGATTGATATATTATCAGGTTTTTTAGGAGCAGGTAAGACAACTCTTATTAAGAAGTTAATCGAAGAAGCATTCAAAGGTGAGAAGCTGGTTCTTATAGAGAATGAGTTTGGTGAGATAGGTATAGATGGCGGATTCTTAAAGGATGCAGGTGTAGAAATCACTGAGATGAATTCAGGCTGTATCTGTTGCTCACTGGTAGGTGACTTTGGTACTGCATTAAAGCAGGTTATCACTGAGTATACACCAGACAGAGTTATTATTGAGCCATCAGGTGTAGGCAAGCTTTCTGATGTAATTAAGGCTGTGGAGGATGTTAAGGCAGAGGCTGAGGTTGAGATTAACAGCGCAACAACTGTTGTAGATGTTATGAAGTGTAAGATGTATATGAAGAACTTTGGTGAGTTCTTTAATAATCAGGTTGAGGCTGCCCAGACCATAGTTTTAAGTCGTACACAGAATGCTAAGGAAGACAAGATTTTAGATACTGTAAAGATGCTTAAGGAGAAGAATGAGAATGCAGTTATTATCACAACTCCTTGGGATGATATAGAGGGCAAGGTAATACTTGAGGCTATGGAGCGTTCTAACACTCTTGAGGATATGATGAAGGAGGCTCACAAGGAGGCACATCATCACCATCACGAGGATGGAGAAGAGTGCTGCTGTGGACACCATCACGACCATGAACATCATCACCATCACGAGGATGGAGAAGAGTGCTGCTGTGGACACCATCACGACCATGAACATCATCACCACCATGAGGAAGGAGAGGAGTGTTGCTGTGGACATCATCATGACCATGACCATGAGCATCACCACCATCACGAGGATGGAGAAGAGTGCTGCTGTGGACACCATCACGACCATGAGCATCATCACCACCATGAGGATGGAGAGGAGTGTTGCTGTGGACACCATCATGACCACGAGCATGAGCATCATCACCATCATGAGGATGGAGAGGAGTGTTCTTGTGGATGTGGCGGACATCACGGACACCACCATCACCACCACGCTGACGAGGTGTTTACTAGTTGGGGTAAGGAGACTGCAGTTAAGTTTGATGAGGCTAAGCTTAAGGATGCCCTTGAAATACTTGCTTATGAGGAAGGTAAGTATGGTGTAATACTTCGAGCTAAGGGAATAGTTGCTAGTACAGATAATGATTGGATTTACTTCGACCTTGTACCAGGTGAGTATGAGATGAGAAAGGGTAATCCAGATTATACTGGAAAGCTTTGTGTAATTGGAAGTAAGCTTGATGAGGCTGCTTTAGCGGAACTATTTGGAGTGAATTAATTCTCTTTGGATAAAACATCGAAAGTTATGTAAACTAAATATGGTTTCAACAGTAATGATGTTTTATAAAATTAGTAGTTAAGATATAAAGGATTGGTGAAAACACTATGAAGAATAATAATCAAGTACAGGAAATACCAGTATATATGTTCCTGGGCTTCTTAGAGAGTGGAAAGACTACATTTGCCAGTGAGACTCTTATAGAGAGAGGCTTTACTGAAGGTGAGCCGACACTTCTTCTTGTTTTTGAGGAAGGAATAGAGGAGTATGATGTGGACTACCTTAAGAGTCAGAATATTCACACAGTATTTCTAGAGGAGGAGAACCTTAACACAGACTATCTCCTTGATTTACAGGATAAATATAAGCCTACAAGAGTTATGATTGAGTACAATGGTACTTGGACTATGGATAAGCTTTTCGGTATAAGAGTACCTAAGGGTTGGACTATTGTGCAGGTGATTACATTTGTAAATGCCCAGACCTATGACGTGTATATGGCAAATATGAAGTCCATTATGATGGAGCAGCTTGCTACAGCTGATATGATAGTATTTAATCGTTGCGATGAGAATACAAAGCGTGCTGAGTACAGAAAGGGTATTAAGGCCATTAATAGACGTGCTCAGGTAATATTCGAGAATAAGGATGGAGTGGCGGAAATTGACGAGGAGGAGATGGAACTTCCATACGATATAGAAAAGGATGTTATAGAGCTTGAGGAAGAGGATTTCGGTATCTGGTATATCGATTCCTGTGACAACCCTGATAAATATGTTGGTAAGACCATCAAGTTTAAGGCTATGGTTCATAAGCCAAGCACTTATAAGGCAAATGAATTCGTACCAGGCAGATTCGCTATGACCTGCTGTGCTGATGATATAGCATTTATAGGTTTTAAGTGCTACTATGATGGTGCTAAGAATCTTACAGACAGACAGTGGGTAATGGTTACAGCTACCATTGACAAGGAGTTTTACCCAGAATTTGAGGGTGAGGGACCTGTGCTTAATGCTACTTCGGTAGCTTTGACAAGTCCGGCAGAGGAAGAGTTGGTGTATTTCACCTAAGATCATTATAGATAACATTAGACGCTGACTGAATAGTTTATTGAGATTATTTGGTTGGCGTTTTATATTTAGGAGTATGTATGAAATATAAAAGCATAGAAGAAGGAAAGTTTATATCAAGACCTAATAGATTTATCGCCCACGTGGAGATAGATGGCCAGGAGCATGTGGTACATGTTAAGAATACTGGTCGTTGCAGAGAGTTATTGCAGCCAGGGGCTACAGTATATCTAGAAAAGAGCCATAACCCAGCCAGAAAGACCCAATATGACCTGGTATCTGTGAAGAAAAGTCAGCGCATAGTTAATATGGATTCTCAGCTTCCTAATGGACTTGTGGAGGAGTGGCTTAAAGATAGTGATGCTGCTAGAGAAATATTTGGAGGTATAACCCATATCAAGCGAGAGAAAACCTACGGTAAGTCTCGCTTCGATTTATATGTGGAATCTGGTGATAGAAAGATATTTATAGAGGTTAAGGGCGTAACTCTAGAAAATGATAATGTGGTAAGCTTCCCAGACGCTCCTACAGAACGTGGTATAAAGCACTTAAATGAGCTTGTAGACGCTTTAGAGGATGGATATGAGGCATATGTGTTCTTTGTAATACAGATGGAGGGTGTGAATTATTTTACACCTGCTTGGGATAAACACAAGGAGTTTGGAGATGCATTGGTTAATGCACATGATAGGGGTGTGAAGGTTCTGGCTTATGATTGTAAGGTGAGTGAGGATGAGGTTAGAATAAATCAAGCTGTGAGAGTACAGCTTTAATGAATTAATTACATATAATTAAAATGCAACTGATTTGCAAATTATATTGACATAGCCACTGCAAGGTTGTAAAATATTAAAATGCAAATGAGTTGCATTTTATCTATTATCCAGAAAGGACAAGTATTATGTCATTACTTAACTGCGAGAATGTTTCTCTTGGCTATGAGGGAAAAACAGTTGTTGAAAATTTAAATTTCACTGTTGAGAAGGGCGATTATCTCTGTATATTAGGTGAAAATGGTTCGGGAAAGAGTACTCTTATGAAGACTCTCCTTGGCTTAAAGACCCCTATGTCAGGAAGCATAAAGCTGGGGGATGGTTTAAAGCATAACGAGATAGGATATCTTCCTCAGCAGACTATTGTTCAGAGGGATTTTCCTGCTTCTGTTAAGGAGATTGTTCTTTCGGGCTTCCTTAACCATAGCGGACTTAGACCATTTTACAACAAGGAAGAAAAGCAGCTTGCTAAGGATAATATGAAGAGACTTGGAATCTATGGGCTTAGAAAGTCCTGTTATAGAGACCTGTCAGGTGGTCAGCAGCAGAGAGTTTTGCTTGCCAGAGCACTTTGTGCAACTAGCAAGATGCTACTTTTGGACGAGCCTGTTGCGGGTCTTGACCCAAAGGTTACAAATGAGATGTACGAGCTTATAAGCTCATTAAATAAAGGGGCTAATCAGCAGGAGCCTATTACAATTATTATGGTTTCACATGATGTTCAGGTAGCTTTAAACTATGCTACAAAGATACTTCACGTAAGTGATGCACCAGAGTTTTTTGAATCTAAGGAAGCATACCTTGAAAGCAAGATTGGCAAGCAGTTTGCCAATGTGTAGGAGGAACAACACGTAAATGAGTGATATTATTACAACCCTAATGGAATATATGGAATTTCCTTTTGTAAGAAGAGCCATCATAGTAGGCGTTTTGATTGCATTTTGCTCATCCCTGCTTGGTGTAACCCTTGTGCTTAAGAGATTTTCCTTTATAGGTGATGGACTTTCTCACGTGGCATTTGCAGCGATGTGTATAGCTATGGTGCTTCAATTTACCAACAATATGTTACTTATCCTGCCTATAACTGTTATTGCGGCTATTTTGATGCTTAAAACAGGCCAGAATGCAAGAATAAATGGAGATGCAGCGGTAGCTATGATATCTGTAGGCTCCCTTGCCATAGGATATTTGCTGTTAAATATATTTTCCACATCCTCAAATATATCAGGAGATGTGTGCTCCACGCTTTTTGGTGCCACATCAATACTTACATTAACTGATATGGATGTGACAATCTGTATAGTGATGTCTATAATTGTTTTAGCATTTTATTTGTTCTTCTATCATAAAATATTTGCAGTTACCTTTGATGAGAACTTTGCTAAAGCAACTGGAATTAGAGCAGGGGTATATAACATGAGTATGGCGGTTATAATTGCAGTAATTATTGTGCTTGCCATGAATCTGGTTGGTTCACTTCTTATATCCGCACTTGTAATATTCCCGGCACTTTCGGCTATGAGAATATTTAAGAACTTTAAGTCGGTGGTAATATGCTCAGCCATATTTAGCGTGGTATGTGCAGTATTGGGACTTTTGATATCACTTCTCTATGGAACACCAGTAGGCTCAACCATAGTTGCAGTGGATATAGTTGGATTCCTTTTATTCTCAGGAATCGGAATGATAATGGGGGTTAACAGAGATTAATGAAGAATTATAGGAAAATTGTATTATATATTTCAATATGCTCACTATGTCTTTCAATGATTGCCTGTGGCAAGAAGGAGGGTGGCAGTAGAACTGAGAATAAGTCTGATGTGGAGCAGCTATTAGATGACGCCAAGACTGAGGAAATTACAGCTAATGCTACCAATGAGACTACTACAGAAGCAACTACGGAAAAAACAACACAGGCAACCACTCAGGCTCTTGATGGTACAGATGGTCAGTACGCGCCTAATATGGCTACAGGAGAGATTACTACAGAGTATCCACTTGCAACTGGACCTAGCCAGATGGATGGCTCGGGAGCAGTAAATCCCACACATCAGGGGGATGATTACACCTCCGAGGCGCCTATAGGAGAAGCAGATCCAAATGTGGATGTAGATTTAACAGTTCTTTCTGCAAATATGGTTTATGCTGAGGTTTATAGTATGGTTATGTACCCAGATAATTATATGGGTAAGACTATAAAAGTATCAGGTCCATATTATCCGCTATATTATGATGGAACAGGCAATTATTATCATTATGTAATGATAGAGGATGCTCTTGCATGCTGTCAAAATGGTATGGAATTTATCTGGGACGAGGGTAGTCACACTTATCCGGATGAATATCCTAAGGAGGATGACATTATCGAAATTATAGGAGTTTATAAGTCCTATGAAGAAGAGGGATATACCTATTATTACTTGGACGTTGAAGGATATACAGTAGTTGATTAACTTTGTATTTGAAAGTAGATGAAGTCAATGAGTAATATGCGTATTGTAAAAAAGGGGATTCTGATAATGAAAAAGTATATTTTATTAAGTTTGGCAATAATAACTGTATTTTCGCTTACTGCTTGTAATAATGGTAACGATTCAAATAATATCAATACTGTGGAAGTTGTTACCTCAGAGGAGGATATGACTGGATATCCTACTGGAAATGTACAGGTTCGTTGTGTAATGATTAATGATAAGTTATATGGGGATGTAAATGATCATTTTGATGAAATACCGGATCATTTTACAAATAGGCATACCATCGAGGCAGTAGATGATTACAGTTTTCCGGAGCAGAATTTGCATGGGGCAAATATTAATGTGGGAGATGTATTTTATTCCAGTGATAAGATAGATTTATGTGTATATTATTTTGATGGAGAAAAATATACGCAGTTTAAGGAAATGAAATAGTTTATAGCATATGTCAGAGGAAACACTATGGGAAGAACCAGTAATTATTCAACTGAAAAAAGAACAATGATATTGGAATATCTTAAGGCACACAAGGATGAAAGCGTAAGTGTTAAGGATATTGAACATAGCTTAAATAAAAGCTTGGAAAAATCTGTAAATGTAACCACTATATACAGATATCTAGATAAGCTGTCGAATGAGGGACAGGTGTTAAAGCATACCAGTGAGAATGGTAATAAGTCCACTTACCAGTACATTAATCCAGACAAGCTATGTCATAATCATCTTCATATGAAATGTACTAGCTGCGGAAAGGTTATGCATATGGATTGTAGCTTTATGGATGAGTTTATGAAGCATATTTACCTGCATCATGGCTTTAATATAGAGTGTAAGACCTCTATGATATATGGAACCTGCAATGAGTGTAAATAGGATTTAATGGGGAGAAAAAAATGAAAACTAAGATAAAGAAAATTATAGTTGCAGCACTGCTTGCCATGACCATGGTTCTTACAGCCTGTGGAGGTAGTGAGACAAAGAATAATGATAAGCTTAAGATTGTGTGCACCTTATTTCCACAGTATGATTGGACTAGAGAAATAATTGGTGATAATGATAATATAGAGCTTATACTACTGTGTGAAAGTGGTAGTGACCTACATAGCTATCAGCCAACTGCAGATGACATTATAACTATATCAAACTGTGATATGTTTATTTACGGTGGTGGTATATCTGACAAATGGGTTGAGGATACCTTAAAACAGGCTAGCAACAAGGATATGATTGTCATTAATATGCTGGATGTAATTGGTGATAATGCCAAGAAGGAAGAGGTTGTTGAAGGTATGGAGGCCCACGAACATACTCATGATGACGAGAGCTCTGAGCATGATGAAGAGGTAGAAGAAGAGCACAGTGATTCAGACCATGACCACTACTTTGACCCGACAGGCTATGATGAGCATATTTGGCTTTCTGTATCAAATGCAAAGCTAGTATGTGGTGAGATTTGTACAGGATTATGTAAACTTGATGATGCAAATAAAGCAACCTATGAGGATAATTTAACTAGCTATACATCAAAGCTTGATGAGCTTGATGGCAAATATAAAGCTATGGTGGAAGAAGCTACTTTTGATACAATTCTTGTGGCAGATAGATTTCCTTTTAGATATTTAACTAGTGAGTATGGTATTAATTATTATGCTGCCTTTGTGGGCTGCTCCTCTGAGACTGAAGCGAGCTTTGAAACTGTAAAGTTCTTGGCAAATAAAACAGATGAGCTTAAGCTTACAAATATAATTGTTGTGGATGGTTCTACCCAGGATGTAGCTAAGACTGTTATAGAGAGCACAAGCAGTAAGAATCAGAATATCTTAGTTCTTGACTCTATGCAGGCAGTTGGAAAGAAGCGAATTGATACAGGAGAGACATATCTTACTATTATGGAAGGTAATCTTTTGGTATTATCAGAGGCTTTAAATTAGATAATGTATTAAGGGTTCGCCAGATATGGTGAGCCCTTTGTTAAAATGATTTTTCAGTTCACACATTTTTTACAAATTAAACAAATTTAGAACATAAAGACAGTATAGTATTAAGTCATAGCAAATAACCTATAATACATTTATATGGAGGACTGATATATTATGAATGATAATAGATATGAATTTCAAAATAACAATCAATATGAGGAAAATACTGATGAGCTAAAATTTGCGAATATGTCTACTAGCGAATATATGAATATGATGGCGAAGGGGGCTTATGCTCATAGTCAGGAAGCATACACTCAAAATCAAGAGGCATATAGTCAACCTAAGGAGGCTTATAATGGATATGAGCAGTATAATTATGCTGATAGCTTTAATAATTCTTATATGAATTCATATGAGGATTCTGTTGTGGATAATGATAGCAGTGAGCCTGTTAAAAAAACTAAAAAACATAAGAAGCCTGGTAAGGTAGGAAAGGTATTGAAAAAAGGCGCCTTGTTAATAGGCTGTGGATTAATTTTTGGAGCTGTGGCAGGTGGAGCGTTTCATATGGTAGATGAATACTTTGATGATGATAAGTATGAGGCAGAGGATAGAGAAGACGTATCTGAGGATGTGGAGAAGGACTCTACTCAGGAGGCCTTAAGCATAGGCTCGGATTATGAGATTCCAGGTACGGCTGTAATGGCTGATGGAGTTACAGATTCTATGAGCTTAGATGTGTCTGATATAGCTTCAAATGTTATGCCTTCAGTAGTCTCTATAACTATAAAGTCAGTTACAGAATACAATGCAGGCTTCTTTGGACAAACCTATGAATATGAATCAGAGGGCTCTGGCTCAGGTATTATTATCGGTGAGAATGATAAGGAGCTTCTTATAGTAACAAATAATCACGTAGTTGCAGATGCTGATACTGTGTCAGTTGCATTTATAGATGAGCAGGTATACGAGGCAAAGGTTAAGGGAACAGACAGTGATTCAGACCTTGCAATTATAGTAGTTGATTTAGAGGATATTTCAGATGAGACTATGTCTCAGATTAGAATTGCAACCATAGGAAGTTCAGATGAGTTAAAGGTTGGTGAGCAGGTTGTGGCCATAGGTAATGCTCTTGGCTACGGACAGTCAGTAACTACAGGTATTGTAAGTGCAAAGAATAGAACCAATGAAACTAACGCTACACCACTTATTCAGACTGATGCAGCCATAAACCCTGGTAACAGTGGTGGCGCTCTCCTTAATATGAAGGGTGAGGTTGTAGGCATCAATTCTTCTAAGCTGGCTTCCTATGATGTAGAGGGTATGGGCTATGCAATTCCTATATCCGAGGTGGAAAGTATTATTGATACACTGATGAGTAGAGAAACTAGAGAAAAGGTGGCTGAGGAGGATAGAGGATATCTTGGTATAGGCTGTCAGACTATATCAGAGGATGCATCTATGATGTATGGACTTCCAGTAGGTGCTTTAGTAACAGAGGTTCAGGATGGTTCAGCAGCTAAGAGAGCTGGAATTAAGAAGAATTATATTATTACCAAGTTTGATGGACAGTCAGTAAGCTCTGCAGATGGATTGGTAAGTACATTGGAGTATTACAGGGCTGGTGAGACAGTGGATGTGGTTGTGCTTTATCCGGTTGATGATGAGTACAAGGAGAAAACTGTTACAGTAACTCTTGGTAAAAGAACTGAATAGATAATTAGATTCAATTGTCTTTATGATTTAACATATCAAGTGATAGGACTCTGATGGGTAAGCGTCAGGGTCTTATTTCTTTGTGTTAATGTATGGAAAATGTAGAGATTATAATATATAATGACATTTAGTTTATTAGTTGAATTTGAAGGAAATTGGATTATGGATAGACGAGAAGAAAAACCAAAGTTTATAACAACATCACTTGGTATAGGACTTATTGCCTGCCTTTGCTGTTTACTCTGGGGAAGTGCTACACCTTCTATTAAGATCGGCTATGAGTGGTTTGGTATAGGGGCAAATGATTTGGCTTCAAGAATATTATTTGCAGGTGTTAGATTTACCTTGGCAGGTGTATTGACAGTATTGTTCGTAAGTTTAATAGCTAGAAAGCATCTTATACCTAAGAAAAGCTCATGGGGGATGATATGTAAGCTGGGTATGATTCAAACGGTATTTCAGTACATATTCTTCTATATGGGTGTTGCATATACTACCGGTGTTAAAACAGCTATTATCAATGGCACGCAGACCTTTATAGCTATATTGATAGCATGCCTGGTGTTTAGATATGAGAAGCTTACTATGAAGAAGGTTCTGGGGTGTATTTTAGGTTTTGCAGGAGTCGTAATAATAAATTACGATCCAAGTGGAATGACTGGTGATTTTACGTTAAAGGGAGAAGGTGCAATTCTTTTGGCTGCTATAGCATATGCGTTGTCATCAGCGTTGGTTAAGAAATATTCTCAGAAGGAAGAATCAGTAGTTTTAAGTGGTTATCAGTTTGTATTCGGTGGAATAATAATGACCATATGTGGGTTTTTTATGGGCGGACAGCTTAGTGGCTGGTGTGTGAAGTCGGTTATACTTTTGGTTTATCTGGCGCTTATATCATCGGTGGCATATTCTCTATGGAGTGTATTGCTAAAGCACAATCCTATAGGAAAGGTAGCAGTTTATTCATTTATGAATCCTATATTTACGGTTCTGTTGTCTTATATTATATTAGATGAGAGTTCAAGCTTTGGATGGAGATTACTTGTAGCACTAGGGCTTGTATGTGGTGGAATTTTTATGGTAAATAGGGTGAAGGAATAAAAGAAATAAGGATGTGCATTTTGTGCACATCCTTGTTTCTTTATTCTTGCTCATTAAGTCTCTTCCTAGCCGTAGCCAGCATAAGCTTAATTCTATTAACCTGATTAACCTCAGAAGCACCTGGATCGTAGTCGATAGCTACGATGTTTGACTCTGGGTAAACCTTTCTAAGCTCCTTTATAACACCCTTACCGATAATGTGGTTAGGGAGGCATGCAAATGGCTGACAACATACGATGTTTCCAGCGCCACTCTTAATAAGCTCAATCATCTCACCTGTCAAGAACCAACCCTCACCAGTCTGATTTCCTATGGAAACGATAGGCTTTGCATATTCAGCAATGTGCCTTATGTGTACAGGTGGTTCAAAACGCTTACTCTTCTTAAGTGCATCCACCATAGGCTTTCTAAGCTGCTCTAAAGCCCAGATACCTATATTTGCATTTCTAGCAACCTTCTTAGAACGACCTAAGAACTCGTGCTTGTAGTTATTGTTATAGAAGCTGTACATAAAGAAATCAAGTAAGTCTGGCATAACAGCCTCAGCACCTTCTGATTCGAGAAGCTCTACTAAGTGATTGTTAGCAGAAGGGAGGAATTTAACAAGAATCTCTCCTACGATACCAACTCTTGGCTTTTTAACTCCCTCTACGAGTGGAAGATTATCGAAATCTCTAACGATTCCATTTACAATCTGCTTAAAGTGCTTTCCACCCTCAAGCATACTCTTTTTACAACGGTGCTCCCATTTTTTGTGAAGCTTGTTAGCTGAACCTGGAACAGCCTCATATGGTCTGGTCTTGTATAGAACTCTCATAAAGAGGTCTCCGTAAATAAGTGCCTGCATAGCACACTTTATGGTCTTAAGATTAAATTTAAATCCGGAATTTTTCTCAAATCCTTGAACACTTAAAGCAATAACAGGTATCTGTCCATAGCCAGCCTTAGAAAGTGCTCTTCTTATGAAACCAACGTAGTTAGTAGCTCTACAGCCACCACCAGTCTGAGTCATAATAACAGCCATTTTATTTACATCATACTTACCTGAATTAATAGCGTGCATAATCTGTCCAACAACGATGATAGAAGGGTAGCATGCGTCGTTATTAACATACTTAAGGCCAGTATCTACAACCTCCTTCGTAGCGTCTGGAAGCATTTTAACATTGATTCCCATATGAGTCATAGCTGGCTCAAGGATGTTGAAGTGGATAGGGGACATCTGTGGTACTAATACAGTGTAGTCAGACATCATATCCTCAGTGAATTCAACTCTATTAATTGCGCTTGATGCAGGACAAGGTACAAAGTTCTGCTTACGACGTACATTTACCGCACTTATAAGTGAACGGATTCTGATACGTGCTGCACCAAGGTTACTTACCTCATCAATCTTAAGTACTGTGTAAATCTTACCTGAGTTTGTAAGAATATCGTTAACACAGTCAGTTGTTACCGCATCAAGACCACATCCGAAAGAATTAAGCTGTATAAGCTCAAGGTTTCTGCTCTTCTTAACGTAATTAGCAGCCTTGTAGAGACGAGAGTGGTACATCCACTGGTCTGATACGATAAGAGGTCTCTCTACATTTCCCAGGTGGGCTACTGAGTCCTCTGTAAGTACAGCTATATCAAATGAATTAATAAGCTCAGGAAGACCGTGGTTAATTTCAGGGTCTAAGTGGTATGGACGTCCTGCAAGGACTATACCTAGCTTATCATTTTCCTCGAGATACTTTATAGTTTCGTCACCCTTAGCAGTAATCTCAGCTTTAAGCTTGTCGTCTTCTGCATAAGCAACTTCTACAGCTTCGCTAATTTCAGCCTCAGTAACATCAGTGTATTTCTTAAACTCTCTAAATAATCTTTCCTTAAGTGCTTCCTTGTTATCAAGGGCAAGGAAAGGTCTGATATATGTTATATCTGCGGCGCAGATTTCTTCCATATTGTTCTTAATGTTTTCTGCATAAGAGGTAACGATAGGACAGTTGTAGTGGTTGTTGGCATCCGGTGTTTCATCTCTCTCGTATGGTATACAAGGGTAGAAGATGTTTGTAATGCCTTCCTTAAGTAACCACATAACGTGACCGTGAGATATCTTAGCAGGGTAGCACTCTGACTCACTTGGAATAGACTCTATACCAAGGGTGTAAATGTCCCTAGAAGACTTAGGTGATACGATTACTCTATACTTAAGCTTTGTAAGGAATGTAAACCAGAATGGGTAGTTCTCGTACATATTAAGAACTCTAGGAATACCTATAACACCACGAGCAGCTTCAGCTTCAGGAAGTGGTTCATAGTCGAATAATCTGTTGAATTTCCACTCGAAAAGGTTAGGAACATTGTTCATATTCTTCTTAAGTCCGATTCCCTTTTCACATCTATTACCGGATATAAACTGTCTACCACCTGAAAACTTGTTGATGGTAAGAAGACAGCTGTTTGTACAGCCCTTACATCTAGCCATTCTTGTCTCATAGGTAAGATTCTCAATCTGTTCCTTGTCAAGCATAGTAGACTCTGAACCTTCTTCGTATCTGTCTCTAGCTATTAAGGCAGCACCAAATGCACCCATAATACCTGCGATATCAGGTCTTATAGCCTCACGTCCAGAGATAAGCTCAAAGCTTCTAAGTACTGCGTCGTTGTAGAAGGTTCCACCTTGAACAACTATATTTTCTCCTAGCTGCTTAGGATCAGTAAGCTTGATAACCTTAAGTAAGGCATTCTTAATAACAGAGTATGCAAGACCTGCAGAGATATCTGCTACAGATGCACCCTCCTTCTGAGCCTGCTTAACCTTAGAGTTCATAAATACTGTACATCTAGAACCTAAATCAATAGGACTTTCTGCAAATAAAGCTACCTTAGCGAAGTCCTTAACATCATAATTAAGAGATTTAGCAAAGGTCTCAATAAATGAACCACAGCCTGAAGAACAAGCCTCGTTAAGCATTACATTATCAACAACCTCGTTTTTAATTTTAATACACTTCATATCCTGACCACCGATATCAAGGATACAGTCTACATCAGGATTGAAGAATGCAGCAGCAGTGTAGTGGGCGATAGTCTCAACCTCACCATGCTCAAGCATAAGGGCAGACTTAATAAGGGCCTCGCCATAGCCTGTAGAACAGCCCGACACAATCTTAACATCAGCAGGAAGGATAGAGTAAATCTCCTTTAATGCACGAAGTGTAGTCTTAAGTGGGCTACCGTTATTTGAACTATAAAAATCGTATAGAAGGGAACCGTCATCAGCTACAAGGGCAACCTTAGTAGTAGTTGAACCAGCGTCAACACCAAGATATGCATTTCCCTTATATGATGCAAGGTCCTTTCTCATAACCTTATACTTAGACTGCTTCTCGATAAATTTATCATATGCCTCCTGATTCTCGAAGAGAGCAGGAAGTCTGTCAACCTCTACAGATATCTGAAGGTCATCAGTAAGCTTACCACTGATTGTATCTAAATCGTATGTAACCTCCTCTTTAGCCTGAAGAGCAGCACCCACTGCAGCAAAAAGGTGTGAATGACCTGGCGCAATAATATGCTCGTCAGTAAGATTAAGAGTTCTAATAAATGCTTCCTTAAGCTGATCAAGGAAGTGGAGAGGACCGCCTAAGAATGCAACGTTACCCTTGATTGGTTTACCGCAGGCAAGACCAGAAATAGTCTGGTTTACCACTGCCTGGAATATAGAGGCAGCAAGGTTTGCCTTAGTTGCACCCTCATTAATAAGTGGCTGAATATCTGTCTTAGCGAAAACACCACATCTGGCAGCTATAGGATATATAGTGTCATAATTTTTTGCATATTCATTAAGTCCTGTTGCATCTGTCTGAAGAAGAGAAGCCATCTGGTCTATAAATGAACCGGTACCACCGGCGCATACACCATTCATTCTCTGCTCAACACCGTTTGTGAAGTAGATAATCTTAGCATCCTCACCACCAAGCTCAATAGCTACGTCGGTCTGTGGAGCATAATCTGTAAGTGCTTCAGAAACACATACAACCTCCTGCTCAAATGGTATACCAATAACCTGAGCTAAGGCAAGACCGCCAGAACCGGTGATAGTAGGAGCAACCTCAACATTGCCAAGCTTTGCAGAAGCATTATCTACTAGCTCCTTTAAGGTTTCCTTAATGTTTGCAAAGTGTCTTTTGTACTCTGAGAACAAAATGTTGGTTTTCTCGTCAATAACAGCAATCTTAACTGTTGTTGAACCAATGTCAATTCCTAATCGTTTCATACGTTTTATGGCCTTAAGCCATCCTCCTTAAATATAAATATGGGAATGAACCCTTATTAGCTAATTAAAAACTTTACTTGTGTCTATTTCTACATATTTAAAAGCATTTTAAGACAAAGAACATTATATAGTAACATTTTTTAAAATACAACTGTTAAAAATGATAACTTTTAACAACTTTTGGTAATGGTTTTGCATATAATAATCAAAAAAGGTTTAATAAGCTTATGGAAAGACAGTGTAAGGGTGTTATACATCGAGTTATAAAAGGGGATACTCTTTACAGATTATCTAAAATGTATGGTGTTAGACTAATAGATATTATGAAGGAAAATCCTTATGTGAATGTTTACAATCTTCAGGTAGGTGATGAGATTTGTATACCTACAGAAATTTATCATGAGGAAGAGCGTAGATATTATACTACTAGAGAGGGTGACACTATAGGTAGTATTATAAGAAGCCTTCGTACTGATGTTGACGAATTGATGAAATATAATAGGGAATTGTATGATTTAAAGGTGCCTGAGGGAACCTTGATTAGGATACCTCCTATGTATGATAGAGATTAGTATTTTTAGTTGTTTTTTAATTATAATTATTATATAATAATTTAAATGTGTGCTTGGTGGGGACAGGGTAAAAGCTGTTCCCCACAAATATTAAAAAAGGAATGAGAATATGAATTTTTTATACAGTATTGAAAAGAAATTTGGGAAGTACGCAATCAATAATTTATCTGCGTATGTAGTTGGAAGTTGGGCTATAGGATATATGCTTTGGATGTTTGCTCCTAAGGTGTACGAGCTGTTTGTTTTTGACGTTGCCTATGTATTTGGAGCCCATCAGTATTGGAGGATAATTACCTGGGTGTTTACTACACCTGGCTCCATAAGTATTTTAAGTCTTCTTATGATTTTTATTTATTTTTCCATTGGTTCCTCTGTAGAGAGAGCTGTTGGCACATTTTTATATAATTTATATATATTTGGTGCCTATTTCCTTATTACTCTTGCTATGCTAATACAGGGTGCTATGGAGTATTTAAATGATACCAGTGGTGTACGTTATGCAGCAGATTATTGGATTACTGAAGGATATGGAAAAGAATATCTTGCTGTTTTATCCAATTATGGACCTACTTATTTTGTGAGCATGAGTGTGTTTTTGGGATTTGCCTTAATACATTCAGAGTCCTACATGCTATTGTTTTTTGTATTCCCTGTAAAGACTAAGTGGCTTGCATACGTAGATGTAGTTTTCATGATTTACATGATGATAGAATATAATGCTATGCCTTTGCTAACAGGAATAATCATAGCTGTATTATTTAATTTTTACTTATTCTACCTGATTTCAAAGAATTATTCATCTAGGCGAATGAGGAATTGGCAGGGTGTTTCAAGTGATACCTTAAAGCGTCAGAAGGAATATAAAAAGCAGATGAAGGTTGCTCAGGAAAAGCAGGATTTGCCAAAGGGAGTAACAAGACATAAATGTGCTATATGCGGAAGAACAGAAAATGATGACCCTGATTTGGAATTTAGATTTTGTTCTAGATGTAATGGTAATTACGAATATTGTAATGAGCATTTGTTTACACATAAGCACGTAAAATAAAACTAGGAGATAATTTGAGATGAAAAGTACATGCAAGAAAATCGTGACAGATATTAATAGAGATAAGGATTTGGAGCTTACTGTTCCAAAGTACCTTGATATACTTGGAAGTCAGTATAATTTATATGCTACAGTTAAGCTTTGTCTTAATTTTTATACTATAAGAGAAATGCTTGAGGATGGAGACTATGTGACTGATTTCAAGAAGGACTATGAGACTATTGCCACACTTTTGACTAAAGCACTTGTGAATGGTAAGGAAATTACCCGTGAGGATATACAGATTATAGATGCTTTAAGAAATAGTGTAGAGTATAGGATGAAGCTTCTTACCTCTTACACTGATGGCTTTGAAATTTATGAGTATATTTTAAATAGACTAGAGGCAGGAATAAAAGGTACTTCAGAGGAAGTGGATATTGAGCTTTTATCAAATAAGATGTTTCAGTATGTATTTTCTGAAAATGATACTGTTGTTGTAAATAGTAAGTTGCAGATATTAATGTCACAGCTTCCTGTTAGAATGACGAAGAATAAATTCTATGATGTTGTGGCCAACACCTTATCCATTTATAAGGGTGGAGAAACAAGCTCAGTGGATGATTTTGTGGACATGCTTAAAACAGCGGTTCTTATGGTAAAGCCAGAGGGCTTTGATACTGAGTATCCTGAGCTTTATGATATATATACCAGACTTGAGGAAGCTGATTACAAGAATCTTGACGAGGGTACCTTTGATAGACTTTCTATGGATGTTAATCAGGGTGCAGAATTTATTACTGGACAGGTTTCCTTCTATATGCTTTTCCAGGAGGTTATTAATGACACCTATACAATTCTTTTGACTTCAGAGAGAAAAGCTCGTAACGATGAAAATGCATCCTATAAGGCAGCGATAAAGATTATTGACACCTGTATTAATTCCTTTTCAGAGGATTCAGCAGAGGAGCTTATGGATGCCTTTATGTCACTTGAAGGAGCACAGGAAAATGTTTACGAAAATGTTATGATTCTTGAAACTGTACTAGATGATGTAGCTCTAAAATGTGAGGATATGCCAGAGGAGTTAAGGTCTGTGGTTTCTGTTCTAAAGACTGTTGAAAAATTGGTATCAAGCAGTTTATTTATTGACCTTAAGAAGGATTTTAATATGGAATCAAAGATTGCTGATAGTGATTATATAGGACAGCTTAAGGAAAGCTTAACCAATGAATTTGTTGAATATTTCAAGGATAAGAGCATGACTGTTATTAGAAGTATTATGTGTAAGATACTTGCGGCTATGCCTATTTTCCTTGATACACAGCAGGAGATTAAGAATTATTTTGATTATGTTCTTGGTAATTGTAAGAATGACAGTGAGCTTACGGCATGTAATAAGCTTATCTGTGAGATTATAGAGGATGATGTATAGGATTTGGTGAAGGTATGAAGGTAGTTAATACTGTTTATACATATGGTTATTCAGAAGATGAGGTTAGACATCTGGCTAAAAGGCTTAAGTACAATGTTAAAAGACTTAAGCTTACGTTGGTGTGTCTTCCTTTGTTTGGTGATGGCCTTATGGAAATATATGACTACAAGCAATTTCAGCAAAAATTCTACAAGGATATAAAAAAAGAGGTTGTTGTACTTGGATTTGCTCCAGATAGGGGAGGAGCGCAGGAGATAGTCTTAAGTATAACTCAGGACTTATACGATGCAGATTGCAATTTTGATGTTAAGAAATTCTTTGGGATATAGGGTGTAAACAAAAATGTTACAAATTATTCTTGGGATTCTAAAAATTATATTATGGATAATACTTGCAATTCTAGGCTTGGTATTGCTTCTTGTTTTGCTTGTGCTTTTTTCGCCTATAAAGTATAAGGTGGATGCAAAATATAAGGATAAGGCGCTTATAAAAGCTAAGATTAGCTTTCTTATAGCCAGCGTCAGAGTGATATTTGACCAGGAGACAAAGAAACTAGATTATTGTATTAGGCTGGCAGGTATAAAGCTTAATTTTGGCAAAGAAAAGAAATTAAAGAAATCAAAAGTCAAGGAGTCTAAGATAGAGGGGACTCAGTCTATGGTTTCAGAGTCAGCGAATAATAATATAACTACCATAGATACTGCGAATCAAGAGATTCTAGTAGATGATGATGTGGTAGTAGAGGGTGTAGTTGAGGATAGAGTAGATGTAATTGAGTACAGCAACGATATTGATGATATTGAAGATTTCGATTTGTTCGATGGAGATGTAAGTAAGGATGTACCTAAGGAACAAAGAAGCTTACTTGGAAGAATAAAAGCATTTTTTATTGGATTAAAGGACAAAATAATTAAGATAAAAGAAAAGCTTGAGAACTTTACTCCAGATAAAATCGAAGAAAAAATCAATTCAAAGCTTAATGATTTAAAAAAGAAAATCAATAAATTTAAACGTTTCTGGGGATTAAAGTGTACAGTGAAAACCAGAAGATATTTAAAAAAATACCTGTTAGGTCTTTTTAAACATATAGGGCCAAGAAAGATAAAGGGCTATGTGAGATACGGTTTTGGAGATCCTTGCAAAACAGGACAGATTACAGGCTATATAAGTATGCTGCCTTTTGTGTATCAAAAGCATTTTTCACTAATTCCTGATTTTTATGAGAAGGTTGTGGAGGCGGATGTTTTTATAAAGGGAAGGATAAGAATAGGCTATATTCTAAGAATTGTATTAAATATTAATATATGGAGAACAATTTTAGTAGCAAAAAAGATTTTTAAGGGAAAGAAGAAGGAGGTATAAATTATGGCAGATTTTAATCAGACAGTAGGTTCATTATTTAAGGGGATGGATGCATTATTAACCACAAAAACAGTTGTAGGTGAGCCTACACAGGTAGGAGATACTATTATTTTGCCACTTGTAGATGTAAACTTTGGCGTTGGAGCAGGTGCATTTGCAAAGGATGGTGGTAAGACCTCAGCCGGTGGTGGTATGGGTGGAAAGATGTCTCCATCAGCCGTTCTTGTTATCCAGAATGGAAAGGCCAAGATGATTAGCGTTAAGGAAAGCGATACTATGACTAAGATTATTGATATGATTCCTGAGGTTGTAGATAAGGTTGCTAATATGCTTGGCAAGGGCGTAAAGAACCCTGATGAGGAAGCTGAGATAGAGCAGGCTATATCAGATGTATCTAATGAGGAAACATTTTAATTCTTTAAGATGATATATGCGCATATACTTGTTTAAGGATTATTATGCAGTGACAGGATGGGGTATAATGAAAGCTTTAATCGGGTATGGTGCGTTATTTATAGCAATTGGCATAATTCTTGCATATTTTATAGTGGGATTATGGGAGTTTGTCATAACTATTGCACTGTTAATATGTGCATATATTTTGTTGTGCAAATGTAGCTGCTGATTTGTATTTACAGTCTGGTTTGATTGGATTTAGGATGATGATATGGAGAAAAACTATTTACTTTGCATAGAGTATGACGGAAGTAGATATAGTGGCTGGCAGAGGCAGGGTAATACGGATAACACCATAGAAGGCAAGATTGGTCAATGTCTTAAACTGATGTGTGGCTGTAACGAGGTTGAACTTCGTGGAGCTGGAAGAACCGATGCAGGTGTTCATGCTAGAGGCCAGATAGCAAATGTTAAGCTTGACACAGCTATGGATGTTTGTGAGATAAAAAGCTATTTGAATAGATATCTTCCAGAGGATATTAGGGTAAAGTCTGTTGTCGTGGTTGATGATGGATTTCATGCTAGATTTAATGCCAAGAAAAAGATATATTCTTATTCTCTTGATGTGGGAGAAAAATCGGATGTATTTCGGAGAAAATACACATGGCATCTAGATGATAAGCTTGATATATCTATTATGAGGCAGGCGACTGATATATTGCTTGGTCAAAAGGATTTTAGAAGCTTTTCTGATATGAAGACCAAGAAATCTTCTGTTAGAACAATTTATTCTATCCAAATTACAGAAGAATCTGATATAATTAACATAAAGTTTACAGGAGATGGTTTCTTGTACCATATGGTTAGGAAACTTACGGCTTTGTTGGTAGAGGTTGGAGCTGGAAGAATTAGACCTGATCAAATACAAGAAATACTAGAGAAGAAAGATCGACAGGCCTTTAAGCTACTTGCTCCTGGAAAGGGACTTTGTTTAGAGGAAGTGTTCTATTAGGGTATAGAACAACTAATTATTAGGGGTGTTTTTTTAATGAGTATGGTTAACGATATGAGCATGGAGGTGCTTATGACTTCTGAGAATCCGGAACAGGTTCTGCAGAATATGCAACCCTTCATGGACTTGATGATGTATTATGAATGTGCATTAATGGAGATAGAGACAAAGCTAAAGGTTTTAAATAACGAGTTTGCTATGCAACATAACAGAAATCCTTTCGAATCCATTAAATGTAGATTAAAAAAGCCTATGAGTATTGTAGGGAAGATGAAGAAAAAAGGATTAGATATTACCATAGATAATATTACTGAGAACCTTACTGATATAGCGGGTGTTAGAGTTATATGTTCTTTCCCTGAGGATATATATGCGGTGTCAGAGCTTCTTACGAAGCAAGATGATATTAAGGTTGTTCAAGTTAAGGATTACATAAGAAATCCAAAATCAAATGGATATAGAAGTCTTCACCTTATAGTCGAGGTGCCTATTTTCTTGTCAAAGCAAAAAAAGTATATGAAAGTGGAGGTTCAGTTCAGAACTATAGCTATGGATTTCTGGGCCAGTCTTGACCATAAGCTAAAGTACAAGAAGGATAATTTGAAGCACCCTGAGATTATTGCTCAGGAGCTTAAAAAATGTGCAGATACTATAACCGCTATGGATTACAAGATGCAGGAGATTCGTAATATGCTTGATTAAGCATTTTGGAGGATATAATTATGTCAAAGCAAGTATGGAAGCCGGGAAATATGCTTTACCCAGTGCCAGCAGTGATGGTTACAGTAAGTGACGGAGTTGGCAATGACAATATAATAACTATTGCATGGGCAGGAACTATTAATTCAGATCCTGCTATGGTTTCTATATCTGTTAGAAAGTCTAGATATTCTCATGAGCTTCTCATGAAGAATAAGGAGTTTGTTATTAATCTTGTTACCAAGGATTTAACCTTTGCTATGGATTACTGCGGAGTTAAATCTGGTAGGGATGTTGATAAGTTTAGTTCTATGAAGCTTACAAAGGGTAAGGCTAGCACAGTAAGTGTTCCTATAATAGAACAAAGTCCACTTAATATTGAGTGCAAGGTGACTGAGGTTTTAGAACTTGGAAGTCACGATATGTTTTTGGCAGAGGTTACAGCAGTGCTTGCCGATGAAAAATACATAGATGGGAATGGAAGATTCGATTTGAATGCATCAAATCTTGTAGCATATTCTCATGGTCAGTATTTTACTCTAGGAGATAATATTGGCAAATTTGGATATAGTGTTCAAAAAAAGAATATTAAGAAAAGAAAATAACATATAATATATGTTAATATAAAGCTTTTGCTACTTGGAGAGGTAGAACAGGAGCTTAAATGTTTAGCAAAATTACAAGTAGTGCCGTCTTGGGTATAGACGGACAAATCATTAGTGTTGAGGCTGATGTAAATGATGGCTTACCTACATTTACTATGGTCGGATATCTATCCTCATCTGTGAAAGAGGCCGGCGAAAGAGTTAGAACAGCACTGAAAAATTCAGGGTATCATATGCCACCTAAGCGCATAACTATCAATTTGTCCCCAGCGGATATTAGGAAGGATGGTTCGGGTTTTGATCTGCCGGTAGCACTGGCAGTATTACTTTCTATGGGTATTCTTCCGGAAATTAATATGGAAAATATACTTGTTTTAGGTGAACTGGGTCTTGATGGAGAGGTAAAGCCTATAACAGGTGTTCTTCCTATGGTTTATCACTGTATGAAGAACGGAATAACCAGCTGTATTGTTCCTAAGGAAAATGCAAAGGAGGCTACACTGGTTAGAGGAGTAAGGGTTTACGGTGTGGAAAGTCTTAAGGAGGCTGCTGAATTCGTACAAGGTATAGTATCACTAGAACCAATAACAAGTGAAGATGATTTTGTTATCGAAGAGATCCAAGATAATAATCTTGACTTTTCAGATGTAAAAGGTCAGTCAACTCTTAAACGTGGTATGGAGATAGCGGCAGCTGGCTTTCACAATGTTCTTATGACAGGAGCTGCGGGAGCGGGTAAGTCAATGATTGCCAAGAGACTTCCAACTATTATGCCTAAGCTAACCTTTGAGGAATGTATAGATATAACCAAAATATACAGCATTAGTGGACTTTTAGACAACAATAATGCACTTATTACAAAAAGACCCTTTCGTTCTCCTCATCATTCCATATCTAATTATGCTTTGGTGGGTGGTGGTACTGTACCTAGACCTGGGGAGGTAAGTTTGGCTCATAATGGGGTGTTATTTTTAGATGAATTGCCAGAGTTTAACAAAAATGTTCTAGAGGTTATGCGTCAGCCTATGGAGGATAGATATATTACTATTTCCAGAGTGAATGCTTCGTATCTTTTCCCTGCTGATTTTATGCTTGTAGCAGCTATGAATCAGTGTCCCTGTGGAAATTATCCTAATCTTTCAAAATGCAGATGTACTCCTTATGAAATCAAAAGATATCAAGGTAAGATAAGTGCACCATTGCTTGATAGAATTGACATTACTATGGAAGTGCAACCTATAGAATTTGGGGATTTATTTAAGGATGTTAAGGAGGAAAGCTCTAAGGATATACGAGTTAGAGTTGAGGAGGCTAGGCTTCGTCAACAGCATCGGTATAGGAATGAAGGAATTAACTTTAATTCGCAGCTAGATGGAAAAGTACTTAAGAAATATATCACCCTCGGAAGTATGGAGGAGGAACTTTTAAAGGACACCTTTGAGAAAAATGAATTAAGTGCAAGAGGTACATATCGAATACTAAGACTTGCAAGGACAATAGCAGATTTAGCTGGTTCAGATAGGATTGAACAAGTACATTTGATGGAAGCTATATTTTTCAAAAATAATGGCAAATTCTATAACGAGGAGGTGTAATGTATGATTATAAATTCACCAGAAGATTTTATGAGTCTAAAATTAATTAATGGTAGATACAATATATTTGAGGATTATAGATTGTCTTGTTTTGAAGAGGGATACGAAAGCGCTATAAAGCATCTATGGCTTAATAATATAGAAGGAATTGAACCCACACATATAATACGTTTAAAACGTGCCCTAGGAAATGTGTGGAATATTTACGATGCCAGCGAGAGAATACTGGCAGATATAGTGTCAGAGCAGGTGGGTAGAAGAATAGCCAGGTCTAAGTCAGGGAGTAGGATTATAGAGCTATATCATAGAATCGAGGAAAAGGGAATAATGCTTTTGTATCCGGAAAAAAGTAGCTACCCTCATAAGCTAAGGCATATATATACCCCGCCTCAGTTATTATATGTAAAAGGAAGAATAAAGAATTGTTTAAATGAATATAACAAAACTGTAGGAATGGTTGGTTCTAGAAATCCTTCTGTGTATGGCAGAGAGATATGTAGATGCTTTGGAGAAAGTCTGGCAAGAGCTGGATATAGTATAGTTAGTGGTTTGGCTAGAGGAATAGATGGTATAGCACATAAGGCTGCTTTAGATAATGGAGGCTACACTGTGGCAGTGTTAGGTTCTGGAATAAATGTTGCATATCCTAGAAGTAATATTGATTTGTATGCACGTATAGAAGAAAACGGAGCAGTTATATCGGAATATGGGCTCGATGCGAAGCCAAATCCTTGGCAGTTTCCTATTAGAAACAGAATTATTAGTGGTTTGTCGGATGGTATCCTTGTAGTTGAAGCAAGAGCAGAAAGTGGTTCTCTAATTACAGCCGAACATGCACTAGAACAAGGAAGGACGGTGTACTCTGTACCAGGAAGAATCATGGATAAAAACAGTGAAGGTAATAACAGTATTTTACGAGAGGGAGCTATATGTGTTACAAAGCCAGAGGATATTATTGAGGATTTAAATGGTGTAACCTATGTGTCTTCTGGTATAGAGAATAAAAATAATACAAAATATAAAGATATAGAGAATATCGATGTAACACCTGAAGAACAAAAGATTTTGTCTGTTTTAAGCTTGGATCCAATATATATTGATGAAATAATACAAAAAACTCATTTGGGTGTGACAAAAACTATTAGTTTGTTGTATGTATTGGAGGAAAAAAGATTGATAAAGCAACAGAGCAAGGGATATTATATTTTGTATATTTAAATTTATTCTTGCCTTTTCAAAAATTATATTGTATAGTTTGAAGCGTTTGAGACAATCAAATAATGTATGAGGGAAATTAATTTTAAAAAGAAGGTATTGATTATATGGCGAGTAATTTAGTTATTGTGGAGTCTCCTGCAAAGGCAAAGACAATTAAAAAGTTTTTGGGTAGTTCCTATGAGGTTATAGCTTCAAATGGACATGTGAGAGACCTTCCAAAAAGTAGAATGGGAATAGATGTTGATAATGACTATGAGCCACAGTATATAACAATTCGTGGTAAGGGAGAATTATTGTCGACGCTTAGAAAGGCAGTAAAAAAGGCTGATAAGGTGTATCTTGCAACGGACCCTGACCGTGAGGGTGAGGCTATTTCTTATCATTTGACTGAGGCATTAAAGCTTGATAAGAAAAAGTATAAGAGAATAACCTTCAATGAGATTACTAAGAATGCTGTAAAAAATTCAATAAAGCAGGCTAGAGATATAGATATGGCCTTGGTGGATTCTCAGCAGGCTAGAAGATGCTTGGATAGAATGGTAGGATACACTATAAGTCCAGTATTGTGGGAAAAGATTAAAAGAGGTCTTAGTGCAGGAAGAGTACAATCAGTTGCATTAAAGCTAATTTGTGATAGAGAAGAAGAAATTAATAGTTTCGTTCCAGAGGAATACTGGAGCTTAGATGTAAGCCTTAATCCGAATTCTAATCTTAAACCGGTCGTATTCCACTATTCAAAGGACAAGATTTCTAAGTCAGAGATAGATAAGGTTGTAGATGCAATCAATGGTAAGGATTTTCAAATTGCTGATATTAAACAGTCAGAAAAAAGTAAAAAGCAACCATTACCATTTACAACAAGTACATTGCAACAGGAGGCTGGAAAAAAGCTTAATTTTGCTACCAGCAAGACCATGAGAGTTGCTCAGCAGCTATATGAAGGTGTTGATATAAAGGGTAAGGGAACTATAGGTCTCATATCATATCTTAGAACTGACTCAACAAGAATATCTGAGGAAGCTGCAAGGAGTGCAAAGGATTACATTACAAGTACATTCGGTGATGCTTATGTAGGTGGAATGGTTAATACCAATTCAGGCAAGAAGATTCAGGATGCTCATGAAGCAATTAGACCTACAGATGTAACTATTACACCATCATCTATAAAGGATAAGGTTTCTAGAGAACAGTTTAGATTATATCAGCTTATTTATAATAGATTTCTTGCAAGTCAAATGTCACCAGCGATATATGAGACAAATACTATGACTGCAACTGTGAATGATTATAAATTCAAGGCTTCATCCTCAAAGGTTAAGTTTGAGGGCTTTATGGCAGTGTATTCCTTGGATGAAGACAAGGAAGAGAATGCAAAGCTTGCAGGCATCTCAGTAGGAGATAAGCTTAAGTGTGACAAGGTTGAACCAAAGCAACACTTTACACAGCCCCCGGCTCATTATACAGAGGCGTTACTTGTAAAGACTATGGAGGAATTAGGTATTGGAAGACCATCAACCTATGCTCCTACAATCTCTATTATTCTAAATAGGAGATATGTGGTTAAAGAAAGCAAGAACCTTTATGTTACAGAACTTGGAGAAGCTGTAAATCAATTTATGTGCAAAGCATTTCCGGCCATTGTAGATACAAGTTTTACTGCAAATATTGAAACATTGTTAGATAATATAGAAGAGGGAGACTTTGACTGGAAGGTTGTAATTAGAAATTTTTATCCTGATTTAGCGGACTCTGTTGAAAACGCAAAAAAGGAGCTTGAAAATGTTAAGATAGCAGATGAAATATCAGATACTGAATGTGACCAGTGTGGTAGAATGATGGTTATAAAGTATGGCCCTCATGGAAAGTTCTTAGCATGCCCAGGGTTCCCGGAATGTAGAAATACAAAGCCTCATTTTGAAAAGATTGATGTTCCTTGTCCAAGCTGTGGTCAAGAGGTAGTTATAAGAAAAACCAAGAAGGGCAGAAAGTATTTCAGCTGTATATCCAGTCCGGATTGTGATTTTATGTCATGGTCAAGACCTACAACGGAGAAATGTCCGGAGTGCGGTAGTTTTATGGTTGATAAGGGAAGTAAATTGATGTGTTCAAAAGAAGGCTGTGGTTACAGCTGCAATAAAAAGAAGAATTAATTAACATAATGTGGCAAAAGTAAATATTTTGTGGTTTTTTTAGAAATTTCTTGCTGACAACCACAAAATATGGTAGTATAATTATCGTATGAAAATATGGTTAGTGTTTTCATACGATAATTTTTTTATATTATACATATTGTGCCCGATTAACCATCTAGTGTTTGCTGTCGATATACTAGATATATTAATATTTCTGAAAATGGATGTTCAGAGTATACAAAGGGATTTGTGAGAATACTCACGAGTCCTTTTCGTGTGTAAAAAATTATTAGGAGGCGTAGGGATGATTAATTCAAGCATCTACAATTACATAAACGTTCTTGATAAGGCGGCTGATGCTTCTGTTCAAAGAAATGAATTGCTTAGTAACAACATTGCAAATGTTAGTACACCTAATTACAAACGTAAGGATTTGGATTTTGAAGCTATTCTTCAGGCTGAATTAGCAGGAGGTTTTAGTCTTAATGATCAGGTTGCAAAGGTTAATAAGAATTTAGCTTCTCTTGACCCACAAGTTTATACTGACAATTCTTCGTTGGCATATAGACTTGATGGTAACAATGTTGATATTGCTACAGAGGAAGCTTATCTTGCTGAGAACCAGATAAAATACCAGGCGTTAGTGGATTTGATGAATCAAGAATTTTCCAGATATAAGATGGTGCTTAATCAGTCTTCTTAGTTAGGATTGTAAGGAGGTTTTAATATGGGAGTTTTTTCAGCTATGAATGTAGCAGGCACTGCTATGACAGCACAGCAGCTACGAATGGATATTATTGCAGAGAATATAGCAAACGCCAGTACAACTCGTACAGAGAATGGCGAGGCATACAGACGAAAGACAGTTGTATTTGAAGAGGTTGGTACTACATCCTTTGATAATATTTTAAATGGATATATGAGCCATTATCAGGCAAATGGTGTAAAGGTTACTCGTATTGTTGAGGATCCATCTGATTTAAGACTTGTATACGAGCCTGATAATCCGGATGCAGATGAGAATGGATATGTTGCATATCCAAATGTAGATACCGTAACTGAGATGACTAATCTTATTGATTCAAGTAGAGCCTATGAGGCATCTGTTACATCCTTTAACGCAGCCAAAAGTATGGCTATGAAGGGATTAGAATTGTTTAATGTTTAATTAATCGTTGCATAGAAAGGTTTAGGTGATAATATGTCCATTACACCAATTGCTTTATATAGTGATGAATTCACAACTATCAACAATATTAATGGAGCAACTAAGACTACACATAGTCTTGATGCTACAGAAAAGGGTGGAAGTGCCTTTGACAGTATTCTAAGTGCAGCCATAGATATGTACAGTGAGGCTAATTCTTTACAGAAGGCTGCTGAGTCAGCGGAGATGAGCTTTGCTCTTGGATATACAGATAGTATACATGATTTGGCTATGGCTCAGCAGAAAGCAAATATTTCATTACAGTACACAGTTAAGGTTACAAATGCAGTTGTTTCGGCCTATAAGGAATTGATGGCTATGCAGATTTAATACATAATTACCTTTGGAGGATACTATGGGTGAGTGGTTTAAGCAGCTTCCTAAGAAGCTGGCAGAGTTTTGGAACAAATATACAGCAAGACAAAAGGTTTTATTTTTCTCAGTTGCAGCGGCGGTATTAATTACCCTGGTGGCTCTGTTTTTCTTGCTTAATAGAACCACTTACGTAACACTTTCTGTTTTTGAGGATACAGGTGCTACCGCAGAGGCAGCAACTCTCTTAGAGGAGAATGGAATTGATATTAAAGTTTCTAATGATGCTTTAAAGATAGATGTTGCGGAGGAGCAGGTTTCTCAGGCCAGATTATTGTTAGGTCAAAATGGTATAACTACTACAACAAGTGATATTGATTTGACTTGGCTTTATGACAATAGCTTCAATAC
The DNA here is from genome assembly GCA_015057555.1 of Lachnospiraceae bacterium. GTDB lineage: Bacteria > Bacillota > Clostridia > Lachnospirales > Lachnospiraceae > Coprococcus_C. The sequence goes on along the minus strand of SVEC01000002.1, from coordinate 140,010 downwards.
AACAGACTCAGAAAAAAAGCTTAAGGCTAAGATGTACTTAGAGAACTGTATGGAAACTGACCTTAAAGCTATGGATGGTATAGCTAAGGCCTCTGTTACCATAGATTTGCCTGCATCTACAAGCTCAATTTATACTGACGAACAAGAACCATCAGTTAGTATTATGATTACAACAGATGCAAACTTTGGACAGGAAGCCGCACTTACTATTGCTGAGTATGCAAAAAGCTGCGTAGGTGCGTCTGGTACAGATAATATTACAATTATAGATAATAAAGGAAATTTACTTTTTTCTGGTACCAGTACTCAGACATCTCTTACAACAACTTTGTCTGTAGAACAGCAGGTTGAGGAATATTACAATAGCAAGATTTGGAATCTGATGGTTAACTCTGGAGTTTATGATGAAGTTTCCGTTGCTTCAAATCTTTCAATCAATATATCACCAGAAGAGATTTTAAATATAGAATATTATTCAAATGATGAAGATGATACAGGTCCAAAAGCCAATTATTACTACTACCTTGCGGAGAATGTTGACGGAACAGGTGGTGTAGTAGGCACAGATGCAAATGGGGAGGAAATTACAGATTACAACCTTCTCGATTATGCAGATGGGGAGTCAACCTTAAATATTATAAAGGAAGAGTATAATACAAGTAGTACAACCACCAAAAAGGTTAATCCTGTTGGTGAAGTTGATATGGCTAATTCCAGTATGGCCTTATATCTTACAAAATATAAGATATATGATGAGGCTCAGATGGAAAAGGATGGATTACTTGAGGACCAGACCTTTGCAGAATTCAAAGCTGCAAATTCAGAGGTTATAGAGAACTCCAATATGCCTGATATGGTATCCATGCTTTCTCAGGCTACAGGTATAAAGGCTGATAAGATATATGTTGTAGAGCGTATAGTACCTGTGTTTTATCCTATTGAGGAAAGTCAGGTTCCTGTTAAAAGTATAGTTACTATAGGACTTGCACTTCTAATTGCCGGTTTACTTCTCTTTGTTGTATTTAAGAGTATGAAACCAGATGAGGTTGTAGAGGTTGAGCCTGAGCTTTCAGTTGAAGCACTTCTTGCCACAACTAAAGAAAATCAGACTCTCGATGATATAGAATTTAGTGAGAAGTCAGCTGCTAAGGAACAGATTGATAAATTTGTAGATGAAAATCCTGAGGCGGTAGCGGCGCTTCTTAAGAATTGGTTGACAGATGAGTGGGAGTAAAATAATATGGCAAAACATACTTTTACAGAGGTAACAGGAGTACAAAAAGCAGCGGTGCTGCTCATAGCTTTAGGTCCGGAACGTTCATCCCAGATATTTAAGCATCTTAAGGATGATGAGATAGAACAGCTCACTCTCGAAATTGCCAATACAAAGAGTGTTCCATCAGAACTCAAGGATGAGGTTATAGAGGAGTTCTATGAGATATGTCTTGCCCAGCAGTATATTTCTGAGGGTGGTATTGCTTACGCTAAGGAACTTCTTGATAAGGCTCTTGGAGAGGATAGAGCAAGAGATGTTATCGGTAGACTTACCGCATCGCTTCAGGTTAGACCTTTCGAGTTTGTTAGAAAGGCAGATGCTAGCCAGTTGCTTAACTTTATTCAGGATGAGCATCCACAGACCATAGCTCTTATACTTGCATACTTGCCGTCTTCTCAGGCAGCTGCGGTTGTCAGTGCATTAGCACCAGAAAAGCAGGCTGATGTTGCAAAGAGAATTGCTATGATGGATAGAACAAGTCCAGACGTTATCAAGGAGGTTGAACGAGTGTTAGAGAAGAAACTTGCCTCACTTGTAAATCAGGATTATACGATTGTTGGTGGTGTAGATTCTATCGTTAATATCCTTAATACTGTAGATAGAAGTACAGAGAAGCATATTATGGAAAATTTGGAGATAGAAGAGCCAGAATTAGCAGACGAGATCAGAAGAAAGATGTTTGTATTCGAGGATATTCTCATATTAGATAATCGTTCAATTCAGACAGTTCTTCGTGAGGTAGATAATAATGAGCTTGCTATAGCACTTAAGAACGCAAATGAGGATGTTCAGCAGATAATCTTTGATAACCTTTCATCACGTCTCGCAACTATGATTAAAGAAGATATGGAGTTTATGGGTCCTGTGCGCCTTAAGGATGTTGAGGAGGCTCAGCAGAAGATTGTTAATATAATTAGAAAGCTGGAGGATTCAGGTGAAATAGTTATTTCACGTGGTGGAGGTGACGAGATAGTTGTCTAATTTATTCAAATCAGGCTTTCCGGGTATTAAAACTGTTGATACAGCACCCTTTGTTATTGACGCCAATAAGAGACAGATTAATATTCCTGAACCTGCAGTAAAAATTATTAGACCTCTAGATGAGGAAAAACTAGACGAGACATTAGAACAGGATTATGCTGGTAACGAAGAGCTTCTTAATGAAGCTATGGATATGGCTAAGGAGCTTAGAGAGGATGCGGTTGAAAGGGCCAACAAAATTGTAGAAGAAGCACAGGCTGAAGCTGAACTGCTAAAGGAAAAAGCCTACAAGGAAGGTTATGAAAAAGGTCTTCAAGATGGCAGTATGGAGGCTATGAAGAGAACAGATGCCTACATGGAGAATATCCAAAAAGAACAAGAGATATTGTTTAAGAAGAACCAAGAGACCGTTGAGGCAAACATAGTAGATGCCAGAGAAAAATTAATCAATTTAAGCTGTGCTCTTATAGAGAGGCTTACAGGTATATTGGTTGATGAATACAGACCAGTTATGCTTCATATGATTAATTCTGCATTAAGTGATAGTGACAGCAGCAAGGGATTTACAATAAAGGTTGGAGAGGATAACTATTCATATCTTGTAGATAATTTTGATAGATTATCTGGAGCTACAAATCCTAGTGTTAGCTTAGAATTGTTTAGTGATTCCAAATTAAACAACAGACAGTGTATAATTGAATCGGAAAATGGAATTATAGATTTGTCCATGGATATACAGGTTAGAAAGTTAATCACTGCCATAAAATTGTTATCTGAGTAATAAATATCCCCGATTAAACTAATCGGGGATATTGTGTTTAAGTATTAGATTTTGGAGTAGAACCAATATTATGATAAAAGAATTCAATATTGAAAAATATCAGCCCCTTTTGTTTAGGGATTATACTGAACATTACGGAAAGGTTAGTAAAATTGTTGGCCTTACTGTAGAATCTGTTGGACCACCTTGCAAGTTAAATGACATGTGTGAAATTATTTCCAAAGATGGTCTTACTACGGTTATGTCAGAGGTAGTAGGTTTTAAGGACAATAAGGTTCTGCTCATGCCATACGACAATGTTGATGGAATTGGTTTAGGTGCCACTGTTAGAAATACAGGACAGTGCCTTGGAGTAAAGGTAGGTCCATCATTGTTAGGTAGAGTATTAAATGGTATAGGTAGACCAATGGATAAGGGAGAGCTTAACGAAATACTTGAGTATCCTATAGATGCTAGCTCTCCGGACCCTTTACAGAGAAAACTGATAAGTGAAATACTACCACTAGGTGTTAAAGCGGTGGACGGTATGCTCACTGTTGGCAAAGGACAAAGAATTGGTATATTTGCTGGTTCAGGAGTTGGTAAAAGTACTTTGCTTGGAATGTTTGCAAGAAATACAAAAGCAGATGTTAATGTTATAGCTCTTATAGGAGAACGTGGTAGAGAGGTTGGAGAATTTATAGAGAGAGACCTAGGAGAAGAGGGTTTAAAGCGTTCTGTTTTGGTTATTGCCACATCTGACAAGCCTGCTCTCATAAGAAATAAGGCTGCTAAGACGGCTACAGCTATTGCAGAGTATTTCAGGGACCAGGGGAAGGATGTACTTCTTATGATGGACTCCCTTACAAGATTTTCTATGGCTCAAAGAGAAATAGGTCTTGCATCAGGAGAACCACCGGTTACAAGAGGTTATCCGCCATCAGTTTATTCCGAGTTGCCTAAACTTCTCGAGAGAGCTGGAAATACACAAACTGGTTCAATAACAGGTCTATATACAGTACTTGTAGATGGTGATGATTTTAATGAGCCTATTACTGATACAGCAAGAGGTATACTTGATGGTCATATAGTATTGTCTAGAAAACTAGGTCATAAGAACCATTATCCGGCTATAGATGTGCTTGCCAGTATATCAAGATGTATGAGTGCAATTGCCTCAGAAGAGCATAAGCAGCTGGCTGGAAATTTAAAAAATGTGTTAGCTACATATAGTGATGCTGAGGATTTGATAAATATTGGAGCTTATAGAGCTGGCTCAAATAAGGATATAGATTATGCTATTTCAAAGATTGATAAGGTAAATGGTTTCTTAAGACAGGATGTTAATTCTAAGTTTTTACTAGAGGACGAATTAAGGCTTCTAAAGGAAATTTTTGATTAAAGGTATATTGATAAGGGTAGTATATATGGCTAAGTTTATTTATCGAATGCAAAATATTTTAGATATTAAATACAAGCTTGAGGAAGCAGCAAAGCAGGAGTATGCCGATGCAATGATGATTTTGGCAGAGGAGGAAGAAAAGCTAGAACATCTAAAACAACGCAGATATGGATATTATTTGGATTATAATGAATCCATCAAGGGTAGGCTTGATTTTGTTCGAATCGATGAATATGGTAATGCCATGGATATTATGGACGAGATGATAGAGGCTCAGATAGAAGTGGTTAGAGAGAAAAGTAAGGATGTAGAAAAAGCTAGAAATAAGCTTAATACCTTAATGCAGGAAAGAAAAATGCATGAAAAGCTAAAAGAAAACAAATTTGAAGAATTTAAACAAGAGATAAATGCTGAGGAAGCAAAGGAAACTGATCAGGTGGTTAGCTATCAGTATAATAATAAAGATACGGAGGAATAGACAATGTCCAAGGAATTTAAAGATAAAGAAAGTAGTGGAAATAAGGGTATTGGCATAATAATGATTGTGCTTATTATTACAACCTGGCTTTCTGTAATGGCACTCTTGATAAAATGTGATGTAGGAGGTTTTGGTACAGAGGTTTTAAGACCGGTGTTTAAGGATGTGCCTATAATTAAAGAGATTCTTCCTGATGCTACAGATGAGGAAATTATCAAAGAAAGTGGATATAATTACACAAATCTTAAGGATGCACTAGACAGAATTGCAGTGTTAGAGGCATCTGTTGGTAGTAAAGAGGCTGAAATTGTTAGACTGACTGACCAAGTGACCGAATTACAGGCTGAAGTTTCGAGACTTACCGTATATGAAGAGGAACAGGAAAACTTCGAAACCAAAAAAACTGAATTTTTTAATGAAATAGTCTATGGAGAAAATGCTCCGGATACCGATATATATGTTGAGTGGTATAATGAGCTTGATCCTGAGTATGCTGAGCAGGTATATAGAGAAATAGTAGCTGCTAATACAAATGATCAGCAAATTATAGACTTGGCAAAAGCTTACGAAAGCATGGATCCTAAGGATGCGGCTGAAATTCTGGAAACTATGAAATATGACCTAGATACTGTTGCATTGATTATGAATAATATGAGTGCAGAATCTCAAGGAAAGATATTAGCAGAGATGGATCCGGAATACGCAGCAAGCGTAACCAAAAAGCTATTGCCATAACACTTAATATATTATGAGAAAGGAGGGCGCAGGATGATTACTATTTCAACAGGTGGAATTGGACCTATGGACATTATGGCTAATACAAAGGCTAAGGGTGCTTCAAAGGAAGAAGAAAAGGCTGTAGATGCCTTTGCCAGCTTGATGAATATGGTTTCAACCAGACAGGAGCAAACAGATATAGCTTCATCTCAGGATATTGATGTATCAGAGGTTGCTCCAGCTAAGGAGAGAACTAATGATTATGACGTCTACAGTAAACAGGAGAAAGTAAGTGCATCAAAGGACAAGCTTCAAGATACTGAGAATGTTGTATCAAATGACGGCAAAAAGACAAATAACATCAAGGAAACCAATACAGATTCAAGTGTGGAGAGTAATGTTGATAAAGCAGTAGAGCTTATAAAGGATGTTAAGAATATATTAAAGGAAGCGTTAGGTATAACTGACGAAGAATTAGAAAATATACTTGCTGATATGGGCATTGATGTGTCTCAATTACTTATAGGAGATAATCTTAAAAATTTCATCCTTCAGGCTATGGGAGCTGACAATGTAGATATCCTTGTTAATGAGAATATTGCCAATCTTGTGTCAGATATTACTAACACTATAACAGGACTTATAAAGGATTACGGATTTTCTGATGTTACAGCAGCCGGTGAGTTTTTAACAGATAATGCTGATGTTATAGAAGTAGCACTTAAGAATGCTGATGCAAATGACGATATAATTGTTGATGATAAAGTGATTATAGATGATGAGAAAGTTGTTTCTGATGTAAGTGATAACACTGATTACGTAAGCAACCTTAATGCTAAGAATAACGACAATGAGTCTGCAAACCAAATCGGTGATGACAGTTTAGCTGACAAAATAACAGTAGAGAACACAGCTGAGGATAGTAGCCAAACATCAAATGGTCAGACTAGTGAACAAAATAATCAGCAGGTTGTGACAAACTTTAATCAGGCTCTTGATAATACGGTTAATGCAAATGTTAATGTTGATACAACCGCATTCACTGCAAATGTTCAGGAAGCTGACATTATCAGACAGATAATCGACCAGATTAAGGTCACTGCAACCAAAGAGGTTCAGTCCATGGAGGTTCAACTTAATCCAGAAAACCTTGGTAAGGTTTATGTTAATGTTGAAGCTAAGGACGGAGTAATGCAGGCAAAGATTATTGCTGAGACAGAGGCGGCTAAGAATGCTATTGAAAATAATTTAGCGATTCTTAAGGAAAATTTCTCCAACAACGAAATAAAGGTTGAAGCTATTGAGGTAATGGTTGCAACGTATGGATTTTTCGAAGAAAGCCAGAATGGTGATTTTGACAATCAGGAACAGACAAATGACACATCAAAATCTGTAGGAAGAATCAATGTTAATGATTTAGGCGAAGAGGAATTGACAGAAGAAGAGGAATTAGAAGTAGAGATTATGAAGACAAAAGGTAATACTGTAAGCTATACAGTATAACCGGAAAGGAGAGTATATGGCAGATCCAATTATAAATAATATTCAGACCAACAAGACTAATACTAGTTATACTTCAACAAAGAAAGAGACTACCGGTAATGATCTTGATAAGGATGCATTTTTACAGTTACTTGTAACTCAGATGCAGTACCAGGATCCTTTGAATCCAGGAGATAGTACAGAGTATATGTCACAGCTTGCTCAGTATTCTTCCCTTGAAGCTACTATGAATATTAGTAACACCCTTGATAAGGGCAATGCGCTTAATTTAGTAGGACAGTATGTGATTATGAACACTACAGATTCTGCTGGAAACACGGATATGATTAGTGGACTTGTAGAGTACGCTACAGTTAAGGATGGAGAAGTACTTCTTTCAATTAACGATACATATTATCCAGCATCAGACCTTGATTCAGTAGTTGATTATGATTACTATTTATATCTTCAGGGTATTGCAAGTGACAAGCTTCAGGAGTCAAATAATCAGAATGCTGATAAGGATAGTGATAAAACTACAGATAATGTTACTGAATAATAGTCAGGAGGCGGTTTTATGAATGGATTAGGAGACAGAATCTTTTCCATAGAGCAGGCTACAGACTTAATAATTCAAAATAAAGGGATAGGCAAACCTAAGTTTAATGATATAAATGCATCGTTTCAAGAGATTTTCACCCAAAAGCTTAATGATTCAGAAGAAGTAAAATTCTCAAAGCATGCAAATCAAAGATTAGAAAGTAGGAATATAAACCTATCTGAAGAGCAGGTATCTAGATTAAATCAGGGTGTGTTAATGGCTAGGGATAAAAATATTAACGAATCCTTGGTGATGATGGATAATCTGGCATTTATAGTTAATATAAAAAACAACACTGTAGTAACTGCTTTAGAATCAAATGATGAAAGCAATGTTTTCACCAATATTGATGGCGCAGTAATAGTTTAGTAACTAGAGTAAACAGCCGGACCGATATGGAGGCTGTAATCCCGGAATGACAGAAGGGATTTAGTAGAAAAATATTGGAGGACAAAATTATGATGAGATCACTTTATTCTGGTGTTGCAGGTCTTAAGACTCACCAGACAAAAATGGACGTAATTGGTAACAATATAGCTAACGTTAATACTATAGGCTTTAAGTCATCATCTGTACTTTTTAGAGATGTATTATATCAAACAACATCTACAGCAACTGGTGCAACAGCTAGCACAGGTGGTACAAATGCATCACAGATAGGTCTTGGTACTCAGGTATCATCTATCCAGACAAGTGTAACTGATAATGGTGCTGCACAGAGTACTAATAATCCATACGACCTTATGTTAAATGGAGAGGATTTCTTCATCGTTAGTCGTGGTGGTGTAAATAACTTTACTAAGGTTGGTAACTTTAGTGTAGATGGTGCAGGATGTCTTGTGACAAGTAATGGTTTTCAGGTTATGGGCTGGCAGGTAGATCCCGAAAATCCTTCTGAGATTAAAAAGGATACAGTTTCTGCTCTTTATCCAGAGAGTGAAGCTAATAAGGTTTCCTCACCAGAACAGACAACAGATGCTTACATGACAGGAAATATAGATCGTAATGATCCTGATCTTACATCAACAGATGGAGTAGCTATATCAATGTCAATATATGATTCTCTTGGTTATAACTACACAGTTAAGTTTAAGCTAACTCAGGACGAGAATCAGGCAGATAGATCACTTTATAATCTCGAGATTATGTCAGTGAAGGATGCTAACAATGTAGAAATTCTTGGTGCTGATGATGCATCAACTGATGATATAGAAGAGGGTGGATATACTGCAACTATTGCAGGTATGAACTCAATTCAAATTAAGTTCAATGCTGATACAGGTGCTTTCGAATATGTAGGTCAGGCAGATTCTTCAACTACATTACTTGAGATTACTCCTAATTCGGCAGATAAGGGAGATGTATTTACATCCATAGTTAATGGTGAGCAAGTAGATGGTATAACAGTTGATTTCTCAAACCTTACAATGTTTGAGTCAGATGGTCAATCTACAGCTAAAATGGTACGTGGTACAACAGACTCTATGGGATGTGGTAGAGCGATGGGTGCCCTTAGTGATGTTAGTATCGATACATCTGGTAAAATTTATGGCGTATATACAAATGGCGAGACTAAACTTTTGGGACAGATTGCAGTAGCAAGATTTACAAACCCTATGGCTCTTGAGTCTGTTGGAGATAGTATGTATACTACAACACAGAACTCAGGTGATTTTGACGGAATTGGTACATCAGTAGATGATGGTGGTGGATCAATGTCACAGGGTGTTCTTGAGATGTCTAATGTAGACCTTTCGGCAGAGTTTACAGAGATGATTACAACTCAGAGAGGATTCCAGGCAAACTCAAGAATTATTACTACCTCAGACACCATGCTTGAAGAATTAGTAAACCTTAAGAGATAATTAAAATAACATAATTTAACAAGAAGGCCTTAAAACGAAAAAAAAGTCGTATTTAGGGTCTTCTTGCTTTTATTTTTGTAGACATAAAAACTCTATTATGCTATAATAATCCTAACTGTAATGTCGACAATTATGTATTTTTTTCGAGGTGACCATATGATAGAGGTAACAAGGCTTAGAGGAGCTAAAATTATTATTAATGCAGAACTTGTTGAATGTGTTGAGGAAACCCCGGATACAGTTATTACACTTACTAGTGGCAAGAAATTTGTGGTATCCGAAAGTAGTAAGGAAATTGTTGATTTAGTTATTAATTACAAGAGAAAGATACATACAGCTTATTAATTTGCATGTGATTTCATATGCAATGTGTATTTGAGAGGTAAAAATCGTGGATATAGCATCAATTATTGGATTTGTTGGCGCATTTGCGCTTATGATATTTGGTATGGTTAATGGTAAGGGATTTAGTGTTATTACTGACACGTTTCTTGACCCTGCATCTGCTCTTATTACCTTTGGTGGTTCTTTTGGTGCCATACTTGCTATGAGTCCTATGCAGGATTTCTTAAATGGTTTAAAGTCATTTGCGTTGGTATTTAAGGTTCCAAAAGCCAATGAGACAGAGACAATTAAAACTATTATTGAGCTTTCTAACTTAGCTAGAAGAGAAGGTTTACTAGCTTTAGAGGAATCTACCAATACATTAGAAGATGATTTTATGAAGAAGGGTATTATGCTTATAGTGGATGGTACTGATCCTGAACTTGTTAGAAGTATACTTGAGGCAGAAATAATCAATGTAGATGCTAGACATCAGAAGAATATAGGGTTTTGGAAAAATCTTGGTGCTATGGGACCTGCTTGGGGTATGATTGGTACTCTGATAGGTCTTATAAACATGCTTAAAGATTTGTCAGATCCAGATTCTATCGGACCTAACATGGCCGTAGCTCTTATTACAACTCTTTATGGTTCAGTTCTTGCTAACTGGATTTGTTCTCCTGTCGCTAATAAGTTAACTAGCTTGAATGATGCAGAAATCAAGCTTAAGGAAGTTATGATAGAGGGTATTCTTTCTATTCAAGCGGGAGAAAACCCAAGAGTTATAGAAGAAAAGCTCAAATCCTTCTTATCACCTACTGAGAGAAAAGGATTTGAAGATGAAGGTGGTGCGTAATGTATGGCTAAGAGAAAAGAACAACCACCAGAGGAAGGGTCTCCAGCATGGATGGCCACGTTTAGTGATCTTATGAATCTTTTGTTATGTTTCTTTGTTTTACTTTTTGCCAGTTCAACCATGGATGAAGGCAAGATACAGAAGATAGCAGCATCATTTGATAATGTTACATTTAGTGTTATTGACCAAGGCTCCATCTCATTGGTAGAGGGTGGTATGTTGTCTGGCGGTGTTAGTCAGGTTCCTGATGCACAGGCTGTGTTAACACAGGCAGGACAGAATATTGATACTGATTCAGGAGAGGAAGTTACAGCTTCAAAAAATGATTCAGAAAAGCTATCAGATGAAGAGTTAAAGGCAGAGTTAGATAAGCGAGGAGAGGCACAATCCGAAGAGATGTATAATGAGGTTGTGCAAATGGCTGAGTCATATAGCATAGATGATTTGGTAAGCATCGATTATAATGAGCAGTATGTTGAGCTAGATTTAAATGGTTCTATATTGTTTTCATCTGGTACGGCTCAGATAAAGAATGACTCAAAGTTGTTCCTACAAAAGATTGCAAGAATTCTTACTAAATATAAGTATTGCATTATTGAAATTGAAGGACATACTGACAATGTACCTATGTATTCAGCACAATATGCAAATAATAGAGAATTATCAGCAGAAAGAGCCAGAAGTGTTTATGAATATATCATGACTCAAGAGGATTTCATTGATGCGAATATGAAGATAGCTGGTTATGGCGAAAGCAGACCAGTAGCATCAAACTCTACAGAGGAAGGTAGAGCCAAGAATAGACGAGTTACTATAAAGATATACAATAAGCAGAATTCAAATTATTAAGAGGGAGTTTATTATGAAAAAGAATCTTATAACAGTTCTTATACTAGCGTTATGTATTATAAATCTTGCATTTAATATTTTACTTGTATTCACTTTTGTTCCTTCTGTTAAGAAGACTAATAAATTAGTTGGAGATATTATGGCAGTATTAGACCTTGAGATGTCATCTCAAACGGCAGGTAACAGCGGGTTTGATGTAAGTAATTTAGCTCCGTTTCAGCTAGAACAGAGCAATCCGATTAACCTTGCTGCAGACGGCTCAGGTAAATTACATGTTGTTCAGTATGGTCTTACTATTAATCTTGATAAGACAGCCGCTGATTATACAGAAGTATCAACTAACCTTACTAATTCAACATCACTTGTATATGATATGACGAGAAATATTATCGGTAAGTACACGTATGATCAAGTAATAGACGTAACAGTTCAGAATCAGATTAAGGCTGAGCTTTTGGCTTCCTTAAAGGAGACCTTTAATACAGAGTGTATATATTCAATTAGCTTCTATAATTGGGTAGCACAGTAATCAATAAACCAGGAGGTGAGAAGCGTGGCAGACGTACTCTCACAAAACGAAATAGACGCCCTTTTAAAACAACTATCCACTGGTGAACTTGATGTTGAGGATATTGAGGATAACAAAAGTGCCAAGGTTAAGGATTATGATTTTACTAAGCCTGCAAAGTTTTCGAAGGAGCATCTAAGAACAATTGAAATAATTTTTGAGCATTTTGGCAGATTGCTTAGTAGTAACCTTCCTGCATATCTTAGAAAGAATGTACAGATTGAGGTTATGAACTCAGAGGCAGTAATTTATTCAGAGTTTTCAAATGCATTATCAAATCCTGTTTTGCTTGGCGTTGTAAATATGTCACCCCTAAAAGGTAATATTATCATAGAGATGGCCACCAATATAGGATATACCATTATTGATAGATTATTAGGTGGTATGGGCGAGCCTTTAGAAAAAAATAGGGATTTTTCCGAGATTGAATTATCTATTTTGGAAAGAATATTTAATATCATTATAAGCTTGCTTAGAGAACCATGGAAAAATGTAGTAGAGATAGAACCTTATCTTGAACGAATTGAGACTAATTCACAGTTTGCCCAAATTATCTCTCCAACAGAGATGATTGCAATTGTTACTATAAATGTTAACATAGGCGGTGTTGAAGGATTGATGAATATTTGTCTTCCATTTATTACTTTGGAGGATGTTATGGATAAGCTCAATACTAAGTATTGGTTCTCAACTATGCAGAATAAGGATGAGTCAAGCTATGCTGATGTTATTGAGACTGCTATTAACAAAGCATTGGTTCCTGTATCTGCTTATTTGGGCAAGAGTCAGATAACAGTTATAGACTTTGTAAATCTTCAAGTAGGAGATATTATAAAGCTAGACAGGTGCGTTGAAGACGAGCTAGATGTATATGTTGGTAATATTGTTAAATTCAAAGCATTACCTGGTTCCTTTAGCGATAATTACGCAGTTAAGATTACAGAAATATATAGAGAGGAGGAATAAAGAATATGGACGGAATGTTATCCCAAGAGGAGATTAATGCACTCTTAGGTGGTGGACTTGCTAATATGACTAATACTGGTGCAGATTCTCTTTCGGATTCAGAAAAAGACGCACTTGGTGAGATATCCAATATTTGTATGGGTACCGCAGCAACAACACTTTATTCCTTGGTTAATCAGAAGGTTGTTATAACCACACCAGTTGTAAACATTACAAGATGGGAAGATTTAACCGCTGATTATGCAAGACCATGCGTTTTTATAAATATCTATTACAAAGAGGGTATAGATGGTAATAACGTATTAATTCTAAAAGAAGATGATGTTAAGATTATCACAGACTTAATGATGGGTGGAGATGGTTTAAATCCTGCACCAGAGTTATCTGAGCTTCACTTTAGTGCAATATGTGAGGCCATGAATCAGATGATGGGTTCATCAGCTACATCACTTTCGTCAATGCTTAATACTAAGATTGACATAAGCCCACCAGAGGCAGATTTGGTTGATATGGCTGGGGATATAGACGAGGCTAAGGTTACAGACTTTATGAAGAGAGATTTTGCATGTGTAACCTTTAGAATGACTATAGGCGACTTAGTGGATAGTACTATAATGCAGTTGTATCCTATAGAGTTAGCCAAGGAGTTATATAGGAGGTTTACAGGAGAGGAAGAGGTGACTGCAACACCGGAGCCACCTAAACAAGCACCTGAACCAACTAAAGTCGAGCCTATTCAACAAGCACCACAGCAGGCCCCACAAATGATGGACCAGTCGATGATGGGACAGCCTATGATGGGACAGCCTATGATGGGACAGCCTATGATGGGTCAACCTATGATGGGACAGCCTATGATGGGTCAACCTATGATGATGCAGCCGGATGTAAATGTTCAGAACGTTCAGTTCCAAGCTTTTAATCCTATGATTAATCCTGTCACACAGCAGGAAAACATTGAACTTATAATGGATGTTCCATTAGAGGTTTCGGTTGTATTGGGTAGAACTAGAAAATCCATTAAGGAGATACTGGAATTTTCACCAGGAACAATTATTGAGCTTGATAAACTGGCAGGTGAATCCATAGATGTTATGGTTAATCAAAAGCTTGTAGCGAAGGGCGAGGTAGTTGTTATAGAGGAAAGCTTTGGTATTAGAATCACAGAGATTATTAAGGAAAAAATATAACATAAAGGAGTAAAAGTTATGGCAAAGAGTATTTTAATATGTGATGATGCGGCATTTATGAGAATGATGATTAAGGACATATTAGTTAAGAATGGTTACAATATTGCTGGTGAGGCAGAAAATGGATTAAAGGCAGTTGAGAAGTATAACGAGACCAAGCCAGATCTAGTACTTATGGATATCACTATGCCAGAGATGGATGGTATTCAGGCCCTTAAGAAGATTAAGGCTGCAGATCCAAATGCAAGCGTTGTTATGTGCTCTGCTATGGGTCAGCAGGCAATGGTTATTGAGTCAATTCAGTCAGGTGCTAGAGACTTTATCGTAAAGCCTTTCCAGCCAGACAGAGTTATTGAGGCTGTTAAGAAGGCAGTTGAGTAATATGTACATTTATTTATCAGGGAGTGTAAGAGATAACTCTCTATATAATGTTATATCTTTGATATTGATATTTATATTTATATTGGTGTTAGCTTATTTTACCGCCAAGCTTACTGCTAAGCTACAGAGTAATTCATTTAATAAAAAAGCTAACATCAAAATAATTGAGTCTTTTCGATTAGGTGGTAATAAATTTATTTCCATCATTAAGATAGGAGAGGATTATTATGCATTGGGCTTTGGTAAGGATGAGATTACCATGATTGATAAGCTCGATAAGGATAATATTATACTTCCAGAGACAAATTCTTCGGAGGTTTCTATCAACTTTAAAGATATACTTGGAAATATTAATATAAAAGACCCAAAAGATAATACAGATATAAAGTAGGTAGTTATATGAGATTCAAAAAGCTGCGAAAATTAATATTATTAATTTTAATTCCGCTAGCTCTAGCTGTTGTTTTTTCAGGATCATATACTTACGCTACCGCTGTTACTCCAGGAACGCAAGCTGAAGAGGGACAGGATGAGGCTATAACAGATGATGATGGTATGTCAATTGGACTTACTCTTAATTCTAATTCTGACGATACCACCTTATCAGGAACTCTTCAGATTTTGTTGGTTATTACAGTAATTTCATTAGCTCCATCAATATTAGTTATGGTGACGTCCTTTACCAGAATAGTGGTAGTTTTATCATTTACAAGGACGGCCTTGGGTACACAGTCATCCCCACCCAATAATGTATTGATAGGGCTCTCCTTATTTTTAACCCTATTTATTATGAGTCCTATATTTATTCAGATAAAGGAGGAAGCTATAGATCCATTATCTGCTAATGAGATTACACAGGAGGAAGCGCTAGAAAAGTGCGTTGATCCACTTAAAGAATTCATGTTAAAACAAGCCAGACAGGAAGATTTGAGATTATTTATGGATATAGCCAAAGTGGATACTGTTGAAAGTGCAGACGAATTGTCGCTTGCTATTGTTATTCCTGCATTTATTATAAGTGAACTTAGAGCTGCATTTATAATAGGATTTTTGATATATATTCCATTTATAATTATAGATATGGTTGTTGCATCTGTGCTTATGTCTATGGGTATGATGATGCTTCCACCAACAACAATTTCTATGCCGTTTAAGATTCTGCTGTTTATCTTAGCTGATGGTTGGAATTTGGTAATAGGACAACTTGTAAATTCTTTTAATTTATGATAAGAGGTGATTGAATTGACAACAGGAGAAGTTGTGGATATTGCCAGTAGGGCAATTTGGATTATAATTGAGTGCGCTACCCCCCTTCTGTTGGTGTCTCTTATTGTTGGCCTTGTAATAAGTATTTTCCAGACTGTAACATCTATTCAGGAGCAAACATTGACTTTTGTTCCCAAGATTCTTGTTATGTTTCTTATGATAATACTTACAGGTGACTGGATTTTAAGTAATATATTAGCTTTTATTCAGGAATTATGGAGTAAATTTGGAGATTATGTGAGGTAGTAGCTTATGGATTTAAGTATTGAAACCCTAAAGCTGGAAGCCTTTTTAATGGTATTGGTCAGAATTGCATGCTTTGTGGCTATAGCACCTGTTTTTGGTCACAAAAGTATTAATGGAAGACTTAGAGTGTTAATAGCCGCGTGTATATCGCTCACAGTTTTTATGGCTATGAATCCAGATATGCCAGAATACAGTACAGTTTTTGGCTTTACGTTTCTGTTGTTAAAGGAAGCAGCAGTTGGATTGGCCCTTGGTTTTGTTTCTAGTCTAGTGATGGCAATTATTACAATGGCAGGAGAGTTTATAGACAGAGAAATAGGGTTTTCTATGGCTCAGTCCTTTGATATAAACTCTGGTACTATGACAACCATTAGTGCAAATTTATATGATAAGCTTATATATCTAATTATACTTATTACAAATTTGCATTATTATATTCTTAAAGCTGTTGTACGTTCCTTCGAGGTTATACCTCTCGGGGGATTTAACTTAAATATTATTGCTATGTATACACATGTTATTGGTTTTATTGTAGAGTTTTTTGTTATAGGATTTAGAATTGCAATGCCTATATTTATAGCGGCTACTATACTAAATATAATACTAGGTGTTATGACTAAGAGTTCTCCTCAGATGAATATGTTTGCAATTGGTATTCAGCTTAAGATAATTTTAGGTATGCTTGCACTTGCAATTATGATTATGTTTATACCAAACATTACCAATTATTTGGTGGAAAAAATGGATAGCATGCTTACGTCTGTTTTAGGAGGAATGTAGCTTGAGTCCTTATGAGGAAAGTCTATTAAAATTAAATCTTCAGTTGTTTGCCAATGATGAGGGTGGTGAAAAAACTGAAGAACCTACAGCAAAGAAGATAGATGACTCTAGAAAAGAGGGTCAGGTTGCTAAGAGTAAGGAAATCTCTACCGCAGCATCATTATTGGCTGTGTTTTTGTGCTTAAAAATATTTATAGGCTTTGTTGGAGAGAGATTAATTAATGTATTCTCAAACTTTTGGGATAAGATTTCTTATTATGCAAATAGTCCATTTAATTCTATAACCGTTATTCAAATTTTAACAGAAGGGTTGCTATATATTTTAATTACTTGTCTACCGTTTTTTGCAGTTGCCTTGGTTGTTGGATTTTTATCACAATCCGTACAATTTAAGTGGATGGTAACAGCAAAGCCTTTACAACCAAAGTTAAATAAATTAAACCCCATATCTGGATTTAAAAGGATGTTTTCGAAGCAAGCAGTATTCGAACTTCTTTTATCCATAGTTAAGATAATTGTAATATTTGCCATATGTTATTCTGTAATTAAAGACAATCTAACAGTATTATTGACAGTCTATGATTTAGAAATACAAGACTCCTTGGGTGTGTTATTTGATTTAGTTATTGATTTAGGGTTAAAGATTTCATTGGTTTATTTCGCACTTGCAGTCGCTGATTTATTTTTCCAAAGATGGAAGCATAAGCAAGATCTTAAAATGTCAAAGCAAGAGGTCAAGGATGAGTACAAGAACCAGGAAGGAGATCCAAAGATAAAAGCACAGCAAAGACAGAGAATGCAACAGGCATCAAGACGTAGAATGATGCAAAGTATTCCGGAAGCAGATGTTGTTATTACAAATCCAACTCATTTTGCAGTTGCTTTAAAATACGATAATACCGTCAATCAAGCCCCTATAGTTGTTGCTAAGGGTGCAGATTATTTGGCGTTTAAGATAAAAGAGATAGCTAAGGAAAATGATGTATTAATTTATGAGGATAAACCTTTAGCTAGAATGCTTTATAGTAATGTAGACATAGGTAGGGAAATTCCTGTTGAGCTTTATCAGGCAGTTGCAGAGGTTTTGGCTTATGTTTATGGTGAACGAAATAAGGTTAGTTAGAAGACATCAAGTAGGGAAGGAGGATAGGCTATGAAAAGAAATGATATATTTTTAGGAGTATATTTACTTGCTGCTATTGTATTTCTCATCATTCCTATTCCAGCATCATTACTTGATGTTTTAATTTTGTTTAATATTTCAATGTCTCTTATAATAGTATTTAATTGTTTGTTTACCAGTGAGACACTTAATATGTCAGGTTTCCCTACATTGTTGCTTTTTACAACGGTATTTAGAATTTCTTTGAATGTATCATCAACCAGATTAATTCTTACCACAGGTAACCCGGGACAGGTAGTAGAGGTTTTTGGTTCTTTCGTTGGTGGAGGTAACTTGGTTATAGGAGCTATCGTGTTCGTAGTTCTTTTGATAGTTCAGATGATGGTAATCAATAAAGGTTCTGAAAGAGTATCAGAGGTAACAGCAAGATTTACTCTTGATGCTATGCCAGGTAAGCAGATGGCTATAGATGCAGACCTTAATACTGGAGCTATAACTGATCAGGAAGCGATAGCTAGAAGACAGAAGATTCAAGAAGAATCCGCCTTCTTTGGCGCTATGGATGGTGCTTCCAAGTACGTAAAAGGAGATGCAACAGCAGGTCTTATTATCACATTAATCAATATTGCAGGTGGTCTTGTAATGGGTATGACCGCGATGGGGCTTACTGCTGGAGAAGCATTGCAAAAATTCACTATTCTTACAATTGGTGATGGACTTGTATCGCAGATTCCATCTATGCTTATTTCACTTTCAACAGGTATTCTTGTTACTAAGGCATCTAAGGAAGAAAATATTGGAGATATACTTATTAGTCAGTTGTTTAGTATTCCAAAGGTTTTACTTATGGTGGGTATAACAATGATTGGACTTGGTGCTTTGACACCCCTGAGTTTTGGGTTCTGTGGTGCATACGGACTAATATTTATAATACTGTCCTTTGCTATTAGGGGGAATCAGCAGGAACAGGCTATTAAAGAGGAAATTGAGGAGGAAGAGGTTCAGGCCGAGGAGGTTAGACGACACGAGAATGTAAACTCACTTCTCCATGTCGACCCTATTGAACTGGAGTTTGGTTATGGTATAATACCATTAGCAGATGTTAATCAGGGTGGAGATTTGTTGGATAGAGTAGTTATGATTAGACGTCAGATAGCTCTTGAATTAGGGGCAGTTGTTCCTATTATAAGACTTCGTGATAATATTCAGTTAAATCCTAATCAATATATTATCAAGATAAAAGGTATTCAGGTTAGTGAGGGTGAGATATTATTTGACCACTATATGGCTATGAATCCTGGGTATGTGGAGGATGAGATTACCGGAATACCAACCTTTGAACCAGCTTTCCACTTAGAAGCTATGTGGATTACTGAATCTCAGAGAGAACGTGCAGAATCTCTTGGATATACAGTTGTTGACCCACCATCAATAATTGCAACGCATCTTACTGAGATTATTAAGAAACACTTAGATGAGCTCCTTAATAGACAGGATGTTCAAAATCTTATTGATAATATTAAGGAAACCAATAAAACTCTTGTGGATGAGCTTGTACCAAAACTACTTGGTGTGGGCGATATTCAGAAGGTATTACAAAATCTGCTTCGTGAGGGTATATCTATCAGAGATTTAATTACTATATTTGAGACTTTGGCAGATTATGCTGCGACTAGCAGAGATACAGATATACTTACAGAATATGTAAGACAGAGCTTAAAGAGAGCTATATCGAGCAAATATTTTGGTGATGGTGATATGACATCTGTTGTGACCCTTGATCCTAAGATAGAACAGATGATTATGAGCTCCATTAAGCAGACTGAGCAGGGCGCATATATTTCACTTGATCCAGCCGTGACTAAGCAGATTCTCAAATCTACAGAAATTGAGATTCAAAAGCTTGAGAATAAAGGACAAGCACCTATAATAATAACATCACCAATAGTGAGAATGTATTTTAAGAAGCTTACTAACGATTACTTTAAGGATTTAATAGTAATATCATATAATGAAATCGATTCAAATATTGAGTTGAAGTCAGTGGGAGTTGTGACAATAGATGATAATTAAAAAGTTTAATGCACAAACTGAAAAGGAAGCCATACTTATGGCTAAGGAAGAATTAGGACCAGATGCAATAGTAATGAATGTTAAGACCATCAAACCAAGGGGTATTTTTAGCATTTTTAAAAAGTCAAAGGTTGAACTGACTGCGGCCATTGATGACAATATTGTTGAAAAAAAGGTTGATTTTTCAAAGCTTGCTAATAAAGAAACTAAATCATCAGATTTTGTAAAGGGATTTGCTAAATCTAATGATTATAGCGAAGAAGCTCAAAATGCAATCGAGGAGAAGATTAATAATATTGCTAGATTGCTAGAACAGCAGATGACATCAGCCAAGGAAGATGTTGCTTCTAAAACTGTAAATACGATGTCAACACAGCTTTTAAAGGATTTAGAAGCTGAAGATAAAGCTGAAACTGAAACAACTGGAGTGATTAAAACCATCGATAATAAGGTTGTTGAATTAATAAAAGCTCAGCTTGTAGATAATGAAGTGTTAGAAAAGTATGCGGATAGTATTATTCAGGATTTTGCATCCGAGTCTGGAAATGTACCTATTGATAATATTTTATCTAAGGTTTATCAAAAGATAGTACTTAAATTAGGAGAGATAAAACCTTTAACTGGCGGAGGTAATAAGCCTAAGATTGTTTTCTTTGTAGGAAATACTGGTGTTGGAAAAACTACCACAATGGCTAAGCTTGCTTCAAAGTTTATGCTGGATGAAAAAAAGAGCATTGCTATGGTGTCAGTGGATACATACAGAATAGCTGCCATAGAGCAAATTAAAACATATGCAAATATTTTAAATGCTCCTATGGAGGTTGTTTATACTCCTGATGAGATGAAAAATGCTGTAGAGAAGCATAAAAATTGCGATTTTATATTCGTGGATACAGCTGGTCGTTCCCATCGTAATGATGAACAAAAGAAGGATTTAGAGGAAATAATTGCTTCTGTAGAGAATTATGAGAGGGAAGTATATCTAGTTGTAAGCGCAACTGTAAAATATAGTGATTTAAAGAGTATTTCTAAGACCTATGATGATATGTTCCCATATAAGCTTATATTTACAAAGCTGGACGAAACTAGAGGTTGGGGGAATATTTTAAATCTTAAGCTGGATACAGGAAAGGATTTGTCCTATGTTACATGGGGACAAAATGTTCCTGATGATATAGGTGCAGTGAATCCACAGATTATAGCCAAGAAGCTTTTAGGAGGTGCTGACTAATGGACCAGGCTACTAGTTTAAGACAAAGGGTTCAGGAGTCTAGTGAATCAAGTAATGCTAGAGTAATAGCGGTAACAAGCGGTAAGGGTGGTGTTGGAAAAACTAGCCTATCTGTTAATTTAGCTATGGAAATGGCTAAGCTCGGCAAGAAGGTAGTTATTTTCGATGCTGATTTTGGCTTAGCTAATGTTGAGGTTATGCTTGGTATTAGACCAACCTATAATCTTTTAGATCTTATTCATAATAATAAAACTATGCCAGAGATAATCACCAAAGGACCAATGGGAATTGGTTTTATATCAGGTGGTTCTGGTGTGTCTGAGTTGGCTTCTTTAGATAAGAATAACATTAAGTTATTAATATCTGAGATGGTTAAGCTTGATAAGATGTATGATGTTGTAATTATTGATACAGGTGCTGGAATTACAGATTCGGTTATGGAATTTGTTATGGTTAGTCCTGAAGTTTTACTTGTGGTTACTCCAGAGCCCACATCAATTACAGACGCATATTCTTTATTAAAGGTACTTAGAAGAAAAAATGAATTTAATCCATTGTATAAAACTATAAATGTAGTTTCGAATAGGGTTACAAATGATTCTGAGGGCGATGAGATTTTCGCTAAAATGAACACAGTCTCATCAAAATTTCTAAATACAAAGCTTGAATATTTGGGCTCAATTCCACAGGATAAGAATGCTTCTATGGCTATTATAGAGCAAAAACCTGTGGTGTCTGCGTACCCTAATACACCTGCATCTAAGGCTATATGTGAGCTTGCAAGTAAGCTTATTAATACAGATCAGGAAGAGTATAAGAAGAAGGATGGAATTGCAAAGGTATTTTTTGATTTTATTAAATTCAAAAAACGAGCTAAGTAATGAAAAGGGGTTTATATGGGAATTTCAATAGGAAATAAAATTGAACTTGTAAAATTGGACGATGTTATTAGAAATGAGCAGAATAAGAAAGTCTATGTCAGTAAAATATTTGATATTTTACCTGGAAATAAGCTCCAAATTGCTATGCCTATTTTTGAGGGAAAAATTGTTCCGCTTGCTGTAAGTGACAAGTATTCAGCTTGCTTTTACACCGATAAGGGTCTTTTGCAGTGTAATGTGATTATTACTTCTAGATATAAGGAAGGTCATATGTATTTCTTAGAAGTATTAATTATTGGACAGCTTGAAAAGGTTCAAAGAAGACAGTTTTACAGATATGTATGCAAGCTTAATGCCAATATAAGAATCGTATCTGATGAGGAGTATGAAACTGGAAAGCCGGATATTGAAGTGATATCAGAAGACGATTTGGAATGGCAGGAAGCTAAGCTTATGGATATAAGTGGTGGTGGCGCAAAGATTATTCAAAGACAATTTTTGGACAAGAATGAGGTTGTTAAGCTTAAATTTGTTTTGGCAGTAGATGAGTTTGTTTTTAGATTTAGTTTATTTGCCAGAGTATTAAGTAGCACTCGTATGCCTAATCATCCAGAGCTTGTTGAACAAAGATTAGAGTTCCTAAAAATTACAAAAGAAGAACGAGATAATATTATAAAATATATATTTGAAAGCGAAAGACTTAATAGAGCAAAGGAAATGGGAATGATATAATGAAAAAAGTTCTAGTTATAGATGACTCTGCACTTATGAGAAGGGTTATGTCTGATATAATTGGTAATACAAATGAATATATTGTTGCCTATACAGCTGCTAATGGTGTAGAAGGACTTAAAATCATCGAGGAAAAGGATGATATTGTAGCTATATTTTGTGATATAAATATGCCTAAGATGAGTGGACTTGAGCTATTAAAGACAATAAAGAGTAATGGTATAGAAATCCCATTTATTATAATTAGTGCTCAGGGAGATGCTAAGGATACATTTACAGCACTTGAACTTGGTGCCATGGAATTCATTAAAAAACCTAACAGAATCTTTGTAGATGTAGAGTTTAGGGAGAAGATTAACAAGGCATTATTTATTGCCAGCTCAATTAATGATAAGGATGGAGTTGTTGATGCTACATATAAGTCATATAGAACTGGAAAAGTAGTTAAATTTTATGACAAACAAGAAACCGGTAACAAGTCACAAAGCATACAGCCTAATAATGAACGATTTAAGGATGTATCAAAAAGCTTTAATGTAAAGACTAAAAAGTTAGTTGCTCTTGTTTGTTCTACAGGAGGTCCAAAAGCCTTACAATCCGTTATACCAAAGCTCCCAAAGAACTTGGCGGCACCAATGCTTATTGTTCAGCATATGCCGGCAGGATTTACTGATACTATGGCTCGTAGATTGGATGAAATTAGTGAAATATCGGTAAAGGAAGCTGCTCAAGGAGATGTTCTAAAAAACGGAGTAGTATATATAGCAAAAGGTGGAACACATCTTGCAGTAAGGGAAGAACATGGTAAGGTATCTATTTATTTTGATGATACCCCCCCTATTGGTGGATTAAAACCATGTGGCAACATAATGTACAGTAGCATATGCAATTTATTTTGTTATGAAGAAATTGTATGTGTTGTGCTTACTGGTATGGGCGCAGATGGTACAAAGGGAATAACAGAGCTTTCGGGACATAAGAAACTATATGTTATTGCTCAGGACGAGAAGTCTAGTACTGTTTACGGTATGCCTAAGGCTATATATGAAACAGGATTGACAGATGTAGTATGTGATCTTGATGAAATTGCAAAAGAAATAATTAAGAAAGTAGGGGTGCTATAATGGATTTAAGTCAATATCTTGAGATTTTTATTGATGAGACAAAGGAACATTTGCAAAACTTGAATGAGCAGGTGCTTATATTAGAGGCAGAGCCAGAAAATATAGACACTGTTAATGAGATTTTCCGTGCAGCTCATTCATTAAAGGGTATGGCAGGAACTATGGGCTTTAAGAGAATGCAGAGACTTACTCACGATATGGAAAATGTTTTCTCTGAGGTTCGTAATGGAAAACTTAATGTAAATGCAGATATGGTTGATATAGTGTTTAAATGTCTTGATGCTATAGAAGGATATCTATCTAATATTGTTGATTCTTCTGATGAAGGTACAGAGGATAATGAAGAATTAATTGGCTTACTCAATGCAGCCCTAGAAGGAAAATGTGATACTGGCGAACCAGAGGTAATTGAAGCACCAAAAGCTGAGGCTGCACCAGCCGGAAGCCAGGAGAGAAAGAAGTATCTTCAGATTCCTATAGCTGATTTTGAAAAAAATGCTATGAATGAGGCTAAGGCTAATGGTATGAATGTATATGCAACTACTGTATATATTCAGGAAACCTGTCTTCTTAAGGCTGCGAGAGCATTTCTTGTATTTAAAGGCCTTGAGGGTAAGGGAGAAATTATCAAGTCTGTTCCAAGTGTACAGGATATAGAGGATGAGAGATTTGATTTTGATTTCTCTATGTTTATCTTATCTGAAAAGCCTATAGAGGAAATTAAGAAGATTATTGAAAATGTATCTGAGATAGAAGAAGCTGTCATTGAGCATTTTGAGATTCCAGAAGAGGTTCAGGAGACAACTCCAACTGCAACAACAGAAACTAAGGCTGAGGAGAAGGTTGTTGTTGAGAAGAAAGAAGATAAGAAACCTTCAACATCAAGCAGTAAGTCTTCTAAACCGGTCGTTAATCGCTCAGTTAGAGTAGATATTGAGAAACTTGATGATCTTATGAATCTTGTTTCTGAGCTTATAATTGCAAAAAATGGACTTGTATCTGTAACTGGCGATGCCAGAGTTCAGGTTCAGACCTTTAACGAGCAGATAGAGTATCTTGAGAGAGTAACTACTAATCTTCATGAGTCAGTTATGAAGGTTCGAATGGTACCTATCGAGAGTGTTGTTAATAGATTCCCAAGAATGATCCGTGACCTTTCTAAGAAGCTGAATAAGGATATGGAGCTTATTATGACTGGTGAGGATACAGAGCTTGACAGAACAGTTATTGATGAGATTGGTGATCCACTTATGCATATGTTGAGAAATGCTGCTGATCACGGTCTTGAGTCAACTATTGACAGATTGAAGATTGGCAAGCCAAAGGTTGGTACTATTAGACTCGATGCTTATCAGGATGGTAACAATGTTACTATTGAGGTGTCTGATGACGGTGCCGGTGTAGATGTTGAAAAGATTAAGCGTAAGGCTATAGAGAAGGGGACAATAACTGAAGAACAGGCTGAGTTTATGTCAGATAAGGAAGCAGTTGATTTATTATTTGCACCTGCATTCTCAACTGCAGAGAAGATTTCTGATGTGTCAGGTCGAGGCGTTGGTCTTGATGTTGTTAAGAATAAGATAGAAGGACTTGGCGGTGATGTTGAGGTTGTTACAAAGCTTGGAGAGGGAACTAAGTTTATTGTAAGACTTCCACTTACTCTTGCTATTATTCAGGCACTTATGGTTAAGATTGCAGATGAGATGTACGCACTTCCACTTAACTCTGTAGTTACTATTGAAGAGATAGTTCCTGATGATATTAAGTATGTACAAACTAAGGAGGTTATTAACCTTCGTGGTACAGTTATACCTCTTGTTAGACTTAATGAGGTACTTGATATTGAACCTGTAGAAAGAGATGAAAATGATGACGAAGGACTTATTGTTGTTATTGTCAAGAAGGGCGACAGACAGGCTGGTCTTGTAATAGATAAGCTCTTGGGACAGCAGGAAATCGTAATTAAGCCTTTAGGTAAGTATATTAGAGTACCAAAGATGATAAGTGGTGCTACTATTCTTGGTAATGGTGAAGTTGCCCTTATAATTGATTCTAACACTTTAGTATAATGGAGGTGTAATAATGGATAGTAATGCAGTAAATAATGATTTAAAGCAATATATTATGGTTAAGTTTGATAATGAGCAGTATGGAATAGATATTACATATATTGATAATATTGTCAGACTTCAGCCGATTACAAGAGTTCCTCATACTCAGGAGTATTTTCTTGGAATTATTAACCTTAGAGGTGAGATAATTCCTGTAATGAGCATGAGAAGAAAGTTTGAACTTCCAGATAAGGACACTACTAATGCATCAAGAATTCTAATCATCAAATATGAAGGTAATGCTAAGATTGGTATGCTTGTAGATGAAGTAAAGGAAGTTGTAACACTTTCAGATAATGATGTTGAGAAGCTTGCCAGTGATGCGGCAGATACTACAAGAGCCTACCTTACAGGTGTTGGTAAGTATAATGACACTCTTATATCGCTTCTCAATATTGGTGTAATTATTAATGATATTGATAACGAATTCTAGGAGATAGCTTATGAGTGAAAGATTATCAGAACAAGCCTTTAACGCCCTAACAGAATTAGGTAATATTGGAGCTGGCAATGCTACTACTTCCTTGTCAGTTATGCTTAATTCCAAATTAACTATGTCTCCACCTAAGGTGGACATATATGATTTCAATGAGCTTGAAAACATTCTGGGTGGTCCCGACGCCACAGTTATGGGTGTTTTAAGTACTATAGGCGGAGATATGAATGCTATGATTTTATTCGTAGTAGGCATGGAGGATGCTGAAAATCTTGTCAAGGCTCTTATGGGAGATCAGATAGAATGGCACTCAGAGATTGGCATTTCTGCAATAGGAGAGATAGCTAATATAATTATTGGTTCCTATGTTGCATCTTTAGAAACCTTAACAGGTATGAAGATGAGATATTCACAGCCGGAATCTTGTATTGATATGGCTGGAGCTATTTTGAGTGTTCCTTGTATAGAGTTTGGTAAAATTAGTGATAAAGCACTTCTTATTAACTCACAGTTTAAAGCAGGCGAAAAGGAAGTAGATGGATATATTATGATGATGTCTGAGGTACATTCCTTTGATGCTCTCCTTAATAAACTGGGTATTGGAGGTATAGATGGGTAATGTAATCAAGGTCGGAATAGCAGACATGAATGTTTGCAAATCTCCTGATAAGATTACTACCATTGGTCTTGGTTCCTGTATAGGTGCTGTGTTGTACGATAGTAATACTAAAACAGCCGGTTTGGTTCATGTAATGTTACCTGACAGTACAAAAATAAAAAACAATCAAAACAAAATGAAGTTTGCCGACACTGGCATTGATTTGCTTATAGAGAAGCTTGAAGGTATGGGTATAAATAAAAAATCACTCAAAGCAAAAATTGCCGGTGGTGCCAAGATGTTCTCATTTAATTCGGGTTCATCTGATATTGGAAATATTGGCAATAAAAATATAGAAGCAGTAAGACTTAGATTAAAAAGTCATAACATTAAAATCGTTGGTGAAGATGTAGGTCTTGACTATGGTAGGACTATTGTTTTCGACCCTGAATCCTGTGAGTTATCAGTGATTAAAGCAGGTAAACAGGTAAATATTATTTAAGCTTGAGGTAAGTAAAGTTGGATCTAAAGAGTAAATATAGATATGCCAGAGCCTTTGTTGTGCTTATGGCAGCTTTAATTACATTAATACTTAATATCAAGTACGAGAGAGAGATTATTCGTTCTTTGGTTATTATGCTTATTGTAATCATTATATTCTACGTTATATCTACTGTAGCCATAAAACTAATAGATGTTATTAGAAATTTGGATACAAAGGTTGAAGAAATAAATGATGAGGATGAAGACGAAATCCAAGAAGAAGGGAAATTACAAGAATAATCAAAACTTAAGAGAAGGTCATATACGTACAGTAAGGGGTGGACGTCGAAATGGCAATAATTGACAACAAGGAAAGACTTTGGATTGAGTATTCTCATTCAAAGACTAGCGTGATACGCGAGCAGATTATAATTGAATATGTTCCACTGGTGAAGGTAGTTGCAGGTAGACTTGCTATATACTTGGGTTCAAATGTTGAATATGAGGATTTGGTAAGTTATGGAATATTTGGACTTATAGATGCTATAGACAAGTTTGATTATGGTAAGGGAATTAAGTTTGAAACCTATGCCAGTTTGAGAATAAGAGGCTCTATTTTAGACCAAATTAGAAAGATGGATTGGATTCCACGTTCTGTAAGACAGAAGCAAAAGTCTATAGATGCGGCTATTAAGAAGCTAGAAAATGAAAAGGGTTCAAACTATACTGATGATGATATAGCAAAGGAGTTAGGAATAACTGGAGATGAGTATCTAAATTGGTTAGGCCAGACAAATGTATCAAATATTTCATCGCTTGAAGATTTTGTTGAGCAGGGTAATGAAATAAAAACCAGTGCATCTTTAGGGCATATGAGAGTAGAGCCGGAAGCAATAGTTGAGGAGAAGGAATTAAAAGAAACCTTGATGAGTGCTCTAGAAAGCTTGACAGAAAAGGAAAAAACAGTAGTACTTTTATATTATTATGAAGAACTAACGCTAAAAGAAATTAGTAATGTAATGGATGTGTCTGAATCGAGAGTATCTCAGCTACATTCAAAAGCATTAAAAAAGATGCGAGGATATTTGGGAGAAGATTTCGCAATGTTAATGGGGTAGAATTATATGAAATATAAAAATTCATTTTTCAAAATTGAAATTAAGGATGATGGAACATATCTTGATTTGTATCCACCAATGAATGATGGAAAGAATCTAGATATTAAAGAAATCACAGAATTTTTAGACGGAAAAAGCTTTGCACATTATAATGCTTTAGTAATTAAAAAAGCATTAGATACTCTTGCAGATAAACCGATGAGAGTTAAAATTAGTGACAAGTTGATTGAAAAATTTGATGAGTCAGCTAAAATTATTGTGTCTGAGGACAAGATGGTTGCTTATGCAAGGTTTTATCCACCATCGACAGGTGGTAATCTTATGTCAAAAAAGGAGATTATTGCCGAGTTAGAGAGAGAAAATATCTGCCATGGTATTGTCCATAAAGTTATAGATGTGTTTCTTATGGCAAGACAGTATTGTCTTAATATACCAATAGTAAAAGGAGATAAGCCTATTCATGGAACAGATACTAAGATAGATTATAAGTTTAATACAAAACCTTTATCAAAACCTAAGATGCTAGAGGATGGTAGCGTTGATTTCCATGAGTTAAATTTGTTTACAGGAGTTAGTGAGGGAGACGTACTTGCCGTGCTTACCCCACATAATTTTGGTACCCCAGGTAAGGATATCTATGGTAATGAAGTTATACAAAACAAGCCTAAGATAAAAATATTAAAATATGGTAGAAATATAAGTATTTCAGAAGATAAAACAGTTATCACAAGTATGGTTAATGGTAATGTAACATTGTCAGATGATACGGTTTTTGTTTCTGATACATATACTGTCGCTGCAGATGTTGATGCGTCTACAGGTGATATTGAGTATGACGGTAGTGTTATGATACCTGGCACGGTTAGAACTGGATTTACTGTAAGAGCAAAGGGTGATATTCAGGTAAACGGTGTTGTAGAGGGAGCAACTCTTATAGCAGGTGGAAATATTGTTATTAAAAGAGGTGTACAGGGAATGACCAAGGGTCGCTTGGTTGCTGGTGGCGATATTTGCGCTCAATTTTTTGAAAGTGCAAACGTTGAGGCACAAGGTGATGTTTTAGCTGGTTCAATTCTCCATAGTAATATTTCCTCTGGTGGTAAGGTTGTGGTTAGTGGTAGAAAAGGCTTTATTGTAGGTGGTGAAATACTTTGTGAATCCTACGTTGAGGTTAATAGTATAGGTAACCGTATGGAAACACAAACTATGGTTAAGGTTGGTGTTAAACCTGAACTGTATGAAGAGATGAAGGGGTTAGTAACTTTTGTAACCGATATAAACAATCAGATAGAAGAGACTTCTTCTTATCTCAATGTATATAGAGAAAAGGTTAAAAATGGAGTTAAACTTACACCTGAAAATATGAAGCTTATAAAACAATATAATGCTAAATTAGATGAGCTTAATGCCGAAAGAGGCAATAAGAACGAAAGACTCTTAGAGATACGTCAGGAACTTGATAAGGGTAAGCAGGGAAGTGTTAAGGTTCTTGGTAATACTTATAGAGGAGTTACTTTATTTATAGCAAGCAGTGTGTATATTGTTAAGGATAAGGAAGCACATGGTTGGTATAAGATAGTAGATGGAGAAGTGAGACCTACAGCTTTTTAAAGGTCCATAGTGGAAGAAGGGGTTGAGAGTATGATTCCACCAATTATTGCAATGCAGGGTTCTACACCAGTAGCCAGCATACAACAAAATAAGGAAGGTCAAAATATCCTTCAAAGTCATAATGCTCATAATCAGGTAAAAGAAGAAAGTAGACAGGTGAAGGAAACTGTCGTTCAAAAGGAAGAAGCAGTATTTTACCATCAGCGTCATGATGCCAAGGAAGAGGGTAAAAATAAGTACGAAAACCTATATGACAAGAAAAAAAAGAAAGCAAAGTCAGAGGATAAACCTATAAATACCCCAGGTATAAGCCGTGTAAATTTTGATATTAAAATCTAATAGAAATAGGAGAATGTTATGTCACCAGTAGTTATTATACTTATTATAATAGGAATATTATTTATATTTGTAAGCTATTACTTTGCTGAAAAGCTTGAAAAACGTGAGCCTGATGAGGATATTATTGAAATTCCTCAAGAACTTACTGAAGAGCAAAAAGCTCAAATTGATAAGCTTATAAAAGATTATATGGATGAGCAAATCAATGTTCAGTTAGACGATATAGAAGGTAAATTTTCTGAAATAGTTAATCAGAAAACCTTAGCATTAGGTGATTATGCGGTTACTGTAAATGATGAGATTGAAAAAAATCACAATGAGGTTACATTCCTTTACAGTATGCTATGTGATAAACAAAAGGAACTTATGACCACTGTGGAGATGATTGATGGTTATAAGAAGGATATCGAAGAAATAATTGCAAGTAAGAAGCAGATTGAACAAACAAAGCAGGAAGCTGAAGAAGAGGAATTAAAGGAAGCTATTTCAGAGATTGATCAGGAGATTCTTGAAGAAAAAGAAGCAGAGGAAGAGGTTTCTGTAGATGGTAGCAAAGCTATAATTCTTGAAATGCACAAGTCAGGCTTAAGTATATTAGAGATTGCCAAGCACCTTGGTTTAGGTGTTGGAGAGGTTAAGCTGGTTGTAGATTTATATCGAGGAGATGCAAAATAATGAAATTAAAATATTTTTTACGTGGTGTAGGCGTAGGTATAATATTTGGTGCATTAATTATGTTAGTTGCATATCTGACATCTGGAGCTAGTAAGATGTCAGATGATGAAATAATTAAAAGAGCTGAAAACCTGGGTATGGTTATGAATGATGATTTAGTAATAACAGGAATCAAGGAGGATGAGGATACGCAAGTAACTACTGAGGAACTTCCTGAATATACAAGTCAAGTAACAGAGGAAAATACAACAGGAGCATTGATTCAGGATTCAGATGTTTCCTTAGAAGGAGTAGTAGATGAAAGTATTAATACTACAACAGAAGCTGATACGACTGAATCAACTAATGCAAACTATGTAACTGCTAAAATTTCAGTTACAAGTGGTATGACTTCTACAGAAGTGGCATTATTGCTTCAGGATGCAGGTATAATTGATGATTATTTGGATTTTGACCAGTATTTAAATGAAAATGGTTACTCAACCCAAATAAGAATAAATGAGTATGATTTTAATAACAATATGACCTACGAAGAGCTTGCGAAAGCTCTTGTTAAGGAAGATAAGCAATAAAAACTAAAAATCCTTATATTTCAAGAAGAAAGTGCTTGCGAGCGCTTTCTTTTTATGTTATAATCGGCTACGTGTGAAAAAACATGTGGGAGAATCAGTAGATTGGTGCCATAAACGCGATGGTTTCTACTCGTTTTTAGTAAATATGTATGCTAAGAATTGAATTCCACAGAAGTTAAAACCAGGAGGTATATTATGAGCGTTATTTCAATGAAGCAGTTACTCGAGGCAGGTGTTCACTTTGGACATCAGACAAGAAGATGGAATCCTAAGATGGCTGAGTATATCTATACTGAGCGTAACGGAATCTATATCATCGACTTACAGAAGTCAGTAGGTAAGGTTGATGAGGCTTATAAGGCTATTTTAGATTGCGTAGCTGAGGGTGGAAAAGTACTTTTCGTAGGTACTAAGAAGCAGGCTCAGGATGCTATCAAGTCAGAGGCTGAGAGATGTGGTATGTTCTATGTTAACGAGAGATGGTTAGGTGGAATGCTTACTAACTTCAAGACTATTCAGACTAGAATTGAAAAGTTAAAGAAGTACGAGGCTATGGAGCAGGATGGTACATTTGATGTATTACCTAAGAAGGAAGTAATTGAAATCAAGAAGGAGATGGATAAGCTTCAGAGAAATCTTGGTGGTATCAAGGAGATGAAGTCTATTCCTGATATGATTTTCGTTGTAGATCCACGTAAGGAGAAGAACTGTATTCAGGAGGCACACTCACTTGGAATTCCACTTGTTGGTATTGCTGATACTAACTGTGATCCAGAGGAACTTGATTATGTAATTCCAGGTAACGATGATGCTATTAGAGCTGTAAAGCTTATTGTTGGTAAGATGGCAGATGCTGTTATCGAGGCTAATCAGGGTGAGGATGCTGTATCTGAGGTTGAAGCTGAGTCAATGGCAGCTGATGCAGAGGAAGCAACTGAGGAGTAATTAATATGACTTAAATAGCCATGCTTGCTTGCGAAATTGCAGGCATGGCTTGTATTCTATAAATATTTAATTAGGAGGACAATATTATGGCAGCTATTACAGCAGGTATGGTAAAAGAGTTAAGAGAAATGTCAGGTGCTGGTATGATGGACTGTAAGAAGGCTCTTGGAGCAACTGACGGTGATTTTGATAAAGCTATGGAGTGGCTTAGAGAGAAAGGTCTCGCTACAGCTCAGAAGAAGGCTGGTAGAATTGCAGCAGAGGGTATTGTAATGACTACTGTTGTTAATGATGGTAAGACTGCAGCTATCGTTGAGGTTAATGCAGAGACAGACTTCGTTGCTAAGAATGATGTATTCCAGGGATATGTTTCAGAGGTTGTTAATCAGATCGTTAATTCTGATGCAGCTGATGTTGAGGCATTCAAGGAGGAGAAGTGGGCTCTTGATGAGTCTATGACAGTAGGTGAGAAGCATGCAGCTATGATCGCTAGAATTGGTGAGAACATGAATATCAGAAGATTTGAGAGAATCAATACTGATGGTATGGTTGTATCATATATCCACGCTGGTGGTAAGATTGGTGTTCTTGTTGAGGCAGATACAGATGGTTCAGGTGCTGAGATTGAGGAGTGCTTAAAGAACATAGCTATGCAGGTTGCAGCTATGAATCCAAAGTACGTTTCAACTGCTGATGTATCAGAGGAGTACAAGGCTCACGAGTTAGAGATTCTTGTAGCTCAGGCTAAAAATGATCCTAAGAATGCTAGTAAGCCAGACAATATCATCGAGAAGATGGTACAGGGTAGACTTAACAAGGAGCTTAAGGAAGTTTGTCTTCTTGAGCAGGAGTATGTTAAGGCTGAGAATAAGGAGTCTGTTGCTCAGTATGTAGCAAATGTTGCTAAGACAGCTGGATGTA
Source organism: Lachnospiraceae bacterium (assembly GCA_015057555.1). Lineage (GTDB taxonomy): Bacteria > Bacillota > Clostridia > Lachnospirales > Lachnospiraceae > Coprococcus_C. The sequence continues at coordinate 106,049 of SVEC01000002.1, read as the reverse complement.
ACCTTGCAGTTAAGAACTTCGTTCGTTTCGAGACTGGTGAGGGACTTGAGAAGAAGAATGAGGATTTCGCAGCAGAGGTTGCAGCACAGATGGGCATGTAGTTAAGCTACAAGCCATGCATAAATAAGGACGCGTACAAGTTTACTTGAATACGTGTCCTTATTTTTATTTACATAGGTTGCCAGCCGTCTATTGACTGGAAGCGAACTGAAGAGGAGATAGGTATGGCGCTTTAGTAATATGAATTTCAATTCTGAATTATAGTAAAATTCCAGCGTTTTTTTATCTTAATGTAGAATATATAAACTTTAATATTAGCTATGCTGTTAGGTCCCTTTGCTTTTACCGGAATAGTTCAGTATAAAAAGAATATGCAGAAAATCAAATACAATGGATTAATTTCAAATTTGTTTGTACAGTATATAAATAATAGTTATGGTATTAATTTGAAATCAGAAGAAAACTCTTTCAATAATGCTTCTAAAATAGAGCATCTTGGATTTGCAAATATGGGTAAGTATGTTGCCCCAACAGGTTATTTTACCGGTGATTACAATAAAATATCATTTGAAGGAGCATACGTACATACATTTTATAAGGTTGGTGAAGATAGCTTAGTACATAAAATTGCAACTGTAAGGCATTCACAAGCTAAGATGCGGCATTACTATTATGGCTTTTTTTCAGGAATTTTGGCAGAGATTAAAAATATTAATTTTAAGTATGATCCTATTGTGATTTATGATAAGAAATATAAAAAGAAAAATTTCATGTATCAGTTTGATAATAACAGTAGAGTAAAAACTGGAAACAAGGAATTCGATTCAAAATACGAAGTAATGTCTGCAAATCCGGTTAAGGCTCAGGAATATTTAACTGACGATATTATTGATGCAATTTTAGAAACTAGGGAAATAAATAGACCACATGGATTTCATTTTATAGGAAAGACTCTTTGTTTAGCTGTTCAAACTAAGGATTTGGATTTTAAACCATCAATATTTAAAAAAATCAATGTTGATTTTGAACTAGAAAATATGAAGAATCACATTGAATCATATAACAAATTATTAAATGTTTTATAAGGAAGAATGGCACATATCTCAATATATGTGCCATTTTTTTATGTATGATATAAACTAGTATATTATCTTTGAATTTGATGATTTATGTTGATTATTAATGGTTAATAAAGTAAAATATACATAGTTGATTTTATATACATAATAGGAGGACTAATATATGAATAATTCTAGATCAGATATAAATATGAGCAATTTTGTCAGCATTGTAAGCTATACCATAATTAATATTATTTTAGTTGCTTGTTATATTATCGAGGTAGTTAAAGGCTCTAGAACAATTGGATATTTTACTGTTTTTTGTATACTTGCAATACTTCCAATGGTTTTTGCATATATATTATATTTAAGAAATAAAGATAGTGATATTGTAAAATATGCGATTATGGTTGGTTTTTGTGTTTTCTATCTTTTTATTATATTTACCACAACCTCACCGGTTGCATATGTGTATTCATTTTTAATTGCAACAGTATTGCTGGTTTATAATGACCTAAAGCTTAGCATTATATTTTCATCAGGAATATCATTAGGTAATATTATACATGTTGCATATCTTGGTATTTCAAAGCAGATTGAAAAAGATAATTTGGCTAATATAGAGATTAGAATTGCATCAGTTGTATTATTTTCAGTCTTTTTGATTATGGCTAGCGTGGTTATGAATAAAATAAACCAGAGAAAGCTTGATGAGATTAATGCCGAGAAGGAAAAAGTAGCTCAGCTTATGAATAATCTTCTTTTTACATCACAAAAAATTACTTCAGACATAGAGGTTGTTACTGGTAAGATGTCTCAGTTGGAGGATTCTGCTAATAAGACTATGTCATCTATGGAAGAGGTTGCCCATGGAACAAGTGATACTGCTGATTCAATACAACAGCAGATGGAAAAAACCGAAGAGATTCAAGGCACTATTCAAAAAGTAAATGAAGTATCTATGAAGATTGATACTAATTTGAATAATACTAAGAGAGAATTGGAGCATGCTCAAAAAAATATTGATGATTTGCTAGAGAGAGTTAATATATCTAATAAAGAGAATGCTAAGGTTTCCAAGGAACTGGCGGAGTTAAACGAATATGCTAGTCAGATGCAGTCTATAGTTAGCTTAATTGAGTCCATTACAAGTCAGACCAGCTTGCTTTCTCTTAATGCAAGTATTGAAGCTGCCCGTGCAGGAGAAGCAGGTAAGGGATTTGCCGTTGTTGCTACTGAGATTTCTGGACTTGCTACACAGACTCAGGAGGCAACAGAAAGTATAGCAAGTCTTATTGGTAATATTTCAAAAGAACTTGAAGAGGTTGTAGAAGTTGTTGAAGGTATGATAGGGAACAGTAATATTCAGAGTGATGCTGCTCATAATGTGGCAGATAGCTTTGAGGTTATTAATGTTTCTGCTGGTGAAGTGTTTGAAGAATCAAGTAACCTTAAGATGCTTGTAGAAGAGCTTACAGTTAATAATCAGGCAATTGTAGAAGGTATTGAAACTATTTCTGCAGCAACTGAGGAGGTAACAGCACACTCTACTGAAACCTACGAGAGTAGTGCAGAGAATAGTGAGATTACCAATGAGGTTGGTCAGATTATTCAAGATTTGAATGAGATGGCTAAGCAGCTTGTAAGAATAAATTAGATTAAAGAATATTAAAATGCCAGGTCGTGTGAATTAGACATATCGTTATGATATATAATCATACGACCTTTTTGTATAATATAATAAATAATTTACAGTAATTTGTGGGTATGCTATTATCATAGAGTGATAATAGCATGACTTGATTACGTAGAAGAAAATGATGAATAAGTAATGGGTTAGCTCATAGAATAGCTAAATTATATACAAGAATGAAAGGATGAAAGTTATGAAAAAGTTTTTAGTTGTTGTAGATATGCAGAAGGATTTTGTGGATGGTGCTCTTGGTACTGCTGAGGCTGTAGCTATAGTGCCAAATGTTGTAAAGAAAATCAATGAATTTGAAGGTGATATATTTGTAACCTATGATACGCATTTTGATAATTATATGGATACCAGTGAGGGCAAAAAGCTTCCTGTACCCCACTGTATTAAAGGAACTGAAGGTTGGAATTTAGATGCACGGGTTGCAGAAGCACTTAATGGCAAGAACTATAAGGAGGTTGAGAAGATTACCTTTGGTTCTGTGGATTTACCGGGTATGATATATAATACTGCAAAGGATGAGGATTTTAGTATAGAGCTTGTTGGACTTTGTACAGATATCTGCGTAGTTTCTAACACACTTATATTAAAGGCAAATTACCCAGAAAAGGATATTACGGTTGATGCTAGCTGCTGTGCAGGTGTAACACCAGAGAGTCACAGCGCAGCGCTTACTACTATGAAGATGTGTCAGATTAATGTAATAGGAGGATAGTTATATGTTTGATGCAGTTAAAATAAAGAATGAATGTGTACAGTGGATAAGAGATTTCTTTGAAGAAAATGGAAAGGGATGTAATGCGGTAGTTGGAATATCTGGGGGAAAGGATAGTTCAGTAGCTGCAGCCCTAATGGTAGAGGCACTTGGTAAGGATAGAGTTGTAGGCGTATTAATGCCTTGCGGTGTACAGCATGATATTGATATGGCATATTTATTAGTTAATCATCTGGGGATTAAGCACTATGAGGTTAATATAGAGGCGGCTATAAACGGATTAAAAGCTGCTATACCGGAGGATTTAACTCTTTCAACGCAGGCAAATACTAACTTGCCACCACGTATTCGTATGTCAACACTTTACGCAGTGTCTCAGAGCGTAAATGGTAGAGTTGTAAATACCTGTAACCTATCAGAGGATTGGGTAGGATATTCTACAAGATACGGTGACGCGGCAGGGGATTTCTCTCCTATGAGTAATCTCACTGTTCAGGAAATAAAGGAAATTGGAAGGGTTCTTGGACTTCCAGATGTACTTGTAGACAAGGTACCTATAGATGGTCTCTGTGGAAAAACAGATGAGGACAATCTTGGATTTACCTATGCTGAGCTAGATAGATATATTCGTACAGGAGAGATTGAAGATCAAGCTAAGAAGGCCAGAATCGATGAACTTCATAAGAAGAATTTGTTTAAGCTTCAGCTTATGCCAGCTTTTAAACCATCTATTTAGGATTAACGAATGTATATTTAGAAAGGCATACAATATATGAGTAATATAAAAAATGCTGGATTGGTATGCTGTTCAAATGGACAGCTAATAAGATATAAAAATGATATAGATAGCTTGGATTTTAAATTAAGAAATTTTGGAATTACACCAGTTTATAGTGACTATATTTACGCAAAGGATTATATTGGAGCTGGAACTGCCCAAGAAAGGGCAAGAGCACTTATGGATTTTTATATAGATGATTCTGTGGATGCTATATTTGATATTTCCGGAGGAGATATAGCTAATGAGATTCTTGCTTACTTGGATTATGATGTGATAGCAGCTACAGAGAAGAAATTTTATGGATATAGTGATTTAACCACTGTAATAAATGCTTTATATACTATGACAGGAAAGTCCTCTGTGCTTTATCAGGTGAAAAATCTTGTTTGGGATAGTTCGGGATTGCAGGAAAAAGTTTTTTTAGCCCAAGAAATGTATAATTTCAGATATGAATTTGTGCAAGGTAATTCTATGTCAGGTGTGGTTGTTGGTGGTAATATAAGATGCCTTTTAAAGCTGGCTGGAACTAAGTATTTACCTGATATGAATGGAAAAATCCTTTTTTTAGAAGCCTTAAGTGGTGGAGAGGCTCAGCTTAGAACCTATTTTGCACAGCTATCTGATTTGAGCGTTTTTAATGAAATTGATGGAATTTTATTAGGAACATTTATTGAATTTCAAAAGAATAATTCTATGGATAAGCTTATCACTATTGTTAAAGAGTATGCAGGTTGTAATTTGCCTATAGCTATTACTGATGACGTTGGACATAGTAATTTATCCAAGGCTTTAAATATTGGTCAGGTATATGTACTTAATTAAAGGAATATATATGTAGTACTTATTATAAATGGAAATTATTTCTGTAGGTTTATAATTTATAATTTATATGTTATTATAATTCGGTGATGAACAGGAGGAATGATTATGAAATATAATAAAATAGTTGCATATGTAGTAAGCTTGATTATGGTATTTACTATGCTGGTATTTGTACCTGAAGAAAAAATATTAACTGTTAAAGCCGATTCTCTTCACGATAAGAAAGCTTGTTGGGTGTCTTATCAGGATATTTATAATGAATTAAGAGATAAAAATGAAGCTGATTTTAGAAGTGCTGTAACAAAGATGTATGATAATATACTGGCAAATAGAATGGACACTGTTATCATGCATGTAAGAGCTATGGGAGATGCAATGTATCCATCACAGTATTATCCTTGGTCTACATACATATCAAGCAATAGAAAAAATCCGGGTTATGACCCATTAAAGATAATGGTTGAAATCGCTCATTCCAAAGGTCTTAAAATTGAGGCATGGGTAAATCCTTATAGATTATCTCTAAGCACAACAACAACTGATAGCTTTAAGGCTACTAACTATTATACAAAGTATAATTCATTTATATATGAATATAAAAATGGTGATCAAACTTGTTTGGTTTTAGATCCTTCAAAGCAAGAAGCTAGAGATTTGATTTCAAATGGTGTAAAAGAAATTGTGACAAACTATGATGTTGACGCCATACATTTTGATGATTATTTTTATGTTTCTGCAATGGTTAATAGTTATGACGATAATAAGAGACCATCTATACAAACAAGAAAGGATAATGTAAATAAGCTTATTAAACAAGTATATGCTACCATTAAAAGTGTTAATCCAGATTGTGAATTTGGTATAAGTCCGGAAGGTAATTTGGATAATGCAAGAAATCAAGGAGCAGATATAGACACATGGTTATCAAATGAGGGATATATTGATTATATTATGCCTCAGATATATTGGACAGATAGTTACAAGCTTATGAGTGGAAGTATTTCCACTATGTTTACAGATAGATGTAAGGCATGGCAGTCTATAAATGTGCTTGATAAGCCTATTTATGTTGGATTAGCTCTGTATAGAGTTGGAGAAAAAAATTCTACCGATTTAGGTTGGTCTGCTTCTAATAATAATTTAGCTAAGCAGTATGAAATTGCTTATGGTAAAGGATATGATGGATATTCATTGTTTAGGTATGAATGGTTAAATAAATCAATATCTAAAACTGAATTGAAAAATTTAAATAGCTATATTGATTTGTTAGATGGAAAATTTCCTTCAAATGCTAATTCTTATGTATCCTATATTACACATGTTCAATCTTATGGATGGCAATCTGCCAAAACAGATGGTGTATTATCAGGTACAACCGGAGAAGCAAAACGTTTAGAGGCAATTAGTATATCCTTAGGAGATAAGGCAGGTGAAGGTGGAATAACCTATAGAACTCATTGTCAATCTTATGGTTGGAAGCCATGGGTTTGCGATGGTGAAATCAGTGGAACAATGGGTGAAAGCAAACGTTTAGAAGCTATTCAAATAAAGCTTACCGGAATAGTTGCTGAAAAATATGATGTATATTATAGAGTTCACGCCCAAAGCTATGGTTGGCTAGATTGGGCAAAAAATGGTCAGGCTGCTGGCACTGCTACCTATGGAAAGCGTTTAGAGGCTATACAAATAGTTCTAGTAGAAAAGGGTGGTAAGGCACCGGGTAATATAGAAAATCCTTATGCTACAAGAAATGTAAGTTACAGTACTCATGTACAAACCTACGGTTGGATGGATAAGGTCTATGATGGTGCTGTAGCAGGAACAAGTGGACAAGCTAAGAGATTAGAGGGTATAAAGATATCACTGGTGGATAACCTATATTCAGGAGATATTGTTTATAGAACACATTGTCAGACATACGGCTGGTTGGATTGGGTGAAAAATGGTGAGTTAAGTGGAACCTCAGGTCAGTCTAAGCGTTTAGAGGCTATTGAAATAAAATTGACTGGCGAAATAAGCAATTACTATGATGTCTATTACAGAGTACATTGTCAAACCTATGGTTGGTTAGATTGGGTAAAAAATGGTGAAATGGCAGGAACAAGTGGACAGTCAAAGAGACTTGAAGCTATTGAAATTAAATTAGTACCAAAAGAATAATAAAATATCTTGCATTTTCATTTTAAAGTGATATAATCAAAGAGACTTGAATATTGTGAACGGCAGAGTGGGTTACACAAACCCACTCTTTGTTTTTGATAAATACTTGAAAGGTGGTATTTGATGAAGAAAAATGAAATCGAGCAGCATTGCACAGAACTGGTTGTGCCTATTATAGAGGAGAACAACTTTGAACTTGTAGATGTTGAATATGTGAAGGAAGGCTCTGATTATTATCTTAGGGTTTATGCGGATAAGGAGGGGGGAATTAACATAGATGACTGTGTTTTGATAAGTCGTGCCCTTGAAGCTAAACTTGATGAGGCAGATAAAATTAAGGATGCATATATTCTCGAGGTTAGTTCACCTGGCTTAACCAGACCTCTTAAGAAGGAAAAGGACTTCAAAAGAAGCATAGGAAAACTAGTGGAGCTAAAGCTTTATAAACAGTACAATGGAGCTAAAGAGTACGTTGGAGTTTTAGAAAACTTTGATGAAAATACAATAACTATAATGAATGATGATGATAACCATGACGAAATTACATTTAACAGAAGTGATATTTCCATGATTAGATTAGCATTTGTTTAAATATTATTATATATAGGAGGTTAAATAAAAATGTCAGAGATAATCGAAGCATTAAATGAGATTGAGAAAGAAAAAAATATTAACAAGGAAGTATTGATGGAGGCTATAGAGAGATCATTAGTGCTTGCTTGTGAGAAGGATTTTGGAAAGGATGCCGAGGTTGAAGTTTCTATGAACAGAGAAACAGGTGATATCAAGGCATATCAGAAGAAGCTTGTAGTAGAAGAGGTGGAAAATGAGGTAAATCAGATTTCATTAACACAGGCACAGGCTATGAGTAAGAAAAATAAGCTTGGGGATTATGTTAAGTTTGAGATTCGTTCAAAGGACTTTGGTAGAATTGCTGCTCAAAATGCTAGAAACGTTATTGTTCAGGCTATTAAAGAAGGAGAGAGATTTGCTCTCTACCAGAAGTTTGTTGTTAAGGAAAGAGATATAATTACTGGTGTAGTTCAGAGAATTAATGGAAATAATATTAATGTAGCTCTTGATGATAAGACTGATACAGTTCTTGTTGAGAAGGAACAGGTACCAGGTGAGGTATATAGAGTAGGTGATAGAATCAAGCTTTATGTTGTATCTGTAACACTTAACGAGCCAAGTGATAAGGATGGTAAGGATAAGAAGGACAGCAAGGGTAAGAAGGATAAGAAGGATAGAAAGGGCTTCAAGATTCTTGTTTCAAGAACTCACAAGGAGCTTGTTAAGAGACTATTTGAGAAAGAGGTTACTGAGATTGCAGATGGAACTGTTGAAATCATGAGCATATCAAGAGAGCCAGGTTCAAGATCTAAAATTGCTGTTAAATCAAACAACCCAGATGTTGATCCAGTAGGAGCATGTGTTGGTCATGGTGGAAATAGAGTAAATAGTATCGTAGATGACCTTAAGGGTGAGAAGATAGATATTATTAATTGGCATGAGGATCCAGCAGTATATATTAAGAACGCTCTTAGTCCTTCAGATGTTATTTCAGTTACAATTAACATGGATGACAAGAAGGATGCAGTTGTAGTTGTACCAGACGATCAGCTTTCACTTGCTATAGGTAAGGAAGGTCAGAATGTACGACTTGCACACTTACTCACTAATTATAATATTGATATTAAGAGTGAGTCACAGGCTAGAGAGCTTGGAATGTTGGATGATGAGGATGAATATTACGAGGATTAGTATTAAACAATAAGGAGATTGCTAATGGCAAAACAGATACCTTTGAGACAATGTATAGGATGTAGGCAGATGAAGGCCAAATCTGAACTGGTGAGAATAATTAAAACACCAGATAACGAAATTTGCCTTGATAAGACTGGAAAAATGAATGGTCGTGGAGCATATATTTGCTTAGATAATAATTGTTATAATAAGGCTGTTAAGTCAAAGGGAATTGAAAAATCATTGAAGATGGCTATTCCTGAGGATATTTACGAGGCCATAGGTAAGGAGTTGAATTGAAGTAAATGGACGAAAATAAAGCATTAGCCATGATTTCTATAGCTGCAAAGGCCGGAAAGGTGGTTAGCGGAGGATTTTTGTGTGAAAAGGCAATTCAGGAGGGTAATGCCTGCTTGATTATTATTGCAGAAAATGCAGCCAAAAACACAAGAAAGAAATTCACAGATAAATGTACATACTACAAGGTTCCTTATGTGATATTTGGTGATAGTAATGTGCTCGGTAATAGGATAGGTAAAGAAAGTAGAATGACTCTTGCAGTGACAGATATGGGTTTGGCAAAGCAGGTAGCCAATAAATTAGATGTTAGCATGAGTATGGAGGTGTAATCTATGACAGTAAGCCAATTTGCAAAGAAATTAAGTGAAGAACTTGGAAAAGAGATTAAATATCAGGTGGTTGTTGAAGCATTAGCTGATAAAAAGCCTGGTTTAAAACATAATAATGGAATAGATGATGAATTAATGGCATATGCCAAAGAGATTATCATAAAGGGAAAAAAAGTATCAGACAAAGAGGCAGTAAAGTCAACTTCAAAAAAGGAAGTAAAGAAGGAAGAAGCAAAGCCAGCTCCTAAAAAGGAAGTAAAGAAGGAAGTAAAGAAGGAAGAGGCAAAGCCAGCTCCTAAGAAGGAAGTAAAGAAGGAAGAGGTAAAGCCAGCTCCTAAGAAGGAAGTAAAGAAGGAAGAGGTAAAGCCAGCTCCTAAGAAGGAAGTAAAGAAGGAAGAGGCAAAACCAGCTCCTAAGAAGGAAGTAAAGAAGGAAGAGGCAAAACCAGCTCCTAAGAAGAATGATAAGAAGCAGCAAGATAACAAGCCTAAGAATAATCAGTCACAGAATAATGGTGGCAATCAAAAACAGGCTGATGCAGGTAAGAGAGTAACAAAATTCTTTAATCAGCCAAATAACAAGAAAAAGAATCAGAACAACCAAAATAACAAGAATAATAAAAATCAGAACCAGGCTCAGCCAGAGCAACCTAAGAAGCAGGAGCCAGTAGAACCAGTAATCAAAACACTTCAGTTACCAGAAAGTCTTACTGTAAGTGAGCTTGCATCTAAGATTAAGGTTCCAGTAGCACAGCTTATTAAGAAGATGTTTATGGCTGGTAAGATGTATAATGTTAATTCAGAACTTGATTTTGATACAGCTGCTGATATAGCACTTGAGTATAATTACATTTCTGAGCCAGAGGAGAAGGTTGATGTAATCGAGGAGATTTTGCGCGAGGATGCTGAAGATGAATCACTTATGACTCCTAGACCACCTGTAGTTTGTGTTATGGGACACGTTGACCATGGTAAAACATCACTTCTTGATGCAATAAGAAATTCAGATGTAACGGCTGGTGAGGCTGGTGGTATTACTCAGCACATTGGTGCATCTGTAGTTAAGATTAATGGAGAAAAAATCACATTCCTTGATACACCTGGTCATGAGGCATTTACAGCAATGCGTATGAGAGGTGCACAGTCTACTGATATTGCGATTCTTGTAGTTGCAGCAGATGATGGTGTTATGCCACAGACAGTTGAGGCTATTAACCATGCTAAGGCAGCAGGTATTGAAATTATTGTAGCCATTAACAAGATTGATAAGGAAAGTGCAAATATTGATAGAGTTAAGCAGGAACTTATGGAGCATGAGCTTGTTCCGGAGGATTGGGGTGGTTCTACAATATTCTGTCCTGTTTCAGCCCGTACAAGAGAGGGTATTGATAATCTTCTTGAGATGGTTATACTTACTGCGGAAATCTTAGAGCTTAAGGCGAACAAGAAGAGAAAAGCAAGAGGTATTGTAATTGAGGCACAGCTTGATAAGGGTAGAGGTTCTGTAGCAACAGTGCTTGTACAAAAGGGTACACTTCGTGTAGGTGACTGTGTAGCTATAGGTAGTGTACATGGTAAGGTTAGAGCTATGTTCGATGATAAGCACAGAAAGGTTAAGGAGGCTGGTCCTTCAACACCTGTAGAGATTCTAGGTCTTAATGGTGTTCCTAATTCGGGTGAAATCTTTATGCAGACTGCTAATGAGAAGGAAGCTAGACAAATTTCGGAGGCATTCATTACTCGTGGAAAGGAAAAGCTTATCGCAGATACTAGATCTAGAATGTCACTTGATGACTTATTTAATAAGATGCAGGAAGGAAATCTAAAGGAGCTTAACCTTATAATTAAAGCTGATGTACAGGGTTCAGTTGAGGCAGTTAAGGCAAGCTTACTAAAGCTTTCAAATGATGAAGTTGTTGTTAAGTGTATACACTCAGGTGTAGGTGCTATAAATGAGTCTGACGTAATCCTTGCTTCAGCATCAAATGCAATTATTATCGGATTTAATATTAGACCTGATAATCAGGCAAAGGATGTGGCAGATAGAGAGAAGGTAGATATTAGATTATATAGAGTAATTTATAATGCTATCGAAGATATTGAAGCTGCTATGAAGGGTATGCTTGATCCTATATTTGAGGAAAAGGTAATAGGTCATGCAGAGGTTAGACAGACATATAAGGCATCTGGAGTTGGTACTATTGCAGGTTCATATGTGCTTGATGGTACAATTCAGAGAAATTCTAAGGTAAGGATTAGCCGTGAGGGTGAACAGATATTTGAGGGAGCTCTTGCATCACTTAAGAGATTTAAGGATGATGTAAAGGAAGTTAAGACTGGATATGAGTGTGGTCTTGTATTTGAAGGCTTTAATGATCTTAAGGAATTCGATATAATCGAGGCTTACATTATGCAGGAGGTTCCTAGAAAATAAGGAGCGTTTATGAAGAAGACAAGTCATAAAAATCAAAGAATTAATGGCGAAGTACAAAGAGAACTAAGCCGTATTATAAGCATGGAGATAAAGGATCCGAGAATTAATCCTATGACATCAGTAACTGATGTCATAGTGACTCCGGATTTGAAATTCTGCAAGGCATTCATTAGCGTTTTAGGTGATGATGAGTCTGGTAGAGAAACCATAGAAGGATTAAAAAGTGCAACTGGATATATCAGAAGAGAGCTTGCTAGAAGTATAAATCTTCGTAACACACCAGAAATAACTTTTGTTCTTGATAATTCTATTGAATATGGTATTGAGATGTCAAAAAAGATAGATGATGTATTAAACAAGGAATAATATGAATAGAATATTTGAATTAATCGAAAAGCAAAATACAATTGCAATTGTTGGTCATATTAGACCAGACGGTGATTGTATTGGGTCAAGCTTAGGTTTATACAATTATATATTAGACAATTATCCAAATAAGAGAGTTGATGTATATTTGGAGCCTATTAGTGAAAAGTTTAAATTTCTAAATGGTGCTAAAGAAATTATAAATGAGCCAAGTCATGAAGTATATGATATATCTATTTCTGTGGATTGTAGTGACACAGAACGACATGGTGAATTTGGGATAATATTTAAAAATGCAAAAAACACAGTGTGTATAGATCACCATAGAAGTAATCTTGGCTTTGGAGATTTATATTATTGTGACCCTGATGCATCCTCCGCATGCGAGGTTGTGTCTAGATTTCTTGATATGGACAAGATATCAAAATCTTGTGCTGAAGCTATATATATGGGAATTATCCATGATACCGGTGTGCTTAAATATTCAGCCACATCAGAAGAAACTATGTATATAGTAGGCAAACTAATATCAAAGGGTATTGATACACAGTTCATAATAGACGAAACCTTTTATCGCGTTAGATATTCCCAGAATAGACTTACAGGAAAAGCTCTTATGAAGTCAAAGCAATATCTTGATGGAAAGGTTATAGCATCCAATATTACTTTAGAGGATTTTGAAGAATTTAATGCTTCAAAGGAAGATACAGACGGTATAATTGACAAGCTTAGAGTAACAGAGGGTGTAGAGGTAGCTATACTTGCATATCAAATTGATGATAAGACATACAAGTTTAGTATGCGCTCCATATCTTATGTTGACGTTAGTGTCATCTCTGTTCACTTTGGCGGTGGAGGTCATATAAGAGCCTCAGGATTTTACATTATTGGAGATTATGAGGAATCTTTAGGTAAGATTCTAGACATGGTTTCAAAACAGATATAACAAGGAGAATATTCTTGATAGACGGAATTATTAATGTGTATAAGGAGTCTGGTTATACCTCCTTTGATGTTGTAGCCAAGCTTCGTGGTATATTAAAGCAAAAGAAAATAGGACATACTGGCACACTTGATCCTATGGCAGAAGGTGTACTTATGGTATGTCTTGGTAAGGGAACTAAGCTAGTTGATATGATCACCTCAGGTACTAAGGAATATGAAGCATCTATGAGGCTTGGTATTGCTACAGATACTGAGGATATTACTGGTGAAATACTTGTAGAGAAGGAAGTACCAGCAGAACTATCAGAAGCTACTGTAATTGAAATTATCAAAAGCTTTATTGGAAAATATGATCAAATTCCACCTATGTATTCAGCCATAAAGAAAGATGGAAAAAAGCTTTATGAATATGCTAGAAGTGGCATTGAAATAGAGAGAGACCCCAGACCCGTAGAGATTTTTTCCATAGATAACATAGTTGTTGATTTTCCAAATATAAGCTTTAAGGTAAATTGCTCAAAGGGTACCTATATTAGAAGCTTGTGTAGAGATATAGGTGATAAGATAGGATGCGGAGGAACGCTTACGGCATTAACTAGAAATGAGGTTCATGGTTTTTTCTTGAAGGATGCTCTTAGGCTATCAGATATTGAGAAATTAAGAGATGAGGAGAAGCTTATGGACTATATATTGCCTGTTGATGCAATTTTAGATAAGTATCCTTGCTATAAAATAAAGGAAAAATTTAGTAAGCTGTTGATTAATGGCAATAAGCTAAACTATAGTCAGTTAGAAATAATTGATGATAACAAATTTGATAATAACTCTAATATAATTAGAGTGTATTTAAATGGTGAATTTGTAGCTTTATATGAGCATATAGAATCTGAAAATATTTATAAACCATATAAGATGTTCTTGTAATATGAGGTATATAAATTGGTAGAACTAACCTATGATGAGGCACAATTATATAATACTGCTGTAGCTCTTGGTAAATTTCAAGGACTTCATAAGGGACATTTGTTACTTATTGAAAAAATATTGTCCCTATCAAAAAATGAAGGTTTAAATAGTGTGGTCTTTACTATTGACATAAATAATAGTAAAATGATTAATACGAAGCAGGATAGAAAAGATATACTAGAGGGTTTAAATATTGATACCCATATAGAGTGTAAGTTTACTCCAGAATTTGCAGCTATGCAGCCTTATGAATTTGTTAAAAATGTTCTTTATCATAAGCTTGGAGCAAAATATGTTGTAGTAGGTACTGATTTTTGCTTTGGTAGTAATAGAGCGGGAAATGTTGATACACTAAAAAGCTACGAAAAGGAATTTGGTTATAAGGTAATAGCCATTAAAAAGCTATCTATAGATGACAATATTATTAGTTCGTCTATTATTAGAGAACTTATCGAAAATGGTGACATGGAGGCAGTTCAAGAATATATGGGTAGACCATATTTTATTCAAGGAATTGTAAGAAAGGGTAGAATGCTAGGAAGGACAATTGATTTTCCCACCACAAATCTATATCCTCCATCAGATAAGCTACTGCCACCATTTGGAGCCTATGAAACAAGAATTACTATTAGTGACAAATGTTACAAGGCTATAACTAACATAGGAAATAATCCTACAATATCTGAAGACAATAGAATCACCGTTGAGACTCATATAATAAATTTTGATGGTGATTTATATGATAATCACATAAAAGTAGATTTTGTACGATTTATTAGAGAACAAAAACGGTTCATGGATGTCAGTGAATTGAGAGAACAGTTGCTTTTAGATAAAGCGAGTGTAATGCATCAGTAGCTCAGTGGATAGAGCAATGGCCTCCGGAGCCATGTGCGGTGGTTCGATTCCACTCTGGTGCATTTAATATTCTAAAGAATAAGGAGATAAAATTATGAGTAAGAAAAATAAGAATAGTGGAATAGCAGGTTTATTATTACTTTTTGGCTGGCTTGTATTTTTACTTTTAGTGTTAGTATTTTATTTTTACTTTATGGATAAAATAGATTTTAATGAATTGCTTGGAAGAGAAACTACAGCAACTACAGAAGGACCGGTAAGTGATAATCCAGAGCAGTTTGAGACAAAGTATTCATATCAGACCAATGCAAATCTTGATATTAACTCACTTATGATTGAATACTATGCTGCGCTTGCTGTCTGTGATAAGAATAAGCTTGTAACCTTAGTTACAAATCCAAGTGTTTATGATGATATGACTCCATATGAGCAAAAATCACAGATTATTACTCATTATTCAAATATAAATTGTTATACTGTAATCGGAGATGCTCCGGATACAACAGTATTATATGTTACATGTAATATTAATATTGCTGGTGTAGATAGTGCACCTATGAATATAAGTCAGTTTTACATAGTAAAAACTGCAGATGGATATAAGATTAACAATGGACAGTTAGATGCTTCAACAGTATCATATATCCAGCAGGTGGGACAGTCAGAAGATATTCAGGAATTATATAGAAATGTTAAGGCTAATATTGATAGCTGCTTAGCATCTGATCCTACATTCGCTGATTTCTATAATAAGATATATACTACAGAATAAATTAGTAACTAGAAGGATTGTTTTATCAAAGATAATCAAGTGAGAGTGAATAATTATGAGTGATGGAATAAGACTAAATAAATATTTAAGTGAGGCAGGAATTTGTTCTAGAAGACAGGCTGATAAGCTAATAGAAAATGGAGAAATTACTATAAATGGTGAAGTAGCCAGTGTTGGTGCAAGAGTTCCTGAAAAAGCTAAGGTTAAATATAAAAACAGAATAGTTAGACTTAAGGATAATACTGTTATATATGCTTATCACAAGCCAGTAGGACAGGTATGTACTTCCAAGGATGCTGATAAGGATAGTATATTTAATTATGTGGAATTTCCGGAGAGAGTAAACTATGTTGGAAGGCTTGATAAGGATTCACAGGGATTATTATTGCTTACTAATGATGGAGATTTGGCAAATAGTATTCAAAAGTCAGTTAATAATCATGAGAAGGAATATCAGGTAAGAGTTAGTATGGATATAACTGATGAATTCCTAGAAGGTCTTAGAAATGGTGTTCCTATATTGGATACTGTGACTAAACCATGTAAGGTTACTAAAACAGCAGCTAGAACCTTTAAGATTGTTCTTACACAAGGACTTAACCGTCAGATTAGACGTATGTGCGAATATTTTGGTTATAGAGTTGTATATTTAAAGAGATTTAGAGTATTAAATGTTAAGCTAGAGGGTATTAAGCCTGGTCAGTTTAGAGAGCTTACACCTGCAGAAGAAGCTAAACTTAGAAAGCTTGTTTCAACTCAGACTGAGGAGGAAGGCTAAGTGGATAAAACCAGTAGAATCAAAGAATTAGTGAGGCTTCTTAATGAAGCCTCAAAAGCATATTATCA
This sequence comes from Lachnospiraceae bacterium, assembly GCA_015057555.1. Lineage (GTDB taxonomy): Bacteria > Bacillota > Clostridia > Lachnospirales > Lachnospiraceae > Coprococcus_C. Next base: position 89,247 of record SVEC01000002.1, on the reverse strand, counting down.
GCAGGATACTGAGATTATGAGCAATTTTCAGTATGATACTTTGTATGATGAGCTTGTTTCCTTGGAGAAGGAAACAGGTCTTATTTTGTCTAATAGTCCTACTGTAAAGGTAGGCTATGAGGTTATAAGTGAGCTTCCAAAGGAAGCACATCCATCACCTATGCTTTCCCTAGATAAGACAAAGGATGTGGATGCTTTAAAGGATTGGCTTAAGGATAAGAAGGGTGTTCTATCTTGGAAGATGGATGGTCTCACAGTTGTTCTTACCTATGTTGATGGCGAACTGGTTAAGGCAGTTACTAGAGGCAATGGTGAAATAGGAGAGGTAATTACTAATAATGCAAAGGTATTTGCAAATCTTCCAAGAGGTATAGCTTATAAAGGCCAGCTTACTATTAGGGGAGAAGCGGTTATTACCTACACTGAGTTTGAAAGAATCAACGCAACCATAATTGATGCAGAGTCAAAATATAAGAATCCAAGAAATCTTTGCAGTGGCACAGTTAGACAACTAAATAATGAAATTACAGCCAACAGAAATGTTAGCTTTTTTGCTTTCAATATGCTTGATTGTGGTGATGAAAGGATTGATGCAAGCCTTAATTCCAAGTTTGAATTTTTAAGTGGACTTGGGTTTGAGGTTGTAGAGCATATGGATTGTGATGCAAGCACCGTAGCGGATGCAGTTAAAGCCTTTGCTGATAAGATTAGTACTAATGATTTTCCGTCAGATGGATTAGTTCTTTCCTTTGATGATATAGCATATGGTAGAAGTCTTGGTAGAACTGCAAAGTTCCCTAGAAACGCTATAGCCTTTAAATGGGCTGATGAGGAGGCGGAAACCATTCTTCGTCAGGTGGAATGGAGTCCATCAAGAACAGGACTTATTAATCCAGTAGCGATATTTGATTCAGTTTCTCTTGAAGGAACTATGGTATCTAGAGCTAGTATTCATAACGTAAGTATATGTAAGCAGCTTCAGCTTGGAATAGGCGATACTATCAAGGTTTATAAAGCAAATATGATAATTCCTCAGATTAGTGAGAATCTTACTAAGAGTGGAAGCTTAGAAATTCCTTGTACCTGTCCTGCCTGTGGTGGAGTGACTATTTTGCAAAATGAGAATGATATAGAGACACTTTACTGTCCAAATCAGGATTGTCCGGCCAAGTCCATTAAGTTATTCTCGCATTTTGTATCTAGAAATGCAATGAATATTGATGGTCTTAGTGAGGCGACTTTAGCCAAGTTTATTGATTTAGGTTATCTTGTAGATCTATATGATTTGTATCGTTTAGATAGATATAAGGAGGATATAGTTAACCTAGATGGCTTTGGTATAAAATCCTACGATAATATGATTAAGGCTATAGACCAATCTAGAAATACGGACCTAGTTAGATTAATTCATGGTCTTGGAATTCTTAATGTTGGTCATGCTACAGCTAAGCTTATAGTAAAGCATTTTGACTATGATATAGAGGAAATAATATCTGCAGAAACTGATGAATTTGCACAGATAGAGGGGATTGGTCAGGTTATTGCAGAAAATATAGTAGCATATTTTAAGGATAGTAATAATATAAGAGTATTAAGAGAGCTATTAAAAGAGTTAACTTTTATTAAAGAAGAAAAAAATATGGAGCAGGATTTGGAGGGTAAGACCTTTGTAATTACCGGCTCTTTGAATAGCTTTGCTAATCGTGATGAGTTAAAGCAGCTCATAGAAGATAGAGGTGGAAAGGTTGCAGGGAGTGTTTCCGCAAAGACCAGTTATCTTATCAATAATGATGTTGCATCCTCCTCATCGAAGAATAAAAAAGCAAAATCTCTTGGGGTTCCTATAATTTCCGAGGAGGATTTCTTGAATTTATAATGTGTACGGATTCCATATAGTATGAAAGTAAGCTGCTGGAATCCGACGCTGAGGCTTTCTAGAGAGTCTTGAATAAATAAGATGAAAGGTGAAATGTTATGCCAATAAAGATAGACAACGATTTACCGGTTAAGAAGATATTAGAAGAAGAAAATATATTTGTAATGGATGAGAATAGAGCTATGAGTCAGGACATACGTCCTCTAGATATTCTTATCCTAAATCTTATGCCTCTTAAGGAGGATACAGAGCTTCAGTTACTAAGAAGCTTGTCAAACACTCCTTTGCAGGTAAATATTAGCTTTATTAGAACCGTGTCCTATGAGTCTAAGAACACTGACAAGGATCATCTCGCTAGATTTTATACTACCTTTGACAAGGTGAAACGTAGAAAATGGGACGGTCTTATCATTACAGGAGCGCCTGTAGAGACTATGGAATTCGAGGATGTTGAATACTGGAAGGAGCTTACAGAGATTATGGATTGGTCTGAGGCAAATGTAACCTCAACCTTACATATTTGCTGGGGAGCACAGGCAGGTCTTTACTACAGATATGGAGTGAAGAAAGTTCCTATAGGCAAGAAGTTCTCAGGTGTATACGAGCATTATCCTTTACATAAAAAAACGCCTCTTGTTCGTGGCTTTGATGATACCTTCTATGTACCACAGTCAAGATACACAGGTGTGGATAAAGATATGATAGTTGCTAACCCTAGACTTGAGATAGTGTCAGAATCTAAGATTACAGGACCTTATCTGATTATTGGAGATGAGGGTAAGAATATATTTGTTACAGGCCACCCTGAGTATGATACAGTTACTCTTGATCAGGAATACAAGAGAGATTTGGGTAAGGGTATTAACCCTGAGATACCCGTTAATTACTATCCAGACAATAATCCGGATAACAAGCCGGTTAAAAGCTGGAGATGTCATGCCAATACGCTATATAGCAACTGGTTGAATTATTACGTATATCAGGTAACACCTTATGAACTATAGTGTTTAAAGATTATAAGCCTTGAAGCATATAAGCTTCAAGGCTTTAATTATTTGATGTGATATTAATCACGTGGTTAATTAGGATGCTTGTAAGGAATCCTTTGAGACAGTAGACCTAATTCCGATAAGCATGAGACATATCATTAGTAGATAGCTTAAAAACATACCCAAAACGTATGCATTAATTCCATATACTGGAACAAGTATATATGTAAATAATATTCTTATAATTAATCCTAAGATATTGATGAAAAGATTATTAAATGCCTTGTCTAAGCCATTTAAAATAGTTGATAGTATTCCATTTACATAAATGAAAGGGCACAGGAAACTCATCCTATTAAGTAAAACTCCGGCATTTTTGCTTTTAAATGCAAATTCGCAGGCCCATTCACCAAGTATACTATAGCCTGCAAATGCAATCAGACCTAAGAATATACTAAAGCTACAACAGCTTATAATTGCTTTTTTTATCTTCTTTTTGTTATTATGGGCTTTTGCATTTGATATGGCAGGTAAAAGCATAGTTGAAAGAGAGGTTGTAATCGTAGCAGGAAATAATAAAAATGGTATAACGATTCCTGTAACCATACCATATAGCTCCATAGAAGTATTACTATCAGCATAGAATTTATATAACATTGCCGGCAAAATTATGGCTTCAAAGGATGCGAAAAGAGTAAATATAAGGTTATTTGTTGTTATAGGAATAACATCCTGTATAAATGAAATTATGTTAACCTTGTTTAGCTTGCTGGAAGATTGAATTCCCTTACCTGATTTCCATATAAGTATTACAGCAAGAATACCAGAGAATATTTCCCCTGATACTACAGATAAGGTTGCTAACCTTGAGTCAAAGGTTGGGTTTGAGACTGCATAAGCTAGAATATATGCAGTAACGATTCTTATAAGCTGTTCCATAAAATGTGATATACCAAGGATATCAGGCCTATCGCTACCTATAAAGTATGAATTAATACAGCTTTTTATAGCTACGAAGGGAAGAGCAACACAAATGATTCTTAGAAGTCTTCCGCAATCTGAATTTTTGAGTATATGTATACTGATTGGAGTGGATAAACTATATATTAGCAGCATTGCTATTATGCTAAGTGATAAGGAAATACAAAGTCCATATTTGAAAATATATAAAGAATTTCCTTTATTACCCTTTCCTAGATGATAAGAAACATGCTTAGTTATTGCCGTTGAAATTCCCTGACAGCAAAAGGATATTGAAAGAATAAAAATGGGGAAAATTAATTGATAAATACCCAGTTCCTTAACACCAATAATCCTTGTTAAGAATATTCTATTATAAAACCCCAGAAGCTTAGTGAGAATACCGGCGATGGTTAGTATTAGAGTTCCTTTGATGATAACATTTTTTGACAAGTTATTACTCCCATAATTGCTTATAATCATTATATTATAGAAAATTATGGAGTATTACTGATAATATTTTTCATTAAGGAAAAATGTGGGTATAGGACCGTTGACATTGAAAAATCATAGTGTTAAGGTAACTAAAGTTAAGTAGTTTAATATAATAAAGGAGTTATAATTATGGATAGATTAATATATTTGGACCATGCTGCAACTACCTCAACTAGACCAGAGGTTGTTGAGGCTATGCTTCCATATTTTACAGAAAGCTTCGGAAATCCATCAAGCGTATATGGTTTTTCAAATAGTGGCAAGGAGGCAATTGCTAATGCCAGAGAGATTATAGCAAAGTCCTTAAATGCAGATACAAGGGATATATATTTTACAGCAGGTGGTTCTGAGTCTGATAACTGGGCACTTAAGGAAACTGCCAGAGTATATAAGACAAAGGGAAAACATATAATTACAAGCTCTATAGAGCATCATGCAATTCTTCATACCTGCGAATTTTTGGAGAAGGAAGGCTATGAGGTTACTTATGTTGGAGTGGATGAGAATGGTATAATTAAGCTAGATGAGCTTAAAAAGGCTATTAGAACAGATACAATTCTTATCTCTGTTATGTTTGCAAATAATGAGATAGGTACTATCCAACCTATAAAGGAAATCGGTGAGATTGCAAGAGCTCACGGCGTATTATTCCATACAGACGCAGTTCAGGCCTACGGTCAGCTTCCTATAGATGTGAATGAGCTAAATATTGATATGCTTAGCGCCAGTGGACATAAGCTAAATGGACCTAAGGGAATAGGATTCTTGTACATTAGAAAGGGTATTAAAATTAGGAATCTTATCCATGGTGGAGGTCAGGAGAGAGCAAGACGTGCAGGAACCGAGAATGTACCTGGTATTGTTGGGCTTGGTAAGGCTGTAGAGCTTGCTATAAGCACTATGCAGGATAGAACCTCTAAGGAAACCTTACTTAGAGATTACTTGATTGACAGAGTTTTAGCTGAGATACCATATACAAGATTAAATGGAGACAGACTTAAAAGATTGCCGAATAATGCAAACTTCAGCTTCCAGTTTATAGAGGGAGAGTCCCTTCTTATAATGCTTGATATGGCAGGTATCTGTGGCTCAAGTGGTTCTGCTTGTACATCAGGTTCGTTGGACCCATCCCATGTACTTCTTGGAATTGGCTTGCCACATGAGATAGCTCATGGTTCACTCAGACTAACTCTTGGAGAAGAAAATACCAAGGAAGAGATTGATTATGTAATAGAAAAGCTTAAGGAAATTGTACAAAGACTTAGAGATATGTCCCCACTTTACGAGGATTTTATGAAGTCAAATAAAAGATAAGTGATATAAATGTAAATTTAGGAGGAAGATAGATATGTATAGTGAAAAGGTAATGGATCATTTTCAAAATCCTAGAAATGTAGGAGAGATAGAGAATGCCAGTGGTGTAGGTACAGTAGGTAATGCAAAATGTGGCGATATCATGAGAATTTATTTTGATATAGATGAGAATCAGGTTATTCAGGATGTAAAGTTTAAGACTTTTGGCTGTGGTGCTGCTGTTGCAACCAGCAGTATGGCTACAGAACTTGTTAAGGGAAAGACTATTTACGAAGCGCTTCAGGTTACAAATAAGGCTGTTATGGAGGCTCTTGATGGACTTCCACCTGTTAAGGTACATTGCTCCCTTCTAGCAGAGGAGGCTATTCACGCAGCTCTCTGGGATTATGCAGAGAAGAACGGTATCAAGATTGAGGGATTGGAGAAGCCAAAGTCTGATATCAGTGAGCATGAGGAAGAAGAGGAATATTAAAATAAAATATCAAATTGAGAAGGATGTGCGAATTTACATACCATCCCGGTCTGCCTAGGGATAAAGCTTCGCCGACACTTAATACGGTCGGCTCCGCTTTACCCTGTCGCGCCCGGTTGATAGGTTATAGCGCACATCCTTCTTGTTTGTTTTGTAATGTATAGATCATTATACATATATTTTGTTGTAAGTAGCCTTTCTGTTTTTAAAGGTACAGTAGTAGTTGAAACCGCAATCTAGTAATAGGTCTTTGGCTACATCAAATCCGTATCCAACCTTATCCGTTGTGTGAGCATCTGAGCCTACGGTGATGATTTCACCGCCAAGTTCCTTGTATAGCTTAAGGTATTCCTTGCAAGGATGAGTATTATTTAACCCCTTATACAATCCGCCAGTATTAATTTCTATACCTTTTCCCTTAGATATAATTTGCTTAAATATTTCCTCAAATATTTCCATAAAATCCTTAGGTTCAAATGGATTCTTTGGGTCACGACCATATCTTAAGATGTAGTCTAGGTGACCGTATACATCATAGGAATCAAAATTTGTTACTGCATATAGCTCGTCCTCAAAATATCTTCTATAGGCATCCTTTATGCTGCGACCTTCATAAAAGGAAGGATAGTAAGGGTCCATGTTGTCTACGATATGAGTGCTGGCGATAATAAAATCAAAATAAGGATTATTCTTCACAAAGTCCGTAAGCTTTACTAGCGTACTAGGCATAGTACCAAGTTCGATTCCAATTCTAAGATCAAAATCGGGAGATAGGTTATCTTTTAAAGCAATGAGAGTGTTTATATAGCTTTGTATATCTAAATCAAATTTAATTATTGGATCCTCCTTTAGAATAGGAAAGTCCATATCATAATGATCAGTTATACATATGGAACTTACACCCTTAGATTTTGCAGATAAAATTATATCCTTAATATCTGTATCACAGTCCTCAGAAAATGAACTGTGAATGTGGTAATCTGGAAAAATCATTATCCATACCTCCAAGTAAAGTGAATTATTACAAATTTCTGTTATATTTTATAATTTTATTGGGCAAAATTCAATATAGATTAAGTGTAAATAAAAATTAAACCAAAAATTAGTAAATACCACTTGAATTTTATTCTTGAAAAGGGTAGAATGTCCTTGTGAATTTATCACAGCTTAATTACTGCGTGCCAAGCAGTATTTATAAATTATAATTTATTTCAAGACTTAGGAGGAATAAAAAATGGCAGTAAAAGTAGCAATTAATGGTTTTGGACGTATCGGTCGTCTTGCATTCAGACAGATGTTTGATGCTGAAGGTTATGAGGTTGTAGCAATCAATGACTTAACTAAGCCTTCAATGCTTGCACACTTATTAAAGTATGATTCATCACAGGGTAAGTATCAGTACGCTGATCAGGTTAGCGCTGATGATGAGGCTGGTACAATCACAGTTTGTGGCAAGACTTTAAAGATTTATGCAATGGCTAATGCAGCTGAGCTTCCATGGGGCGAGCTTGACGTAGACGTAGTACTTGAGTGTACTGGTTTCTATGTATCAAAGGCTAAGTCACAGGCTCACATCGATGCAGGTGCTAAGAAGGTAGTTATTTCAGCTCCAGCTGGAAATGACCTTCCAACTATCGTATACAGCGTTAACGAGAATACATTAAAGGCAGAGGATACAATCATCTCAGCTGCTTCATGTACAACTAACTGTTTAGCTCCTATGGCTAAGGCTCTTAATGATTACGCTCCAATTCAGTCAGGTATCATGGCAACTATCCATGCTTACACTGGTGATCAGATGGTTCTTGATGGTCCACACAGAAAGGGTGACCTTAGAAGAGCAAGAGCTGCTGCAGTTAATATCGTTCCTAACTCAACTGGTGCTGCTAAGGCAATCGGTCTTGTTATCCCAGAGTTAAATGGAAAGCTTATCGGTTCTGCACAGAGAGTTCCAGTTCCAACTGGTTCAACTACAATCCTTACAGCTGTTGTTAAGGGTGCTAACGTAACTAAGGATGGCATCAATGCTGCTATGAAGGCTGCTGCTTCAGAGTCATTTGGTTACACTGAGGAGGAGATCGTATCTTCAGATGTAGTTGGTATGAGATTTGGTTCATTATTCGATGCTACTCAGACTATGGTAGCTCCAATCGCTGATGACCTTTATGAGGTACAGGTTGTTTCATGGTATGATAACGAGAACTCATACACTAGCCAGATGGTTAGAACTATTAAGTACTTCGCTGAGTTAGCTTAATTTACTTTAAGTTTTTATTTCAGACCTAATGGGTCCGGTCTTTTGGACCGGACCTTTTTTACAAAATAAATCATAGGAGGACAATAAAATGTCATTAAACAAAAAGTCAGTAGATGATATCAACGTAAAGGGACTTCGTGTTCTTTGCAGATGTGATTTCAATGTACCATTAAAGGAAGGTAAGATTACAGATGAGAACCGTCTTGTAGCAGCTCTTCCAACTATTAAGAAGCTTATCGCTGATGGTGGTAAGGTTATTCTTTGCTCACACCTTGGAAAGGTTAAGACTGAGGAGGATAAGGTTACTAAGACTTTAGCTCCAGTAGCAGCTCGTCTTTCAGAGCTTCTTGGACAGGAAGTTAAATTTGCAGCTGACCTTGAGGTTGTAGGTCCTAATGCTAAGGCTGCTGTTGAGGCTATGAACGATGGAGATGTTATTCTTCTTGAGAATACTCGTTTCAGAGCTGAGGAGACTAAGTGTGGAGAGGCTTTCTCACAGGATTTAGCTTCAATCTGTGATGTATTTGTTAATGATGCATTCGGTACTGCACATAGAGCACACTGTTCAAATGTTGGTGTTGCACAGCTTGTTGATACAGCAGTAGTTGGTTACTTAATGCAGAAGGAAATCGATTTCCTTGGTAATGCAGTAGAGAACCCTGTAAGACCTTTCGTAGCTATCCTTGGTGGTGCTAAGGTTGCAGATAAGCTTAATGTTATATCTAACTTAATTGAGAAGTGTGATACACTTATCATCGGTGGTGGTATGGCTTATACATTCCTTAAGGCAAAGGGTTACGAGATTGGTAAGTCCCTTGTAGATGATACTAAGATTGATTACTGTAAGGAAATGATGGAGAAGGCTGAGAAGCTTGGTAAGAACCTTATGCTTCCAGTTGATTCAGTTATGATTAACGATTTCCCTAACCCAATCGACGCTCCAGTTGAGACTGAGGTATTTGATGCAGACAAGATGAGTGCTGATAAGGAAGGCTGTGATATCGGTCCTAAGACAGTTGCTATGTTCTCAGAAGCTGTTAAGACTGCTAAGACTGTTGTTTGGAATGGACCTATGGGCGTATTCGAGAACCCAACACTTGCAGTTGGTACTAAGGCAGTAGCTGCAGCTCTTGCTGAGACTGATGCTACAACAATCATCGGCGGTGGTGATTCAGCAGCAGCTGTTAACCAGCTTGGATATGGTGATAAGATGAGCCACATTTCAACTGGTGGTGGTGCTTCTTTAGAGTTCCTTGAGGGTAAGGAGTTACCAGGTGTAGCAGCAGCTAACGATAGATAAATATAGAACGATAGAAATCCAAAATTCATCTCGAACTACTGCGTTACAGCTTAATCGGCGTACGCTTTAGTACGCCTTCATAAGCTGTGCCTTGTATTTCGAGCGAATTTTGAATTTGACATAATATGATATATGTGGTGATTGCCACAAAAACCAAGTAATTATTTGAGGTTAATATCATAAAATCAATTCATATTAGGAGATAAAAATTATGGCAAGAAAGAAGATTATCGCAGGTAACTGGAAGATGAACATGACTCCATCAGAGGCTGTTAAGCTTGTTGCAGAGCTTGAGCCACTTGTAAAGAATGATGCTGTAGATGTAGTTTACTGTGTTCCTGCAATTGATATTGTACCTGTAGTTGAGGCTGTTAAGGGCTCAAATGTACAGGTTGGTGCTGAAAATATGTACTTTGAGGAGAGCGGAGCATATACTGGTGAGATTTCAGCAGCTATGCTTGTTGACGCTGGTGTTAAGTATGTAATCATTGGACATTCAGAGAGAAGAGACTACTTTAAGGAGGATGACGCTTTACTTAACAAGAAGGTTAAGAAGGCTATCGCTTCTGGTCTTACTCCAATTCTTTGCTGTGGTGAGTCACTTGAGCAAAGAGAGATGGGCGTAACTATGGATTGGATTAGATTCCAGATTAAGTCTGACCTTGTAGATGTTACTGCAGATCAGGTTAAGGATATCGTTATTGCATATGAGCCAATCTGGGCAATCGGTACTGGTAAGACTGCTACAACTGAGCAGGCTGAGGAAGTATGTAAGGGTATCAGAGAGTGCATCGCCCAGATGTATGACCAGGCTACAGCAGATGCAGTTCGTATTCAGTACGGCGGATCTGTTAATGCTGGTAATGCAGCTGAGTTATTTGCACAGCCAAACATCGATGGTGGTCTTGTAGGTGGTGCTTCACTTAAGGCTGATTTCGGCAAAATCGTTTGCTACTAATTTATTGCTATTTTAAGAAATATATGCAGCCTGACACTATGTGTCAGGCTGTTTTTTTGGTTGTAAAAACTTGTTTTATGTGTTGTATTATATTATAATTTTCATAGTTGTGTGTGCATATTGATTTTAGATTATGAAAAAATACGTTAGGGAATCTAAATTTATGAAGAGAATTTGTACTGACAGAGAAAAGGAAATAGTTAAAAATAATAAATTAGATATAATTTCTGATACCATATCTGAAAAAACATCGAAAACAGTAATGGCATATGTTATTGGTCTTGTTTTTGGCTTGTTAATCGCTGTACCTGTAGCCATTGCAATTAAATCTACTGATACGAATTTAATTGAATTTATAATAATAATGATTTTGAGCGCATCTATTGGATTTACTCACTTTTTGATTAAGGGTAAAGCTGGTAGTAGATTAGGAAAGAAGTCTTTCGATGGAAATATATACATAAATGGTGCCACCATAATAGGAATTAACCCAGAACAGAAGTTTATAATTTTTGTTGAGGATGACCTTAAGGATTATCATGGTCGACCATATAGAATTTCAGTACCAGCAAAGAATTTTGAAGGCATTAGTCCTGGAGATAGAATAATAGTTGTATATGTGGATAATGGACCATATTATGTTATGAAGCTGAATGAACATACTAGAGTACTAATATCATCATATTCCAGCTTTGATTTTAATTATATTTCATACAACAATTGCTGGTATCCAACCATATTGCCACATCCTAATGCAATATATACTGATGTGATGCCAAGAGATATGTCTCAGGAAGAAAAAACTGAGTTTGTAAATACCTTTTATAATTATAAAACAAAGAGTATCAAAGCTACTTTTGTAGGAGTTTCTATAGTGATGCTTATATTATGTGCTCTAATAGTTTTGGTTATGTACTTGTCAAAGGAATTAAGCGTAGAATACTTTATTGTTATTGCTTCTATATATATAGGATTTATTATGTTCTTTGGATTAGTAATTTTATTTATTAAAAATAGTACATTAAATAATTTAAATAAGGTTAATCAGCTTAGACGAGTAATTATGAATAGTAATAATATAGTATATATAGGTTATTTACCTCAACAGAATATGTCTATATACTATAATGCTATAGATAAATTTAATACATTTAATATGTCATATCCACAGATGACAGAAAAATTTTATTATGGTGATGTTCTGTATATGTATCAGCGAGGAGAACAAAACTATTTTATAAAAGCAAAATGTTTTTGATTAAATAAATACATAAAACGTTTGTACAATAGGAGGATATTATGGGAAGAGAATTAGTATTTAAAAAGATAAAAAACAGTGGTATAGGTTTAACAGTTGTGGGCTCTATTTTTACACTATTAACATTGTGTATGCTTTTGTTTTTAGTAGTGGATGGTTCCTTGATAGATGGATTAATAATATTATTAATAGTTGCTTTATGTGGAGGATTAATGCTTTATTTTGGAATTAGAAATCTAACAAATCCTATGAAGCATGGAATGTTTAAAAGAAATCCATATTTGTTATATCAGGTTGATAATATGGCTGCAAATAAGTGCTATGAGGATAAGTTTATAATGATATCTGATAGATGTATTGCAAATAAAAAAGTCTATAATGAGATAGCGTATTTGGAGGATGTATTTTTAGTATATATTCAAAAGCAGAGAACTAACTTTATACCTACAGGTAAGCTTCTTTATATCTGTACTGCAACGGGGAATATTGCTATTAATATATATGGTGTTAAGAAGCAACTAGTTGATGAATTGGCGGATAAGATTGCTAAGGTATGTCCAAATGTTCGATTTGGTTATAACAATGATGGACTTGCTTATCTCAATCAGATGCAACAATTATACAAAAATAATAATGGAATGATACCATATAAAGGATTTGTGCAAAATGTTTTTGTTCGTCAGCAAAATTATTATGGTCAGGGCTATGATCAAAATACATTTAGTCAGTAGAATTTAGATAAATATATAATAAATAGTGAGGAATAAACAAATGAGTACAATGAATTACGAGAAATCAATAATTAAAATGAGAAAGAAATACAAGAGAAAACCATTTAAGGAGCCTTTAGAGCATGCTCTTTGGATGAAGCGTGAGGATAAGCTTTATAAGATGTATGAAGAGTACAAGGATGTATATCTTAAAGGTGATGTATACTATGCTCAGGTTGTTATGGCTAATCCTATGATTAAGGATGATTCTGAATTTATGGATGGTCCTGCAGTAATTGTGTATTCCTATGATGATTGGGCAAATGCTAATCCAGAGAAGCTTTTGAAGATTGCAAAGGATGTTGTAGGCTATAAGAATACCCCAGATGAGGAGATTCCTGATAACTTAAGACCAGCTGTTAGATGGTTTAAGGAAGACCCGGATAGACCAAACTTTAGATTTGAGTATATGCTTGAAGGACATAAGATAAAGGTGCATTTTGCCACCATGCTGGTTACTAGAAAATTCCTTCCAACAGGTTATCTTTCAGCAGACATATTCCCTGTACTTGCTTCAGAAGAATATAGCACAGTTTTAACTCTTCCAAATGTTTATTGGAGTAAGGATATGAAGAAGAAATTCGCCGAAAATGCAAGAGTTGACATACTTGAAGAGGATGAGGATATTGAGGAATATTTGTAATATTAGATTATAAGGAGGAAATATTATGCCATTTATTAATTCAAAGATTAGTAAAAAGATTACAAAGGAGCAGGAGCTTGAGCTTAAGACCTTACTTGGTCAGGCTATAGCTACAATTCCAGGAAAGAGTGAGTCTTGGCTTATGCTTGGTTTTCAGGATGAATATTCACTTTATTTTAGGGGAGATAACAGTGAGGATATAGCCTTTGTTGAGGTAAGTGTTTTCGGTGGTGAGAATAAGTCTGCCTTTGATGCACTTACTGGTAAGATTTGTGAAATTTTTGGTCAGGTACTTGGAATTAAAGCTGACCATATATATGTTAAGTATGAAGCGACAACTAACTGGGGCTGGAACGGCGGTAATTTCTAATGAATAAGAAGCTAAAGATTATTATTTTTATACAAGCATTCGTAGTGGTATTTCTATTAGGAATATTGCTTGGTATGAATATACAAAAGAAAAGAATGGATAAAAATGCTTCGGATAGTATAGAGACTACAGAATTAAATTTGAATGAAGACAATTCCGAGCCAAGTACAGAATCAGAAGAAAAAAATGCATCTAGCCATGATTTGGGTATTGATGAAGATACACCAGCAACTACCTCCCAGCCTACTAATCACGTAGTTGTAGAAAGAGATGTTGATTATGGCGCAATGGATGTATCGGAGCCAACCACAGATGACTGGCTTTTTGTTGAGGGCAATAAGATAGTTGACAAGGATGGAAATGAAGTTTGGCTTACAGGAATTAACTGGTTTGGTTATAACACAGGAACAAACACCTTTGATGGACTTTGGGCTGGAGATATGAATACTTCTATACAGGAGATTGCAAACCATGGCTTTAATGTAATCAGAGTTCCATTTTCAGCAGAGCTTATTTTACAGTGGTCTAGGGGTGAGTATCCACAGGCTAACTTTAATCAGGCTACAAATTCTTATCTTGTTGGTATGGATAGCTTGCAGATATTTGAGTATTTTCTAGGTCAGGCCAGAGCTAATGGTCTTAAGGTTATAATTGATATACATAGTGCTGAGACAAATGCCAGTGGACATATGATAAACCTTTGGTATACAGAGAAAATTAGTAGAGATGATTATCTGTTTGCACTTTCGTGGATGGCTGATAGATACAAGAACGACGATACTATTATCGCCTATGACCTTAAGAACGAGCCTCACGGCAAGCATTATGAGGGTGATGCTGCTGCTATATGGAATGATTCAAAGAAGGACAACAACTGGAAATATGTAGCAGAGCTTGCTGCAAATGCTGTTTTGTCAAAGAATCCGAATGTTTTGGTTATGGTAGAGGGTATTGAAATATATCCTAAGGATATCAAAGCAAATGGTGACTACGCTTCACAAAATGAGGATGATTACTATTATAACTGGTGGGGAGGAAATCTCCGAGGTGTAGCTGATTATCCAGTTGATTTGGGAAAATATCAGAATAAATTACTGTATTCACCACACGACTATGGTCCTACAGTATATGCTCAGCCTTGGTTTGAGGGTGACTTTTCTTATGATAGCTTAATGGAGAATTGCTGGTATGATAACTGGCTTTACATCCATGAGGAGAATATTGCACCACTTCTTATAGGAGAATGGGGTGGCTTTATGAAGGAGCCAAACCTAGAGTGGATGACTTATATGCGTCAGCTTATAGGGGAATATAAGCTTCATCACACCTTCTGGTGCTTTAATGCAAATTCTGGTGATACAGGTGGTATGGTTCTTGACGATTTTACTACCTGGGACGAGGAGAAGTATGCATTTGTAAAAGAGGTTTTATGGAATGACGGAGAGCATTTTATCGGCTTAGACCATGAGATACCTCTAGGGATAAATGGAATTAGCTTAGGGGATTATTATTAGATGAAAAAAATATTATTGCTAGTAATATTATTAAATATATGCTTTTTAACTGGTTGCTCAGATAAAGCTGAAAAGACTGAATATACTGAGTTTACTATGCGCGATGCTGGAGAACCATATAGTGATTGGAAGCAATCAACAACTGGCAGTGCAAAATATTTGGATGGGGATTCGGTATTGGTATCAATATTTGTTGATACTGAAGAATCAAACTGGAGTGTTCATGATGAGAATCTTGTCAGAGCCAATACCCAAATTGCCTGTGATTATCTTAAGGAGCAGGGTAGGTTATATGGCAAGGATGTTAATCTTATTTACGATACATTGTCTAATTCTGATTTAGAATACCGAATGTCCTTTAATATAACTAGGAATACTGCTGGTAAGGATTCCTATAGTGATGAGCTGTCAGATGAGATTTATGAATTTATAGATAAAAACATTGACACAAAGGCCATTATGGAAAAGTATCAGGTTAACAGTATTGGGTACATGGTTTTTGTAGATGATTCAACTGATAAGTGTGTAGCATATCCGTTTTATGAAACAAGCTGGAAGGATAAATATACTGAGTTTTGTATTATTTATCTTAGATGGAGCAAAGGTGATACAGTAGAAGCTAGTACCTATGCTCATGAAATACTGCATCTGTTTGGCGCTAGGGACCTTTATCATACAAGTGATTATACTGGTATATATAAGGATTTTGTTTTGTATGCAGAAAAGGAATATGGTAATGATATAATGCTAGGAAGCTTTGCTGATAAAGCTTTAAGTAGAAATATAAATGTAGATATTACCAAGCTGACAGCTTATTTTATTGGTTGGAGAGATTATATAACTGAGTTAGATAAATATCCAAGTATAAAATCTAGATACCCTGCAACCTTTAGTCTTACGGAGCATAGCAAGGATGATTATGAGGAGTTTTCTCTTGTAGACCGTTCAGAAAAACATAGTGTGTTTTTGAAGATACTCTATGGAGTTATTGCAATATTTGGTATATATAGGATTATTGTTATTATTAAACAAGATGTTGCATATAGAAAGTATCAGGCAAAGCAAGTAAATGCCATAAATAATTATAACAATGGTATATCTTTAAATGATATGAACAGATTTTATATGCAGGATATTTCTTTTGATGCTTCAAATGAAATAAAAGATAAAGATAACTGATTTAATCTAGATACATATTATAATGGAGAGTTGGTTGATATTTAATTTCATCAACGACTTGAAAATAATAGGCATTGTGATATAATTAATGCGCGTTTAAATTGATTTTAATTAAAAGGAGATAAATATAATGAGTAAGAAACCAGTAGTTTTAATGGTACTTGACGGCTATGGAATCAGTGATAATGCAGAGGGCAATGCTATTGCTATGGCAAATACCCCTGTTATGGATAAGCTTATGGCTGAATGTCCATTTGTTAGAGGTAATGCATCAGGACTTGCAGTAGGACTTCCTGACGGACAGATGGGTAATTCAGAGGTTGGACATATGAATATTGGTGCCGGAAGAATTATTTACCAAGATTTAACATCTATTACTAAGGCAATACAGGATGGTGATTTCTTTGAGAATGAGGCTATGACCCAGGCTATAGAAAACTGTAAGAAGAATAATTCTGACCTTCATCTCTGGGGACTTCTCTCAGACGGTGGTGTTCACAGCCACAATACACACGTATATGGAGTTCTTGAGCTTTGCAAGAAGCAGGGTTTTTCAAATGTATACGTACATCCATTTCTTGATGGTAGAGATACACCACCAGCATCGGGTAAGGATTATGTAGCTGAATTAGTAGAGAAGATGGCAGAGATTGGTGTAGGTAAGGTTGCAACTATCTCAGGTCGTTACTATGCTATGGATAGAGATAATAACTGGGATAGAGTTGAGAAGGCTTATGCTGCTATGGTTTATGGTGAAGGTGTAGAGGCTAGTGACCCTGTACAGGCTGTTGCAGATTCATATGCTGCTGAGAAGACTGATGAGTTCGTTCTTCCTACTGTAATTATGGAGAATGGTGCTCCAGTAGCAACTGTTAAGGCAAATGACTCAGTTATCTTCTATAACTTCCGTCCAGATAGAGCTAGAGAGATTACTAGAGCCTTCTGTGCAGATGAGTTTGATGGTTTTGAGAGAAAGGGAGGCAAGCTTCCTTTAACATACGTATGCTTTAAGGATTATGATGAGAGTATACCTAACAAGATTATTGCATTTAAGAAGCAGGAGATTACTAATACGCTTGGTGAGTATCTTGCTGCATGTGGCAAGACACAGCTTAGACTTGCAGAGACAGAGAAGTATGCACATGTAACATTCTTCTTCAATGGTGGTCTTGAGGAGCCTAATAAGGATGAGGATAGAACTCTTGTTAAGTCACCAGCGGTTGCTACTTATGACTTAAAGCCAGAGATGAGTGCTCCAGAGGTTGGTGTAAATCTTGTAGATGCTATTACATCAGATAAGTATGATGTTATTATCATTAATTTTGCTAACCCGGATATGGTTGGTCACACAGGTATCATCCCAGCAGCTGTTGCAGCAGTTGAACGAGTTGACCAGTGTGTAGGTGCAGCTGTAGAGGCTGTAAAGCAGGTTGATGGTGTACTTTTTGTATGTGCTGACCATGGAAATGCTGAACAGATGGTTAACTACGAAACAGGTGCTCCACATACAGCTCACACTACTAATCCGGTTCCATTTATCCTTTACAACTACGGACAGGATGTTAAGCTTCGCGAGGGCGGATGTCTTGCAGATATTGCTCCAACACTCCTTGAGATTATGGAGCTTCCACAGCCTGCAGAGATGACTGGTAAGTCACTTATTGTGAGATAATCTAAATGAATTGAACTAAACTGCCGACATAGAGTATAGTGCTGTGTCGGCAGTGATTATAGATAAAGAAAAATAAACAAAAGAAAGGGTGTATGTAAAATGAAGAAATTTATTCAGGAATTTAAGGAGTTTGCACTTCAGGGTAATGTAATGAGCATGGCAGTAGGTGTTATCGTTGGTGCTGCATTTAAGGATTTAGTAACATCATTTACTGACAATGTAATCACTCCTATTATTAACTGTATTGGTGGTGCTGAGATTCAGGGTAGAATTCATTTATTAGGAGATCAGTATATTAACTATGGTGCTTTTATAACTGCAGTTATTAACTTCCTTATTATGGCATTTATTATTTTCCTTATGGTTAAGGGTATGAATAACCTTGCTAATATTGGCAAGAAGGAAGAGGAAGTAGAAGAAGTTACAACTAAGGAATGTCCTTATTGTAAGAGCGAGATTCACAAGGATGCTACAAAGTGTCCACACTGTGCATCGGATGTGTAGAAAGAAGCTATAATGATAACGTGAAAAGCTCCCGAATGGGAGCTTTTTGTTGTTTTTTACATAATTTTTTTCAATTTTTACAATGAGATACAAGTTCCAATATTTTAAGTTATATAAGTATTAAGAAATAAATTATCAGGAGGGATTGTTATGTATAAAAGAATATTATTACCTATAATTTTAATAATGGTACTTTGTATCTTTGGTATATCAGGGCAAGTTCCTACTCATGCCAAGTCAAAGGATTATATAACAACAGAAGGAAATATTATATGGCAGAAGGAATACTGTTATGGTCTTTCTTATGCGCCATATGCAAAATACGAGAATTATCAAGGTAAAATTAAATTTACATTTAACAAGAATAATGAGTTTTCAGGCAGATTTGAGGATATCTATAATGATAGTGAGATATACACATACATAACTAAGTATGATAAGAAAAATGATGATTATAATAAAATTACTGGGACAACAGTGTGGGGACAATGTGTTAATGGAACAGGTAGTACTTTAAACAGCATTAGTAGTTTAGAAGAAAATACTGTATATATGTTATGGAGCTGGTTTGATGAATATGAGGCTAATGAAATATATGAATTTGCCAATGAATTGGTTAAGGGTTGCAATACGGATTTTGAAAAGACTGTTGTGCTACACAAGTGGTTAGTTGAAAACATTATATATAAGCATAATCAGAATGGTTGCGCTGACTGTAAAGTGGCAACTAAGCATGGTGTATGTGGTGATATATCAGTTATGTCTGTGGCAATGTTTAATTCCGTAGGGATTCCTTGTATAGAGATAAGCTCTATAAAAGAAAATCATGCTTGGAATATGATTTATGTAGATGGAAAGTGGTTTACTATAGATAATACAAATGGTATTTTGTATGATTTTCCAACCATTTACTGTGATTGGACTACTACAAGCGTGACACCATTTAATATGACTGATGGAATAATATATTTATATAAAGAGTATTGGGATGATGGTTATGAACTAGCAGGTGATGAAAATATATCAGTTGGTGAAGGTATTGTTATTATAAAAGCTGGAAAAACAGTGTCTATGTTAGTTGGTTCAAATGTGTGTTTGAATCATGATATAGAATGGAAAAGTGGAGATGAATCTATATTGCGGGTTGATTCGAATTCGGAAAATAAAGTAGTTGTAACATCATTAAAAACAGGAAGAACTACTATAACATGTACAAGAAAAGGTAGCAAAGAATTGTGTTGTACATATGATGTTTACGTTGTAAATGATGATATTGACGTAGATGAGTTAGATGGTGCGGATATAAAAGTAAATTATACTACACATGTTCAGTCTTATGGGTGGCAAGGTGATGAATATGATGTTAGCACTTGGGAATCAGATGGTTCTGTGGCAGGTACAACAGGTAGTGGAAAACGATTGGAAGGAATAAAAATAAATTTAGAAGGTGATGAGGCATTAGAATATTTGGATGTAGGAATCCAATACACAACACATTGCCAGTCCTATGGTTGGTTACCGTGGTCCTCTAATGGTGAGATGAATGGTACAGAGGGAGAATCTAAAAGACTTGAAGCTATTAAGATTCAGCTTACAGGAGAAGACAAAGATAGATATGATGTGTATTACAGAGTACATGCTCAATCTTACGGCTGGCTAAACTGGGCTAAAAACGGTGCTCCAGCAGGAACGGCAGGTTTAGGTAAAAGATTAGAGGCTATTCAGATAGTAGTTTTAGAAAAGGAAGAGGATGAATTCTGGCTTCCATCTTATCCAGAAATAGATAGAAGTGAGTCTTACATTGCAACAGTTGGTTCATCACCTATAGTTAATTTTGCGCCTACTAGCAACACAAATCCTGTAATTCCAGGTGCTGATACTCCAAATGTTGCTTACAGAACCCACGTACAATCCATTGGCTGGCAGGGGTGGAAGTATAATGGCCAAATGAGTGGCACTTCAGGCCTTGCAAAGAGGCTTGAGGGCATCAACATAAATCTTACTAACAAACCATATGATGGTGGCATAGTTTACACTACACATGTTCAGAAATATGGTTGGCAAGGTGACCCGGATGATACTACAAGAGCAGGCTGGAAACGAAACGGTGAAATGTCAGGGACTAGTGGCGAAGCAAAGCGACTTGAGGCAATCTGTATCGACCTTACTGGAGAGATGGCAGAGCACTATGATATTTACTACAGAGTACATGCACAGACCTTCGGCTGGCTTGGCTGGGCTAAGAATGGCGAAGAGTCAGGAACGGCAGGTTATGCTAAGAGACTTGAAGGAATTCAGATAGTTCTTGTACCTAAGGGAGGAAAAACTCCAGCAAGTAATTATGGTGGAATTACTTCTATGGATGCGAGAGCGTATATAGAGAAATAACCTATAATATAACTCTTGTTTGCAATGTACTAATTATTATTGCAAACAAGAGTTTTTTATTATTTTGAATATATTTCTCCAATTCTGTAAATAATTACCCTAGATAATTTATTAAAATTGGAGGATATTATGGCTATAGATAGAATAAAGTACATTACGGCCAGAGAAATACTTGATTCCAGAGGAAATCCAACTGTTGAGGTTGATGTTATCACAGAAAGTGGTGCTACAGGTAGAGCATCTGTACCTTCAGGTGCATCTACAGGTGAATATGAGGCACATGAGCTTAGAGATGAGGAAAAAAGATATTTAGGTAAGGGTGTGGAAAAAGCTGTAACTAACGTTAACACTAGAATTAGCGAGAGACTTGTAGGAACCAATGTATATAATCAGGCATCAATAGATAAGTTTCTAAATGAGGCTGATGGTACGGAAAATAAGTCAAGATATGGTGCAAATGCTATACTTGGTGTATCCTTGGCTGTGGCTAGAGCAGCAGCCAACTCACTAAAGATGCCACTGTATAGATATATTGGAGGTATAAATGCAAAACAGCTTCCTATGCCTATGATGAATATCTTAAATGGTGGATGCCATGCTGATAACACGGTTGATTTGCAGGAATTTATGATAGTGCCCGTTGGTGCAGAAAGCTTTAAGGAATGCCTGCAAATGTGTGCTGAAATCTATCATACACTAAAAAAGCAGCTTTCAGAAAAAGGATTATCTACAGGAGTAGGTGATGAGGGTGGATTTGCCCCTAATCTTGGCAGCTCAGCCCAGGTACTTGACTGTATTATGGATGCTATTAAAGGTGCAGGCTATAAGCCTTTTGAGGATGTAAAGATTGCAATAGATGCAGCGGCTAGTGAGCTTTATGATGAAAATTCAGGTCAGTACTATTTCCCTGGAGAAAGTAAGATGTCTGGTCGGGAGGTTAGACGTAACGCTGAGGAGATGGTTCAGTATTACGAGGATTTAGCTGATAAATATCCAATTTGTTCTATTGAAGATGGTTTAGATGAGAATGATATGAAGGGCTGGAAGGTGCTTAGCTTTAGGTTGGGTGATAAGCTACAGCTTGTAGGAGATGACTTGTTTGTAACTAACACATCAAGACTTAAACAGGGTATTAATGATGGTATAGCAAATGCAATACTTATCAAATATAATCAGATAGGTACATTAACCGAGGCCTTAGAAGCTATTGAGATGGCTAAAAAAGCAGGTTACAAAACAGTAATTTCTCATAGGTCTGGAGAAACCGAGGATTCATTTATTGCTGATTTAGCTGTTGCAGTTAATGCAGGTCAAATTAAGACCGGAGCACCTTGTCGTTCTGATAGAAATTCAAAATATAATCAGCTTCTTCGTATAGAAGAGGAGTTAGGCAAAATTTCAGTGTTTTAATATCATTGTTTTAAGTAAAAAACTATTGCAAAGCCTTATTTCTTATGATAATATAATCAAAGTGTTTGATTATATTTAGGAGGAAATAACATTGAAAACAGCGTTAATTATAGCTTTATTGATAATATGTGTGCTTTTAGCAATTGTAGTAATGATGCAGGAGGGCAAAGGTGGTGGACTTACTGCTGTAAGTGGTAATGGTGAGTCTTACTGGAGCAAGAATAAGGGTAAGTCAAAGGATGCTATTTTATCTAAGATTACAGTAGTTCTTGGTATTGCATTTATGGTGATAGCTCTTCTTATTTCATCAAAATTTATTTAAGATTATTACAGTGCTTTGAGTCATATCAAAGCACTTTTTTCTTTATAGTTATGTAAAAATATGGTAAAATGTATATGATATTATGATATATTTAAACTATAAGTTTATAGTTTAAATTAGATTAATGTTAGATTATATATAGGGGTTCGGCATCAAGGAGGTGCGTTTTATGGGAGAAAAAAGAGAATTAATTAAATCAAAGCTTTACGACTTTATATGTGATGACATGTATAAGCCTATGAAGCTTAAGGATATTAGATTTTTATTACAGGTGTCTGATGCCGACAAAAAGAGAGTTGAAGAGGCATTAGGTGAGCTTGTTACAGAGGGTAAGATTGAGCTTACTCCAAAGGGTAAGTATAAAAAGATAGACAGTAGTCTTTTGGTTGGTTCATTTATTGGTAATAAAAAGGGCTTTGGATTTGTTCGCGTTGAAGGAGAGAAGGATGACTATTTTATTCCTGCTAAGCATTGCTTTGATGCATTCCACGGAGATAAGGTGCTCATTAAGCCTGTAAAAGAAGCTGGTTCAGGTAGACGTAGTGAAGCCCAAATTATGAAGATATTGGAGAGAGGTATGTCTACAGTTGTAGGTACCTTTGAAAAGCAAGAGCATTTTGGCTTTGTTATAGCTGATAATCAGAAGGTTTCTGATGATATATTTGTAAGTAAGAGTGATTCTATGGGTGCTATGACCGGACATAAGGTTGTGTGTAAGATTACAAGCTATGGTGAGTCCGGCAAGTCTCCAGAGGGTAAGATTGTAGAGATACTAGGGCATGTTAATGACCCTGCTACAGACATAATGTCAGTTGTTCGTGCATATGATATACCTATGGAGTACCCTGAAAAGGTTATGGAGTCTCTTAAGGATATTCCTGATGAGGTTGACCCTGCTGATATAGAGGGTAGGAATGACTTTAGAGAGCTTCTTACCGTAACCATCGATGGTGAGGATGCCAAGGACTTAGATGACGCTATAACTTTGTCATATAAGGATGGTATATATACTCTCGGAGTTCATATTGCTGATGTTACCAACTATGTTAAGGAGAAGTCACCTCTTGATAAGGAAGCTCTTAAGAGAGGTACAAGCTGTTATTTGGTTGATAGTGTTATTCCTATGATTCCACATAAGCTTTCTAATGGTATTTGTTCCCTTAATGCAGGTGTGGACAGACTTACACTGAGTTGTGTTATGGATATAGATAAGAAAGGTAAGCTTCTTAATCATTACATCTGTGAGGGTGTAATAAATGTTAATGAGCGAATGACATACACTGATGTAGCGAAGATACTTGCTAGAACAGAGGATGCTCCTGTGGAGCGCTATGATTACCTGGTGTCGATCTTTGACCTTATGAAAGAGCTTTCAGAGATAATTAGAGAGAATCGTCACAAGAGAGGTTCCATAGACTTTGATGTACCAGAGACAAAGATTATAGTTGACGAGAATCATAAGCCTGTAGAGATTAAGCCTTATGATAGGAATCCTGCTACAAAGATTATCGAAGATTTTATGCTTATGGCTAATGAAACCGTAGCGGAGGATTTCTTCTGGCAGGAGCTACCATTTGAATATAGAGTACATGAGAAGCCTGACCAGGAGAAGATATCTATACTTAATGGCTTTATTAATAATTTTGGTCTCTTCTTCAAGGCATCACTAGAGGATGTTCATCCAAAGGAGCTTCAAAAGATATTAAAGCAGATAGAAGGAGAACCATACGAAGCACTTATTACCAAGATGATGCTTCGCTCTATGAAGCAGGCTAGATACTCTACAGAGTGTACAGGACATTTTGGACTTTCATGCAAATATTACTGCCACTTTACATCACCTATTAGAAGATATCCGGATTTACAGATTCATAGAATCATTAAGGAGCAGCTTAGAGGTGAGCTTAATGATAAGAGAATTAAGCACTATAACAGAATCTTACCTACAGTTGCTAACGATAACTCTGCCAAGGAACGAAGAGCCGAGGAAGCGGAGCGTGAGGTTATAAAGCTTAAGGAAATCGAGTATATGTCAGAGCATATTGGTGAAGAATTTGACGGTGTAGTGTCTGGAGTTACCTCAAGCTATATATTTGTAGAGCTTGAAAACACTGTGGAAGGTGCTGTTTCTGTTGCATATATGTATGATGACTGCTATTACTTTAGTGAGGAATCTTATTCTATGATTGGTGAGAATACCAAGAAGAGATATCAGCTAGGTGATAAGGTTAGGATTAAGGTTTTAAAATGTGATAAAATTAAGAAAAGCATTGATTTTTCAATTATAAATGATAATATAGAAAGGGTTGATTAAATTGGCTAAGGAAAGAGGTATAAAGCTCATAGCCAACAACAAAAAAGCATATCATGATTATTTTATAGAGGACACCTACGAGGCAGGTATTGCCCTTGCAGGAACAGAGGTTAAATCTCTTCGTATGGGAAAATGTAGCATCAAGGAATCCTTTATTCGAGTTGAGAATGAAGAGGTTTTTGTTTATCAGATGCATATTTCACCATACGAGAAGGGTAATATATTTAACAAAGACCCACTTCGCGTTAGAAAGCTTCTTCTTCACAAAAGTGAGATTAGAAAGCTTATAGGTCAACAGAAGATGAAGGGATATACATTGATTCCACTTAGAGTTTATTTTAAGGATAGCTTGGTTAAGGTGGAGGTTGGTCTTGCAAGAGGTAAAAAACTCTATGACAAGAGAGATGATATAGCTAAGAAGGATGTTAAGCGTGAGGCTGAACGAGATTTCAAGGTTAGAAATTTAGGATAAATATATATAAGAGGTACTGTTTAATGAGTCAGGCTAAGGTAGATAAGTATAAGGAAGAAAAGAAGAATAGAGCCAAGAATGTAAAGAAGGCTAGAGTTAAAAAGGTTGCTAAGGTTTTGATTGGCGCAGCTATAGTTGGTATGATAATTGGTTTTCCACTCGGTAGAATAATGTATAAACACAATTATAACCAACGTATGGAGAAAGCAACAATAAGTGCAACAATTTATGATTATTGGTTCAATGAGTATTGGAGTTTACATCATTCTGAAAAGTTTACTTCTGGTAACGCAAATGAAGGTGCTTTGTCTCAAGATGAATTAGACCAGCTTGTAGATGATATTAGCTCAAATACAGATGCTATTGTTGTTACCCCTGATAATCTTAATCAGCAGGAGTTACAGGATGCGATAGAAGATTCACTTCCTACTGAGTAGTACATAATCCGAAAGGATTATAATATAAATCCCTATATCAACTATGATATGGATTATGTGTCTAAGACATATATAAATAACCAGGGGTTGTACTGGTTTCGACGGGGGTTTAGAAATTATGGTAGCCATCGGTGGCCCTGAACCACCTTACAAACGGGAATTAAATATAAACGCAGACAATAATTACGCGTACGCTGCCTAATGGCAGCTGTCAGCTCTAGGCTCCCCGCAGCTTAGAATCCTGGCATCGACCTTGCGGGAAACTCACTGCCTAAGCTTTGCGGTTAGTGAAAATTTATGAAGCTACTGAAGTGTGAAGCCTGTCTATGGGCGTCATGCGGAGGGAATGTAAAAACATAAGACTGTGATGGGAGAAGCTATAATGGAAGAGCTTTCGGACGTGGGTTCAATTCCCACCAGCTCCATATTTATGGAAAAAAAGAACATCTTATAAAAGATGTTCTTTTTGCTTTTATATACATTTTTCAATTACATGTCTGGCATAGGCAGTCAGCATATCCAAATCCTGTAAGAAGGAATCTACAAGTTCAATAAAGGTTTCCTTATCCTTGTAATTTCTTTTATAGCCAGACATAATTCCATCATCTATCTGAGTAATATAGTGCCCTTTTCTTCTGGTATAGCAGGTTTCCTTCTTTGCTTGCTCTCTATAATTCTTATCTACATAAGTTGCAACACTTTTATGTACTGCCATGTCTTCAGCAGGAAGATAGTAGTATTCCTTATAATTGTCAAAGAAAAACTTTAATTCCTCGGTAAGAATAGGAACGTTAATAGTAGCTTCATTTTTGTGCCCTGTGATAATTATATCATTTCTTCCCAGAGTAATTCTTCTAGGCATAGAGTAGTTAAGCTTTAATGAAAACAGTAGTCTGTTATCTCTGACTGACATTTTCTGAACTAGAAAACTACCAGCTTTAAGCTTGTTATATGATAGTAGTGAGGATGAATAAAGTAAACCTTCTATATCTTCATAATTGTGCTGTAACACTAGCTGTTTTCCAGAAGATGTTTGTAAGCGTAGATAATCCTCATATACCTTTATAAGGTCTCCACCCGTGTATTTGTCTAGACGATTAATGCCTAAGAATTTTTCTATAGATTTTTGTTTAAGGTTATCTAAATGAAGAACATTTTTAAATGGCTTAATTGATTTATATAAATCAATACTTTCTATATGGTCAAATGAATATTCTTCGTCAAATTCAAATTTTTTGAGTTTTTTATTCACATATGGTATGTCGAAACCGTCTCCGTTATAGTTAAATATGTATCTTTTGTTTTTAATAAATGTAAAGAAATCAATAAGTATTTCTCTTTCTGATATACCATCATTATTAAACCATTGGGTGATGTACCACTCGCCATCCAGGTAGTAAGCGCAGCCTATGAGGTACAATATGGTTGTTTCGGCTGTAAAGCCAGTTGTTTCAATATCAAACGCAACTACATCTTCAGGATTATAGTAGTCCTGAAGGACAAGATATTCGTGAATTCGAGCTTTGTTGGTGATTTTTTCCATAGCTTACCTCCTTATTGATAGGTTTTCTAACATTATATCACGATAGATATGTTAAAACTATAATTTGTTTAATAAGTTTTATAATTATACTATTAATTTACATAAGATTTTTTGCTTGTATTTTTTGCTTTGTATGTTATAATTTTATATTAGAAATAACTGTACGGAGGAAATTTTGATGTTACAACCACTTGATATTAAGGCAAAAGCATTTAAAAAAGGTTTATTTGGTTATAAGACTACAGACGTAGAAGATTTTAAGGATTCTGTATATAAAGAGTACGAGGAGCTTTTTAATAAGTATAACAAGATGTCTTCTGATTATGAGAAGCTTACTTCATCTCTTCAGGAAAACAGACTCAAGATGTTTGAACTTGAGAATAAGCTTGCTGAGGCTGAGAATGATGCTGTAGGTTCAAATAGTCCAGCTGCTAAGGCACAGGCTGATAAAATTATTAAGGATGCTGAGGCAACTGCGAAGGATATTATTGCTAAGGCTAAGGCTGAAGCTGAAAAGCTTGGAAAAACTTCCGTTAAGGAAGATGTGAAGGTTGAGATTAAGGTAGAACCAAAAGTGGAACCTGTTAAAGAACCAGAGGTTAAGGTAGAGCCTGTTAAGGAGGAGTCAGCTTCATCAAGATTCTTTAAGAAGGCTGCAGAGGAAGCTCCTGCTAAGAAGCCATTTGCTGATGAGGATGATGATGACGAAATCTTCGTAGGCGAGATTGAGGATGCTAGAAAGCCAGAGCGTATGATGATTGGCGATGGCGAAGAAGAGGAAGAGATGGACTTCGAGTTCTTATAAGATGTATTACATAGAGTGTTGCTTCTGGCAACACTCTTTTTTGAAGAAGGATTTAGGTGTAGGTAATGTTTGCATATATTAAAGGTACAATTGAAGATATTGACATTGATTACATTGTAGTAGAAAGCAATAATGTTGGTTTTAAGATTATGACCAGTTCTAATGTAATATCTAAGCTTTCTCTT
Source organism: Lachnospiraceae bacterium (assembly GCA_015057555.1). GTDB lineage: Bacteria > Bacillota > Clostridia > Lachnospirales > Lachnospiraceae > Coprococcus_C. Next base: position 60,840 of record SVEC01000002.1, on the reverse strand, counting down.
CATGAGGAAAGAACAATATATACCTATATGAATGTTCGTGAGGATGACATTAGCTTGTTTGGTTTTCTTACAAAGGATGAGATAGAAGCATTTAAGCTACTTATTGGTGTAAGTGGAATAGGTCCTAGAAATGCACTTTCTATTATGTCAGCTCTTACTATGGATGAGCTTAGAATGGCTATTATAGCAGGTGATTATAAAGCTATAGCTAAGGCGAATGGTGTTGGTCCTAAAACAGCTCAAAAAGCAGTTATAGAGCTAAAGGATAAGTTTAAGCTTGAGGATGTGTTTGGAACACCAGAATCCACTGATGATAGCTTGTCAGAGAAGGTGGGAGATGATATTATAGGTGATGCGGTACTAGCTCTTAATGCACTTGGATATTCAGAATCTGAGGCATATAAGATTGTTAAGAAAACTGCTTTGAATGGTAGCTATGATACAGTAGAAGCTCTTATTAAAGCATCACTTAAAAATATTATGTAATTAGAGGTACAGATATTATTTTATGGAACGAATAATTAACGCGGATATTATTACCGAGGATGATAAAATTGAACAGGGGCTAAGACCATCTAGTATATCTGAATATATTGGTCAGGAAAAGGCTAAGAAGAATCTTAAGGTATTCATTGAGGCTGCAAAGCAGAGAAATGAAACCCTAGACCATGTGCTGTTATATGGACCTCCAGGACTTGGAAAGACCACTTTAGCAGGAATAGTTGCTCAAGAGATGGGAGTTAATCTAAAGATTACATCTGGTCCAGCCATTGAAAAACCAGGCGAATTAGCTGCTATACTTAACAACTTAGCTGAGGGGGATGTTCTATTTATAGACGAGATTCATCGTCTTAATAAGCAGGTGGAAGAGGTTCTTTATCCTGCAATGGAGGATTTTGCCATCGATATAGTTGTAGGTAAGGGTGCAGGAGCCAGATCTATTCGTATTGATCTTCCTAAATTCACCCTTGTTGGTGCCACAACTAGAGCTGGTATGCTTACAGCACCACTTAGGGATAGATTTGGTGTGGTAAATAAACTTGAATTTTATAATGTTATGGAGCTTATGCAGATTATTATCCGTTCTGCAAAGGTTCTTGGCGTTAAGATAGATGATGAAGGTGCCTTAGAGATTGCTAAACGTTCTAGAGGAACACCTAGACTTGCTAATAGACTACTTAAGAGAGTTAGAGATTTTGCCGAGGTTGAGTACGAGGGTAACATTAATTTTGATGTTGCTAAGACAGCTCTTGATAGGCTAGAGGTAGACTCTCAGGGTCTTGATAATGTAGATAGAAGTGTTCTTATGACCATGATTAATAAATTTGGTGGTGGTCCGGTTGGTTTAGACACCTTGGCTGCTGCCATAGGGGAGGATTCAGGAACTTTAGAGGATGTTTATGAGCCATATCTTATAAAAAATGGCTTTATTAATCGAACACCTCGTGGTAGAATGGTTACAGAACATTGCTATAAGCATTTTGGTTTAGAACATCTTATGAAGAAGGATTAGTAAGGAGAAAAACAAATGGCTAAGAAAGTAGATATACCTGTTGTTATTAATAATAAAGTATATACATTAAGTGGTTATGAGGGAGAGGAATATCTCCAGAATGTGGCTACATATATAAATAATAAGATTAATGAGTGTAAGGCTTCAGACCAGTATAGAAGAATGAATACTGAATATCAAGGTGTTTTACTTGCACTTAATATTGCAGACGATTATTTTAAGGCTAAGAATCAGGCTGACAGTATGGTATCTGAAGATACTAATAAAGAGCAGCAACTTTACGACCTTAGACATGAGGTTATTGAGTCACAGATTAAACATGAGTCTGCTATGAGAATGATTGAAGAATATAAAGAGCAGATTAATGCTCTTCAGAGAAAAATTATCCAGCTTGAAGCTGAAAAGGGTAGAAATGACTAATTTTATAAAAAGACCTGAAATTTTGGCACCTTGTGGTTCCTTTGATATTATGAAAGCCGCTATTAATGCAGGCGCTGATGCCTGCTATTTTGGCGGCTTTAGATTTGGTGCAAGAGCCTATGCTACAAATTTTGATTTGGAGAATTCTTTACAGGCTATTGACTATGCACATATTCACGGTACTTCACTATATCTCACAGTAAATACGCTATTTAAGAACAATGAAATAGATGAATTATATGATTATTTATTGCCATATTATGAGGCTGGACTAGATGCAGTTATAGTTCAGGATATTGGCGTGTTTAAGTATATTAAAGAATATTTTCCAGATATTCATATTCATTGTAGCACACAGATGAATATTACATCAAAGTATTCAGCACAGGCCATGAAAGATATGGGAGCTAGTCGTATAGTTACAGCAAGGGAAATGTCTTTAGAGGAGATTCGTGGTATTAAGGAGTCTGTTGATGTTGAGATAGAGTCTTTTGTTCATGGAGCCATGTGTTATTCCTATAGTGGTAGATGTCTTATGAGCTCTATGGCTGGTGGGCGTAGTGGTAATAGAGGTAGATGTGCTCAGCCATGTCGTAAATGCTATGATGGTGAGTATATATTATCTATGAAGGATATGTGTACCCTGACAGAGGTACCAAAGCTTATAGATGCAGGTATAGACTCCCTTAAGATAGAAGGAAGAATGAAAAACGATTATTATGTAGCATCAGCTGTAGATGCATATAAACAGATAGCTGAGGATTATGTGGATGGTTGTTATAATGAGCAAAAGGCCTTAGATTTGAAATTCAAATTAGCTAATATATACAATCGTGGTGGATTCTGTGAAAGCTATTATTTTATGCATAATGGACATCATATGATATCTAAGGATAGACCAAATAATCAAGGTGTTGAAATTGGTAAAATTACTTATATTAAAGATGGTGAAGTGAATTTAAGTCTATATCAGGACTTATATAAACAGGATGTAATTGAGATAAAGCTAAATGATGGTAATCTAATAGAGATAACCTCTGGTGTAGAAGCAAAGAAAAATGCTGAGGTAAGGCTAAAATGTCCTAAAACTAAGATGGTAAAGATTGGACAGGTTGCTCTTAGAACCAGATGTAATCATCTTATAGATGATATATCTACAAATATCATCCATAAGCAATTAAAGTATGAGTTAGATGCAGAATTCAAGGCGATTTTAGGTGAGCCAATATCTCTTCATTTAGGAAGAATGGTTTTTGATAGCTACGTTGATGTTACAATCACAGGAGATGTTGTTGAGGAATCGCGTGGAAAATATGCTGACATAGAAGACATAAGGAAAAAACTGTCACAGCTAGGTAATACTCAGTATATTTATAATGAACTTAATCTTCAAGTTGATAAAAATGCTTTTGTGCCAGCTAGTGCAATTAAATGTCTTAGAAGAAATGCAATTGAAGCATTAGAGTCAAGGATTTGCGAAAAATTTAAAAGGGAATGCTTTAATGGTTACTTTACTGATATAGCAAGATTGTTAACTACATCAACAGTTAATACAAAGGGCATTAATCCAGAAATAAATGTAGGAGTTAGTACATTAGAACAGCTAAGGCTAGTTGCTAAGGAGGATTTTATAAATGGAATAATTATGCCTCCAAATATATATAAGAGTAGTTTAAGGGTCGGGGTAATTGATATATTAAGGAAGAATCATATTAATATATTTATATCCTTGCCATTGATTGTAAAAAACTCCTTTGATATGGCTAAGTATTTGCCAAATGATAATATTAGTGGTATATATATTGGAAATATAGATGGACTTTTTGCTTATGTAGAATATGCAAAGAAAAATATTAATCTATGTTCTAGGTTAAAGGTAATATGTGGTGATGGCGTTTATGCCTATAATAATTATGCTAGAGAATTTTTAAAGTCAATAATTCCTAATATAGTATATGAGATGCCTAAGGAACTTAATAAAAAGGAATTATCAGTTTTTAGTTCAGGAGATAACCATATGGTTGCATATGAATATCATCAGGTTATGCTTTCGGCACAGTGTGTTATAAAGAATAAACAGGGCTGTAATAGTTCTAATTCCATACTTAAGATAAAGGATGATAAAAATAATGTATTTTATGCAAGTGCTAAGTGTGATGAATGCTGTAATGTAATATACAATGGTATTCCTTATATGATTTTTGAACAGTTAGATAAGAATTTTCTTGAAGCTGCAAATATAAAAGCACTTAGAGTTAATTTTACTATAGAGGATGAGAATAATGTAAAGGAAATACTTGATGTGGTGAAATTATATGTGTCTGGGAACAGCCTAGATAGTTTTTCTAAAAAAAATAATAATTTCACCAATGGTCACTTTAATAGAGGAGTGGAGTAATGCTTAATATTTTATGTGAGGTGTCAAAGTATCTGATAATTGTATTTATGGTGCTTTACACAGTAAAGTGTTTTTCGATTCTTGGTTCAAAGGACGAAAAAGACAAACGTAAACAATTAAATAAGCAGATAGTGTATGTTTTTATTATACATTTTCTGTGTTATTTTACTATGTATCTTAGAGAGGGTTCTTTTAAGCTACTAATATTTTACGGAATTCAAATATTTGTAGCAGTGCTTTATATGGTTTTATTCCATTCAATATATAAAGAATCCTCAAGATTATTGACTAATAATACTGCGTTTTTACTGCTCATAGGATATATTATGTTAACAAGATTGGATTTTAGCTTAGCAATTAAACAGTTTGTTCTTGCTACAGCTGCTCTGATTTTGTCTGCATTTATACCTTACATTATGTCCAAATATAAAAACCTTAGAAATATGGGCGTGTTTTATGGTATTGCAGGTATAATTCTGTTGTTAACAGTTTTTATACCCGGCTTGGGCTATGAGAGCTACGGTTCTCGAAACTGGATAAAGCTTGGAAGCTTATCTTTGCAGCCTATGGAGTTTGTAAAAATATTATTTGTGTTCTTTGTGGCATGTATGCTAGTTAAAGCTAATACCTTTATGGATATTATGGTCAATGCAATAATATCAGCAATATTTATGTTAGTATTGGTATTGGAGAAGGATTTAGGAGCGGCAGTTATATTTTATATTACCTACGTATGTATGGTATATCTGGCTACCTCGAGACCAATCTTTCTCATAGGAGGTGTAGGGCTAGGAGTAGGAGCTGTACTTATGGCTGCCACATTATTTAAAGATACCTTGTTCTATCATGTTATGGTTAGAGTAGAGGCATGGAAGGATCCTTTTAAGTTTATTGATACAGGTGGATATCAGGTGTCTCAATCCCTATTTGCTATAGGAACCGGTGGATATATGGGGACCGGACTTTATATGGGTAAGGCGGATTACATACCTGTAAGTGAAAGTGATTTTATTTTTTCAGCTATATGCGAGGAGTTAGGCGTTGTATTTGGTCTTTGCTTGATATTGGTTATGTTAAGTGTTTATATTTCTTTTGCTGTTGTGGCTATGAGAATTAGACAACCATTTTACAAATATGCAGCATTTGGTTATTCAATATTATTTATTGTTCAGACATTGTTAAATCTAGGTGGTGTTACAAAGTTTATTCCTTCTACGGGAGTAACACTTCCTCTTGTAAGCTACGGAGTAAGCTCGGTTACAAGTACCTTAGTTATATTTGCAATCATTCAAGGAGTATATGTTATTCATAACAAAGAGGTTATAAAGCATGAAAAAGAAAAAGAACGAATTAGAAAGGAACAAGCAGCCCTTAACGCCAGAACAGGAATTCCTGGCCAAGGAAAGGGAACGTTCCAACAACAATAAAATAAAGAATAAGCCTATATTGGTAATTACCTATTCTATGGTAATAGTATTCGTTGCAATGATTGCCTATGTTATTTATTTTATGGAATTTAAGGCTGAAACAGTTATTGCAAACTCAAGGAATATAAGACAGGATAGTTTTGCTGATGATGTCGAAAAAGGTGACATTATTACCAGTGATGGTGTTGTAATTGCTACAAGTACCACTGATGAAGAGGGAAAAACTGTTAGAAGCTACCCCTATGCCAATACCTTTGCCCATGTGACAGGATATGATAAATATGGTAAATCAGGATTAGAGCTAGAAGGTAATTTTTATATGCTTCGTTCTCATATTAATATTTTTGAGAAGGTTGTTAAGGGTTTATCGGAAGAAAAAAATCGTGGAGATAATGTTATAACAACTGTTGACTTTGACCTTCAAACTGCTGCGTACAATGCAATGGGATATTGTGAGGGAGCTGTTATAGCTATAGAACCATCATCTGGAAAGATTAGAGTTATGTTATCAAAACCAGACTATAATCCATCAGAGATTGATTATCTATGGGAATATCTTCAAACTGATGAAGGCTCAAGTAGTACAATTTTACTAAATAGAGCTACTCAGGGTTTGTATGCCCCAGGTTCAACCTTTAAGGTTATGACCTTATTAGAATATATTAGAGAGAATCCTGATACTTACAATAATTATACCTATGACTGTTATGGTAGCGAAATATTCACTGGTGTAGATATTCATTGTAATGATGACACAGCTCATTATACAGAGTCACTTAAGGACTCCTTGGCATATTCCTGCAATGTTTCCTTTGCTAATATTGGAGTAGACTTGGATTATGGTAAATTTAGGGAATCAATGGACGGATTACTATATAATAGTGAACTGCCATATGATGGAGATTATAGTGTCTCTAGCTTTGATATTGATTCAAGCAGTAGAAGAGACGAGCTTCCACAAACTGCTATCGGACAGGGTAATACTGAGATTACACCACTTCATAATGCTTTGATTATGTGTGCCATTGCAAATGGTGGAGTATTGATGGAACCATATCTTATGGAGCGTGTTGAAAATGATGATGGTGGAAATGTTAAAAAATTCAAAAGTAAATCCTATGGAGAGCTAATGACTAGTGAGGAGGCTCAGATACTTACAGATTATATGAAGTCTGTGTGTGATTATGGAACTGCTAGTAGTTATTTTAGTGGATCTTCCTATGATGTGGCGGGAAAAACAGGAACAGCTGAGTATGATAATGAAGGAAATTGTAATTCATGGTTTGTTGGTTTTTCTAATCCTGACAATCCAGACCTTGTTGTTTGTGTTATTGTAGAAGATTATAATACTTATGGAGTATCAGGAACATGGGTTGCTAAACAAATTTTTGATGCTTATTATAATAGGTGATTATGCTGTGATAAATATAATATCTACCAATAGAATAATATTTCTTGATAACTAGTAATAAATTTGTTATAATATTTCCAATGTATGTTCACACCCTAAATTACAGGAGGAATTGCGATGATAGAAGCAACTAGCTGTGGTGGTGTGGTAATCTTCAGAGGTAAAATATTATTACTCTATAAGAATTATAAGAACAAGTATGAAGGATGGGTTCTACCAAAGGGAACGGTAGAAAAGGATGAACAACATAACGAGACAGCTTTAAGAGAGGTTCGTGAGGAAACAGGTGTTAAAGCTCAGATTATCAAATACGTTGGTAAGAGTAGCTATACCTTTAATACCTCTTATGATGTTGTTAATAAGGATGTTCATTGGTATCTTATGATGGCTGACAGCTATTATAGCAAGCCACAAAAAGAAGAATATTTTATGGATTCAGGTTACTACAAGTACCATGAAGCGTATCATCTTCTTAAATTTCCTAATGAGAAACAGATTCTTGAACAGGCATATGAGGAATATATGTCCCTTAAGAAGAATAATTTGTGGGGAAGTAAGAAGTACTTTTAAGAAAGCTAGAAAAACCCGATACTCTCGGGTTTTTCTACTTTAGAATAATGGGAGAAAAATATGTCAGATAATAAGAAAAAAGCAAAAAGAAATAGAATTATTTATAACTGCTTATTGGTTTTATTCATAGCTATATTTATTGGCTGTGCAATATACTTAATATCATATTTTATGGAAAGTAAAAAAAGCGAGGATACAGTTGATGATCTTAAAGATTTAGTTATAGAAGAGGATGAGGATGTTGTATTTGATAGTATGTATGAAGAAGTTGTAGTTGCTACTGAGACGGATGCAGGTGAAGTTCAGGAAGTAAAATACATTAATTTTGATGGTACCTTGGTTCAAAAAAAATTCGCTCGTTTATATAAACAAAACAATGATTTTATTGGATGGATTAAAATAGAAGATACAGACATAGATTATCCTGTTATGCAGTCTATGTATGAGGAAGAATATTATATTTATAGAGATTTTGAAAAGCAGAGCAGCTCTGCAGGAACTCTATTTATTGATACAAGTAGTGATGTTATTATGAGTGATAATATATTAATTTACGGCCATAATATGCATACAGGTAAGATGTTTCATGATTTACTTGAGTATGAGAGTGAAGATTTCTATGAGAAGCATAAAACCTTTACCTTTGATACTATTCACGGAGATGCAACCTATGAGGTTATAGCTGCTTTTAGAACTAAGATATATGAGGTTGATTATACTGGATTTAAGTATTATCAGTTCTTTGACGCTTCTTCTGAAGAAGAATTTATGAATTATGTTAAGAATTGTGTTAGTATGACTCCTTATACCATAATTAATGATGTAAAATATGGTGATAAGCTAATAACTTTATCAACCTGTGCATATCATACTACTAATGGAAGATTTGTAGTAGTGGCGAAGAAGATAGAGGACTAGTGTCCTTGACATATAAGTGAAAGTATGCTATATTTTCACTTGTTCGCCGGTGTGTCGGAATGGCAGACGATGCAGACTCAAAATCTGTTGTGGGTAACCACGTGTGGGTTCAAGTCCCACCACCGGCATTATAAAAACCCTTGAAAATCATATTTTCAAGGGTTTTTATTTTATCCAAGTCTTAACATTTCTCTTTTTAACCTTTTGATAATTTTTTTCTCTAGTCTGGATATATAAGATTGAGAGATTCCCAGTAAATCAGCAACCTCCTTTTGTGTCATTTCCTCATCGTCATGACCAATGCCGAATCTTAATTCTATAATCATACGTTCTCTTTCTGTTAATACTTTAAGCGCTTGCTCTAATAGGGTTCTGTCCACCTCGTCTTCCATATCTCTGTAGATAACATCTTCCTCGGTTCCCAATATGTCTGATAGAAGTAGTTCGTTGCCGTCCCAATCTACATTTAATGGTTCGTCGAAGGATAAATCGGTTTTGAATCTAGTGCTTCGACGAAGGTGCATAAGTATTTCGTTTTCGATACATCTGCTGGCGTAGGTTGCCAATTTTATGTTTTTGTCAGATTTGAAGGTATTTATAGCTTTGATTAATCCTATAGTTCCAATAGATATTAAATCTTCAACTCCGATTCCTGTATTGTCGAATTTTTTTGCAATATAAACTACTAGTCTTAGATTATGTTCGATTAATATTTGTCTTACTGAGTCTTCTAAATCTATTCGACTTATTAGCTCTGCTTCTTCCTCAGGACTTAAGGGAGGTGGAAGTATTTCAGCTCCACCGATATAGTGAACCTCGTTTTTAGGGTACATTAGAAGGTTTGCAAAGCTTTTGATGTTAAATTGAAACTTGTTGTTACTTATTATGCTAATCATTTGAATAGCTCCTCTCTGTTTTATAAATTATTATTTAATAGCACCATATAGTCGTTTGTATTTGACAACTTACTTTTGCTTATTGCACATATAATGTTTTTGTATATTTGTTTTTTGTTTAATATTAGACATTTAATTTTAAAGGCTGGCATTATAGAAAATTCATTGCTTACGGTTTTGTAGCAGATAGGATGAAGTAGCTCATTATCTATAATTAAATTTGCTATATATTGATAATTACCTGTATTAATATATTTTTCCAGGTATGGTTTATCTTTTTCAAATATGATTTCATTGATTAATCTATAATCAAGAATTATTACAGGTTTATTTGAATAAATATCTATTAAGTTATTTCCAGTGTCTAAGTATCCATATGTATTTATTACTTTATGATTCGTATGAATTTCTACTTGATAAATGGTTTGTGTTGCATTTGTAGGACAAATTTTAAATATTAATGGAATTATTATGCAAACAGTTATGATTACAGGAGTTAAAACATTGATTTTTGCCTTTTCAGGGGTGAAAACCATAACTATTCCTGCTAATATTAGTGTTCCAAGTAGGCTATAGCTAAGCATTCTTATGAAGCTTGTAGTGCATCTTGTTTTAATAATTTGCTTAGTAAATATTAGATACATAGCAATATTAACAGATATATACAGTAGCTTAAGAAATTCGTTGTTTGAGTATATAAATAAAATATATACAAGTTCCAGTAATACAGCAGATATTAAACTCCATATTATTAGTATTCCTTTAGATAATCGGTGGTTAATAATTTTACAGGTTATGTAGTAGGTAAGATAATTAATCATAAATATCCATACCAGCATTACATCTGCGTATACAACATAACTCATAGTCACCTCCCTATATCATTGGATTTAAATTATAGTCTGTTACACTTTGATTAAATGTCGAAGCAAGTTAGGCTGGCATTAAAATTGTAAAACTAAAATCGACAATATAAAGGAGAAATTATGAACAATAAGCTTGGTACAGACCTTTTAGTAGCTATTGAAACACCAGAAGAAATAAGGCTTAAAAGTTTAGATTTAAATACTGGATTTTATGATGAAAAGTGGAGTTTGATTATTAGATACGTAGGAGAGTTATCTGAAATATTAGAGGATTATGAAATTACTGGAGAAGCTCTATTAGGTGAATTTGCAATTATTATTATAGATGTTGAACAAATAATTAAAATATCAGAGGATACTAGAATAATATATATAGAAAAACCAAAAAGCTTTATTCAGGAACAAAGAATTATTGATGGCTTTGTTTCTTCCTGTATGAGTGTTCCTTATTTTGATATGGAGCTTAGAGGAGAGGGAGTAACTGTATCCATAATAGACTCTGGGTTAGATATTTATCATCCTGTTTTTTTCACAAATCAAAATGATGTTAGGTGGTCTAAGGTGGTTGGACTTTGGGATCAAACCCTAACAGGAAATCCTCCAATGAGCTACGGAGAAGGTAGTTATTTTAATAGAGATGATATTAATATGTATTTGAATTCAGATAATGAATTTATGAGTAGGGATGTAACTGGTCATGGAACAGCTGTGGCTGGTATTGTTTCAGCATGTACACCAGAGGCAGATTTGTTAATTGTCAAGTTGGATACAAGGAATACAAATCAAGTCGATACAATAAATTTAATGAAAGGAATTGATTTTTCAGTAAGATATGCTAGAGATAATAATTTACCTATGGTAATAAATCTTAGCTATGGTAATAACGGAGGGGATCATAATGGTAATTCTATCCTTGAAAAATATATAGGTATTATAGCAAATTTCGCTAAGCTTACTTGGGTTGTGGGAGCTGGCAACGATGCCGTGTCAGGAAGACATATTCAAATTAATATGGGTAATGATAGCTTTTATAGAAGAGATTTTCAGGTGTCACAGGGTGAAGGTAGTATTTATATACAAGTATGGCGTGAAATAACAGATGTAGTGGATATATTTTTAGAAACACCATCTGGGAATAGCCTTGGTCCATTTAATAATTATGATGAATTGATGAATTATGAGACTAATAATATGGATATTAGAGTTTTAAATAATGGTCCAACACCAATTAATACCAGATTAGAAACCTACATAAGTATTATTCCCATAGAAGAATATATAGAGTCAGGGGTATGGAGTATAATATTTAATCCCAAAAGTATAATTGATGGCAGAGTAGATATTTGGTTACCAGTGGAGGGAAGTACAAACACAAATTTGTATTTCTTAAATCCTACTGAGACAACGACTATAACTATTCCATCTACCACATCAAATGTTATAGCCGTTGGAGCATATGACTCCAATACTCTTACATATGCTTCCTTTTCTGGTAGAGGATATACAGTAGATGGATTAGTAAAGCCGGATTTGGTTGCTCCGGGAGTAAATATTGATACTACATTGGTTGGAGGTGGATATACCAGGGTAACAGGAACTTCCTTTGCAACCCCTTTTGTGTCTTCCGGTGCTGCAATGTTGATGGAGTATGGAATAGTGAGGGGAAATGATATATTTTTATATGGGGAAAAGGTAAAAGCTTACTTAATTAAGGGTGCTAAAAGGTTGTCTGTGTTTGGGGAAATACCAAATGATAGGATTGGCTGGGGAGCGTTGTGTGTAGAGGAAAGTATACCTTAAAGCGTAGTATTTTGTAATCAATAAGTAAGAGAATTGTATATAATATTTTCTTTATAATGCTTGTAAAAAAGAGTTGATTTTGGTAAAATATTTTCATGGAATTAATATATACAAAGGAGGTTACCCAAATGGAAAATAATAAAAATGATAGAGTATTTTCTATGAAATACTACCTAATAGCTGCTATGGTTATTATGATAGCTCTTACAGGTGGTCTTATGGTGTGGCTTTATTCACCAAGTATAAAAGAGGAGATTACAATACTTAATCATCATTATATGGATGATATATCATTGGCTTATGGTCATATGATTGATGAGGAAATTTTGTTATCTTCATCAGAGGAAATACTTACATATGAATTTCTAGCTCATCAGCTTGATAATGTTGGTATGGAGGATGTTGAAAGTAGCTATGTTTATGTAGTTTGTCCTGATGGTAATATGCTTTATCATCCTGATAAGGAAAAAGTTGGTGTAAAGGTTGAAAATGCAGCAGTTACGAAGATTGTTGAAGAGATTGCCGCTGGAAAAACTATAGATAATGATACAATTGAGTATGAATATAATGGTTCAAAGAAATATGCAGGTGTATATGTTCCACCATCACAGGAGTATATTCTTGTAGTAACTGCTGATGAAGCTGAGATGTTTGAGGCTGTAACACATCTTAATAAAAGAGGTGTTGTTGCAATTATTATTGCGGTTGTCGTATTTGGCTTGATTGGTGCTATTTTAGCTACTATTCTTATTAGACCTATCACGCAGCTTGTTAAGGTTGTAGATAAGGTTGCTGATATGGATTTTACAGAAGATCCTATTCAGGCTAAGCTTAATAACAAAAAAGACGAAACAGGTGAAATTAGTCGCGCTATGGATAAGCTTAGACTATCACTTGTTGATGTTGTTGGAACTATCAAAGAAAAGAGTGACAATGTAATGTTTGCTGCAGATGCTCTTAACACAGATGCTGCAGAAACATCAACAACTATGGAACAGGTGGAGAAGGCTGTTAATGATATAGCTCAAGGTGCTGCTTCACAGGCAGAGGATACTCAGGAAGCAACTGAAAATGTTATCATTATGGGTAACATGGTTGAGGAGACTAATGAAGAGATTGCAAGGCTTCGCGAATATTCGGAGGAGATGAAGGAGTCTACTTCATTTGCTAAGGATATTATCAAGGAGCTTGGAGAGGTTAATAGAAGAGCTGGCGAGTATATCGATGTTATAGCTGAGCAGACTAATACAACTAATGAGTCTGCACTTAAAATTAGTGAAGCTACAAAACTTATAACTTCTATTGCTGAGGAGACAAACTTACTTTCGCTTAATGCTTCTATTGAGGCAGCTAGAGCTGGTGAACAGGGTAAGGGCTTTGCGGTTGTAGCAGCTGAGATTCAGAAGCTTGCAGAGCAAAGTAATATTTCTGCACAGCAAATCGAGGTTATTATTCAAGAGCTTCTTAAGGATACTGAGAGAGCTGTTGAAACTATGTATGATGTTAAAGAGATTATTAGATTACAGAGTGACCATGTAGAACAGACTGATAATGCATTTACTCAAATTATTAGTGGTGTAGAGCAGTCTAATAAGGCTATTGATAGAATTTCTGATAAGGCTGCACAGCTGGATGAGGCTAGAGTTGGAGTTGTTGATATAGTTCAGAATTTAACCGCTATTGCAGAGGAAAATGCTGCAGGAACACAGGAAACTTCAGCTTCTGCAACAGAGGTTTCTGCTATAGTAGAGGATATTTCTGATAAGTCTAATGGACTTCGTCAGATAGCTGCTGACCTTGAGGAAAGTATGTCAGTATTTAGATTTTAAATTGGAGGATTAATGATGAGAGTAGCTATTGTAATGGGTTCAACAAGTGATTTACCAAAGCTTGAGCCTGCTATCAATATACTGAAAGAATATGATGTTAAAGTAGATGTTAGATGTCTATCAGCTCACAGAGCACATGCTGGTTTATCAGCGTTTATTAAAGATGCAAATAACAATGGAACTGAGGTTATTATTGCTGGAGCTGGAATGGCTGCTGCCTTACCAGGTGTTATTGCTTCTCAGACAGTGCTTCCGGTTATAGGTGTACCTATATCTGGTTCTGTTTTGGATGGAGTAGATGCTCTTTATTCTATAGTTCAGATGCCACCAGGAATACCAGTTGCAACAGTTGCTATTAATGGTGGTAAAAATGCTGCTTATTTAGCTCTTCAGATTATGTCTATTAAGCATGAGGCTTTAAAGGACAAGCTCCTTTATTTTAGAAAGGATATGGAGCTTCAGGCTATGAAGACTAATGAGGATATTATTGCAAAATATAACTAATAGATACAAATAAGCCCATTTATTATGGGCTTATTTGTATTATATGATAGATGAGGTAATTATGAAAAAATGTGTTATTGGAGTACTTGCCCATGTTGATGCAGGTAAGACGACTCTTTCAGAGGCAATATTATTTAAGACTGGTATTATAAAGAATTTAGGAAGGGTTGATAACAAAAATACATATTTAGATACTGATGATATGGAAAAAAGTAGAGGAATAACCATATTTTCAAAGCAGGCTGTGTTTGAAACAGATACAGCCTATTTTACATTGCTTGACACACCAGGTCATGTGGATTTTTCTGCAGAAATGGAGAGAACCTTACAAGTGCTGGATTATGCTATTTTAGTAATAAGTGCCAGTGATGGTGTCCAGGGACATACAAAAACTCTTTGGAGGCTACTAAAACAATATAATATTCCTACTTTTATCTTTGTAAATAAGATGGATCAGCCAGAGAATGAAAAGAATAGTATTATAAATAACTTAAAATCAGAATTATCAGTAAATTGTATTGATTTCGATATTTTATCTTATGAGGATTTAGAAAGTATGGCTGTAAATTATGCTGAATATTCAAATGATGAGGAATTTTTGGAAAGCTTTTTAGATGATGGAAATATTAATGATGATATTATTATAGAGTTAATTGGGGAAAGACTTGTTTTTCCTTGTTATTTTGGCTCAGCACTTAAACTTGAAGGTATTGATACCTTGTTATGTGGTTTAGATAGATTTACCTTTGATTTTTTTGATGATGAAAGTTATGAGGATAAAGAATTTGGTGCAAAGGTATACAAAGTAACCAGAGATGAAAAGAATCAAAGATTGGTGCATTTAAAGATTACTTCAGGATGTTTGAGAGTTAAGGATTTAATTAATGATGAAAAGGTTAATCAGATAAGAATTTATAATGGAGATAAATATGATGCAATAAATCAAGCATTTCCAGGGGATATATGTGCTGTTACCGGTTTGGAAAATGTAAATTCAGGTGATTGCTTAGGTATTGAAACTTACATGCCTATGAAGTTATTGGAGCCTGTAATCAGCTATCAGATTATTGTTCCTGATGATATTAGTAGCAGACAAATGTATCCTAAGCTTAAGCAACTGGAGGAAGAGTTACCTGAACTTTCACTTATGTGGAATGAGGGTAAGGATGAAATAAAGGTAAAATTAATGGGACAGGTTCAAATAGATGTACTTAAAGCATTGATTTATAATAGATTAGGATTTGTTCCTGAATTTGACTTAGGTAGTATAACCTATAAGGAGACTATAGGTGATTCTGTCATTGGTGTTGGACACTTCGAACCACTAAGACACTATGCAGAGGTTCATCTTCTTATTGAACCTGGTGAAAGAGGTTCTGGCATAAGTATTGATAGCAATGTTAGCGAAGATATACTTGATAAAAATTGGCAGAGATTAATAAAAAAACATGTTTTAGAACGCACTCATAAAGGTGTTCTTACAGGCTCAGCTCTGACAGATGTTAAAATTACCTTAATAAATGGCAAGGCACATCTTAAACATACTGAGGGAGGGGATTTTAGACAGGCAACCTATAGAGC
The DNA here is from genome assembly GCA_015057555.1 of Lachnospiraceae bacterium. Taxonomy (GTDB): domain Bacteria; phylum Bacillota; class Clostridia; order Lachnospirales; family Lachnospiraceae; genus Coprococcus_C. The sequence continues at coordinate 44,707 of SVEC01000002.1, read as the reverse complement.
TATTAGAAATGGTTTGATGTATGGGGAGGGTATACTTCTAGAACCATATTATGATTTTCAGTTATATATTCCTTCTGAGATGGTTGGTAAGGCTATGATGGATATTGAAGCTATGAATGGAACTATGAATCCTCCAGACCTTAAGGGGGATATAGCTATTATATCCGGTAAAGGGCCAGTAGCTACTATGAGAAATTATCAGGTGAATGTTAATTCATATACAAAGGGTAAAGGTAATATTACTCTTAATTTTGCAGGATATGATGTCTGCCATAATCAGGCTGAGGTTATAGAATCTATAGGATATAACCCTGAGGAAGACATTAAAAATCCATCATCCTCTGTATTTTGTGCACATGGAGCCGGCTTTGTTGTTCCTTGGTATGAGGTCAGGGACTATATGCATCTTTCCTTTGAAAATGAAATAAAAAGAGATGATGTTTTTGTTATTAACAGAAAGGATAGCTTTGATTATACTATAGGAATAGATGAAATAGATGAGATACTAAATAAAACCTTTAATTCAAATACTAATTCTCATAAAAAAAGCTATAAAAAGAAGAGAGAACCGGACTATTTTAATTATTCTAAGGTGAAGGTTACACCAAAAGCAAAAGAGAAGGTATATATAATAGATGGTTATAATGTTATTTTTGCATGGGAGGATTTAAAGGAGTTATCAAAGCTTAATATAGAATCTGCAAAGGATAAGCTTGTATCTGTTGTTTCTGAATATAGAGCTATTATTGATACAAATATGATGATAGTATTTGATGGATATAAGGTGCAAGATAATAAAGGAAGTGAATCAGTTATTGAGGAAATCACTGTGGTACATACAAAAGAGAATGAAACTGCAGATGCCTATATAGAAAGGTTTGCTAATACCAATAAGGATAAGTTAAATATTACTGTTGTAACCTCAGACAGTTTAATTAGACAGCTCACAACAGGGAATAATTGTCGGGTTATAAAGTCTATAGATTTCAAGAAGGAAATTGAAGAAGAAAAGGCGAAACTTCGTGAAACATATAAATTAGATTAAACATTGTAATTTTCTTGTAATTATGTTAATTTATTAATATCTATAGTGTAATATAATTTGTTTTTCTGTAGATTAGATATACTTAATTGATAAATAATGAAATGGGGGTTAAAACGCATGGATTTTAAAGGCTTATGGGAAGTAATAAAAGCTAAAACTGTAAGATTATATAAAAAAGCAAGAAAAGCAGTTAGAAAGTATATTAGAAGATTAGTTAAGCATACCAAGGCTGGTGACTATAGTATTTTAATTTATTCTGTATTTGCACTTGTTGCTATAATTTTGCTAATTGTAATGTTTGCTAATATCTTTTCACTTGGTGGCAAGAAGAAAAAGGATTTCAAGATTACAACTACAGAGGTTGCTACACCTCCAGATGCAACTGAGGACCCACAAATTGCCGCCCAAAAAGCTATGAAACAACAGGCTCTTGAGATTTATAGTAAAAATAAAGACTTTTTATTCATAGTAGATGAGACACATCCATTATCAGATGATTATACTTTTGAGCATCATACACTTAATTGTGGTCTAGATATTGATAAGAGAATGTTTGATGATTTCCTAGAGATGCTTAATGCATGTAATATGGCTGGATATGAGTATAATATTATCAATGCGTATATTGATGAGGAAACTCAGTCACAGATGTACAATGAGGCTGTAACACATTATGTTGATCAGGGCTTATTAGAGGAAGAAGCTCAAGCACAGGTTGGTAAGTCAGTGGACAAGCCAGGATGTAGTGAGCATGAGACAGGTCTTGCTGTTGACCTCACAGATGTAGAGGTTTTAGGTGAGGAAGATTATAAGTCTACAAGAGGCACAGATCAGTGGCTTATGAATAATTGTCATAAGTATGGATTTATTAATAGATATCCTGCTAATAAGGTTAGTATTACAGGAATTAGTGATGAGCAGTGGCAGTATAGATATGTTGGAAGAGAAGCAGCTGCATTTATGGCTGAAAATAATCTTTCACTTGAGGAGTTTATGCAGCTTGTTCAGTAAAATAGATTTAAGGTTGGTTTGATTATGACACCGAGAGAAGAAAAACAGAGACTTAGAAGAAAAAAGAAAGCTATGAGAAAGGCTTTACATATATTGAATATAGCACTGTTTATTTTGGTTGTTATTATTACCTTCGTTGGAATATTTCATATTTTCACTCCAAAGAAGGCATATAGAAATAAAGGTATCGAATGCTTTAATGCAGGAGATTATGAGACTGCTATAGATCACTTTGATAAGGCCTTAGGATATAATCAGTGGTTTTCTGACAAGCTTAATGTGGATATTTGCTATTATAAAGCGGATGCATATTTAAGACTTGAACAACATCAGGATGCATATAATACCTATAATTATATTATCAATGAGTATTCAGATTCGCACTATAATAAAGAAGATGTTCTCTATTTGATGAAGATTACAGAAGCATTAATAAAATTTTCGAAGGGTGAGTATTATAGTTCTCATACTACCTTTGTTGAGGCTGTAGATAGGGGATATAAAGAATTAGCCGTATATGCTGCTATTTGCTATGAATTCCTCGACGATTATGAAAAGATGAAAGAATACTTTGATATTTATAGTAGAGAGGTAGGAATGGATGCTTATCTTTGCTATAAATTTGCTCAGTATTATATTGAACAGGAGGACTATAATACTGGTGTAGCATATACTAAGCAAGGTTTACTTCAGGAGGATAGAACCTATGAGAAACAGCTTAGATATACTCAGATTGTATGCTATGAGAAGCTTGGTCAGTTTTCAGAAGCCTATGCTCAAGCAAAAGAATATATTGAGCTTTATCCGGATGATATTAAGGGTAAGGATTTATATGCATATCTAGATACTAGAGTTAATATATCTGAAGAGCCAATCAATGACATATATGATTTATATGGAGATGATGACTATGCAGATGAGTATTTTGAGGAATAATTAATAGATTTGTATGATATTTAATATTATGGTTGTTTGTTGATAGTTAACAGACAACCATAATATTGTTATGTAAACCGAGAGGGTGATATTATGTTTGAAAATAAAGATTTAGAGGAAAAGGTTATACTTTTTTGTGTTGATCTTGATGATGGCGAGGATGTTGAGGTTAACTTAGATGAGCTTGAAGAATTAGTTAAAACTGCGGGAGCAACCGTGGTTGGAAGACTTGTACAGAAAAAGGATGGTATTGATAAAGCAACATATATAGGTTCTGGAAAGACATTAGAGCTTAGAGAAATGGTTGAAAATCTAGGTGCAACAGGTGTTGTTTGTGATGATGAGCTTAGTCCTATGCAACTTAAGAATCTTGAAGAGGCTGTTGATACCAAAATTATGGACAGGACCATGGTTATTCTTGATATATTTGCAGGTAGGGCTACAACCAGAGAAGGTAAAATCCAGGTTGAGCTTGCTCAGCTAAAATACAGATCCTCAAGACTTATAGGTATGAGAAGCTCACTTTCAAGGCTTGGTGGTGGTATTGGAACCAGAGGACCTGGTGAGAAGAAGCTGGAGATTGACAGACGTATAATTAGAGACAGAATATCACAGCTTCAAAGAGAGCTTGAGGACGTTAAGTCACATAGAGATGTTATGCGTAAGCAGAGAATGGCAGGAGATTTACCTATTGTATCTATAGTTGGGTATACCAATGCTGGTAAATCAACGCTTCTTAATCATCTTACAGATGCAGGTGTTTTAGAGGAGGATAAGCTATTTGCTACTCTTGATCCTACATCAAGAAACCTAAAGCTATTGAATGGTCAGGAGATAATTATAACTGATACAGTTGGATTTATAAGGAAGCTTCCACATCATCTAATTAATGCCTTTAGATCAACCTTAGAGGAAGCAAAATATGCAGATATTATTCTTCATGTGGTGGATGTTTCAAATCCTCATGCTGATAATCATATCATTACAGTTTATGAGACCTTGGATAATCTTGGGGTGGAGAATAAAACCATTATAACTGCATTTAACAAGATAGATAAGGTTGAAGAAATTCCAATTATTAAGGATTTTAGAGCTGATTCTATCGTAAATATAGCTGCAAAGAAGGAAATAGGCTTTGATAAGCTTATGGAAACTTTAGCTGATGAAATTAACAAATGTAGAAGATATGTTGAAAAGCTTATTTCTTATAATGATGCTGGAATTATTAATAAGATTAGAAAGTCAGGAACCTTACTTTCGGAGGAATACAGAGAGGATGGTATATTTATTAAGGCTTATGTAGATTCAAGCTTTAATATTTAATAGGATTTATGGAATTACCTAAGTTATTTGAAGACAATATGATAGAGCTGCTTGGTGCTGAATATGAGACTTACAAGGCCTGTCTTGATAAGCCAATGCATCACGGTATTAGAATTAATACAATGAAGATAAGTGTGGAGGAGTTTCTTAAGATTAATCCTTTTCATTTAAAGCCTGTTCCCTGGTGTAGTAATGGCTTTTATTATGATGAACAGCTTGATAAGCCATCGAAGCATCCATACTATTATGCCGGACTTTATTATATTCAGGAGCCTAGCGCTATGACACCTGCTTCGGTTATACCTATAGAAAAGGGTGACAGAGTTCTTGATATATGTGCGGCTCCAGGTGGTAAGTCTACAGAGCTTGCTGCTAAGCTTGATGGTACAGGAGTCCTTGTATCTAACGATATCAGTGCATCAAGAGCTAAAGCCCTACTTAAGAATCTTGAGGTGTTTGGAGCCACAAATTCATTGATTATTAGTGAGGCACCATATAAGCTTGCAGAAAGATTTGCTGGATATTTTGATAAAATATTAATAGATGCGCCTTGTTCCGGTGAGGGAATGTTTAGAAAATCTAATTCTATGATTACAGCCTGGGAGAACAACGGCAATCAGTTGTTTAGGGACTTACAGATAAGTATATTAAAAGAGGGCGTTAAGATGCTTAAGCCAGGAGGAAAAATTCTATATTCCACCTGTACATTTGCGCCCCTCGAGAATGAAAAATCCGTTGAATACCTTCTTAGCCTAGATGATACCTTGAAGATATGCGACTTTGACAAGTTCCAAGGCTTTGATAATGGTCATCCGGAATGGTCAGAAGCTGGTAATAAAGATCTAATTAAATGTGCCAGACTTTGGCCACACAGAATTGAAGGAGAGGGACACTTTGTTGCTCTGGTTGAGAAAGAGGGAGAGGCGTCAAATTCTCTGAACTATGGAAGTTATCCTATAAAGAAGGCTAATCTTACAAAGGAAACCATTGATTTCTTTGGATTAATGAATAAGGATTTTGATTTTAATCGTATAGAAATGTCTCAGGATAAGCTTTATTATATTCCGGATACATTTCCGGCGGTTAGAGGTTTACGTATTCTTCGCTGTGGTCTATATCTTGGTGAAGTAAAGAAGAATCGTTTTGAGCCAAGTCAGTCACTTGCTATGAGTCTTAAAGCATCTGATTTTTCTAATATAATTGATTTGAAATCAGATGATGACAGAGTTAATAAGTACTTAAAAGGTGAAACTATAGAGGCTGATGGAAAGAATGGTTGGGCTTTAGTTTGTGTTGATTCATATCCTCTTGGTTGGGGCAAACTTAACAATGGTGTATTAAAGAATAAATATTTACCTGGTTGGAGGTTAATGTCATGAAAATAGCAATTGTTACCGGAGCTTCCTCTGGTATGGGAAGAGAATTTGTATATCAAATTAGTAAAAGGTTCAAATCTATAGATGAAATCTGGGTTATGGCTAGAAGAATTGATAGGTTGGAAGAATTATCAAAGGAAATTGAAAATATTCAAATTAAACCAATCAAGTGTGATATATCTGATGAGGCTGATATGATTAGATTCAAAATGCTTCTTATTCAGGAGAAGCCAGAGGTTAGAGTTTTGGTTAATTCTGCCGGATATGGTATTATTGGTCATTTCAGTGAAGTTGGAGATGACAATGTAGGTATGTGTAAGGTTAACTGTGTGGCTCTTACTAGGATGATTGATTTGGTATTACCTTATATGACATGCAGTAGAGGAAATATATTTAATTTGGCATCATCTGCTGCATTTTTGCCACAGCCTTCTTTTTCAACCTATGCAGCAAGCAAGTCTTATGTACTAAGCTTGTCTAGGGCACTTAATAAGGAGCTAAAAAGTAGAAATATTTCTGTAACAGCTGTTTGTCCAGGCCCGGTCAAGACAGAGTTTTTTGATGTTGCTGAGAAATATAATACAGTCAAGCTATATAAAAAGCTTAGTATGGCTAAGGCGGATAAGGTTGTTGAGCTTGCGTTGAAGGATGGCTTTCATGGGAAAGCAGTGTCTGTGTATGGAGTTCTTATGAAGAGCTTTAGAGTTGTAAGTAAGATTATTCCTCACGAATTTATGCTTAAATTTTTTAGTTGATTACTTTAATTTGGAGAATTATTATGAACAAGGTAAACAAAGGAGAATATGGCTATTTAAAATACTATAAATTATCAAAATTATTAGTTGTAGGTATTTTATCAATTATGCTTGCCGCAGTTGTTATTGGTACTATTATTATGTTTGGTGATACCTCAAGAGTTATTATTGTTATTGCTATATTATTATCCCTGCCTTTAGCCAAATTTCTTATAGCATACATTATTGTGGCAAAATATAACTCCCTTTCCTTTGATAAGCATGCTAAAATTTCTAATAACTATAAGGCAAAGGATAGTTGTCTAATGTTTGATATTACTATTTCACAATACGAAGGAATCAAGTTTTATCATTCTATGCTTATCAAAAATGGTAAAATTTATGCGCTTGTACTAAATAAAGATTACTCAGACAAGAAGAAAGATTACGAAAAATGGATTAATGATAGTATTACAAGCCAAAAGTACAAGTATAAGATAACTACATTTGATAATATTGAGGAATACATTAAGAAGATTAATTCAGTCAGTGAGCCTAATGATAATAATAAGCTAATTGACAGACATATTAGAGAGGAAATTCTTTCAGCAGGTGTTTAACTATGGTAGAGATAAACATTAAGGATGGTGATGCTGGTCAAAGATTAAATAAGTATCTTATGAAGTACTTAAGCCTTGCACCCTCATCATTTGTGTATAAAATGCTTAGAAAAAAGAATATTGTCTTAAATGATAAAAAAGCTCAAGGAGACGAGATTATTAAATCGGGAGATGTGATTAAATTATATCTTGCTGATGAAACCATTGCCAAATTTAAAGGTGATAAGGGTTTGGTTACTAGTGATAAGTCATGGGTTACTAATTTATCTCGAAATTTAAAAATTCTTTATGAGGATAGTGATATTATGGCTGTTCATAAGGAACCAGGGATTTTGTCTCAAAAGGCTAATAAGGAGGATTATTCTATAAATGAAGCCATAGTTGACTATGTGGCTTCTAGTGATAGCTATAATCATAGTGAAACCTTTAAGCCATCAGTTTGTAATAGATTAGACAAAAACACCTCGGGAATTATATTGGCAGGAATTACCCTAAAGGGAAGTCAGTATTTATCAAGGGTATTAAAGGATAGGAGTATAGATAAATATTACTTTACTATAGTAAAAGGTGAGTTAAAAAACAATATTACCTGTGAAGCTTATATTAGTAAGGACAGTGATAAAAATTTGTCTAAGGTTATTACCTGTGAAGATTTTATAACTATGAATAAGCATGGGGATTTAAATTTCAGGGATTACTCTAAGATAGTAACTGAATTTATACCTATATCAACTAATAAGAAGAGTACCTTGCTTAAAATAAAGCTTATTACGGGAAAGTCTCACCAGATAAGAGCGCATTTAAAGCATCTTGGCTTTCCGTTAGCTGGAGATATGAAATATGGAGATAAAACCTATAATTCTTATATGAAGGATAAATACAGGCTTAAGACACATTTGTTACATGCAGGTATAGTTAAGCTTAGTGATAACCTAGTTATAAATGATCCTTTGCCTGAAATATTTATTAAAATCTGCGAGGGTGAGAAGCTGGATGTTAAATCCATAATTTGATAAGAGTAATTATAGTAAATGAGATAAAGAGGTATATATGGCAACCTGGAATTCTAGAGGATTAAGAGGCTCAACCTTAGAGGAGCTTATTAATATAACTAACGAATTATATAGAGAAAAGGGCTTAGGTTTAGTTCAGAAGATTCCAACACCTATTACTCCGGTTAAGATAGACAAGGAAAATGGTAATATTTCGCTTGCTTATTTTGAGAAGGATTCCACTGTTGATTATATTGGTGTAATACAAGGTGTTCCAATCTGCTTTGATGCAAAGGAATGTGCAGTGGATAAGTTTTCTCTTAGAAACATACATGAGCATCAGATTGAGTTTATGAAAGATTTTGAGAAGCAGGATGGTATTAGCTTTCTAATAGTTATGTTCACCCATAAAAATGAGTTTTATTATATGAGGTTTTCGGAGCTTTTAGGGTATTTGGACAGAGTAAATGAGGGACATCCGAAGTACTTTTCCTATGATGAGCTTAATCCAAAATACTTTATCAAAAGTGAATCTGGAGCATTGGTTCATTATTTAAAGGGCTTGCAATTAGATTTAAGTGATAGAAATAAATAACCTGAGTGTTTGTAGCTTAACTACGTAGCTTACAATACTCAGGTTTATTTTATCTTTGTCTTTTGATAGGCTCTGGCCAACCTTCTAGGTTGGCATTGCATATTGCAGAAAATATCTTTTCTTTGCATCCAGGATTTTCTTGTTCAAGAGCTTTAATATGCTGTTTTGCATATTCTCGCTTTGTATATCCATCAGCAGGACATTTTGCTGTAACAACAGGTAGCTTAATGGCTCGCTCAAAAGCGGCAATCTCACCTTCGTTACAGAACATAAGTGGTCTAATCATAGTAAGATTACTTCTGTCAAGATAGGTAACTGGCGAAAAGGTGTGGATTCTACCTTCAAAAATAAGAGACATGAAAAATGTTTCAATTATATCATCCTTATGATGTGCATAGGCAAATTTGTTACATCCTAATTCTTTGATTTTATCGTTTAGAGCTCCTTTTCTCATCTTTGCGCATAGAGAGCAAGGATTACTTTCCTTTCTATAGTTAAATATTATGTCATATATTTCGGTTTTTTCTACATAGTATGGAACATCTAATTCCTTACACAATTGATCTATCTTATCAGTATGAAAGCCAGGGTACCCTAAGTCTATGGTGATTGCTATTATCTCAAATTTTTTTGGATAAAAGCGTCTGAGATGAGCCATACCGTAGAGAAGTGCCAGGCTATCCTTACCACCAGAAATTCCTATTGCGATTTTATCGCCTTCATCAATCATTTGATATGTATCTATAGCTCGTCTAGTGTGACTAAGTAACTTCTGAAGCTTCATAAATCCTCCTGATAAATAAATTACAATTGGTAGTATATCATATGAAAAATAATAGTGTAAAGTATAAATCGAGGTATGTTTATTGGACTGTTTAAATATTATATTTTGATTAAGATATATTTTATGATATTTAACAACAACGAATCGAATATTTGTTCTAAAAATATGTTGACAAACGTTTGTTCGCAATATATAATACAAATAGAACAACAGTTCGGTCAGGACTGAATTAATATTATAATTATATAAAAATTAATTTTATCAAGAGAGAAGATATAAGTTTGGAGGAGATAATATTATGGAGAGAGTAGTTAAGAAATTTTATAGTAATATTAAGCTGTTTATGGTTAGTTTGTGTGTGTTACTGACATTGGGTGTTTGCTTTTTTAGTAGCTTTAATGATACAGGTAAGGTTAGTGCGTCAACCTCTAATCAGAAGTATTTTATATGTATTGATATTAAAGAGGGGGATTCCCTTTGGAGTATTGCTGATTTGTATATTTCCGAGGAATATTCATCAGTTGAAGAATATGTTAAAGAGGTGAAAGAACTTAATGGTTTAACAAGTGATAAAATCTTTTGCGGTGCAACTCTGGTGGTGCCATACTATGCACCGTAGGGTTTTACATAATTTTCCATACCTTTAGGGCTGACTTATATTACATAAGTTGGTCCTCCTTTTTTTGTTTGAAAATTTAATATCGTTACTCCAATTATTACTCCAATTATTTGCTTGTAAATATTGAAAAATTCAGTCAATTATCTTATAATTAAACAGTTAATGACTTAATTTATGATTTCCTTTAGAAAGGATGTATTTTATGAATACAAATATACCTGTAATGGAACCTGATAGACAGTATTATTACATGGATAGATGTAAGGAGCTTGTTCTTGATTTTAAGAAAAACAAGGAAGTTATTACGTATTCTGTTGTTACCTTTGGTTGCCAGATGAATGCCCATGACTCAGATAAATTAAAAGGTATTCTTGAAACTATAGGTTTTGAAGAGGTTGATGGGGAGGATGCAGATTTTGTTATCTTTAACACCTGTACTGTTCGAGAGAATGCAAACAAGAAGCTTTATGGTCATTTGGGCCATCTTAAGAGTTTAAAAAAGAAGAAACCGCATATGATGATTGCTCTGTGTGGATGTATGATGCAGGAGCCTCATGTTGTTGAGACAATTAAGGACAAGTATAAGATAGTTGATATAGTTTTTGGAACTCATAATATATATAAGCTTGCTGAGCTTATATATAATAAGATTTCAAATGGTGAGAGAATATTTGAGATACTTGATAAAAGCTATGATACAGTAGAGAAGCTTCCGCAGAAGAGAAAGTATTCCTTCAAATCAGGAGTTAATATAATGTACGGCTGTAACAATTTCTGTAGCTATTGCATAGTTCCATATGTTAGAGGTCGTGAAAAAAGTAGACCTGCGGAGGATATACTTGCTGAAATAAGAGATATAGTAAGCAAAGGCGTAAAAGAGGTAATGCTCTTAGGTCAGAATGTAAATTCCTACGGTATGATATATGATTATGAAGACGGCAAGATAGTTAGAGTGCCAGAGGAAGAAAAGATTACATTTCCTGAGCTTCTTACTATGGTTTGTGGAATAGAGGGTCTTGAGAGAATTAGATTCATGACAAGTCATCCTAAGGACTTGTCTGATGATTTGATAGCTGTTATGGCCAGAGAACCTAAAGTATGCAAGCATATTCATCTACCGGTACAGTCTGGCTCAACAGATATACTTGCTAAGATGAATAGAAGATATACCAAGGAGCAGTATTTAAATCTTGTTAAAAGAATTAGGAAGGCTATGCCGGATGTTTCTATTACTACAGATATTATCGTAGGATTTCCTGGGGAAACTGAGGAGGATTTTCTAGAAACCTTAGATGTTGTGGAAAAGGTTGAATATGATCAAGCCTACACCTTTATATATTCTAAGCGAACAGGAACCCCTGCTTCCACTATGGATAATCAGATTCCTGAGGATGTGGTAAAGGATAGATTTAATAGATTGCTTAAGACTGTCAATGAAATATCCTACAAGAGAGTAGGTCGTTATGAGAATGTAACAAAGGATGTATTGGTTGAAGAAATTAATCATCAGGATAAAAATCTTGTTACAGGCAGAACTGAAGAAAATATTACAGTTCATTTTGAAGGTGAGAGTAGTTTGATAGGACATATAGTACCTGTTAAGCTTTTATCATGTAAAGGATTTTACTATTTAGGAGAAAGAGAGATTTAAAGTATTATGAACAAACTAAAGCCAAAGTTGTTTTCAGTTATGAAAACATATAACAAGAATCAATTATTTAAAGATATTATAGCAGGTATTATAGTTGCAATTATTGCATTGCCACTTTCTATAGCATTAGCTATTGCCTCAGGTGTTAGTCCTGAACAAGGACTTTACACAGCTATATTTGCAGGATTTTTTATATCATTTTTAGGTGGTAGTAGGGTTCAGATAGGTGGTCCTACAGCAGCCTTTGTAGTTATTGTTTATGGAATAGTCACTGAGTTTGGTATGGCTGGTCTTACAATAGCAACTCTTATGGCTGGTATTATACTTATTTTGATGGGTATATTTAAGTTTGGTAGCTTAATCAAGTATATTCCTTACACTATTACCTGTGGTTTTACAGCCGGTGTTGCAATAGGTATATTTGCTGGTCAGATTAAGGATTTTCTTGGACTTGAAATGGGTTCGGTACCAGCAGAGTTTGTTGAAAAATGTAAGGAATATGCCAAGGTTATCACAACTGTTGATAGAGATACAGTTATTGTTGGATTAATTTCTCTCGTGATTTTAATAATAATGCCAAAGATATCTAAGGTTGTGCCAGGTTCTTTGGTGGCTATTATAGTGGCCACACTTTTAGTTAAGTTTACATCCCTTAATACAGCAACTATTGGTAGTGTTTATGGAGAATTGTCTTCATCACTTCCAACCCCATCTATACCAGATGTGAATATGGATATGATTAGCCAGCTGTTGCCAAGTGCATTTACTATAGCTATTCTTGCAGGTATTGAATCACTTCTTTCCTGTGTAGTATCTGATGGTATGGTTAACAGTAGACATAGATCTAATATGGAGCTTATAGGTCAGGGTGTAGGTAATATTGCATCAGGACTTTTTGGTGGTATTCCTGCCACAGGAGCGATTGCCAGAACTGCTGCCAATGTTAAGAATGGTGGACGTACACCTATAGCAGGTATGGTGCATGCATTAATGTTACTACTTATTTTAAAAGTATTTATGCCACTGGCGGCTCTTATACCTATGACAACTCTTGCAGCAATACTTATTGTTGTAGCTTACAATATGGGTGAGTGGAAGGAATTCTTTGGATTAATTAAGCAGGCTCCAAAGAGTGATGTTGCAATTTTGCTTGTGACCTTCTTCCTTACAGTAATATTTGACCTTGTTGTAGCTATTGAATTTGGTATAGTTCTTGCGGCTCTTTTGTTTATCAAGAGAATGTCAGATGTTTCCTCTATTAGAGGTTGGACCTACAAGGATGGAACTGATGATACAAAAGAGAATGATCCTATGTATATTGGTTTGAAAAATGTTCCTGATGGAACACTTGTATACGAAATAGATGGACCTATGTTCTTTGGTGTAGCAGATAATTTCCTTAATATATCAATAAATGATGATACCAGGGTGCTTATCCTTAGAATGAGAAGTGTGCCTGCTATGGATATCACTGCATTACAGGCATTAGAAAAGGTATATGGCATATGTAAGAAGAACAATGTTACAGTAATTTTATCTCATGTGTTGGAGCAGCCTATGAAGGTTATGGAGAAGGCTGGTTTTGCAGATAAGATTGGTGCAGATAATTTCTGCGAAAACATTGATGTGGCTTTAGAACGAGCAGGAAAGCTTATCTAATATGTTTAATACAAACTATATTGAGGTGAAATATGGGAAAATTATCTCCTATGATGGAGCAATATGTAGCAACTAAAGAGCAATATAAAGATTGTATATTATTTTATAGATTAGGTGATTTCTATGAGATGTTCTTCGAGGATGCATTACTTGCTTCCAAAGAGCTAGAGATTACTCTAACTGGAAAAGAATGTGGTTTAGAGGAGAGAGCACCTATGTGTGGTGTTCCATTTCATGCTGCAGATACATATATTAATCGACTTATTGAGAAAGGTTATAAGGTAGCTATCGGTGAGCAGGTTGAGGACCCTAAGCAGGCCAAAGGCTTGGTTAAGAGAGAGGTTGTAAGGATTGTTACTCCTGGTACCAATATGTCTGCAGAGATACTTGATGAGACTAAGAATAATTATCTTATGAGCATTTCCTATTATAATTTTAAGTATGGAATTGCTATAGCTGACATTAGTACTGGTATATTTAAGACCTGTCATGTGAATTCAGCTGATAAGGTTATAGATGAGATTAATAAGTATCAGCCGGCTGAGATTATCTATCAGGATACATTTATATCCTCAGGCATAGATATAGGACTTACTGTTGACAAGCTTAAGATTGCCACAACTGAGGCTCCAATTCATTATTTTAATTATGATAGCTGTGAAATTTTACTTAAGAGGCACTTCAACATAGGAAGTATTGAGGTGCTTGGACTTAGAGATTTCCCTGAAAGTGTTGTGGCTTCTGGAGCTATTCTTCAATATCTCTATGATACACAGATGAATTCTCTAAAGCATATCAGTCATATTGAGATGTATGCTGTGGATTCATATATGATAATTGATTCTTCCACTAGAAGAAATCTTGAGCTTACAGAGACTCTACGTGATAAGCAGAAGAAGGGTTCCTTGTTGTGGGTGTTAGATAAGACAAAGACAGCGATGGGAGCTAGAAAGCTTCGTGAATATATAGAACAGCCACTGCTTGATAAGAATATGATAGAGGATAGGCTAGATTCTATAGAAGCCTTAAATCAGTCTATGATTACTAGGGAGGAGCTTAGAGAATATTTAAACTCTATCTATGACTTAGAAAGACTTATGACTAGGATTTCTCTTAAAACAGCTAATCCTAGAGATATGCTTTCCTTTAAGAATTCCATTAAATATCTGCCTGATATTAAGAATCTTCTCAAAGAGATAGAAGCAGATAGGTTCAAAGAGATATTTGATGATTTTGATGAGCTGACAGATCTCTTTGATTTGCTTGAGGCTGCAATTGAGGAAGAACCACCTATTACAATTAAAGAGGGTGGAATCTTTAAGCCTGGATATATGGAGGATATTGATAGATTAAAGGTTGCTAAAACTGAGTGCAAGAATTGGCTGGCTGAACTTGAGAATGCAGAAAAGGAAGCAACAGGTATTAAGAATCTTAGAATTAAGTATAACAAAGTATTTGGATATTACTTTGAGGTAACTAACTCCTTCAAGAGTATGGTTCCTGATTATTTTATTAGAAAGCAGACTTTAGCAAATGCTGAAAGATATACTACTGATAAGCTTGATGAGCTATCTAATACAATTCTTGGAGCTGAAGATAAGCTATATGCCTTGGAATACGAAACCTATGTTGCCCTTAGAGATACTGTAGGAGATGCGTTGGTTAGAGTTCAGAAGATGGCTCACTACATCGCTGAGCTGGATGCTCTGGCATCATTATCTAAAGTTGCTGAGAAGAATAACTATGTTCGTCCTGTTATTAACGAGGATGGAGTTATAGATATTAAAGCTGGTCGTCATCCTGTTGTTGAGAAAATGTTAGATGCCAATTCATTTGTATCTAATGATACATACCTCAATAATTTAGAGAGTAGAATATCTATTATTACAGGCCCTAATATGGCTGGTAAGTCCACATATATGCGTCAGACTGCACTTATTACACTTATGGCACAGGTGGGGTCCTTTGTTCCTGCTGAATACGCAAATATTGGAATATGTGACAGAATATTTACCAGAGTTGGTGCATCAGATGATTTAGCATCCGGACAGTCTACATTTATGATTGAGATGACTGAGGTTGCAAATATACTTAGAAATGCTACAGCTAACAGCTTGCTTATATTAGATGAGATTGGTAGAGGTACATCTACCTTTGATGGTCTAAGTATAGCCTGGGCAGTAGTTGAGTATATTGCAAATAAAGACGTTCTGGGAGCTAAGACTTTGTTTGCTACCCATTATCATGAATTAACAGAGCTTGAGGGTAAGCTTTCGGCTGTAAATAATTACTGTATCGCTATCAAGGAGGACGGAGATAATATAGTATTTCTCCGTAAAATAATTAAAGGTGGCGCAGACAGAAGCTATGGTATACAGGTTGCAAGACTTGCAGGAGTACCAGAGGTAGTTCTTAAGCGAGCAGATGAAATCTGTGCTCAGCTTGTGGAATCAGATATAGCCAATAAGGCAAAGACTATTGAAACTAAAGAGCTTAAGACCGGAAAGAATAATGATTTTGAACAGTTTTCATTATTTTCGTCTCCTGTGGAGATGGAGATTGCCAACGAGCTTAAAACTATGGATTTAGACAATATGACACCTATGAAAGCCATGCTTTATCTGCAGGAGCTTCAGGGTAGACTTAAGGGATGATAAAATGATTAAATTACTTGATAAGACAACTATAGATAAGATTGCTGCAGGTGAGGTTATAGAAAGACCATCTTCAGTAGTAAAAGAGTTGTTGGAAAATTCCATAGATGCAAATGCTACCTCTATTACAGTTGAGATAAAAGAGGGAGGAATATCCTTTATCCGAGTTACTGATAATGGTGATGGTATACCTAAGGAACAGGTAAGAACTGCCTATATGCGTCATGCTACAAGTAAGATTGCGGATGCATCGGATTTAGAAAGTATAGCATCCTTAGGCTTTAGAGGTGAGGCCTTATCTACTATAGCTGCAGTATCTCAGGCTGAAATGATTACTAAAACTGCCTCTGATTTGGTGGGAGTGAAGTATGTTATACATGGTGGAGAAGAGGTGGAATATAAGGAGGTAGGTGTACCAGAGGGGACAACTATTGTTGTTAGAAATCTATTCTTTAACACACCTGCTAGGAAGAAGTTTCTTAAAACTCCTATGACAGAGGGTTCTTATATTAATGATTTGGTACTTAGAATTGCTTTATCACATCCAGAGATTAGCTTTAAGCTTATAATTAATGGTCAGACTAAGCTTGACACCTCTGGAAATGGCAAGCTGAAGGATGCTTTGTACCAATTGTTTGGTAGAGATATTACCTCAAATATAATAGAAGTAGACTATGAGCAGTCGGATATTAAGATTAGTGGATATATTGGCAAGCCATTTATATCAAGAGGCAACAGAGGACTTGAGAATTACTTTATTAACAAGCGTTATATTAAGAGTAATATAGTTAATCGTGCTATCGAGGAAGGTTATAAAACCTATGTAATGCAACATAAGTTTCCTTTTACGGCATTGTTTATTGAGTTACCACTTGATAAGTGTGACGTAAATGTTCACCCTACCAAGATGGAATTTAAATACGATAATGAGAGAGCCTTGTTTGAGGCTGTTACGAAGGCTGTTAGAGAGGCATTATCTTTTAAAGAGCTTATTCCAAAGGCTGAATATGATAAAACACAAGCCAAGGTAATAAAAAGTGTAGAAAGACCAGCAGAGCCATATGAGGCTAGACGTGTTATAAACTCTGTAGGAGTACCAAAAGCTGCCGCTTTAACAAATAGTACCAGTTCAATTAGCACTATGAATCCTGCTAACCAGTCCAAAATCAATGGATACTCAGCTTCATACAGTATATTAGAGCAGATGAAGAAGCAGGATGAGGAGATAAAAAAGGAATCTGATAATCAGACTGAAAATCGTGACGTTGAACATAGCAGTAAACAGAAGCAGACGACTGTTATAAAGGATGCGGGCTATAAATTCGCATCTTCTCCATATGCGAAGACATCTACCAGTGTTGTGGCAGATAGCTCAAATAGAGGTGTGGATATAAGTAATTTGCTTAAGGATGATGGAGTAGCATACCAAACCACAGCTAATTCTGAATATTCAAATAATGCTGTTACAGTTCAAAATGCAAATGAAGAAATGCCAGTAGTAAATAGTGACACACCAACTATTAATACCGAAAAGGATGGTGTTAAGCTTCAAATTAATGTAAAGGATGAGGTTATTACAGGTACTCAGACAACTTTATTTGATGAAAAATTCCTGTCAGAGGAAGCTAGAAGGAAGCACAGACTTATAGGTCAGGTCTTTGGGACATATTGGCTTATTGAATATGATAACAATCTCTATATAATGGATCAGCACGCTGCTCATGAGAAGGTAAAGTATGAGGAGCTTATGGCTCAGCTTGATTCTAGGGAGGTGTTTTCTCAGCAACTTATGCCTCCTATGGTTGTAACAGTTTCCTATGCTGAGAGAGAAGCGATTCTAAATAATTATGATTTGTTTATGAAATTTGGATATGACATAGTAGAGTTTGGAGGTAATGAATTTAAGATAAATGCAGTTCCTACAAATCTTTATGGTCTCCACGGTAGGGAGATGTTTATGGAATTTGTTAGCTCCCTTATTGATAATGCTGGATATATGTCAAATGAAGTATTTGTGAAGAAGCTTTCGACTATGGCCTGTAAAGCTGCCATAAAAGGAAATATGAAAATAAGCTTTGCCGAGGCTGATGCACTTATTGAACAGCTACTAAAGCTTGAAAATCCATATACCTGTCCTCATGGAAGACCAACTATCATATCAATGAGCGAAAGAGAACTTGAAAAGAAATTCAAGCGAGTACTATAGAAATAAACTATAATATTATTATGTTAACCGATTTAGTTTAAACCCGACTTTTAGAGGGGATGGTTTAATATAATAGTGTTATGTAAACCCGAAATGAGATATATGAATTTCAAAGGTAAATATATGAATTTTGTTAATAACAAAAATTTAATAGTGTTAACAGGACCAACTGCTGTTGGTAAGACAGATTTATCCATAAAGCTTGCAAAAATTGTTAACGGCGAGATTATATCTGCTGATTCCATACAGGTATATAAGCATCTTGATATTGGTTCGGCAAAGATTACCTTTGATGAGATGGAAGGAGTTAAGCATCATCTTATAGATGTTTTAGACCCTAGAGAAGGCTTTAATATTGCTACTTTTAAAGATTTAGCTGATAAGGCAATAGATGATATATATAGTCGTGGCAAGCTGCCTATTATTACAGGAGGAACAGGCTTTTATATTCAATCTGTTTTATATGATATAAATTTTACAGATAATGAAGATGATGGTTACAGAAAATCTCTAGAAGAACTTGCAAAGATTGAAGGTCCTCAGCATTTGCATGATATGCTTAGAAAAATTGATCCTTCATCAGCTGATTTAATTCATGCTAATAACCTTAAAAGAGTTATTAGAGCTTTGGAATTTTATCATCAGACTGGACAACTAATCTCAGAGCATAATAAAGAGGAAGCTTCTAAAGCTTCACCATATAATTTTGCTTATTTTGTACTTAATTGTAATAGACAGCTATTATATGACAGAATTGATAAAAGAGTTGATATTATGATAGAGCAAGGTTTAGTTGATGAGGTGAAATTTCTCAAGGACGAATTAGGTCTTACAAAGGATTTGGTGTCTATGCATGGACTTGGTTATAAAGAGATACTAAGCTATTTAAATGGTGATATATCTTTAGACGAGGCTATTTATATATTAAAAAGAGATACCCGACATTTTGCAAAGCGCCAGCTTACTTGGTTTAAGAGAGAAAAAGATGTTACCTGGGTTGATAAAGATATTTTAGACACAGAGAATTCACAGCTTGAGTTTATAATTAATGAGCTTAAGGCTAGAAATATTATTAGTTAGGAGCATTATATTGATGAGTAATTTGAGAAACTATTACATAGAGCTAGGTGTATCACCAAAGGTATATGATTTTTGTAGTGAGATTGAGGAAGGTCTTGCTGATAGATTTAAAGAGATTGATAAGATTACAGAGCTTAATCAGGTAAAGGTGCTTAAGGCTATGCAGGAGTGCCGTTTTGCAGAGGAGCATATGAACGGAACTACTGGCTATGGTTATAATGATGCTGGTCGTGAAACATTAGAGGATATATATGCTAAGGTATTTAAGACAGAGTCTGCTCTTGTAAGACAGCAAATAACCTGTGGTACACATGCACTTGCTATTGCACTTGGAGGTAACCTTAGACCGGGTGATGAGATTCTTTCCCCATGTGGTAAGGTTTATGACACCTTAGAGGGGGTAATTGGAGTAAGAGAATCTAAAGGCTCATTGGTAGAGTATGGCATAACCTTTAAACAGGTTGATTTACTCCCAAGTGGAGAATTTGATTACGAGAATATTAAGAAGGCAATTAATGATAATACAAAGCTTATTGAGATTCAGCGTTCTAAGGGCTATGATGTAAGACCTACCTTGTCAGTTAAAAAGATTGGGGAGGTTATAAGCTTTATCAAAGGTATTAAACCAGATGTTATCTGTATGGTAGATAATTGTTATGGAGAATTTGTAGAGATAATTGAACCATCTGAGGTTGGTGCAGATATGGTGGTTGGTTCACTTATCAAAAATCCGGGTGGTGGTTTAGCTCCTATTGGAGGATATATCTGTGGAACTAAGGATTGCATAGATAATTGTGCATATAGACTAACCAGCCCTGGCCTTGGAAAAGAGGTTGGTGCATCCCTTGGAGTAACAAGAAATATAGCGCAGGGTTTATTCCTTGCGCCAACTGTTACATCAGCTGCTCTTAAGGGGGCGATTTTTGCAGCAAATGTATATGAGAAGCTAGGATTTAAAACTGTACCAAATGCTACTGAAGACAGACATGATATTATTCAGGCTGTTGAATTTGGTAAGCCTGAGCTTATACAGGCATTTTGCGAGGGTATTCAGGCAGCTGCACCAGTGGATAGCTTTGTTACACCTGTGCCTTGGGATATGCCAGGCTACGATAGTCAAGTTATTATGGCTGCAGGGGCATTTGTATCAGGTGCATCTATTGAGTTAAGTGCTGATGCGCCAATGAAGGAGCCTTATGCAGTATATTTTCAGGGAGGCCTTACGTACCATCATGCAAAGTTTGGTATTATGATGTCCCTCCAAAAAATTGTAGAAAAAGAACTCATTACATGGTAGAATATAATGATGGTTTTTTAAAATATAGGAGGGAATAATATGGCAGGAGTTGCTAATAAAAACTATTGGACATTACTCATAATATTGTTAAGTGGAATTGTTTTAGGTGGTTTTTTAGGATATTTGTGTAGAAATGTTGAATTTTTGAGCTGGCTAAATTATGGACAAACCTTTGGTCTATCTTCGCCAGTTGTATTAGATTTGGGAATTATGGTTATTACCTTTGGACTTACTATTAGCATTAATATAGCAAGTATAATTGGTATAATTATTGGTATTATTATATATAAAAAGCTATAATCTATGTGCCACTTGGAGAGGTGGAAGGAGATTATATGTTAATAAAGGATATTGCAAGCTGTGAGAGACCCTATGAAAAAGCTTTAGAGTTTGGTGTAGATAGCTTAAGTGATGCAGAATTATTGGCCACAATAATTAGAACAGGCTATGGAGATGGTAGCTCCATAGATTTATCTAATATAATACTTAACTGCCATTATTTATACAAAGGTCTGTTATCTCTAAATTATCTAGAGAGAGAAGATTTGATTAGTATAAAAGGTATTGGAAATACTAAAGCAACTCAAATTCTTGCCATTGCTGAATTATCAAGAAGAATGGTTAAGCAAAAGCTTAAAAATGAAATTTATTTTATGAATGCGGAGTCTATAGTGTCTTACTATAACGAAAAGTGTAAATACTTAAAAAAAGAAAGATTATATCTTATGCTTTTCAATACCGCTAATATGCTTATTAAGGAAATTTTGTTATCAGAGGGGACGGTAAATCAATCCTTAATATCAACAAGAGAAATATTTGTACAAGCCTTAAAGTATGAAGCTGTTAATATGATTTTAGTACATAATCACCCTTCGGGTAACGTTGAGCCTAGTAAATCTGATATAAATGTTACCTATAGGGTTTATGAAGCTGGAAAGCTTCTTGGAATTGAATTATTTGACCATATTATAATTGGTTATGATAAATATTTTAGTATGCATGAAAGAGGAATAATCTAATGAGATATGATAGAAGAAAAGATATAAGTCCTAAATATTTGTTATTAGCTTTTTCTATAATTTGCGTTATATTTTTAATTATTTCGTTCTTCGCAGGGGAACAGCTAAAGCTAGTTAAGGATATTACTGGCAATATTGTAACTCCTGTTCAGCAGGGAATTAATAAAATTGGTATCTGGACTGATACAAAGATTGAAAACTTTAAGGAAATACAAGCTTTAAATGAGGAAAATGCTGCTCTCAAAGAAGAGATTGCTATGTATAAGACTGAAATTACAAACTATCAAAATAAATTAGCTGAGTTAGATGAACTTCGTGAACTATATGCTTTAGATGAAAGCTTTCCAGAATTTAATAAAACTGGTGCAAGAGTATTTGCCAAAGATTCATCCTCATTTTTCTCTGTATTTTATATAGATAAGGGCTCTGATGACGGAATTAAAGAGGGTATGAATGTATTATGCGGCGAAGGTATAGCTGGCATAGTAATTGAGTGCCATCATGATTATTCTAAGGTTAGAGGAATTATTGATGATAATTCCAGTATTAGTGCTAAGGTTATGCCAGCTAATGCTTTATGTACAGTAGAGGGAAACCTAAGCTTTTATCAGGAAGGATATATAGTAGTTAAAAATATAGATAAGGATGCTAAGGTTAGCATAGGTGATAAGGTTGTTACTTCACCAATATCAGACAGATATCATCAGGGTATAATTATTGGTTATGTAGCCGAAATAAGCTATGATACAAACAACCTTACTATGACTGCAAAATTAACTCCAGCTACGGATTTTACTAATGTATCAGAGGTGTTAATAATTCTGGATGAAAAGGAAAATCCTATGGATGAAAAATAAAAGGAAATAATTATGAGACGAGTTATAACACTTGGAATTTTAATAGTAATTAATTTTTCAATACAAACCACAATTTTTGGTTTTCATGATATAAGCAGCATAAGTCCTAATTTGTTGCTTATATTAACTATGTCTTTTGGTCTTATGAGAGGTCGTAAAGAAGGAATGCTAGTTGGTTTTTTTAGTGGTTTTTTAGTGGATTTGTTTTTCCTTGATGTGTTAGGACCATATATGTTTTTGTATATGTTAATTGGTTATACCAATGGATTTTTTCACAAAAATTATATGATTGAAGATGTTATGCTGCCGCTTATTATTATATTATTAGATGATTTTGTATTTAATATGGCGGTATACGTTGTAGGCTTTGCTTTATATAACAGACTTGATTTCGGAGCATATTTTTACGGTATTATATTGCCAGAGATGTTAGCCACAGTACTTTTAACAATAATAGTTTACAAGATTTATGTGTATATTAATCGTTGGCTTAAGGCCAAGGCATTAAGAAAGGAAATGTAATTAATGATTTGGGAAATATTACAGTCAATTAAAGAGACCGTATTAGACTATATTAAGCATAGGCTATTTCCTATAACTGTTCTAATTGTGGTTATGTTTATATTATTAGTTAAACAGCTTTTTACCCTTCAGATAGTCGAGGGAGAAAAGCATATGGATAACTTTACTTATAAGTCAAAGAAAACCTTAACTATAGAGTCAGTTCGAGGAAATATTTATGATAGAAATGGCAAGCTTTTAGCATACAATGAGCTAGCTTATTCCGTTGTGTTTAGTAATGATACAGCTATAACTGCTGCCGCTGAAGCAAAGGGTATTGGAGAAAACCAGCTAAAGAATGAGATATTGTATCGTGCAATAAATATTCTTGAAACAAATAATGATGAGCTTGCTATAGATTTTAATATTACAATTGATGAAACTGGTGAGTATAAGTTTCTTGTAAAAGAAACTCAACTTAAAAGCTTTCTAAAGGATGTATATGCAGTAACTGAATTTGATTCTCTGGAGGATCACGAAAAGAATTCAACTGCAGAGGATGTTGTGAATTATCTGTGTGATGAGGTTTTTGAAATATCACCAGATTATGACAAAGAAGATAGATTAAAGATTCTTGCTTGTAGATATAAGCTTTGGATGAATAGATATCAGCAGTATATGCCTGTAACGATTGCTTATGATATTAGTGAGGAGAGTAATGCATCCTTAGCTGAGTACAGTGATGAGCTTATAGGTATTGATGTTCAGGTGCAAGCCCTAAGAAAGTACAATGATGCGGTATATTTTGCTCATATTATAGGTTATGTAGGTGGTATATCTGACGAAGAACTTAAGGTTTATAATGCTGAATTACCAAAGGAGGATCAATATAGTAATAGTGAGATTGTTGGTAAAACAGGTATAGAGCAGTATATGGAAAGTGAGCTTAGGGGTACTACAGGCTATGAGGTAATGTATGTTGATAACCTTGGTAAGCCTATAGAAATTGTTGATACTAAAAATGCCGAAGCAGGTAATGATGTATATCTAACTATAGATTCAGATTTACAAAAATATTGCTATGATACTTTGGAAAAGGAAATTGCATCAATATTATTAGCAAATCTAACGGCAATTTATGATATTCCAGAAGATGAAAATGCACAAATTCCAATATGTGATGTGTATTTTGGTTTATTTAATAATAACATTTTAACTCTTGATAAGATGTTAAGACCTGATGCATCAGAATTAGAGAAGAAAATATATACTGATTATGTTGCTATGAAGGCTGAGGTATTGGAACAGCTTAATGTTATTCTTCGTGAAAAACCAGTACCTTCAGGTGAATTAGAAGAGGAATATGAGTATTACACTGAATATATGTGTGAGGTTTTAAATGTTAATAATATTCTTACTACATCTATGATTCCATATAACAATGAGGAATATATAGCTTATTCGGAGGGGAAAACTTCTTTAGAGCATTATTTAAAGTATTGTATAAGCATAGAAGCTATTGATATATCAAGTTTTGAGGTTGAAAGTGCATATTATGATACTGATGAAGTGTATGACCTTCTTTGCGATTATATTTTAAATTATTTAAGTGAAGACCCTGAATTCGACAAACAGGTTATTAGATTTATGATAGAATCAGATGAAATAACAGGTGAAGATGTTGTTTATCTGTTATACGATCAGGATGTTTTAAAGGAAGAAAATGATTTGGAGTATGAAGAATTTGTAGCCGGAGCTTATCCTGCCTATGATTTCTTTGCAAAAAAAATCAAGAATCTAGAGATTACACCAGCTATGCTAGCATTAGATCCATGTTCTGGTTCTATTATAGTTACTGATGTTAATACTGGTGATGTACTGGCCTTGGTAACATATCCAAGCTATGATAATAATTTTCTTACAAACGAAGTAGATTCTGAATATTATAGCTCCTTACTTGATGATAAGACAACACCACTTATTAATAGAGCAACCCAGCACAAAACAGCTCCAGGTTCTACCTATAAGCTTTTGACTGCTGTTGCAGGTGTTACTGAAAATAAAATAGATTCAGGTACATTGCTTACTTGTGATGGTGAGTTCAATGAAATAGAGCCTGCCGCCAGATGTTGGCTTTATCCTGGTGGCCATGGAGGTATGGATTTAGAAAGTGCCATTCAGGCTTCCTGTAATATGTATTTCTATCAGGTTGGATATTGGCTTGCTACAAAGAATGAAAAGTATAATGATCTTCATGGTTTAAGTAGGCTTACAAAATATGCTGAAATGTTTGGATTTGATGCTGTATCAGGTGTTGAACTTCCAGAAAGTGAACCTGAAATTTCAGATAGTGATGCAGTAAGAACAGCAATTGGACAGGGTACAAACTTATATACACCAGTTCAAATGTCTAGATATATAACAACAGTTGCTAACAATGGTACATGCTACGATCTTACACTTATCGATAAAATTACTGATTATGAGGGAGCTTTAGTTAGAGATAATCAAGCTATTATTCATAATAAGCTTGATGAAATTTCTCCAACAACTTGGACATCTGTTCATGCAGGTATGAGACGAGCTATAAAAATAGGCTGTAAGGATGATGATTTAATTAACACTGTTGATGTATCAATTGCTGGTAAAACTGGAACAGCTCAGGAGAGTGAAGTTAGACCAAACCATGCCTTATTTGTTTCCTTTGCACCATATGAAGCTCCAGAGGTTTCAGTTACATGTGTTATTCAGTATGGTTATTCTTCGGGTAATGCAAGAGAATTAGCCAGCTTTGTATATGCTTATATGTATGATTCTGAAAAACTTGTTGGTGCCGAGATGTCAGGTAACACAGTTGTATCAGATTAAATAAAATAAAGAGGTGAATAATGAAAAATCCGGTTATCATCAAAGGTGATAAGGGAGGAATTCATATTATTATCGATCCTAGGGCTACATTAAACGAGGTTTTATTTCAGCTAGAATATAAGCTAAAGGGTCCGCATAGTAGCTTTAGAAATTCCAAACCAATTAATGTAACCTTTGAAGGCAAAGACTTACAATCGGATGAAAAAAGAGACATATTATTTGTTCTTAGTAAAATAGGATTAAATATTTGTCATAACGAAAAAAAACAAGAGAATAAAATTAATGCTTTGTCAAATGTACTAACTGATAAAGACGGGCTATTTTATATTGGGAATTTAAAAAATGGTCAGTCAATAAATGCAAAATGCAGCATAATTGTTTTAGGAAATGTGGAGAAGGGTGCATCAGTATATTCTTTAGGAAATATTGTAATAACTGGTGTGCTTGATGGTATTGCTAAAGCAGGATGCCAAGGAAAAGAAGATGCATTTGTATATAGTTTAATATCAGGGAGGAATAATTGATGAGCGAGGTAATAGTAGTAACAAGTGGTAAAGGTGGTGTGGGAAAAACCACCACTACGGCCAATATTGGTTATGGTTTAGCAAGATTAGGATATAAGGTTTTACTTATTGATACAGATATTGGATTAAGGAATCTAGATGTCGTTATGGGTCTGGATAATAGAATAGTATATAATCTAGTGGATGTTATTGAGGGTAGCTGTAGGGCCAGACAAGCTATTATCAAAGATAAAATCTATGATGAACTTGGATTGTTACCCGCAGCTCAAACTAGAGATAAAACTGCAGTATGTCCCGAGCAGATGAAAAAACTGGTTGATGAACTAAAACCGGATTATGACTACATAATTATAGACTGTCCTGCCGGTATAGAGCACGGCTTCAAAAATGCCATAGCAGCGGCTAATAGAGCTATTATAGTTACTACACCAGAGGTATCAGCAATTAGAGATGCTGATAGAATTATAGGTATTTTAAATGCAAATGAAATGCCTAGAGTTGATTTGATTATTAATAAAATTCGTCAAGATATGGTCAGAAGAGGTGATATGATGTCCGTAGATGATGTGGTTGATATTTTATCAATAAATCTAATTGGAACCGTATATGATGATGAAGAAATAGTAATATCTAGTAACAGAGGAGAGCCAATAATCAATAGTAGTTCCAAATCGGGGAAATCTTATGATTACATAGCACGAAGAATAGCGGGTATTACTACAAGTAAGGATAAGGAGCAACCATTTAAAATTTTTAAATGGCTTAAGAAAAAGGAAAAAAATGTTCACAAAATTCAGTCTCAAGGATTATAATTTTAAATTGTTTTTTACTGTGGTACTTATTATTATACTAGGTATTATATGTATTAATAGTGCAGATAGCTCTTATACTGTTAGACAGATAATAGGTGCTATAGTTGGAATTATTGCAATGGCTATAATTTCAGCCATCGACTATGAATTTATATGTAAATTTTATATGGCTATATATGCTGTAAATGCAGTACTGTTGATATCAGTTTTGCTTTTTGGTGTTGAGGTTAATAGTGCAACAAGGTGGATTAATATAGGTGGAGATAATGGAGTACAGTTTCAGCCATCAGAGTTTTCTAAGATTATGATGATAGTCTGTTACGCTACTATTTTAGCAAAGCTTAGAAGAGATGGAGAACTAAATACATTTAAGGGAATGGCAAGGATGGCATTAGCTGCCGCCATACCTTTGGGCCTTATTGTTTTAGAACCTGATCTGTCAACAACCTTGTGTCTTACCTTTGTTTTACTTACACTTATCTATCTTGCTGGTATAAGTTATAAGCTTATAGCTATAGCTGTTCTTGTATTTGTACCAATTGCCGGTAGTTTTATTTGGTATATTCAAAGACCTGACCAAATTCTTCTAAAAGACTATCAGGTAGCTAGAATATTACAGTTTATATACCCAGACCAGTATGGTGAAGATTATTCGCAGCAAAATAATTCCATTATGGCCATAGGTTCAGGAGAACTTACAGGAAAAGGACTTAATTCCTCGACTATAGCAACAGTTAAGGATGCCAATTTTATTTCGGAGCAGCAAACTGACTTTATTTTTTCTGTTATTGGTGAAGAATTGGGCTTTGTTGGCAGTGTATTCATTGTTGCAATTATTATGGTACTAGTGTTACAATGTATAAGTGTAGGAAGAAAAGCTAAGGACTTAAAGGGTATGCTTATAGCGTCAGGTGTAGCCTGTCTTATAGGTTATCAATCCTTTATAAATATAGGTGTAGCCACAGGACTTTTGCCCAACACAGGAATACCTTTACCATTTATAAGTTATGGTTTGAGTTCCTTGTTGAGTATATGTGCCGGTATGGGAATTGTGTTAAATATAAGTTTACAGAAAAAGTTTTACTAGGGGGAAGGTTATGAATATAGGATTAATAGCACATGATTCAAAAAAGAAGCTTATGCAGAATTTCTGTATAGCGTATAGAGGTATTTTGTCACATCATGATCTTTATGCTACTGGAACTACAGGTAGAATGGTAGAAGAGGTTACAAATCTTACTGTTCATAAATTCCTTGCAGGTCATACAGGTGGAGCAAATCAGCTTGGTTCTATGATAGAAGGTAATGAACTTGATATGATGATATTTTTAAGAGATCCACAGACTAAGAAGCTCAATGATGTTGATATAAGTAAGATATTTACATTATGTGACCTTCATAACATACCACTTGCTACTAATCTTGCCTCTGCTGAGCTTATGGTTAAGGCTTTAGATAGAGGGGATTTGGATTGGAGAGAGCTTTTTAAACATTAATAATTACAGGTGATAAAATGTCTAGAAGTATACTTAAAAATCTTATACCGATTGTATGTATCTGTATATTTTTTACTGTTGTAAGTATTTTTAATAATACCATAAAAGATGAGTATCCAGATGCTGCAAATATGAAATTTGGTATCAGTGAAATGCTAAAGGCTTCTGATACCGCTGAATATACTATTGATGATACAGTTGTTTACCGCTCAGATAATACAAATGCTGAGCTTTTTGGTGATTGTTATTATGCACTTCTTATTAATGAGACTGATAAACAGGTAATTGCATCAAAGAATGCACATGAAAGAATGTATCCTGCCTCTATGACTAAATATATGACTGCTATGGTAGTGTGCGATAAGATTAATAGCGGTGATATTAATCTAAATAGCACAGTTACATTGGCTAGAGATTATGATCTCACTTATGACGGTGTAGCACCGGCTGACATATTTTATGGGGATGAGATAGCAGTAAAGGATTTATTATATGGTTTAATGATTGAGAGTAATAACTATTATGCACTTATTCTAGCAGATTATGTAGCTGGTAGTGAGGAGGCATTTTGTGCTTTGATGAATCAGAAAGCCAAAAGCATTGGTGCTACGGGAACACATTATATGAATCCTCACGGCCTAGATGATCCTGAACATTATTCCACAGCCTATGATACTTATCTAATAACAAAGGAAGCATATAAGTACGATTTGATTAGAGAAATAGATGAATATGATTCATATTCATACTCTTATATTAGTGAAGAAGGTTATCTTATAAATAGAGAAATTTTCCCAACTAACTATTTTTTAAATGGAAATGTTGATTTACCTTCAGGTTTTGATGTGCATGTTTGGAAGACAGGAACTACTGATGGTGCAGGTAACTGTTTATCAATGTATGTGACTAAGAATGGTAAGACATACATCGTGATTGCATCCTCCGGAGATTCAAAGCAGGTATTATACGACTCTATGGTAAAGTTACTTTGCCTTGTAAAATAACAAATGTGGAAGAGATTTTATTTATGAACAAGAATAATAAAATTGTAAAAATGAATAAATCCATAAAGTTTAATGCTGCAACTTTTGTTGTTGCAGCAATTTTGTTGTATGTAATTATATGTATTATTAGAGCTGCTGCTAAGGAGCCAATTTCTATATATAGAGTAAGTAAAAGTAATGTAAATAATAATATAACATTAAATGCCATAGCTGTTAGAGATGAGCAACTTATTCAAACGTCTAACGCTGGCTACGTATGTTATTATATTAGAGATGGAGAAAAGATAATGAAAGGTTCTACAGTGTGCACTGTAGACGAGACTGGTAATTTGGTAAATACTGTCAGTGATAAGGAAGAGTTTGAGTCTCTGTTAACCAAGGAGGATTACCAGGATATTAGAGAATTAATAAGTCTTTATAAGCTATCATATCAGGATGAAACATTTTACGAAGCTTATAATTTTGAGAATAATGTAAATAACAAGGTTTTAGAGCTTACCAATGAAGTTATGATGCAGCAAATAACAGAAAACAATTTTGCTAATCTTAGTGGTGTCAAATCATCATACAGTGGAGTTGTTACTTATTATATTGATGGCTATGAGAACTTTGATATTAGTAAGATTAAAGCCTCTGATTTTGATAAATCAAAATACAATAAACAAACACTTAAAACTGGTGAGATAGTATCTGCAGGTAGCAATATAGTTAAAATTATTCCAAGTGAGACATGGAATATAGTTGCTCCTATAACTGATGAACAGATTTCTGCAATATCAGATAAGGAAAGCATTCTTTTCAAGATTAATAATTCTAGCTACAAGGTATATATGCCTTATACTATTATTAATGGTTCAGATGGAAAATACATTAATATTTCACTAGATAAATATATGTATAATTATATTGCAGAAAGATTCCTTACTGTTGAGATTATAATGGACGAAGACGAAGGGTTAAAGGTACCAAATACAGCCTTAGTAGGTAAGGATGTATATAAAATTCCTTTGAATTATCTTACTGGTGGTAGTAATCAAAGTGCAGACAATAGATTTAATGTTCAAAGAAGAGATGAAAATGGAAATCTAGTTAATACACTTGTTGAGGCTACTATTTTTAAATATGATGATGAGTATTGTTATGTAGATCCTAGTTATTTTCAGGACTCAGATGTATTAATACCTAAAAATACTATGTCTATGAGTTCATTAGAGCTAGTTTCATATACAGAAGGTAATTTGTATCAGGTTCCATTGGAATACTTAAATGCTGGTATTACAGAAGGAGAAAAAGCAAAGATTAGTGTTCAGCGCAAAAAAGAGGATGGTTCGGGATGGATTAATAAGGATGTAGAAGCTATGGTGTATCATATTATTGGTGATTATGCCTACATTGACTCCTCAGCTTTTAGTTCCACTGATATTTTAGTAGAAGGTAATGCCACTTCTAGTATAGCTGTATCTGTTCTTGATATAAAAAAGCTAGATGGAGTATATCTTGCGAATAGAGGTACTGCAGAATTCACATATGTTACAATAATAAAAACAGTAGACGAATTTGCGTTAATTAAAAATGGTGAAGAAATAAATGTATATGATAATATAATTTTAGATTCATCTAAGGTGGTTGAAAATCAGGTTATTTATTAGAGGTGTATTTATGTTAAAGGAAAATCTTTTATCAGTAAAAAATAAAATAGAAACCGCTTGTAAAAAGACTGGGAGAAATGTTGATGAGATTACTTTAATTGCAGTTAGTAAGACAAAGCCTTTATCAGATATTGAAGAACTAATAGCATATGGTACTATGGAGTTTGGTGAAAATAAGGTTCAGGAGCTTGTCGATAAGTATGAAAATGTTTCAACGCCAGTTAATTGGCATCTTATAGGACATTTACAAACCAATAAGGTAAAATATATTGTGGACAAGGCGTGTCTTATTCATTCTGTAGATTCTTTAAAATTGGCTAAAGAGATAGAGAAGGAAGCTGTGAAAAAGAATGTTATAGCTAATATCTTAGTCCAAGTAAATGTTGCCAATGAGGATTCAAAATTTGGTCTTGAATCAGGAGAAGTTTTTGACTTGGTAGAGAGTATTAGCAAGCTATCTAATATTAAAATTAAGGGACTTATGACTATAGCTCCTTTTGTTGAAAATCCTGAGGGAAATAGGGGATATTTTAGGCAATTAAAGCAATTATCACTTGACATAAAATCAAAAAACATTGATAATGTTGATATGAGTATATTGTCAATGGGTATGACCAATGATTATGAGGTTGCAATTGAAGAAGGTGCAACTATGGTTCGTGTGGGAACCGGCATTTTTGGAGAACGTAACTATAATTTATAATAAGGAGATTTTTATCTATGGCTAAAGAATCTGGCAAGAAGAGTTTCTTGGATTTCTTTAAAATGAAGGAATTAGACGAAGACGAATTTGATGATGATTTATTTGATGACGATGATGATGACGATGACGAGGATGATGAGTATACATCTGTAAGACCAACTCGTAATAAAAAGACAGGGTCTAAAAAGCCACAGACGTCTTATCAGGGTGGTTATAGTCAGGGGTCACAGTCATATAATCAGGGACAATATAATAATTACCAAGGTAGACAGCAGAGAACTACAACTGCTCCTGTTCAACAAAATAGAGTAGTAGAGTTTTCTAATCCTAGACCAAAGTCACCTAATATGAATGAAGTATATGTTATGATTCCACATGATTCCAGTGAATCACAGACAGTTACAGATTTTCTTAAAGCAGGTAAAACGATTGTTCTTAATATGTCTGGTTTAGATACTATGACTGCACAGAGAATAATAGATTTTGTTGCAGGCTCAACATATGCTTTAGATGGTTCACTTCAAGCTATATCAGATAATATATTTATAGCGGCACCAAGTACTATTGAAGTATCTGGTGATTTACGTCAACTATTAAGTGATAATTCGGGTGCACCTAATTTATACAGATACTAGTTATACAAGGGGGATAGAGGAATGCTTACACCAGTTGATATTCAACAAAAAAGATTTCATGTAGGTTTGGGTTACGATAAGAAGGATGTTAATTCCTTTTTTGAAGAAGTTTGTAAGTCCTATGAGGAGCTTTACCGTTCAAATGCTGATTTAAAGGACAGAGTTATAACACTTACTGATGGATTACAGAATTATAAGTCTAAGGAGGCTGCCTTAGAAAAGTCTCTTTTGCTTGCAGAGAAGGATGCAGAGGATACAAAGTCAAGTGCTACAAAGGAAGCTAAAACTATTAAGTCAGAGGCAAAGGCACAAGCACAGGCTATGCTTAAGGATGCTGAAGAAAGACTTGAAGCTATAAAAGGTGAGATAGCTTTATTAGAGACTCAGTATGCTGCATATAAGACTAATTTTTGCAATCTTATGAAGCGTCAGTTTGAGTTTCTTAAGGAAGAAGATTTTGATGCAGATGCATATATTGACGAGAAGGCTATAGGAGTATTAATAGGCGCTGGTGGAGGAACTTCTGTGTCATCAAATAATGCAAACTTTGGTTCATTTACGGGTGACCCTCAGATGAGAGATGAGTCTACTCTTGGAGGTATGGCTAATTCTAGTGGCATGTCATCTAGAGAAGAACTTAATAGTACATCTGCAGTTTACACCTCAAATTTGGGCGCTAATGATAATTTTGTGGACCCATTCAATCCTACAAATAAAGGCAATGGCAGATACAATCCATATGATAGTTTAAATCCTAAAAAGGATAGAACTAGTGAAAAAGTAGAGGATAATGGGGATAAGAAGACTACATTTACAGTAAATACTGGTAATAAGAATCGTGCTAGAAGAGGTCCTATTACTCCACAGGCAGTTGCAGCAGCTGCAAATAATGCTTCAAGCTATACTAATAATGCTACAGAGACAAAAAAGAAAACTATTAGCGAAGAACAGAAGATGGCTTCAGAGGAAGAACCAAAGACAGGTAATTTCTTCAGTACAACAAATGGTGAAAGTGAAAACACTGAGCCTATCTCAACTATTAAGCTAGATGATGATGTTGCTGAAATTGTTGCAGATGTAGAAGAAAAAATAAATGGCCGTGCCTTACTTGGTGAAGATGATTCTAGTGAAGATGCAGACGAGTTTGGTTTTGAATTTATTTAGTATACATAGTATTATACAATATAAATAGGGAGATTATTTAAGATGTGTTTGTTAGAAAATTTAACAGTTCATCTCAATAATGAGCCTATTTACAACATTGAATATTCTGATGATTTCCAAAGCTTAAAAGAATGTATTATAAAGCTAGGATATAAAAATCGTAAGATTTGTATAGTGTCAGAGAGTAATGTAGCATCCTTGTATATGGATGCTATATTGCTTTTATTAGAGGATTGTTGTATACGGATAGTATCTTATGTGTTTCCGGAAGGCGAGGAAAGTAAAAATTTAGATACTGTTAAAGGCTTATACGAGAAATTGATTACAGAAAAATTTGATAGAAATGATTTGCTTATAGCCCTGGGTGGAGGAGTAGTAGGTGATTTGACTGGATTTACAGCAGCAACTTACCTACGTGGAGTTGATTTTATTCAAGTACCTACAAGTCTTTTATCACAAGTTGATTCTAGTATAGGTGGCAAAACTGGTGTTGATTTTGATTCATATAAAAATATGGTTGGAGCATTTCATATGCCCAAATTGGTGTATATGAATCTAAAAGTTTTGAACACCCTTAATATTAGACAGTTTAATTCTGGTATGGGTGAGATTGTTAAGCATGGACTTATTAAGGATAGTGGATATTTCCAGTGGTTAAAGAGTAATCAAGAACGCATATTGTCTAAGGATTTTAATACATTATATGAGATGGTACGTCGTAGTTGTATTGTTAAAAAAAATGTGGTGGAAAATGACCCAACAGAAAAAGGGGAGAGAGCATTACTTAACTTTGGACATACTCTTGGACATGCCGTAGAAAAATATATGAATTTTGAATTTCTACACGGTGAATGTGTATTTATAGGTATGCTTTTGGCTACAATAATTTCATATAATAAAGGACTTATTAATAACCAGGATAAAGAGCTTATATTTAATACTATAAAGGCATATCAGGTTCCTAAATTGCCAAAGGATATAGATATTGAAAAGGTGGTTGCTTATACTAAGAATGACAAAAAGGTATCTGGTGATAAGATTAAATTTGTACTTATAAAAAATATAGGAGAAGCTTACATTGATACGGATGTCACTGAAGAAGACATGAAGAAATCAATATTTGAGCTAATTGAAACTTATGAAGGAGACAACAAATAATAAAAAAATAAGGGTATTTTTGTTACCAGCCATACTAATTTCGTTGTTAACAGCCCTAGATCAGTTTACCAAGTACATTGTACTTAGTAGTTTTCAGCTTTATGAATCTAAACCTGTTATAAAGGGTGTATTTTCTTTTACTTACATTCAAAATCGTGGTATGGCATGGGGAATGTTTCAGGGTAAAATACCTATATTTTTAATATTTACATCTATTATATTATTGTTATGTTTTAGAATTATGTATAATGTTGTTGATATAAAAAGATATAGATGGGTAAAATATGTGTTGATATTTTTGGTGTCTGGCGCGTTAGGAAATCTTATTGACAGAGTTAGTCTCGGATATGTGATTGATTTTATACATTTTGAATTAATAGATTTCCCGGTTTTTAATGTTGCTGATATATATGTGGTTTTAAGTATGTTTACAGCCATAATATTACTTATGTTTATATATAGTAATAAAGAGGTGGATGAGATACTTAAGCTATCATTTAAGACGAAAGTAAAAGAAGAAATTAAAACGTTTCAAGAAGAAAACACAGCAGAAGAGCTAGATGAAGATAATATAGATTAATATGAAGAGGTTATTGTGGATAATCAATATATAGATGAATATTTAGAGCAGGATATAATTAATATACAATTAAATGATGAGAATTCAGAATATATTGGTATTAGAATAGATAAATGCTTATCAGAGATTTTAAATGACTATTCTAGAGCATATATACAAAAGCTTTTAGATGAAGGGAATATTACAGTTAATAGTAAGGTTGTGAAGTCAAATTACAAGCTTAGGGCAGAGGATAGTATAAACATATCCATTCCTGAGCCAGAGGAGCTTGAGATAATACCTGAAGATATTCCGTTAGATATAGTATATGAAGATGATGATATACTTATTGTAAATAAGCCTAAAGGTATGGTGGTTCATCCAGCCCCAGGACATAGTTCTGGAACTCTTGTAAATGCCATTATGTACCATTGTAAGGACTCCTTATCTACCATAAATGGTGTTTTAAGGCCGGGAATCGTCCACAGAATCGATATGGACACCACAGGGCTACTTATGATTTGTAAAAATGATGTTGCTCATAGAATTATGTCTGATAAGTTTAAGGTTCATGATATTACCAGAGTTTATACTGCAATATGCTATAATCATTTTGCAGAACCTGAAGGTACAGTTGATAAATCTATTGCCCGTCATAAGGTTGATAGAAAGAAAATGGCAATAGATCCAAATGGAAGAAGGGCAGTTACTCATTATAAGGTTGTTGAAGAATTGTCAAATAACTTCTCCTTAATTGAATGTAGACTTGAAACTGGCCGAACTCATCAAATTAGGGTACATATGGCTAGTATTAATCATCCTTTACTTGGTGATGAGGTTTATGGACCTAAAAATAAGCCATTTAAGACTGAGGGTCAGGTGTTGCATGCTGGAATTTTAGGATTTGAGCATCCTATAACTGGTGAGTATATGGAGTTTAAGGCGCAGCTGCCGGAGTATTTTAAGAAGGTATTGGATAAGCTTAGAAAATAGAACCTAGTAAAAGGGAACAATAAATTGTTCCCTTTTTTTAATCATCATCAGGATCATCTAATAAGTTTTGCCAAAAACTTTTTTCTCCATGTTTAATAGCTTTATCGATGTCTGTATCTTTTTTGAACGTATATATAATCAGCAATATTAAAATTATAATTAAGTATTTCATTAATTAATCCTTCTAGATATTTACTTATAGAGTAGTAGTTTAAAATATCCAACTATGCGCTAAACTCAGGACGAGTTTTACGAAAGTGATATATAAGTTTTATCATTGACAAACAAATCAAGAAAAACTTATATATCACGGTAGTTATTTATAACTATTCGTAACAACTCATAGTTTTGCGATATAAATGCTTGATACGTTGAACGTGTTGAGCATTTTTTTTTGTTCGTGCGTTCGTTAGTAGGTTTTCTTCTCCGTTTAATCCTTATATCCCTCGGGATTTATTTCTGGGGGATAAAGGATTTATTGTAGAAGCTAACCTATAAAAAAATATATCGCAAAATAATCGGAGAGGAAAGGAGAGTAGTGAGAATTTAATGTAACTTGAAAATTTAGTAGTGAAAAGGAGAAGAAAGAGATGAAAAAGAAAAAAATATTATTGATATTGTCATTTGTTGTTATTTTTGCATTAGTTGGTTGTACTGAAGCTGATATGGCAAGTTATAACTTATCACTTGAAGCTGATAATTTTAACATTGTTCGTAGGCTGACAGTTATTAACTGTATTGATAGTGATGTTATTTTGCAAATGGAAGGTAAAATATCAATTGAGGAAGATAATATTGATAATCAATTAGAAATAACTGTTGAGAATGATGACGGGACATATTGTAAACATTTTGTTAGTCTAGGGACACATATTACCTATGTAGTTGAAGACTTAAATGTTGGAGCAAATAATATTGAAAAGTATAAATATACTATAAATTTTAATCCTAAAATGTGGTTGCCTGTTAATGTGGATGTTGTGGATTAGGGGTTTTTAGTATGGATTTTAAAAAGAAAGAATTAATGTTTAAACTTTATTGTGTTTGTAGACAAGGATTATTCTTGAAAGGTTCAGATTTGTTTGTTTTTATGTGTGGTTTTTGTTCAAAAACTATTCCAGAAGTAAATCTTAATGATTTTATTGTTATGATGAGTGATTTTCAAAAAAGATATTTAGAATTAATTTCTGGAAAAAAAGTAGAAGATTTTTTAGGAAAGTAGAGGTAATTAATTATGGCAAATATTTTGATTGGTTATGAGAAGATACAGAGTGAAAAGACAGGTACATTAAAGCATTATTCTAAATTTTATATGCTTAATGATGAGCCAGTTGTTACAGAAAAGAAAAATGTTCATATTGTTACTGAGGTGTTTCTTGAGGGGCAGATTGTTGATAATAAACTTGTTCCGGTTGGGGATGTTGAGACACAGGGGGATATTGTAATTGGATGTAAGGTAAAAGTATTAAAGGAGAGTATCAACGGGCGTGATGAAGTCGCTTATATTAGTTTCTCTCCTCTTAAGAAGTAGTATATAGCCGAAAGGTTTATATAAATATATAACGCGAAAGGAGAAAAAACGTTATGGAAAGTATTACAGGAGCAGTAACAGATTTACTTGGACTTGGTACACAGGTTCTAAATTTCATTACTGGCAATGACCTCTTACTTGTACTTTTTAGTGGTTCACTTGTTGGTGTAGCTTGCTATGTTGTACGTAAGGTCAAGAGAACAGCTAAAGCATAAGGGGGTATAGCTTATGATGTTGGCTGACGCTGGTGGTGCTGTGGGGGCAGTATCCACTAATACGATTGTAGCTAGTCTTTTAGAATTGTCTACAAATGTAATAACGTTCATTACGGACAATCCGTTATTGTTAATAATGTTTAGTGGCTCTCTAGTGGGCGTGGCGTGTTACGTTGTTAGAAAAGTAAAAAAGACTTCTAAAGCGTAAAAGAAAAAGGGGAGTAATCACTCCCCTTTATTATTTGCAATTTGTCGCAGTAACTCGTTTTGTTCGTGCAATAGTTTGAGTTCTGTTTTTCGGTCTTTTTTTCTTTTTCTTGTGCTTTTGTCTATCAGAAGCAATGGTATAAAAAAGAAAATAATTAATAAAACGGCTGTTGTTAAATAGAATTGTGTTGCTGTAAACATTTTTTTTGTATTCCTTTCGTTGATTATTTGATTAAAAATATAAGGGGGTTTTTGAATAATGTCAATAAAAAGATATAAAATATTTTCGTTTATATTAGTTTTTATATTGGTTTTTTCTCAAGTAATGGTTTGTTTTGCTGTGAGTTATGACTCTAGTAAATACCCTTTGGGAGATAATAATTGTGAATATATTGAACAATTTTCTGTTCATTCTGTGTCTGGTTTTGGTAATGTTTATGAAATATATCGTACTCTTTCTGGAAATAGTGAGATAGTGGCATATGAATGTTATAATGTTGCAACATATTATGAATTTATGTCTTTAAATCCTTTTTCCGTAGCTTCATATGGGGAGTTTGTAAGACCTGATGGATATTCTTCTAGTGGTTCCCATTCTGGTGATAGTGTTAATCGTGGTACGTATTATTATGCTAGTGGTAATGTCCTTGTTCCTAATGAGTACATAGGTGATGGTTCTTCTAGTTCTTTAAATTATAATTCTATCTATGTTTTTGATAGTCCTGATAGTGCTTATAATTATTTGACTACAGGTGATATGTCGGGTCTTGTAAGAAATAAATCAAAAAAATATGATAGTGAACA
Organism: Lachnospiraceae bacterium; assembly: GCA_015057555.1. Taxonomy (GTDB): domain Bacteria; phylum Bacillota; class Clostridia; order Lachnospirales; family Lachnospiraceae; genus Coprococcus_C. Next base: position 5,426 of record SVEC01000002.1, on the reverse strand, counting down.
AATATATTTAGATAATTTTAGAGTTATATATCACGATAGCAATGTATTAGAAAATTGTTATGTTGAAGTTAAATATACTTTGCCTGAATATATTACTGATAATGCAAATGAGGCTGTATTGAATGTTGATATTAATTATAATTGTCAAGCAGAAATACTTTCTAGCCTTGTAGAATTCGATTGTAGTGAATTTGATATTAATACAAGTGTTAGTTATGATTTGTCTTTATATCCTTGTGGTTTTGATTTGTATTTACGTGATATAAGTAATGGTAGTTCTATTCAGGAGCAAATGATGCTGGGTGATGAACTTTATGTTGATTTTGATAATATCTCGGTTGGGGATTTTGGTGCAAATTCTCTTGGTAAAATTACGAAAAGTATGATTTATCTTGACTTTATCCCTGAATTAAAAGGTACTTGTGGGCTTCAAAATAATGCGCAAATTGACTTGTTAAACCCTAGTAACACAAGTTATTATTCTAGTACTCCAGACAGTCAAGGAAATTACACTAGTAATAATGATTATGAGCAGGGTAACGGATATTATACAACTATCGTAGGTAAAGATGGTCAAGGTAATCCAACATATAACTATTATTATTATGATAATTCAAAACATTATTCGTATGAAATAAGTCCTGATACTGATGTTGATATTGATACAGATATTCCTATCGGTGGTACCACTGGGGGTGGTTCTTCTGGTGATAGTGTTGTTACTATTCTGTGGGGTAATGCTCTTGAAGTAGAGGGTAGTATAGATTTGAATGCTGATTTTTCTGGTAGTGGCTCTGGTGGTGGTTCTGGTGGTTCTGGTGGAGATAGTAATGTTAATACTGGGGATGATATTGAAATTACCATTGAAGATGATGATTATACAGATAGTGCATTGCGTGAGGATTTAAAGGACGGCTTTGGACTTTTTGACGATAGCTCTACGCCTGAAAAGGGTGACGGATTTCTTTCTGTATCAGCTTCATTTTTTAATTCTATCGACCCTAGTGCTAGTGATATATTGATGTTTAGCTTATCCTCTGTTTGTGTTATCAGTATATTGCGTTCGGTATTTAGGCGTTAGGGGGTATTGTATGGAGCAATTTTTTGTAATTGTTAATATGGTTATTAACTTTATGAAACAAGATATGCAACTTGGTGGCTTTGTGCTTTCATTCTGGGATATTGTTGTTTTTATTGTAATTGGTGGCACAGGTGCTTGGATGATAAGCAATATTTTGAGTGGAGATTGAGAGGTAGATTGAATATGAGAATTGTTTTTATATCATTGTCTTTTTTTATTTTTATAAATTTTTGTGTATATAATTTTAAGGTACATACTTCGGGTGAACCTCTGGATAGAAAAGAATATATAGGCTATGGACTGATGTCTATTGGTTGTATTTTATTGTTGGGGGTGTTTGAAAATTGGATAATTTGACAACAGAAATTTTTGCCACTCCTACGGATGGTGGTAGTAGTGTCAATGATAATTTTTATTCAATGAATGATTTATATTTATTGTGTTTTGCATTTTTTCTTTTGATTACTGCTTTTTTGTTAAAGGGTATGTTTAGAAAAATGTATGTTAATTTGCTAGGTGGAAGAAAAGGAGAGTAGTTTGTATGGCATTTATGAAATTTGTTAAAGCTAATGGTTATAATATTCCGTTGGAAGATTATAGAGAGCTAAGAGCATATGAATATGGCTTTGATAGTTACCAAGAGTTGGTAGACGCTGGTTATGATATTTCTATTGATGAAAGTTGTATTATTGAAGAGGAATGGGAGGATGAGGAAGAATGTTGAATATTGATAAGGCTATTTTAAAGAATTGTTATATGGTAACTTATAGCAGGCTTCAAAAAAAGTTTGCTCTTGTGAAAATGGAGACAGGACACATTGTTAAAGAGTGCGATATGTTCCGTGGCATTTATGAGAAAATAAAGGCGTTAAAAACTAATGAGGATATAGAAATCCGTTTTAGTGATAGTGCTATAGATGAACTTCAAGTTAGAGGCTTTGAGCGTGAAGAATTGCCACAGGCTGTGGGGGGTGTGTAAATGGATTTTATTAATTCTGTTGCTACGTGGTTTTATGCTGAGGGTGATATTGTTATGACAATGTGCAATGTGATTGCTTTTTGTTTTGCTCTTGAAACTCTGGCATATTTGATTAGTTTAATTACAATGGTGGTGGGTAGAACGTGCAAATAATATTAATAGCTTTAATTATAATATTCCTTATTGCTAGTCCGTTCTTTAGATTTTTACCTATGCAGCTGCATAACCTTGTTTATTATTTGCCAGTAGATGTTTATAGGTATATTAAGTATAAAAAGTCTAATGAATGTCCGTATTTTGGATTTATTAAGGTATTCTGTGGTTATTTTGGCAGTGGTAAATCGTTATCGGCTGTAAATGAGGTTATTAATATCTATAAAAAGTATAATGGTCTTGTTGTGTGGGATAAGGATTTACAAGCCTTTATTAGGCAGAAAATTACCATAATATCCAATCTTGATTTGAAAGGTGTGCCTTATATTGAATGGACCTCTGAACAGCAATTTATAAATTATCAAACTGTACCTGGTGAGATAGTTCTGTTTTTAGTTGATGAAATTGGTACTGTATGGAATAATAGGGATTTTAAGAATTTTAATCCTGATGTATTCCAAAATATTGTGCAATCTCGTAAGCGTAAAATGGCTATTTTTGGGACTTTGCCTGATTTTCTTGGTACTGATATAAATGTCCGTAGATATACCCATTCTGTAGTTCAATGTGACAAGAATTGGCGTTTTATCAAACACAGATATTACAATCCACGTGACATTGAAAATTGTAATAATTTGGATTTGATAATGCCTACTCAAATAAAATATTTATTTGTTAAGGATAGGCAATATAATCAGTATGACACTTATAAGATGATAGAAAAGCTGACTAATGATATGTTAGAGGGTAATATGCTTACATATAATGAGTTAAATGAAGCTTCATCTGGTGATATTAGACAAGCTAGGCTTAAGAGAAAGTATAAGAAGCGACAAAGTAGCTAGTTAATAATTGTGTTCAGGCGTAGCACGCTTGCGTGATAACGCCTGATAACTACCCTAAATCGTGATGTGGTGGGGTGTCAAGCCTGAAATCGCTAATGCGATTTTACGGCTTTACTCCACACCACATTGCGATAATAAAATGAAAGAAAGTAAACGCCCCCCGTCTAATAGGGCGTTTATGTGTCGAAATCGACACTTTTTTGTGGAGGTGGTGCTGTGGAAAGAAAACTAAAATACTATAATTCCGTTGTTGATGGTAATGGATGTATTTATTCTTGTGATATGCTTCGCTTAAAATTCCATATTGGAAATCATATTGCACAAACATTTTTAAATTATATTAATCGATTGGAATTTGCTTTTAATTTTAGAATGGAGTATCATAAAAGCCGTACTTTAAAAATAGGCTCATATAGGCATTTATTTACTTGCAAATATGATGATTTTACTTTTGTCATTGGTTGTGGTTTAATTCTCGCAGATAATACCAATGGTATGGATTGCTTTATTGAATTTAATCCAAATAAGTGTGAAATGTCTTATATGATGATGATACTTGATAGAATTAGCGTGTTTCTTCATCCGATTAATAATGAATACTTTAGATTAATTCGTTGGGATTTGGCTGTTGATTTGCCTTTTCCTCGTTCTGATGTGGTTTTGGTTAAAGAGGGGAAGAGGGCATATTGTAAACAGATTTCAAATTCTGTTACTGAATATCTTGGTGCAAGAAATACATCAGGCTTCGTGAAGTTATATGATAAGACTGTCGAAAGTGATTTGTACTATGATTTGACTAGATTAGAGATAACATTTGATAGTTTTGACAATTTGAAACTCCCTTCGGTGTGTGTGCTTGGAGAATATGATGATGATTTATTTGAATTAAATAGCACTGATAAGGTTTTGCTTCGATTGCTCCGTACTGTTGATTATGAAACGCAGCAGCAGTATTTAAAAGAATTGGGAAGAGTGAAGAGACAGAAATTGAAAGATTATCTATTCCCGAGGGAAACAAAGCTTGTATATAATTATTTTTGTATTGATATAGTTATTCTCGGAATTAAAGAAATATTGTGTGTTGAACGTGATAACCATTTGAGATTTGGAATATTAGGTGATATAGAAAAGAAAGTAAGGGAAGGTGTTCCAGATGATGAGATTTTTGAACAATATTCTTTGTTTGGTTAATAATGTGTTTAGGTTATTTACACGTACAAGATATTTAAGACATTGTTAAAAACGCTATGAGGATAATTTTTTAGGAGAGGAGATATGTATATATGATTAGGTTACTAAATAAGATATTTAGCCTATTGAATAATCTTGTTAGGTTGGCTAATAACTGCATTAGATTGCTTACAAGGGGGTTGAGATTTTGAATGTGTTTATAATTTTTGTGCTTGGTGTGTTGCTTATAGGAAATTTTCTGGCAATGTATCAACTTAACGAAAAAATGGAAAGGGTTGAACAGACTCTTGTTGATATGGATATTATTTATTTAAAGCTTCAGCAATTTTTTCGTATGTAAATATAAGTTTATATAGCGTAAAAAGCCTTGGGTGGTGAACGGCGTCGTGGCGTTTGAACGACGGGTCGGGGTCTGGGGGAAAGCCAGATATATTTAGCGTTAGCTAAATAATAATTAAAGGGGGAATATATCCCCCTTTGTTTTTGTTTTATTCTTGTTTCTCTTTCTTTGCCATTGTCCTAACTTCTTCAATAGCTTTTTTGACTTCTTCCATATTCTTACAAGCTGAGAATTTATCGGCTACTAGATTTAAAATTACTTCCATTTGTTTATCTGTCATATTATCCACCTTTCCACCCCCTTTTAAGTGCTATATAAATTATAAGGGGGATTTTGTTATTTGTAAATTAATAAATATTATATTTCTTACAGATTAAATATATTAAGTTATGACATCTTTTGTATGTATCATCTGAGATTATTTTTAAGTCTCTTAGTGCTGAAAAATAGCCTATAGCTCTAAATTTGTCCATAGTCGCAACATAAGAAAATCCTAATTTTGCAACGTGTAACAATCTTATTAATTCATACTGCATACTAAATTTTATAAATTCTTTGTCCATTTTTGTTCTCCTTTCAATCTTTATTTGTGGTGGGGGAGTGCTTTTCCGAGTAACCTCTGGTTGACTGAGTGAGCTGGCCTCCTTGTGTGAGCTTTTAAGTTAGTTATTCTGTTTTGTCAACTCCTTTCAATATTATTATTAGTAACCTCTGTATATCCTTTCGTTTCGCTTGGCTCGGCATTCGGTAAATTAAGTGAAATGAAAATTGTCAAGGGTTGGGTCTAAATTTTGGTTTTTTAAAATTTAGATCCAATGCATTTTACCCTTGATAATTG
>SVEC01000011.1 GCA_015057555.1 Lachnospiraceae bacterium | reverse complement strand
CAGTTTGAACAAGAAGCTAAAAGACTTGCCAGCCTAAAGAATAAGGATGGAATCGTAGACATTTTTGATAGCTTCCGAGCAAACAATACTGTGTACATAGTAATGGAGTGTTTGGAGGGAGAAACATTAAAATCTCTACTTAAACGAGAGAAAAAGCTTAGCGTGGAGAAGGCTACAAACATAATAGTAGCAGTTCTTCAGGCTCTAAAAGAGGTACATAGTGATGGAATAATTCACAGAGATATATCCCCTGAGAATATATTTATAACAAATACAGGAGAGGTAAAGCTTATAGACTTTGGAGCGGCCAGAAATGCTACCACAGGGTTAAGTAAAAGCTTATCTGTAATAGTAAAACAGGGATATGCCCCACCGGAGCAGTATTTTAGTAAAGGGAAGCAGGGAAGCTGGACAGATGTGTATGCAACTGCTGCGACCTATTACAAGATGCTTACAGGTATAACTCCTGATGATTCTATGGAGCGAAAGGGTAAGGATACTCTTGTGCCACCATCTAAGCTAAGGGTAAAATTATCTAAAAAGCAGGAGAATGCACTGCTTAATGCATTAGAGCTTAATGTTAAGGATAGAACAGCTACAGTTGGTGAATTCCTGAAGGGGATAACTGACACTAAGATAAAAGTTAAGAGAACCAAGGTTAAGAAGGAAAAAGTTGACCTAGGAAAAATGTCTCTCAAGACAAAGTTTGCCATAGTACTAGGAGCAGCAGCGGTTGTTGGTGCATTTATTATAGGCTATCAGGTGGTAAGAGATAATCTTATAAACGACCAGGAAGCCATAGAGGAGAGTCAGGTATATGTGCCAAATGTACTTAGTATGTCATATGATCAAGCTATAGCTTTGCTAGAAGAACAAGGACTAAATCATAGGGTTATAAGCTGGAAAAGTCTTGAAAATACTCCGTCTAATACTGTTGTTGGACAGAGTATAGAAGCAGGACAGCTGGTGGATAAAGGAAGTGAAATAGGACTTACTGTAAGTAACAATTCAGGTGATAACGTATTTGTAGAAGATTTTATAGGTATGAATAAAGAAGATGTTATAGCGCAGCTAGATAAGCTTCAGCTTTATGGTGAATTTGAAAGTGTAGAAAGCTCACTGGTACCGGGATATATAGTTAGTCAAAGTGTGTCACCTAATGAAGCTTTAAAAAGAGGCAATGTAATTAAGTTACAGGTATCTACGGGATTGTTAGATTGTGGCAATTTTCAGGTTGATGTTCCTGAACTTGTAGGTATGCAGTTTGAAGATTGTTTAGAAAAATTAGAAGATGAAAAGCTTCACATTATGGTGGCTAAGATTATCTACAACAAGGATATTCCTAAGGGTGAGATAATTAGTCAGAATCATAAGGCACATAGTAGGGTATCTGCGGGAACTACGATAGAGGTAGAAATAAGTGGTGGAATACAAATGGTGAGAATACCAACTGTGGACTTTTATGATGTGAGAGACGCAAAACAGGAACTAGAAGCACTAGGACTTAATGTGGAGATAGTTTATTATGATAATGATATTAGTCAAACCACTGTGTGGCCTAAGGCTAGTGTAGAGCATGGAGATTTGGTTGAAATTGGTAGTACAGTTACTCTATATAAAAATAGAGGGATTGTGGTAACTACTGAAATAATAGAGCCTGAGAATATAAATGGAAATGAATATAATGTTGGGGAGGAGGTACGAGTTACTTTGCAAATCAGCTATGAGGACTTTGGCATAAATAGTGGCTGGGATATGGAACTTGGAATAGATTATGACACAGATATCCTTGAGTTTAAGGGGATAGAAGGTAAAGGTACAGCGGAATATGGTGTGTCTCATAGTGGATGTGCATGGGGTGATTTGTATGAGGGTTCATCTAGAAAAGTATCCTATTACCCAGAAGATGATGAGTTTTTGACATTATATTATAGCTTTGAGGGTGAGGTTGTCTGTGAAACTGTAACTTTGGTTTTTGATGCTAAGGAAAAGGGAGAAACAATACTTCGTACATTTATGGTAAGTACTCCTATGGACAATAATCAGGTATGGTTACATATGTGGTCACAGTCGCCTATTTACTACAATTATTATCATACTTCAAATCATAACAACAACTTAGGTATAGAAGTAAAGTAATATTAGAAAGGTTTTATGCTATGGAAACACAATGTATGGGCTGTATGGATATGTATGATTATGAGTTAGAAGCATGTCCACATTGCGGATTTAAGGAAAGTGAATATAAGAGAATAGGATATCACTTGGCTCTGCATTCCACCCTTGCAGATACATACATTGTGGGTAAGGCTATAGGCTATGGAGGATTTGGAGTTACCTACGTGGGATATAATGCTATCCTTGAGAAGAAGGTAGCTATCAAGGAGTACCTTCCGGGAGAGTTTGCAACTAGGAGTCCTGGAGATACCACGGTAACGGCTTTTACAGGGGACAAGGAGCAAGCCTATTACAAAGGTTTGGAACAGTTTGAACGGGAAGCTAAACGACTTGCTAGGCTGAAGAATAAGGATGGAATAGTTGATATATATGATAGCTTTAGAGCTAATAACACTGTATACATAGTAATGGAGTGCCTAGAGGGAGAGACTTTAAAAAGTCTACTTAAGCGAGAGAAAAAGTTAAGTGAAAAGAAGGCTACAAGCATAATAGTATCAGTTCTTAAGGCACTTAAAAAGGTGCATAATGAGGGGATAATCCACAGGGATATATCACCTGAAAATATATTTATTACTAATGCAGGGGAAGTAAAGCTTATAGACTTTGGAGCGGCCAGAAATGCTACCACAGGGTTAAGTAAAAGCTTATCTGTAATAGTAAAACAGGGCTATGCCCCACCGGAGCAGTATTTTAGTAAAGGGAAGCAGGGAAGCTGGACGGATGTATACGCTACAGCTGCCACCTATTACAAAATGTTAACAGGAATAACACCGGATGATTCTATGGAGCGTAAGGGAAAGGATACCCTTGTGCCACCATCTAAGTTAAAGGTAAAGTTATCTAGAAAGCAGGAGAATGCACTGCTTAATGCATTAGAGCTTAATGTTAAGGATAGAACAGCTACAGTTGGTGAATTCCTGAAGGGAATCACTGACACTAAAGCGAAGGTAAGACGAAAAAAGATAAAGAAGGAAAAGATAGACCTGGGAAAACTGTCTCTTAGAACCAAGCTTGGAATCGGGCTTGGTATAGTTGCAGTTGTTCTGGCATTTATTGTAGGATATCAAGCGGTAAGAGATAATCTAATAAACGACCAAGAAGCATTGGCAGAAAACCAGGTATATGTGCCTAACGTGCTTAATATGACATATGAAGAAGCAGAGGAACTGCTTGCAGATAGTGGTTTAAAAGCAAAATTTGGTTCATATGAACATACTGATTATGTACCTGCAAATACGGTAGTTAAACAAGGTATAAATCCAGGAGAACTTGTGGATAAAGGTACTGAGGTTAGATTATTAGTTAGTAGGGGCGGTGCAAATGTATATTTTGCAGATTATGTTGGCATGTCAAAGGATGATGTAATTAATGATTTGGATGAGTTGCAACTGTATGCAGAGTTTGAAGAAGTGGAGAGTTCTATAGCTAAAGACTGTATTGTAAGTCAAAATGTTGCTGTATATGAGAGTGTGGGTCGTGGAACAGTGATTAAATTTCAAGTCTCTAAGGGTATAGCAGGCTATGGAGCTAATAGCACACAGGTTCCTCAATTTGTTGGTTTGACTCTTGAGGAGGCAAAGGAATTAGCTAAGGAAAGTGAACTGTATCTTAAAGTAGGGCTGAAACCATACAGTGATGAAATACCTTCGGGTCAGATAATAAATCAAAACTATAGTGAGGGTGCTGAGATTGAGGCGGGAACAGTAATTCAAATTGAAGTCAGTGCTGGTGTAGAAACAGTGATAATGCCTGATGTTATGAATACAAAACTGATAGAGACAAAAGAACTATTAGAGCTAATGGGTCTTGATTATGAGGTTTCATATATAACTGATTACAGCTATTTGCCTGGATATATAGTTGGTGCTAATGAAGAAGTAGGTGCTAGAATACCAATAGGAACAACAGTTAAATTAAATGTGGCAAAGGGAATAAGATGTGAAGCTTCAATTTCCACACACGAGTATAAACAAGAGATTTACAAGGTGGGAGATGAAGTCAATATAGAAATTTTAATCGAGGTAGAGCAGTGTGATATGCTGGCTTCATTTTCTAATCAATTTGTTTTAATGTATGACAAAGAAATGCTGGAATATAAAGGTATAGATGGAGATGCAACGGCAACATTAACTAGTCATGATTATTATGGAGATATAATGTTGGTGGGTTATTCAGTCAGTGAGGAAACCTATTTAGCGAAAGCCACATTAACCTTTACAGCCTTAAAAACTGGTTCCTCGCAAATAGATATAGATACATATATGTTTCCTTTTGAAGATGGAAATACTTATGTAACAGCCTTTCATTTTTACGGAAATTATGGTGAATTAAGAGTAGATGATTTGACATTAGATAATGTGGTGATAACTGTAAAGTAAAAAATCGATATTAATAATACACATTACAACCTCTCGGGAATGAACTTTCTGGGAGGTTTATTTTTTATGCACGAAAATCTATAAATATTGCACGATAGACCAAATTACATTAACTACTGTGATATGATACGGATACATAATGGGTTACCGGCCTATATGGGTCGTAATTACTAACGATAATACATTACACAAAGAGGAGGTAAGATTTATGAGATTATTCAAAAGAAAAATACTGAGTGTTTTGTGCTCGATAGGCTTAATATTAGGTTTACTAATGATTAATCCGATGCCAGTGAGTGCTACAACTGCAGATGGAGGAAGTCTTGCTACGGCATATCCTATACAGGAAGGACAGAGCTATACAAAGACATGGGAAAAATATAAAAATGATTATTTTTATTGTACGTTCAACGTAAGTGAAAAAGGTTATATCACTCTTGATTTTACGAAAGTGCAGAATGCATCTAGCCAATATAGAAAATTATATATTAAGTTGTATGATGTGGATAATAATGTGGTTTTTTATAGTAGAACTAATTCATCCGAGGATGCTTATAATTATACAAGATTAAATTTAGGAGTAGAACCAGGAAAGTATTATCTTCAAATTTGGCCGGAAAATACATATAGTGTACCACAGACTACAACTTTCAGTTATGATTTTACGAAATCAAATAATTGGGAGGCAGAGCCTAATGATGCTATAGAGTATGCTGAATGGGTGAATTTAGGAAAAAACTATACGGCCACATTTAATGGTGCTGAAGATGGTGCAGAATACGATTATTATCGTTTTAAAGTAGATGATTCAACCGCAGATTATAAAATTCGTCTAGAAAATTATAGAGATATAAAGGATGCTAGTTCTACTATATACATTTATTTACGCGACCCACAAGGGAAAACATATAGTATAAAAAGTAAATTTGTATATGAGGATAATACAAAGGATGCATATTATGTTCTAGAATTACCAGAACAAGGGGATTGGTACCTTTATATGTATTCTTATGCCAATCAGATTACGCAAGTATCGTATAATTTATCTATCACTAAGATAGAGAAACCAGTTACGGTTTCCTATCGTACCCATGTACAATCCTATGGTTGGCAGGATTTTGTATTAGATGGAGCTATGAGTGGTACCAGTGGCTTAGGAAAGCGTCTTGAAGGAATCGAGATTAAGGTCAACAGTAGTAAGGATATTGGAATCAGATATAAGACTCACGTACAGTCTTATGGCTGGCAGGAGTGGAGATATAATGGAGCTATGAGTGGTACCTCAGGGGAAGCAAAGAGACTTGAGGCTATCTGTATAGAGCTTACAGGTGATGACAAAGATAAGTACGACGTATACTACAGAGTTCATGCACAGTCATATGGCTGGTTAGGTTGGGCCAAGAATGGACAACCGGCAGGTACAGCAGGACAGTCAAAACGTTTGGAGGGTATCGAGATAAAACTCCTTCCTAAGGGACAGTTGCCTGGAGGAACAGTTGGATACTCATATATTGAGTTGGGTAAGAAGGCTGACAATTCTTCTTCAGCGGGGATGGTAAACTATATGACACATGTACAGACATATGGAAATCAGTCATACGTATATGATGGTTCCGTATCAGGTACATTTGGTGAAGCTAAAAGACTTGAGGGAATAAGAATCAAGCTTAATACCAGTAAGACAGGTGTGTCAGGTGGAATATCCTATAGAACTCATGTACAGACATATGGATGGCTTGACTGGTCAAAGAACGGAAGCTTTAATGGAACAAGTGGAGAGGGCAAGAGATTAGAGGCAATAGAAATAAAGCTCACAGGAGAAATGGCTAATGAATATGATGTATATTACAGAGTTCACGCACAGACCTTCGGATGGCTAGGTTGGGCGTGTAATGGTCAGCCAGCGGGAACAGCGGGTTATTCAAAGAGATTGGAAGGAATTCAAATAGTATTACTTCCAAAGGGTTCTGCAGCACCTAGTGTTCTTCCAGGAGTAGCAGGAACATCATCATTTATTCAAAAATAAAGAAAACAAGACCTTATAGATTTTTTCTATAAGGTCTTGTTATTTTTTACATTTTTCCTTGTAAAAGTTACATTTTTAAAAACTAACAAATTACTACATATATACTGAGTTTAGAAGAAAGATAAAAAAGAATAAATTTACTCTACCTATTTCGACAAGATACTATATTTTTCTGCACGAAATTACGCATAATATGCAATTTGCCGTTATTCAATAGGCAAATATGATAAAATCCTTTGGATAAGAATGGGGATAGTTTGGAAAAAATTCATAAAAAGATTATTAAGATAATTTGGAGGTTTGATGATGATTACTTATAAGATACATACCCATATGGGAAGTAGAAATGTTAATGAAGATAGTGTTGGAGAATACATGGTGGATAATCGTTATTGCTTCGTGTTGGCAGATGGTCTTGGCGGACATGGAAGTGGCGAATGTGCATCAGAGGCGGCAGTGAAAACAGTACTGGAATTGTTTGCAGAGAATTATAATGAAAGATTTTTAGATGATTGCTTTGTTATGGCACAAGAAAAGGTATTAGAGGAGCAACATATTGATAAATCAAAGGCAGATATGAAGACTACCTTAGTAACCTTGGTTATAGATGAGGATAAGGTTAGATGGGGGCATATAGGTGACTCAAGATTATATCAGTTTAACAAGGGTAAGGTCGTGCAAAGAACCTTAGATCATAGCGTGCCACAGATGTTGGTAAATCTTGGTGAAATCAAGGATAAGGATATTCGTGGACATGAGGACAGAAATAGATTGCTCAGAGTTATCGGAACACCTTGGAATAATCATTCCTATGAACTATCTCAAGAGGTATCTGCCCAAAAGTGTCAGGCATTTTTACTTTGTTCAGATGGTTTTTGGGAGCTTATTGATGAAAAGGCTATGACAACATATCTTAAAAAGTCCCATACTGTAGATGAGTGGATGGAGTTTATGGTTCGTGAGGTTATGAAAAATGGTAAGGACGTAAATATGGATAATAATTCAGCAATTGCTATATGGATGGAGGATTAGCTATGAATAGTAAAAAGAGCTTAATATTTGGTAGCATAATGGTTGTACTTTTAGTGTGTGGGTTTGTAACTATGTTCATGCCGTACATAAAGATAACTTCATCAGATTTGATTCATGCAACAAAGGCAGTTTTTGGTGATTTGGAGAAATACATAGGAGATATAATAGATGATTCTAGTGATGAATGGATAGAGTCAGAAACAGGTATAGGTATTGTAGATAATCTTTTGGACTTAGAGTTGGACAATTCTAGCAAGCATATTAAGAGAGTAAAGACATTTGTTCTTACCTGTTTGTTTATAGCATGGGGATTGACATTAGTAACCGTGGTTCTAACTATAGTATTGAAGAAACGATACAAATATATAATTACTTTGCTACTTTCTATAGGATCGGCAGTGGCTATGTTGTGTATTTTTATATTTCTTCCCAATGTAGTTAGTGATGCAATAGTTGTAGGCGTTGAAGAACAGATTATGGGAGATGTTGAAGATAATGTGGGAGAAGAAGGCGTTGCGGTACTGGAATTTGGTTTAGATGAAGCTCTTGATTTAGTTGGTGGAGAAGGTATACGAGATACTGTTATCAGTTGGATAGGAGAATTTGTTAGAGAATTACTAAATCGTACACTTACTTACGGATATTGGTTGTATATAACATTGATGGGAGCGACAGCTATTGTTTCAATAATTGGATTAATATTAGATACCAAAAAACTTATGGCAAAGATATATGTACTTTCAGGTGCCTATAAGGGAGCTAGAATAGATGTGGATTCTAACATAATTGTAGGTAGAGATCCTAATACATGTCAGTTGATTATGGATGGAGAGCAGGTTAGTAGAAAGCACTGTAAGATTAGCTTTAACCCTAAGACAGGGAAATATCTTGTAACTGATTATTCTACTAATGGAACATATTATACAAACGGAAAGAGACTTGATGAGAATGTTACCTCTGAATTAGACAGTGGAACGATTATCCTTATAGGTAAGAATGGTGACAAGCTTAAGCTTGGATAGGAGCGTAAGATGACAAGAAGATGTCTTAATTGTATGAAGGAATTTACACTGCCTGCAGATAGTGCAGGTAAGCTATATCGTTGTCCACATTGTAGACACACAGAGGGAACTCCACCTCATGAGCTGTATCATTTGTACCCAGGAACTATATTAGCTGGAAGATATATCATAGGAACAGTTCTAGGTTTTGGTGGATTTGGTGTGACATATAAGGCGTGGGATGAAACCTTAGGCGTAACAGTCGCTATTAAAGAATATTATCCTACTGGATTAGTACAAAGAGTACCAGGTCAAAATTCAGTGATTATCTACGAAGGTAGTAGAAGAGCTGAGTATTATACAGGTCTTAATCGTTTCCTTGATGAAGCAAGAAATATGGCTAAATTTAGTGACAATCCCAACATTGTACATGTGGAAAACTTCTTTGAGGAGAACCAAACTGCATATATTGTTATGGAATTCTTAGATGGAATATCAGTAAAGGAATTTCTGAAGCAGGAAAAGGGAAGATTAGATTGTGATACTGCAGTGGAGATAATTACCTCTATAGCAGATGCGCTAAAGGATTTGCATAAAGCATCTATTCTACATAGAGACATAAGCCCAGACAATATATTCCTATGTGATGGCGGCAAGATAAAGCTGATAGATTTTGGTGCGGCTAGATTTTCTGACGAGGAGAAAGAGGTCACCAGATCTATTATCCTAAAACCAGGATTTGCACCTCCGGAACAGTATCAGTCTAAAAGTAAGCAGGGACCATGGACAGATATATATGCACTTTCAGCTACATTGTATAGGTTGGTTACAGGAGTGCTTCCTGATGAATCTGTCAACAGAGTTGTAGAAGACGAGGTGGTTTTACCTGCAGATATAGATTCTAATATACCTGATTACCTAAGCAAGGCGATTATGAAGGGTATGGCTCTTAATGCTGACCTTAGATTTAGAAATATTGATGAATTTAAGGATGCTATCCAGAACAAAACTAAAGTAATGGATGTTAAGGCTGAACTTAAGTGGCGTAAGACAAAGAGAATTATAGGTATAGCAGTGGCAACACTGATTCTTGTGGTAGGTGGTCTTACAGTATTAAAAATATATAAAGAAAAAAGAGGTCAAGTGGTACTAGAGGAGGCAAAGGTGACCATTTGGCTTAGTATAGATGTTGATGAAAATGCTGATGAAGAAAAGAAAATGATTATGGATATGAGTGAGAAGTATCTAGTTGACCAGCCTGCCATATCCATAGAGGTTGAGTGCATTCCCGCGGAGGAATATGTTGATAGACTTGAGGCAGCAATAGGAACTGATGAGATGCCTGTTTTGTATGAGTCAGACAGCGTATCACAAAAGGTTTTGGATAATGCAATTAATACAGAAAGTGTGTTTGATTATTTAAAATACGGTCAGGATAATTACTATTTTGTAGATGATTATAGAGAGGAATTATCTGAGTGTAAGCAGGTACCAATGGGATTTAATGTTCCGGTTGTATTTGTCAGGCGAGGAAATGATTCTAATTTTGACAAAGTTGAAATAGAAGATTTTCAGTATATAAGCTCAAATGAAGAAAAAGGGTATTATGTTGCTCCAAATAGCTATACTATGTTCATCAAAAGCTTTGGAGGGATTTACTCCTATGATGGTAGTTTAGAGGTGGATGATTATTCTACACAGCTAATAAAAAAGCTTCAAACAGATTCAAAGGAATACGGAGCAAAGGTTAGCGACCATAGGACTATGATGCAAAGCTTTGAGGACGGAGATATTACATATTATGTTGCAAGTGCTAAAGAATTCATAGAGTTTAATAAACAGCTTGCTGGTTTGTATGAGATGCGTCCTATTACTACAGACAAATTATATGGTGAATTTTCGAATATGTGGAGCATAGATTCTGATGCTAGTAAGGAAGAAATCAAGGCAGCAGAATTATTAATTAGTTATATGTTAGCTGAGGGTCCACAGAAAACTATGCATATAACTAATAAGAATTCTATTCCATTAAATGAAGCAGCATATCAGCAGTTTGTAAATAATAATGGAAAGTATGAAATTATAGATATATATCTAGATAAACTAACATTTTATCCAGAGGATCAAAAAGAACTTCGGGATTATTCCTCACAATTATGTGAGGAGGTTATAGGTCAAGGAAAACCTTTGGAGGATTGGCTTAGGGATAATTAGTAGTCAGTAAGAAATTTGTTTAGAGGTGTTGTATATGGCAGAAAAATTATGTATGGGTTGTATGAATACATACCATGATTCATATTGTGTGTGTCCAACTTGTGGATATATTGAGGGCACAGCTCCTAAGGAAGCTTACCATCTATCACCAGGTGTAGTATTGCAAGGGAAATACATAGTTGGTAAGGTTATAGGCTATGGTGGATTTGGTGTTACATATATAGGTTATAACGCCATATTAGACCAGAAGGTTGCCATAAAGGAATATCTTCCAGGTGAATTTGCAACAAGAACAACTGATTCCACAGAGGTTACCATCTTCTCAGGAGAGAGGGAGGAGCAGTTTGCAGGAGGTGTAGTTAAATTTGTAGAGGAAGCCAAAAGACTTGCTAAATTTAAGCACACACCTGGAATAGTGGGAATATATGACAGCTTTCAAGAGAATAAAACAGCATATATTGTTATGGAATATCTAGAGGGTGAGACTTTATCCTCCAAGCTTGATAGGGAAGGAAAACTATCTTTAGAAGATTCTATAAATCTTATGAAACCGGTACTTAGTGCCTTAAAGGAGGTACATAAGGAGGGAATTCTTCATAGAGATATATCCCCTGACAATATATTCATAACAAAAGATGATGAGGTTAAGCTGTTAGATTTTGGTGCGGCCAGATATGCTACATCAACCACACACAGTAAAAGCTTATCGGTAATAGTTAAGCCAGGCTATGCACCTCAGGAGCAGTATAGAAGTCGTGGTGACCAAGGAACATGGACAGACATATATGCCTGTGCCGCCACTCTTTACAAGATGATAACCGGTGTAACACCAGAAGACTCTATGGAAAGAGGTAATAAGGACACCCTAGTACCACCTTCAAAGCTAGGTATTAAGATACCTAAAAATAAAGAAAATGCAATAATGAATGCCCTTAACCTGAAGATTGAGGATAGAACCAAGGATGCACCATCATTTGAAGCGGATTTATATACGAATAGGGACGTAAAGAGAAATAAGGTAAAAGAAAAGAAAATGGATGTGGGAAGATGGCCACTGTGGTTAAAAGTCTCCACAGGTACAGCTGCGGCTGTTATTGTAGCCTTCGCAGTTCTTCTTGTTACTGGAGTAATATCCTTTGGTTCTATAAATATATTTGATAAAGGCGGACTTAAGAAGGGTACAGTGTATGTTCCAAATGTAGTAAACTACACCCTTCCAGAAGCGGAAGCCAAAACTCTAGAGGCAGAGCTTATTACGCAGATAGTGGATAAGCAGAACTCAGATGCCATACCTAAGGATATGGTTTTGTCACAGAATATTAGAGATGGGGAGATAGTTGATACAGGAACGGTGCTGGAACTAGTAATAAGTGCTGGTGGAGAACTGGTATATCTTCCTAACCTAATAGGTATGACTAAGGAGGAGGCTATAAAAATTCTTGAAGAATTAGGTCTATATTATGAAATTAAGGAAGAAAAAAGTGATATTGCTCCAGGTTGTGTATGTGCACAGGATGTGGAGGAAGGAACAGGC
Organism: Lachnospiraceae bacterium; assembly: GCA_015057555.1. GTDB lineage: Bacteria > Bacillota > Clostridia > Lachnospirales > Lachnospiraceae > Coprococcus_C. The sequence continues at coordinate 83,879 of SVEC01000011.1, read as the reverse complement.
ATAGAAAAAGGAGATACTATAAATATAACCATTTCATTAGGTAATGAGGATTATGACCCTGAGGAGAATACAATTGTTCCAAATCTAGTGGGTAAGACTTGGGATCAGGCCACAGACGCAGTTCAGGGAGCAAAGCTTTATATGTATAAAATTTCATCACAGTATAGTGAGAGTGTACCAAAGGGGCAGATTATGTCTCAGGATATAGGTGCTGGGTCAGAGGTAAAGGCAGGAACAACAATAGGAGTAGTGGTGAGCTTAGGTATAAAGCAAACTAGAGTACCAGATGTTCAATATAAATCAAAGGGTGAGGCTGAGGCTTTGTTAAGTCAAGCTAATCTTAGTATTGCGATTCAGTATGAGGAGAGTAAAACAGTTGCTAAGGATCATGTGATTAGACAGAGTATTGTAGCAGGAACTGAAGTTGATATGCAAACTACAGTGACAGTTTGGTTAAGTCTTGGAAATCCAGAGGCGGAGAATGCTCCAAAATATGAACCAACATCAACAGAGAATACTAGTAATTCAAATAACAACAGTAATAGCTCATCTCAGAATTCTGGAGGCACAAGCACCTCAACTCCTAATGCAGATAATAGTGAATCATCCAATCAAGAGGAGGATGTAACGCAGGGAACAACTACAGAGGCACCAATTCAGGAGGATCCAGATGAAGGTAATATAGAGGTTCCAAATGTAGTAGGTAAGACAGAAGCGGTGGCTAAGAGTACATTAACAAGCTGTGGGCTTACTGTAGGTGCCGTTACCTATCAGCATGATGAAACCAAGGCAGATGGAACTGTAATATCACAGGGAATTAGCTCTGGCACTAAGGTTGCTAAGAATAGCTCTATAAATATAGTGGTATGTAATAACGAGCAATATACAGAATATCGCTATAGAACTATAGAGGATTATTATACAGAAACCAGCACAACAAATTCAGCTCCAAGTGGTTATACATATTGGAAGGAGGAAACTGTGGAAGTGGATAACGGCTGGGGACCATGGTCCGAATGGACAGCAACAGCTGTGTCAGCATCTTCTACTAGAGAAGTACAGACTAAGGAACAACAATTGTTGGGGCGACATCATTGTGGACATCTTGGCGGTAGATACAACAAGGAATGTTCTGACATGGAGGTCCAACTAGCTTGGTTTGATGTAATTCCATTAAGCTTTGTGAAATATATAGGCGATGGCGAAGGATATATGGTTGATTACTACGGTACTGGTGCGTTAGATCAGCAATTTTATAGAAGTCCTTCAAGAGGATGGGATGGAAGAAGGGTGTTATATATATATAGGGATAAAAATATTACATATAATACAACCTATTATTTCCGCAAGCCAATATGGTCGTCATGGTCATCATGGAGTACAACATCAGTAACTGCTACAAGTGAAAAAGAAGTTGAAACTAGAAAAGTATATAAATATTAAATACGCATTCTAATATTCGACAGAAAGGAGTATACCTATGTCGCAGAAGCTTTGTATGGGATGCATGAAACATTACAAAGAACAATACGATATATGTCCATATTGTGGATATGTTGATGGAACTGGACCTAAAGAGGCATACCATCTTTCGCCAGGTACAATCCTTCAAGGTAAGTACATTGTAGGTAAAGTTATAGGTTATGGTGGCTTTGGAGTTACCTATATAGGATATAATGCCGTTTTGGAGCAGAAGATAGCTATCAAAGAATATCTTCCAGGTGAATTTGCAACCAGAAATGGTGACACCGCAGATGTAACAATTTTTTCAGGAGAACGTGAAGAGCAGTTTGCTCAGGGAGTTGTAAAGTTTGTGGATGAAGCAAAAAGATTAGCTAAGTTTAAGCACACTCCGGGAATAGTAAGCGTATATGATAGCTTTCAAGAAAATAAAACAGCATACATAACTATGGAGTGCTTAGAGGGAGAAACCCTTGCTACAAAGCTTGACAGAGAGGGGAAGCTTCCACTTGATGAGGCATTTAATCTTATGATGCCTGTAATAGGTGCTTTAAAGGAAGTACATAAGGTGGGAATACTACACAGAGATATTTCTCCTGATAATATATTTATTACTAATGAACATGACGTAAAGCTTTTAGACTTTGGTGCGGCAAGATACGCTACTACCACTCATAGTAAAAGCTTATCGGTAATAGTAAAGCCAGGTTATGCTCCGCAGGAGCAGTATAGAAGTCGAGGAGACCAGGGAACCTGGACAGATGTATATGCCTGTGCAGCCACACTATATAAAATGATAACTGGTGTAACACCGGAGGATTCTATGGAGAGGGGTATTAAGGATACCCTAGTATCACCCTCCAAGCTAGGTATTAAGATACCTAAAAATAAAGAAAACGCAATAATGAATGCCCTTAATCTCAGAATAGAGGATAGAACTCCAACAGCAGATGCATTTGAGAAGGATTTATCCACAGAGGATGAGGTCAAGCTAAATAAGATAAAAATAAAGAAGATGGATGTGGGAAAATGGCCACTGTGGCTAAAGATAATAACAGGAACTGTGGCCACAGCATTAGTAACATTGGCTACACTCTTGATAACAGGAATTATATCCTTTGGTGATTTGAATATATTTGACAGAGGTAAGCTTGAGGCGGGAACAGTGTATGTTCCTAATGTGGTTAATTTCAACCTCATAGAGGCGGAGAAAAAAACTAAGGAAGCTGAACTTGTGGTTCAGATAGTGGATAAGATGAATTCCGATGTTATACCTATGGATTTGGTGTTATCTCAGAATATTCGGGATGGTGAGGTAGTACAGGTAGGAACAGTGTTAGAAATTACAGTAAGTGCTGGTGGGGAATTAGTATATTTACCTGACCTTGTAGGAATGACACAAGATGAAGCAATAGCAACATTAAAGAAACTTGGTCTTAAATACCAACTTAAGGAAGAAAGCAGTGAGATTGCCAGTGGACATATAGTGAAACAGGATATAACTGAAGGTACAGCGATAGAAAAGGGAAACATAATAGTAATAACTGTATCTACTGGAAAAGAGGATATAGATGATGCTGCAAATGCTATAGTTCCCAATTTGGTTGGCAAGAGCTGGGAGACAGCTACCAATGATATATCAAGCGCCAAGCTATATATTTACAGAATATCATCAGAGTATAGTGACAAATATCCAAAGGGATATATTATATCTCAGAATGTAACAGCGGGAACTACTGTTAAGCAAGGCTCAAGCGTTGGTGTAGTAGTTAGCTTAGGCATTAAAAAGACCAGAGTGCCTGATGTGCAGTTCAAATCACGAGCTGAGGCAGAAAGGCTTATCTCAGAGGCAAATCTAGTTATAAATATACAGTATGAGGATAGCAATACAGTTGCCAAGGACCATGTTATTAGGCAGAGTATATTAGCTGGAACTGAGGTTGATATGCAAACTTTAGTGACAGTTTGGCTTAGTCGTGGAAATCCAGCTGCCGAGAACGCTCCTAAATATGAGCCGACAACTGATAACACAAGTAATTCCAATGACAATAACTCTGCAGGTAACAGCCCATCACATAATACAGGAAATACAAGCTCTACAACACCAAGTACAGAAAATAGTGGAGTGACTGATAATTTATCAGGTCAGCAGGAAACAGTAATTCAAGTAACAACCACTGAAGCACCTGTCCAGGAAGAGCCAGAGAGCGGTAATATTGAGGTGCCTAATTTGGTTGGTAAAACAGAAAGTGAGGCTAGGAGCCTGTTGTCGGAAAATAAACTTGTTGTTGGTGTAGTAAGTTATCAGCATGATGAAACTAAAGCAGACGGAACAGTATTGTCACAGGGTGTTGCAGCAGGAACAGAGGTTGCAAAGAAAAGTGAGATAAATATTGTGGTTTGTAATAATGAGCAGTATACAGAGTACAGATATAGCACAAAAACCACAAAGACTGTAACTAATCAGACATTAAGTGAAGGAACACTTATAGATACTCAAGAAAGCTGGAGCACATGGAGTGCAGAAAGTACAATTCCGGTAACCGCTGATAGTTACACAGAGGTTAATACAAGGACAGAGACACAATATCTGGATAATCCAGGAGCACCTTTGCCAATACCGTCTCGTAGCTACTCATCACAGGTGACAAGCTATAATGCTGAGATACATTGGGTGCAAAGATTTTTGAATACGTATTATGGTTCAATATTAACTGAGGATGGAAAATATGGTGGTTTAGGTATGTATTATGTAGGAGTATTCCAAGAGCAACAAGGTTTAACTGTAGATAAATCAATTGGACCAACTACCACAGCCCGTATGCTTCAGGTATGGCAGAGTATGACAGCGACAACAACCACCTATTATAGCTATCGAACTAAGACGGTAACAAATACTTATGAAATCTGGTCCGATTGGTCAGTCTGGAGTACAACAGAAGTTACAGAAAACCCAGACAAGAAGGTAGAAACGAGAAAAGTATACAAATACTAGGAGATCCCCCTATGTTAAATATAGGTATATGTGATGATTGCGTAGATGATATGAATTTAATATATGAATTGGTAACTAAAACACTCTTTGCAGAAGATGATATGAAGATATTTAGGTATCAATCCGGAAAGGAACTGATTCGTTCCATAGAGAACAAGGTTTTTAATTGTAATCTCTTGTATTTGGATATATGTATGCCAGAAGTTGATGGATTGGACGTGGCATCATATATAAGAGAAAATAGGGTGGATGTAGATATAATATTTGTTACTAAGACACCAGAGTTTGTGTACAAAGGATATATGTATAAAGCCTTTTCTTACATATTAAAGCCAGGCGTCGAGGAGGATTTGCCAGAGGAAACTATGAGATATATAGATGAAATAAGGAATTCTGAGGAGTGTATAAATGTTACCTCCGATGGAATTCAAAGAAAGGTTCCTATATCTCAGATAATGTATGTGGAGAGCAGTAAGAGAAAGATAATACTTCATTTAAAAGCTGAGGATATACCATTTTACGCTAAGATGAGTGAAATAGAACCAGTGTTAGCTGAACGTGGTTTTGTTAGAACACACCAGAGCTATATGGTGAAAGCTAAATGTGTAACACGAGTGAGTAGTATGGAGGTGTTGCTAGGGGACACTTCCGTTCCTGTAAGTAGGAGATATAGTCAGCAGATAGCTGAAATGTTTGCATAGATGATAGGAGGTGCTACATATGGAATCAGAGAGTAAAAAGTTTACAGTAACCAGAAGTTTGGCTTTGAATAAGGACAAAAGGGGAGCCATAGTTGGATTAAAGGGATTCCTAGCTGGAAAGATAATACATCTAAACTCAGATAGCCTAACCCTAGTGGGAAGAGATCCTGCTCAATGCGAGATTGTATTAAAGGGTGATGCTGTAAGTAGAATACATTTTACTATTCGCTACAACTCAGCTACAGAGGACTATACCATTAAGGACAGTTCTAAGAATGGTGTGGTTATAGATGGTAAATTTAAGCTAAAGCCCAATGTGGATGTAAAGATAAATAGTGGGAATAAAATATGGGTTGGCAATAGTGATAATGAGCTGATTTTAGGTTAATATAGAGAATTTTGTGATAAAAGTTACATATCGGATGTCAAAAGTTACGAATTAGCCAAAGTGAGTTAAAAGAGATATATGATTACCTCAACAAGAAAACATCAGATTCAAGTTTTATGAATGGAGGTAATCATTATGAAAAAAAGATTAAATTTAAAGAAGAGAATAAGCAAGTTTATGGCAGCGGCATTGGTTGTTAATTCATTGGCCGTATTTAACTTAGGCGTACTAAATGCTAACGCACAGACCTCAGCTGGTGTTGTAAATCTAGCAGCAACTCAGGTTGGATATCATGAAAAAGCTTCATATTCTCAACTTGATGATTTTACAGCTAATATCGGTTCAGCAAATTACAACAAGTATGCAAGAGACATCGGTATAGCAAATGGTCAGCCTTGGTGTGCAACCTTTGTATGGTGGTGTATGGCAGTAAATGGAATGCCACAGGATGCCTATCCACAAAGTGCATATGTTCCAACAATTAAGAATTGGTTCGCTCAGAGAGGACAGTTTATGTACAGAGGAACCTACACACCTAAGGCAGGAGATTACATCATATTTGGTGATTCAGATCATGTAGGCCTAGTAGAGCATGTATCGGGAAACTATGTAAATACAATAGAGGGAAATACAAGTAACGCAGTAAAGAGACATTCTTATAGAATGGATTCCTCATATATCTTAGGATATGGAGTAGTTAACTATGGTGGCGACTTTACCGCACCTACAATATCAAATGTAGCAATTAGTGAGGTATCTGAGGGTGGTTATACCGTTACCTGTACCATAGCTGATGATTCAGGAATCAGCTACGTAGCCTTTCCAACATGGACACATGCAAATGGACAAGATGATTTAGACTTGAATTGGTATCTGCCATCAGGCAGAAGCTATGGAACCATAGAGGGAAATGTAGCAAAGTTTAGAGTAGATACAGCTCAGCACAACAATGAACTTGGATATTATGCAACACATATTTATGCACAGGATGTAAATGGTAACAAGATGGGACCTATAGAATTAAATGTAGACCTAAGTAATATTCCTGTACTTGAAGAACCATCAGTCCCTGAAGCAAAACCAGAGGATATATTAGACTCAACAATTGATGCGGGATATGATGCGGCAGAGAATTTAACACCTGTAGTTACAGAGCAAACTACAACAGAAACTCCAGATGAATCAGAGGATGTATTAGATACAACTATAAATACAGCCATTGATTCAGCAGAGAATACAGAATCAGAAGGCGCAGATGAGAGTCTTGAAAGCACAGGGTCAGAAGTGACAGATGACACTACAGTCACAACACAGGAGGCTCCAGCGGAGAATAATGATACTACAGAGGAAACACAGAGTAATTCAGTAACTAACATTACTAACAATTACATTACTAATACGACAAATAATGTAACAAATAATACAACAAACTCAACTAATAATTACATAACTCAGGAAAATGTATATTACACAGTACAGTATCCACATAATAATGGAGTATCTGATGATACCATAGATATACTGGCAGACAAGGTATTAGAGGAGATTATAAATAATGGATTAGCAAATTACTTCCCAGAAAACTTACAGATACAGGAGTGGACAGGTGAGGATACAGAGCCTGAGTGCGACGAGGTTGTAGATGATAGCACCGATATTATGGAAAGCTACACTACAACACCAGGGGAAACACTTGCAACTGAAGTACCTACTACAAGTAACATAGATACTAATGAGGTTGTCTATTCAACACCTAATGTAGATACTACAGTAGCACCACAGGTAATAGATGCTGCATCAACTATAGAAGAAGCAGAATATACTGAAACCATTAAGGAAGATGAAAGAATGTTTGGCTTCGCAGCTGATATTAAGGAAGATTCAGATGATAACTATTATATCTCTAACAATAATACAAAGAAGAATAGTGAGGAAATTGTAGTGTATACAACAATTAACGGTAAGATATACAAGCTTACTATATCACTTAAATAAATAAGAATATTAACCTAGGGACTGTCTTGATATGGGCAGTCCCATAAGGTGTTTTATACAAGGGTTATTTATTGATTTAAATATACTTATACACATTATGATGAAAGAGGTGGAGTACAGGATGTCCATTACACGATGCTCGAAGGGATTACATTTTTATGATGATACAAAATATGATGAGTGTCCACACTGTGGAGTGAAGGCAAAAAATGTTAATACATCAGTCAATGAGCTTAATGAGATGGTTACCATGGCTCAATATAATTTTGATGATATGGATATGGAAAATCCGATGGTAAATAATCATTTTATGGAGAATTCCATACAACGACAATTTGTAAATATGGATTTTGATAATGATGGAAGAACCGTAGCGTATTATTCTTCGCTAAAGGGAAATGACTTTGTGACGGGATGGCTAGTCTGTGTGTCTGGTCCGGAAAAGGGTAGAGATTACAGACTACATCATGGCTTTAACAAGGTTGGAAGAGGCTATAACATGGATATTTACATAGCTGAGGATTTGTATATATCCAAGGATACCCATTGTTCTATAGTTTATGACGCAAAGGATAATTTGTTTTATCTGATACCAGCAGGTGGTTGCCTGACATATCTAAATGGAAATATGCTTCAGGAGACATTTCTTATAAACAGTGGGGACGTGATACATATAGGTGAAAGTGAATTTGAATTCATAGCCTTTTGTAGAGGAGAACGAAGCTGGAAGGATAAAGAATAATACATCAAAGAGGAGATACGAGAATGAAAAGATTTTATAAGAAATTGATAGTAATATTAGCAATGTGTTGTTTGATAACAAGTAGCACAGCTATTAGTGTAGAAGCGTTTGATACTTCTGTAAATATGCTTGACGATACTGAAAATGTTGTAATGGACAATTCGGAAACAGAAGCAACTACAACAGAAACAATTACAACAGAAGCAATTACAACAGAAGCAATTACAACAGAAGCAATTACAACAGAAGCAATTACAACAGAAGCAATTACAACAGAAACAATTACAACAGAGGTAACCACAACAGAAATAATAACAACAGAGGTAATTACAACAGAGACAACAACACAGACAGACAAAATAGAAGCCGAAGATAAAAAGGATAATGTTACAACCCAAGCTACTACAGTGGCTGAAAACAACTTGACTACAGCAACAGTTGCGCTAAATAACTCAAATTCAGCACCTACAACGGCTCCAACAACATCTGAGGAGGCTACAACAGAAGAGGTTGACCCAAGGGAATCATACACAACGCATACACTTAATGTAGAAGAGGGAAGAATCGAGCAGGTTCAGGCCGTAAAGCCAAAGGTAAGAGCATATTTTTACTATAATGATAGCACTCTTGTTTTAAGTCCAGAAAATGTTGAGGCAAAGCTAGGGGACAGTAGAATAACAGTTGATAAGATATACAGGTGGGGACAGGAAAGTCAGTTACATATTAATTACTATATATTGTTAGATGTATCAGGTTCTATGAATAATAGCTATTTTGAAGCTGCTAAGAAGGAGATAGCACTTTTTCCAACTAAGCAGATGAAGGCTGGAGACACGCTTACGGTATATGCGGTGGGAGATTCAACAGAGCTTATCGTAGAGGATTGTACATATGATGATATGAGATTAGTTGAAGATGAAGTGATGAAGCTTACAAATGAAGCGAATGAGACTTATCTTGATGAAGCGATCCTAGAGGTTGTAGAAGATGTAAAGAAGGATAGAGAGGCATGTGGTAATGAATTACCTCAGAGCAGAGATGTAATAATAGCGTTTACAGATGGTGTAAATGAATCTATGGTAGGAGCAACTCAAAATGAGGCTGAAACAGCTCTTAAGAATTCAGGAGTAACAATGTATGGATTCATTGAGAACGATGTAACAGCTGATAATTCTGATGCAGCCAAAAAGTTTGGAGAGGTAGCTAGAAGTACTGGTGGACAGGAATACTACTTCAATGATGAAGACGTTGCTGAGAAGCTTAGTGATTTAAGTCACAAGCTAGGTGAGGCGTATGTACTAGAGGGGACTGCTCGTGATAACGAGGTAAGTAATTCATTAGAGAGATTCAATATTACAATTTATCACGACGATAACAAAGAAATCCTTTTATTTGAGGGTAAAGATGTTATGGTTGACAAGCATATTCCTGATAATACTGCACCACAAGTAGAGTACATTAAGATGATTGACGACACCAAGCTTGAAATTAAATTCTCAGAAAGTGTTGAGAAAGCAGATGACAGGGCATCTTATGTATTAACTAAGGATGATGGAACAAATATTGGCATAGAAAATGTTCAGTACAATGAAAAAAATGATATTTATATTCTTTATGCTTCAGAGACAATCTATAAGGGTACATACATAGTAATTATAACTGGTGTAACAGATAGTGCCATGGAGAAAAATCCACTTGCTCAGACTGAATTTACTCAAGAGTTTGATGGACCGGAATTTGTGGAGGAGAAGGAAAGTTTCTTTCAGAAATATTGGTGGATAGTACTTATAATATTCATAGTTATAGTAATAATTATTCTTGTAGTTGTATTTGTGGTGATTAAGAAGAATAAGGGTGTAGTAGTAATAGATAATAAGGCTACATTGGCATCAAATACAGAGGTTAAGCAACACATTATCCTTCAGAATGAAGAGGAGGGTGAGAAACTTACGTTGATACTTAACTCTAAGGGTAAGTCGGTGAAGACTATCCAGGCAAGTGTAAAGGGTAGTGTGATTGTAGGACGTTCAGACCTTTGTGACATTTATATAGATGATCTTGCCATGTCAAGGCAACATTTTGCTATAGAGTTTGATGGTGAGAGCTTTTATGTACAGGATTTGGATACTACAAACGGAACAAGTCTTAACGGTATAAGACTTACACATAAACGTAGATTAGAGCCAAATGACAAGATAACAGCAGGATCACTGGATATTACAGTAAGGTGGTGATTATAATATGGGCGATTCAACCATTGAATTATATGGGAATACCTTGCTGAATAATAGATATACAATTATAAAATCATTAGGAATAGGTGGATTTGGAATAACCTATCAGGCTTATGACAACTATAGGCAGTGCAAGTGTGCAATAAAGGAATACTTTCCAAGGGGAGTTGTAATTCGTCTGGGAGATAAGAAAAGCGTAGTGCCTGTATCAGACTCTAAACGTGGTATATACGACCATGGGAAAGAGCGTTTCTTAGAGGAAGCTGAGATACTCCAGAGACTAAAAAATGTTCCAAGTGTTGTATCTGTATATGATTTCTTTCAAGATAATCAAACTTGCTATTTTGTAATGGAGTATTTAGATGGATATACGTTAAGTAGCTTGGTTAAGGCGAATAAGAAGGGATTAGATTATTCTATTGTAGCAGATGCTATAGGTCAGGTAGGACGAGCACTTATCCAGGTACATAAGCATAATTATTTTCACAGAGACATAAGTCCAGATAATATATTTGTCACAAGTACCGGTAAGGTGAAGCTTATTGATTTTGGTAGTGCTAAGAATATTGTACGTAATGAAAATCAGGTGCTTTCTGTTGTGTTAAAGCCAGGCTTTGCACCTCCAGAGCAGTATTCTTCCAAGGGAGTGCAGGGAACTTTTACTGATGTTTATGCTTTGGCAAGTACGATGTATTATCTGTTAACAGCCAAGATGTTTCCGGGTGCATTTGACAGAAGCAATGATGATGATTACATTCATCTATCTGAATATGGTTTTAGTACTACAATATCGGATGCAGTAAATAAGGCCTTGAGGCTTAATTATAGAGAAAGAACTCAAACTGTGGAGGATTTTCTAAGAGACCTTAATATCTCACCTGAGATGCCTAGTGGACAAAGCAGTTCTCAAGGAAACGAAGTTGGTGTAGGAAATACTGGAACAAGTGCTACCGAACTTGATTTATCAGGAGGGATAAATCTGCCTAAGCAAGTGCTTGTAAATATACAGGCTATAAAGCCTGCAGAGTCAAAGAAGCCAGTACCATCCATAACTTTTCAAAATGGCAATCGGTATAATCTGCCACTGGATTCTACCATAGTGATAGGTCGTTCCCCTGAGTTTGCTCAGATTGTAATTAACGAGGCCCACATCAGTAAAAAACACTGTGAGTTGTATTATGATAGTAAGAAGAATATGTTCTATATTCAGGATAATTCTACTAATGGAACTTACGTCAATGGTGGTAAATTGGTTCGGGGAACTGCGTATCAAGTAGCACCAGGAAGCGTAGTTGCTATAGGTGGAAATAATTGTATAGGAAGGGTAGGTGTTACATTTGAGTGATGATGCAAAGTTGCAAAGAGAAGTGGCCACAGTTAGATTAGATGCTGACATAGATTACGAAGGACTTCTTGAAAGTAATAAAGATTTGAAGATAAATATGGGTATTTCAAGTATTATAGGAACCAGACAATATCAACAAGATACTGTATTTGGACATAGTGATACAAATAGCACTCTCGCTATAGTGTGTGATGGGATGGGAGGTTTGACTGGAGGAGAGAGAGCCAGTCAAACAGCTACCCAAACCTTGGCAGAGGACTATTTTAATAGGGATAAGACTATTCCAATACCGGAATTCTTTCGCCAGGAAGCAATAAAGATGGATGAGGCGGTACATAGTCTAGTGGATGAGGAAGGAAATTTTCTAGATGCAGGGACAACGTGCGTTGCAACAATAATAGAGGGAAACAAGCTGTATTGGTTATCAGTAGGAGACAGCAAAATATACATTATTCGAGACAATGAGATAATGGCTGTAAATAGAGAACATAATTATAGATTACGCTTGGATGACCGACTAAAGAGAGGATTGATTACTCCGGAGGAGTATAAGGCGGAGGAAGCACAGGCAGAAGCTCTGATAAGCTATATTGGTATAGGTAATGTATCTCTTATGGATATAAATCAGCAACCATTTGAGCTTTTAGAGGATGATGTAGTTCTACTGTGTAGTGATGGTCTCTATAAGAGATTGAATGATTTAGAACTTTTGGAACTAATAAAATATGAGCTTCCAGACGTAAACAGAGCCGCTAAGAGACTAACTGATGTAGTCATAAAGCGAACTACAAAAGCGCAAGATAATACTTCATTAGTATTACTTCAATATAGCAAATATTAAAAATCAATGATAAGAGGAGGAAAATCATTATGAATTTGAAGAGATGCGAAAAGGGACATTTTTACGACGTGGACAAGTTTGGGTCAGGATGCCCACACTGTGCAGGAGGTGCTGATGAGGGTATGAATGCAACAGTGAGATTTAATGGAATCGATGAGCAACAGGGTGTTACCATGCCTGCTACAGCAGCATTTGTTGAGTCAGCTCCAAGACAGGAGTATGCAGACATTCCAACTGCTCAGGGCGCAAGTACAGGTGGTTCATTAGCAGACTTTGTTAGCAACATAACAATTCCTGCATCAGAAGCATCACCAGTTGAAGACGCTGGCGTGACTCAGAGATTTACACCAGGAAATGTTAAAGGCGAGCCTGTGGTAGGTTGGTTAGTTTGTATCACAGGTGAGGATGCAGGAAAGAGCTTTGTATTAAAGTCAGGACGTAACTTTATCGGTAGAGCAAATAGCATGGACGTGGTATTAGGTAGCGATAAGAGTGTATCAAGAGATAAGCACGCTATTATTCTTTATGAGCCACGTAAAAGAGCCTTCCTTGCACAGCCAGGTGAGTCAAGAGAACTTTTCTATGTAAATGATGATGTGGTATTGAACACATTACAGTTAAATGCTTATGATAAGATTTTAATTGGTGCAACAGAGTTATTATTTGTACCATTCTGTGGTGAGTTCTTTGCTTGGGAAGATTTAGAGAAGGAAGACTAATTAAGGAAGTTAGATGGGCAGATAGATGAGCGGAGCTATTAAGAACAATATGGTTGTTACTATCTTTGATGCAGATAAGCCACCATATAAGATTAGATTAGGTGATTTTAATAAGAATGTAATAACCTTTGGAAGACAGCAGGATTGTGATATCGTACTTACCTCAGATTATGCATCTAGAGTACATGGCCGTTTTATATTAGAGAATGGCAGATGTGGTATAGAGGATTTAAACAGTACAAATGGTCTTAATATGGCTGGAAAGCAAATCAAAAAATCCTTGCTGGTAAATGGAGACTATGTTCGAATAGTAAGTGGTGTGAAAGGACCAGAAAATGGAGTTTTATTTGTAATCTCAGTAGCGGGGATTGAAGAAAGCTGGGCATCCATATCACTTAAAATAAAGAATATAGTTTCTATTGGAAGAGATAAGGATAATGACATATGTCTAAATCATGTTAGCATATCTCATAAGCACGCATATATTGTAAAGCGTGAAGAAGGTACATATGTAATAGATAATCGAAGTACTAATGGAGTATATGTTAATGGGCAAAAGGTGTCTAAAAAGCGAAAACTTGTGGATAAGGATGTAATCATTATTACTAATAGTAAGCTCGTCTATACAGGTGATGACATTGCTTATAATTGTCCTAGGGCAGGAATAGGTGTATTGGCAAAAAATGTGGTAAAGAAGGTTGGAAAGAATCAAGAACTTACTATATGTGACAATGTAACTACAACTATACAACCTGGTGAACTTGTAGCCATAGTGGGAGGTTCAGGTGCAGGTAAATCAACCTTGATGAACTGTATTAGTGGATATAGTAAGCCTACAACAGGACAAATATTGGTCAATGATGTGGAACTATATGAGAATTTTGATGCACTTAAACACATTATAGGGTATGTGCCACAGCAGGATATTGTATATGACAATCTTACTGTCTACGATATGCTAAAGTATTCAGCGCAGTTGAGGCTTCCATCAGATATAGCTCCGGAAGAGCTAGACAGAATCATAATCAAAGCTATTGATACAGTGGAATTAAGTCATAGAAAGGATGCGTTGGTTAAAAGTCTTAGTGGAGGGCAGAGAAAGAGAACCAGTATAGCTGTAGAGCTTCTTACTGATCCTAATTTGTTCTTCCTAGACGAACCAGCATCCGGACTTGATCCGGGGACTGAAAGAAGCTTAATTAGAACACTAAAAGGTATGACGGTAGCGGGTAAGACAGTTATATTAGTTACGCATAGTACTTTAAATATGAAGGACTATGACAAGATTATATTTATGGGTACCGGAGGAAAGCTGTGTTTTAGTGGTACACATGATGAGGCACTAAGATTTTTTCAGACAAACGATATAGTCAATGTCTATGAGATGATAGGGCAAAACCCGGATAAGTGGCATCAGAAGTATATTGCTATGAAAAAATCTGAGACTATAACAGGCTCGGGTGACAACAAAAATAAAAAAGATAGTAGAAGTGGAGTAGTAAGACAATTCAAAATATTATCCAAGCGATATATGCATTTGCTTTTAAATGATAGGCAGAGAATGATACTTCTTATGATTCAAGCACCATTATTAGCAGTGCTTATATCCATTGTTGCAAATGGAAAAGAATTCTCACAATATGAGATGACAAAAAGCTTACTTTTTGCACTGTCCTGTTCTGCTTTTTGGATAGGAATATTAAGCTCAATACAGGAAATTTGTAAGGAAAGGAATATATTAAAGAGAGAATATATGACTGGACTTTCCTTGGTTTCGTATATTATGTCAAAGGTGGTAGTGTTAAGCTTACTTTGCCTGATACAGGCCTTTTTGATAGTAACTACATTTTCCATTTTAGTTGGATTACCAAAGGAAGGGGTGATTATGTTACCTTACCTAGAGGTACTAATAACAACATTGCTTACTGCTATGGCAGCAGCAGCTATGGGAATATTTGTGTCCTCTCTGTTCACCAATGCGGACAGAGCTATGACGGTGGCACCTATATTACTTATGCCGCAGATATTATTCTCCGGTTTAATTTTCAAGTTAGAAGATGCCAGTGAGGCGATATCATATTTTGCAGTATGTAGATGGTCTATGGAGGGGTATGGGACAACTGCTAATCTCAATGACCTGGATTTAAAGATGCAGGAGCAGGGGTTTATGATAGACCACGAAGTGGAGGATTTCTTTGAATTTACATCAGGACATATGCTTGAAGCATGGGGAATATTAATTTTATTTATCTTTATATTCTCAGTAAGTGCAGGCATAGTTCTGAGAAGCATAAAGAAAAACAATTAATTTACATTATAAATAAGAGGTGAGAGTATGCAGGTAGTAGTAAGAGACGCATATAAGGAAACATACACTGTTACATTGGAGTCATATGGAAAGGACGTTGTAAGCTTTGGTAGACACCCAGAGAGTGATATAGTTCTGACGTCCAGTATAGTGTCAAGAGTACATGGATGCTTCTACAGAGAAAATGGAGCATGGTACATAAAGGATTTAGATAGTACTAATGGAATAAAATATAATAATGACAGAATTTCAGAAATGATGGTTTCGGCTGGTGATGCTGCAAGAATAACATCAACAGGTGGACATGGTGATATGGTTGAATTTAGATTTAGACTGGAGGAATCGAGGGGAGCATATAATATGGATCCACCTATACCAGTTGAATATAATGCACCTGTATTCCAAGAACCAGTAAATAATTATGTTCGGGAAAATATTTCGCAACCTCAGGGTCAAATGGTTAATGTACCACAGCAGGAAGAAATACAGATTCTGAAAGAACCCAAGAAGAAATTAGGCGTAATACCTCAAAAGTATGTTGAGAGAGAAAAGGGAGAGGGGCTACTGAGATGTCCACGATGTGGAAATACAGAAGTTCAGATAATTCAGGAAACAAGCACATCTGGAAAGGATTTCAAAGGGTCTTCAGCATGTTGTGGATGGATATTCTTCGGACCTATCGGACTGTTGTGTGGTAATTGCGGTAAAGGAAAACAGATGAAAACCACATCTTATTGGATATGTAATAAATGTGGTAATAAGTTTAAGGTTTAATTATGAATGATAGCAAATGGTATAAATTAATGGAGCTGGGAAGAAAATTAGGATGTCATCAGATGGCAGAGAGAAGCTTCTTCGTAGGGGGGTATCAGTTCCCAGTGTGTGCTAGGTGTACAGGGGTAATATTGTCCCAAATATTTGCAGTACCATTATTTTTCTTGGTAAAGATACCAATGAAGGTATGTGTGTTTATGATGGGGGTAATGTTTGGCGATTGGTATATCCAGCATATTAAGCTACTCGAATCAAATAATCGTAGAAGATATATAACAGGTTTGATAGGTGGCTTTGGATATATGACGGTAATACTTAATTTGTGCCATATTTTATATAAATTAGTGCATAAAGCAACTTTCAAGAAAAATAAAAGCAGGTGAGTTTTATGAACATAAAAAAATGTGATAGAGGTCATTTTTATAATGCTGATAAATTTGGTGAATGTCCTCACTGTAAAGATGAGCAAGAACTTAGTCAAAGTGATATGCTTATCAGTTCGGGTTCAGTGGATGTAACACCTCAAGTTCAGCCTAATATTATGATTGACAAGAAAAGATTAGCGGATATGCCTCAGACGGTGGCGTATAGAGATACTACGGATGCAAATCCATATGCAGCCACTGCTGTGCAAAGCTTACCACCTACAGGGGAACAAATTCCTATAGGGATAAGCCCAGATACTGCGCTTTCAGCGTCTATAAAAAATGCTTATGTAGAGATTAATGATATGGAAAGCAAGGGAATGGTTGTAGGATGGTTAGTAGCTGTGGGTGGACCTAAGTATGGCAGGGTGCATACTCTCTATACTAGCGATACAAAGGTTGAGAAGGTAGTAATAAGCTTTGATATGCACAGTAAGTGTTTCGTACTTAATTTCACTTTGTCGGAAAATGATGTAATGATAAATGGTAGAAGTGTTGTGGAAAATGAATATTTAAACTATATGGATAGAATATTCATAAATGGTACGGATTATATGTTGGTAACCCTTTGTAAAGATGGATTTTCATGGTGGCAAACCAGTCAGCCAGTTAATACTGGACAATATAGAGCGTATTCCGATCAATACTATGAAAATAGCTATAGTGCTGGCACATATGGGCAGAAAAGTGATGATTCAAATAAACTACAATTCAAGTTTTTAGAACATAATTATAACGCAGCGTTAGTAGATGCACAAATGTATGGAATAGAACAGGAGAATTATAGTGAACCTGCAACAAGTGTTTTAATGTCAAATACTTGGAGATGTATGAGCTGTAATGCTGAAAATTCTGAAATGGTAACTGTGTGCAGACTTTGTAACAGCCCAAGAGAATATTAACATATTTACTATTTCGAGAGAGAAGGGAGCATACTTATGGTAATTAGAGTTAATGATAGAAATAATGAGAGAGTTGTGGATTTAGAATCCTTTGGAAAGGATGTAGTAAGCTTTGGTCGACAGACAGATTGTGATATCGTACTAAATACAGATACTGTATCAAGGGTACATGGTGCATTTTACATGGAGAATGGTGTATGGCTTATAGAAGATCTTAAAAGTAGAAATGGTATTACCTTGGATGGCGGAAAGGTTAAAAGAGCAACTGCTAAGGCCGGTAGAGAGTTTATCCTCTATGACAGCAAGGAAAAGGGTAGAGTTTCATTTACAGTATTAGGGGAAGCAAAGGTTGATTCAGAGCAGGAAAAGCCAGCGAAGAAAAGTAAGAAGGGCTTGTTTATTGGCTTAGGTGTTGCGGTAGCAGCTATATTGACTGCTGTGCTCTGTGTTATTTTCCTTAAGGGTAATGGTATGACTAAGGAGGAAAAAGCTTATTATGAGTATCTGTCAGATATTATAGAGGATGCTGACTTCGCGTCAGAGGTGCATGTCGAAGTAGAGGATGGGGATGAGACGACCTACTATTGTGGCTATGCAATAGAGGATTTTGACTCTGATGGTGAGAAGGAGTTGTTTTTGATAAAAGAAATAGAATCTGATTATGAGGATGGAGTTTATGCGGGAGGTTATGTGGAATTTTATGAGTACGAAGATGGAAAAGTAAAGATAAGTAATAAATTTGAAATTGATGAAATTGCATATTTTCCACTAACATTTTATAGTAATGGTATGGTAAAGGGTAGTGTATATGATTTAGAAATGGACGTATATGATGTTGAACATAGTATATGGATTTGCGGCAATAATAAGGAGTATTTAAAGGAGAATGGTTTACTGTCAAGAGATGGTATTTCGAGTGAATATGAAGATTATGATGAATTGTTATATGCATTATATAATTTTGAAAGTGGATTATATGATTTGTATATGAAAAATGTAAACTATAAAGAGGAACAGGATTATGATGAAAACTATGAGCCATATTACGTTGTGGTAGATCATTTGACAGAGAAAGAATTTGATGATTTGTTTTCTTTTGAAAAAGAAAATGAATTGGATGTGTATATAAATGATTTTATTATTGAAGAAATAGCTGATAAGTGTAATAGAAAACCAGATGAATATAAATCATATAAGTATGTAACAGATGTTGATAAAGTTTATTATGATGAAGAAATAGAGTTTTCTCGCATTGAATATAGTTGGTGGTTAATTGATGTGTTAGAAGATGATAAAGCAGCTTTAGGGGAGTATTGTGGACCGAACACAGAGGTTACTATTATTGATTCTTTAGGTGGATATACCATAACAGAAATTAGTGATTTCGATGGGGACTATGTGGAAAAAGTAATAGTTCCAAAAACGGTAGATACAATTTATGAAGAAGCTTTTGTAGATTGTAGTATGAATTTAATCGAAATCGAAATTCCAGCCAGTGTGGAGAAAATTGAAGACCATGCTGTTGGATATTATATGGATTGGTATGAAGATAGTGACGGTTACGAATTAAAGAAAAACAAAAATCT
Organism: Lachnospiraceae bacterium; assembly: GCA_015057555.1. GTDB lineage: Bacteria > Bacillota > Clostridia > Lachnospirales > Lachnospiraceae > Coprococcus_C. Next base: position 64,463 of record SVEC01000011.1, on the reverse strand, counting down.
TGTCATAATCGGCGAAAAGGGTTCTGCCGCTGAAAAATATGCTAAGGACAATGGATTCGACTTTAAAGAGAAAAAATAAACTTGTGGGATAGAGGAGAGAAACATATGATAGTTAGAATTAATGAAAAGGGAAATAGTAGACAGGTGGATTTAAACTCCTTTAATAAGGATGTGATAAGCTTTGGACGTCAGCCAGACTGTGATATTGTACTTAAATCAGATACTATATCTCGAGTACATGGAGCATTCTATTTCGATCAGGGTGTATGGATTATTGAGGACCTTAAGAGTAGAAATGGTCTTACCTTAGATGGTAAGAAGGTGAAAAGAGCAACTGCGAAGGTTGGTAGAGAGTTTATCCTCTACAATAGCAAGGATAAGGGCAAGGTATCTTTATCTATACTTCAGTCATCTGATGGAATTGGCCAGCTAAAACCAGAAGCAAAATCAAAACCAGTAGTGCAGCAGATTCAGCCAGTTAATGTAACTGATGGAAATGATGTGAATACAGAAAACGCTGCATTATCTGATGAGCCAAGGAAGAGTAACAAAAAGCGTAATATAATAATCGGTGTTGTAGCAGCAGCTGCATTAATTGCAGTAGTTGCGATATTAGTTAATATTAACTGGATGTCCAAGGAGGAGAAGGCTTATTATAAGTACTTAGCTGAATTAGTTGAGGATGCGGATGATGCATCAGAGGTTAATATAGTATCTGTAAATAAGGAAGAAACTATATATTATAATTTTTATGCCATTGCAGATTTTGATGGTGACAAGAAGGATGAGCTATTCATATTAAAAGATATCGATTATGGTTTTTCTAAAGATTCTGAAGCTGAATTCTATGAGTATGTAGATGGTGAGGTAAAGTTTGAAAGTGGATATGAGATGGGAAGTGATGAATATCCATTTACTTTCTATGATAATGGCGTAGTAAAGATGAGCAGTTACGAATTTGATAACGAGGTATACTACGCAGGTGTTCATGATGGATATTTAGAGGATATTGGGCTTCTTCCTTTAGATGGAGCTAGAGGAGAAACATATAATTCCTACGATGGAGCTATTTGCGTGGAGTGCGAGGAAGACTACAGTGGTAACCTAGCGTACTATGTATGGATAGATGAGTGGGATGAAATGACTACTTTAACTGAGACAGAGTATAAAGAAATTTTTGAGTTCGATGCAGAGGTGCTTGATGTCAAACTATATGAATTTGATGTTGAGGTAATAGCTGATAAGAATAGAGATGACGTTGAGGATTATGCAGTTTATAAAAATATAGACAAGATAGATGAGTTGGAATCATTTTATGAATCTGATGAAAAGTATGGTACATATGGTGCTTGGGATATCGTTGTTTATGATAATGAAACAGCTACAATTTCGGATTATGATGGTCCACAGACTGAGATTATAATACCAGAGACACTAGGTGGATATAGTGTTATAGGTATCGGTGAAATAAATTGTGAGTATGTGGAGAAAGTTAAAATACCAGAAGGTGTTAAGTATATTTATGATGAGGCATTTTATGGATGTGGCAAGTTAACCTCAATAAGTATACCATGTAGCGTTGAAATAATTGGAATTGAAGCATTTAACGCATGTCATAGCTTAGAAAATGTGATAATACCGGAGGGGGTTAAAAGAATTGATCTCTATGCATTTGGAGGAAATGATGACCTTACTGTAGAATTGCCAGATAGCTTGGAATTTCTAAGTGAAAAAGCTATAGGATATAGTATTATTGATGGAGAAAATAAGAAATCCAAGAACTGTACAATAATAGGTTCCAAAGGTTCCTTAGCTGAGGAATATGCAGAAGATAATAACTTCAACTTTAAGGAGAAGTAGTTATGAAAATAACAATTTATGAAAAAGATAGTAGTAGACAATTAGATTTGACCATGTTTGGCAAGGAAATTATTAGTTTTGGTCGTCATCCAGAATGTGATATTCGTATCGACAAGGAATTTGTATCGCGAGTACATGGATGCTTTTACTATGATGGTAAGCAGTGGTATGTACAGGATATGGAGAGTACCTTTGGTATATATCTAAATAATAAGAAGGTAGCACAAAGTCCAATAGGTGTCGGAGATGTGATAACCATATTTTCACCAGGTAATGAAGCAGAGGGTGTTAGGATAGATATAAGTGGCGTTAGTAGGATGGATGTTGTTGATAATCAAGTCATTCCGGACGATGTAAACACTGTTATGTATAGTGAGAATATGGAGGAAATGATACCAGATTTTGGTCAACCTTGGGAATTGAAAAGGCCAGACAGTGGTAAACAAAAGAAATCTAAGAAATCTTTGGGATTAAAGATTGGTGTATCTATAGTCGCAACCATACTATTAATATTAGGCGTTGTATTTGCTGTAAAAACTATAGGTAATGATAAGAAATCTAATAATGATTCAAATCAGATTGCAGATAAAAAAACAGAAACAACCACAGAGATTAAGACAACTGAAGAGAAAACTACAGAGGTTACCACTGAGGAGTTAATACCACCAGAGTTAGAATATAGAGCATATGTTCAATCCTATGGATGGAAAAACTGGTGTAAGAATGGAGAAATATCAGGAACGGTAGGAGAGTCTAAGCGTCTTGAGGCATTGGATATCAGGCTTACAGAATCATCTTACGAAGGAGAAATAAATTACATAACCTATGTTCAAGGCAGTGGATGGCAGGGTAAACCTAGTGATATATCGACATGGAAGAAGAACGGCGAAACAAGCGGAACCACAGAGCAGGCTAAGAGAGTTGAAGCTGTGTGTATATCATTAACTGGTGAATTGGCTGATAAGTTTGACATATACTATAGGGTTCATGTGCAGTCATATGGATGGATGGCATGGTGCTGTAATGGTAGTCCGGCTGGAACGGTTAATTATTCAAAGAGCATTGAGAGCATACAACTTGCATTGGTTGAGAAGGGTGAAATTCCGGCAGACGATTATTGTAATGTAACTACAGTATATGATGAGCCGTATGTTGAGAGAGTCATCAGTGAAGAAGAATACGCCTATTATAAGTTTTTGTCTGATATTGAGTCAAATGCCAGTGGAAGAGTTGATGGTGGAATTTACCTTAATCACAAGATGAGCTTTAGGGAATCTGAGAATTGTAGACAGTATGTTTGGTTTTATATCATTGCAGATATGGATAATAACGGTAAAAATGAAATGTTAATATACTATGAAGACAAGTTTATAAAGCCAGATGGAACAGATGATGATTTTGATCAAGGATATAGAATCTATGAATATGATTCGAAGTATGGAGAGGTTGTTGAAATAAGTGGAGATAACAAATTTGATATTCCAGGAATGTTTACTTTCTATAATAACGGAATGATAGGGATTGGTGAAGGTCCATTTAGCTTTGTTGGTATCAGAGCGTCTTATCTATATGATTTAGGGATTATGAATGATGCTAATGACCCAACTGGAACATACAAGGAGTGTTATTATCCTATAAATTATACCAGTGATGGTACTAATATGCAAATTAACGGCTTTCCAGGAAGTGATTTTGTATTGATAAGAGAAGTCACACAGGCAGAGGGAGATAAAATATTCTCTTTTATAAATCCTAATAATGTTATTTCTGTTACGCAGCACAGTTTTACAAGGGAAAATATAGAAAAAATCATTGGTAATTAAATAAAAATATTTCAATAATTCAATTATCCGCCATCCTAGAAAAGATGGTGGATTTTTTTATGCAAAAAAAAGTGCATAAAATGCAATATTAAAAAAATAGCATATTTTTTGTTGTAATATAATATAGCGTCGAAATATGAGAAAAGATTCGACATTTTGTTTGTGGAGGGTTTAGGATGATTATTGTTATTTGTGATGATAACATTGAAGAGTCAGAGAGGATTCAAGATATTCTAAGACGACATATTATAGATAAAAAATGCGAAATTAGAATCAAAACACCAGAGGATGTATATGTAGCTGTCGAAGAAGATTTATTTAAGTGTGATATATTTATTACAGAGATAAACTTTATGGATAAATCATACGATGGTATTAAACTAGCAGGAATGATAAATGAAAAGATGCCAGCCTGTCAGATTATATATCTAACAAATGAATATACTTATGCAAGCTTAGTGTATGAAACTAAACATTGCTATTATTTGTTAAAGGACAGTACTGAAGAAATGATAGTAAAGGCTGTCAAAAAAGGTGCAGAAGTCTATAAGAATAAAACAGAGAATAATATTATAGATTTTTTAAGCAATGGTCATAAGGTGTTTATATCTCAAAGTGAGATAGTTTATTTGGAACGTAATGATAGATTGCTTAACATTCATACATTGAGGAGAGATTATCCTTGCTATAGTTCTCTTCGTAAGGTAGAGGAACGTTTGATGGAAAGTTTTGTTAGATGCCATGGTGGATATATTGTTAACTTGATGTATGTTGCTAGTATGGAACCGGGCGAGGTGCATTTAAAAGATGGTAGTAGTATTCCTATAGGAAAGCGGTTTTGTAATGATTTCATGAATAAATACATAAGATTTTTTGAAGAAGAGTAAAAACTGTGAATAATAATTTGTATATTGTGTGTTAATTTTTACAATAATTTATGCAAAAATTACATTTTCCGTAATTTGTTATCCATAAGTATTATTATGCAATCATAGAAAGAGATTATTGGTTAAAGGTGATTGTATATGAAAATAGGTGTATGTGGTAACGAGAATACTGTAAAACAAGCTATAAGGAATAGTTCTAGAAATGAGCTAGTAGGTGTAAAAATACATTGCTACAATATACAAGAACTTCTTTTAGATGTAGAAGAAGGTTTTTTTGATAGTGATATTATTATTTTTAGCATTGGATTATATGGTAATGACTATAATAAGGGAATAGATTTGATTAAAAGTATTAATTCGAAATTTCCGAGATGTCAGGTCATATATATAACAGATAATAATTACATTGACGATGTATATGATACAAAACATATTTATCTTCTGCCAAGAGAGTACGTTATCAACAAGATGGATAAAGCGTTAGATAAGGCAATACAATCGTTGTCTTATACATTACACAAGGATGTTCTTGAAATAAAAAGTTCAGGTAATAGAAAGTACATTAATAAAGACGAAATAATATATATTGAGAGAGACGGAAGACGTATTTTGATAGCGACAACAAATGGATATTATTACTGTTATGAATCTATTAAGGAGATTAGGAAAAAGCTCACTGATACTATGGTACAAGTCAATGGGGGCTCTGTTTTAAATCTAAAATATATTACATATCTGGGAAAGGGCACCATAGAGTTATCCCATAAGGGGATAAGTAAGAAGTTCCCAGTGGGAAGAACATTTTTAAAGACAACTAAAGAAGCATATTATAATTTTTGGGAAAAAGATAGTGGTTAATATGTGAAAAAGATGGTATAATTCTAACGTATGGTTATACCATCTTTTATTATATAATATACAGAGGAGACGGGATAGTGTACATAGGAATATGTGATGATAATAATAAAGATTTATCTAGGCTTAGAAATATTATATCTAATACGCTTTTTGATGTTGAGGATATTAGTATTGTTAGCTACACCAATGGTAAAGATATAATTTGGGATATCGAAAAAGGTACATTTAAATGTGAATTATTATATTTAGATATTTTTATGGATCCAGTTGACGGTATGAAGGTTGCTGAATACATAAGAGGAAATGATGTGGATGTGGATATAATTTTTGTAACCAATTCAGTTGAACATGTATATGAAGGGTATTTGTATAAGGCATTTGCATACATTTTAAAGGATTCTATGGATAGTAAGCTGCCAGACATAACACTTAGATATATGAAAGAAATTTCAACTGCGGAGGAGTATCTTAATATTACCTCTGAAGGAGCGGTTAAGAGAATTCCAATTTCTAGAATATTATATATTGAAAGTGATGCTAGAAAGCTATTGCTTCACCTCAAGAATGATGTTGTCAGTTTTTATGGCAAGCTTTCGGAGATGGAAGAAATGCTTGATAATAAGGGCTTTATGCGAATACATCAAAGTTATATGGTTAAAGAAAATGCAGTAACAAAGTATACTAAAACATCGGTGTATATAGGAGATTTAGTTTTGCCAGTAAGTAGAAAGTATGCTTCAAAGTTATAGTGGATCAGGAGGATGATTTAATGGCATTATTTAAAAGGGAAGTTAGAGTGACAAAAAGTCTTGCTATGAATGGCAAGGAGACAGGTGCTATAGTTGGTGTCAAAGGTGCATTATTAGGTAGAATTATTCGCATGGATGGAGAAGTAGAATATGTTGTAGGAAGGGACTCTAGTGAGTCTGAGGTTGTTATCGATTCTGATAACGTTGAGGCAAAACATTGTTCCATAAAGTATGTGCAGGTGGATAAGAATTATGTTGTATGTAACCTTTCTGATGGTGATGTAATAGCTGATGGGGAGGAAATAGCCAAGGGTGAAAGTAAAATTTTACAACCAGGTACTAGAATAGTTATAGGTACGCCTAGTAATGAAATTCGGTTGGGATAGTTTGCTGTGGTTATAGAAATTTAGAGAAAAAGTATTGATTTTAAAAATAAATGGTTGACAACCCAACTACAATTTGGTATTATATTACTTGCGTTGAGAACAACTCAATACAAATGCGGGAGTGCTGGAATTGGCAGACAGGCTAGACTAAGGATCTAGTGATGGTAACGTCGTGTGGGTTCAAGTCCCATCTCCCGCATGCATGAAACAAAAATAGCAGGTCGTTATGACCTGCTATTTTTATTTATGACGAGGAGTCTTTAATCCGTCTTCCCCCCCATCTCCCGCTTGCATAGATTGGCTTAGTAGTTCAAATATTTTGAAATGTTTAAGAAAAAAGTTTAGTAATATTTCGCGCTATATGATAAAATTATTGTAACTGTAATTTATCGATAGAAAGGTTATGATAAAAGTGCCGAAGATAAAGGAAAATCCTGATATAAATGAATACATCAACGATAAGGAATACATAGCTAACAAGTATGTTATTAAGAGCTTTGCTATAACTATGTATATTTATACAATTGTACTTATACTTAATTTACTAGGTATATTTACAGTTAATCAAAATGTCATGATTAGTGGATATGTGATATGCTTGGTGATATATATAAGTATGCTTTTAGTGCTGAAGAAGCTGACCTTGGTTAATGAAAGTACTAAGTACTATATATTATTTAATATAGTGATTATATTTGCCATTATAGGTGTATCTCTGACCTATCACGCTGTGCTGATATCCTTGTTGCCATTTCTATATGCATCCATTTATTCATCTAAGAGAGTGCTGAATTATGTATATGTATTGACTGTTATAAGCACATTTTTGGTGGTTTACCTAGGCTATTATGTTGGTCTTTGCGATGCAAATATGGCATTGCTTACTACAGACAGACTTCAGGATTATGTGCTGGATGGACAGTTTACATTGAGTCAGGTTAATGAGAATCCACTGCTTACGCTGTTTTTGTTCTTTGTATTGCCTAGATGTCTTATCTACATAGCCTATGTGTTTATATGCAATAATATTTTTACCATAGTTAGTGAGAGTATAGAACGTGCTAAGCTTGCTGACGAGCTGGCAAAGGCTAAGGAGGAGGCTGATAAAGCCAATCAGGCAAAGACAAGATTCCTGGCTAGGATGTCTCACGAGATTAGAACACCTATCAACGCTGTTATAGGTATGAATGAGATGATAATAAGGGAAAGCGAAGAGGAGAATATTAGAAAGTACGCTTCCGATGTTAAGGATTCTTCAAATGTACTCCTTAACATAGTCAACGATATCCTTGACTCATCTAAGATAGAGTCCGGTATGATGGAGCTAGCGCCTGTTAGATACAAGCTTGATACACTCCTTAACGATTTATATAACATGATTAATCTAAGGGCAGTTAACAAGGGGTTGACTATGGAATTCGATATAGACCCTAAGCTTCCTAGTGAATATTTTGGAGATGACAAATGTATTAGACAGGTAGTTACAAACCTGCTTACTAATGCAGTTAAGTATACTAATACGGGAAAGGTTATACTTTCTCTAAGTGGAACTATCCAGGGGGGGACAGCTTTGCTTCACTATACAGTAAGGGATACGGGAATCGGCTTTAAACCTGAGGATATAGAGCATATTTACGGTGAATTCAAGAGATTTGACCTATCCAGAAATAGAAATGTGGAGGGTTCAGGTCTTGGTATGAACATCGTTCAGTCTCTTCTTAAGCTTATGGGAAGTGAGCTTAAGATTGAAAGTGAATACGAAAAGGGAAGTGAGTTTTCTTTCATTGTAGAGCAAAAGATTATGGATAATGAGCCTATAGGTAGTTTTAAGGACAGCATAGAAAAATCTGCAGGCAAGGAGGCGGACAGCATAAGGTTCATAGCGCCAGAAGCAAAGATACTTGTGGTAGATGATAACTTTATGAATCTTAAAGTATTTACTAGGCTGATAAGTCATATAGAGGCTCAGGTTACAGATGCTGATAGTGGAGCAAAATGCTTGGAGCTTCTAAGAGATAATCGCTATGACATTATCTTCTTAGATCATATGATGCCGGAGATGGATGGTATAGAGACCCTTTATCGCATAAAGGAAGAGAGACTTGCTGTGGGAACGCCAGTTATCATGCTCACTGCAAATGCAATAGCAGGAAACCGAGAAATGTACCTAGAGGAGGGCTTCGACGATTTTATATCAAAGCCGGTTATACCAAAAGCTCTAGATGAGATGTTGATAGAGTATTTAAAGGATAAGGTGATATATCAGTAGATTAAGAGCCAGAACAGTAAAAGCTGTTCTGGCTTTTTGTGTCCGGATTATAGTGCTCGTATGTCTATAGAATAAGATATAACATCAGAGGTTATATCTAAATGAAGAACAGAAAAAAGAAACGGAGAACAAGCATATGGGTGACGTAATAATCATATAGTAAGTCGCCCTCCAGCGACTTTTCTATAAAATATCAAAAAATGTGTAAAATCAATTGCAAAACTCTCTATAAATGTGTAAAATACAAACTTTGTTAATATCAGGTTAATTTCCTGTAAAATTTATGTAAATCCATCTTGTTACTTTCTGTCAAATAAAGTATTATAATGTAGCGGGGCCAAATTTGGTCACGCTACATTTTATTTTATAAAGAGGGTAAGAGGATTAAAGTATGGATACGGTTTTAATGATTATTAAGCTTCTCGGTGGTCTTGCCATGTTCCTTTATGGTATGGAGATTATGGGAGATGGACTTAAGCAGGGTTCTGGTAATACCCTGAAGAATGTACTAGGTAAGTTGACTCAGAATGCTTTACTTGGAGTTATAACAGGTGCTCTTGTAACAGCGGTAATTCAGAGTTCTACAGCTACTATCGTACTTACAGTTGGTTTGATTGGTGCAGGTATACTTAACCTTCGTCAGGCAGTTAGTATTGTCCTTGGTGCTAATATTGGTACTACTGTAACTGCTCAGATTATTCGTCTTATGGATATTGATTCATCAGGTAATAATATTCTTGCGTTTTTTAAGCCGGATACATTGGCACCGATTGCGCTTGTTATCGGTATTATATGTATTATGTTTATCAAGACTGATAAAAGTAAGAATGTGGGAATGATTGCCCTAGGCTTTGGTGTACTTTTCATGGGTCTTCTTAGTATGACTGATGCGGTGGAGCCACTTTCTAGCTCACAAACATTTACTGATATTCTTGGAAAATTCTCAGATATGCCTTTACTTGGTATCCTTACCGGTCTTGTGCTTACAGTTATAGTGCAGAGCTCATCAGCTATGGTTGGTATTCTTCAGGCTCTTTCTTCTACAGGTGCTATGACATTTTCACTTGTGTACCCTATTATTATGGGTATTAACCTGGGTACCTGTGTTACTACAGCCTTGGTTTGTTCTATAGGTTCATCTAAGGATGCTAAGAGAACTGGTATCGTACATATCGTCTTTAATACTATTGGTACCATATTATTTATGATTGGTATGACTGTACTTCATAATATGGGATTTATGTCAAATCTGTGGGAGAGCGTGGTAGATAGTGGTGTTATCGCTAACTTCCAGACTATTTTCAACCTGATTACAGCAATTGTGCTTCTTCCATTTACCGGACTTCTTGTTAAGATTGCTTGTGCTATAGTGACAGATGATGAGCCAGAACCAGAGATTGAGTATCCAGAGCTTGCAGCCTTAGATTCAAAGCTTATGATGACACCTCCGGTTGCTCTTGCTGAGGTTACTAAGTTTGCAGTAAATATGGCTAAGATCGCTCAGGAGAATGTATCATTAAGCTTACAGCAGTTTAAGGAGTTTGATCCAGAGATATCTAAGCAAATTAATGCTTCTGAGGATAAGCTGGATTGCTTTACAGATAAGGCTGACAATTATCTTATAGAGCTTTCTAATCATATTATGAATAACAGTGACAAGCGTCAGCACAATATGCTTATGCAGTGTATCCGTGACATCGAGAGAATCGGTGACTATGCATCTAATTTTGATGAGATTGCTAAGAAGAAGGCGGATACAGAGGTGAAATTCTCTAAGAACGCTAGAAAGGAATTTGCGATTATCAGTGATGCGGTAAATGAGATTATACGTCTTACTATTGAGGCTATGACTGATGAGAATGATTATGTGGCTAGACGTATCGAGCCTTTAGAGGAAGTTATCGATGACGTAGTAGTGCTTCTTAAGAATCGTCACACAGACCGTCTTTGTAATGGAGTATGTTCTATCAATGGTGGACTTATCTTCATGGATGTTCTTACATATTTAGAGCGTACTGCTGACCAGTGTTCTACAATCGCTATGCTGTTACTTGGTAAGAATAATGATGAGATTGCTCAAAATCATCATCTGTATATGCAGGAGCTTCACGCTTCAAGTGACCAGTCCTATTTAGCTGAGCAGGAGAATCGTAGAGCCCAGTACCTTACTCCTATTAAGAATATAAAATAACAAAATATGTATTCATATATCCCCACTTTGTAGTATAATATACCAAGTGGGGATTTTTTATATGATAGGTATATCCCTTATATTATCTAAGAAAGGTAATTATGGTTATGAATTTAGAACCTAACAATATTTGTAAGCGCGCAGTTGTGTTTATTTACACTTTAGCTATATTTGTTGTATATCCTATAACTGTGGATGACGCTTATTTTAATATTACATTAACTAAAACTAATTATTTTCAGAAGGCTTCTATAATTTTTGCGGTATGCTTTGTGGTGGCTTTTGTGTTGGACATAATTGTACATAAATATTTTGAGCTAGATGAGAGGATATATGTGGAGGATAATGCCGGATTTTATACTAAGCCGGTATTTTGGATGGAGCTTTTTGCTCTGGCAAATGTTGTGGCATGGTATATGACTGATTGTAGCAAAAGTGCGATGACTGGTGACACTGCCAGACGCATGGGCCTTATGATGTACCTTATTATAGCAGTAGTGTTTATTATGATTGCTACGTATAGTTTCATTAGCAAGGTGGCTGTCATAGCTCTTGCAGTAGTAGCTGTGTATACATATATTATAGGAATAGTTCAGCACTTGGAGCTGGATGTTGCATTTTGGGAGACTGGAAAGAAGTCTATCTTTGAGTTTATGCATTACAGGGATCGCCTAAGCAGTGACCAGTTTGATATTTATATGTCCACCTTCGGAAATATTAACATTTTCTCAAGCTTTATCGTTATCAGCCTTTGCTTATTCTTAGGTGTGTTTATATTTACCGGTATCAATTATATGAAGCTTATATCCGGAACGGTTGTTGTTTTAGGTGGAGCGTCTCTTATGATTGCTAATTCGGATTCAGGTTATATCGGCGTAGTGGGAGCTTTGTTTGTATTGATGCTTATAAGCTATAATCAGGGAAAGGTGAGAACCTTTATTATATCCTTAATTTTACTTGCCTGTGGAAATCTGCTGGTGGTTCTTATGAACAACTTTGCGGTGGGAGAGTACGATAAGCGAGGCGGCTTTGCTCAAGCTCTTGATAGGATGGATTTGGCCTTTATATTGATTTTGGCTTTAGTTATGGTTCTCTTGGTAGTACATTATCTGGCGGTAAATCATAGTGATAAGCTGGAAAAGCTTAACAAGAAACTGGTGACTAAGGTGATTTTTGTGGTAACTGCCGTGACAGGTGTAATAACAGTTATAGTGGGTAATCTTATGGGAGTAGGTATATTTACCTTTGATGATAAGTGGGGTACCTACCGTGGCTTTGTGTGGAGCAGAGCTTGGAAAATATTCTGTGATGCACCACTTGTAAATAAACTGTTTGGTTATGGTAATGAAAGCTTTGGTATATACATGAAGGCTTACTACTATGATGATATGGTGAATATTGTAGGTAAGATATATGATAATGCTCACAATGAGCTACTCCAGTACCTGTTAACACTTGGTATTGTTGGTCTAGTTGCTTATGTGGGAGTGTTTGTAGCAAGCATTGTTTATATGCTTAGATATGGTAAGAATAATTACCTTGTGTATGCCTTTTTAGCGGCATCGGTGGGATATTTTGTTCAGGCACTTATAAATATTAACCAGCCTATAACCACACCACTTTATTTTGTGATTATGGCTTTAGGTGTGGGTTACACCACATATCTACGGAAAAAGGAGGTCGATTATGACCAGATTACTAGTGAGTAAATTTGTGAAGAACAATGAGGATGTTAAAAATCAGAAGGTGAGAGAGGCCTACGGAGTTCTAAGCTCCTGGGTGGGAATCGCCTGCAATATATTGCTTTTTATAGCTAAGTTTGTAATAGGTACATTGGCTAATTCCATAGCTATTATCTCAGATGGCTTTAATAATTTATCTGATTGTGCTTCCTGCATAGTTACAATGTTTGGATACAAGATGGCAGCAAAGCCTGCAGATAAGGACCATCCCTTTGGACATGGTCGTATGGAGCATCTAACCTCATTATTGATAGCTGTGGTTATTATGGTGGTTGGTGTGGAGCTTTTTACAGGTTCCGTAGACAAAGTGATACATCCGGATACTGTGAAATTTTCGGTAGTAGCACTGGTGGTACTTGTACTATCTATATTAATAAAGCTATGGATGGGAATGTTTAATAGGAAGCTGGGAAAGACTATAGATAGCTCAGTCATGCTTGCAACCTCAAAGGATAGCTTCAATGATGTATTAGCCACCGCAGCCACATTGGTAGCCTTAGTGGCTTCAATATTTACTGATGCGCCTTTAGACGGAATTATGGGTATAGTTGTATCTGTTATGATTCTTTTATCCGGTTTTGGAATTGTTAAGGAAACTGTGGATGAGCTTTTAGGGCAGCCAGCTTCACCAGAGGTGGTGGAGAGTCTAAAGGAGATAGTGGATGAGTGTCATTATTCCCTTGGTATGCACGATTTGATTATCCATAGCTATGGCCCGGGAAATCTGATTGGAAGCGTACATATTGAGGTGGATGGTAAGGAAAATATTATGGATATCCACGATGCTATAGATGAGCTAGAGAGAAATATTTACGATGAGCTAGGTATTCGTATGACTATTCATATGGATCCTGTTGAAACCGATAATGAGAATCTAAAGCTTTGCAAGGATATGATAAAGGTTATTCTTCAGGAGATTGATAATGAACTTCATTTTCATGACTTTAGAATGGTAGCTGGACCTAGTCATACTAATCTTATATTTGATGTGGTAGTGCCTCACGGCTGTAAGCTTAATGACAGACAGATTAAGGAAGCTATTGATGAGAAGCTTCTTTTGAGAGAAAAGAGGTATTATACGGTAATAACCTTTGAGAAGAATTACTATTAGTGTCTTGATGATTACGGAGTTTTCGTTTATAATTACCCTTGGTAATTTATGAGAGATTATATATTTATATATATTTGGAGGTAGAATATGAAGCTTTACGACGAGCTTGTAGCCAGAGGTCTTATCGCCCAGGTTACAAATGAAGAGGAAATCAGCAACTTAATTAACGAGGGAAAGGCTACATTTTACATCGGCTTTGACCCTACAGCAGACAGCTTACATGTAGGTCACTTTATGGCTCTTTGCCTTATGAAGAGACTTCAGATGGGTGGAAATAAGCCTATCGCTCTTATCGGTGGCGGTACAGCTATGATTGGTGACCCATCTGGTAGAACTGATATGAGACAGATGATGACAGAGGAGACTATTCAGCATAACGTTGAGTGCTTTAAGAAGCAGATGAGTAGATTTATCGACTTCTCAGAGGACAAGGCTATGCTTGTAAATAACGCTGACTGGCTCCTTGACCTTAACTACGTAGACGTTCTTAGAGAGGTTGGAGCTCATTTTAGCGTTAATCGTATGCTTACAGCTGAGTGCTACAAGCAGAGAATGGAGAAGGGCCTTTCATTCCTTGAGTTTAACTATATGATTATGCAGAGCTACGACTTCTACGCACTTTACCAGAAGTATGGCTGTAATCTTCAGTTTGGTGGAGATGACCAGTGGTCAAATATGCTTGGCGGTACAGAGCTTATCAGACGTAAGCTTGGTAAGGATGCTCACGCTATGACTATTACACTTCTTCTTAACTCAGAGGGTAAGAAGATGGGTAAGACTCAGAAGGGAGCTGTATGGCTTGATCCTAACAAGACTACACCATTCGAGTTCTTCCAGTACTGGAGAAATGTAGCTGATGCAGATGTTATCAAGTGTCTTAAGATGCTTACCTTCCTTCCTCTTGAGCAGATTCAGGAGATGGAGAAGTATGAGGGTAGTGAGCTTAATAAGGCTAAGGAGGTACTTGCTTACGAGCTTACAACTCTTGTTCACGGTGAGGAAGAGGGTAAGAAGGCTCTTGAGGCTGCACGTGCACTTTTTACTAGCGGTAATGCTGCAAATATGCCAACTGCCGATATTAGCTCAGAGGACCTTAAGGATGGCGCTATTGATATTATCTCACTTCTTGTTAAGTCAGGTCTTGTTGTTTCAAGAAATGAGGGTAGACGTGGTATTGAGCAGGGTGGTGTATCTGTAAATGATGAGAAGGTTACAGATATTGGAACTACTTATACAGCTTCTGACCTTGCAGGAGAAATTATTATTAAGCGTGGTAAGAAGAACTTTAGAAAGATTAACTTCATTGCCTAGTTTAGGGTGAAAGTTGTTTGACCGGTGCATAGCTTATGTGCCGGTCAAACAACTTTCACCATCGCCTATGGCGATGAAGGCGACTGCCTTCCCGTATGATCAATCTCGTAATTCTCAGTCATAATTAGTTTATCTAATGCTATGAAGCTATATCCCTGACTTTCTAGATTTGTAAGCGCTTGGTCTAGGGCCTGTGCGGTGTATTTTGAACCATTATGTAGTAGGATAATGGAGCCGTTTTTTAGGTTTTGGTGGTTGCAGACTGTGTCAATTATTGCTTCTACCCCGTAGTCCTTCCAGTCTAAGGAGTCCACGTCCCACTGAATGGTGCTGTAGCCTAAGGACTTGGCACTTTCTACTACAGTTTCGTTGTAGTCTCCATATGGTGCCCTAAATAAGGTCATATCTATGCCAGTTTGCTCTTTGATTATATCGTGACAGCCTTGGATTTCTGCTAGCATCTCCGCTTCGTTTAGCTTGGTCATATGCTTGTGATTTGCTCCGTGGTTTCCAATTAGGTGTCCACCATCTGCAATTTTTTGTATCGCATCAGGATAATTTGTCGCCCAATTTCCCTCTACAAAGAAGGTTGCCACGCAGTTGTGTTTTGCCAGAATTTCAAGGATAGTATCTAAATCCTCAGTACCCCATGCGGAATCGAAGGTTATGCTTACAACCTTTTCTTTGGTTTCTACTGAGTATATTGGAAGCTCATTTGCACTTGCTCCTACAAAGGCCAGTACTGCGGTTTTGTTCTCAAATATAAATATACTTACTGCCAGAGTAAGTGCCAGTGCAATAAGTAATTTGAAGCGTTTTATGTGGGGGTTTACAAGCTGGGAGAATTGTTCTTTTGGCATATTGAATTCCTTAAGATGACAGTTATTATATTCTATGTTTAGATATTAAATAAAATGCTTCCTTAATGTGTTCTAATATTGATTTTACGCCTATAAAAAGCTATACTATAGATGTATAATTTTGTGCAAATTCCCAATGATAATTAAGGAGAAGCTGCCTATGAAAAAGATAATAAATACATTCAAATATGGAGAGAAAAAGGTTAAGCGTTCCTTGGCCTTAGCCATACTTTCAGGCGTGGTAACTGTAGCCTTTGCAGGGTTGGCTTTAGTGCTAGCAAATATGCTTTGCTTTTTTGTTGCTATAGTTGCTGGTTTTGTGACAATTTCTCTTATTCAGACCTTTATGATTGCGGAGGGGGAAAATCCTACGGTGGTCAAACCTTTTAGTGACGTTGGTACTGATTCATTTGCTCATATGGATTTAAGTTCCAATGATTCGGATTCTGTTAATATTTCAAAGAGAAGTAAGAAAAATCCTAAGAATAAAAAAACTGAGAAAATGTCCACCAAGGTCAGCCAAACAGATGAAGTATTACAGAATACATATTCTCAGGATGAGAAAGATAATGTTAAAGCGCAGCCAGATAGTTTGCTAGAGTATGATACTGAGGAAATTACAGAAACTAAAGTAAAGAAGGCAAAAAAGAAAAGAGTAAAGAAAGAAAAAAACAAGAAGGTAAAGACGTCCAAGAACCAAGCTCCGGGTACAGAAACTGAGGAGATACAGTCTACAGAGCTCCAAGGTGAGCTTGATATGGCAAATCTTCTTAATCAGTCGGCACCTCCTGCAAATAGTCAGATGGCTTATGAGCAGAACACAGATAACACAGAGCAGGATGACGAGGATGATGCAGAATATAACCACATCAACAAAAAATTCAAGGTAATTACTGCAGATACTGCAGCTACATATACTAAGAAGAAAATCAAGAAGACTCTTCACAAGTATAAGGTAATTAAGGATCATAGAATGGTTTTAGTTGACCGAAGTGACAAGTATCACATCTACCAGACGCCAGCCTACGTTTGGGTGCAGGACAACCAGTTCCATATTCTTTTGATTGAGGAGGAACCAAGACTTCTTATGGTTCCTATATTTAGGATAACTGAGATTAGTTACCTTAAGAAGCAACCTGCAGAACCAGATAAGGATTACAGCATATTTAAGAAAAGCACCATACTTACAGAAAGCTTTAGACCTTATCTGCCAGATTACAATCAAAGTAACAAGACCACAGACCTTACATCCTATAAGAATCTGTATGGTATAACTCAAGGTATTTACTTTACAAATAATTCTGCCAAGAATTTATTTGACCTTTTAGGAGTAGACTTTTATGTGGAGGATAAGGTTACAACCTCTAATAAGGTAAATATATACTTTAAGGAAGCCTACAAAGCAAATATCAAGCTTAGAGATAATATACTGGATGCAAATGGCTACGCAGATAGCATAACAAGGATATTGGATGATATGGCTCATTCAAGCTTAAGCTATAATGAGTTTAAGGATACTCTTAATCTTATGACTAAGAACAAGCTTATTACCGATGAGTATGCTAACCATTATATGGATGTGAGAAATGGAATACGTGGATAATTTCTCGTATAGGTGAACATACTAAAAGAACTATGCAATTATAATATATTAAGTCAACATAATGTGGGAGGTTGGATATGAAAATCGCATTTTATGATACTAAGCCATATGATAGGATTTGGTTTGAACCTATGGCAAAGGAGAAAAATATTGAGATTTTATTTTTAGAGGAGAAGCTTAATAAGCATACAGCTGCATTTGCAAAGGATTGCGATGCTGTATGTATATTTGTTAATGACGATGCTACTAAGAAGGAGACTATTAAGCGATTGAAGGAAAATGGTGTTAAGGCTATTCTTCTTCGTTGTGCCGGCTTTAATAATGTGGATGTTAAAGCTGCCCAGGAGGCTGGTATAGTATGTCTTAGAGTGCCAAGCTACTCTCCAAGAGCAGTTGCAGAGTATGCATTAGGACTTTTACTTGCAGTTAACAGAAAGCTTCACAGAGCTTATGTTAGGACTAGAGATTTTAATTACAGTATCAATGGCCTTATGGGTGTGGACCTTGTGGGCAAGACCATCGGAGTTATTGGTACTGGTAAGATTGGACAAGCTATGCTTTCTGTTATCAGAGGCCTTGATATGAGAGTTCTTCTTTATGACCCATATCCTTACAAGCCAATCCTTGATAAGACCCCGGAGGCTATTGAGCAGTTTGGTAAGAATCTTACCTATGTGGATTTAGATACATTATTTAAAGAGTCAGATGTAATTACATTACATTGTCCACTTACCAAGGACACAGAATATATGATTAATAAAGATTCCATCGCCAAGATGAAGGATGGAGTTATTCTTGTAAATACCTCAAGAGGTGGTCTTATTAACACGACAGACCTTCTTGATGGCTTAGCCCAGGATAAGTTTGCAGGTGTTGGTCTTGATGTATACGAGGAGGAAGAGGAATATTTCTTCGAGGATAGATCTGATGAGAATATTTCTGATGCAGACCTTATAAGACTTACATCCTATAGAAATGTTATATTAACCTCACACCAGGCATTCTTTACTAAGGAAGCTATGATGTCTATAGCAGAGGTGACCTTAGAGAATGCAGAAAATATGGATAGCTCAGAGGGTTCACCAAATGTTGTTCTTCCATAGAGGTTGAATTATTACTAGTTGTACATTGGAGGAAATGATTTGAAGAATTTATATATCGCGGAGAAGCCAAGTGTGGCAAGGGAATTTGCTAAGGCGCTTGGAATAAATGGACCCGCAAATGCAGGCAGCAAGGAGGGTTTTATAGAGTCAGGAGATTCTATTATTACTTGGTGTGTAGGTCATCTGGTGGTTATGAGTTATCCTGAGGTTTATGACCCAAATCTTAAGAAATGGGCTATGGCTACCATCCCATTTGTGCCAGACAATTACAAATATGAGATTATCCCTAGTGCTTCTAAGCAGTTTAATGTTGTGAAGAAGCTGCTTAAGCGTGCTGATGTTGGTTGCATCTATGTATGTACCGACTCGGGACGTGAGGGAGAGTACATATATCGCTTGGTTGATATGATGGCTGAGGTTGGCCCGAACAAGCAGAAGAAGAGAGTGTGGATTGATTCCCAAACTGAGGAAGAAATACTAAGAGGTATAAAGGAAGCTAAGGATTTGTCAGAGTATGATAATCTTAGTGATTCTGCCTACCTTAGAGCTCAGGAGGATTACCTTATGGGTATTAATTTCTCTAGAGCTTTGTCACTAAAATATAGTTACACTGTGAGGCAGTATCTGGGCTTAGACAGATGTGTTATTGCGGTTGGTCGAGTTATGACCTGCGTGCTGGGTATGATTGTTAAGAGGGAGAGGGAGATACGTGAATTTGTTCCTACACCATTTTACAGGGTATTGGCATCCCTAGAAGGATTTGAGGCAGAGTGGAAGGCTGTGGAGGGCTCGTTATACCACGAGTCGCCACTTCTTTATAAGGAAAATGGCTTTAAGAAGAAGGAAACTGCAGAGGAGCTGATAAATCTTTTGGAGCAGAATTCACCGGTGGAACTTACAGTTGCTAAGGTGGAGAAGAAGGTGGAGAAGAAGGCACCACCTATGCTTTATAATCTAGCAGAGCTTCAGAATGATTGCTCTAGAATGTTTAAGATAAGTCCATCAGAGACTCTTGCTATAGTTCAGGAGCTCTATGAGAAGAAGCTTGTGACATATCCGAGAACAGATGCCAGAGTATTATCTACTGCAGTAGCCAAGGAAATCCACAAGAATGTTGGTGGACTTAGAAACTACGGTCCACTCTCAGGATATGCAGACCTCATTATGACTAAGGAAGCGTATAAGGGACTTGCTAAATCAAAGTATGTAAATGATAAGCAGATTACTGACCACTATGCCATAATTCCTACAGGACAGGGCTTCGGAGCATTGGGAAGTATGTCAGATATAGGCAAGAAGGTATATGATATAATTGCAAAAAGATTTATGAGTATATTCTTTCCTGCAGCAGAGTACGAGAAGGTTTCCCTTACTCTTACCAGAGATGTCACTAAGGGTGGAGATTCTAAGACTGAAAGCTTTTATGCTAATTTCAAGCGTCTTAAGAAACCAGGATATCTCAATATCGTTGGGATTCCAGCTGAAAAGAAGGGTGAGGAGGATAAGCTTACGCCAGAGCGTTTAGAGGAATTGGCTGCTCTCAAGAAGGGACAGAAGCTTCCTGTAAGTAGCTTGGATATCAAAGAGGGAGAGACCACACCTCCTAAGAGATATTCATCAGGTACTCTTATTCTTGCTATGGAGAATGCGGGACAGCTTATCGAGGACGAGGAGTTGCGTAGCCAGATTAAGGGTAGTGGCATAGGTACATCAGCAACCAGAGATAGTATTATTACCAAGTTGGTAACCAACAAATATATTGCCCTGAACAAGAAGACACAGATAGTAACCCCTACATTTTTAGGAGAGATTATCTATGATGTAGTATATTATTCTATTAACAGTCTGCTTCGAGCTGAGATGACTGCAAGCTGGGAGAAGGGACTTACAGGTGTGGCTGATGGTAGCATAACCAAGGAGGACTACACTAACAAGATGACAGCCTTTGTTATCAATAATACTAATTTGGTAAAGGGACTTAATAATCAGAATAATATTACATATATATTTGATAAGACCAAACCATATTACCAGAAGGGAGCAGGCAAAAAGGCCTGATAGATTATGAGTGAGATTTTAGAGCAAATAAAGATAAAAAATATGTACAGCTTAGAGCATACGGTGGCTAAGCCAATGCTTGAAAAGTATGAGTATCCATGGGAGGCATTAGGAGATATATCAGACTTTATATTAGAGTACGGTAAGACTCTTAGCTTGGAGGATTATGACCATCCAAGTGAGGATGTGTGGATACATAAGACTGCAAATGTGTTTGCTACTGCATATATCGGTGGTCCATGTATAATCGGGGCTAATACCGAGGTTAGACAGTGTGCGTTCGTAAGAGGTAGTGCTTTGGTGGGAGAAAACTGTGTGGTAGGTAATTCGACGGAGCTTAAGAATGTTATTATATTTAATAATGTTCAGGTGCCACATTACAACTATGTAGGTGATTCTATATTAGGATACAGGTCTCATATGGGGGCAGGCTCTATCACTTCAAATGTTAAGAGTGACAAGACTTTGGTTCACGTCAAATCACAGGATAAGACCGTTGATTTAGATACTGGTCGTAAAAAGTTTGGAGCAATGCTGGGTGACTGTGTAGAGGTGGGCTGTAACTCAGTTCTTAATCCGGGAACAGTTATTGGTAAGAATTCAAATATTTATCCACTGTCACCAGTTAGAGGAATAGTGCCAGAGAATAGTATTTATAAGACTGGTGGAGAAATCGTGAAAAAAGCATAGGCGAAAGCCTATGCTTTTTTACTATCTACTTGCATCTTTAAGGGCGTCATCAATGGCATCCAGTATAAGAATTGTGGTGTATTTGTTGTCAGAAGAATATGTAATGTCCTTTATGGATGAAACCATACCAATCTGGTTGTTTATCTCGTCTAGGGAAGGCTGAACCAGAGGATACATTGCAGTTAGAGTTTCGTCCATATTGTCGATGGCAACACCTGTTACACGGTCGCCGTCTACAGATACTGAGAGTAGAAGCGTTGAGCCACCTAGGTTAAGCTCTGAGGTATATACTCCCGGGGTATAGCCAGAGAAGGTTTCTAGGCTCTCGGTAGTAGTAGCTGTCTCTGTGGTTATAATCTGTTTGTTTTTTGTATCCTTCTTAGGGGAGAACATGTAGATAAGTAAAACTATAAGCAGAATTCCCAAGAGGATAAATATACCGGTATAGATTAGTTCCTTGGACTTCAATACAACAATTTTAGTTTTTGATGACATAGTCTTTACCTCTCATATAGATTATTATATTTATATTCTCACGATATTTAAATAATGCATAAACCATGAAAGAAAAAATATATTGAAAACAGTAAAACATGTCGAAATATATAGTGTATGTAAACATATTTTATTGAAAAGATTTCATTTACATAATATAATTAATATATAGGATATTATGGGAATAGAACACGGGATTTAACTTTTGGAGGAATCATGTATGGGGGATAAGGAAAATATGTTCAAAAGTGAATCAAGCTTTTCTGTAAAGGAGCGTATGGAAGAATATGAATGCCAAGGTTTTGATGCATTTCAGCTGGCTGAGATTGAGCTTGGTCTTAAGGCAGGAGTAGATGTTAGGCAGTACGCTAAGAGAAGATATATTTTTTTCCAGATGGCAGAGCTTAGAAAGGGACTTATTTCAAAGGTTGACATAAGTCTTTATTCCGATGTGTTCTTTGACTGGTTCCAGATGAGAGAAATTAGACGAGGCTTAGAGGAGAAGGTGGATGTGTCTATCTACAGAGATAGAGATATCAATCATCTTATTATGCGTGAGATCCGAAAAGGACTTATGGATAATATTAACCTTATGCCTTATGTGAAGAGAGGACTAAACAGATCTATTCTTCAGGTTGTTCGAAAGGCAAAGCTAGATAAGGTTAATCTAGATAGCTTTGTAGATCAGGGCTATGATAGTTATCAGCTTGACGAACTTAGAAAAGGTATCAAATATAATCTAAATATAACGGAGTACGAGAATCCTCTACTTTCAGGCGCCCAGATGCGTGAAATACGCTATGGTCTTAGGGCGGGAATCGATATTAGTGCTTACAATGATATAACCTATAATTGGATGCAGATGCAGGAGATACGACTGGGTATCATGAACGGTGTAGATATCTTCTGGTATTCTAATGCTAATTTTAATGCAAAGCAGATGAGAGAGATTAGATTAGGTCTAGAGGATAAGCTAGATGTATTTTCCTATGCTTCTCAATTGTGGAGTGCTGTTGATATGCGAAGAAAGAGAGAACAGCTAATAGTGGATAGGGAAGCAGCGGAAGAAAATGCAAGACGAGAGCGTGAGGCAAGAAAGGCAGCAGCTGTAGGACTTGTTCAGCCGGAGGCAAATGACACTAAGGATAATCAGCCGATGGTAGATGAGGGATTTGTGGATGAGGATTTATTTAAGAATGACATGCCTCAAATATTTAATAATGAAGATATAACAGGTGTTGACATATTCATAGAACTTACTAGCGATGAGATGGTGGCAGAGCTTGTATTTCCTAAGACTACTGGTCAGCTTATAGTTACCAGAGCTAAGATAGAGAGATTATTTGAGTCAAATGGTATTAAGCAAGGTATAAAGGAACAGGTTATAGAGAGACTTGCTACAGGTTTTGTGCCAGAAAGTGGTAGAGTTGTGGTGGCAGAGGGTACCCCTGCTGTTCACGGCAAGGATGGTTATTACTACTTTATGTTTAAAACAGAGCTACCTACTATGCCTAAGGTAAAGAGTGATGGCTCTGTGGATTATAAGAATGTGGATTTGTTTGAATTAGTTGAGGAGGGACAGAAGATTGCAGTGTTCTATCCGGCAACTAGTGGTAACTATGGTTTTACAGTAAAGGGTAAGCTTATAACCCCAATAAAGGGCAAGAATCCACCTAGAATTTCAGGAAGTGGATTTAGATTACTAGATGATGGCATTACCTATGTGGCTGCCTTAAGTGGAAGTATCTCTTATAATAATTACACTATTAAGATATCAAATCTTTATCATGTGAAGGGAGATGTTACGGCCTCCTCTGGTAATATCAGATTTAATGGAGATGTTCACGTAAGTGGCTTCGTGGGTAGTGGAGTTACTATAGAGGCTGATGGAAACATAATTATAGATGGTAATGTTGAAGCTGCAGTGATTAAAGCTGGCAATGATGTACTTATTCGTTCAGGTGTATCTGGTAGGGATGAGGGTATGATTAAGGCTGGTAGAAATATTTACGGTAAATATTTTGAGAATATTATTCTTCGTGCTGACAATAACATTGAGAGTAATTATATACTTAACTGCGAGAGCATAGCTATGAATCAGATTAATGTATCTGGTGAAAAGGGTGCTATAGTAGGTGGTGTAACCTATGCAATCTATGGTATTAATGCTTCTGTAATTGGTAATCAGGCGGAGATTAAGACAGTATTCGAGATAGGAGCTAATAAATTTTATAAGCAGAGGATTAAAGACATGGATGCAGAGATTGAGGAAGCATCTAAGAAGGCTTTAGTCCTTAAGCAAGAGATGGAAAGACTTATAGGTAGCAGGACTTCAGATGAGCTTAAGAGTTTGACTTTATTTCAAAATGTTCAGGCGTCTTTGGTGGGTAAGCTTCATGACCTGGAAATCCTCAAGGCAGAGCTGAACGAGTATACTAAGAAAAAGGAACGAGCAGTAACAAGTATTGGTGTTAGAGTTAAAAATTATGCTTATCCGGGAGTAATAATAAAGGTTGATGATAGAAGCTTAGCTTTGACGGATATAGTTTGTGAGGTATTCTTTAGAAGACAAAATAATAAGCTTATGATGTTCTCTCTGGATGATGAAGAATACACTGCAAAATAGTTTACATAATACGGATAGAATATACATAGCAAGGGCGTTTTATAGGACTTATGGAGGTATATTATGGATGGTAAGAAGAGAAATATTATAATTGCAGATAGTAATGAAACTAGAGCCCAGGAGCTTCAAACCTTGCTCACAGGTGCATATAATGTGATTATGGTGTCTGATGGTGAGCAGCTTCTTAAGAAGGTTGCAGATTATTTTAAGAGACTTTCGGCTATAATTCTTGATGCAGATATTCCTAAGATATCAGCAGAGAAGGTTATGGATGCTCTTCGAAACAAGAAGATTACTAAGTATGTTCCTGTACTTGTTATGGCGGATAGAACCAGTGAACTTACTAAGATGTATTATGATAAGGGTGCTGCTGCGTTCTTAAGACCACCATATAACACTAGGTCGGCTAAGGCTAAGGTGGATAATGTGGTTAATACATATGCAGAGAGAAAGTGGCTAGAGAAGAAGGTAATCCAGCAGAATCGTGAGCTTACATATCAGGCAGATATGCTTAGGAAGCTTAATGATAATATTCTTGATATGATAGGTACTATTATTGAGTTTAGAGGTATAGAGGATAATAATCATATTAGAAGAGTTAAGGAATACACTCTTATACTTGGTGAGGCTGTTGCTACATTTTTCAAGGAATATCAGCTTGATAGTGAACAGGTTAATTATATTGCATCCGCATCAAGTATGCATGATATTGGAAAGCTTCTAATACCGGACAGTATTGTTCTTAAGGCAGGAAAACTGACAGCTGATGAATTTGATATTATAAAGTCTCATACTACTAAGGGCTGTGAGATGCTTGAGGCGGTTTCCCGTTATCAGGAGGAGGTTTATTATCGTTATAGCTACGAGATATGCAGATATCATCATGAGAGATATGATGGTTCTGGATATCCGGAAGGTTTGACTGGGGATGAGATTCCTATATCAGCTCAGATAGTTTCAGTTACGGAGGCCTTTGATGCTTTGATGTGCGACACAGTGTATAGAAAGGCTGTTGGTTTTGACAGAGCCTGTGAGATGATAGTTGAGGGTGAGTGTGGTACATTTTCACCTAAACTTATACAGTGTTTTAAAGTAAGCCAAGATAAGCTTAAGAAGATAGCTGTGGAGTATCAGGGGTAAGTATTCACGTTAGTATTACAGATTAAGGAGAGAAACATGTCACTTCAATTTGTATTGGGACCTTCCGGTGGCGGAAAGTCCCATTATATTTATGAGAAAATAATTAAAGAATCTATGGAGCATCCAGAATTGAATTACATTCTTCTTGTGCCAGAACAGTATTCCCTTGCACTTCAGAGAAAGATGGTTTTGCTTCATCCAAACGGTGGAACCTTAAATATCGATGTTATAGGCTTTAACCGTTTGGCTTATAGAGTGTTTGATGAGCTTAATATTAAGACAAATAAGGTTTTAGAGGATTTTGGAAAATCTATGCTTGTAAGAAGAGTTGCAGGTGAAGTTAAGGAGCAGCTTAAGGTGTACAAAAACTGCCTCAATAAGAAAGGATTTGTGGATGAGGTAAAATCTCTCATGTCTGAGTTCTATCAGTATGACTTTTCTGTGGAGGAACTAAGAAAGGTAATTGCTGATATGAAAACTAATGAAGACCAAAGCGTTCTATTAGACAAGCTTCAGGATATGGAGATTATAGTTACTGCTTTTCAGGAGAAAATCGCTTCGGAGTATATTGTTGCAGAACAGCTTACTGAGCTTTTAAGGGATTTTGCCAGTAGTTCAGAGCTTATAAAAAATAGTGTTATTGTCATGGATGGGTTTACAGGCTTTACTCCTATACAGCTAAAGCTTATAGGAACCCTTATTTGTAATGCCGTAAAGGTATATAGTGTTCACACCATTGATGAACCTTCATATAAGAAGACATTTAAGGGAGGGTTATCTGAACATGAGTTATTTTATCTCACCGATAAAACTCTCAATTCCCTTAAGCAGCTTGCCAGAGAAAAACAGGTACCTCTTGAGGCTGATATTTGTGTAGGCTTTTATGAGCCTAAACGATGGTCTGAAGATAAGAGGGATTTGCTTCATCTAGAGAAGAACATATTTAGATATCCATATGACATATATAACGAATCCGTAGAAAATATAACTTTAAATGCATATCAGACCCCTAGAACACAGCTCAAGGGTGTTGCTGAGGTTATTTTCAGCTTAGTTAAAGCTGGGAAACATAGATATAAGGATATAGCCATAGTTTCTGGTAATTTTGAAAAGAATGTTTCAGCGGTTAGCCAAATATTTCCACTATATGATATTCCTTATTTCTTGGATTACACACCACCAATTAAGAATAATGCTTGTATAGACAGCATAGGTCATGTTTTAAGGATATTAGAGGATGATTTTTCTTATGATAGTGTATTCTCGTTTCTCAAATCAGGAGTTGTCCAGGATATTTCCTATGAGG
This sequence comes from Lachnospiraceae bacterium, assembly GCA_015057555.1. Lineage (GTDB taxonomy): Bacteria > Bacillota > Clostridia > Lachnospirales > Lachnospiraceae > Coprococcus_C. The sequence goes on along the minus strand of SVEC01000011.1, from coordinate 37,395 downwards.
ATGTAGAAGAGTTGGAAAACTATGTTTTAGCGAAGGGAATAAAGGGTTACAATCGTTGGAACAGAGTGTGGAAAATCGCAGGTGAAGAAATCAACTTTGAGGCTAAGGATAGTTTTCTTGATGTAATCAAACCATTTAAAAAGGCTGTTGCAACAAAGAAAGCAGAGGTTGGAAACTATACTAAGGCCATTAGAAAACTGATGGAAACCTTGGAGTTTGCTGATAAGCTAAAGGAAAATAAAGGACTATATGAAAAGCTTTTAGATGTATTAGATAAGCTAGAGAATATTATGGGTGAAGACTGCCTTGATATAAGAGAGTTTATAGATATCTTGGAGGTGGGTCTAAAGGAACTTAATCTTGGTATGATACCAAGTAAGCTTGATATGGTTTTAGTGGGCGATATTACTAGAACTAGATTGGACAATGTTAAGGTGTTGTTTATTATTGATGCAAATGAGGGAGTTATTCCATCAAATCCATCCTCTACAGGAATTATTACGGAGAAGGAAAAGGAGAAGCTACAGGAGCTTGGAGTGGAGCTGGCTCCTACAGATAAGGTTAATTCCTTTGTGGAGCAGTTGTACTTGTATTCTAATATGACGGCCCCTTCAGATAAGCTATATATATCCTATACTAATATGAATAGTGACAATAAGCCTATTGCTCCATCTTATGTAGTAGATAGATTAACAGGACTATTTACTAAGCTAAGAGTTGAGACAATAAAGGAACTAGGAGTTACAACTGCTAAAGCAACTAGGGAATATCTTGTGGATGAACTTCAAAAACAGCTTATATTAGAGGATTTTAAGGATATATCTAAGCTTGCGTCATTATATGAGGCATATAAGGGTGAGTATGGTGATAGAACTATAGCTGAGATACATAATGCTCTAGCATATTCTAATGTGCCAGAAAAGCTTCGCTCACAGGTTACTGATTTGATAATGGAGAGTATGATGAAACAATCAGTATCTAAGCTAGAGCAGTATGCAAAGTGTCCGTATTCATATTTTCTGAGATATACTCTAGGAATTGATGAAAGAGAACTGTATAAGGTAGATGACAGGGATACTGGAAATATTCTTCACACAGCAATGGAGAGTATGTTTAGCTATGTTCGTGCTAGACTGGATAACAACTGGGATGCAATATCTGAACAGGATAGAGATAAGCTGTTGCAAGCTCATATTGATGTGGCCTGGGAAAAGGAACTTGGAGGAAGAGAGCTTGAGGGTGGGAGATATGATACGCTAAAGGAAGAACTATATCGTATAGGAAAGAGAACAATAGCTGTATTAAGTGGTATGAAGGAAGGAAATTATCTTAGACCAGAGCTTTTTGAGGAGAAGTTTAATGTGTTAGTTGCTCTAGACGAGGATAAGTCAATGCAGCTTAGAGGTAAGATTGACAGAACAGATGTCTTGTATTCTTCGGAGCAGGATTCCTTGAGATACAGGGTTGTAGATTACAAGTCAAGTAACCAGGATATTAAGCTAAATAAAATTTATGATGGTGTGCAACTTCAGCTGGCTATTTACACTGGAATTATGAAGGATATTCTTAATGCAAAGACAGGTCTTGAGGGAGTAACCGAGAATACTAAGATAATTCCAGAGGGTATGTATTATTATGGTATGGAGGACCCTTATATTAATGTAAAGAATGAGGCTGATGTGGATAAGGAGAGAGCTAAGAAGTTAAAGCTCTATGGTCTTGAGAATAAAAACAGCGCTTTTGATACAGTAATTCAGTATGCGGATAAGAAGGCAAAGGATTTGGCCATGGAGATTTTGAATGGGAATATAGCAAAGACACCTCTTAATGAATCAAGGAATACAGCATGTACCTATTGCCCGTATTCAGCATGCTGTAGATTTGATGAAAAATATGGTGGCAACTCTTATAAGTTCCTAAAGTATGGTGACAGGGTTATGGATACGCCAGGAATTATAAATTGTATGGAAGAGGAGCTTGGAATTAATAAGAAGGAGGTGGATGCAGATGCCAAATAGTAGTGAGGTTATTACTCTAACACCAGGTCAGCAGATGGCAATAGAAGTTAGGGATGCCAATGTTTTGGTAGCTGCAGCTGCTGGTTCGGGTAAGACTAAGGTCCTAGTTGATAGAATAGTGAGTAAAGTAACAGATAAAGATAATCCAGTTAATGTGGATCAGTTTTTGGTTGTTACATTTACCAATGCGGCAGCAGCTCAGATGAGAGATAAGATTAGAGGTAAACTACAAAAAGCCTTAAGCAAAAATCCTTCTGATGAGCATTTGTGTCGTCAACAGCTTTTGGTTAATAGAGCTGATATTTGTACTATTGATAGCTTTTGTCTTAAGCTGGTAAAAGAGAATTTCAATATGCTTGATATAGATTCAAGCTTTACTATAGGTGACGCGGGCGTTATGGAAATGGTAAAGTCCGAAGTTATGGATAATCTTTTTGAGGAGCTATATGATAAGGGCGATAAGGAGTTCAAGGTACTAGTAGATATATTTGGACTCAAGAATAATGAGGAAGAGCTTAGAAAGGCTGTTGCTAATGTATATAGCAAGGCATCGAGCTACCCTATACCTATGGCTTGGTATTCCAATGCTAAATCCAGCTTTGATATTAAGAGCGAAGATGTTTTTAATAATCTTAAGTGGGTGGAATACTACGTTAATTCTGTTAAGGCGGAGATTGCGGATATAAGGAGAGAGATAGATGAGGTAGAGGCTGTGTGTAACCTACCAGATGGTCCAGCGGTATATGTTGAGACATTAGAGGCTGACAGAGCATTAGTGGAGCGTATTGCTGAGGCTACTACCTATGAAGATTTAAGGATTGCATTGGCCGATGGCTGGACAGGCCTTCCTCGAATGAAAAAAGGTGACTGTGACGAGGACATAAAGGACAAGGCACAAAAACTTAGAAATAAATATAAAAAAAGGGTTGGTATGCTGATTCCTACGAAAACCTACCAGCAGGTAGTGGAGGAACAGGAGCATTTAGCTAGCTATGTAATTCCATTGATAAAGCTTACTGAGAGATTTGAAGAGGAATATATGAAGGAAAAGAAGCTTAGACGTATGTTTGAGTTTTCTGATATAGCTCATATGGCTCACAGTTTAGTATGTAGCGCCTATGATGTGGACGGTAAGCCTATTCCTACAGAGCTTGCTAAGAATATATCTATGGGCATAGAGGAGATATACATTGATGAATATCAGGACAGTAATTTCTTGCAGGAGGAGATTCTTTACTGTGTATCTGGAAATTACAGAGATTGTCCAAATATGTTTATGGTTGGTGATGTAAAGCAGAGCATCTATCGCTTTAGAATGGCTAGGCCTGATTTGTTTATAGGTAAGTATGACACCTTCAAGGACACTGGAGATAATGTAAAGATTTTGCTTAATAACAATTTCCGTTCAAGAGCAGAGGTGTTACTTCCTGTAAATTATTTCTTCTATCAGCTTATGGGTAAGGAACTAGGAGGAATAGTATATGATGCTTCTGCAAGCTTAGTTCCTTCGGCTTTGTTTCCACAGCCTAATGAAGAAGAAGCACCTCTTGTAAGCCATAACACAGAGATTATGGTACTTAACCTAGAGGATATAGAGGATACTGCAAGACCTGAGCAGGAGGATGCTGAGGATGATATGGAAAACTTGGCCAATCTAGAGTTGGAGGCTCACATGATTGCAGGAAGAATCAAGGAGCTTTTAGATAAGGATAATGGTATGCTTGTCTGTGAGGAGATAGAGGTTGATGGACAGGAACAAAAGATTTACAGAAAGGCATCTTATAAGGATATAGTAATACTGATAAGAAGTATGAAAGGTGTAGGAGAGGTATTTTACAATGTGCTGTCGGCTCATGGAATACCATCATATTTATCTGATCCTAAAGGATACTTTGATGCAGTGGAGGTAAGAGTTGTTATGTCCCTTCTTTCTGTGGTAGATAATTCTAAGCAGGATATACCTCTTGCGGCAGTGTTGATGTCTCCTATGGCAAGACTGGATGAGTCTGATATAGCCGTAATATGTGATTACACCAAGGAGAAGAAACTTCAGTATTTATACGATAAGTGTCAGTTGTATATGCTTGAGATAGAGGATGAAATTACTAAAAAGTTAAAAACCTTTTTTGAACTGCTAGAAAACTTAAAGGATAATAAAAATAAGCTTTCAATATCACAGCTTATATGGGAGGCTCTTGAGGTAACAGGATATTATACCTATGTTTCAGCTATGCCTATGGGGCATAGAAGAAAGGCTAACTTGGATATGCTTTTGGATAAGGCAGAGGTATATGAAAATGGTTATTACAAAGGACTATTTAATTTTCTTAGATATGTTGACAAGCTTAAGGTTAATCAAGTGGATTTTGGAGAGGCAGCAGTTGTAAACGAGGACGAGGATGTTGTAAGAATTATGACTATGCACTCTAGCAAGGGATTGGAGTATCCGATTGTATTTGTTAGCGCTCTGGGGAAATATTTTAATAGAGAAGATAATAAAAAGAATTTAATCATTAACAATGATTATTATCTCTCTATGAAATATATGAATAGAAATAAGAGATATTCAAAGGATACCTTAGTTAGGGAGGCCTTTAAGGATATAAATATAAGTGAGGGCTTAGCTGAGGAGTTAAGAGTATTATATGTTGCCTTGACTAGAGCAAAGGAAAAACTTGTTATTACAGGTTATGTAAAAAAGTATACAGAACTTATGAATAAGTGTGAGAAACTTATGAAACATTCGGATATGTTACTTCCTTATACTAATCGTAAGAAAGCGGATTCCTTTATTGATTTGTTAGTTCAAACAATGGCCAGATTTGATAGGCTTAAGGACACTTATGAGGTTGCTGATAAACTGAATATTAAGGTTTTTGATAAGTCTATGCTGGCGGTAAGTACCAAGAGATCCATAGAGGATAGAGTGCAGAAGGTAGAACGGCTTTTAGAACAGCTTGAAAGTCAGGTAAATTCAGAAACAACTGAAGAGATATTAAAGAGCTTTAAGCGTGATTATTCATATCAGAAAATCACTCAACTTAAGAGTAAGCTGTCAGTATCAGATATTAAGAAGATGAAGGCCTTTGATGGGACAGGCTATGATGATAGTGAATTTGCCTGCAAGGCACTGGAATATGAGAAATTTCAGGATGATTCCGAGGGAGAGGATACTCAGTCCGAGAAGGAAGTAGCTAAGCCTACAGAGATCCAAGAAGAACAAAAAGCCAATTCTACCTCTGGAAAGCTTACAGGTGCTATGCGAGGTACTGTAGTTCACAAATGCATGGAGCTTATAGATTTTGCCTCCTTGGAGGGAGAAACTAATCTGTATAAGTTTGCGGTGGCTCATAAAAAAGCTCTTAAGGAGCGAGGAATCTTTGATGATGCTGAGCTTAGAGCTATCAACTGCAAAAAAGTGGCAAATATGCTTAAGAGTAATTTGGGACAGCGTATGATAAAGGCTGCTATTAGAGGTGAATTGTTCAAAGAACAGCAATTCTCTATAGGATTTGCCGCAACTAAAGTATTCGACCTTGATGATATGTATGACTTGGATGATACAATAATTGTTCAAGGCATCGTGGATGGATACTTTGTGGAGGATGGAGCTATAGTCGTTATGGATTATAAAACCGATGCCTGTGATGAAGAGACCTTGATAGGCAGATACAAGGCACAGCTGAAGTACTATGGTGATACCTTGTCACAGCTTAGAGGTTTGCCTGTAAAGGAAATGATAATGTATTCATTTGGCATGGAAAAGGAGGTTTCCCTGTAAAGGAAGCCTTCTTTTTTCTTGATATATTTGGGTTAATAAATTATAATGATGAAAGTGTATATTATAGATTTGGAGGAATGTTTATGTCTAGAACAACAGAAGAAACAAATGGTGTAACTCTACTTGGCAACCAGAAGGTTTCATACCCAAGTGATTACTCAGCAGATATATTAGAAGCATTCGTAAATAAGCATCCGGATAATGATTATTTTGTGAAATTTAACTGTCCAGAGTTTACAAGTCTTTGTCCTATAACTGGTCAGCCGGATTTCGCAACTATTTATATATCATATATTCCAGATAAGCTTATGGTGGAGAGCAAGTCCTTAAAGCTATATCTTTTTAGTTTTAGAAATCATGGTGACTTCCATGAGGACTGTGTAAATATTATTATGAAGGACCTGATTAAGCTTATGGATCCAAAGTATATAGAGGTGTGGGGAAAGTTTACCCCACGTGGAGGTATTTCCATTGACCCATACTGTAATTACGGAAGACCAAACACTAAGTGGGAAAAGGTTGCCTTTGACAGATTAGTTAATCATGATATGTACCCAGAAAAGGTAGATAATAGATAGGAAATAGCTATGAGTATGACCTACAGTCAGGCGGTAGACTACATTATAAATGTTCCCCGCTTTAACAAGTATATAGATGGTAATCACAAGGCAAATGTCACATTGCTTGCTCTTATGGATAAGTTGGACAATCCGCACCTTAAAGCTAAAACTATACATGTGGCAGGAACCAATGGCAAGGGTTCCACGGTACAGCTCGTAAAAAACATACTTGTAGAAGCTGGATATAAGGTGGGATGCTTTGTGTCACCACATTTGATTAAGATTAATGAAAGAATCAGTGTGTGGGATAGCTTGGAAACACCGCTACAAAATACCTATATTAGTGATGATGACTTTCTGGAAGCCTTTAATAAAGTGGAGAAGGCCTATGAGAGTGTAAAGGTAGATAGCTTGCCAAGCCTGACATTTTTTGAGTATGTATTTGCTATTGCAGCAGTGTATTTTGCAACCAAGGAGCTTGATTACTGTATATATGAGACCGGTTTAGGAGGCAGATTAGATGCCACAAATATATTAAAACCGGAGATTACAGCTATAACCTCCATAGGCTTGGACCATGTGAAGCTTTTGGGTGATACAATAGATGCCATAGCTGCTGAAAAGGCTGGTATTATAAAGCCATGCGTACCAATTGTATATAATACTGGGAATGAACAGGCTGATAAGGTTATAGAGAAGCAGGCAAAGGGTGTTAGTGCCCCAGCATATAATGTCGCAAAAACAGATTATATAACAAATGATTTTGCCTTTTCAGGCATTGATTTTTCCTGTGGTAATAGTTATTATAGATACCAGAATATAAAGCTTAGCTCACCAGGTGTGTATCAGCTTCATAATGCACTTACAGCTATAGAGCTTTGTAATAATCTGCCAGGTGTTGAGTCACCTATATCAGAAAACATAATAAAGACTGCATGTGGTAAATTTTATTGGCAAGGGCGTATGGAAAAGCTAGAGGAGAGTTTGGTTCTGGATGGTGCCCACAACTTAGATGCAATAATACCATTTACAAAAAGTGTTAAGTCTCTTTGTGGAGACAAGCCAATTAACATTTTATTTGCAGTTGCAGATGACAAGAATTATAGAGATATGATAGAATATCTCTGTAACAACCTTGAGTTAGATAGCATATATGTTACCTCTATTCAGTCAGACAGAAGAGTTTCGTCTAAAGAGGTTGCAGAAATCTTTATAGAAAGTTTAGGTGATTCAATAAAAACTAACATTTACTATAATAATGACTTGAAGAAGACCTTCTCTATGGCTTATAATAGGTCGAGAGAGACAAATGATATGTTGTTTTGCGTAGGCTCCTTGTATTTGATAGGTGCTATCAAGGAGCTATACATGGAGGAATACAAGAATGATAAATTTTGAAGAAGAATTAAAGAGATTTCAGCCTATCCCTGAAGTTAATCAGGCAGAGGAGGCTATCTATAAGAATGACCTTAAGGATATCTCAGATATCGTAATGGTAGTTACGGCAGAGATGAAAAGTCAGGCTGCAGGTGCAGCTAACCCTTTAGCAGGAAGGATAGGATAATATGTCATCAAGTAAACCAGTGGTATGCCCTATATGTGGCGCCCAGATAAAGAAAAGTGGATATTGTTCAGCCTGTTATATGCATGTTGATATTATAAAAAAGGCGTATAATACATCAAACTATTATTATAATATTGGTTATGATAAGGCAGTTGCCAGAGATTTGTCAGGTGCTATAGAGTCTCTTAATATGTCTCTTAGATACAACAAGAAGAATATAATGTCTAGAAACCTTTTGGGTCTTATATATTATGAGATGGGTGAGGTTGTTATGGCTCTTAGTCATTGGGTTATGAGTGTAAACTATAAGTCTACAGGTAACCTGGCAACCAAGTACCTTAAGGAACTAAGATCAAATCCTACAACCTTAGCAGATGCAGATCAGATTGCAATTAAGTACAATATGGCTCTTAACTATGCTAAGAGGGATGATGTAGATTTGGCGATTATACAGCTTAAGAATGTATTGTCAACTAATGGACATTTTGTAAAGGGATATTTGCTTTTAGCATTGTTATATATTTACTTTGGTAATTATGAGAAGGCAAGAGTAACTCTTAGGAGAGTTCTTAAGATTGATAAGGCAAATCCTATGGCTATACATTACCTTCATGAGATGGGAACTACAGATACAGATATCATCCAGATGAGAGATGATGAGTCTGTGGATGACGATGGTCTCTTAGACGAGGAGTACATTGAAGAGAACACTATAAGAAGGAACACATCTCTTATGGATGAGGATCCAACTGAAAAGAAGAGCAATTTTATTAAGGACTTCTATGAGAAGTGTAAGAACACCCTCTTTAAAAAGAAGGTTGTGGGAGATATAGGCTTTGCAAAATATTCAGGTGTATATGTATTAGTTGGTATGGCATTAGGTGCCCTTATATTGGGGTTTGTATTTATTCCAGCTGTGAAGAAAACTATGAGGACTGAGAATGAAAAGATTATCAAGACCTACAGTGAAGAGATTGCTGCTAAGGAAACTACCATAACCAACTTGGATGCTCAGGTAAGTGACTTAAACAGACAGATTGCCAGACTTGAGGCGGATAACTCAGATGAAGTTAATCCATTACCGGATTACAGCTATATTACTAATGGTATGACAGACGAAGACATACAGAATATGATTAATAATGAATAGTTAACATAATATACCATTTGATAAAATCGAATAGGATTAAAGGACGAAAGAAAGTGATTAAATAATATCACTTTCTTTCGTTTTTTTATGCAAAAAAATCAAGGAGTGAGCTTATGGATTATCAATACAAAAACGGTGTATTTATCTACTATTTACCACAGGAGTTAGATCATTACTATGCGGACAAGCTAAAGAGGAAAACGGAAAACACTTTTTCAAAGGAACAGATAAATTATTTAATATTTGATTTTTCAAATACAAAATTTATGGATAGCTCAGGTATAGGACTTATAACAGGGAGGTTCAGAAGGATTCACGATAAGGGCGGAGAAACCTTTGTGGTAAATGTAAGTCCAACCATAGACAAGCTGTTAAAGCTTTCCGGTATATATACCATTATTAAAAAGAAGAATACAAAGGAGGACATAATAAAGGAAATGGTTAAGGGAGGATACTATGAATAATACTAACGAAATGATTGTGGAATTTAAAAGTGTGGCCATGAACGAGTCCTTTGCCAGGATGGTGGTGGCTGCATTTATAGCCAGTACTAATCCTACATTAGAGGAGGTGTCAGATGTTAAAACAGCTGTTTCTGAGGCAGTGACTAATTCTATAATTCACGGATACGAGGGTGGGGATGGAAGGATAACAATTCTAGCTAAGGTGGAAGGAAAAAGTGTATACATAGAAATTCGAGATGATGGATGTGGAATACCAGATGTCAAGAAAGCTATGGAACCAATGTATACCACAAGACCCAAGGAGGATCGCAGTGGTATGGGATTTTCTTTTATGGAAGCTTTCATGGACAAGCTGGAGGTACAGTCTACAGTAGGGCTTGGAACAGTGGTAAAAATGTGGAAGGAGATTGGTGTAGTTAAGCATCATTTTGAATAGATGAATGAATTGAAGCTATTTGAACTAGCAAAAAGTGGGGATAAGTCAGCTAAGGAAAAGATAGTTTCAGATAATGAGGGATTAGTTTGGAGTATAGCCAGACGTTTTATGGGTCGTGGATACGACCTAGAAGAAATATTTCAGATAGGCTGCATAGGACTTTTAAAAGCGATAGATAGGTTCGATGCCAATTTTCAGGTTCAATTTTCAACCTATGCGGTACCCCTAATATCAGGTGAGATTAAGAGATTCTTGAGAGATAATGGCATGATTAAGGTGTCAAGAATACTAAAGCAAAATGGATACAAAATTAGTAAGGCTAGGGAGGAACTAAATACAAGGTTCTGTAGAGAAGCGACTATAGAGGAAATAGCTCAGATGACAGGACTAACTATAGAGGAAATAGTTATGGCCACAGAGGCAAATAGAGAAATAGAGTCCATATATCAAACTGCATATTCCAGTGAGGGAAGCGAGATGTATCTAGTGGATAAATACGTGGATGAGGAAAAAAATGGAGTGGAATCAGAGGAAGTAATTAACCGGATGCTGGTTGAACAGGTGTTGGATAGTTTGGATGAAAGGGAGAAAAAGCTGATAGAGATGAGATACTTCCAGGATAAGACACAGACTCAGGTAGCTAAGGAAATGGGCATAAGTCAAGTTCAGGTAAGTCGTATGGAGAAAAGATTATTAACAAATATGAGAAAAATTATTGACATTTAATCGAACTAGGAGTACAATTTAAAATATGTTAGTACAAAAAGAAAAATATATGTAAAATTATCAAACTAAAAGTACGATATATATACTGCGAGTATGATTGTAGTATGATAATCGAACTATTAGTTTGATTGTTTAGGGGTTCTAATGGGCGCAAGAAAAAAGGAAGCTCTGGAGCAGTTTAATCGTGACAATATTATATCTGCAGCAAAGGAGTTGTTTGAAACCAAGGGGGTAGAACAGACAACTATGGATGATATAGCTAAGTATGCAGATTATAGTAAGTCTACGATTTATGTATACTTCAAGAGCAAGGAAGAAATCTACAATTCAATAGTTGAGGACTACACAGGTATCCTTATAGGAGAGCTGGAGATGTGTATTCAAGATTCTTCTGATTTTGAGGATAGTTACTATAAGATGTGTGACTGTCTAGTGAATTTTGAAGAGAAGTATCCTAAGTATTATGCCAGTCTTATGGGAGAGGAGAAAACTACTAATAGTAGAAAAAAGCCTATCTTAAGGGATGATAAGGTTGGTAGAGAGCTTACAGGTCTTATCAAGGAATTTCTCGAAAAGGGAATGGCTACTAGAAAGATCAGGGCAGATATTGATTTGCAGCCAACAGTACTTTATGTATGGTCAGCTATAAGTGGAATTATTCAGGTGGCAGAGCGAAGAAAAGATGAACTAGATGAAAGTCTGAATATGAACAAGAAGGAATATCTTAGATATTCATTTAGAACATTTTATGAATCGCTTGTCAGGAGGTAAGGTAATGGGAGACAAAGGACAAATATTAGATAGAAAGTACAATAATTATATATTTTATGTGTCAGAGTTAGAGGATACTCCACTTAAAGGACATTTTAATAAGATGGATGCTGGTATAGAAATAGTAGATCATATTAAGAGGAGTGTACCTGGCTGCAAGGTTATGAAGTACACAGAATATAGTGGAGAGCTTATTAATGCAGATAGTGTAGGTATAGTTTTTCCTGCACATAGATGGGGTATATCATTGGCGGTACTTACATTCTTATCACATCTTAGAATCAAGTCAGGAACCTATGTATACGCTGTTGCTATAGGAGAAACACTGTCAGGAGATGTGGATTATACAATCTATGACAGAGTTAAGCTTTTAGAACAGTTTGAGAGAGTGTTTAGCAAGAAGAGCTTAGGCTGTAAGTCAGATATATTCGTTAGATGTATAGATAGAAAGAGAGTGCATGGTAGCACAGAGGAGAATCTTAGAGGTGAGACTGATAAGATTAAGTATATCAAACACGTTTTGTCAGGCTTGTTATTCCATACCTTAGATAGTATAAATGCTATGGAAAGGCTTGATGAAGATGATAGATACTACGAAGAGACTAAATCACATAAGAGTAATATTATCCCTATCGAAGCATATACCTCAAGCAGAGGTAGGAAGATTAGCTTAAGTAATATCTATTTGGATGATGATGTATTTAGAGGAGTTAAAATATGCCAGGTTATGTAATTCATATGGCAGTTGGTTCTAGAGTAATAGGGGAGAAAGGCATATCTGAGTCCTCCTTTAAAGATGCCTTTCTCCTAGGAAATATTATTCCAGATGCTATGGCTAGAACAGCAAAGAAGGAGAGCCATTTCTGGGATGATGAAACATACAAGAACCTGAATAGAATACCTAATGTAGATGATTTTCTTAAGAAATATGGTGATAGACTAAATGATCCATTTGTATTAGGATATTACACACATCTATTGCTGGATAACTTGTTTGTAAAGGAGTACTGGCAAAATAACTTTATATTGCTAGACCAGGATATGCAGCAGGAGAATGGATATGATAAGGTAAAGTTTATAAAGTTGAAAAGGGATAATCAGATATATGACCGAGAGACATTTTTGTCAGAAGATATGTACTATGGAGATTATGACAGAATATATCCTTATATATTTGATAGATATCCATTTATAAAAATAGGTGAATGCGACTTGTCCTGTGTAACCGTGGAGGAGATAGATAAGGAACAGGTAGCAAAGCGTTTGTCAGAGATGATAGAAAAGATGAATAAGCTTTATGATAGTAGAGATAGTATCATAAAGAAGAATTTAAAGGTCTTTGAATTAGAGCACATATATACATTGATGGATAAGGTTGTTCGTGATGTGTGTGAGATAATATAAAAAAGAGCTTTCCATTTACACCGTTGGTGTAGGGGAAAGCTCTTTATGCGTTGTGTTTATCTGTTATTCGCTATAACCTCATCAATTATAGGATCTGCCTGGTCAAGAAGATTTGCCATCTCCTCATATATCTGACTTCTGTTAGAGATGTCTGTAGAGATTTGGTCTACGTTGCCGGCAACCTCTACGTAATTATCTTTTGCGCTTATGATATCTGCCTGGATAGCATCTGCAGCTACGTTACAATCATCTACACACTCTGCGATGGCTCTCTGAACCTCTATAACACCACTTACGGATTCCTTGATGTTGTTGAAGAGAACAGTGGTCTGAGCAACCTGTTCCTGCTCCTTCTCAAGCATCTTAGTAGCTGTTGCCATAGACTCGTGAAGAGCCTTAACATCTGACTGAAGCAAGCTCATATTACTGTTAACAGCATCCACTAGCTTCTTGATCTGTGAAGCAAGGTCGCTAACCTCAGTTGCTACAACTGAAAAACCTAAGCCGTGCTCACCGGCTCTGGCAGCCTCGATTGAAGCGTTAAGAGAGAGCATATTAGTTTGGTTGGCAATACCTATGATACCTGACATGGTTTCCTGTATCTCATGGAAACTGCTTTGGAACTTATTAAGAACATCACCAACCTTTTCGAAGTCCTTAATAACCTCAGCTGAGCTTTCTTGGATACTGTCTACATTTTCACTGGCCTGAGCTGTTGTATCAAGAACCTCGTTAACGCTGCCCTCAATCTGAGAGGATACGTCCACGATATTATTAACCTTGGATTTGATGGTATCCATACTTTCAACTATCTGGTCTGACTGTTCTAATATGGTTTCAAAAGAACCCTGAATACCTTCAAGCTGCTCGTGAGTGCTTATGTCATGGTCGATAAGTGATTTTCTATTCTCGCGGAGAGACTTGGTGATATAGCTTACTGGTGCTAAGCTTTCCTTGATAGCATTACCACTTACTGTCTCTAGAGGTACTGCGTGGGTCTCATCTTTTTTTCTGAAGTTAAATTCTATAATAGCCATAATTGCCTCCTTTATTCGAATGTAACATATACAAGTGTCTGGTTGACGTGCTGGTTATTAATCTGCTCACCAACACCCATAATTCCTGCGTAGGTACCAAGCTGTGATAAGTTAGTAAGGTATTGGTCTAAGTAACCTATACCTGCTATGTATCTAAATCTATTAACACTATCAAAGCAAAGTGTAAAAGATGTACTGTTAAGATTGTCCATAATGTCTTCTATTGTGGACATGCTTATTTCACCAATATCATCCGGCTCCATAATGTATATGGTTTCATTCTCAAATACTGCCTTGCCATTAAACATAACACCGTTCATATCAAGAGAACTAGTAGCGGTAATAAATGTGTCTTCACCTGCAGCTCGTCCCAAAGGATTAACCAACATATTCTCTACGATGCCTTCCTTTTCTACACCGGTTTCTGCAGTGTATATCTCGTGGGCAGGAATATCATCTAGCTGGAACAAGGTTTTTGTGTTTCTATCTACTAGAGTTGCGAAATGTGGCTTTTCACTAAGTCGTTTATAAATGTTTTCTTTGCCCACTATAATTCTGCCGGCATTGTTCTTTACAAATGCATAAACTGCAGTGTCAGCCATAAGCTTACCGTTATATATAATCTGATTTTTATCTCCTAAAGGAGTTCCATAGGCTGAAGAGCCGGCTAGACTAATATCATATCGTTTAAGCACTGAATTAATAGTGGCTAAAAGTTTTTCCTCGTTACCGGTATTAAACTCCAAGCATACAGTGTTCTCTGCTTCTGGCTCTATGGAGTTTAGGGTTTCCTCAAATTCTAATATGGAGGTAACAGGTGTCTTACGAGTATTAGTGATAACTCCTGTGGCAACTGTTACACCAGCAAAGGCTATAACCATAATGCTTGAATCATCTATGCCCTTTGCAGTATATGAGGCACTGGTGGTGCCTATTATAGGAGTGCCAGGGTATTTTTCTGCTAGATATTCTGCAGATTTCTCGGCTTTTATGAATGGAGCTATAAGAATAAGCAGGTCAGCTTTTTTTATTCCCTTGGTTGCCTGTTCTACAGCTTCACTTATATTGTCAGACTGGCTTGTGCCAATGAAACCACGCATATATTGAACCTCCTTGGTAGAAATTTCATACTTATAAGAAGTATAACATAATATAAGAAAAATTGACACAAAAAATCGCACTATTTTTCTACTATTTTTATAGAAATATTAATTTTCTTGTGTTATGATTACGTATCAGTAAAACATTACTTAGGAGAGAGATTAAAATGATTTTAAATGTATCGAATTTAAGTCACGGATTTGGAGATAGAGCTATATTTAAGGATGTGTCCTTCAGACTTCTAAAGGGAGAGCATATTGGCTTTGTGGGAGCCAATGGTGAGGGTAAATCTACCTTTATGAATATTGTTACCGGAAAGCTTATGCCTGATGAAGGTAACGTGGAGTGGGCTAAGAATGTTAGAGTAGGTTATTTAGACCAGCATACTGTACTTAAGGAAGGTATGACTATAGGAGATGTTTTAAGATCTGCTTTTGAATATTTATTTGCTATAGAGGCAAGAATTAATGAGATATGTGATATGCTTGGAGAAGCAGGAGATGATATGGATGCTCTTATGGAGGAACTGGGGACTCTACAGGACCTTCTTAACAGCAATGATTTTTATATCATAGATTCTAAAGTGGAGGAGGTTGCCAGAGCATTTGAGATTCTTCCATTGGGACTGGATACAGATGTTACTTTGTTAAGTGGTGGCCAGAGAACTAAAATTCTTCTTGCGAAGTTACTTCTTGAGAAACCAGATATTTTACTTTTAGATGAGCCAACAAACTATCTTGATGCCAACCATATAGAATGGCTTAAGAGATATCTTCAGGATTATGAGAATGCATTTATTCTTATTTCTCATGATATTCCTTTCCTAAATAGTGTTGTTAATCTTATATATCACGTGGAAAACCAGGAGCTTAATCGTTATGTAGGAGATTATGATAAGTTCCTTGAGGTTCACGAGATGAAGAAGCAACAGCTAGAGGCAGCTTATAAGAAGCAACAAAAGGAAATAGAAGATCTTAAAGATTTCGTAGCTAGAAATAAGGCTCGTGTAGCTACTAGAAACATGGCTATGTCCAGACAAAAGAAGTTGGATAAGATGGAGGTTATAGAGCTGGCTAAGGATAAGCCAAAGCCAGAATTTAACTTCATAAATGCCAGAGCTACCGGCAAGGTTGTATTTGAGACAACTGATTTGGTGCTTGGATATGGAGACAAGGTGCTTTCAAAGCCTATTAATCTTCGTATGGAAAGAGGAGAGAAGATTGCCATAGTCGGTACAAATGGTATCGGAAAGACAACATTTCTTAAGAGTGTGTTAGGACTTATTCCGCCGGTATCCGGCAAGGCTCAGCTAGGGGATTATCTTTCTATAGGATATTTTGAGCAGGAGCTAGAGGGCACAAATAACACCTGTATAGAAGAGATATGGCAGGAGTTCCCTTCATATAGCCAGTACGAGGTTAGAAGTGCTTTGGCAAAATGTGGACTTACCACTAAGCATATAGAAAGCTTAGTTAAAGTGCTTTCGGGGGGAGAACAGGCTAAGGTTAGACTTTGTAAGCTTATAAATAGAGAAACTAATATTCTCCTATTGGACGAGCCTACCAACCACTTAGATGTGGACGCAAAGGAAGAACTAAAAAGAGCACTTAAGGAGTACAAGGGTGCTGTACTTATAGTTTGCCATGAGCCAGATTTTTATGAAGGCTTGGTTGACAAGGTTTGGAATTTGGAGGAGTTTTCTAAGCTTGTGTAAAGGCTTGTAAATATTGGAATTCAGTGGTATAATATTTTTTTGGAGAAATGTTAATAATTGAATTTTGGATTTATCCGATAAAAAGGGAGGTAGCACTGTGAGCTATTCAAAACACGAGACAGTAAAAAAACAGAGAAAGCTGGTCTCAAAAACACAGAGAAATAGTAGAAAGTTGTTGGTAAGCATATTTAAGGTTTTGCTGGTAGGCTTGGTTACTTTGGTAATCGCCTGTGCAGGAGCAGGCTTTGGTATGCTTAAGGGTGTCCTTGATAATGCACCGGATATTAACGAGATAAGCATTATTCCTAAGGGCTTTAAGTCATATCTGTATGACGCTGATGGCAATGTCGAGAAGGAACTTTCTACCTATGGTTCTAACAGAGAGTATGTTTACTATGAGGATATTCCTGAGATGTATGTCAATGCCTTTGTAGCCATTGAGGATGAAAGATTTTGGTCTCATAATGGTATTGATGTTAAGGGTATTCTTAGAGCTGGTGTTAAGGGTATTGCTTCAGGTAATTTTGATGAGGGTGCATCTACCATAACTCAGCAGCTTATTAAGAATCACGTGTTTAATGTTGGTATGGATGAGACAACCTTTTTAGATAAGCTGGAGAGAAAATTCCAGGAGCAGTATCTGGCTCTTGAGCTTGAGAAAAAGTATACTAAGGAGCAGATAGTTGAGTATTATCTTAATACAATCTACCTTGGAAGAGGTGCTCATGGTATTCAGGCGGCATCAGAGCTTTACTTTGGAAAGTCAATGGATGAGCTTACTATTTCAGAGATAGCTGTTATTGCAGGTATTACTAAGAACCCTAGCCAATTTGACCCAGTTATTTTCCCAGAGGAAAATTCTTACAGACGTGAGGACGTTCTTGATAAGATGCTTGAACTTGGTTATATAACAGATGGTCAGTATCAGGTTGCTATGGCGGATGATGTATATGCTAGAATCAAGATTGAGTACGATAATCAGCAGGCATCAGATTCTACCTACACATATTATGAGGATGCTATTCTTATTCAGCTTAAAAATGATTTGATGGAGATATATGGATGTACTGAGGAACAGGCATCTATGATGATATACACAGAGGGATTTTCTATATATTCTGTTCAGGATAAGGAGATTCAGAAAATCTGTGATGATGTAATTAATAATGATGACTATGTATATAGTGCAGCTAAGGTGGGTCTTGATTACAAGCTTACCATATTAGATGGTGATGGAGTAACAGAGCATAATTATATGATAGGACATTTGGTAAATTACTTTGTTGAAGCAACGGGTAATGATAAGTATAGTCCTATATATAACAATGAGGATGAGGCTAGAGCGGCTGCTGATACCTTTATGGAAGCTATGCTTATAGAAACCGATGGTACCTTTATAGCAGAAACCTATGAAACCTCTCCACAGCCACAGTTTGCGTTTACAATTATGGATCAGAAGACTGGCTATGTCAAGGCTATGGTAGGTGGTAAGGGTGATAAGACAAGTGACCTTTCCTTTAACAGAGCTACTGAAGCGGAGAGACAGCCGGGTTCTACATTTAAGATTGTTGCGGCATATTTGCCACTCTTTGATACAGGAATGGGTTCATTAGCAAAGACCTACAAGGATGAGCCGTTCTATTACTATAATGGTGGTATGGTTCATAACTGGTGGGGTGGAAGCTACAGAGGTTATGTAAACTGTAGAGAGGGTATAGCTCAGTCTATGAACGTTATAGCAGTTAAGGCCATAACAGATGTTACCCCAGATGTTGCCTTCGAGTATCTTATGAAGCTCGGTTTTACAACCCTTGTAGAGCAGGAGGTAGGTGCAGATGGTGGTATATATTCAGATATCACTCAGTCTACAGCATTAGGTGGTCTTACCTACGGTGTTACAACTCATGAGATGACAGCTGCCTACGCAGCCATAGCAAATGGTGGAATATATACCAAGCCAGTGCTTTATTCAAAGGTTGTTGATTATGATGGAAATGTTATTATAGATAATACTGTACCAACTACACACGTTGCTATGAAGCCGACTACTGCTTGGCAGCTTATAGAAGGTATGAAGTCAGTTGTAAATGCAGGTACTGGTGGTGCAGCTAGAATGACTACAGGCATTACCTGCGCAGGTAAGACAGGTACAACCTCAAGCTCATATGACCTATGGTTCTGTGGTATGTCACCATATTACACAGCATCTATATGGATGGGCTATGATTACAATATTACCCTTTATGATTCAAATGCACATAAGTATATGTGGAGAGATATTATGGATCAGGTAGCTATACTTGAAGGACATGATCCTTCAGTTGACTTTGAGAGACCAGAGGGTATAACTTATGCTACAGTATGTAAGATATCTGGAAAGTATCCTACTGAGAAGTGTCCAACATTAGGTGATTACTGTGCAGTTGATTCTGTACCAGGAGGAAAATGTACTGGACATACATTTATAAAATTATGTAAGGAATCTAAGAAGATTGCTACAAAGGAATGTAAGGAAACGATAGAGCTTGTTGTTGAGATGGACCCAGTAACTCATAAGGAAGTATTGGTAGGAACAGGTAAGACAGCTGATGATTATGCTTACACCAAGGATACCTGTGATTTACATCCAGAGGATAAGGATAAGGGCAAACTTACCATATCTACATCTTGCACTAGTGGAGGTTCTATAACTCAAACTACTAAGCTTAAGAAGGGTGAGAACACTATAATTTATATAGCACCTTATAATGGTTATACTATTAAGGATGTATTAGTAGATGGACAGAGTGTTGGACCAGTAACTAGTTACAAATTTAACAATGTACAGACTAACCATTCTATACATGCAATATTCGAACCTATTGGTGGTGGAAGCATAACGCCAGAGCCGACAACTACACAGGCACCGACAACTACACAAGCTCCGACTACAACCCAGGCGCCAACAACAACTCAGGCACCAACAGAGGCACCTACGGAGGCACCTACAGAGGCACCTACAGAGGCGCCCGTAGATAACCCGCCAGAAGAAGAGAGCATGGATAATCAAAGTGAACAGGATAGTGGTGGTTGATAATTTTGGTTTGTAGTTATACACTGCGAACATGTCTTGCGGATGGGTTACATCCACAAGCAGCGTTTACACTCATATAGAAAAACAAAAATAAGCACAATTTCTTGAAAGCAAGATTGTGCTTATTTTTGTTTTTCTGCATTCGCAGTTCATTCGCAGTATCGCTTAGTTTTTTGTCATCTTCGGTGAGAAGATTAGTGATGCAATATATGAGAATACAAGTGCAGCGGAGCTTCCTACTGCCGCAGCGGTAAATCCACCTTTAAATAGTCCTAATAAACCACTTTCATCCACCGCATCACGCATACCCTTCCATATATTATATCCAAAGCCGGTAAGAGGAACTGAAGCACCAGCACCAGCAAATTCAGCAAAGGGCTCATATATACCTATTGCACCTAATATTACTCCTGTTATAACTAAAAGTACCATTACACGTCCTGGCATAAGCTTTGTGTTGTCCATTAAAATTTGTGCTAAAACACAGATTATGCCTCCTATGACAAATGCTTTTATATAATCCATAATTAGACTCCTTTATTCCTGTTCAATTATTAATCCGTGAGCAATTCCTGGTATAGTTTGACCTTCGTTGTAGCTTACAGTGGATAGAAGTGCGCCGGTAGGGACAAATAATATTTTTTTCCAGGTACCCTTTTCCATATTATGAAGAATATATCCGGCTAAAGTAACTGCACTACAACCGCATCCGCTACCACCACTGTGGGTGTCCTGTTTCTCACAGTCATATATTTCTACACCACAATCCATGTGTTTTTCTGCTATTTCGATATTATGATCTCTCAGTAGCTTGATTAAAATTTCACTTCCAACCTTGCCCAAATCACCAGTAATTATCTTGTCAAAATTCTCAGGTTTTAGAGAAAGATCCTCTAAACACTGATATATTAAATCAGCAGCTGCAGGTGCCATGATTGCACCCATGTTCATATTGTCCACCACGCCATAATCTACAATTTTTCCAGTAGTTACTGCGGTGATTTTTGGGTAGCTGTTCATCAAATTTTTGTTGTTAGTGCTGCTTACTACAAATGCACCGCTTCCTGTAACTGTCCAGGTAGCACTAAGTGGTCGTTGGTTTCCATATTCTAGAGGAAATCTAAACTGTTTTTCGGCACTTCCGTAGTGACTGCTGGTAACTGCTATAGCATTATCAGCGTAGCCGGCAGCAACTAGCATTGCCGCTAGGGATAAGCTTTCACCACAGGTGGAGCAGGCACCATAAAGACCGAAGAGAGGAATATTGAAGCTTTTAACTCCAAATGTTGTTCCTATGAGCTGTCCCAGTAAGTCACCACCTAAAAGATATCTAATGTCATCCTTTGTTAGGCCAGACTTTGAGATGGCGGTTTGAATTGCACGACGAACCATCTCGGATTCTCCTTCCTCCCAATTATTCATACCGAAGGTAGGGTCATTTTCGATTTGATCATAAAATGAGGATAGAGGTCCTTCACCCTCCATCTGTCCTACGATGCTTGCACGGCTGACAATGGCAGGGGGATGTTCGAATTTTACTGTTTGTTTTCCTATGGCTTGATTCCTGTGCTGGCATATGTCAGAATTATTTTGTTCTATAGCTTTCGAATTATCATTTCTCATATTAGCCTCCTATAATATTCCTGTTACAGTTAAAATCCAGTATATAAGTCCTACACACCAACCGGTTAATATACCAAATAATATAACGGGACCTGCTATGGTGAATATTTTTACACCCTTTCCAAATACTTCACCTTCCTTTTGGTATTCAATGGTAGGTGCGGCAACGGAATTGGCGAAGCCTGTTATGGGAACTAAGGCTCCAGCACCGCCGAATTTTGCTAATTTTTTGTATAGATTAAAACCGGTTAGAATAACACTTATTAATACTAAAATTGCAGAAGTCCACGCCGAAGCATCCTCCTTAGATACATCAAAGTTTGACATAAGAAGGTTGTTTATGAACTGGCCTAAAGTACATATAATTCCGCCCACTATAAAGGCATTTACACAATTTTTGAAGCAACTATGTTTGGGTGTAATGGCCTCAACATATTGGTTGTATTCCTGGTTTGTTTGTTTTGCTTTCATATAAAACTCCTTTCTAGTTGATGAATAAGGTTCTGATGGTCAAAAATTATGGAAGATAGAAAAATTGTGCCAGAGATCCTATTGCTCTACCGAGAGCCACTGCAACAAGCACATATGGCAAATAATCTCGTAAGGCGAGACGCCTGGATAGGATAGGGAATATAGATAAGGTTTCTGCTAAGGCACCTGCCAGACAGCCTGTGAAAATACCTCCCCATAGGTTGTAAAAGGCAAGACCTAAAGTACCTAATGGAAGAGGGATTTTGAATAAATCAACAGCATTTCCAAATGTGACGCCTAGAATGATTAGAGTTTCCAAGGCCATTCTTTTGTCTAGTGCCTTATATTTTTCACCAAGTTTTTCGAACACGCCTAAAAGTGTAATAAACGCTACATATCCTGCAGAAATTGCACCCCCAGCAACCAAGCAGAATATACAAAATGCAATGTGCTTAATTAACATCTAATGTTTTCTTGGTTCTGGAGCTATCTATTACGATGCATTTGTTAACATCCTGCTCGTAAAGACGCATTTGGACCTGAAGGGGTGTAGGGTCATCACCGAATTTTTTATTTATTCCATGGTTGAAGAATATAATCATTCCGATAGCAAGTCCGACACAGTAGCTGGTTATGCCGATTGCCAAAGCTGGCGTTAAAACTTCGGTAGCCTCTCCTGTAAAGAGAATATATAACTCCTCAAGTAGACCTAAGGTGCCGGAATCTTCGTTGTAGGACATTATGGAAAAAGCAGTTCCAAAGAATGCTAGTAGCATTAAAACACCCACTTTCACTTTTTGCATCATGGTCCTATTTTTTCGACCGCTGTCATAGTATACAATAGTTTCGGAATTACCAATGGCTTCCACATCTAAATTTTCAAATTCTCCATTTATTATTTCAATTAATTTCATAACAGTAATAACTATTTGAGATTTTTCATTGCCAGGAAGATGAGTCACCTGTAGTTCTCTTACGCGATTATCTATATCTTTATCTTTACAAAAAATTGAAGAAATATCACCGATTGTAATGCATGGGTTATTTACAAGTACGCTTTGCTCTAATGCGATGTAAAGTGTATTTTCTTTCATGGCTTCAAATCCTTTTCATATGATTTTTATTAGTATTTCTATATTTTGAGAAAATATTTATATATTAAATAATAAGCATAAAAATAAGTTTAATTTTATGGTACTTTGTGGTATACTTTAGCTTGGATTATAACGTAAAAAATACAAGCTTTAGGAGACTTGCTATGAGTTTAAGTAAAGTTAGATGTAAGATTAATTCAGTGGACGATAATATGAAGCAATTGTTTGATGAGAGGATGGAATGCTCTAATCAGGTTGCGAAGGTTAAGATTGCTGAAGATGATAAGGTTTTTAAACCATTGAGAGAAAAAGAAATAGCCGAGCGTTTTGCTGATGATAAGGAGTACCTTACGTTTATCAAAAAGGTTATGCAAATTAGTCGTAGAAGACAGTATGGTATTTTTCTTGACAGGGTAGCTTCTGTATCAGAAGAATTGAGGGATGTAAAGGCAGACATCTTAGATAAGGGCTTTTTAGAGCTTAAGCTAAAAGCAGACGATATGTCTACAGATGGCTTAAATGTGAATGATGTTTTATCTGTAATAGCAGACACTAGTCTGCATATAAAGAAGCTTAATGTGGATGAGTCTGGTATGGTTCATGCTGTATTAGACGTTGAGGATAATGAGAGATGCATCAGGGAGGCAATGGTGCTAGCTTATATGTTGGGTGAGGAAACCCTATAAAATTTATGTGATTAGGAGGGATAAGCTTGTTAATTAAGAATGGCTCGATAGTAGATCCAAAGTCAGGTACAATTACAAAGGGTACCCTTAGGATTGAAGATAATTTAATTAAAAATATATATCCTGAAGCTGGCGATATTAGCTTACCTGAAGAAGAGGTAATAGATGCCACAGGGAAATATATTATGCCTGGCTTTATTGATTTGCATGTACATTTAAGAGATCCGGGTCTTACTTACAAGGAGGACATAGCTACAGGCACTGCGGCAGCTGCAAAGGGTGGTGTTACAACTATCTGTGCCATGCCGAATACTAGGCCTGTGGTGGATACAGTTGAGACCTTAAATTATGTTCATGATAAGGCAGCTAAGGAGGCTAAGGTTCGTGTTAAACAGCTTTCAGCATTTACCATGAATATGGAGGGCAAGGAGCTGGTTGATATGGAGGCTATGAATGACGCCGGAGCTGTTGCATTTTCAGAGGATGGAAAGAGTGTAATGGACATTAACCTTTACAGAGAGGCTCTTAAGAAAGTAGCTGCTATGGATGCCCTGGTTATGGCTCACTGCGAGGATAAGGATTTGGTAGGCAAGGGAGTGCTTAATGAGGGTGTTGCCTCAGAGAAGTACGGTGTGCCGGGAATACCTAATTCTGTAGAGGATGTTATAACTGCCAGAGATATGTTCCTTGCGGGAGAGCTTGGAGCCAGACTTCACATATGTCACTGTTCAACTAAGGGAACTGTTGAGCTTATGAGAATGGGAAAGCGCATGGGCTTTAGGGTAACTGCAGAGGTGTGTCCGCATCATTTTACACTTACTGATGCAGATATAACCGAGGCTGATAGCAACTACAAGATGAACCCACCACTTAGAACAGAGGAAGATGTTAAGGCTCTCATAGAAGGTCTGGTGGATGGAACCATGGATTGTATATCTACAGACCATGCTCCACATGGCAAGGAGGAAAAGGAAAAGTTCTTTACTGAGGCGCCATTCGGTATAACCGGTCTTGAGACCTCGGCAGCGCTTACCTACACAGCTTTAGTAGATACAGGTCTTATGGATATTGTGGAGATGGCTAGGAAGATGAGCTACAATCCGGCCAAGGTATTAGATATAGATGATAGCTTTGGCCATATCTCAGAGGGCGCTGTGGCGGATATAGCAATATTTGACCCGGAGGCTGAGTGGGAGGTTAAGGAAGAGGAGTTTGCTTCTAAGGCCAGCAATACACCATATATAGGTAAAGTTCTTAAGGGAAGAGTTACACATACAATTGTGGACGGTAAGCTTGTGTATGAGCTGTAAATATGATAAATAATATCTCCACGTACGCCGTAGGTATGATGTTAGTGGAGTAAAGATAAAACGGAGGATTTAAAACATGATTAACACATTGATTAAGAAGATTCAAGAGACAAATGCACCAATAGTAGTAGGCTTAGACCCTATGATGAATTACATTCCAAAGTATATTCAAGAGAAAGCATTTGCAGAGTATGGAGAGACACTTAAGGGTGCTGCTGAGGCAATCTGGGAGTACAACAAGGGTATTATCGACGCTACTTATGATTTGATTCCAGCGGTTAAGCCACAGATAGCTATGTATGAGCAGTTCGGTATCGAGGGACTTATAGCATTTGAAAGAACCTGCCAGTATGCTAAGAGCAAAGGCTTAGTTGTAATCGGAGATATTAAGAGAGGTGATATCGGTTCAACTTCAACAGCATATGCAGTTGGTCACTTAGGACAGGTTCAGGTTGGTTCTAAGAAGTACTCAGGCTTCAGTGAGGATTTCGTAACTGTTAACCCATATCTTGGTACTGATGGCGTTAAGCCATTCGTAGATGTATGTAAGGAAGAAAACAAGGGTATCTTCGTATTAGTTAAGACTTCAAATCCTTCATCAGGTGAGTTCCAGGATCAGCTTGTAGACGGCAGACCACTTTATGAGCTTGTAGCAGAGAAGGTAGTTGAGTGGGGTAATGAGTGTATGGGCGACAAGTACAGCAATGTAGGCTGTGTAGTAGGTGCTACATATCCAGAGATGGGTAAGGTGCTTCGTAAGCTTATGCCTAACACTTACATCCTTGTGCCAGGCTACGGTGCACAGGGCGGTAAGGCTGAGGACTTAGTTCACTACTTCAACGAGGACGGACTTGGAGCAATCGTTAACTCATCAAGAGGTATTATCGCTGCATACAAGCAGGAGAAATATGCTGAGTTTGGTGAGGAGAGATATGCTGAGGCAAGTAGACAGGCTGTAATTGATATGATTGAAGACATAAATAGCGCGTTAGCAAATAAGTAAGAAACGAGGAACCACTATGGGTAAGATAAAGATGACCGCCAACGTAATCAGACAGGAGATGATTGGTACAGACATTTACTCCATGGTTATCGAGGCAAAGGAAATTGCAGTACAGGCTAAGCCTGGACAGTTTGTAGATTTATATAGTGCAGATGGAAGCAAGCTTCTTCCTAGACCTATCAGCTTATGCGAGATAGACAGAGAGGCTGGAACACTTAGACTTGTATATAGAATTGCAGGTAAGGGTACGGCTGAGTTTTCAAAGCTTACAGCAGGTCACACTATAGATGTGTTAGGACCACTTGGTAACGGCTTTAACCTAGAGGATGGCAAGGCTATTCTTATAGGTGGAGGTATCGGTATACCACCTATGCTTCAGCTTGCTAAGGAGCTTAAGTGTGAGAAGTCTATAGTGCTTGGATATAGAGATGAGGAGTTTTTATCAGAGGAGTTTGCTCCTTATGGTCAGGTTTTTAAGTCAAGTGATAATGGTGCCATAGGAGTTAAGGGTACTGTTATGGATGCAATTAAGGAGTACGGTATAGAGGGTACACACATTTACGCATGTGGACCAACACCTATGCTTAGAGCTATCCAGCAGTATGCACTTTCTAATGGTATCAGAGCTCAGCTTTCACTTGAGGAGAGAATGGCTTGTGGCGTTGGTGCATGTCTTGCCTGCGTATGTAAGTCTAAAGAAGTTGACCACCACTCAAATGTTAACAATAAGAGAGTATGTAAGGATGGTCCTGTATTTTACGCTGAGGAGGTGGAGCTATAATGAATACTAAGGTAAATATTGCTGGTGTAGAATTAAAGAATCCTATAACTGTAGCTTCAGGAACCTTTGGCTCAGGTATGGAGTACGATGAGTTTGTAGACCTTAACCTTCTTGGTGCAGTTACTACTAAGGGTGTGGCTAATATTCCTTGGCCAGGTAACCCAACTCCACGTATAGCAGAGACCTACGGTGGAATGATGAATGCCATTGGACTTCAGAATCCGGGAATCGATACATTTGTTGAGAGAGACATACCATTTCTTAAGACTAAGGATACTAAGATTATTGTAAATGTATGTGGTAAGAGTACTGAGGATTATTTAGAGGTGGTTGAGCGTCTTGCAGATACTGATATAGACCTTATGGAGATTAATGTTTCCTGTCCTAATGTTAAAGAGGGCGGTATAGCCTTTGGTCAGGACCCTAAGGCACTTTACGACATAACTAAGGCTATTAAGGCTAAGGCTAAGCAGCCTATTATCATGAAGCTTAGTCCAAATGTTACTGATATTACTGAGATGGCTAAGGCGGCAGAGGCAGCTGGTACAGATGCACTTTCACTTATCAATACCCTTACAGGTATGAAGATAGATGTAAATAGACGTACATTTGCAGTTGCTAACAAGACAGCAGGAGTTTCAGGACCTGCCATTAAGCCTATAGCAGTTCGTATGGTATACCAGGTGGCAAATGCAGTTAAGCTTCCTATCATCGGAATGGGTGGCGTTATGACTGCAGAGGATGCTTTGGAGTTTATTATGGCTGGAGCATCAGCTGTAGCAGTTGGTACAGCTAACTTCCATAATCCTTATGCTACAGTGGAGATAATTAAGGGTATTGAGGATTATATGAAGCGTAACAATGTAGAGGATATTAATGAATTAATCGGATGTGTTAAGTAATGAGACGTAGCTTAATTAGGAAAAGAAAATATTATTATACAGATGGTGCAACAGCCTCTGACACAATCATTGCATTTATTATTGCGGGTTTATGTCTAGGGGTAGAGGTGGTTGGATTTGTAGCATCTATAATAACCAAAGGGAATGTGCCTGAGATTTTCGGGACATTATATCTGTGTGCCATAATCTTATCTATCACAGGTATGTTGTTCGGAATATTTGGTCACAGAGCCCAAGAGGGTGGAGTTAGTGCCAAAAGAATGTCCATAATACTTAATCTGGTTGCTATGATAATACCTATAGCAACATTTATATCAGGATTAATCTAGATGATAATGGCTTAGAACAGGGTCAGGTGGGGATTTACCCATGACACTGGTCTAAGCCTTATGTGAATAAATAAGAAAATATTAATTAGACTTGGAGGTCTTACATGAATAGTCAGGAAGAAATTAGAGAGAGGCTTTTGCTCTGCGTATATCGAGTTGGTGAAATAAAAGATGAAATGTCAAAATGCAAAAGTAATGTAATCACAGATGACTTTAAGCGTTATTTTATTGATATATCACGTTTTATAACTATGTGTTATGAAATTCTAATGACGTATGAAGATTATATTTACGATAATTACTCTATAGAAGACTTGAAGACAATTAATTATAATTTGTACAGTGAAATACTTCCTGAAAATTATGGAAAGAGCTTTGCAAATCCTGATGTAGCAGTGGATGCATTTGGCAAGGATTACGGAAGGCTTTTAAGCTTTTTATATGCTGAGATAAGAACGCTGATAGCTTATGCATATGAGAAAAGAGAATTAGAATTTACAGCAACTGTGGAGTTGTTTTTAGAGATTTATAGCATGTTTTCTAGCTGTGAGGAAATGCTTCCACAGGCTAAGTATATTAAGGAAGCCGTTTGTTATCATATGTTTGACTATGCAGATGTGCTAGTGGCAGATAGGGTTAGAGAAACCATTGACCCTGGATATACATTTGCCACAGATATAGTTATGAAATCTGATTTGTCAGATGTAAGATACCTGTACAAGTATGGTGAGTATATAGGGGACAATGAGCTTAAGACCGCAGAGTTCTTAAATAAGCTTCCAGAAGAAGATATTAAGGCTATGGCAAAGACCTATGTTGACGGCTTTGTAAAGGGCTTTGAAACTATGAGAATAGATTTGAAGCCTAAGAAATCGGTCAACATAAGATATTCTATCGGTCAGGAGAGAATGGTTAGAGAAGCCATAAAGCTTTTTGAGGAGCAGGGCTTAAAGCCTATCATATTTAGATATGCGGTATCACGCTGTAATAGAAAGCTTACTGTAAGAACAGGATATATGGGAACACCTGCTAACAAGCAGTATGAATACGATCATAGAATGGACGAGGCTTTATTCTTCAACAAGGCCTATGTGGAGAGAAAGCTTAGCGTTATAGAGGATACCTACGAGAAGTACAAGGATATGGCAGCAGTTTACGCAGGTCCTGCGGTTATAGAAACCTTCGGCGAGCTACCATTTAAGCCAGAGATAAAGGAAAATGTTATTAAGCTATCTAAGAAGCAGCAGGAGATGAGTGTTTCTTACGCTGGCAGAAATGCAGCTATAACCAACAAATACATCCCAAGGGATAAGTATAGCTTCACAATCATAGCATACCCAATTCCAGAGATAGGTGAGGACTTTGAGGAAATATTTGCAGAGATAGTAAAGGTTAACACCTTAGATAATGAGCTGTACAAGAATATCCAGCAGTCTATAATCGATGAGCTTGATAAGGCAGAGTACGTGCAGGTATTAGGCAAGGGTGAAAATAAGACAGACATTAAGGTTATGCTTCATAAACTAGGAAATCCTGAGAAGGAAACCAACTTTGAGAATTGCTTAGCAGATGTAAATATTCCTGTAGGAGAGGTATTTACATCACCTGTTTTAACCGGTACTAATGGTGTGTTAAATGTAAGCCAGGTTTACCTTAACGAGCTTAAGTATGTAAATCTTAATATTATGTTTAAGGATGGTAAGATAGCAGATTACACCTGTGATAATTTCGACTCTGAGGAGGAGAACAAGAAGTTTATCAAGGAAAATCTTATGTTTAACCACGAAACCCTGCCTATAGGAGAATTCGCTATAGGAACAAACACAACAGCCTATGTAATGGCCAAGAAGCGTGACATCGTCTACAAGCTTCCTATCCTTATAGTGGAGAAGATGGGACCACATTTTGCAGTGGGTGATACCTGCTACAGCTACAGTGAGGAGGCAGTGCTATATAACCCTGATGGCAAGGAGATAATAGCTAAGGAAAATGAGTGCTCATTGCTTAGAAAGTCTCAGGATGAAAAGGAACAGGAGAAGGCTTACTTTAACTGTCATACAGACATAACCATACCTTATGAGGAAATTGGTGCAATTTACAGTGTGCATCCAGATGGAGCGAGAGTTGCTATTATTAAAGATGGTAGGTTTGTGCTTGAGGGAACTGAGGAGCTTAATAGGGCTTTTGAGGATTAGGTGAAAACATAAAGGTGATTATATGAATGCAGAAGAAATAATGATAGAGGCTGATAAGCTACTGCAAAAATGGGAATTGTATTCTCTTAATAACAGGTCTTATATCGAAGACATATTTAACGGTAAGAATAGATATGACATGATGCTTAATGTAGATGTGCTTCAAAAACAGGCAAAAATTTATATGTTGGAGCGAGGCGCAAAAATATATGAATACAGAACCGAGAATCAACAGGTAATAATATATGCTGTTATACGTGATGTAGTTGTGGGAATATCTAATAAGTTTATTCCAAATTCTAAAACTGATAAAAAAGGACATCTACGGTTTGTGGAAAATTCAACAGAGTACAGAAAACAAATCGTTGATGAAGCGTTTTCTGTAATAGGTGAACCCTATAATGAGTGGAATAAGATGGGGATAACTATATGGAATTTTGATAAGCATTTTAAGGAGTTTCCGTATAACAGTTTGTAGGGTGTTTGAATTGTTGAAGGAGGGAAAAGTATATGAAGTATTATTTGGTGGATTATGAAAATGTAAAAACAGATGGATTAAAGGATTTAACAGGAGTAAAGGCTGAGGATGCAGTAATTTTATTTTATTCTGAACAATGTAAGAATATCACTCTTGATATTATGGATAGAATGGTGCAAAGAAATATTAAGTTTAGCTTTTGCAAGGTTACTACAGGTGTAAAAAATGCCCTTGACTTTCAACTATCATCTCATCTTGGGTATCTGATTGGAAAAGATAAGGAAGCAAAATACTATATAGTTTCAAATGATAAGGGTTACGATTGCTTATGTGAATATTGGTCTAAACAAAATATTACTGTAGAAAGAATTACATTTAAGGGAAAGGAATCACAAGGTAAGACATCTGATAAAAAAGAAACAAAGAAGAAAAGTAAGGTTGAAGAAAGTGATATAGCATCTCTTGAAGAAATTACGAATCTGCTATCAGATAAGGATGAGCCAGATGTGGTTTTAAACATATTTAATCAATATAAAACAAAACAGGCAATATGTAATGGTATGTCAAAGTATTTTAAAGATAGCAAGAGAACTAGTGCAATCTATAAAAAGTTAAAACCTTTATTGAAGGAAAAACATAAGAGTTGATTTATGTCTTGAAATTTTTTAACTAAGTGTTATTGGGGGAAGAAATAATAATGAACGAAAGCTACGAAGTTGTAAAAGAACGAAATAATAAGAACAAAGCATTTCATAAAAGATTAAAAACTTATTATATTGGTTTATGGGTATTTGTGGGAGTGATGCTTTTAGGTGCCCTTACACTTTATACATTAACCTACTCAAAGATTGCTGTGAAGATAGGAACAGTTGTACTTATAGTTATAATTGTTATATTTTTTGTGTGGTGCATTGTAGGTGCTAATAAAATTCGTTGCCCGCATTGTAACAAATTTATAGGTCGCTCTGACCCATGGAATATACCACAATGCCCATATTGTGGAACAAGTCTTAAGATACAAGAGTTTTATGGACATGAGAAGTTGTGAGTATAACTTCTGAAGAATTAATGATATATGCTGTTAAGCTTTTGCAAACACGGGAATTATATACACATGATAACAGGTCTTATGTAGAGAAGATATTTTATTGGAAATTAGACACCCTTGTCTAATCCTTATAAATGCGGCATTTCTCACTTTGTGTCGTGTAAATAAGAAAGGTCGTAGTATATTCTGGCTGTGAAAGGAGGATTCGAGATGGATCAAATGAAGATAGGTTCTTTTCTAAAAGAATTAAGAAAAGAAAAAGGAATTACACAGGAGCAGCTGGCAGAGCAATTAAATATTTCTAATCGTTCTGTATCACGCTGGGAGACTGGAAGTACTATGCCGGATTTGAGTATGTTAGTTGCACTGGCAGAATACTATGATGTAGATGTTAGGGAAATTATTGATGGTGGAAGGAAAAGTGAGAATATGAATGAAGAAGTGAAGGATACATTAGAGAAGGTTGCAAGCTATAATGAAGTGCTTAATTTAAAGGCTATGCGTAAAGGAATTATAGTGATGGCTATAGTTTTTATTATATTAGTAATAATTTCTTCATATAAGGAGCTCACACCAGCTCCATTGGTTAGTATGCTTTGTGCATATAACGGTGCTACATTTATCAGTAAAGCAAAAGAGGGAAAAGTTAAAACAGATTATATTACAGGCAGTTTGTTTTTTGTGGCAATGATTCTGAATACAATTGCGTTTATCATAATGTGATAAATTGATATGCCTGAATTATAATCAATTGGCTAAGAAACAAACAGGATATGGAGGAGTTATAATGGAAATAAAATGTGAAAATTGTGGTGGAGAATTAATAAAAGGACAAATGGCAGGTATGCATGGGATGTTTTTCTATCCTGAAGGGGAGATAAATAAGCTAAAACCTAAGAGAAGTTCTGTGGTTTGTTATTGTTGTAAAAACTGTGGGCTGGTTCAGAAGCTTGCTGTTAAAGAGGTTGAGAAATTGTTGTAGAAAAGTATGTGAAGCTTTGAGGTTTTATGATAGAGAGGATGGTTGAAATGTATATATCAGAGTATTGTGAAGTTGATTATGAAGAAAAGTATAATGTGGTTTTAGTAAAATGGAAAAAGTTTTGTTGTAATCAAGATTACAGGAAACCGTTAGAATATGCATTAGATATTATTAGGGAACATGAAAACTGTGATTATGTAGCGGATACAAGAAGCGGGTTTGAAAATATTCCTGAAGATACTCAATGGGTAGCAGAATATTTTATGCCTACAGCAGTAGAGTATGGATGTAAATGTATTTATTTTATAATCGATGAAAACAATTCGTTAAAAGAAGAATTAGAAGGACAAGCAAATGATTCTTCAGATAAGATTGAATTTAGATATATTTACAGTTTGGAAGAAATTGAAAAATAGTGTTGTAAAGTGTGAGAAAACTTTCAGTCTGACAGAGCTTTATATTAGTTTGTATAACACTACAGGGAGAAAAAACAATGAGAAAAGCATTTATGTGTAGTTTATGCCATAAAGGAATACTTGGTGGCGGATTATATTTAGAACCACAATCAGTTACCTACAGAACGAATAAGCTGACAGTGGATAAAAAGTTTAGAAATCTGGTATTGCCAATGAATGAAATCAGAGAAATCACATGGAAGTGGATTATATTTCCAGTTGCAACATTTCATATGGTAAAAGGCGAAGAGTATAAGATGATTATATTTAATAAAGCGCGATTTTGTAAGTGGTACGGGGAGTATAATGAAGGCGATATGTAATATACACGCTAGGTTTTTGGAAATATAAAGATATATACAATGGTAATAGATGCTCGGATAAAATACGAGGAAAGGGATTTCGTATGATAGAAATAATTAAAATGTATTTCGACTGTTGGCTAAGAAAAGATGGAAGTAAATTAACGGACATATTTTCTAATGATGTGGTGTACAGTGAGTGCTACGGTCCGGAATATATAGGTATAAATCAAATTGTAAAATGGTTTAAGGACTGGAATGAAAAAGGAACTGTTTTGCAATGGGATATAAAACAGTACATAGAACAAGACAATACTGTGGTTGTTGAATGGTATTTTAAGTGTGATTATGAGGGTAATATAGATGGCTTTGACGGAGTGACTATAGCGAAGTTTGATGAAAACCGTAAGATATGTGAACTGAAAGAATTTCAATCAAAAGCGGAGCATTATCATCCTTATGGCGAATGAAGCTTATAGGCTGATGTATGATAGACGAGGAGGATGTTGAATTGGTAATTGATATATTGAAATTTAAGTGTGCCGGAATTGATGCCCAAGGAAAATTTCTTCCTGAATATACAGGATATGGTAACGATATATCTCCAGAATTTATTATCGAGAATCTTCCGCCAAGTGCAAAAACCATAGCAATTACCTTGGAAGATTTGAGCCATCCGATAAAAGGTTTCACACATTGGGTTATATGGAATATACCGGCAACAAATATAATAAGAAATGGAATTCCAGTAGGAAAAAGAGTGAATTTATATGAGGGCGCAAAACAGGGAATAGCCTATGGTTTGCATAGATATGCAGGACCAAAGCCACCAAAAGGGAAGAAGCATTTGTACAGATTTACACTCTATACATTGGACTGTGAATTAGATTTGTCGCCAAATACTATGAAGAAAGCATTTTTGAAAAAGGCAGAGGGACATATTTTGCAAAAAGGTGAAGTTACGGGGGAGTTTTATGTATAAGCATTGTGAAATAAATGATGAACACATAAGTTTGCATGATTGTCACGCAACTAATGTGACGTATGAAAATGGTGCTTTAACATTCTTTTTTGATGAAGGCATATGGATTTCCAGTGATACCATAAATAAAACAGTACGTACGGACAAGTCGTGTGTAAAGTTTTATTTAGAAACAGGGGAAGAATGTGATGTAGATATATATGTCTTCGAGAAGAAATATAAAAGGATCATTCGTAAGGAAGTGCAAATTTTTAGATTGCTTGAATCTATAAATAGTAAAAAGTACACACTTGAATTTTTGTATCAATATAAGGGATATAATTCGAGAGTCATTGATTGTTGGCTTTGGTCGGATAGAAAACCTTTTCATAAAGAATGTCAAATAAAATTACGAATAGAGAAGGTTGAGTATTGCTGGAATAATTTGTGTGAGGATAGAGTGTGGTAATTCGGAAGGAATTATTTTGTATGAAAGGTAACGAGTTTAAGGATAGAGGAACTTTTTTATGAAAAAAATTGATAAAGCAACGATGTTTTATATGCTTGGCTTGATAGCAGTCAGCACTTTTGTTTTAATTCTGCTTTATGGAATACTGATATCAGGTGATTTTCTTATGGGAACAGAAGGAGGATTAAATATTGATGGTGAGGATTTTACTCCTGTTGTATCTCTGTTTGCATCGGGTGTTAATTCTTTTGCAAAAACAGTTCAAGTATTTTCAGGTATGCTATGGGCTCTGGCTGTATCACTTATTGTGACACTTATTATTAGAAGAATTACAAGGAATAGTATTCAAAATAAGACAATGTCAAATGTTCGGGTAATAACATTATGTATTGGGATTGTTGGTCTGATAATAGGTTTTTTCATCAGCTCGTTTAACATGATTGATGTTGTTTGTATGATATATTTACCGGTACCAATTACTTCGCTAATATCATATACTTGTGGAAGATTGAAATCACAATCCTAATGGACTAATACAAAGAGGCAATTTGAACCCGAAGTTATAGATGCAGGTATATCTGATAAATCAATATATGAAATATTTGATATTGTGGAAGAAGAGATATTTCCAGAATTAGAAGAATATTGGATTATTGCTTGTTTTAGCTGGGCTTTTTTGATTTGTAATGAGAAAATGCTATTAGGGATTTTCAAGGAGGAAGGATGCTATGAACATAGAATATAAGGTTATGACTGCACTTGACTATGATGGCGTCTATGAGCTATGGACAAATACACCAGGCATGGGTATTAATACTACAGATGATAGCAGAGAAGGTGTTGAAAAATACATAAAGCGTAATCCCACAACAAGCTTTGTTGCATTGGCTGAGGGAAAAATAGTCGGAGCCATATTGGCAGGTCACGATGGCAGAAGAGGATTTATACAACACCTTGCAGTGTTGCCAGATTATAGAAGGTATGGAATTGCTTCTTCCTTGGTGGATAGAGCAATGTATGCACTAGAGGAAGAGGGAATCCACAAAGTAGCATTGTTAGCATTTAAGAAGAATGAGCTTGGAAATGGATTCTGGGATAAAATGAAGTTTACAGTTAGGGAAGATGTATATTACCGAAACAAGAGCATTCATGAATTGGATTATGGTGAGAATCCTTATAGAAATGAATAGGGTGAGGGATTTGAATCTGTGAGGAGAGGTTAAAAAATGAATGATATAGAGAAATTTAAAAGCTACAATTTGGCTGGCACCACATATGATTATATTAATTGTTACGTGGTACACGAA
This sequence comes from Lachnospiraceae bacterium, assembly GCA_015057555.1. Taxonomy (GTDB): domain Bacteria; phylum Bacillota; class Clostridia; order Lachnospirales; family Lachnospiraceae; genus Coprococcus_C. Next base: position 1,200 of record SVEC01000011.1, on the reverse strand, counting down.
CATGAATTTGTAGGTATAAATTTGCATGGTAATCTAAATGATGAAAATTGTGAGTATAAGCATTTTGATATATTAATTGGAGGCATTAAATCCCCTATACCAGTTGAAAGAATTGATAAACATCAGGAAGGAATACTGAAGAATATTGTCGTAGAAGATAGTGAAGAAGATGGATTTCATGTACATATGATCATTGTTAATTGTGAGGAAGAACTGGAACTGAATTTTATCTGTAAGAATTGTCACATTAGTTATCTGAAGTATAGAGGTGTAGATTATACCAATGTTTATGGGAGCCATAGGTATAATGAGTTTGTAAACGCACATTTATACCTGGAAGATGAACAGTATTGTAATGAAGAATGTGAAATTGAGATTGAGGATGGAATTTCTCTTCTACAGAAAACGTATCTTCATGTGGAGGGTATAAGACATATTTCTATGTCAAGAAATTACGTAAAAAAAGATGGAGAGATTATATATAGTTATATATCTATTGATGGACACCATAATCCATATAAAAAATTAGTCCATCATAAGAATGGTCATAGATATTATCCCCATCATATAGACTTATATGGTATCAGTTATATTGATATTGATACGTTGGAGGTGTTTCATTATATTCCAAAAGGACGTGACAGTATCTATGATAGTTATTGTGGAGAGTCGTTTATTATAACCGGAATATACTATGATATCCATACAAATTTAGTGGCATACGAGGGGTGCTACTGGGCAGGAACATCTGATGTTATGGTAGGTGATTTGACAAATCCTCTGGGATTCAATCCTAGATTAATCAGCATACATAAGATAGTGGACCCAGAATATGAAGAAATGGATGACGTGGATTTTTATGAATGGAAAGAAGAGTCATTAAGTGTAAAGCTTGATGGAAAAGAAGTCAGGGATATTGATATACAGGAAATCTTTCGAATGATTGATATGTAATTGGTACATGAATTGTTGCTACATAAACAATATGGGAGAAGCTATATAGGATTTTGAAAACAGATACAGGGAAAAGGAGAACTGGTAGAATGGATTCCTTGCAGAATCGGAGGCGTTAGTTATGTATAAGCATTGTGAAATAAATGATGAACATATAAGTTTGCATGATTGTCACGCAACGAATACAACGTATGAAAAAGGCATTTTAACCTTCTGTTTTGATGATGGTATATGGATTTCAAGTAA
>SVEC01000010.1 GCA_015057555.1 Lachnospiraceae bacterium | reverse complement strand
TTGAGGGTAATCCCCTTACGGAAAAACAGGCAGATGAGGTTATTGAGAGAGATGAGCATAAGCATTTTTTGAAACCCGAGCAAGAAATTAGAAATTATTTTCTGGCATTGAATCTGCTTGAGGAAAAGCTGAAGAAAAAAGAAGCTTTTTCAAAAGATATGATACTTGAAGTGCAGGCGTTGGTTGAAAAAGGGGCATCAAAAGAAAAAATTGGCCTTAGAGGCCCAATGCCTCCAGGTGTACTTTTTGCGGTTTATGACGCAACTACAGGTGCTCCGGATTATATTCCGCCCGAATATTCAGATATACCTAGTTTGTTGGATGAATTAGTGGAATATGTGAATATAACAGATGACCACCCACTCATCATTGCAGCGGTAGTTCACTATCAATTAGTTACTATTCATCCATTTGAAGATGGTAATGGACGAACAGCTAGACTTATGTCGGGATATATTTTAGATTTATATGGTTATGGATTTAATGGAATTGGTTCTTTAGAAGAATATTTTGCTTATGATTCTGATGAGTATTATGAATCGCTTCAAATGGGTCTTCCGGCACTATATTATTCAGGTAGAGAAAATCCTCCACATCCAGAGATTTGGATCAATTATTTTCTGCGCATGGTTGAGTTGTATTCAAAAAAGGTATGCGAACTATCCAAGGGTGCTCAAGCAGATGATTTGGATGGTAGCTTATCATATTTGAATACAAAGGAGAAAGAGTTATTGAGATTCCTTTTGAAAAAGAGGTTGTTAGAATTTACACCAATTGATGTAAGTAAATTGGTTGGGGTAACAAATAAAACAATTATCAATAGGTGTGCTAAACTTACTAGTAATGGTTTTTTAATCCCTAATATTGTAAAAGAAAGAATACGTTCATACTCGTTAAGTGAATTTGCAAAGCGCAATGAAAAGGATATTCTTTCTAAGATTGGATGAGATAATTGTTGTAAGTAGAGCTCTGGAGTGTTGGGTACTTTTTCGACACTTCAAGAGCTTTTATTATGTCGAAAAATGTAGAATATAGTGCATATAAGAAGGGTGTGGGTAACAGGTACAGTTCCTGTGTACATATGATTTTGTGTGGGTATATGATTTGGATTGCATGAAACTTGATTTTTGTATGTTCTGTGAGTATAATTCTCTTATGAAGTAGAATTAAGGGAATTGACTTATGAAATTATATCAAAGAGATTATTGTAAAGAACCAACTGAATCTGAAATAAAAGAATATGAACAGATTTTGGAACAAGAAAAAGTGGGAATGGGTATAGGTAGAAAAAATCTATATTTCAAGTATCCGGAAGCTGTTAGACATTACAAAAGCTTATTTCCAAACAACCATATTGAGTTGTTTGATTGGAAAAAGTCTGGAAAAATGAATGAACTTACAGAAGAATTTGCAGATATTGTGCATAATCATAATTCAAAGGAAAGGGATATTTTAAATTTTATTAATCATAAACCAGCACAATACATTATTGGTTCGTTATTAACTTACAAAAATTTTGGACATCATGAAACATATATTTTTCCAGAGTTTTCTATTGGTAATGGAACATATTGTGCAGATTATTTGATTGTAGGAAAAAATTCAGGAGGATATGAATTTGTATTTGTAGAGTTAGAAGCACCAAATAAAAGAACAAGGAATAGAAATGTATCATTATGATAATTTAATTGAATTATCTAAATTATTAGAAGAAAAGAGTACATTTTAAAGTTACCGAATGATATTACTTCAATTACTTTCAGTTTATACTTCTGAATGTATGAAGCAAAATAAATATTTTAGAAGGAGGATTCTATGACGGATAAAGAAAGAGAACGCTCATATGAACATTATAAACAGTGGCAAATTAATAAAGTTAGATATGAACATGAGTGTATAGGATATACTCTTATATTCGGAATAGGATTGTTCTTTGTTATAAAATATTGGCAAGATATTATTATGATGGTAGGAATTGCTCTTATTATAGGAGCGATAGCCCTTTTGCTCAATATATTCAAGAAATGGTATAGTATGAGACGAGGTATAAAAGAGTTAGAGAATATGGTCAAAGATGCTGGAGCTACTAATGTTGAAGTTGATTATGAGGGTGGAATGATAAAATTTGATTTTGCCCCACAATTTACAGAAGAGAAATTATTAGAGTTTAAAAATGCCGTATCTAGGATGGGGTTAAAAATGAATGTTACCAGAGTGAATAATAAAACAGACAATGAGGAGGATGTTATGAACACTAATGAAGAAAAATTTAACTCATTAAAATCAACGGAAATAGGATATATAAATAAAAATAACCAAAGAAATAATGGAAAGACAGATATTCCAGGAACAGGTAATGGACAGTGGTTTTACGATATGGAGTGCTTGGGATGCGGACATAAATATCATGCAAATGGACATGATGTGTGGTTGAGGAAATGTCCAAAGTGTCAAGGTGGAAGACCATAGTGAATTACACGGAGTTAAGGTAGTAATCAAAAAATGATTGCTGCCTTTTTTCTGTGATAAGAACATATCTAAAAAACAGTTTCTTCCTATTATAAAGTAATAGTAGAGTAGTAGAAGTGCCCGAGGTGCCCAAGAAGTGCCCAAATTGGGGAAGAATATTTACTGGAACTCCTTGCCCTGCTATGCCATGCCGACACTCACAAGCTTGCGCTTGTTCGTTGTCGCGGCGTTCAACCTATGCATCTTCGCTCAAATATGCCTGATCATGTGCAAGCACCTGACAGTCATATTCGGCTCATCTGCGCATGGCTCATTGCTCGCGCAAATTTCAGAAATCCTTTATTATAAAGGCTTCCCCAAGGACTTCCTAGGGGTAAACTAAAAAAAGCAACCATATAAAATGATTGCCTTTAAATGCGGGTAACAGGGCGCTAGTCGCCAGTGGCGACTGTTCAGCGCGGACCGAGGCGGGAGCCGAGATATGTAACCTCAGGTTCAATGACACGCCTCGGTAATAAAAAAAGTAGGATGTTTATCATCCTACTTTTTTATTAATGCGGGTAACAGGAGTTGAACCTGCACGGGTGTTCCCACTAGAACCTAAATCTAGCGCGTCTGCCAATTCCGCCATACCCGCATACTAACTATATAAAATTCGATTAGAGCAAGCCGTGCCCCTCGCAAGCTTTGCTTGCTCAGTCACGGGCTGTCGCCCTATATATCCATGTCTTAAAATGTCGATATGAGAGCAAGCTCTCATCGGCATTTTAGCCATGTCTACGCACGGCTTATAGCTTACGTGTAAATTCCGCCATACCCGCATTTTTAAATAGAAGAGTACTTCTAATTAAAAAATGAGCCACGGGGGAATCGAACCCCCGACAACTTGATTAAAAGTCAAGTGCTCTACCGACTGAGCTAGTGGCCCATAAATAAAAAAATTTAAGCTGGGCTAGTTGGATTCGAACCAACGAATGCAGGAGTCAAAGTCCTGTGCCTTACCGCTTGGCGATAGCCCAAAGAGCTTGCTCCTAGCAAAGCTTAAATAAAAAAGGGTGGATAGAGGGACTCGAACCCTCGGCCTCCAGAGCCACAATCTGGCGCGCTAGCCAACTGCGCCATACCCACCATATGAAATAATAAAAAAATAAAATGTGCCCGAAGGGATTCGAACCCCCGACCCACGGCTTAGAAGGCCGTTGCTCTATCCAGCTGAGCTACGGACACATTTGTTTTCGCAAATTGCGAAAATAAAGAGCGGGTGATGGGAATCGAACCCACGTATCTAGCTTGGAAGGCTAGTGTTCTACCATTGAACTACACCCGCATAATATGCATATAAGTGTTCTGTTATAAATCGGGGTGACAGGATTCGAACCTGCGACCTCCTGATCCCAAATCAGGCGCTCTAGCCAAGCTGAGCCACACCCCGTTAGGTGATTAAAACTAGTTGCGTAACAGTGTGGTTACTTGCCACCTTTCCTTGACGCAAGATAGATTATATTATACAAAGATATTATTGTCAACATTTTTTTGTAAAAAAATTGACTTATTATAAAAATGGGTTTAAACTCTAGCATTAGTGAGGTACATACTATGGATAATTTTATTTTTAGTTTAAATTCAACTATGCCGGTTTTCCTTGTTATTCTACTTGGATATATATTAAAAGTAAAGAAATTCTTGTCAGTTGAATTTGCTGATATGGCTAATAAGTTCTGTTTTAGCATAGCATTACCTGTTATGCTTTATCAGGATATATCAAAAACAAATGTAAGAGAGGAAATGAATTTGAAATTCTTCCTTTACTGTTTGATTGTAACTATTGTAATGTTTGTTTTGGTTTGGATATTAGCAAAGCTTTTTGTTAAGGATAGAAGTATGGTTGGAGCCTTTGCTCAGGCAGGAGCAAGAGGTAGTGCGGCTATACTTGGAGTTGCCTTTGTGGAAAATATTTGTGGGGATATAGGGATGACGGCATTGATGATTGTTGCATCAGTTCCATTTTTTAATATGTTATCAGTTGTAATTTTGGTATGTGAAGCTCCGCGGATTGGAAATGAAGGAATTAGTAAGATTAAGAGCTCTCTTATTAATATCGGAAAGAATCCTATTATAATAGGTATATTGTTAGGTTTGCTTGCTTCTTTGGCAGGTTTTGAGTTACCTGTTATGTTGGATAGAAGCTTTGATTATATTGGTAGAACTGCCACCCCTATTGCCTTGATTGCCATAGGGGCTGGATTTGATTTAAAGGAAGCCATAACTAGGCTTAAGCCTGCCATAGCAGCATCTTTTATTAAATTAGTAGGTTTACCATTTATCTTCCTGCCTATTGCAATAAAGATAGGATTTAGAGATGCAGAGATGGTCGCTATATTAGTAATGCTTGCGGCGCCAACAACCGTCAGTAGCTATGTAATGGCTAAGAGTATGGATAATGACCATGTTTTAGCATCAAACGTAATAGTGCTAACTACACTGATATCATCAATAACTTTAACTGCATGGGTTTTCGTTCTAAGAACACTAGGTGTGATATAACTTTTATAAAAAATGTTAAAATAATACTTGACATTTTTTACATATACCAGTATACTAACAAAGGTGTCAGATGACACGAATATTTATGGGATCTTAGCTCAGCTGGGAGAGCATCTGCCTTACAAGCAGAGGGTCACAGGTTCGAGCCCTGTAGGTCCCATATAATTTGGCGGGATAGCTCAGTTGGCTAGAGCATACGGTTCATACCCGTAGTGTCGAGGGTTCAAATCCCCCTCCCGCTACTTTTTTTTATTTCAGGGTTCAAAATTCTTATTTTTTTCAAATTATTTTCCTAAGAAAATTAAATATGATTTCTAGGATTTTTTTGCGTGTTAAAAATCCTATTCAAAAGCAGAGAGGAGGTAGAGATTAATTATAAGTAAAACTAAACCATTGTTTATGTTTATCTTGTCTGTTGTTATAGTTGTTTTGGTTGTCGTAACTTTCTGGGTTAGGGCTATTAGTGGTTCAAAAGCTTGTGATGAAAGTATGGTATGTGTAGAGGTTGCTGAAAGTGTATCCACTGACATAGTTGTGTCTACAACTAGTTCAATACAAGAAAATTTAGGAGAATATAATGCTGACACTACATTGGTTGTGGATGAAGAAGCTGTTTCGGAGGATTTTTCTGAGCAACATGAGGATGTTACTGTATTAGCCACTGGCGTTGCTTATAATAATTCACAAGATACAACAGTGCTAACTATTGATATAGAGCAGGATAATATGTCAGACATATTTACTACTAGCACTATAACAACGGAACATGAACATTCCTATGTTATGACATCTTCTTGTATGTATCATCCAGAGGAGGGACATTATGAGAAAGTATGTGTGGTAGAGGGATATTCAGAGGATATTTTCGAATATTATGATAAGTATTGCTATTATTGTGGGACTATTATGGATGATTGGGGATTTGAAGAAATATTGGACCATAGTTCTATGCATGGTGCATATGGTTCTTATAGACTATTGGTTGATAGCATTTGGCATGAACCTGTTTTTGAGCAGGTTTGGATTGTGGATGTTGAAGGGTATTACGAAGAGGAGGTGGTAGTGGAGTGCATTGATTGTGGTTATATAGAAAGGTCCAAATATTACGGGGATTAGGGTAAATGTAATATAGGAGGAATCGATATGACAAAATTTAGAAGAAGATTTTTATGCCTCATTTTGGTGGTTTTGTTTGTAATAGCAAATTGTAGCTTGGTATATGCAGATGGTGAGGAAAACTTTGAGGATTCTGAATCCGACCTATTTTCTCTGGGAGAGCATTATGAAGAAATATTAGTAAGGGGAATGGATGAGACTGTTGCGGATTATGGTGATGCGGTGGGGTATGAGACAACTTCTTATGATTGCACAAGCTTTGTTCCATATAGAGATTCTATGCATCATATGATGAAGGTGACATCGGCATCTGGTACAACAATAGGATATTGTATGCAACCTTATATGAGAGGACCAAATGAGGATTCATTTACAGATTATAATTATGTGGAAGGACTTAACCAAAGCAATATATTTAATGGTCTTTCTGAAGTAGAGGTTAATAAATGGAGAACTGTATACGTTGTTGCCGGAAAGTATGGTTATGGTGGGGAAATGTCTGACCCTAATAATCCTGGCACATATAATGAACATCATGGAGGTTCCTATGGAACCTATATAATTAAGGGTGATAATGGTCCTAAAGTTGTTCAAGGACTTATGGTTGGTGGAAAGGTGTACGAGATGACCCGTGGTGAAGCAATGGCATTAACCCAGGTACTTGTCCACTATATATGTAATAGAGATAGTGATAATACTATAACTGATTTTGTTGGTAAAACATATCCACATCAAACGTCAGCTGCTTTTGCACATTTAAAAGCATATGCAGATAATAGCGCAAAGCAGTATGATTATGCAAAAGACATGAAGAAGGTGGCTTGTTCCTATGATGCTTATAAGCCTACACAACTTACTCAACAGTGGAAGTGGTTGTATTATGATTATGAAGATGGGAAGTGGCAGGAATATAATGGAGAAAGCTTAACAGCTAGAAATATAGGCCCGGATGGTAATGTGAAGCTTAAGGTGTCATATTACTCTAAAAATATGTGCAACAAGCTTGTTGTAAATACTGCTGACAAAATTACTGTTGTAAAACATGCCTATGAACCATATGTTATAAAAACAATTTCTGACAAGGAAGACTATTATGATTATTTTACAGTTATAAATTATGGAAGTATTCCTATAACGGTTGATTATCAAGAAATCACAGCAAATAAGGAGCTTATTAAGCATGAATTATTAGATAAAATGGAATATGAAGCAGATGTATTTTCACAGGAGGCAATAATTACAATTGATGGTAATGCTTTGATGGAGAGCCCGAAGGAGTTAAATTTAACTGTTGCTACAAGTGAGGGTGCAGCAGTAGCTCCCTGTTATGATGAATCAAGAGATAGATATTGTGCGAGGATGTTTAGTAGTCCTAATGTTCAGGATTGCTTAATGATTGCTTCTATTATCAGAACATTTTCTGATGCTTCTGTTACGGTGGAATGTATACCTACTGGAAAGATGAGGCTAATAAAATCAAGTAGTGATGAGGAGATAACCTCTGAAAATTCTTGCTATGATAAAACAGGAGCAATTTATAATGTTTATTCTGTCAAATCAGGACAAGACCAAAGTAAAGTTAATTTGGTGGCTACATTTCAAACTGATGTAGCTGGAGACGGCAGGGTGATTTTTTCAAAATATAGACAAAATCAAAGCGTAGATGTAGTTGAAGCACCTGTGATACTTGATAATTTACCTTTGGGGTGGTATATGATTTGTGAGGAAAAAGCACCTGCAAATGGTTCTTATCTTTTGGATGAGAAAAAGTATTATGCGAATATAACTAAAAATAATTTTAAGGAAATAATGCTAATAGAAAGTTCTGATAGACCAGTTGCAGATCCTATACCATTTGAAATAGTAAAGGAGTGTGCAGAGGGCGAGAATGTAGGTGCAGCTACGCTAGAGGGAGCAGAATTTACAGTTTGGTATTATAAAGGATATTACGATAGCTATGATGAGATTGAAAAATTGGGAATTGAGCCAGCTAGAACATGGATTTTCAAGACAGCTATTTCTAAAACAACTAACAATGCTACTTGTATAATACATAAGGATTTATTGTTAGAGGGTAGTAGCGAACCTTACGTAAATGATGCTGGTGATATGATTTTACCGTTGGGCACTATTGTTGTTAGCGAAACTAAGGCGCCTGAAGGATTTAAGTTGGAAGGGGCGCAATACTATGTAGTTGACACTATTACTGGAGAAAGGACATCGATTGATAATCCATATGTTAGTAAGGTAAAGCTTGAACAAGGAACAATCAGGCTTAGCGTAGGAAATAAGCTTTTGGTGTCAGAGCAACCTATAAGAGGTGATTTGGAGCTTATTAAGAAGGATAAGCATACAAGCAAGCCTATGGCTGGTATTCCATTTTTGATTACATCAAAAACTACAGGAGAAGCTCACATAATAGTAACAGATGAAAATGGTGTTGCATCAACAGCTTCTAATATAATGCTTCATTCTAACAATACAAATGGGAATGATGAATATGTTGAAGGTGCGACATTAGAACCAACAGGTGTTTGGTTTAGTGGTAATTCTTCGGATATTGTTGTTGATGATGGAAAAGGAGCGTTGCCATATGACCAGTATATAGTCAAGGAGTTGTCCTGTGACTCGAATAAGGATTATAAGCTAGCTCCAGAATTTGAGATAATAATAGCAGAAGATAATAAGATTTTAGAATATGGAGTAGTATACAATACTCATGAACCAGAAATTAAAACAGAGGTTTTTGACATAGATGGAGATAAAATTATTACAAAGGAGGGCAAGATTTCTGTTACAGATAGGGTAAGCTATAAGTATTTAGAAACTGGAAAGGAATATAAATTAATCGGTGAAATTGTATATAAAGGGAATGGTCAGAATGTTGAAATTGATGGAAAACAGATTTATACAGAGGTGGAATTTGTGGCAGATAAGGATAGCGGAATAGTTGATGTTCCTTTTGAATTTAAATTGCCAGAATGCAAGGATGTAGAATTAGTTGTATATGAAAGCTTGTATGATAAGGCAACAGGTGAAATAATTGCATATCATAAGGAGTTGAATTGCCCAGAACAGACCTTTTTAATTAAAATTCCAGAGGTGAAGGGTGAAATGATAACTCCAGCAGAGGATATAATACCAAATATGCAATCACACACACAGCCACAGACGGGCGACAGTATAAATGTATGGTTGATTTGTTCTGTGATGATTTTGGTTGGAGTATGTACAGGCGTTGTATTATATAAATATAGAAAAAGTTAGATAATAATAAGGGATTATGCATCTTTTGATGCATAATCCCTTTAATGAATTATTGATCGTATTTTTCAGCTAAATCGTTGATGTCACTTCCAAAGGTATCTAGAGGAGTATTAAGAATCTTTTCAAGATCCTCCTGTTCCTTGTTGTCCTGAGCCTTTTTCTTCTTCCACCAGCTAATAACCATAGCTACAAGAACAATAACTGCAATTGATACAACTATTACAACTCCGATAACACGACCGTTGCTCTTAGCCATAATATTCTTAGAAGCGTCTTCTAATCCATTACCAAAGGCCTTTGCTAAATCTCCAGTGTACCAATAGCCATTAACCTTATCACAAATTAAATCCAATGAGGTTTCATCTATTATCTCACCAGTGTCATAACCTGCTGCGAAATAATAATCATCTTCCTGAGCAATATATACGATTAAGAAATTGCCTTCGCTATCGAAAAGCTGCTCGTACATATAATCCTGATAGGTATCATAGCCTCTATACTCGCTCTTGTCAGGTGTATTCTCGACTACATAAAGGAATGGGAATACGCCTGTCTTGTTATAGAATTCTTTAAAACCAGAGATAAGAGTCTGTTCATTAGAACGGTCTATAAACTTTTCAACACAAGTGTCTTCGTAGTATCCTTGACTGCTGTCTACGTGACCTCTATACTTTTCTCTGTTAAGCTTTGCGTTTGAACTACTACTAGAGTTTCCAAATGAACTTGAGAATAGAGCAATAAGTATAATGCCAAATACTATCAAATATGCTAATACAGAAGCACATCCGCCACCGCTACTTCTAGTGTAGTATCTTCTGCCACCACTGTAATAGTATCTGCGACGTGGTGCTGGCACATAATGTCCGTGGTGATGGTGGTGATGATATGATGAACTACTTGACCTGTAGCTACTAGAGCCACTCATCCTTCTTGGACCACTACTTGAACTTCTTGATCTTCCACTTCCTGAAAATGAACGACTTCCGCTTCTGCTTCCACCGCCCATAGAACGACCGCCGCCTCCACGACTTCCGCCTCCGCCCATAGAACGCGCCATAATTTATCCTCCTTGTTATATAAAATTTATGTTTTTCATATTTATATTCTACAATGAATTTTCAAAACAGTAAACAAAAATTTTCCTACGAATAAAAAAACTATTTATAGTAAGAATCTTATCTTCACAAAAATAAGTAAATGTGATAGAGTAAGGGATGTGTGGCTTAAATGCTATATTTTTGCAAAAGAGTTGTGAAATGTTTATGATTAAATGTATAACATATTTGTTTAGTTGCTAAAGTTCACACTATGAACTTTATGGCAAAGGAGAAGATTATGAGAATTGGAATGGGATATGATGTTCATAAACTGGTGGAGGGAAGAGACCTAATTATAGGTGGTGTAAATATTCCCTATGAAAAAGGCTTACTAGGGCATTCAGATGCAGATGTTTTAACCCATGCTATTATGGATTCGATACTTGGTGCGGCAGGTCTTGGCGATATCGGTAAACATTTTCCGGATACAGATGAGGTCTTTAGGGGAGCAGATAGCCTAAAGCTTTTGAAAAAGGTTGCAGAGCTTGTAGATAAGGAAAATATGCTGATAGGTAATATTGATGCTACTATAATAGCCCAAAGGCCTAAGATGGCACCTCATATTGAGGGGATGAGAAAAAATATAGCCAGGGCTCTTAAGGTAGATATTAATCAGATAAATATAAAGGCTACCACTGAAGAAGGCTTAGGCTTTACTGGTGAGGGCTTAGGTATTAGCTCCCAGTCCATTTGCTTGTTAGAAACAGTAAATAATTTTGATTATAGAGCTAGTTACAATATAGATGAAGCAACTGGTAAATGTGCAGGCTGTAAGGGCTGCAGTGTTGTAAATGAAAAGGAGTAATTGATAAAAAAGATGGAAGAAAGTGGGAAACAGATAGAAGAGTACACGGGTAAAATAATCTATACCTATGATAAGAATAAAGAGTTGTTAAGAGAGCTTTGGGAAGAAGCTTTTGATGACCCTGAAGAGTTTGTAGATTATTATTTTGATAATGTATGCAATACTAATAAGATTTTATCTGCCTATGCAGATGATAAGCTAATAGGTATGCTACATCTAAATCCCTATGATGTATATGTTGATGGACAGATAAAAAAATCATATTATGTGGTTGGGGTATCTGTTGCATTATCTATGAGAGAGCAGGGCAATATGAAGGCTATGATGAAGAAAGCCTTAGAGGATGTAGCAAAGGAAGGTGTTGAGTTTGTATTTTTAATGCCTGCCTTAGAGGATTATTACAATAATCTGGGCTTTAAGAAGGTGTATAATACTAAGACGCTGGATTTTACCATTATAGAGCCTGAGGAGTTTGAACGAGATATATCTGATTGCTATGCTTCACTTATGCTTTGTACGGAACATATTACAGATTTTGCCTTAGATAGCTTAGAGGATGTAGCAAATATTATTAATGAAAAGCTGAATGAAAAGCATAAGGTATTTTGTAAACGAAGTGGAGAATATCTGACTAATGCCATAAAGGAGCATAATTGCCAAATGGGCGATATATGTGTAGTTAGAGAGCATATGATGTCAGAGAATGAGGATGAAGCAGAGGATAGAGACATAGTAGGTGTATTTTCCTATGGAATTGATGATGACACTATGTATGTAGAACGCTTTGAAGCCTTTGAGGAAAATGCTATGGCCCTTATGCTTAGTGTATTGAAGCTGGCTACGGAATTATCCTGTTCTAGATGTATAATAACCGTGGCAGATGGAGATGTAGATGGCTATGAACACATTTTAGAAGGCATAGAGCTTGATGTTACAGATGGTAAGGGCATAATGGTGTGTATACTTAATAATGAAGAAGAAAAGTATCTACAGATTATGAGAGATAATACATTTATAGATGAAATTGTATAAAACACAATATTAATCGTTGTAAAACAAAGTTTTAATGTGATATAATTAGTCGATTTGCTACAAGCAAAAAGGCATTATATAAAGCCAAAAATATAAAGATGGGAGAAAGACTCATGTATAAGATTTTAAAGAAGGAAGTTATGAATCAGGCTGTTGTCATGATGGAGATTGAGGCTCCTTATGTGGCTGCTCGTTGTGAGGCAGGACAGTTCGTAATTGTAAGACTTGGTGAGGACGGAGAAAGAATACCACTTACAATTGCTGATTTTGACAGAGAAAAGAATTCGGTAACTATTATTTTCCAAATCGTTGGATACTCTACAGAACAGTATGCTAAGCTTGAAGAGGGTGACAGCTTTGATGATTTCGTTGGACCACTTGGTCAGCCTGCTCCTTTTGGACAGTGGAAGAGAGTACTTGGTATAGCTGGTGGCGTTGGTTCAGCTCCACTTTATCCACAGCTTAAGAAACTTTCTGAGATGGGTGTAGAGTGTGATGTTATTATCGGTGGACGTTCAGCAGAGTTTGTTATCCTTGCTGAGAAGTTTGCTAAGTTCTGTAAGAATGTATATATTATGACAGATGATGGCTCTTTAGGGGAGCAGGGTCTTGTAACTAAGAAGATTCAGGAGCTCCTTGATGCAGGTGAGAAATATGATCATGCAATCGCTATTGGTCCACTTGTAATGATGAAGTTTGTTGTGGCAACTACTAAGCCTGCTGATCTTCACACTACAGTATCACTTAATCCTATTATGATTGATGGTACTGGAATGTGCGGTGGTTGTCGTGTTACTGTTGGAGGAGAGACTAAGTTTGCTTGTGTAGATGGTCCTGACTTTGATGGATTCCTTGTTGACTTTGATGAGTGTATGAAGAGACAGACATTCTATAAGGAAGAGGAGCATGCATGTAGAATGAAGCACGCTGCAGAAAATGCATAGGCTGTAAATATTTAAGATAAATATTATTTGAGATATAGGAGAGAAAATATTATGGCAAATATGAGTCCAACTAAGGTTCCTATGCCACAGCAGGATCCTGATATTAGAAATAAAAACTTTGATGAGGTTGCTACCGGCTATACAGCTGAGATGGCAATGGAGGAAGCATCTAGATGTATTAACTGTAAGAATAAGCCTTGTATGACAGGTTGTCCGGTTAATGTACCAATTCCTGGCTTTATAGAGAAGGTTGCAGCTGGTGATTTTGAAGCAGCATACGAGATTATTACTAGCGAGAATGCACTTCCTGCAATCTGTGGTAGAGTATGTCCGCAGGAGAATCAGTGTGAGGGTAAGTGTATTAGAGGTATCAAGGGAGAGTCTGTTTCTATCGGACGTCTTGAGAGATTTGTAGCTGATTATCATATGCAGAATGGTAAAAAGGCTGATTTGAATATTGAAAAGAATGGTAAGAAGGTAGCTGTAGTAGGTTCAGGCCCTGCAGGTATTACCTGTGCAGGAGAACTTGCTAAGAAGGGCTATGAGGTAACTATTTTCGAGGCATTACATAAGGCTGGTGGAGTATTAAGCTATGGTATTCCAGAATTTAGACTTCCAAAGTCACTTGTTGCTAAGGAATTAGAGAATGTTACAGATATGGGTGTTAAGATTGAGACAAATGTAGTTATCGGTCGTTCACTTACTGTAGATGATTTATTTGAAAGAGGCTTTGATGCAATCTTCCTTGGAACAGGAGCAGGTCTTCCTAATTTCCTTAGAATTCCTGGTGAGAACTTGCTTGGTGTTTACTCTGCAAATGAGTTCCTTACAAGAGTTAATCTTATGAAGGGATACAAGAAGGATGCTGTTCCAACACCTGTAAAGGTTGGTAAAAGGGTTGCAGTTGTTGGTGCTGGTAACGTTGCTATGGATGCTGCCAGAACTGCTAAGAGACTTGGCGCTGAAGAGGTATACATTGTATATAGAAGAGGTGCTGAAGAGGTTCCTGCAAGAGCAGAAGAGGTTGAGCATGCTAAGGAAGAGGGCGTAATCTTCAAGCTTCTCAATAATCCTGTAGCAATCCACGGAGAAGATGGCTGGGTTAAGGGTATTGAGGTTGTAGAGCAGAAGTTAGGTGAGCCTGATGCGTCAGGAAGAAGAAGACCTGAGCCAATCGAGGGTTCAAATAACATCATTGATGTTGAAACAGTTGTTATTGCAATCGGACAGTCACCAAATCCACTTATTCGTCAGACTACTGAGGGACTTGAAACTCAGAAGTGGGGAGGAATCATTGTCGAGGAAGAGACAAACGAGACTACTCGTAAGAATGTATATGCAGGTGGAGATGTTGTAACTGGTGCAGCTACAGTTATTCTTGCTATGGGTGCTGGTAAGAAGGCTGCTAAAGCAATCGATGAGTCACTTAAGGATATGTAATGATAGAGGTTTTCTATGGATAACTATATTGAACAAATAATTGAGAAAAAACCGGATATAAAGCAGAGACTGTTATTTTTGGCATCAGTGCTACTCACTGTGTTTGGCGTATCCATAATGATATTTTGGAATATGGGTTTAGGTGCTATAGTAACTGCAGTTGGTGGATTTCTTATATATGTTGCCAAGAATCAACAGAGTCAGGAATATGAGTATGTTTTTGTGAATTGTGACTGTGATATTGCAAGGATAACAAATAAGCAAAACAGAAAAGAAATCTTTTCACTAAAAGGTGGAGATGTTCAGAAGGTTATTTCTTATAATTCCCAAGAATTTGATAATGAACAGCAAGCTCATCCGAATCTTGTCATAAAGGATTTTACTTCGGGAGATAAAAGTAAACAGAATGATTGGCATGTATTTATTGTTAATAATATGGGCAAGACATTAGCTGTTGGGCTTGAACTTAATGACAAGACTAAGGAATATGTTGAAACCTACTACAAAAATAAATATAACAGGTGTTAATTCCTAGATATATTAATATAAAACCTTTCACATATAATGTGGAAGGTTTTTGCTTTGTGTTTGTATATTTTCTGTGTAAAATAAGAAACTATATATTAACAAAACAAAGGTGGAGATAAAATGAAAAAGAAGATTATTTATGACTTTTTGATATTATTAACTGGTGGGATTGTGTATTTTTATTTTGAAATATTTGTTAGAGGTTTCTCTCATATTTCGATGTTCCTTCTAGGAGGTGTGTGCTTCTTGTTGGTGGGTAAGGCTGGTAATAAATTATTAAATAATGAGAATCAATTAATGATTAGAATGCTAATGATAATGTTTATATCAGGAATGATTATTACCGTACTAGAGTTAATTACAGGATTTATAGTAAATGTATACTTAAAACTAGAGGTGTGGGACTATTCGAATATAAATTTAAATTATAAGGGACAAATTTGTTTGTTGTATTCCTTGTTGTGGTCATTGCTTGGCTTGCCATGTGTATACTTTTACGGGATTATAGATAAATTCATATTAGGAAATAAGGATAAGATAGAAGAATGCTAATAAAAAATAGCCAAGCTAGAAACTTGGCTAGTTATGTACATATTTATGGATCTAATGGTTCCATCTTGAGACCTTTGTACATCTTTGTATAAAGACTCTTCTCATCTGTGTAAAGCATATGACCTCTTGGGCCATCCTTTACTATATAAGCATACTTATTCTTCTGAACGTTCATATAAAGAACTTCGTCAACGTTAAGCTCTTTAGCCTTAGCTTTTGCTGTATAAACGTTAAGTGGTTCCATCTTGTATTTTTTTACAGCCTGATCTACTGTCATTTCAAATACCTCCTATACTGAGTTTTGATTAATTTGTCTTGATTACAAATGGGCAACCAAGTATAATTAATCGTACGTGATAACTTAAGTATAGTATATTAGATTACGAGGTTAAAGTCAACTGAAAATAATCAAATATGACATAAAAATCGTATTTTTTATATAATAAGTTATGTAAATTGCAAAACAAATTAGAAAAACATCAAAATATCATATTATTGGTCAATTATTAATGCTAGGAGATGTTATATATGAAGTATTCTGCTATGGAAAAATCAAAACTATTATTACACGCATGCTGCGCTCCCTGTAGCTCATATGTACTGGAATTACTTAATCAGGAATACGACATAACCGTATTTTTTTATAATCCTAATATTACAGAAAAATTAGAATATAAAAAGAGATATGAGGAGTTACTTAGATTAATAAAAGAGGCACCATTTTCTATTGATGTTATAGCTATTGATGGTGGATTTGATGCAGAGTCATTTTTCCTAATGAGTAAGGGTATGGAGGAATACCCTGAAAGGAGCGCTAGATGCTATAAATGTTATCAGATGAGAATGGAAGCTACAGCGAAATATGCCTCAGATAATGGGTACGATATATTCACTACAACCTTATCTATAAGCCCACATAAAAATGCAACTTGGATTAATGAGATAGGTGCATTATGTGAAGAAAAGTACGGTGTTACATATATGTACAGTGACTTTAAGAAGAAAAACGGTTATGCTAGATCTATACAATTATCTAAGGAGTATGATTTGTATAGACAAGACTATTGTGGGTGTATATACAGTAAACGTGAAAAAGAAAATAAAAACAACAATTCTCTTGTTTAGAGTTGAGAATTGTTGTAAAATCGAATTAAATAAAAGCATATAAAGGAGGGCTGTTTATGTATATAGGTGGAATGAGCAATAACTATACAATTCCTATTGGTAATATCAACAGAGTTACACCTGCCAATACGGATAATTCAGTAGACAGCTCTGCTAAGATAAAAGGCGTTACAGAATGTGCAACCTGTGAGAATAGAATGTATGTAGATGGCTCTAATGAAAGTGATGTTTCATTTAAGGCGCCTGGTCACATAAGTCCTGAGCAATCCTATGGTAAGGTGCTTTCACATGAGCAGGAGCATGTTAGTAATGCCATTGCTGAAGGTAATAAACCAGACAAACAGCTTATTAGTGCAACAGTATCTCTTAAGATGGCAACCTGTCCAGAGTGTGGAAGGCGATATGTGGCAGGTGGTGTAACAAAGACAACTATGAAATACACCGAAAGTTCACCTTACGAAAAGGGAAGAAAGCTTATTGAGGGAAGTTTTTTTAAAGGAATGAATATTGATAAGGCTATTTAATGTTATTTGCATTTGTGGATATGATAGAATCTATTATATCCATAACTGCTTTTTGTTGGTAGAAATCAAGCATATTAAAGGAATTATCTATTTTTCGTTTATAGCTTGATTCTAATGGTGAGGTTTCTTCTAGAATATCTGACTGGACTAACATATCTTTACTAGATTCTTCTGAAATGATTGCGTATATAAATTCAGATGGATCGGTTTTTAATACCTTGCAAAGTCTTATTAATGTTTCCAGGGAAGGAAGACGAATTCCACGCTCAAAATGATTATAAGAGGATTTTGCTATAAAACATTGTTTTGCCACCTGACTTTGACTTAGATGAAGGGTGGTACGTTTTTGTTTTAACAGAGCTGCGAATCTTTGAGATTTCATTAAGTGTCACCTCCCTTCGCCAACAATGTAATGAGATTGATTATTCTTTTTTTTGATAGGGGAGAAAGCTTAGAATATAGTTCTAATAAAGAAAACAAATCCTCTCTATTTGACCCAGACATTAAATGTTGGCCTTCTGTATAGGTTCTGGTTGTGTGCCCATATAGAAATTCCATTAGGTCAGTGCCAAATATTTGAGATAGCTTGGAAAGAGTTTGCGCTGGTGGAATTGTTCTACCAGATTCGTAGTTGACGTAGGCTTGTCTTGATACACCAATCATTTTTGAAAGCTGGGATTGGGTTAGAGCTTGAGATAAGCGTAGTTCTTTAAGACGGAGCCCGAAATCTTTTTGATTCATAGATTACCTCCGATTATAGAAAAAGAAAATTTGAACATAGAAGATTTTAACACATATTAGTTAAAATGTAAATACAAATAAAATTATAGAATTACAAGGAGATGGAAAAATGAGTAAGGCTGATGAAAAATTTATTGCTATGTGTCAGGATATAATTAGCAATGGTTTTAGTACTGAGGGTGAAAAGGTTAGACCAAAGTGGGAAGATGGAACCTATGCTTACACTTTAAAAAGGTTTGGAGTAGTAAGTAGATATGATTTGTCTGAGGAGTTTCCTGCTATAACTTTAAGGAAGACTTATGTAAAATCA
The DNA here is from genome assembly GCA_015057555.1 of Lachnospiraceae bacterium. GTDB lineage: Bacteria > Bacillota > Clostridia > Lachnospirales > Lachnospiraceae > Coprococcus_C. The sequence continues at coordinate 77,977 of SVEC01000010.1, read as the reverse complement.
GCTATCGATGAGCTACTTTGGATTTGGCAAAAGAAATCTAATAATGTTAATGATTTAAAAAGTCATATATGGGATTCATGGGCTGATGAAAATGGGTCCATAGGAAAGGCTTATGGTTACCAATTGGGTGTAAAACACAAATACAAAGAAGGTATGATGGATCAGGTAGACCGAGTTCTATATGATCTTAAAAACAATCCATACAGCAGAAGAATTATGACAAATATATATGTGCATCAGGATTTGTCAGAGATGAACTTATATCCTTGTGCGTATAGTGTTACTTTTAATGTAACAGGAGATAGATTAAATGCTATTCTAAATCAAAGATCACAGGATGTATTGGCGGCTAATAATTGGAATGTAGTTCAATATGCAGTACTGGTTCACATGATGGCTCAGGTTTCGGGATTAAAGCCGGGTGAATTGGTTCATGTAATAGCGGATGCCCACATTTATGACAGACACATTCCTATAGTTGAGGAATTGATAAAGAGACCTACTTATCCTGCACCAAAATTCATTATGAATCCTGATGTTAAGGATTTTTATGAATTCACTTTAGATGACTTTTCTATAGAAGATTATGTTACTGGACCTCAGGTTACAAATATATCTATCGCTATATAAAATATTATAGGAGGAAATCTGCATAACCTTTAAATGCAGAGATATAAAAATATGGATTTAATTGTGGCAGTGGATAATAATTGGGCAATTGGTAACAAGGGAGAACTATTGGTATCTATTCCAGAGGATATGAAATTCTTTAGACAGACTACTATGGGTAGCGTGGTTGTATTAGGGCGAAAAACCTTGGCTGGCTTTCCTAATGGCTTACCTCTAAAAGGAAGAGATAATATTATTCTTTCTACAAATCCTAATTACACAGTTAAGGATGCAACTGTTGTTCATTCGAAAGAAGAATTGTTGGAAGAATTGAAGAATTATAAGGATAGACAGGTTTATGTTATTGGCGGTGGAGTGATTTATGATATGCTTTTGCCGTATTGTAAATACGCCCATGTGACTAAGATTAATTATTCATATCAGGCGGACACATATTTCCCTAACTTGGACAAGCTTCATAATTGGTCTGTAGTTGGTGAAAGTGACGAACATACCTATTTTGATTTAGAGTATTTCTTTTATAAATATGAAAACAGCTGTCCTTTAAAGATTTAATAGTTATATAAAGTGATTTAATTTTTTAGAAGGAAATGAGCATTGGCATATTGCACAAAAAACAACAAAAAAACACTATGAAATTAACAAATAACACTTTTAAATACAAATTAATTGTGTTATAATTTCTGTATGTTTATGTATAAAAAACTAGTATATTGGAGGATTTAATTATGGCAGATGTTATGATGACCTCAAGTTCAAGCTTTGAGGGATATGAAATTATTGAGTATTTAGGCTTTGTAAATGTTCAGACAGTACTTGCTTCAAACTTCTTTAAAGGTATTGCAGCGGGTGTTACAGAGATGTCTGACGCAGAAAGTGAGAAACTTACAAGTAAGCTTGAACAGGCTAATGAGGTAGCTATAGAGAAGTTGATGGGAGTTGCTAAGAGACGTGGTGCGGATGCAGTTATAGGACTTTCTCTTAATTATACAGAGTTTGGTAATAATTCAGTAGGTACTGTCGCTTCTGGTACAGCTGTTAAGCTTAGAAAGAAGCAGGCTGCATTTACTGTTGTACAGAAAGAATTATATGTAAGCAATTACTATAACAGACTTGTCCCAAGACCAGTCAGAGTTAAGATTTCTGGCAAGGGTAAGGAGGTTACTATTGCTGCAGATTTCTATAACTATAATATGGATGATATTAAGGCTATTAGAGCAGATGTTGAGCTTACTAACCTTTATGAAGAGAAGCTTATTATTAAGAATCTTGATTTTGTATTTGAGAAGGGCAATATAACACTTATAGAGTCCAAGGCGATTGATTGTAAGTTGCCTGCAAAGGATATCTTATTGCTTAAGGATTCTAAGGTTACTATTTCAAAGTATGTTACAAGCAGAGGAGTATATGCATGTAACGATTTACCTATTAATGTTAGTATGCCATTACATAGACTTGCAGCTCTCAAGGATAAGAGAGGTATTGATGCAGTAGAGAAGTATAGAACAGATGGTATGATATGGACATGTAACTGTGGATATGTAAATGAAGCAGGAGCAGAAGAGTGTGTTGTTTGTTCACGTAAGCAGGAGGATATGAAGAGTACATCAAAGTTCAATCCTGATGAAATGATAGCTAAGATGCAGACTAAGGAGTATGTAATCGAGATTAAGGATGTTCTTATGGAGTACATTAAGGATATTGATAATCAGTATAGAATGGAGCTTCTTGAGATTATGGAGTCTGGACTTCAGTATGAGAAGACTAGAGGAAATATGAAGGATACAGTAATTGAGAAGGTTGAGAAGGTTTTTGAAGGACATTAATTATTGTAAAAGAAGAGTCTGTGTGATAAACTTATAATAATGACTTGATATGAGGTGAGAAGGATGGGCTCAGGTCTTAGTATGACCAGTGTTAATAAGATAAAAGAATTAGCAGCGGCAAGAGAATATAGTTTAGCATTAGAGATAATTGATAGTCAAGATTTATCTAAATCTCTCAACCCACAGTTCCTTAGACTGTGTGGTGAGGTGTACATAGCTAATGGGAGATATGTAGATGCTAGAAGAATTTTGCTTATGGCACACAAGATGGCACCTGAAGCTAAAAGAGTAATATATTCCTTGGTTGATTTATATCTTAGAATGGGATACAAGGAGTTAGCTGAATTTTACTTTAGATTATATATGCATGATTCAGACCCAAGCCTTCCTGAAACAATTCAGTTGAACTATATATATAATAAGGCTCAAGGGTGTCCTTTTGAGGAAATAGAGACACTCTTGTTTCCTATGTATAGTGATGTCATGGATTATGATTGGTCCTTCGAATTATATCTGTTGATGAGAATTCAAGGAAAGGATATTGAGTCGGAAAATATTAAGCTGGATTATATGGCTTCCTTTAAGAATGGTACAAATGCTGACATTATCGAAGCTATAGAAGATAATCAGAAAAATGTAGAAGAAGTATTTTATATATATTCTAAAGAAAAAGTTGCTGATGATTCGCCAGAGCAGGAAGAACTTCGTGTGATGGAAAAACCATTATTAGAGGATGATGAGCATAAAATTAATCCTAAGGAAGCAGAAATTCAAATACTTTTTGAGGATAATGAAAAGATATCTTTTGGTGCAAAGTTGAAACTAAAGAAGCACCTTAAAGAAGAGGAAAAACTTGCCAAAAAGATGCAGGGTGAAAGTGAAGATACACCTGATAGAGAAGGACAGCAATTAGATGAAGAACAAGGAGCTATTGAAGAAATTCAAGGTGAACTAGAGGCTGTGGCTGATGAGGAGTGTAATGCCACTCCAGCGGAGCCAAAGGTAAATATTTTCAAAAAGCTATTTTCTAAGAATAAATCCGAAGAGAATGATAATGCAAGCGAAGAAGTTGATGATGTCAATGAAGTAGAAATTGCTGAAAAAGCAGAGGCATTAATAGATAGTTCGGAAGAGACCCATGAGGAAGTTGAAACCGAAGCACAAGACGAAAAGACTGATGAGACGTTAGAAGATCATAATGAGGAAAATCCTGTTGAAGAATATGAAGCGTTGGAGTCTGAAGAGTTTGTAGAAGAAGAGGTAGAAACTGCTGCGCTAGATAGTGCCGAACAAGAATCTTTAGATGATATAGGAGATTCTGTTATGCAAGAGATATACGAGAAAAAGAAAATATCAATAGTGACAGAGGTAGGGGAGGATACGTTTATCAACACTCAGGATGGTGACTATGAGACCGGTAATCCTTTTGACCAAATCATTAATCAAGAGAAGAATAATTCCGATTCTGAGACAAAACCTTCTTTTGTTATAGAGGAGGTAGAACTACTGGCTGAAGATGATGAATTTGAGATTGACGATTTTTCTCAAGGTTTTGATATGAATGATTTCGACTCAGCTATTCAAGAAGAGACAGAGTATGTAGCAGATGAGACATCTTTTGAGGAAGAAGAGACAGAACTTGTAGCGGATGAGGTATCTTTTGAGGAAGAAGAGACAGAACTTGTAGCGGATGAGGTATCTTTTGAGGAAGAAGAGACAGAACTTGTAGCGGATGAGGTATCTTTTGAGAAAGAAGAGATGAAGCCTTCAGCAGAGGAGGTATCTTTTGAGGAAGAAGAGATAGAACCTGTATCAGACGAGGTTTCTTATGAGGAAGAAGAGATAGAATCTGTTGTAGAGGAAGCATATGTTGAGGAAGATGTATTCAAACCTAGCATTAATCCGTTAGAAGGAGAATCTGTATATAATACCTTACAGCAAAAAGGAAAGTTGGATTATCCGGAGTTTAAAAGTTCATTATTCCCTGAGCTAGGAGAAAGTGTTGCTTCTGTGGAGAACAACTTTAATGAAATAATGACGGAAGCTCAGGATAAAATATATGAAAATCTTCTAAAGGAAGAGCAGATGCAAAGAGAGGCGGAAGCACTTTTGGCATCTCTTGGAATTGATTTAGATTTTTCTAAGTCGGCTACAAGTCCTAGCGATAATAGTATGACTCAAAGTGGTGCTGTGAATATTACTCAAAACAACATAGTTGCTGAAGAAAGCAATGTTTCAGTACCAGCAGAAGTAGAAGAACAGATTTCAGATGAAGTATTTGAAACTGTGGAAAAATATTGTCCTTCAAGAGATGAATTAAAAGCATCTTTGAAGATAGATTCTGTTAAGAAAAATATCTTGAAGCAAATTAAAGAATATAGATAATTCTTGACTGGGAAGTGTTACTGAAAGGAGGCAAAGCTAGTGGCAATTGATCAAAGAGAAGCGTTGATAGCTGCGGTTAGAGCGCAGGTTGAAAAAGAAAAAGCCGCTAAAGCTGCTAAGGAGAAAAAAGAGCAGGAAGCTATGGAGTTGGCAGGAAAGTCTGCTTCCAAAACCACTTCTGCTGACAATAAGCCTAAATACAAGACCTTATCTGCTGATGATTTAGCTAAAATCGAAGAGAAGAAGAGACGTAAGCAGGCTATGGAGCAGGGGATGGATATGGAGGAGTACGACAGAGCTCGTGCTGCTGAAAAGGAAGCTGAAGAAGCTGCTAAAAAAGCCGAAGAGGAAGCAGCAAAGAAGGCTGCTGAGGAAGCTAAAAAAGCTGCTGAGGCTAAGAAAAAAGCTGCCGAGGAGGCTAAGAAGGCTGAGGAAGCGAAAAAGGCCGAGGAGGCTAAGAAGGCCGAGGAAGCAAAGAAGGCTGAGGAAGCTAAGAAAGCTGCCGAGGAAGAAAAGAAGGCTGAGGAGGCTAAGAAAGCTGCTGAGGAAGCAAAGAAGGCCGAGGAGGCTAAGAAGGCTGCTGAAACAAAGAAGGCTGAGGAGGCTAAGAAGACCCTGGGGGACAACCAGCCATCATTAGGCATGAGTGTTGAGGGTAATAAATCAGAGTCAAAGGGGCTTGGATTAAAGCTTAAGATTGATGAAGATAAGAAGGCTGAAGAAGCTAAGAAGGCTGAAGAACTAAGAAAGGCTGAGGATGCTCGTAGAAGAGAAGAAGAGCTTAGAAAAGCCGAGGAAGCTAAAAAGGCATTAGCAAAGGAAAAAGAAAAGTTAAGACCTACTAAGCTTGTTGGTGGAAGTGATGATGTAACTGTTATCGGTGAGGATTTAGAGGACGAATCATTAGCGTTCGCTCAGGATGGTGACACTACTATTATTTCCGATGGTATGTCGTGGAAGGCTACTGAAACAGCTAAAAAAGTAGATAGTGATGATATTATTAATATTGTACCAAATCGTACAACTCCAACAAATGATGTGAAGAGTATGTATGATATGGACGATGACGATGATATATTAGGAGCAGAGATTTCAAAGCTTGCTAACTTTGATGACTCAACAAATAATTCAGTTGCAGAGGCAGCAGAACAGGCTAAAAAGGTGGCTGAAGAAGTAGCAAAGAAGGCGGCTGAAGAGGCTCGTCAAAAGGCAGAAGCAGAGGCTAAGGCTAAAGCAGAGGCTGATGCTGCAAGGGCTGCAGAGGATGCAAAGAAGGCGGCTGAAGAGGCAGCAAAGAAAGCTGCTGAGGATGCTGCTCGTAAGAGAGCCGAGGAGTTGGCTGCAAAGAAGGCAGCTGAGGAAGAAGAGGCTCGTAAGAGAGCCGAGGCTCAAAAGAGAAAGATGGAAGAGGCTGAAAGACGTGCTGCAGAACAGCAGAGACGTATTGCAGAGGCCCAGGCAAAGGCTAGAGCTGAAGAAGCTGCTCGTAAGAGAGCTGAAGAGGCAGAGGCTAGAAGAATTGAAGAAGAAGCAAAGCGTAAGGCATTAGAGGAAGAGCGTAAGAAAGCTGCTGAGGAAGCTCGTAAAAAGGCTGAGGAAGAAGCTAGAGCAAAGGCAAAGCAGGAAGCTTTGAAAAATGCAGAAGAAGCTCGTAGGAAGGCAGCTGAGGCAGCTAAGATTCTTGAAGAGGCTAAGAGAGCAGAGGAAGAAGCTGCTCGTAAGGCTGAGGAAAATAGAAAGAAAGCTGAAGAGGAAGCCAAGAGAAAGGCAGAAGCAGAGGCTAAGAGAAAGGCAGAAGCAGAAGCTAAGGCAAAAGCAGAGGCAGAGGCTAAGGCAAAGGCAGAGGCAGAAGCAAAAGCAAAGGCAGAAGCAGAAGCTAAGGCTAGAGCAGAGGAAGAAGCTAGAATTAAGGCAGAGGCAGAGGCTAAGCGAAAAGCTGAAGAGGAAGCTAAGAAGGCAGCTGAGGAAGCTCGTAAGAGAGCAGAAGAAGCTATGCGTATCTTAGAGGAGGCTAAGAAGGCTGAAGAGGAAGCTTTAAAGAAAGCTGAGGAGACTCGTAGGCAGGCTGAAGCAGATGCAAAGAAGGTAGCAGAAGAAGCAGCTAAGAAGGCAGCTGAGGCTGAAGCACGTAGAATAGCAGAGGCGGAAGCAAAGGCAAAGGCAGAGGCAGAGGCAAAGGCAAAGGCAGAGGCAGAGGCAAAGGCTAGAGCTGAAGAGGAAGCTAAAGCAAAGGCTGATGAGGAAGCTCGTAAAAAGGCTGAGGAAGAGAATAAGAAGCTTGCTGAAGAGGCGGCAAAGAAGGCAGAGGAAGCACGTAAGATACTCGAGGCAGCAAAGAAGGCTGAAGAGGATGCTCTTAAGGCAGCTGAGGATGCAGAAAATCTTAAGCTTGACCTTACACAGCCATCTGTTGATGGAAAACTTCCTATGGCTGCATATTATCTTGAGAAGTATACAAAGGTTGAGTCTGTATCAGATAATATGATTACTATGTTTAATAAGATAGCTAATAAGGCTACTAACACAAATAACCTTGTACTTATGGGAGAACATGGCTTTGGACTTACAAGTTTTGGTGAGGATTTTGCAAGAAGCTTCTATGATATGGGAGTATGCAAGGCAAAGACTATTGCTAAGATTAAAGCGGCAGCTCTTAACAAGGTAAAGCTTGTAGATGCGATGACAAAGCTTAGGGATGGATGTCTAGTGGTTGAGAATGCAGGTCTTATTGCTATAGATAAGTTTACAGAGCTTGTTAAGCTTGCAGACCCAGATAATAATAATGTTATTATCATCCTTACAGGAGAAAAGGGGTCTGTAACCAGATTACTTGAAACTGTAAATGCAGTATCAGGTAAATTTACAAATAAGCTGGATGTACTTAACTTAGGAAATAAGGATATGCTTTCTATAGCTCGAGGATATATTTCACAGAGAGGCTTTAAGCCAGAAGCATCTATTGATGGAACAATCAGAAATCAGCTTATGGCTATGGAGTCAGGTAACATTGATAGAATGATTAAGGCTATTGACGATGCTATGATTAACTGTGAGGCTAGAGAAAGTGCAAAGGGTCATGCTGGTAAGAAATATTTGCTAAGCGAAGATTTCAAATAAATATTGAAAAATAAAGCGCTAATGTTATAATCAAAGTATTATGACAAAAGGCGCTTTATTTTTACGTCTAAATAAATTGGAAGATTAAGAGGACATAAGATGATTATTGATATTGGAATCGATTTAGGAACTGCGAATACAGTTATATATATTAGAGATAAAGGTATAGTTGTTAACCAGCCTTCTGTTGTTGCCTATGAGGTAAAAGGTAAGAAGGTTATAGCTATAGGTAATAAGGCCAAGAGAATGATGGGAAAGACACCGGAAGAGCTTGAAGTAATTAAGCCTATTAAAAATGGTGTTATTTCAGATTATACCTTGACGGAGAGAATGCTTAAGGCATATGTAATGGCTGCTATGCAAAAACGTAAGATTTGGGGCAAACCAAATGTTTGTGTATGTGTACCAAGTGGAATAACTGAAGTGCAAAAGCGAGCTGTAGAAGATGCAGTATTTAGAACAGGAGCAAAAAAAGTTTATATATTGGAGGAGCCATTTGCGGCAGCCATAGGTGCAGGTGTAGATGTTCAGTCCAATAAGGGTCACATGATTGTTGATATTGGTGCCGGAACCACAGATATTGCTGTTATTTCACAGGGAGGAATCAACTACAGTGCATCTGAAAAGGTGGGTGGTGATGATTTCGATGAAGCAATTATTAGATATATGAAGAAACGTCACAATGTACTCATGGGCCAGGTTTCTACAGAACAGCTAAAACTAGAAATTGGTTCAGTTTACCCTAGAGAGAAGGATGCTGTAGGATACGCAAAGGGTAAAGAATTGGTTAGAGGTCTTCCTACAAAAATTCCAGTAAAGTCATCTGAGATGATTGAAGCCTGTGAGGAAGTATCTGAATTGGTTATCAATGCTGTTAAGACAGCTTTAGAGTCAACCTCACCAGAGTTAGTTGCTGATATTTCTGAGTATGGAATTATACTTACTGGTGGAGGTAGTAAGATTTTTGGCATGAATAGACTTATTACCGAAAAAACAGGAGTCAAGGTAAGACGTATAGAATGTCCTGAGCTAGTAGTTGCTACAGGTGCTGCAAATGCTAAGGATTATGTGCTTAACAGTGAACATGTTACTGTACTTGAATCTCAGCAAGAGTTCTAAAAAAATATAAGGACAAACGTAATGAATAGATTGGATTATGCGTATAATCAGGGCTTTTTGCCACTTAATAGAATAGAGATGGAATTAAAGGGATGGGATAGTCCGGATTTTGTCTTCGTGATAGGAGACGCATATGTAGACCATCCATCCTTTGGGCCTGCCATTATAAGTCGAATGTTAGAGCTTAATGGTTATAAGGTTGCAATGATTTCCCAGCCGGATTGGAAGAGTACAGATAGTATAGATGTGTATGGAAAGCCTAGGCTGGGCTTTCTTGTGTGTGCTGGAAATATGGACTCTATGGTTAATCATTATTCTGTATCTAAGAAAAGAAGAGGTCAGGATGCATACACTCCAGGTGGTGAAATGGGCAAAAGACCTGATTATGCCACAGTGGTTTATTGTAATCTTATTAGAAGGAGATATAAGGATGTACCAATTATTATAGGTGGTATAGAGGCAAGTCTTAGAAGATTAGCTCATTATGATTATTGGTCAAATCGATTAAAACATTCAGTTTTAGTAGATTCTCAGGCAGATATCTTGATTTATGGTATGGGAGAAAAAGCTATAGTTGAGGTGGCTGATGCTTTAAATAGTGGTATAGAAGCCAAAGATATTACCTTTGTAAATGGTACTGTATATAAAACAAAAAGTGTTGAAGATATGAAGGGACATATAACCTTGCCAAGCTATAATGAGCTTACAGAGGACAAGCTGAATTATGCAAAAAGCTTTAAAATTCAGTATGATAATACCGATCATATTACAGCTAAGGTGCTAGTTGAAAAATATAATGAACACCAATATATTGTTCAAAATCCACCGGCAGCACCTCTGACAGAAACTGAGATGGATAGAGTGTATTCACTAGACTACACGAGAACCTATCATCCAAGCTATGAGGCGGCAGGGGGTATACCGGCCATATCAGAGATAAAATTTAGCTTGGTAAGCAATAGAGGATGTTTTGGAGGATGTAGCTTTTGTGCACTTACCTTTCATCAAGGAAGGACTCTTCAAACTAGAAGTCACAAATCCATAGTAGAAGAGGCAAGGAAAATGATATGGGACCCTGAATTTAAGGGGTATATCCATGATGTTGGAGGTCCTACAGCAAACTTTAGAGTAAAGGCCTGTGATAAACAGTTAAAGCATGGCGTCTGTAAGGAAAGACAGTGCTTGTTTCCTAAGCCATGTACAAATTTAAAGGTAGATCATAGTGATTATCTTGAACTGTTGAGAGAGCTTAGAGAATTACCTAATGTAAAGAAGGTTTTTATTCGTTCGGGTATTCGATTTGATTATCTTATGGCAGATTCTGATGATGAATTTTTCAATGAACTATGTAAGCATCACATTAGTGGACAACTAAAAGTTGCCCCAGAACACATTTCTAACAATGTATTATCTAAGATGGGAAAACCGGAAAATTCGGTATACAGAGCATTTGTTGAAAAGTACAACAAAATCAATGAAAAGTTTGGAATGAAACAATTTTTGGTGCCGTATCTTATGTCATCACATCCAGGTTCTACTATGAAGGATGCAGTAAAGCTGGCTGAATATCTAAGAGATTTAGGATATATGCCAGAGCAGGTTCAGGATTTTTATCCTACGCCATCAACAATATCAACCTGTATGTACTATACTGGTGTTGACCCACGTACAATGGAAAAAGTGTATGTACCAATTTCACCACATGAAAAGGCTATGCAAAGAGCACTTATTCAGTACAGAAATCCAAAGAATTATGATTTGGTGCATGAGGCACTTACCATTGCCAAACGTACAGATTTGATAGGGTTTGATAAAAAGTGCCTGATAAGACCTAGAAAAAATGATAAGGATTTTAGACCAAATAAGGAAGGTACAGGTAAAAACACTTCTAGTAGAAGCAAAAATGGTGATAGACAGATGGGTTTTGATAGTAAAAATACTAAAAAAATGAAAAAAACTATTAGAAATGTCCACAAAAAAAAGAATAAATAGTATACCCTTACGCACTAAAAAAAATACAATTCAAATCCAAATCATAGGCTTAAATTTATTGCGAAAGGTATTCAAATATGATATTATGTGGGTAACAATGTCGAGGGGTATGACCTTATGACATAATTATAGAAAAATGGAGGAATAAAATTATCATGTCAAAGAAAGTAGTTTTAGCAGGCGCATGTCGTACAGCAATCGGTACTATGGGTGGAACACTTAGTAACACTCCAGCAGCAGATCTTGGCGCAATCGTAATCAAGGAAGCTTTAAACAGAGCAGGAGTTGCTCCAGAGGCTGTTGATCAGGTTTACATGGGTTGTGTAATTCAGGCTGGTTTAGGACAGAACGTTGCACGTCAGGCATCTATTAAGGCAGGACTCCCAAACGAGGTCCCAGCTGTTACAATAAATGTAGTATGTGGTTCAGGTCTTAACTGTGTAAATATGGCAGCTCAGATGATTATGGCTGGTGAGGCTGATATCGTTGTAGCTGGTGGTATGGAGAATATGTCAATGGCTCCATATGCTCTTGATAAGGCTCGTTTTGGATACCGTATGAACAATGCAGTTATGAAGGACTGTATGGTAAATGATGCACTTTGGGATGCATTCAATGATTACCACATGATTAAGACAGCAGACAATATCTGTGAGGAGTGGGGAATCACTAGAGAAGAGCTTGACGAGTTTGCAGTAAAGAGCCAGCAGAAGGCTGAGGCAGCTCAGGCAAATGGTGCATTTGATAAAGAAATCGTTCCTGTAACTATTAAGACTAAGAAAGCAGAAATCGTATTCGCTAAGGATGAGGGTCCAAGAGCTGGTACATCTATGGAAGGTCTTGCAAAGCTTCGTCCTATTAATAAGGATGGTTTCGTAACTGCAGGTAACGCTTCAGGTATTAATGATGGTGCTGCAGCTATCGTAGTTATGTCAGAGGAGAAGGCTAAGGAGCTTGGCGTTAAGCCTATGGCTACTTGGGTAGCTGGTGCTCTTGCTGGATGTAGACCAGAGGTTATGGGTATTGGTCCTGTTCCTGCTACTAAGAAGGTTATGGCTAAGGCTGATATGAAGATTGAGGACTTCGATATTATCGAGGCTAACGAGGCATTTGCAGCTCAGTCAATTGCAGTAGGTGGAGATCTTGGTATTGATGTAGATAAGCAGCTTAATCCAAACGGTGGTGCTATTGCACTTGGTCACCCAGTTGGTGCTTCAGGATGTCGTATCCTTGTTACACTTCTTCATGAGATGGAAGCTAAGGATGCTAAGACAGGCCTTGCAACACTTTGTATCGGTGGCGGTATGGGTTGTGCAACTATCGTTAAGAGAGACTAAGCTAAAAGGAGAATTTCAATGGAATTTATAACTTATGAGCAGGACGGATACGTTGGTATCGTTACTATTAACAGAGAGAGAGCTTTAAATGCTCTTAACAGCCAGGTTCTTGAGGAGCTTGAGGCTACATTTGATGCTATTGATTTGGATGCAACTAGAGCAGTTATCCTTACTGGTGCTGGCGAGAAGAGCTTTGTTGCTGGTGCTGATATCGGAGAGATGTCAACTCTTTCAAAGGCTGAGGGTGAGGCATTCGGTAAGAAGGGTAATGATGTATTTAGGAAGATTGAGACATTCCCTATTCCAGTGATTGCAGCTATTAACGGCTTTGCACTTGGTGGTGGATGTGAGATTTCTATGAGCTGTGATATCAGAATCTGTTCAGATAATGCAGTATTTGGTCAGCCGGAGGTTGGTCTTGGTATTACTCCAGGATTTGGTGGTACTCAGAGACTTGCTCGTCTTGTAGGCGAAGGCATGGCTAAGCAGATGATTTACTCAGCTATTAACATTAAGGCTGATGAGGCTTTAAGAATTGGTCTTGTTAATGCAGTTTACACTCAGGAGGAGTTAATGCCAGCAGCTAAGAAGCTTGCAGCTAAGATTGCTCAGAATGCTCCTATAGCAGTACGTAACTGTAAGAAGGCTATTAATGACGGTATGCAGGTTGATATGGATGCAGCTATCGTTATTGAGGAGAAGCTTTTTGGTGATTGCTTTGAGACAGAAGACCAGAAGGCTGGTATGGGTAACTTCTTAGAGAAGGACAAGGAAAAGAAGTTAAAGGTAGTTCCTTTCCAGAATAAGTAGTTATTATATTAATATGTTTTTAACATGAATAGGGTGGTCAAGTTGGCCATCCTATCCGTGTGAAATAAGGATGACTAATTGAACGAAACGTATATGAATTCATTTAGGAAATCCACAAATATATTTTAGGAGGACATAAAAATGAAAGTAGGCGTTATTGGTGCAGGTACCATGGGTCAGGGTATCGCTAAGGCTTTCGCTATGGTTGATGGATATGAAGTAGCTCTTTGTGACATCAAGCAGGAGTGGGCTGAAGGTGGTAAGGACAAGATTGCAAAGGGTTATGCAAAGCTCGTTGAAAAAGGAAAGATGACACAGGAGAAGGTTGATGAGATTCTTAATAGCATCACTCCTGGTCTTAAGGAAGACCTTTGTGCAGATTGTGATTTAATCGTTGAGGCTGCATTTGAGGATATGGGAGTTAAGAAGACAACATTTGGTGAGTTAGATAAGATTTGTAAGCCAGAATGTATTTTCGCTTCAAATACATCATCACTTTCAATCACTGAGATTGGAAATGGTCTTACTCGTCCAATGATTGGTATGCATTTCTTTAATCCAGCTGACAGAATGAAGTTAGTTGAGGTTATTGCAGGTGTTAACACCCCACAGGAGACAGTAGATACAATTATTAAGATATCAGAGGAGATTAATAAGACTCCAGTTCAGGTTAATGAGGCAGCTGGTTTCGTTGTTAACCGTATCTTAATACCTATGATTAATGAAGCAGCATTCATTAAGATGGAGGGTGTATCAGATGTAGCTGGTATCGATGCAGCTATGAAGCTTGGTGCTAACCACCCAATGGGACCACTTGAGTTAGGTGATTTCATCGGTCTTGATATCTGTCTTGCAATTATGGATGTTCTTTACAATGAGACAGGTGATAGCAAGTATCGTGCATGTCCATTACTTCGTAAGATGGTACGTGGCGGTAACCTTGGTGTTAAGTCAGGCAAGGGATTCTATATCTACAATGCTGATCGTACAAAGACACCAATGGATGCTGTATAAGAGCAATCGTATTTTAGGTGTAAATATATTAGGAGGAAATAACAATGGATTTTACTTTAAGTAAGAAGCATGAGATGGCAAGAACTCTTTTCAGAGATTTTGCACAGAATGAAGTAAAGCCTCTTGCACAGGAAGTTGATGAGACAGAATGCTTCCCAAGAGAGACAGTAGAGAAGATGGCTAAGAGTGGTTTCTTAGGTATACCTGTACCAAAGGAGTACGGCGGACAGGGTTGTGATCCTTTAACATATGCTATGTGTGTTGAGGAGCTTTCAAAGGTTTGTGGTACTACAGGTGTTATCGTATCTGCACACACATCACTTTGTGTAGACCCAATCCAAACTTATGGTACTGAGGAGCAAAAGCAGAAGTATCTCCCAGACCTTTGTTCAGGTAAGAAGTTAGGTGCTTTCGGTCTTACTGAGCCAGGAGCAGGTACAGACGCTCAGGGTCAGCAGACTAAGGCTGTTCTTGATGGAGATGAGTGGGTTCTTAACGGATCTAAGTGCTTTATCACTAACGGTAAGGAAGCAGATGTATATATCGTTATCGCAGTTACTGGTATCATTGAGAAAAAGGGTCGTCCTTTCAAGGAGATTTCAGCATTTATCGTAGATAAGGGAACTCCTGGATTTACATTTGGTACTAAGGAGAAGAAGATGGGTATCAGAGGTTCATCAACTTACGAGCTTATCTTCACTGACTGTAGAATTCCAAAGGAGAACTTACTTGGCCAGAAGGGTAAGGGATTTGCAATCGCTATGCACACACTTGATGGTGGACGTATCGGTATCGCAGCACAGGCTCTTGGTATTGCAGCAGGTGCTCTTGAGGCAACTATTAACTACGTTAAGGAAAGAAAGCAGTTTGGTCGTTCAATCGCTCAGTTCCAGAATACTCAGTTCCAGTTAGCTGATATGGCTACTAAGGTTGAGGCTGCTAGAAACTTAGTATATAAGGCAGCTATGAAGAAGGCTCAGTACCAGATTGATCATAAGACTTCATATGGTGTTGAGGCAGCAATGGCTAAGTTATATGCTGCAGAGGTAGCTATGGAGGTTACTACTAAGGCAGTTCAGTTACATGGTGGTTACGGATACATCAGAGAGTATGATGTTGAGCGTATGATGCGTGATGCTAAGATCACAGAGATTTACGAGGGTACTTCAGAAGTACAGCGTATGGTTATCTCTGCTGACTTATTAAAGTAAGGAGGTACTTTTCGTGAAGATTATAGTTTGTATTAAGCAGGTACCTGATACTAAGGGTGGAGTTAAGTTCAATCCAGATGGTACATTAGATAGAGGAGCAATGCTCACAATTATGAATCCTGATGATAAGGCTGGTCTTGAAGCAGCTCTTAGAATTAAGGATGAGACAGGCGCAGAGGTTACAGTTATCACAATGGGTCTTCCAAAGGCTGAGGACGTTCTTCGTGAGGCTATGGCTATGGGCGCAGACAAGGGAATTCTTGTTACAGATAGAGTTCTTGGTGGTGCTGATACTTGGGCTACATCAACTACTCTTGCAGGTGCAATCAGAAATCTCGAGTATGATTTAATCATCACTGGTCGTCAGGCTATCGATGGTGATACTGCTCAGGTTGGACCACAGATTTCAGAGCATCTTAATATTCCAGTTATTTCATACGCTGAGGATATTAAGATTGAGGGTAACAGCGTAATCGTTAAGAGACAGTATGAGGACAGATACCATATGGTTAAGGCCCAGATGCCATGTCTTGTAACTGCTCTTGCTGAGTTAAACGAGCCACGTTACATGACTCCAGGCGGAATCTTCGATGCATGTGATGCTGAGATTACAGTATGGGGTAGAGCAAATCTTGTAGATGTAGATGATGCTAACCTAGGTCTTAAGGGATCACCTACAAAGATTGCTAAGGCTTCTGATAAGGTAAGAAAGGGTAGCGGAGAGAAGGTTACTCTTGATCCAGCTGAGGCTGTTGATTACATCGTAGGCAAGCTTAAAGATAAGCACGTAATATAATAAAAAGGAAAAGTGGTGAATAAAATGGGTTTAGAACAATATAAGGGAGTATATGTCTTTGCACAGCAGGTTGATAACGAGTTAAGCGGAATCGCATTCGAATTACTCGGTAAGGCTAAGGATCTTGCAAAGGACTTAGATACAGATGTTACAGCAATTCTTATCGGATATCAGGTAAAGAATCTTGCTGACGAGCTTGCAGCATATGGTGCTGACAAGGTTATCGTTGTAGACGATCCAGAATTAAAGGAGTACAGAACAGAGCCTTATACACACGCTATGGCTTCTGTTATTAACGAGTATAAGCCAGATATCGTATTAGTTGGTGCTACAGCTATCGGTAGAGATCTTGGCCCTCGTGTTTCAGCAAGAGTTGCTACAGGTCTTACTGCAGACTGTACAGTTCTTGAGATTGGTGATTTCCCAATCAACCCTATTCCAAATCAGGAGCAGAAGCACAATCAGCTTCTTATGACTCGTCCTGCATTTGGTGGTAACACAATCGCAACAATCGCATGTCCAGATAACAGACCACAGATGGCTACAGTTCGTCCTGGTGTTATGCAGAAGATTGATAGAATCGACGGCGCTAAGGCAGAGGTTATTGAGTTTAACCCAGGCTTTACTCCAGACAACAAGTATGTTGAGATTCTTGAGGTTGTTAAGTCAGTTAAGGATACAGTAGATATCATGGACGCTAAGATTCTCGTATCAGGTGGACGTGGTGTTGGTTCAGCAGAGAACTTCCAGATATTAAAGGATCTCGCAGATGTTCTCGGCGGAACAGTAAGCTGCTCAAGAGCAGTTGTTGATTCAGGCTGGATGGAGAGAGATTATCAGGTAGGACAGACTGGAAAGACTGTACGTCCAAGTCTCTACTTCGCAATTGGTATCTCAGGTGCTATTCAGCACGTTGCTGGTATGGAGGAGTCAGATATCATCATCGCTATCAATAAGGATGCAGATGCGCCTATCTTTGATGTAGCTGATTACGGTATCGTTGGAGATCTTAACAAGATTGTTCCTGCTCTTACTGCAGCTCTTAAGAATGAACTTGCTAGCAAGTAATTAAAGTGTTTTTTAGAGGTTATTATTCCTTTTGGGGTAATAACCTCTTTTTTTCATAAAAACACCTTCTTCATACGTATGTTACTTAAAGACTATAAATAAAAAAGGAAAATATATTTGAGATAAAGAAAGGTGAGAAAATTAAATTAACTACATTGACAATGGATTGTGGAGATATTTATATAATAGAGTATTAGGATTATTGGAAATTTGTCTTAAAAAACTAAGAGAATAATGTGCTATGTTTTATAAATAAAAGATGTTATAATATAGTGTAGATGCATTTCTACACTATATTTTTACTTATGGAGGATAAATATGGATAATAAAATCGGTAATGGCATGAAAATAATTCAATATTTGTCAGGAGTATTTTTGATAATTTCAATCTTGTATTTTATTATAGGAGAAATGACCTCTGAAAAGGAGACCAATTTTAAAGTTGGAGGAAGTATGTCCTTTGATGATGGTTGGGAAATGGTATCTTCGGATGGTACAAGAGTGCCTATTACAGTGCCAGGGGCATGTGGAACTAAAAGTGGAGATGTATTAAGAATCGAAAAGAAAATCCCTTCAGATATGAAAGGCACTTGGTTGTGCATTAGAAGTACTCAGCAAGACATAACCATAAGCGTGGATGGAGAAGTTAGGGAAAAATATAGCACAAATGGTACCAGAAAGTTTGGAAAGAATAGTGTGAGTGTATATGTTTTTGTGGAGTTATTGACTTCTGATGCAGGTAAGACACTTAGTATGGAAATAGTAAGTCACTCTCCTTATTCTGGATATGTAAATAATATGCTAGTAGGTAATCGTGAGCAGATATGGACTGGATTAGTGAGTAAATATCTTCCTGTTACCATAATGGCTTTGTTTATGCTTGTTCTTAGTGTTATGGTAGTGTTTTACTGTATTATAGTTCGATTTATATATAAGAAGAATATGAATATTGCTTATCTAGGCTTGGCACTTTTAGTAGCATCTGTTTGGTTGATAGCAGAATCAAAGCTGAGACAGATTTTCCTGCCTAATAGCACCATCGCAAGTGATGTAGGCTTTTTTATGATAATGCTACTTCCATTTCCGTTTATGTCTTATGCTAATAAGATACAAAAGGAGCGATATGAAAAGGCGTACACAATTATTGGTATATGTTCAGTGATTAATTTTATTATATCAACTGTATTGCAGTTTGCAGACGTAAAGGATTTTTCGGAGACCATGGGAGTGTCCCATGCAATAATTGTAGTGTTTATAGTAACTCTTTTTGCTACAGTAATTATAGATACTAAGAAAAAATTTATAAATGAATATAAAGAGGTAGCTTTGGGTCTGGCAGGACTTATGCTGGCTGGTGTTGGAGAGATTTATCAGGTGTATGATGAAGCAGCAGTTAATAATGGAATGGCTCTATGCATAGGTCTTGTGTTCTTGTTCTTCATGGCGATAATTCAGACAGGACGTGACTTACTTGAACTTGAGAAGGAAAAGCAGATTGCGGTTGCAACAAGCGAGTCTAGAGCTATGTTCCTCGCAAACATGTCCCACGAGATAAGAACCCCTATTAATACCATAGTTGGTATGAATGAGATGATTCTTAGAGAAAATTACGATAATGACACAAGGGAATATGCCAAAAATATTGAGAATGCAAGTAAGCTTCTTATAAGTCTTATAGATGATATACTTGATTTTTCTAAGCTTGATGCCGGTAAATTGGTAATATGTGATAGCCCATATAAGGTAGCAGCCCTTCTAAAAGACGTATTCCTTGGGGCAGCTGTAAAACTAGATGAAAAGAATTTAGAGGTTAAGCTTGACATTGATGAAAGTATACCTACATCCCTTAATGGTGACGAGATAAGAATTAAGCAGATATTTAATAATATATTATCTAACGCTATTAAGTATACAGTTGAAGGTTCAATATCTATATCTCTTAAGGGTGTTAAAGATAAAGATGGATTTAACATAGAGTTTTCTGTGTCTGATACAGGTGTTGGAATCAAAGAGGAGGATATTCCAAATCTATTTGACAGCTTCCAGAGAATGGAACTTAAGCGTAATAAATACATCCAGGGAACAGGTTTGGGACTAAGTATAACAAAACAGCTGATTGATAATATGAATGGCACCATAAAAGTAGACAGTAAATATGGTTATGGTAGTACATTTACAATAACAATTCCGCAGGAAATAGTTGATGATACCCCTATGGGAGACTTTGAGGATGCGTATTTTGCATTGGCACAGGATAACAGTCGTAAGGAAGAAATTTTGTTCTCTCCGGATAAGTTTATTCTTATTGTTGATGATAATGATATGAATCTTAAGGTTATGAGCGCATTGCTTGGTAAGACAGGATTGAAGCTTGATTTTGCTTCCAGTGGAATAGAATGCATAGATAAGTGTAAGATGAATAAGTATGACCTTATATTTATGGATCATATGATGCCGGAGCCTGACGGAATAGAAACCTTGCATATTATTAGAACTGATAATGAAGGCTTGAATAGGGAAACAACAGTAATTGTCCTTACTGCAAATGCTATTAAGGGAGCGGCAGAACAGTACCAGAGAGAAGGTTTTTCTGATTATGTTACAAAGCCTGTAGAGTACAACAGATTAGAACAAGTACTTGTGAAGTATTTAGAGGATGGTAACCATCTAAAAGAGGAGAATACAGAAACTTCAAAATCTACAGAAATGGTTGAGTCTAATAATGTTAAATCTAAGGAAGATAAGAATGTTTCGATGGTTTCTTATATTTTAGATAAAGAAGAAGGCTTAAAGTACTGTGGCGGATTAGATGACTTATATGAGGAAGTTTTAGGTCATTATGTTAAGAATGCAACTGACTATAAGGGAGATCTAAAGGAATATTATGATAATAAGAATTGGAAGGAGTATGCTCGAGTAGCACATACCCTTAAGAGTAATGCATTAACCATAGGATTGCTGAATTTTTCTGAGGTTGCTAAGGAACAGGAATTTGCTGGTAAGGCAGAGAATGAGGCGTTTATCACAGAGAAATATGAATATTTTATAAGATGTCTAGAAGAGTCTATAAGAGTTGTTAAGGACGAACTTGGAATTTAATAAGATAAGGCAGGGTAATATTTGGCAACACTAAAACACATAAATTTTATAAAAATAAAGCAAGGTTCAAAGGAATACTTTGGAGGAAATCAGTCCTGGTGGAAGAATGAGAATGATTCCATGAGTGAATATGGCTGTGGCGTAATAGCACTGTGTAACCTAGAACTCTATGTTAGTGGTGCAGGCATTAAAGGGATTACCTATGAGGATTACAGAGCTTATGTGGACAAGCGACATAGGGAAGTATATTTTATTAATAAAAGAAAAAAACTTCGAAGATTAGGTTTGTTGCCTATGATTATGGAGCGTGGATTGGATAAATTTTATAGTAGTAGAAATGGTGACCCTATTATATCCTGGTGTCCTACGGTTAACAAAAAACTAATTGGAAAGCTTATGGAAAAGATGCTGAAGAATAATATACCTATTGTTGCATCCTATTATGTGTTTAATAAGAAAAATAAGCTTGATTTGTATACTTATAATTCAAAGAATAAAAGTTTTGAAAAATCAGTAGGAATTAAAAGACATTACTTCAACATAGTGGGTGTGACCAGAAGAAATGGTAAAGATATGCTTATAATATCTACCTGGGGCGAGAAATATTATGCAGAGTATGAACAGTGGGTAAAGAAATTAAGTATATTTTCAAATATATTATATGTTGAGTGCGAGGAAAGAAGATGAGAATTAAAACAAAGATAAGATTACAGATGTTTGGACTGGTGTTATTAAAAATTATTAGCCTGTTATCGTTGTTAGGCGTGATAATATGTGCTCCTGTAGGATTTTTTAGAATGATTGTTAAATCCGCTGATGGTGAAAGTGAAGGAACACTTTTGATTGTAGCGATTGTTTGCTTGGTGGTTTCGCTAATTACAGGTTTAATATTTAAGTATTCTTATAAGAAAGTTATTGTAGAAAATGTGTTAAATCAAGAACTTCCAGGTTGTGTGTGGTCTCCAAATGATGGGTTTGGACAGGGTGTAATAGATTCAAATATTAGATTGGTTGAATCTGGTAATAAATACAAAACAGAGGACTTAATATATGGAGAGTACAATGGATATCATTATGAGCAATCTGATGTAAAAATAGAGAATGTAATTTACGAGAGAACAGGGTATGGTAGACACAGACATACAAAGATTAGGGTGTATAAACATTTTCAAGGAAGAATGATAATTTTAGATAGTCCCATCGTTGTTAAAAAACCGGTTTTTGTGTTTTCATATACTTTCGAACATAGATACAGTGGGCTGTATGATAAGTTGACATCAGATGAGATAAAGGATAAGGTGTTCGGAGATGTGTTCGATGTAAAGGTTGAAAAGGGTGGTAGTGCAAGAAATGTACTTGATGACAAGATGAAGAAAGCCCTGCTTACTACATATAACAAATTTAATAACATGGCAGTTCGCTTTGAAGAAAAGAAGATGTACATAGCTATTAACACAAAGGAGAGCACCTTTGATTGGAGATGGACCAGAGGCTTTAGCTTTAGGAAAGAGGTTGAGGCTAATAGAAAGCAGATGGATGTAATTAAGGATATTATAGATATAATTAGTGCTAGGGATGAAAATAAAGAATTAGAAGTAAATGATTTTAAGCAGATAGAGGAAATATAATGATTAGAGAAGTTTCATTAAATGAAATATCAGATGGCAGAACCTACAGCGAAAACGACATGGTTAAGGCAGATACAGCAGGCTGTGTGGGGTGTCATAAGTGCTGTACAGGAATGGGAAGCTCCATAGTGCTTGACCCATATGATGTGTGGCGATTAAAGAAGGAGCTGAATAAAAACTTTCAAGACCTACTCAATGAAGGTGGAATAGAGCTTAACATGGTGGATGGTCTTATACTTCCAAATATTAAGATGGGTGAGGATGAAAGATGCACTTTTCTTAATGAGGAAGGAAGATGCACCATACATAAGCAAAGACCTGGAATATGTAGGATTTTCCCGCTGGGAAGAATATATGAGAATGGAGACTTTAAGTACTTCCTTCAAAAGGGACAGTGTGTAAAGGATAATTGTGCTAAGATTAAGGTGAAGAAGTGGATTGATGTAGATAATATTTCAGAGAACCATAGATTTATTAATGAGTGGCACAGCTTTATAAAAGCAGTTGGCGAAAAAAATATTAAACTTAGGAATACTGGACGAGGAGAGAGTATTAACGATATTGCCATGTATGTGCTAAATGAGTTTTATGTATCAGATATTCTTACCGAAGACCAGATTGATGTAGTTGACGAAGGCCTTTTTTATATGATAGTAATGAATAAGATTGACAAGGCCAACAAGGTGATTAATACATTGGGTTAATTCGGGAGATAAGAATTTAGATGTTAGTTTACATAACATAATAACATATAAATATAAAATCATTTTATTAAAGGAGATATATTATGCTAGGAATAATAGGCGCAATGGATGAGGAAGTAAGTAAGCTTAAGGAAGTAATGGAGAATGTTCAAATTATGACAAAGGCTTCTATGGACTTTTATAAGGGAACTATAACTGGTAAAGATGTAGTAGTGGTTCGCTCCGGTATTGGAAAGGTTAATGCAGGGATATGTACCCAGATATTAGTTGACTGCTATAATGTTGATGCAGTAATCAACACAGGTATTGCGGGAAGCTTAAATGCTGCTATAGATATAGGCGATGTAGTGTTGGCCACAGATACTCTTCAGCACGATATGGATGCCACAGGCTTTGGCTATGAGCCAGGAGTAATACCTAGGATGGAAACTTCTACATTTGTGGCAGATGAGAAGCTTAGAAAGCTTGCAAAGGTATGTTGTGAAAAAGTAAATCCTGATATAATGGTATTTGAGGGAAGAGTAGTAAGTGGAGATCAGTTTATATCAGATAAGAATGTGAAAGAAAGAATAACTACCCAGTTTGCAGGTTTTTGTACTGAGATGGAGGGGGCAGCTATTGCTCAAGCAGCCTATCTTAATAAGATACCATTTCTTATTATAAGAGCTATATCAGATAAGGCAGACGACAGTGCAACTGTAGACTATCCAACCTTTGAGGCTAAGGCTATAGAAAATAGCGTTAAGCTTATGAAGGAAATGATTGCTAATTACTAAAATAGAAGGGAGAGTCATCCGATAGATGACAGAAACATTATGGAAAAGATAGCAAGCTTTACAATAGATCATACAAAGCTTCTTCCTGGAATTTATGTTTCCAGAAAGGATAATGTTAATGGCAATGTTATTACAACCTTTGATTTAAGAGTAACCAGACCAAACTTTGAACCTGTTATGAATACAGCGGAGATTCACACTATAGAACATCTTGCTGCCACATATCTTAGGAATCATAAGGAGTATAAGGATAAGACAATATATTTTGGACCTATGGGTTGTAGAACAGGGTTTTATCTTCTGTTAGCAGGAGATTATAAGTCAAGGGATATAGTGGAGCTTATGGTAGAAATGTTTACATTTATAAGTGAGTTTGACGATGAGGTTCCTGGAGCCAGTGCCAAGGATTGTGGAAACTATCTTGATATGAATCTTCCTATGGCAAGATTTGTAGCGAAAAAGTATTTGGAAGAAGTTCTTATTAATATTGAGGAGGAGAACCTTATATATCCGAATTAATAAATATGTTTAATTATGCGTAGAATATAATGAAATTTATATTCTACGCTTTTTTGTATGTGTAGGTAAAACTTACCAATTTACATAATGTAATAATATTAATAAAAAATGACGATATATCAGTTGAGATATGGCTAAAATTTAATTTTAATACCCATGAGTTGTATGCTGAGTACAAAATAGGCCAATTCTCAATAAAAAAACACCATATTTTGTAGAATTTATGAAAAAAAGTATTTTATTTTATGTAACTCTGTGCTAAAATTGTAAAGTAGTATGAGTAATTATGGGTAAGTGTAATTATTTATACTTTAGATTCGAATTTACATATTAAATATAGAAGAAAGACCTAATGAAAGGGATATGAGGTGCAAGGATGAATTTTAAAGACAAATTAACCAGAAAACTTCTTGATGTTGGAAAAAAGCATAGACTGTTGGTGTATCCAACATTGGCATTGGTAGCTATTATTACGGCTATATCTCATGCTGTATATTGGGGTAGAGGTAATGGTAAGCGCTTTGTTGCGTCTACCATGATTGTAGCTATGCTTATTACTCAGTCCTTATTCCTTACGTCTTCAGCTAATGTTACCACAGATGAGGGGCAAACTGGAGAAACTACAGAACTTATGGTTGAGCTTCCTAGTGAGGAAGATATAGACACCACAGAGGAGGTTCAGATTATTACGGATGAAGTCACCACTGAGTCTACAACCATTGACATTATAAGTCAGGATGAGTTAAATCAAACAGAGGAGACTACAGAAGAAGGTTTATCAACAGAAGAAGCAAATGAAGACTTAACTGGAGAGTCAAGTGAAGCCTCTGCTGAGGAGACTACAGAAAATACTAATTCAGTAGTAGACAATACTATTATTAATTCTCAGATGAATTTACTTGCTGAGCCACCGGCCACTACGGATTATACTATCAGCTTATATAGAGTTGATGAGAATGGATATCAGTATATAATACCATATCGTTCTGATTACCAGTATGTAGATAATGGTGATGATACAGTATCCTTTTATGTACCATCTAAGACAGAGGCACTTGCTTGGTATGCTGCTGATACTGGCCAGAGTGTAGATAATTTCTCTTCTACTGAGATTTATACAAGTTCAAGCTTTGATAACCTAGTAAATGGTGGTGCAGTAGTAAGAGTTGCTAAAACAGCTAACAACAAGTACAACTTCTTTATTAAGATAACTAGAGAAAAATACGTTGTAAATATTGATGTAAATGGTGATACATATACAGATGTTGCAGCTACGGATTCAAATAAGGTTGCTGGTGATATTAATCCAGCAGCAACTTATACAGTACCAGCTGTAACAGAAGCCCCATATAGCTCAGGCCTTGATGGAGGTGCATATGCTTGGGGAAAGAATTATAATGGACTTACATATAATGGTGCATATTATGCAATAGGTGATGCTATTCCAATATCATTAACTGACGAGAATGCAACAGGAGTTAATATGACTGCTAACTGGAAAAGTCAGTTGATTACTGTAAATTATGACTATGTATCAGATACTGATAGTCATATCACTGTTCAGGGTGGAGAAGGAACAAGCAAAACCTACGAATATGATGATGAGGTTATTTTGATTCCAACTACAGACATTGTATCTGATAACACAGGCTACTATCTCAGTGGATGGACTGATGGAACTAATACCTACGCAGCGGATGGAACAACTACAGTTAATTCCTCTGGACTCGCAACTAGAGATAATCTTGCAGGTATTAAAGCTGATCCAAACATGAGTGGCAAAACTCTCACTGGTATTTGGACATACAAGGATAATACTCTTGTTGTATCAGGTGATGGAACAGCAACAGATAGTACAGTTAGTATAGTAGCTACATATGGTGATACTATTTCTTGTACTATTTCAGCTAAATACAAGATGGATGGTAAAGCAAACTTTGGATTGCTTATACCAGCAGACGAGATAGCAAGACTTAATGGTTATGGATTGTTAGTTACTGCAAATGCATCAGATAATGGAATTATTTCTTCTTATAATATATCAGGTGAGCTTAGAAATGTAACTAATGCAGATGGAATTTCAATTCCACTTACAGTTACAGATTATAATAAGCCAGTTGCAGAGCAGAACTTCAGTAAGACAATTGTTCTTGTTTCAAATCAGAAGGAGATTACACTTGATCCTTCAACTATTAAGCACAATAACCATGATGGTGCTCCAAGTAAGCCATATGATGGAAATACTAATATCTTAGTTAATCCACAGGCAGAGGTTTCAGGTAGAATTGGAGCTGATCAGGTATATGTTACATTTAATACAAATGCAACCTTAGATGATGCAGATGCAGGTGAGGGCAAGGCAATTACCCTTAAGGATGTAGAGCTTGCAGGTGCTCAGGCAGATATGTATAAGCTTACTGATTTGGCAGATGGAAGCCAGATAGTTAAGGTTCCGGGAGTAGCAACTGTAACTAGAATTGCAGTTTCTGTAGTTTCTAGTTTAGCAGAGGGTTCATCTGATTCAGTATTATTTGGACAACAGACTCCTATATATACACTTCAGCTTGCAAATCCAAGCTTACTTGCACCAGCTGACAAGCTTAGATATGATGCTTGTGATACAGTTTCAGCAAAGGAAGCATTTATGAAACAGGTTATAGGCTTTACAGGAGAGTGGAACACAACTAGAACTCTTTATAGTCCTGCTGGTTCATATACTATAACACCAATCTTTAGTGATGCTAATGTTAACTATTCTGTTAGTGCGACAGGTGTAACAAGCACATTTACTGTTGGTAGAGATTCTGGAGAAGGAAATTATAAGCTGAGTCCTGAACCAGTAAATAATTATTATCCAAGCCTGACTATTACAGCAACTGGTGGTACATATGACCAGATTAGACTTATAGCAGATGGTACCGATATTACAGAGGGCTCTAGTCCATCAACAGTTGTTAGTATGTTCTCTTCTTCAGTTACAATTACTGATGATATGACAAATGGTACTATTATGTTCCAGATGTTGGATGTTGATACAGGAGCAATTACATATCCAGTAACGCTTACAGGTATAAATATAGATGGTTCTGGTCCAGAGCTTGTAAGCTACACTGTATCTCCTAATGTAAGTTATTTTAATGAGTTTGGCTTTGGTGCTTATTATCATGCACAGAATATCGATGGTGTACTTGTAGAAAGCGTTAATATAACCTTTGAATATAAGACAGATGATAGTGCGTGTGACAAGCTTATATATTATTTTGCCGATGAAAATGGTAATATTAAGAGTGAGTTTAATGGTGAGATTAAACTTAATAAGAATGCTATAAATGGTAATTATACAGCAACTGTCACTATTGGAACTGGTGTATCAGGACAGCTTGTTGTATATGCAGTAGATACAACAGGAAATCCTTCAGCACAGAGTAAGGTTAAGCTCAATGAGGCAATTAACTTTATTAAGGAAGGACAGTCAGCTCAGAATTATTATGAGTGGATGATTGAGAATACTATCAATTCTGCAGAGATTGTAGTAACTGATGCTAATGGCCAAGGTACAGTTCAAGATACTTGGTATAATGGTCTTAACTTTAATGTTTCAGCTTCAGATTCAGAAAGTGGTGTTAATAGAATTACATGGAGTATTACAGATCCGACAGGTACAGTTACACCAATAACTGAGAATGCACATGATAGCGTTTCAATGGTAATAGCAGGAACTAAGACGGGTTCTGCAACGGATTATGGTAAGCTTACTACATATGATTTCAATGAATCAGTATCTGGTGAAGATGCCTTAGTTGGTTCATATTATGTAAGTGCGGTACTATATGATAATGCTGGAAATTACGTAGCCCTTGAACAAAAGGGACCATTCTTATTCGATGGAAAGGCACCAGTTATTATATGTGATGATTATGAAGCAGACAGTGATGAATACCTTTCAGGTGTAGTTTTCGTATTTGAGGTTGAAGAGGGAACTAATGAGAGTGGAGTGGCTTCTGTTCAGCTATATTATGGTTCGGAAACAGATGAAGCATTATTAGGAACATGGGGACCACAGGAGTTCTACTCAAAGGAGATTACTTCAAATGGAACATATGTAATTGTTGCTACTGATAATGCTGGTAATATTGCCAGAAAGGAAGTGACATTTAGTGGAATATCAGATGTAATACCTGAGGCACCAGTTATTAGTGTAGATGGTATTCTTGGTAACGATGATTGGTATATTAATGAGCTTCCAACGGTGACTATCCTTTCGCAGGAAAAGACAAGCGACGGCGTTCCAGTAACTACAACATATAAGATGACTGTTGGTGGCAATCAGATTCAGTCTACAGTTGATAGTGAGTCTGAGCAATTAAATATAACTAGTGAAGGTGAAATCGTAATAGAAGCTTGGAGTAAGAGCAAAGCAGATTGCGTAAGTGATGTGGTAACTAAAACCCTAAAGATAGATGTAAATGGACCTAAGGTTACCATTACAGACTCATCAGTTGACGAGGATGGAAATACAGTAATTAAGTTTGTTGTTACAGATGAAATTAGTGGTGTTGACACAGATGAAGTTTATGTAAATGATGAAGCTGTTGAAGTAACAGATGTGGATGGTGTAATAACAGGAAGCTTTGTAGCTAGCAATAATCAGACATATAAAGTTGTTGCAAAAGATATTGCTGGTAATGAATCAGAGGCTACAGAATTTGCACCACTTACTCTTCAGGTAAGTCCGGTAATTGATATTACTCCAACAGGAGCATATATTGATGCTAAGGTTATAGAGGGAACATATCCTATCTCTGATTGTTATATTGCTTATAAGAAGGCTGGCCAGTCAAATTACGATACTGCATTAAGCAACAAATATGATGAAGAGTATGGTGTACGCATGGATTACACCTTCAGAAACTTAGAGTCAAATACAGTTTATGATTATAAGGTATATGCAATTACTTCTAATTCTAATGAAGTAAAGGTTGTAGAGGGAAGCTTTAGAACAGCAGACCTTACATCTACAGCAACAGTTTATGGTAGCGTAACTTATGGAGAGGAGCTTCCGGATGATTATAAGACATACCCTGTATATGTAGCACTTTATGAAGCAAATACAGTAATTGCAGGTGTGGAGCTTAAGACAGAGGATGATGTAGATTATATCTTCAAAAATGTAGCTGATGGAAATTATAGAATTGTTGCTACAAACGGATTATTAAGCGAGGTTAGCACAGTAACCGTAACAAATGGAGGAATTTCATATCCTACAGATTATGCAACAAAGGGTGGAGTACATTTTGTATTAGATGGACTTAGCACAAGTGTTGTTGTGAAGGATAACTCTATTAATATTACAGCTGACGGTCTTGATAAAATTTACAATACAGCTCTCTATAACGGAAATGTTACAGATGAGGACCTTGAGGTTGTAGCAGAGGGTGGTACAGTAAATATTACTCTATATGCAAATTATATTACAGTAAGTGAGATTGATAAGACCACAGAAGGTATATTTATAGATAAGATAGGCAAGAATGGTGTTATAGAAAGATACATTCAGCTTTATGTGGTTAAGGAAGTAAGAGATGCTGAGGGTAAACTTGTAAATGGAACCCCTGCTAACATTACTAGACTCGCAGAGCCTGTAACAGTATCTTTCCCACTTGGTGATTTAGCTGGACAGAAGATTTATGTGGCTTCAGTTCATCAGAGCGGAAGTGATTATGCATATATTAATTGGGCTGGCTCTGATGTAGCATTATCACAGAATTATGTGACAATTTCTACTGATAGATTCTCAGTATATGCTCTTTACAGACTTATTGAGACTAAGAAGGAGTACACTGTAAAGTGGATAGATGGTAATGGTAATATTATGAAAACTGAAACCGTTGTTGAGGGTAATCCTGCAACACCTCCTACAGAGACACCTAAGAAGTCAGAGACAGAAAAATATACGTATGTTTTCTCAGGTTGGGATACAGATTATAATAGTATAAATAAAGATACAATTATTTCTGCTTGGTTTATAGCAAAGGAGAAGGAGGTTAAACCACCTACTACAGAGACACCTCCAACAAATAATAAACCAACAGATGATAAGAAGGGAGATGCTGATAAGGATGATATCAATAAGCAACCTACAAACCATCCTTATTTAGGCTCAGGAGTTTCACCTCAGACTGGTGATGAGGCACCGATAATTGGTCTCATAGCTCTTATGCTTGCATCAGCAACTGGTATGATTTTAATTAATAAAAGAAAACGTGAAGAATAATTAAAATCAAAAATATAGACATTAATTACCATACATAGAATTCTTAGTATTTCAAATAATACTAATAAGACAAAAGTCTTAAATAATTTATGGAGGTAATTGATTATGTCAAACACTAATTCAAACAATTATGCAGCACCAAATGCTAAGGAAGCTATGAACAAGTTTAAGATGGAGGTTGCCAGCGAGCTTGGAGTTAATCTTAAGCAGGGATATAACGGTGACTTAACATCACGTGAGAACGGTTCAGTTGGTGGTGAGATGGTTAGACAGATGATTAAGAGACAGCAGGAGCAGATGGCAGGTAAGTAATTACCAAGCGTAATCCAAGTATAATCATCAAATATAAAGGCTTGTTTATATATATGTTATTATTTTTAATGTAACAGCATATATATTAGACAGGCCTTTTTGTGTGCATAGATTTGATTATGATTTTTATTAAAAAATATAGACTTGTCTTAATTCTTATGATATAATCCAATGAATAGTGCGTTTTGCAATATAAGGAGGAAAGACAAATGAGTTTATCAGTTGAAAAATTAGAAGGAAGCATGGCGAAGCTTACTATTGAAGTGCCAGCAGAAGAATTTGAAAAGGCTATGACAGCTGCTTACCATAAGATGAAGAATCAGATTAATCTTCAGGGCTTTAGAAGAGGTAAGGTGCCACAGGCTATGATCGAGAAGGTTTATGGTCCAGAGGTATTTTATGATGAAGCAGCAAATAGACTTATTAACGAGTATTATCCGAAGGAATTAGAAAATTGTGAGGAAGATGTAGTATCTAATCCTGAGATAGATGTAGAGCAGATTGGTAAGGGAAAGAACTTTATCTTTACTGCAGTTGTAGCAATTAAGCCAGAGATTAAGATTGGTGAGTACAAGGGTGTAGAGATCGAAAAGATTCCTACTGAGGTTACTGAAGATGAGGTTATGGCTAGAATCTTAGAGGAGCAGAAGCAGAATGCTACAAAGGTTACTGTAGATGATAGAGCGGCTCAGTTAGAGGACGAGGTTCTTATTAACTTTGATGGTTATATGGACGGAGAGGCATTTGAAGGTGGAAAGGGAGAGAACTACAAGCTTACTCTTGGTTCACATTCATTTATCGATACATTTGAGGATCAGATTGTTGGTAAAAATATCGGCGATAGCTTTGATGTTAATGTTACTTTCCCAGAGGAGTATCACGCAGCAGACCTTGCAGGTAAGCCAGCAGTATTTAAGGTAGAACTTCTTG
Organism: Lachnospiraceae bacterium; assembly: GCA_015057555.1. Lineage (GTDB taxonomy): Bacteria > Bacillota > Clostridia > Lachnospirales > Lachnospiraceae > Coprococcus_C. Next base: position 46,430 of record SVEC01000010.1, on the reverse strand, counting down.
GAATTAATGCAATTGAGTTACCAGAGTTAGATGACGATTTCGCATCTGAGGTTTCAGCATTTGATACTTTTGCAGAGTACAAGGAAGATGTTAAGAAGGTACTTGAGGTTAAGAAGGAGAAGGAAGTTAAGTCAGAGAAGCAGGCTAGAATTCTTGAAAAGCTATCAGAGTCTGCAGAGGTTGAGATTCCAGAGGCAATGATTGAGTACAATCAGGAAAAGATGTTTGCAGAGTTCGAGCAGAGTATGATGTACCAGGGACTTCAGATGGAGCAGTACTTAAAGCTTACTAACACTTCCAAGGAAGAGTTACTTGAGAGAATTAAGCCAGACGCAATTGCTAGAATTAAGACTGGTCTTGTTCTTGAGGAGGTAGTTAAGTTAGAGGGTATTACAGCTACTGACGAGGAGTTTGAAGAGCAACTCAAGAATATGGCTAACGCTTATCAGATGGACGTTGAGAAGATTAAGGAGATTATGGGCGATAAGGAAGCAAAGTCAGTTAAGCAGGACGTTTGCTCAAGAAAGGCTCTTGATTTCTTAGTTGCAAATTGCAAGGAGGTATAATCCATGTCATTAGTGCCTATGGTAGTTGAGCAAACCAGTAGAGGTGAGCGCTCATACGATATTTATTCCAGACTTTTAAAGGATAGAATAATATTTTTGGGAGATCAGGTGAATGATACCACAGCTAGCCTAGTTATAGCTCAGCTTTTATTCCTTGAGTCAGAGGATCCTACAAAGGATATAAGCCTTTACATTAACAGTCCAGGTGGCTCAGTTAGTGCAGGTATGGGTATATACGATACAATGAATTATATTAAGTGTGATGTATCAACAATCTGTGTTGGTATGGCTGCTAGTATGGGAGCGTTCTTGCTTGCTGGTGGCGCAAAGGGAAAAAGATATGCCCTTCCTAATTCAGAGATTATGATTCATCAGCCTTTGGGTGGTACAAAGGGTCAAGCATCTGATATTAAAATTCATGCTGACCATATTATTAAGACTAGGACAAAGCTTAACACTTTATTAAGTGAAGCGACAGGAAAGCCACTTGATATAATTGAAAGAGACACTGAGAGAGATAATTTCTTAAGTGCACAGGAGGCTTTAGAATATGGTCTTATCGATCATGTTGTAACAAGCAGACAATAAATTTAAAGAGGTGGCTTATATGGCTAATCGTACAGACGATAGAAAGAAACCAAGATGCTCTTTTTGTAATAAGTCACAGGAGCAGGTTAGAAAGTTAATAGCAGGTCACAACGTTTATATATGTGATGAGTGTGTAGACATTTGTTCAGAGATAATTCAGGATGAATTTGAGGATGATTTTATAGACACTGATATTAATCTTTTAAAGCCAAAGGAAATTAAAGAATTTCTTGATGACTATGTTGTAGGTCAGGAAGCTGCGAAAAAGGTTCTTTCTGTAGCAGTATATAATCATTATAAAAGAATCCTTGCTGAAAAGGATTTTGATGTTGAACTTCAAAAGAGTAATATTATCATGATTGGACCTACTGGTTCAGGTAAGACTTATCTAGCACAGACATTAGCTAAGCTTCTCAATGTTCCATTTGCCATAGCAGATGCAACAACACTTACAGAGGCTGGTTATGTTGGTGAGGATGTAGAGAATATTTTACTTAAGCTTATTCAGGCTGCAGACTATGATATTGATAGAGCACAGTGTGGAATAATTTATATTGATGAGATTGATAAGATTACTAAAAAATCTGAGAATGTTTCTATAACTAGAGACGTATCTGGTGAGGGTGTACAGCAAGCGCTCCTTAAGATTATAGAGGGAACAGTTGCTTCAGTGCCACCACAGGGTGGTCGTAAGCATCCGCAGCAGGAGTTTATTCAGATTGATACTACAAATATCTTATTTATCTGTGGTGGTGCCTTTGAGGGCATGGATAAGATAATTGAGAATAGAGTAGGTAAAAAAGCTATTGGATTTAATGCAAATGTTATATCAAAGACTAAAGAGCAGGATAACGAGTTACTCAAGCTTGTTCAGCCAGGTGACTTTATAAAATATGGTCTTATTCCAGAATTTATAGGAAGAGTACCAGTATCTGTAACCTTGGATTTACTTGATGAGGAGGCATTGGTTCGTATACTATCAGAGCCAAAGAGTGCAATATGTAAGCAGTATATGAAGCTCTTTGAGTTAGATGGTGTAGAACTTGAGTTTGAGCATAAGGCCCTTCTTGCTATAGCTAAGGAAGCTATGGAGAGAAAGACTGGTGCCAGAGGACTAAGATCTATCATTGAAAAGGTTGTTATGGATCTCATGTATGAGATTCCAACAGATGAATACATTGAAAAATGTGTTATAACTGAGGAGGTTGTAACTGATGGAGCAGATCCTATAGTTACTTATTCTGACAAGCCAAGAGCGAAGAAGAACAGCTTCCGTAGACATATTAGAACTAGCAGTGCAGATAGCATAGCGTAAATTATAGTGGTGAATAGCGTGATATGAGCTATTCACCATTATTATTACAAGAAATTGCCCTAGGGCAAGGAGGTACAAAGATGGTTATAAAGAGTGCAGAACTAGAAACGGTATGTGGTATTACAAGTAAGCTCCCAGAGAATGAGCTTCCTGAGATTGCTTTTGCAGGAAAGTCAAATGTAGGAAAATCATCATTGATTAATGGATTGCTTAATAGAAAATCTTTAGCTAGAACCTCATCATCACCAGGAAAGACACAAACTATTAATTTTTATAATATTAATAAGGAATTATATTTTGTGGATTTGCCAGGATATGGTTATGCAAAGGTATCTATGGAGATAAGAAATAAGTGGGGAAAGATGATAGAGAAGTATCTTAATACTTCTAGGCAACTTAAAACTGTATTCTTGCTTATTGATATTAGACATGCTCCAGGAGAAAATGATATTACTATGTATGATTGGATATTGGCAAATGGGTACAAACCAGTAATTATTGCTACTAAGCTAGATAAGATTAAGAGAAGTCAGAAGGATAAGTGTATAAAGATAATTAAGGAAAAACTTAAGCTTACTCCTGATACAAAAATAATCCCCTTCTCCGCTGTGTCAAAACAGGGAAAAGAGGATATATGGAATCTTATTCAGACAACCATAGCTGATTAATCAAATATTCATATATAGAAGAGCTTTTTCCACGCCAGTTGTTGCAAATAGTCTCTGCCTGTGATTTAGTTGGTACATCAAATTTTAAATCCATAAGGGTCTCACGTCTATCCTTTATGATACACTGTACGGTGTACCAATTAGAGTCATTATAAAAGTAATCTGCATAGATCTCAGATTCATTTTTTACATTTATTTTTTCTTTGGAAAGATATTCCAAAATATCCTCTTTAATAGCATAGGGTAGACGATTTTCGAAATATGATAAAGCCTCCTCGCCTTGAGTGGTAATCTTGTAATGTATAGTATCTCTAATGGTATCAGTAGAGATAAAGTCACTACTAATCATTTCGCTTAAGGCCTCGTGTAGATTAAACATAGTGGTGTAGCCTTTATCTACGATAAAATTAGATATAAGTGTATTAGTCATTGTATAATCAGTTCTATCTAGCATAAACAGAACAATAAGCTTATATAGTAACAAACCTTCCATATCGATTCCTCCTAAGTGAGAGATATTGCTATTATAAAACAAATAATGAGTCAAAATCAATATAATCGAAAAATATATTTTTTAGTTTACCTTTTTAGGATGATATGTTATTATTACAGTGTTTAGTGATATAGTGAGAGATTCTATTAGTTAATTCGATATTTTACCCAAAGGATATAAGAATAATTACATAAACATAAGGAGATATTATGGATTTTAAAAAAATGACAATTGCTGAATTGAGGCAATATGCAAAGGACAAGGGGATTGTAGGGGTTTCGGCCATGAAGAAGCCGGAATTAGCTGATTTGCTTGAAAAGGTAGAGCTTATGACTGCAAGTAAGGTGGCTGCTCAGCAACCACAGGAGACTGTTGAAACCAAGATAGAGACTAAGGAAGAAGTAGTTACTCAGTCAGTAAAGGAAGCAGAGGCTAAGACATCTAATCTTGCTGTATACGATGGACAGGAATATGACCCGGCTCAGGATAGTGGACAGATGGCTTACGGAATCCTTGAGGTTATGGAGGGATATGGCTTTATTAGAAGTGATAATTATCTTCCAGGAGATAAGGATATCTATGTAGGAGCTCAGCTTATTAAGAAATTCAATATGAAAAAAGGAGATATACTAGAGGGTCCGGTTAAGGTTAATGATGGAAGTAAGTTTAGTGCTCTTCTTTATGTTAAGAGTATCAATGGTATGTTACCTACAGAGGCTGCAAAGAGAACACCATTTGAGCAGCTTACACCAATATTCCCAGATGAGAGAATAAAGCTTGACCAGCCGGGGGCACCAGTTTCTATAAGAATAGTGGATCTACTTTCACCTATTGGTAAGGGACAAAGAGGTATGATAGTATCACCACCTAAGGCTGGAAAGACAACACTTCTTAAGTCTATTGCTAAGAGTATTAGCACTCAGAATAGAGATATGCATCTTATAGTACTCCTCATAGACGAACGTCCAGAGGAGGTAACTGATATAAGAGAATCCATTGAGGGACCAAATGTAGAGGTTATATATTCAACCTTTGATGAGCTTCCAGAACACCATAAGCGAGTATCAGAGATGGTTATGGAGAGGGCGAAGCGTCTTGTAGAGCACAAGAAGGACGTTGTTATTCTTCTAGACAGTATTACGAGACTAGCTAGAGCCTACAATCTTACAGTTCCACCAAGTGGTAGAACACTTTCTGGTGGTCTTGACCCAGCAGCTCTTCATATGCCTAAGAAATTCTTTGGTGCGGCTAGAAATATGAGAGAGGGTGGAAGCCTTACAATTCTTGCTACAGCACTTGTAGAAACAGGTAGCCGAATGGATGATGTGGTTTTTGAGGAGTTTAAGGGTACAGGTAATATGGAGCTTGTGCTCGACAGAAAGCTTTCAGAGAAAAGAATATTCCCTGCTATAGATATTTCAAAGTCTGGAACTAGAAGAGATGACCTTCTTCTTGACTTGGACGAGCAGGAGGTTGTAAATGGTATGCACAAAGCATTTGCAGGATTAAGAGCAGAAGAAGCTATCGAAGATGTGCTTAAACTTTTTGTTAGAACCAAGGATAATAAGGAGTTTGTTAATACTGCAAAGAAGATGTTTGTAAAAAAGTAGAATATTTTCTGCTATATTTTCAAAAAGTACTTGAAATGTTATCAGTGCTATGCTAAAATGTCATTTGTTGTGAGTATGAAGAATCAAGGCATTTGCCTGTTCTCATAGAGTATTTTATTTGTAAAGAGGTGAAAAACATGAGAGAAGGAATACATCCAGATTATTATCAGGCAAAGGTTGTTTGCAACTGTGGTAACGAGTTCGTAACTGGTTCAACTAAGAGTGATATCCACGTTGAAATTTGTTCAAAGTGCCATTCATTCTACACTGGTCAGCAGAAGGCTGCTCAGGCACGTGGTAGAATCGATAAGTTCAACCGTAAGTACGGTGTTCAGGCATAATTTACTGAATAATATGACTTATAAGGCTTGTTACGCTTACGTAGCAAGCCTTTTTTAACATTAAAGGTATTTTCTGTATTAAGGAGAATTCATTTTGGGACGAGTTAGTATAGGAGGTCAGGCAGTTATAGAGGGCATAATGATGAAGAATGAGGACAAGTATGCTATTGCTGTAAGAAAGCCTGACAAGGAAATTGAAGTAAAATTAGAAAGCTATACACCATGGTCTAAAAAGGGTGTTATATTTAGAGCTCCTATTGTTAGAGGTGTGTTTAATTTTGTAGAGTCTCTTGTTATCGGTATGAAAACTCTTATGTACTCAGCGGAGTTTTATGAGGAGGAAGAGGAACTAAAGCCTAGGAAGTCTAAAAAGAATAAACAGGATGAGTTACAGGCTGAAACCAATGAAATATCTGATGAAAAGAAAAAGGAATCCTCAGATGATATGCTAATGTTTGGTACGGTAGTGTTTTCCTTGATTTTAGCTATAGGACTCTTTATGCTACTCCCTGCATTCCTTGCATCTCTTTTAGATGGAGTTATTAAGAATCATTTTTTGCTAGGTTTAATAGAAGGAGCAATAAGACTTATCATATTCCTTATATATGTAGTGCTTATATCCATGATGGAGGATATAAAGAGAACCTTTATGTATCATGGAGCAGAGCATAAGTGTATTAACTGTTTGGAATCAGGCAAGGACTTAACTGTGGAGAATGTTATGGAAGCTACCAGATTTCACAAGAGATGTGGAACAAGCTTTTTGTTTATAGTAATGATAGTAAGTATTCTGGTATTTATGTGCATCAGAACAGAGACTGTTTGGTTAAGACTTTTGCTTAGAGTGTTGCTTGTGCCGGTTATAGCGGGCATATCTTACGAATTTATTAGATTTGCAGGAAGACACGATAACTGGATTGCAAATGTACTTAGCAAGCCAGGACTATGGGTTCAGAAGCTTACTACTAAGGAGCCGACTCCTGACATGGTTGAGGTGGCTATTATGGCAGTTGAGGGAGTTCTTGATTGGAAAGCTTATCTAGAAGAACAGAAAACTGTTAATGAGAATTGATGTAGATAAAGTGCTATACAATTATTATGAACATTAGTGATAGAGCAGGCGGATAGATATTTGGAGTAGAAATATGCAGCTAAAGGAATTAATAAAATACGGTGAAGAAACCTTAAGGTATGCAGGTATAGAGGAATACCAAAGCGATGCTAAGGTTCTTGCCATGTTTATATTTGACCTGGATTATACAGGAATATTTATGAAATTAAATGATGAGGTTTCTCTAGAGGATGAGGAAAGCTACAAAGATGTTATAAGCATTAGAAGCACAAAATATCCTTGTCAGTATATTGTAGGCAGTCAGGATTTTATGGGATATACCTTTAAATGTGCTGAGGGTGTGCTTATTCCTAGACCTGAGACAGAGATTCTGGTCGAAACGGCTGTGGAACTTACTTCAGACTACAAGGAAATTAAGGCTCTGGATATGTGCTGTGGCACAGGTTGCATAGGAATTAGCTATATGCTTAAGAGAATGGAATCAGGACATACTAATGATTTTGTTCAGTTAGCTGATATATCTAGAGATGCCATAGAATTAAGTAAAGAAAATGTATTTAATCTTGGTGCAAAATGTGATATAGTAAGGACTGACTTGTTTGAGAAGATAGAGGATTCATTTGATATTATTATGTCTAATCCACCATATATCCCTACATCGGATATAGATGATATTATGGAGGATGTAAGGGAGTATGAGCCACGACTTGCCTTAGATGGCATGGAGGATGGACTTTACTTTTATGATAATATCATAAGAAGGACTGACAGATACCTAAGACAAGATGGTATCTTAATATTTGAGATAGGTTATAATCAGTATTCCGATGTAAGGGAACTGCTTATTAATAAAGGATTTACAGATGTAAGCGTTAAGAAGGATTATGCCGGACTTGACAGAGTAGTTATTGCCAGGAGGTAGGAGAGAAAATGTTTGATAGATTAGAGGATTTAGTTGCAAGATTAGATGAGATTCAGCTTTCACTTAGCGATCCATCAGTTATATCAGACCAGGATAAGTTTAGAAGACTTATGAAGGAACAGGCTGAGCTTGCACCAATAGTTGAGAAGTATCTAGAGTATAAGAATGCTAAGCAGACTATCGAGGATAGTCTTATGATGCTTGATGAGGAAAGTGATGAAGAGCTTAGAGAGCTTGCTAAAGAAGAACTTAATGAGGCTAAGGCACAGGTTGAGACCTGCGAGAACGAATTAAAGATTCTTCTTCTTCCTAAGGATCCTAACGATGATAAGAACGTTATCGTGGAAATTAGAGCAGGCGCAGGTGGAGATGAGTCAGCACTTTTCGCTGCTGAGATTTATCGTATGTATGTACACTACTGTGAGGGTAGACGTTGGAAGATAGAGACTATGGAAGTGGAGGAAATCGGTATTGGTGGTATGAAGTCAGTATCATTTATGGTTACTGGTAATGGCGCATACTCAGTGCTTAAGTATGAGAGTGGTGTTCACCGTGTACAGAGAGTTCCTGAGACAGAGTCAGGTGGACGTATCCATACTTCTACAATAAGTGTTGCAGTACTTCCTGAGGCAGAAGAGGTTGACGTTCAGATTGATGAGAAGGATATTCGTATCGATGTAATGCGTGCATCTGGAAATGGTGGTCAGTGTGTCAATACAACTGACTCAGCTGTACGTCTTACTCACTATCCATCAGGAATTGTGGTATATAGCCAGACTGAGAAGTCACAGCTTCAGAACAAGGCAAAGGCATTTGCACTTCTTAGAGCAAAGCTTTATGATATTGAGCAGCAGAAGGCTCATGACGCAGAGGCAGAGCTTCGTAAGAGCCAGGTAGGAACAGGTGACAGATCAGAGAAGATTAGAACCTACAACTTCCCACAGGGCCGTGTAACAGACCACAGAATTGGTCTTACACTTTATAAGCTTGATAAGATAATGGATGGAGATATCCAGGAGATAATAGATGCTTGTATCGCAGCAGACCAAGCTGCCAAGCTGGCAAAGATGAATGAGGAGTAATTAAATAATGTAATTCAGTAAACTGCCACCGGGTAGTGTAATGCAAAAAGCATTCGTTTACACATCGTTAGGTCTTAGAAGATGTGTTGATGAATGCTTTTTTCTTGGAATAGCTGAAATAAGGAGATAGAACAGTATGAGATTTAAAAATCCATTTAAGGATCTTACAAAATTTGAGCTTGGTTTATGGCTGATATCTGTAACGGTAATTATAGTATCGTTTGCCATATCAGGCGGGGGCGATATACTTACCATAATAGCATCATTAATAGGAGTAACAGCCCTTATATTCGTAGCCAAAGGATACGTTATAGGACAAATTCTTACAGTTGTTTTTGCAGTATTTTACGGAATAATATCATATTACTTTCGTTATTACGGCGAGATGATAACCTACCTTTGCATGACAGCTCCCATAGCAGTTATGGCGGTGGTGTCATGGTTGAGAAATCCATATGAGGGTACCAAGGAGGTTAAGATTAGCCATGTGACTAAGAATCAGGTGATTGTTATGTCTATATTGACAGTATTAGTGACTCTTGCGTTTTATTTCATACTTAAAGCTATGGGAACTGCAAACCTGTTATTTAGTACCATTTCTATAACAACAAGTTTTGTTGCCTCATACCTTACATTTCTTAGAAGTCCTTACTATGCTGTGGCTTACTCAGCAAATGATAAAATTCTTATAGTGTTATGGACTATGGCAACCCTAGAAGATGTATCCTATCTGCCTATGATATGCTGCTTTGTAATGTTTTTAATTAATGATATGTACGGTTTTTTCAATTGGAGAAGGATGCGAAAACGTCAGGATGGATAGATTTATTAGAGAAGATAAATACATTTGGAAAACAATAATCAAATTTAAATAAATGTGTCTTCAAATAAGTGTCTAAAGATGGTATAATATTAATTGGCGCATTTAACAATTAGACAAAGGAAAAATTCCTGTGAGGTAAATAATTTGAGTACTTACGTTATAGCAGATGTTCATGGTTGTTATTCAGAGTTTATCGAGCTTCTTAGGAAGGTAAGATTTTCTGAAGATGACAGACTAATTGTAGCGGGGGATATCATAGACAGGGGACGAGAAAGCTATGCCATGCTTCAGTGGATGGAGAAAAAGTTTGACAATGTAGATTTTATCATGGGGAATCACGATAGAATGTTTGTGGAATCAGTGGCTAAGCTGGCAGATTTTTCAAAGGTTTCTGCAAATATTAAGGAAGCATACAGGGAAGTTAAGATGTATGATCCTAATTTTGACAGATACAAAACAATTAGAGATTTGATTAGAGACCATGGTGTGGGTTTGGCCACGCTTATTAAGTGGGCGAAAATAATTAAGAATTTTCCTTATACCATTGATCTAAATATTAATGGTAGGGATTACATAGTGGTTCATGCTGGTTATATGGAAGAAGGGGATCTAAAGGACACGGATATAGATTTAAGCCCTATTCTTTCTAGTATGGAAAAGCCTATGAGTGAGCAAAAATATTTTTATCTGTGGGCCAGAGAAGAGGCTCTAATTGTTGGTGGCAAGGAGGATACCACTATAATAGCAGGGCATACACCTACCATAGCAGATAGTGAATTTTACACTGGTGGTACTGTGTTCAAGTATGAGAACAAGGAAAAGAATAGTGTAATATATGATATTGACTGTGGTTGTGTGTTTCATGGGAAGATACCAGGGGCAAATCTGGCTTGTATAAGGCTGGAAGATGAACAGGTATTTTATCTATATGAGAAGAAACCAGATACCTATTATTATGTTTAGAAAATGCGCTGGAGATTATCCAGCGCACTTTTTTATAAAAATATTAATTTTTTTGGGGATTTTAGGATATTTTTATTTTTTCATTCGTGTATTAAGTGAAGGAGGAATGAGAGATGAACTTAAGAGACGTATTTGAGCGTCAACACAAGCGAATATATCGTATAGCTATGTTGATGCTACAAAATGAAGCAGACGCAGAGGATGCAGTGCAGAATATTTTCATAAAGTATTATGAAAAGGGGATAGAGTTTACTGATGGTGAACATGAGAACGCATGGTTTATTACAGTAACTAGGAATTATTGTACTGATGTCCTTAGAAGCTATTGGAAGAAGCAGGTGGATTTTGGGGATATTCCTGATACTCCTGTGGAAGATGGTGAGGAAGAAGGGGAACTTCTATCACACATACGCAAGCTACCGGACAAGTATCGGGATGTGATTTACCTGTATTATTACGAAGAATACTCTGTTAGGGAAATCTCAAAGATGTTGGATAGAAAAGAAAGTACTATCCAAACTCAGCTTTCAACTGCAAGGGAGAAGCTGAAAAAAATATTAGAGAAGGAGGGAAATGTTTATGCATAAGGACGGATATGATAATGAAATTAAGAATAGTTTAGATAAGCTAAATCCTACCAAGGAACAGTCAATGGCTATGTGGGAAAGACTGGAAAAAACTATAGCTGAAAGAGAAGATGAAAACCAGAAGGTTGTATCCTTTGATTCCTTTGAAAGTAAGAAAAAGCCAAAGAGAGCTGGTAAAATACTTACCAGAGTTGCAGCAGCAATTATGGTGGTTTTTGTAGCATTTGGTATAGATAAGGTAACTGGTGGTCACGTGTATGCTAAAATTATGGATTTACTTAACATAGACCAGGGTAGACAGGATATTGTTGGTAATATTGATGATGATATTGATGAACACTATAATATCTACGCACCAAATATCTATCATATGGACGGTGAAATACTAGTTTTTGGAGGCCTTAGAGGCTTAATTATCTATGATCTTAATAATAATGTGGTAGCGGGTACAATAGATACTCAGAAAATAGACTGTGTGTATTTTAACAGTGATACCAAGGAAACACACATAGTTAAGGATGAGGATAAACTTGTTGTATTTAATTCTGAGAATGATAAGCCTTATGGTGATTATTACATTTATAGTCTTGATAATCTTAATGGTGGTGAATTAGAACCTGTAGAAACTGGAAATGATACAGAACTTCTTAAGAATTATTATTCTAAATGGATGAAAGTATATGAAACCTATGTTGATACATTTGATATGGCAGAAGGTAATCAGCAGTTAAGTGATGTTGTCTATTCGGACTACACATATGGTGAATTAAGCTTTTCATGGAAGAGTTCTTCTGGTGAAAATTGTAATTCATTCCTTATTGAAGGTGATAAGGTGTATGTATTATACACTTATAATAATGGTGATGATTCTGTAACTACACAGGACATAGATTTATCAAAGACTATGACCGAAGCTACAACTGAAGCTACTACTAATAGTGAAAATGTTGTATTAACAGAGTATGTTTATACTGGTGATAATAAAGCAGTTGAAGCAATCTATAATTATCTAAGACCTGAATATATGAAGATGTTTGGAGATGAATCTCAGATTTATATCCCAGCATATATTATATATCAGGAGATTGATGCAAATGATGAATATTTAGTATTTGGTAATTTCTATATACATGGTTATAAACTAACTGGAAATATACTGGAGTCTGAAAGTGGTGCATCTATGCCGGGATGTGCACACCTTAAGCGAACTGATAATGGCTTTGAAGTTGTAAGTATGGAATTTGCTGGTGATGGTGAATATTATGAGGCTGATATTAGAGAGTTCACTAGTAATTATCCAGAGGTTTATGATATGTATTTTGATTACCAGCCAGAGAGAGATAAAGAGATAAGAGAAGAATATATCAGAATGTATGTAACTGATAATAATCTTAGTGTGGAGTATTATAAGGATTATGGCTGGGATCCTGTAAAGCTATTCGATTAATATTTATTTATGTAAGAGCTGTGAGTAATTCGCAGTTCTTTTATTATGTATATAATGAATGAATATACGACGCGACATCAGAGTTTTCTTGCCAAGCTAATATAAAAATAATATAATTAAGATAGATTAGAATACTATAGAATATATGATATAGATTAGGAGTGATGGATATGGAATCAAGAGTAGATAAAACTATAGAACTACATAACAAGGGCTACAATTGTGCCCAGGCGGTAGCCTGTGCTTACTGCGACTTGGTAGGTGTAGATGAGGAGACGATGTTTAAGATGACTGAGGGCTTAGGTCTTGGTATGGGTGGTATGGAAGGTACCTGTGGTGCTGTTACAGGCACTTGTATATTGGCAGGCATGAAGAATAGCACTGGCAATCTTGATGCGCCTAATAGTAAGGTTAATACATACAAGCTATCTAGAGAAATTCTTGAAAGTTTTAAGGTTAAGAACGGTAGTGTGGTATGTAAGGAGCTTAAGGGAGTTCAAACAGGTAAGATGCTTAGAGCATGTCCAGGATGTATTATGGATGCAGCAAGCTTGGTGGAGAAGATATTATTTTCAGAAGAATCATAAGAGGTAATTATGTCCGATAAGGTAAATAAAACTAGAGATTCGGGTATAGAGCTACTTCGTATAATTGCAATATTAATGGTGATTGGTATTCATACCTTCCTTTACGGCAACTACTATGAATGTGCTGTTAGTGCAGGTGGCTTTGTTGAGCTTTGTTCTAGTGGATTAAAATTATTATTTAGACCAGCGGTTAATATTTTCATCTTAATTACAGGATACTTTATGGTTAAGATGAGATTTGATTTAAAAAAGGCATATACTAGAGTGTTGAAAATATACTCTTCAGTGCTGTTTTACTCTGTGGTTTTAAGTCTTATAACCATATTAGCTGGTTCAAAATTTTATACTATTGATGGAGAAACAGATTCTGTATTAATTATTGTATTAAAGATGATATTCCCTGTATTATCACAACAGTGGTATTTTATTACAGATTATATATTATTATGTTTGCTGGCACCCTTTGTAAATATAGTGCTACAGAATATTAAGAAAAAGGATTATCATGTTCTTATTATAGTAACAACCTTTATTATGAGTATATGGTTTTTGCTGTCTGATCTTAGAATTATGGATCAAGTGGTGAGAACCTATGGATTTGGTGATATCCAGCAGGGAAAGAATGTATTTTCTTTTGTGTATCTATATATAATAGGTGGATATATTAGGTTGCACTCCAAGAAGAATGATAGACCTAAGCTTGTGTATATTCTGGGATTTTTTGGATGTCTTTTGATAAATGGATTGTTGGCTACAAGGCTACAGGGTGTATTAGAGCTTGGAGAGATGGTAACTTTATACACAAATCCATTTGTTATACTTATGGCGGTTTGTTTGGTGATGTATTTTAAGGATTTACATTTTCAAAGTAAAATTGTGAATACTTTGGCATCTACTACCATAGGAGTATATGCAATCCACGAATTTAAATATATAAGAGAGCTACTTTGGAATATGTTTGATTTTAGAAAGGTAGATTGTTCAAATATGTTCCTTGATTTGGTTTACATAATTAGTATAGGTGTTATGGTATTTGGTGCTTGTGCGGCAATAGATTTATTAAGACAGAGATTATTTAAATTGTTTGAAAAGAAAGGTGGAAATTAATATGGAAACAGTATATTACATAGTAAAAAGTATAGATGGAGACTATGCAAATCTTGTTAAAGAGGATGAGCCAGGTGGTGACACAAAGCTTGTGGCAAGAGCTTTGCTGCCAGAAGGTATAAGTGAAGGATGTAGACTGAAATTTGAGTTCCTTCAGTACGAGATAGTGTAGTTGTCAATTGATAAAAAATATCAAGAAGTTTGTTTTTATAACATTAGGGTTGACTTATTATGGGAAAATATGGTACTATCCACTCATAGAAATTCCTATGAGGGAGTAGCAGACGTCAAGGACGTAATAAGTCAACATCCTGGCCGAACGGTCTGGCTTATTTTAAATTGCGAGACTCATGTATTGCTAATAAAGCTATACGTGTGTCTTATTTTTTATGATATTAACCGGGTATAGCAATTAGCATACCCGGTCTTTGTATTATGTGCGTTGCAATGAGCCGTGCACAGATGAGCTGAATTGTTTGCTGAGAGCTTGCTCGTAAGCAAACATATTCAAGCGAAGATGTATGCGGCGAATGCCGCGACACTGAGCGACACGAAGTGTTGCGATGTGTCAGGTACGGCGAGGAGTGAATTTCATAAGATAAGAAAGGATGGTAAAAATTATGTTTCTTGAAATCAGCGGAATTAAAAAGCACTTTGGAGAGGGCGATAGCAGAGTAGATGTACTTAAGGGTATCGACCTTCAAATCGAAAAGGGAGAGATTTGTGTTCTTCTCGGACCATCAGGCTCAGGTAAATCAACACTTCTTAATATTATAGGAGGTATTGATGAAGCAGACAGTGGTTATATATCTATAAATGGTGAGAAGACTGCAGATATGAATGAAAAATCTCTAACAAAGTATAGAAGAAAGCATCTAGGATACATTTTCCAGATGTATAATCTTATTCCTAATCTAAACATCAAAGAAAACATCGAGGTTGGTGCATATCTTAGTGACAATCCTTTAGATGTAGATGAAATTCTTAAAACTCTTGGCTTGTATGAACATAGACACAAGCTTCCCAATCAGTTATCAGGTGGCCAGCAGCAGAGATGCGCTATCGGCCGAGCTATAGTTAAAAATCCAGATATTTTACTTTGTGATGAGCCTACAGGTGCTCTTGATTATAATACTTCAAAGGACATTCTCAAGCTTATAGAAGATGTTAATAAGAAGTATGGAAATACAGTTATAATGGTAACCCACAATGACGCTATTAAAAATATGGCCGATAGAGTGGTTAAGCTTAGAGATGGTGTTATTCGTAAGAATTACCTTAATGATGAAAAGATTGCTGCTATGGATCTTGATTGGTAGGAGGTAATGATTATGAAGAATCCACTTAATAAACGATTTGTTAGGGAGCTTAAAAGTGATTTGGGAAGATACATAGTTCTGTTTGTATTTATAGTAGCTATGATAGCAATAGTTTCAGGCTTTCAGGTTGCGGGAAATAGCATGATTAAGGCATATGATGAAAGCTTTGAAAAGTATAACATAGAAGATGGTAATTTTGAACTTATAGCTAAGGCAGATGAAGAGCTTATTAGCAAAATTGAAGAAAATGATGTGACTATCTATGAGAACTTTTACTTAGAAGAGGAAACTACATTAGGTACAACAATGAGAATCTTTAAGAATCGTGAAGATGTAAATAGAGCCTGTCTAATGTCAGGAGAGTTTCCGGTAGCAGATAATGAAATAGCTATAGATAGAATTCATGCAAACAAGAATGAGCTTGAGATAGGAGATACCATTACAGTATCAGGTAAGGAGCTTAAGATATCAGGATTAGTGGCATTGACTGATTATAGCGCATTATATCAAAGTCCAACAGATACTATGTTTGATACTAAGATGTTCGGCGTTGGTGTAATGACAGAAGAAGGCTTCGAGATTATAGGCGATGACAGACTACACTTTAGTTATTCATGGAGATATGGGGAAAGACCTGTTGATGATGTAGAGGCTAAAGAAATGTCAGATGAGTTAATGGAGGAGCTACTTCAGCTTACTAAGCTTGATGAATACATTCCAGCTTATAGTAATCAGGCTATTCAGTTTACAGGTAATGATATGGGAAGAGATAGCGCTATGTTTGTTGTATTCTTATATCTTATGGTTGCCATACTTGCATTTATATTTGCTATTACAACAACTAATACCATAGCTAAGGAGTCCGCCGTTATAGGAACACTTAGGGCATCTGGTTACTCGAAGGGCGAGCTTATAAGACATTACCTTGCTATGCCTATGTTAGTTACCTTTGTGGCAGCTGTTATAGGTAATATATTAGGATATACAGTAATGGAGAACTTTGCGGCTGATTTATATTACAACAGCTATTGCCTTACAACCTATGAGATAATTTGGAACGCAAAGGCATTTGTTAATACCACAATAGTTCCGCTTGTTATAATGTTTTTGATAAACTACTTTATACTTGTGAATAAGTTTAAGCTTTCACCGCTTATGTTTATTCGTAGAGACCTTAAGAAGAGTAAGAAAAAGAAGACGCTAAGACTTAGTACAAAGATAGATATTATGAAGAGATTCAGACTTAGAATAATCCTTCAGAATATGCCTAATTACATAACCATAATAATTGGTGTATTTTTGGCTAATGTAATAATGGTGTTTGGAGTGTCATTCCCGGCATTGCTTAATAATCACAGTGAAAAACTAGCAGACAATATGATTAGTAAATATCAGTATGTACTAAAGGCTCCTGCTGATACAGAAAACGAGAGTGCGGAGCCATACACTGCATATTCTCTTAAGACCATGGAGACAAAGGGATTCTCTGAGCAGGTAAGTCTCTATGGTGTTGAGAAGGATAGTCAGTATGTGGATGTTGATTTTGACACAAACAGGGTATATATTTCAAGTGGTTATTCAGATAAATACGATGTTCATATAGGAGATACCATTACTTTAAAGGATGAATTTGAGGATACAGAGTACACATTTAAGGTTGATGGAATCTATGATTACTCCATAGGAATTGCGGTGTTTTTGGAGAGAGAAGCGCTTAATAATTATTTTGATTTAGAAGAAGGATATTACAATTGTTATTTTGCTGATGAGAAAATAATAGATATAGATGAGAAGCTTATAGCCACAGTTATAAGTGAGGATGATATGAATAAGGTATCTAGACAGCTTATGGATTCTCTTGGTGGAATGATGGATATTTTCTTCTATATTGGAGTTATAATCTTTATGCTTGTAATATACCTTTTATCAAAGATTATTGTGGAGAAAAATGCCCAGAGCATATCTATGATTAAGATTCTTGGCTACTCTCACAGTGAGATAAATGGACTTTATGTAATAACAACTGCTATAGTGGTTATTGCATCACTTATTCTTACTATGCCGGTTGTAGATATATTGATGAAAATAATCGTGGAGTATATGTTCTTTATGTATTCTGGTTGGATGAATTATTATGTTCCGCTTAGTAGCTTTGCATATATATCCATAGCTGGTATATTGGCTTATGGAGTAATTGCATTCTTCCAGATGAGGAAGGTAAAGCAGATTCCCATGGAGGATGCGCTTAAAAATGTAGAGTAAAAATAAGAGGTTGTGCGAGTTTAGTGTGATATTGCCCCACAACCTCTTTTATTATACCTAAAGTATAGTTGCCTGTTATATTAAAAAATGTTATATTATGCTATACATTATAATGATATAGTGTAAAAATATAGGAGTCTGGTATTATGGGAATTATTTATAAGGCATTAGATAGACAGAAATCAACTATGCTGTCTTTAGGCAGTATTTTATTGGTATGTATACTATGTTTATCAGGTTGTAATAAGAAATCAGCTGATATTCCTGATTTAGATGAGATTTCTCTAAAATCCGATGAATTGCTTCTAGAGGAATTAAAGGGGATTGATAGAAAAGATTTAAATGAAGCATGGGGTAATCCGGATGAATTTGGAATGGGGATGCCTTTTGATATATGGTATCTTGAGCATTACTTTGATGGTGAAAAGGTGTTGTCTGGAGATCATATTACTGTATATTATTATGATGGGAAAGTAATAAGTGCATCATATGCTGATGTTTTTTATGCAACTATTCTTGAGGTATATGAGAATCATATTATGATAAAACCTGTAGAAGGGGAATGGGAACTAAACAACTCAGATCAAATTATAGTTTATACAGATGAAACACCTGAGGAGACAAAGGATCAATTTGAGGAAGGGGTAATGGTTAAAATAGGTTATAATGGACTAATTATGGAGACCTATCCAGCTCAGATAAATCATGATTACATTTATGTTATAGATTAATACAATGACTTAATATGCGAGGCGATAATTATGTTTAGGAACTTTAAGAATAAGTTTATAGGAGATAGAAATTTTTACAGATATATACTATTGCTGGCACTGCCTATGATTGCCCAGAATGCTATTACAAGCTTTGTAAGCTTTCTGGATAATATTATGGTTGGAAGAATCGGAACTGAGGAAATGTCCGGAGTTGCCATAGTTAATCAGATTATATTTGTGTTTAATATATGTGTATTTGGTGCCACATCAGGTGCTGGAATATTTGGAACACAGTTCTATGGTAAGGGTGATTTTGTAGGACAGAAGCATGCTTTTAGAATAAAGGTATATGCAGTTTTCGTTGTGTGCGCAATTACTGTGGCACTATTTTACTTTGCTGGAACCGATATTATCTCATTGTACTTAAGTGATGCTAGTGATGTTGGTGACATAGAGCTTGCTCTAAAGTTTGGACAGGAATATATGGGCATAATGACCTTTGGATTAATACCATTTGCCATAAGTCAGATATACACAAGCACTATAAGAGAAACAGGACATACATTTGTGCCTATGATTTCAGGTGTGGTTGCTATGATAACTAACCTGATATTGGATGTTGTGTTGATATTTGGAATTGAGTCTGTGCCTTTTATAGGACAAATCCCAGCATTAGGAGTTAAGGGAGCTGCTATTGCCACAGTCATGGCTAGAATTATAGAGTGTGTTATAGTAGTTGTGTGGACACATACTCACAAGAATAAAAATCCATACATTGTAGGTGCCTATAGAAGCTTTTGGGTTCCTGGCAATTTGATGAAGGATGTATTTGTTACAGGAATGCCACTATTTATCAATGAGATGCTCTGGGCATTAGGAGTAGCTGCTATTGCACAATGCTACGCAGTTAGAGGTCTTGATGTGGTGGCTGCAAATAATATTTCTTCAACAATCACAAACCTTTTTAATGTAGTATATATACAGCTAGGCTCTTGTATATCAATTGTAGTTGGTCAAAGACTTGGAGCAGGAGAGCTTGATGAGGCAAAGGACATAGCTAGAAAGATGATATTTTTCAGTGTTATATGTTGTGTGGGTATTGCCCTGATTATGATGGCTGTGGGTAGATACTTCCCGGATATATACGATACAGAGGAACAAATCAAGGAGCTGGCAAGAACCTTTATATTTATAAGTGCAGTCATAATGCCGGTGTCAGCCTACTGCCATGCCTGTTATTTCACCCTAAGGTCGGGAGGAAAAACCATGCTTACCTTCGTGTTTGATAGTGTGTTTATGTGGTTAATTGTTATTCCTACCGCAACATTTCTTGCAAAATATACAACTCTTGCTATTGGCCTAGTATTTTTCCTAGTTCAGTCTATGGAAATTATAAAATCCATAATAGGATTTTTTATGGTTAAGAGTGGTATCTGGGTGAAGAATATAGTGGATGAAAGGTGACATGTACCTATTCCGTTTCGTTATAAGGACGGAGGAACCGTTGAATATAAAGCATTAGTATATTCAATAACGGATTATCATGCTATACATAGTGCAGAGGGAGAATACTTAGTAGGTATTTCTGTTGAATTGTTTGGCATAGAGGTTTTTGATAATACCAGAATTGAAAAAATTGATAGAAATTAATAAAATATAATGTAAGAGCAAACTGTTTATTTACAATAAATAGTTTGCTTTTTAAATTAGTTTTTATTTTATCTATACATAATTATATTGATATATGATATAATTTTTATCATAATGAAAACCCTTTATATTTACAAAAAGGAGGAATTATATGAAGAGCAAAAAATTTGTTATTGTTTTAATATTATTAGTATGTATGCTTGTGTCTTGTATAGCTGTTATAGCAGTAGTTTTAGGCGGTAAAAAGGAGGAATATAGATTAATCAAAATCTATGAGTATGATGGTGATGGTGTGGTAAATAGAGCTTCCACCGGGGATATAGAGCCATATAATAATATGATTCTTGAGTCAGGGGATAATGTAAGACTTAATACAGGTCTTATGAATCTTAAGCTGGATGATGACAAGTATGTGTATGTAGAGGAGAATACCGAGTTTACTATAGAGGCTATAGGAACTGAAGAAAATAGTAAAACCACGATTAACCTTAAAAGTGGAGCTATTACTAATGATATTCAGAATAAATTAAGTGAAGAGTCAACATACGAGATTAACACTCCAAATGTTACCATATCTGTTAGAGGTACCAATTATCGTGTTGGAATCTATGAGGATGATAAAGGCGTGAAGTATTCCAGAGTATCTGTATTTGAAGGAAAGGTTACCACAAAGCTTGTTATGGCTGATGGAACAGTAGCGGATGAGGAACTCGATGTAGATGCAGGTAAGGAAATTACTATTATTCAGGATGACAGTGCTACTGATTATCTCGGTGAGCCTGCTGATATAGATTATTCAACACTTCCAGAATCTGTGGGTGGTAGCTTGGATAGTTCAGCAGTAAGTATTCCTGCAGATAGTCAAAATGGTGGAACTGAAGATAATGACGGGGCGGAATCAGAGGAACGTAAAGAATCAGATCTTACGCAGGAGGAACTGGCGAGCCTTAATATATTTGCAAAATATGTATCTTCAACTCAGGCACAGGCAGCAGAGGCGATAGAAGGTATGACAATTCAAATGTCAGATGAGGTTGTAATGAAATTTATAGGAACTTTGGCAAATGATTCTTTTGGTGAGACTGATACGGCTTTAAGTCTAAAGTTATACGCTATAGCAAACTCTGATAGTGGAGGGGTGTTAAGTGTGACAAAGGATGAGATAGACCAGTATGTATCTAATGTTTTTGATTATAATGATATAGCTAACTATGAAATCGGTAATGTTATGGCAGGCTCCAATGGCTACGAAATCTGGGCGCATCAGGGCTCCTGTGATACCACAATAACCATAAACGAAACCTATATGGAGGGTGAAAACTACGTGATTAAGGGTGTCGCAAACCTTAATTACAGTGATATATTTGATCCGATGTTTATGGATGCTGAATTTACATTTACTGTAAGAAGAAATCCTGATAGCCCATTTGGATTTACCTATGTAGATTTTAAGTTTGGAACAGTGACAAAGAATTAATATAGCTAAGAATTTTAAACAGGGACTTTATTTAGTCCCTGTTTTAGTTGGCATATCCTTAAAAATAGTATAAAATGATGTACTATAGTAGGGATATAATTACTTACAAAAAATCAAATTGGATTACAAATTACGATAGATAACATCACATATAAGGAGGTATAATATATGTACAGCTTTGAGAATAAGATTGTAGTGGTGACTGGTGGAGCACAAGGCATAGGAAAATGTATCTGTGAAGAATTTGAAAAGCTGGGAGCTAGGGTTTGCGTGATAGATATATTAGATAATCCGTATTATGTAGGAGATATAGGAGATAAGCAAGTGCTGGAAGCTTTTTGTGAAAAGATTATATCCGATTACGGGCATGTAGATTATCTTATAAATAACGCACCTCCTATGTTTAAGGGGATTGATGAGTGTACATATGAGGAGTTTAATTACGCCCTAAATGTTGGTGTAACAGCAGCATTTTATTTGACTAAGCTATTTATGCCATATTTTGCAGAAGGCGCAAGTGTTATAAACATTTCCTCCAGTCGTGATCGTATGAGTCAGCCACAGTCTGAAAGCTACACTGCGGCGAAGGGTGGAATTGCTGCACTTACTCATAGCTTGGCTGTAAGTTTAGGCGGGAAGATAAGGGTAAATTCCATATCGCCAGGGTGGATTGATAATGACTATACTGTGTATGATGGACCGGATGCTATCCAGCAACCTGCGGGTAGAGTTGGAAATCCTTTGGACATTGCTAATATGGTGTTGTTCCTTTGCTCTGATAAGACAGGATTTATTACAGGGGAAAACATTTGCATAGATGGTGGAATGACCAGACAGATGATATATCATGGAGACTACGGCTGGAAGCTTGAGAAGTAATAGGGGATAAGAAATGATTAAGAAGATATACAACGGTTTATTCAAATTATTTGGAATAATGATATTGGTTTTTATAATAGCATTTATAGTGGGAGGATTTATCCTAAATGATAATAATATAATATGGAGAGTGTTCTCTATAGTTATGCCCATAGCTGCAGTAAGCTTATGGTTAGGAGTTATTCTGTGGGTTATAGATAGGGTATCAAGTAATAATTAAGTGGAGGGATGTTAATATGAATTGTCCATATTGTGGGGAGGACATGAAGAAGGGCTGTGTAGAAGTAAGAGATGGCTCTGAGTTTATTAATCTAGGCATTGGAATAGTGGTATCCTGGATGCCAGAGGATGAGCGAAAGAAGATTCTTCGTAAGAACGCAGTTCATCTTAATACCAAAGGGGAAGGATATTACTGTGAAAAGTGCAAGAAGACAGTAGCACTACTTGATGAACGCGGGGATGAGTTTTTTCAGTAGATATTAATGCTGAATGGAGGGAAATTATATGAGAAAGAAAGTTTTATTAATGTTAGTTGTTTCGATGTTTGTAATTTTGCTTAGTGGCTGTGGTAATGCTAATGGCGATAAAACTACAGAAGCTGTTATAGAGATGTCTACAACCGAAAATGTTACTACTGTGGATGCCACAACTGAGGCTAAAACGGAAGCTATAGAAAGCACGGAAGTTACTACAGAAGTAATTCAAGCAACTGATAATAAGATTTCAGTGGTAGGAGACGGTCTAAAAGAAACTCATGAATATTACGAGAATATGTACCGAGATGTACTTAATTCAAACTACAAAATCGTAACCGGTGGAATGGATAGCTATGAGTATTCAGAGGGTACTTCTGGTGTAGGTGAGGTTGTAATGGGTGGTAATGAAAATGCCATGGATACTATAGGCTATACATTTATAGATTCTAACAATGATGGCATAGCTGAGCTAATTATTGGAGCAATATACGAGGAAAAGAATGGCAAATATTTCGGAGAGTATATTTATTCTGTATATACCTATGATGTTATGCCACAGCTAATATTAGAAGGTTGGTCACGTAACAGATGCTTTTTACTAGATGATGGAACATTTTATACTGAGGGCTCAAGTGGTGCCATGTACAGTGTGTTTGAGAATTACAAGCTAGGTGCAAATGAGACAGAGCTTACCTGTATGGATTATTATTTTACTAAGGAAAAGGACGAAACCTTTGAGGAGTACGGATTCTATCATAATACTACAGGAGAGTGGGATATATCTGTTTCTGAGGAGCTTTCAGAGGAGAAGTATTGGGATATTGCAGCAGCTTATAGTGAGAGAACCATAACATTAGAATTTACTCCATTTGCGAAGTATGAGTATGTGGAAAATGAGGTTGGTTCTAAAGAAGTTTCAATAGAATGGATAACTAAGGATGAGCTTCATGAAAGCCAGATGGGCAACTTCGTGGCAGAAACATCAGAGTATGAGGTTATAGCTGCCATTATTGCGCATGAAAATATAATGAATCTGAAGATACTTTCTCTTACATATGAGGACGTGGATGATATGGGTAATGCTATATTTTCTACAGAAGTGCTATATACCTATGGAGATTTTGAGGCAGGTAATCCATTTGCCATTACTATTACTATGAATGGTACTATCCCAAGCTACGGAATATCCTACGAGACAGCTGATGGGGTTACGCATTATTATGCCATAAGCGAGAGTGGTATGGATGGTTCGGCTTTGTTGGTTGAGTTTAAACAGAAATGATATGTTATGTAAGAGCATAAAAATATGAATTAATGGGGGAATATAATTATGCAGAGTAGAGTAACAAGTTATAAAGGAATAGGAATTATTGAAGCTCTAACATTTTTATTTATCATATTAAAGCTAACAAATGTTGTCTCTTGGTCTTGGAGATGGGTGTTGGCTCCGGTTTGGATAACTATCTGCTTGGCAATAGTATTGTTTGGAACAGTTATGATAAGTGGCAGATTAGTAAAGGGGAAATGGTAGTAGGAAGATATTATACGGAGGAGTAAATAGAAATGAAGATACTTGTTATAGGTGGAACCAGATTTTTTGGAGTTCATATGGTTAGTGAATTGCTGGCAAATGGTCATGATATAACTATTGCAACCAGAGGATTGACCCCCGATGATTTCGGAGATAGAGTTAAGCGAATTGTTTTTGACCATACAGATTTTGAAAGTATGAAAAAAGCTCTAGATGGATTGCACTATGATGTGGTGATTGATAAGGTAGCGTATTGCTCTAATGATATAAAATATTCTATGGAAGCTGTTAGTTGTGATAAGTATATCTATATGTCAAGCACTGCTATATATGAATTAGATCACAAGGATGTCAGAGAGGATGAGTTTGACGGACTTGCAGGTGGATTAGTATGGTGTAACAGACCAGATTATTCATACAGCGAAGTGAAAAGACAGGCAGAATATGCTCTGTGGCAGAAGTATGGTGATAGAAAATGGATTGCCGTAAGATATCCATATGTTGTGGGAGAGGATGATTATACCAAAAGATTGTTTTTCTATGTGGAGAATGCTATAAAGGGAAATCCTATGAATATTGATAATATGGATAGTCAGATTAGCTTTATAAAGTCTGATGAAGCAGGAAGATTTATGGCATATCTTGTGGATAAGGATTTTGTTGGTCCTGTTAATGGTTGCTCTTATGGTACTGTTTCCATAAGAGAAATACTTGAATATATAGAAAAGAAGACAGGAAAGCAGGCTATAATCTCTGACACTGGTGAAGCTGCACCTTATAATGGAACATTGTCACATAGTGTGAATGTAGATAAGGCAGCAGAACTTGGGTATGAGTTTTCTGATATAAAAGAGTGGATGTATGAGTTGATAGATAAGTATATTGAGCTTGTATAGTAATAAATTGGACTAAGGAGAACAATATGAAACCGCAATTTATACCAGTAATATACAAAAGTGAATATGAACCACAGCTGATAGAATTCTTAGATGAATGCTTACCAGAGTCAGGTCGAGCACTAGATATAAATGGTAGACATAGATTCTATAAGGATATTGACAACTCCTTTATAGCATTTTGGTGTATGTTTGATGGAGATAAAGTGATTGGCGCAGTAGGAGTTAAGGACTTGGATAATAATTTCTGTGAACTGAAATCCTTATATGTATTAGAAAGATATCATAGAAATGGATATGGGAGAGCGTTGCTTAATGAGGCGATAAAATTTGCACGAGATGCAGGCTATAATAAAATGTATTTAGATTCGTTATCAACTAGTGTGAAGGCTATTGAATTATACCGTAAGAATGGATTTGTGGATGTAGAAAAGTATAATCAAAGTGAGCGTTCTGATGTATTTATGGTATTAGTGTTATAAATAGCTTTGCTTTAGGAGGAAGAATAAATGGAAATTATCGACAAGAACCTAGATGGCGGAAAAGCCTTCGACTGGGGAAAGACATCTAGTGATTATGCAAAATATCGTGATATCTACCCGCAGGAGTTTTACGATAAGATTGTTAGCCGTAATTTGTGTATAGATGGACAGACTGTCCTTGATCTTGGAACCGGAACTGGAGTTATACCAAGAAATATGTATCAATATGGTGCAAAATGGATAGGTACAGATATTTCAGAGAACCAAATAGAGCAGGCGAAGCTTTTGTCTCAGGGTATGGATATTGAGTACTATGCAAGATCAGCAGAGGATATAGATTTTCCAGAGAATTCATTTGATGTGATTACAGCATGCCAGTGCTTTTGGTACTTTGATCATGATAAGATTATGCCTACATTACATAAGTTACTTAAGGAAGATGGTTGCATACTTGTATTATATATGGCATGGCTTCCTTATGAGGATAAAATAGCTGGAGAGAGTGAAAAGCTGGTGCTTAAGTATAGTCCTAAATGGAGTGGTTCAGGAGAAACTATGCATCCTATATTTATACCGGAATGTTATAATGATAAATTTGAATTAGTATATCATGATGAATACAAGCTAAATGTACATTTCACTAGAGATAGCTGGAATGGAAGGATGAAAGCTTGTCGAGGTGTGGGAGCATCCCTCTCAGAAAGTGAAATAGCAAGCTGGGAGAAGGAGCATATTAAGTTACTTGAGAATATTGCACCTGAGGAATTCGATATACTTCACTATGCTGCAATAGCGGAGTTGAAGAAAAAATAGAATGGAAGATGGATTAAGTAATAATTATCTGATTTATATTGTAATTTATAATAAACTTGCTATAATATAATTATAAAGGCAATCGCCACAGAGTGGTTGACCAGTTGTTTGGTAAAAACCTTCCCTAACTGCCCAAAGTACAGGGAAGGTTTTTTATTTTAATTACAATTCATAAAAATGAATGTAAGTAAAGCTATGAGGAAGGTTCCAAAAGCCATAAGGTCTCTGAAGTCAAAATTCTTCATAAGCATCACCTCCATTCTGAAAGAATGAAGGTCAACCACCCTGTAACACGATTGCCAGTAGCTATCGCTACTAATATAATTATAGCACAAAACGATACAGAACACAAGTTCGAATGCAAAAATATAATTATAAAGGATTATATTAAAATATGTTATTAGAAACAACAAAAAACACACGATACATCCTCACAGATTGCGTACGCTATATACGGAGTGATGTTCCAAACAATTTAACAGATGAGGAAGTTGACTGGTTAATATCTAACAATATCTGCACTATTGTCGATTTGCGAGAAGATGAGGAACGTCAGCAAAAGAAGTGTAGATTGCTAGAGGATAATCGATTTTGCTATTATTGTATGCCTGTAACTGGTGGGAATATGATACCAGATTCTGTGGAAGAGGTGTCAAAATCATACATAAATATGGTAGATGATAATATGTTCCAGATTATAGATACCATCATTAACGCAAAGACTAATGTTATGTACTTTTGTAATGCAGGAAAGGATAGAACAGGAGTTGTGTCGGCTATAATTCTTCATAAGCTTGGTATGAATGATGACTATATTGTGGAGGATTACATGAAGACTAAGGAAAATTTGAAAGATGCATTGGAAAGTTTTGCCAGACAATGTCCACAGATAGATATTAATGTAATTACTCCTAATGAAAGGTATATGAGAGAGTTTCTACAATGGTTGAAGTATGGGCAGGATAATATGTGATTGTGAGACTTTTTAGAAACATTCTTCTGTGGAAGACGGATAAGAGGTGATGAGATATGGATAGAAATATACTAATAAACAATTTAACTGGCAAATATGTAGACTTTGATTCTTCAATGTATGATTGCTATATAAGAGAGAATATCGGTATATTTATACCTATATGTGATGACCTTGATAATAATGATTTAAAACATAATCATCCATCATATGAGATAATAATCAATTTCAGTAGGGACTCAGATAAGCCAAAGCATTATTGGGCTGAGATTACTTCACCAGGTGTTGAGCATAATAGAAACCAGTGTGCCCACTGTTACTCCATATTTATAGATAAGGAGTATTTCGAAGCTAGATTTAGAATGTATGAGAAGGAAATACCTGTATTTAAGGGTAAATGCTTTGAATTTTGTTCAGATATATTAAAAGCTCTAAATACATTTGTATTTGAATACAGTAAGTCTATGATGAATTCAGATATAACCTTGGATGCTCAGACTGAGATAATCACTCATTGGCTTATAAGGAGTATATTTGGTGAGACATTGGATATGAGAGCAGTTTCTGATGACTATTCCATAGCCAGAGCTCAGCACTACATAGAGCAGCATTATATGGAACACATTACCATTGAAAAGCTTGCTAATCTAGGATATATGTCAAAGAGTACCTTTAATCGAAGATTTAAAAGCGAGATAGGAATTACACCTATAGAATATCTTATAGAGGTTAGAATCAAAATGGCCAAGCTTATGCTTATTAGAAAAGATAACCAACTTACAGACATTGCCATAAGATGTGGCTTTGGTAGTGGAGCATATTTTTCTTCCTGCTTTCAGAAATATGTTGGCATAACCCCAACAGAATATCGCGATAAGTATGCTAGTTAGCATTATTTTGTAAATCTTTGAGCGTATTTTAAAAGACCAGACTAGCGTCTTCTTGTATAATAACTGAAAATTATACAAGGAGGATGACATTATGAACGAGAAGGAAATGTATGCATTAATGAATGCTAACCCAGGTTTTCACTTAGCAACAGTAGAGGGTGACCAACCAAGAGTAAGAGGAATGTTTTTGTTTAGAGCAGATGAAAATGGTCTTATATTCCACACAGCATCAACTAAGGATGTGTATGCTCAAATTATGAATAATCCAAAGGCTGAAATGTGCTTTTTCGGTGATGGTACACAGATAAGAGTAACCGGAGTACTTGAGCATGTTATAGATGATGAGTTAAAGGAAGAAATATTTAATCATCCATCCAGAAAGTTTTTACAGGCATGGAAGGCAAATGGAATTGACCATTTGCTACAGATATTTAGAATGAAGAATTGTCAGGCTGTTACTTGGACTATGGAGACTAATTTTGAGAAGAAAGAGCCAGTGCAGCTATGTAGAGGTTAATAGTAGGAGTTTTAAGGCGTTTCTAGTGATAGAAGCGTCTTTTTTCTTGATGTGGTAAAGATTTTGGAATATAATAAAAATTAGTTGACAGATTTGTTATAAACAAAGGAGAAATATGTTAGATGGACAATAAATCAGTAGGATTTTATGAGGAAATAGAAAAGCAGAGCAAAAGATTAATGAGCTTTCTTAAGTGGGTTTTGATAGCCGGAATTATAGGTATGGCTTTAGGCCTGGTTGGTACGGCATTTTACTATGGATTATTATTTGTGACAGATTTTAGGAATGCTAATCCTTTGGTTATATTAGGATTACCTATTGGTGGTCTTGCTATAGTGTTTTTGTATCATGTATCCAAAAGAGAAGATGATCAGGGAACTAATAGCGTAATAGCAGCAGTTAGGTCTGAAGAGAAGCTTAGATTCAGAACTGCGCCACTTATATTTGTTGGAAGTATTATAACACACCTATTCGGAGGTTCTGCCGGTAGAGAGGGAGCAGCCCTTCAGATGGGTGGTAGTATCGGAAATGGTATCGGTAAGCTGTTCAAGCTTAATGAGAAAGATATGCATGTAGCGGTTATGTGTGGAATGAGCGCATGTTTTGCAGCGCTTTTTGGAACTCCTATTGCCGCAACCTTCTTTGCTATGGAGGTAGTAAGTGTAGGTATTATGTATTATTCAGCCTTGGTTCCATGTGTATTTTCTAGTTTGATAGCTATAGAGATAGCTAAGCTTTGTGGTATTAGAGGCGAGTCCTTCACTATAGCAGCTGTTCCTGAGTTTACTGCAGTAAGTGCGGGAAAAATAGTGTTGGTATCTATATTATGTGCAGCATTAAGTATAATATTTTGTATCGCTATGCATAATGCGTCAAAGTATACGAAGAAATGGATACCAAATGCATATTTAAGAATTTTTGTATTTGGTATTATCATAGTTGTGATTCAGTTATTAACCCGTACCACAGACTATATGGGAGCCGGAATGGATGTTATAGAACGAACTATGCATGGCGAGGTAAATGGAGAGGCTGTTCTACTTAAGCTGGTATTAACAGCCATCACTCTTGGTGTAGGCTTTAAGGGTGGAGAAATCGTACCATCCTTCTTCGTCGGAGCTACATTCGGATGTTTGCTGGGGCAGATTTTAGGTGTTTCCCCATCTATGTGCGCAGCGGTAGGTATGATTGCTGTATTCTGTGGCGTTACAAATAGCCCGGTAACCTCAGTATTGCTCGGCTTTGAACTATTTGGTATGGCTGGAATCAACTTTATACTTATCGGTGTGGCGGTAAGCTATATGCTATCAGGTTATTACAGTCTGTATAACTCTCAAAAGATTATGTACTCTAAGTTTGATGCAGAGTACAGAGGAAATGTATGGAATTATAATTCTGGTGAAGGTCACTGATGTATCTCTAGTTGATGATGGGGTGTGATTTTATGAAATTAAGAAATATATTGATAGTTGTAAATGATATAGAGAAGTCAAAGCAGTTTTATCACGACTTATTTGGTCTTGATATGGTGCTTGATAATGATGGAAATATGATTCTAACAGAAGGACTTGTGCTTCAGGATGAGAAAATCTGGAGAGAGTTTTTGGAGAAGGACATAACACATGAGAATAATTCCTGTGAATTATATTTCGAAGAAAGGGATATAGAAGCATTTGTAGAGAAGCTGGAAAGACTTTATCCGGATATTAAGTATGTAAATAAGCTTATGGAACATAGCTGGGGACAGAAGGTTGTCAGGTTTTATGATTTGGATGGAAATCTGATTGAGGTGGGAACACCTATGTAGCTTTGATATGGATTAGATTTGAATCTATTATTAAGAAATTAATATGATTTTATGGAAATGGTAGGTATATAAATATGCGAATAGAACATATTGCAATGTATGTAAATGATTTGGACTTTGCCAGAGACTTTTTTATAAAGTATTTCAATGCAACATCTAATGATGGTTATCATAATAAGACTACAGATTTTCGTTCATATTTCCTTAGCTTTGATGATGGAGCCCGTTTGGAGATAATGAAGAAACCTGTAATGAAAGATGATGAAAAAGTTATAAACCGTACAGGATATATTCATATTGCTTTTAGTGTCGGAAGTAAGGAGGCTGTGGATGACCTCACCAGAAGGCTTAAAGTTGATGGTTATGAGGTTATAAGTGGTCCAAGAACTACTGGTGATGGTTATTATGAGAGCTGTATAGTAGGGATTGAAGGTAATCAGATAGAGATTACGGTGTGACGGAGGATAACAGTATGCTAAATGCAATTGTTGTAGGTTTAGGTGGCTTCGTTGGAGCCATATGCAGATACCTAATTGGTTTGATTCAAGTTAATGAGGTTACAACATTTCCTATAAAGACATTTCTCATTAATGTAATAGGTTGTATAGTTATTGGAATTATTACAGTAGCTGCTACAAAGAATAGTTCTATAAATCCGCAACTTGTACTATTTCTTAAGGTTGGTGTGTGTGGAGGATTCACTACATTTTCAACCTTTGCGCTAGAAACTGCAGACATGATAAAAGCTGGTAATCCACTTATGGCATTTATTTATGTTCTGGGAAGTGTTTTGATTGGCGTTGGAGTGATATTTGCAGTGGAATACCTTTCATAAGGTTGATGTGAGATATATAAGGAGAAAAAGTATGACATTTGAGACAGATAGATTAATTCTTCGCCCTTGGGTGGAGGAAGATGCAGAGGATTTATATGAGGTAGCTAAACATCCGGATGTTGGTCCTATAGCAGGCTGGCCAGAGCATCGCTCGGTGGAAAATAGCAGAGAGGTTATTAGGGAAATACTCTCCGCTGAAGGTACATATGCGGTGGTGCTTAAGAGTAGTAATAAGCCAGTGGGAAGCGTAGGACTTACCTTTGGCGAGGCAAGTACCCTTAACTTGCCTGATAAGGAAGCAGAGATAGGGTATTGGATTGGTGTACCTTATTGGGGGCAGGGATTAATACCTGAAGCCGTAAATACGTTGCTATATTATGGCTTTGAGATGCTTGAGCTAGATAAAATCTGGTGTGGTTACTTTGATGGTAATATTAAATCCAAGCGTGTGCAGGAAAAGTGTGGTTTCAAGTATCATCATACCAAGGAGAATTTCTACTGGGCACTTATGGATGATATAAGAACTGAGCATGTGACCTGTCTTACCAGAGATGAATGGTTGGAAGAGCAATAATTTAAGAATGACATAATAAGGAGACTTGGAGTATGAACATTAGAAGAGCAGTTATTTCAGATATGCTAGGTATTAATAAGCTACTGAATCAGGTTTTGATGGTTCACCATAACGGTAGACCTGATTTATTTAAGGCAAATGTGAAGAAATACACAGATGAAGAGCTAGCAGAGATTATAGAGAATGACCAAAAGCCTATCTTTGTGGCGGTGGATGACAGTGATGAAGTGCTGGGATATGCATTTTGCGTGTATCAGCAGCATATTAACGATAACATACTGACAGATGTTAGGACCTTGTACATAGATGACCTTTGTGTTGATGAGGATAAAAGAGGTTTACATATAGGTACACAGCTATATGACTATGTAGTTGATTTTGCCAAGAAGAATGATTTTTACAATCTAACCTTAAATGTTTGGTCTTGCAATGAAAATGCCATGAAATTTTATCAGGCCTGTGGGCTTGTTTCGCAGAAGGTTGGTATGGAGAAAATATTGTAAAATCCTTGTAAATAACTGATGTTAACTTGCGTTGCTTGTGGCAACGGAGGTTTTGGGCATATGATTTGCTTACCAAAAATCATTTAGGAGGTAAAGGATATGTTTAATGAAAATTTGAGAGAGCTTAGAAAGAGCAAAGGATTTACGCAGGAGGAATTAGCTACAAAGATAAATGTGGTACGTCAGACAGTGTCAAAATGGGAGAAGGGACTTTCTGTTCCTGATGCAGACTCACTTCAGAAGATAGCAGATGTTCTTGAGGTTGATGTAAGTCAGCTTCTTGGAGCTAAGATTGAAAAGGAAGAGAATAAGAACGAAATCGCAGAGCAGCTTTCTAGAATCAACGAGTAGCTTGTGATTAAGAATAGAAGGACTAAGAAGATAGTAACTGCTATCTGTGTTATATTACTATTGCCACTGATTATCTTTATAATTATGATTATTTTAGCTAATTTCTTTTATGCTAATGAAAAAGAAACTAGTTCATATGAAATTGATGATACAGCTATAGAATATTATGATGAGGAATATGAAGATACAATAGAAGAGTAATGTATATTAGCCTGCACAATGTGCGGGCTTTTTCTGTGTGAAATTTTTCTGGCAAAATAATAATGACATTGTCACCTTTATAGTATTATAATCGTTTTATCTATGAAGGGGTAATACATGTATAACACTTTATAGTAAGCGAAGGAGAGAACAATGAGTAACAAAGCAACTAATGCAGATTTGGAAAACACAATACTAAAATACAGTGATTTGCTGTATAGGATATGTTTTCTTATATTGAAAAATGAACAGGATGTAGGGGATGTAATCCAGGAGACATTTATTCAATATATGAAGAAGCATCCGGATTTTGAATCCGAGGAGAAGAAAAAGGCCTGGTTGATTAAGGTTTCCCAGAACAAATGCAAGGATTTCCTTAGATTTCATAAGAGACACAGCTATGTACCATTAGATGAGGTGGAAGATATTCTGATGGGCACATCAGATGTGGAACCATCACATAAGGTTCAGCTAGAAGAGATATGGGAGCTTGATTATAAGCTAAAAAGTGTTGTGATTTTATACTACATAGAGGGCTACTCAGTAAAGGAGACTGCCCAGATGCTAGCCATATCTGAGTCAGCCTGTAAGAAACGCCTAGAGCGAGCCAGAAACAAGCTGAAGGAAATGCTTTAGAAAGGGGATGTAATATGAACGGTGATAATAGAATTAATAATCCAATCATTTCTAACCTGACTATGTCAGAGGAAATGAAGCAGGATATATTAGAAAAATGTAAAAAGGGAAAGAGAACAAAAGATAATCTCTTTAGGTATTCAAAGCATATAGTTGTATGCATTGCGTTGTGCGTAGTGTGCTTTGGTGGTTTAGGTACCCATGCTGCCATATCTGCCGTACAAAATCGTATGGAGAATATGTCTGATGAAGAGAAGGATGCTTATCTAGAGATAAATGTGATACAGGCTGATGCAGAGTGGTATACTAGAGCATTTACGGATACAGAGGTAGAACGATTACTAGTGCTTCAGGAGGAATATAAGAATGGTAGATTTCCTGAAGAAACTATCCTTATAGTAGATAAAATATCTGATATAAATGATGACCAGTTAGCATTTGTCAGGGAAGATGGAAGAGTGCATCTGCCTAAGGGTGAGATGACAGATGAAGAGCTACTACAGTTAATTGACTACGACGAGAAGAATAAATACACTATGGAGACAGTCATTGATGAACCTAATCCTTATGAGACAGGGGTGCTTGATGAAGATATTGGGCTAGAAGAGTCAGATGTTTTCCAGCCAACTACTGCAGAAGCTACCACAGAGGATAATGTGGTGGAAGAAGCTGAAGAGGTTGAAAAGCTTGAAATTGATGATGTCTATGATTGCTCAAAGGAAATGGTGCTGAAATACTTTGGGGTAGAGATGGACGATAGCTGGGAATACTCTGTATATAAGACTGACCGTGAAGGCGATGAAATTGATATAGAAATAATGGATTCACATTATCCGAATTTTGAGGTGGTTTACGAGGTGCATTTCTCAAAAGATGGTATTATAAATGAAAGCTACCAGCTTGAAATATGTGGAGATAATGGGAGACTATTGTCTATTAATCATGGTGGTTCGGCAATTGCTCCTAGCTATACTCCTAGTATGGAAGAGGCCACAGAAAAAATTCCTGTAGGTAAGGAAATAGCCACTGCCTATGCAGAGGATGTTCTTGATCTTGACATGGATGCTGTAAAGCTATATGGTGGATTTAATTACAATGTGATGTTCACAGGAGAGGCATATACAAATTGGTATTATTATTTGTTCCTAGATGCTAATGGAGATGCTTACATAATAACATGGGATATTGCAACTGAAGAAATAAAAATGCTACTTTTTAATTGGGATTTCACTGAGGATGATTTAAATAGCGGAAGTATAAAATACACATTGATGGAAAAGTAGATAACAGGAAAGGGTGAACTTATAGTAAATATAGGTTCATCCTTTTTGTTTCATTGACGGTATAATTGGGGTATGATAAAATTTTATTTGTAATGCTGTAAATGTTTGAAGGTATTTAAGTAGGTGAACACATATGTATGAGATAATAATAATTACACAATTGATAAATATTATATTGATAGTAAGTGAAACATATATTGTTTTTACAAATATGAAAAACAGAATGCACTATTATTTATTTACAAATTGCATTGGGATGCTTTTGGTTGGAGCAGGATATTTGATGATGTTGTTTTCTAAATCAGACGATGCTTACTATATGACTTTATGGTTATCTTGGTTTGGAAAGGTTTGTGTAGTAATATCACTGTTGTTGTTTTGTAGACGACTTTGTGAATATAAAATGCCTAAACTAATAATTGCATTACAATCCATATTTGCTTTAGTTACTTTTGGTGTAATAATAACAACTTCAAAAACTGGTCTTTTTTACAAAAACTTTTATTTAGAACGAGATGGTAAATTTACTGTATTTAACTATGAGCGAGGACCTTGGTATACATTATGGAACACGATGGTTGTGTTTATAATTGTTACATGCCTTATAATGTTATTTAAATCTTTGGCAGGAACACAAAATACACAGAAGATAAAACAGTATTTAATAATTGTGGCAGGTTTGTTTGTTGAGATGATAATAGGATTTTTAACATCCTTACCTGTTGGGAAATATTATGATTTTAATCAGCTAGGATTTTCTATATGTGCGATACTGCTTTTATATGCTATCTTTCGTAATAACCTTATGGATGCAGAAACTTTGGCTAAAGAATATATAATTGATGAACTTTCGGCTGGTGTTATTGCCATGGATACAAATGGATGTGTGGCTTATTATAATAATAAGGCATTTCAAATTTTTCCAGATATTGAAAATAATGCTCCATCAGTAATAGAGAAAATTAGAAATTCAATAAAAACCGGTGAACCGATAACTGTGGAAGATGCAATATATACCTTTGAGGAAAGAAAATTAGTACATAAATCATCAGCAGAAAGTAAGATGTATGTTTTGATTGATTCTACTGCGCACTATCAACATTTGAGAGAGGTAGAGCGAGAGAAGCAAATTGCAGATGCTGCAAACAAGGCAAAGACTGAGTTTCTCGCAAGTATGTCTCATGAGATAAGAACTCCTATCAATGCAGTTCTTGGAATGGATGAAATGATACTTAGAGAGAGTACAGAACCTGTTATCAAGGAATATGCTATGGATATTCAGGCATCAGGACGTACATTACTTACTATAATTAATGATATACTGGATCTTAACAAAATCGAATCTGGAAAGATGGAAATTGTTCCAATAGAATATGATACTACAAACCTGCTGTATGATATATCAAATATGACTAAGTTTAGGGCGAAGGACAAAGAGCTATCTTTTGAAATGTGCGTGGCTTCAAATATTCCTACAAGATTATTTGGCGATGATGTAAGAATAAGACAGATTCTTATGAATTTACTTACAAATGCTGTTAAGTATACAAAGAAGGGAACAATTTGGTTTCGAGTAAGCTTAATGCAGGACAATAATTCAGAATTAGAAGAGAATGTAATTCTTCATTTTGAAGTAGAGGATACAGGCATTGGAATAAAGCCTGAAGATATGGATAAGTTATTTTCAGAATTTGAAAGGATAGATATAGAGCGTCATAGGAATATAGAAGGAACTGGTCTCGGAATGCCAATTACTATGAAATTACTCTCATTGATGAATTCAGAGCTTAAGGTGGAAAGTGAGTATGGAAAAGGCTCTGTATTTTCCTTTGATTTGATGCAGAAAATCGTTGATTCAAAACCGATAGGCGATTTTGATAGTAATATCAAGAAACTGATGACAGAACAA
Source organism: Lachnospiraceae bacterium (assembly GCA_015057555.1). Classification (GTDB taxonomy): domain Bacteria; phylum Bacillota; class Clostridia; order Lachnospirales; family Lachnospiraceae; genus Coprococcus_C. The sequence goes on along the minus strand of SVEC01000010.1, from coordinate 9,282 downwards.
TACGTCTATACCGAAGAATTAATCGCTCCAGACCTGCGTGTGCTTATGGTTGACGACAATGATATGAATCGTAAAGTATTCCAAGCATTATTAAAAAAGACTCAAATCAAAATTATTGATGTAGGTGGTGGTAATGAAGCTATAGAGGTAGCGACTAAGGAATACTTTGACATAATCTTTATGGATCATATGATGCCAGGTATGGATGGTGTTGAGGCTATGAAGAAAATAAAGGCTATCAAGGATGGACCATGTGCTAATACACCTATAATCGTGCTTACTGCAAATGCGGTGGCAGGAGCAAAGGAGAAATATATGGAAGATGGCTTTGATGGTTTTTTATCAAAACCAATAATTTATAACGAGCTGGAAGGTTTAATTAAGAATATTATTAGTAAGGAATAAGAGGACAATATGATTTCATTCGAAAGTGATTATACAAACGGAGCACATCCGGCAATATTGCAAAAGCTGATAGAGACAAATGATGAGACACTTGCTACATATGGTTTTGATAAGTATTCAGAAAGTGCTAAGGAGAGGATTAAGAGGGCTTGTCAGTGTCCAGATGCTGATGTGTATTTTCTGGCTGGAGGTACACAGACTAATTCTATAGTAATATCAACTATGCTTGCGGATTATGAGGCTGTTGTGGCAGCAGATACAGGACATATTAGCGTCCATGAGGCAGGTGCCATCGAGTATACAGGTCATAAGGTATTGACTGTAGGACAGGAGCTAGGAAAGATAAAGGCGGATGAACTAGAGAAGTATCTGAATAATTTCTATAGTGATGAAAACCATGAGCATATGGTGTTTCCGGGCATGGTGTACATTTCCCATCCTACTGAGTACGGTACCTTGTATAGTAAGAGGGAACTAGAGGAATTGTCTAATATATGTTGTAAGTATGAGATTCCTCTATATATGGATGGTGCAAGACTTGGATATGGACTTATGAGCTATGATACAGATGTAACACTTGCTGATATAGCAAAGTACTGTGATGTATTCTACATTGGAGGTACTAAGGTGGGAGCACTTTGCGGTGAGGCAGTGGTATTTACCAAGAATAACGCACCTAAACATTTTATGACTATGATTAAACAACACTGTGTTTTGCTTGCCAAGGGTAGATTAATTGGGGTACAGTTTGATGCATTGTTTACAGACGATTTGTATTTTAATATAAGCAGACATGCTATAGATATGGCAGAGGAGCTAAAGAAGGTGCTTCAGGAAAAGGGATGCAGATTCTTTATAGATTCACCTACTAATCAGCAGTTTGTAATAATAGAGGATAGTAAGCTTAATTCTCTTAAGGATGAATTAAAGGTTAGCTTCTGGGAAAAGTACGATGATAACTATACTGTAGTGAGATTTGCCACAAGCTGGAGTACAAAACCAGAGGATATAGAAGCGCTAAAAGAATTATTGTAAATAGAGAGAATTATACGAGACATTAACATTATGTTAACTAAATTGAGCAAGGAAGAATTTGAACAAGTATATAGAATAATGGAAGCAAGCTTCCCGCCTGACGAGCATCGACCATATGAGGAACAGCTAGAACTTATGGAAAATCCGAATTATCAAATCTATGTGGCAAAGGAAGCTGATAATTTCCTTGAAATCAAATGTTTTATGGCGGTGTGGCAGTTTGATGACTTAAGCTTTATAGAGCATTTTGCAGTGGATAGCAAGTATCGAAACATAGGGCTTGGATCAAGGATGCTACAGGAGATAAAGAAGCATCTGACAGGACGAGTCTGTTTGGAGGTGGAGCTACCAGATAATGATATAGCTAAGCGAAGGATAGAATTCTATCAGAGAAATGGACTTTATTACAATGATTATCCCTACATTCAGCCAGCTATATCCAAGGGTAGAAATCCCATTCCTCTTAGGATTATGACTAGTGGAGGAGTAGTTAGCCAAGAGGAATATCAGGAAATAAGAGATATACTTTATAGAGAGGTTTACAGAGTGGAGCATAAGCCCAATTAGAACGGAGATAAAATGGATTACTTAATTCGAGCAATTGAAGCAAGAGATAACAAACAGATAGAGAACATAATTCGCACCTGTCTCATAGAATTTGGCGGAAATCATGAAGGCACTGCATGGGCTGACCCAGATTTGGGAAGATTTTCAGAGATTTATAACACTGAGGGTAACTGCTACTGGGTTGCAGAGGATGAGGCTGGAAATGTAGTTGCTGGTGTTGGAATAGGTCAGCTAGAGGGTTTGGCAGATGTATGTGAGTTGCAGAAGATGTATTGTTTGCCAGAAGCAAGAGGTACTGGTGTGGCACATAGACTGATGAAGATAGCTCTAAAATACGCAAAGCTATATTATAAGAGATGTTATCTAGAAACCCTGGATAATATGATTGCAGCACAGAAGTTTTATGAAAAGTACGGATTTGAAAGAGTGGATAAGCCTTTGCTTGAGACAGCACATTTTTGTTGTGACGTGAGGTATATAAAGGAGTTATAGAAAGTCTTGCCTAGTGCAAGGCTTTTTTGTATTTAAGTGCAACTAACCCTCAAATAAGTGTCACTTGCCCATTTTGGTATTGTGTTTAAACTAACCACTTGCTAAAATCACAACATAGAAAACATTTTGGAGGAAATAATGAAGTACACCATTAATCATATATCTACCGGTGAGGACGAGGTAATAGTAAATTACCTTCGTATGACCCCTGAGGTAGAGCGAATTGTAAATTTTATAAAGGGTGAACAGACTAAGCTTATTGGTTGGAAGGATAAGGAACAAAAGCTTATAGATATTAAGGCAATTCTTTACATAGAAACTGTCGATGGCAATACCTTTGCTTACACTGAAGAAGAGATTATAAAGCTTGATTATACATTAGCTCAACTAGAGCAGCTGCTTAATGATATTAATTTCTTCAGGTGTAGCAAGTCCATGATTATTAATATCGACAAGGTGGACAGCTTAAGAAGTCTGCCATCTAATCGTATAGATGCAAGGATGGTAAATGGAGAGCATATTATAATATCTCGTACCTACGCATCGGATTTTAGAAGAATACTTAGGAAAGGAGCAGGGCATGAGTAAAAAGGATAATGGATTAACCGGATTAGAGAGATATCTCTTAGAAGAAATCGGTGTGGAATTCAAGGCTTGTATATATTTCTTCTGTTATTTGTTCTACTACAGTATGTATAAGCTTATAGGTGGATGCACTGACGCAAGCATAATATACATGGCAGAAATGATATTCCTTACCTATGGCATGTGCTATCTTCAGATATACCTTATGAATGGCTTTGATGAGGGAGAGGAATTCAGACTTAAGGAGCTTCTTCTTAGTATGGTGTGTGGGCTAATATACACCACAGCATCCTGGTTCTTTGGCTGGTTTGATAAAAATGTACCAGTGACCATAGGATTCTTCCTGTTTGTAGTATTTGCTTATATTTGTGGCTTCTTGGTATATAAAATTAGGAGGACATTAGAATCTAAGGCTTTAAATGAGGATTTACAAGCATTTAAGGAAAGGGGACATATAAATGAGTAAGGTTATAGAGATTAAGAATCTAACAAAATATTATGGCAAGCATCGTGGTGCTGAGGATGTAACATTCTCAGTAGAAGAAGGAGATATCTTCGGGTTCTTGGGACCTAATGGAGCAGGAAAATCAACCACCATCCGTTCTATGCTTGGACTTATACAGTTTGAGAAGGGCAGTGTTAAAATCCTTGGCAAGGAGCTTCAAACAGCTAAAGAGGAGATACTTTCACAGGTGGGATATATGCCATCAGAGGCTATGTTTTATCCTGACATGAAGGTTAAGGATGTAATTAAGATGGCTGCGGACATAAGAAGGATGGATTGCAGGGATGAAGCGGCTATGCTTTGTGAGAGATTAAAAGTAGATACAGAGAAGAAGATTAACGAGCTTTCTCTAGGTAATCGAAAGAAGGTAAGTATAGTATGTGCTATGCAGCATAAGCCTAAGCTATTTGTCTTTGACGAGCCAACTAGTGGATTAGACCCTCTTATGCAAACAGAGTTCTTTAAGCTAATTCAGGAATATGTGGAAAAGGGAGCAACCTGCATGCTTTCCACCCATGTTCTTTCAGAGGTTAAGAACTATTGCAAAAATGTGGCTATTATGAGAGAGGGTAAGCTTATAAAGGTAGATACTGTGGCAGAGATTACCAAGACTAATGCCAAGAGAATCAAGATGATTAGAGATGGCAAGCAGGAGAATTTCCTGTATAAGGGAGATTTGAATAAGATAGTAGATGAGTTAGCAGGTCACAATATAGAGGATATCTTAATAGAGGATCCATCTCTTGATGAAATATTTATGCACTATTATGAGAAGTAGGAGGATGATGTTATGTTAACTATATTCAAACACGAGATTAAATTATTATATAAGTCCTTTCTTATCTGGACTCTTTCAGTAGGTGGTATGTGCTTTGTATGTATTCTTCTATTTAATTCCATGAAGGACACTATGTCCGGTATGGCGGAAAGCTTTTCTCAGATGGGTGCATTTGCAGATGCATTTGGCATGAGCCAGTTAAGCATCGCTACATTGGCAGGCTTTTACTCCACTGAGGTTGGAACTATACATAGCTTAGGTGGCGCAATGTTTGCTGCCATAATTTCTACAGTAATGCTTTCGAAGGAGGAGGACGGGCATACAAGTGAGTTTTTATTTACCTTGCCTATTGCTAGAGAGAAGGTCATCACATCAAAGCTTCTTGCTATATTATCAAATGTTGTGATGTACAATGTGATATCAGTGGGAGCTTATTTCCTTGGAATAGTTATACTGGGAGAGGATATAAGCTATGAGAGATTCTTTTTATACCACGGAATGCAGCTTTTGATGCACCTTGAGATAGCGGGAATATGCTTTGGATTATCAGTATTTATGAAGAAGAATAAGCTTGGACTAGGACTTGGAATAGTAATGATATTCTATGCATTTGACCTTATGGCCAGAATGATACCTGACCTTAAGGACTACAAGCTACTTACTCCATTTTCATATTCAAATGCAGCGGATATATTCAGCACAGGAAATGTAGATGACAGGGCGTTAGTGCTCGGTATGGTTGTAATGGTGGTAGGAATCGTGGTAGCTTATGTGAGATACGGTAAGAGAGACCTGGCGGCGTAGGAAAAATCAAGGGATTATTGCTGTTTATATGTTATTGCAATAATCCCTTTAGTTTATTTTTGTTCAAGCTCTGTGTAATTCCAATCTGGATAAATCATATTTGATTCTTCAGGTACACCGGCATATATTCTGTATGAAGTGGTTCTTGGTAAAAATCCAACAAATATCTTATCGCCATTGGATAGCTTTGTTATGAAATCTTCGCCTAGAATTTCTTCCATCTTACTGTATCCATCACCATCTTTTTGGTGAATTACCTCTAACTCCATAATATACCAAGTATTAGTGTCGCTACCGAAAGAATATTTATAGTCGGAATTGGCAATGGTTTCACACATCTCTTTTATTTGGTTGATTTTTTCATAATCATTTTTTATCTTTTCTTCATTATTGCTCTTTATTTGGTTGAAGATAAATAATCCAATTAATGCGATAATAGCAAATGTTAGTATTTTTTTCATCATATTATTCCTCCTATATTATATGTCATAAATTATATTAGCATATTATCTGTAAAACAACAATTACAGATTTCCATTAATTTGACCTATGAATATTTGTGTGATACTATTTTAAAAAATTACATTGGGGGAGAATTTACTATGGGGAATGTACATGTATCAGTAGTGGTGCCGGCACACAATGAAGAGGAATATGATAAGCTGTTAGATGAGATGTTTTATAGTTATAATGATATACATAGGTAAGGTGAAAATTTGAATTCTACGGAGGAAGTGTAATGGAAAATAAATGTGAAAACTGTGGCGGCGAATTAATAAATGGACAAATGGCAGGAATGCATGGAATGTTTTTTTACCCAGAAGGAGAAATAAAAAAATTAAAACCAAAGAGAAGTTCTGTAATTTGTTATTGCTGTAAAAGTTGTGGACTTGTTCAGAAGTTTACAGTTAAAGAGGTTGAGAAATTATTGTAGAAAAACATGCGAAGCTTTGAAGTTGTAGGAGAGGTACTAAATGATTAGAATTATGAAACAAAACGACTTAGCGCAATGTGGCAAGATTTATGCAAAAGCGTTCCCAATAGAACATTGGGGTATAGACTGGACAGAAGATAATGCAACAGAATATCTTCAGGATTTTTATGAACAGAAAAGATTTGTTGGGTTTGTATATGAAGAGAATGATGAAGTGTTAGGATGTATATTTGCGCTTTGTAAGGTTTCAGGAAGTAAGAAAGAAATACATATTAATGAGATGGCAGTGCTTCCTGGGCGACAAGGTTGCGGAATAGGTAAACAATTGTTAAATGCAGTTAAAGATTACAGTAAGGAGAATGGACTTGCAGGAATTGTTCTTTATACAAGCGAGTATGCACCAGCAGCTAAATTTTATGAAAAGAACGGTTTTCAGTTATCAAATGGAACTATATGTATGTATTGCGAGTAATTTAAGTATGTTCATATTTCAGTTTGACGGAGCGCCAAATCCCAATTTGTAAGGAACAGAAACTTCCAGTTTTACGAAGTACAAATTTATATTTAATTATACATATAGCCATTACGAAGTGAAATTCTTCGTAATGGCTATTTTTGTCCCTTATTTTACACATTCAAGTATTTGTTGAGAATATACTGGAATAATGATATATGTATCAGTTAAAATATGTATATACCAAATTTGTTGAAAAATACAGAACAACGCATTGCGTTATTGTATATTATATGTTATAGTAAAATATAAGTTATGACATAAGGAGGGCATGATATGGAGATTCAAAACAAAATTAAAGAATTGAGAGCTCATACTGGTATGAATAGAAAAGAATTTTCAATTCATTTAGGAATTCCTCTTCGAACTATTGAAGATTGGGAAGCTGGTAGAAGAACACCACCAGATTATATTCCCAGATTGATAGCATATCAGTTGAAGTATGAGAAGTTAATAAAGGATACGAATAAAACTGAATAATTGAAAAAATGAACTTTTGAAAGGAGAATAATATGGATATTAAGAAAAATAAGGATATAGTATTATTTGAAACAGCAGATAAATCCATTGTTTTACCAGTTCCGGTCAAAAATGAAACAGTTTGGCTGAATAGAAATCAAATGGCTGATTTGTTTGAAAGAGATGTTAAAACTATAGGTAAGCATATTAATAATGCATTAAATGAAGAGTTAAGTGATTCAGTGGTAGTCGCAAAATTTGCGACTACCACTCCACATGGTGCTATAGAGGGAAAAACACAAACTCATATGACGGAATATTTCAATTTGGATGTTATTATTTCCGTTGGTTATCGTGTAAAGTCGAAGAGAGGTGTAGAATTTCGACGTTGGGCCAATTCTGTATTAAAACAGTACATAATCAAGGGTTATGCAGTAAATAATAATCGTATCAATCAATTAAATCAGGTGATTCAGATTATGAAAAGAGTTGAAAATTCCATAGATACAAAGCAGGTATTATCAGTTGTTGAAAAATATAGTACAGCTTTAGATTTACTAGATGCATACGACCACCAGAATATGCCACGTCCAAAAGGCAATGAAGCAATCTATGTACTTACTTATGAAGAGTGTCGTGAGGTTATTGAGAGTATGAAATTTGGTGACGAGAGTGAACTGTTTGGAAATGAGAAGGATGATTCTTTTAAGGGGAGCATAGGTGCAATCTACCAAAGCTTTGGAGGAAAAGATTTATACGAGTCCTTAGAAGAGAAGGCGGCACATTTGTTATATTTTGTTACAAAGAATCACAGCTTTTCGGATGGAAATAAGCGTATAGCTGCCACAATGTTTTTGCATTTTCTTGATAGAAACAGCGCATTATTTATAAATGGTAGAAAACGTATAGATGATTATACATTAGTTGCGCTTACCATTATGATTGCCGAGTCAAAGCCTGAAGAAAAGGATATGATGGTTAGTGTTGTAATGAATTGCTTGGCATAATACTTTTGAAGATGGGGATTATAAAACTCTGTTGATTATTAAATCAATGGAGTTTTTTATTTTAGCTTAATATAATCTTCCTTACGAGGATTCTAGTTTTGATGCAGTTATGATTGCAAACGCACTTCATATTATGCCTAACCCAGAAAAGGCGTTGGCAGAGATTAAGAGAGTTCTTAAGGAAGATGGTATGATGTTTGCGCCTACATTCGTCCACGGTGAGGGAGTGGGATTTAAGCTTCGTACTAAACTAATTGAGCTGTTTGGATTTAAAGCATTTATCAAGCCTACAAATGATGAGTTTAAGGAATTTATAGAAAGTAATGGATTTAAGGTTATGGAATATGATAGAGTTGGAAGTAAGTTGGCACTTATCTGTTGTATGATAGCCAAGAAGTAAAGATAAGAGAAGAACTATTTAAAATGTGACTAAAGTCATATTCTAAATAGTTCTTTTTTCACTTTTGCCACAAATCTAAAATTGCTATTATAATCACAGAAACTATGATGATACACAAAAATACGAATATTAAAGAAGTACATTATGTCAGATATCATTTTAAAGACAACAGATTTAACTAAGAAATATCACAACAAGGCAGTGGTTGATAATCTAAATATCGAAATCAAAAAGGGGGAGATATTCGGGCTACTTGGACCTAACGGAGCAGGAAAATCAACTACCATGAATATGATTTGTTCCATAGTAAAGCCTACAGCTGGTGCAGTAGAGCTTTTTGGAAAGGATCCTCGCAAGCAGAAGAAGGAGGTTATCCATAAACTTGGTTATATTCCACAGGAGTTAGCCATCCATGGAAACCTTAAGGCTTGGGAAAATGTTGAACTGTTCACTTCCTTGTACGGATTAAAGGGAGAGGATTTAAAGAAGGCAATAGATGATTCTTTGGAATATGTTGGACTTCTTGAGAGAAAAAATGAGTTTGCTAAGAATTTTTCAGGTGGTATGAAGAGAAGACTCAATATTGCCTGTGCCATAGGCCATAAGCCCGATCTTCTCATATTTGATGAGCCTACAGTGGGAATTGACCCACAGTCTAGAAACTTTATCCTAGATAAGATTAAGGAATCTAACAAGAATGGGGCAACTGTTATATATACAAGCCACTATATGGAAGAGGTTGAGGCTATATGTACTAGAATAGCTATCATGGATAATGGAAAGATTATTGCCTGTGG
>SVEC01000009.1 GCA_015057555.1 Lachnospiraceae bacterium | reverse complement strand
CCTCCTTTCATCGATAGACTACCATTTCTAATGCTTAAATAAAACGACACAAAGTGAGTAAATGCCGTATTTACGCCACTAGACATCGAATGTCTAATTGTTATTTATCCAATTAACAAAATTCAAATTTTTACATTACAATATGGCGGCGGGGAATGAGCCCCGCTTTACAATCGCCCACGCATGGTTACAGGTTACGCCATCTTTCCACTCTTGTAGCTTTATAGCCATGCACATACAGCAAGAGGGAATAGTTTATTATTTAAAAGCTCTTAGCCCAGTTCACAAGTGAACCATGGTGATTGTTTTCGTAAACAGTCTTCTCCATATATTCTGTCACAGGACCATTCTTAGCCATCTTACCAAGTATTACCTGCTGAAGTTCTTCTACAGTCATTTCCTCGTAGGATTTGTTTTCTGGGATAACAACTGTTTTCTTAGGTTCTTCCTTAGTAATTTCAACTATTTCTTCCTCAACTTTAGTTTTCTCTTTGGCTGACTCTATCTCAGCTTCCACATTTTCCTCTACCACAACTTCTTCTACAGGAGCTACAGTTTCTTCAGCTGCTACTTCTGGCTCCATAGTATTCTCGGCCTCAGCTTCTACTACAGACTCTACTATAGGTGTTGCAATTTCTTCAACTACAGTCTCTACTCCAGGTACAGCATCCTCCTCAACAATAGGTACAACCACTGGTTCATCCACCGCAATCCTAGGCGCACCATCTGCATACTTATCTGCCGGTCTCCAGATTTCTCCTGAATTTGCCTTCAAAGATACGGTTATGCATCCATTTTGTACAGGAACCTTAACTCTTGTAATAGCACCAATATACTCTGAGCAATTGCCTGCCTGAACAGTCATAGTTGCATCAGACTCATCGTTATTAACAGTGATTATTACACTGCTGCCATTATGATTTCTAGCGAAGGAGAACTGCTTGTTAGTAAGAACAAGCTCCTTGTACTCTCCGCAATTTAACTCATCTGTCTCCTGACGAATCCTGCCAAGGGCAGAGATAAGCTTTACGCAAGGATTAGTCTTGGCCTTCTCCTGATACTCTTCATAATTAAGCTCAGGACGAAGTGGAGCATCTGTGCCCCAGCCCTTTACACCCTCTATACCAAACTCTGAACCATAGTAAATAGATGGTACACCAGGCATAGTATACATCAGAACGTGTACAGGATTATAATTAGCCTTGTTAGTAAGTTTAGAATTAATACGCTCCACATCGTGATTATCCACGAAATTATAAAGCTTTAAGTTGTTGCCACACATGCCTGAAAGGTACTTTACAGTGTGGGCAATCTCGAAATAATTGTGGTCATTATGTCCTGAATAAAGAGCCTTGTGCATAGCATAATTTGTTACAGAGTGAAGTGTGCTCTCATTGACCCAACGGGCATAGTTGCCGTGTATAACCTCACCCATAAGCCAAAACTCAAGCTTCACCTCATTTGCCACTCTTCTTAGGTCCTTCATAAAATCAAAGTCAAGAACATCGGCAGCATCAAGACGAATTCCGTCCACATCAAATTCCTTAACCCAAAATCTAATTACATCGCAAATGTAATCCTTAACTGCAGGATTTTTCTGATTAAGCTTTGCAAGTAGGTTGTAGCCACCCCAGTTATCGTAGGAAAAGCCATCATTGTACTCGTTATTGCCCCAGAAGTTTACATTGCAATACCAATCCTTGTAGGCTGAATTTTCTCTATTAGCCTGAATATCCTTAAATGCGAAGAAATCTCTTCCTGTATGGTTAAATACACCGTCAAATATAACCTTAATGCCTGCCTTGTGGCATTCATTTACAAAATTCTTAAGTGTATCATTAGTTCCAAGTCTGCTGTCTAGCTTCTTGTAATCTGTAGTCTCATAACCGTGACCTACTGATTCAAAAAGTGGTCCTATGTAAAGTGCGTTACATCCTATATTCTTAATATGCTCTATCCAAGGGAGAAGCTTATTAAGTCTCTCCACTGGCTCACCGTAATCGTTAAGTGCCGGTGCTCCAACCATTCCTAAAGGATAAATGTGATAAAAACAAGAGTTATCATACCATGCCATAATTTTAGTCCTCCTTGTTGTTAAAACTCTTCGTAAATTATATCAAAAAATGAGAGGAATCACAAATTGTTATGTAAACCAATTAGGGTTCCTCTCATTCTTTATCACTACATTATTTTATGGTTTTCATATACCTTTTCCCTATGCTTCTGACCATCATAATTACATCAAATTATTTCAATACCATTCATTATTTTTACCGCTTCATTGCTCTGAGCATAACCTTATCCTCATCACTAATTCTGTAAGACTCTATCATCTTCTGTATAGACTTATTATAGGTCCAGTCATCCAGGGTGTTATTACCTGGTTGCATATACTCCCAGGTCTTTTCTCTTTGCTTTGCCATAGCCGTTGCAACAGCCCAAGCCACACCCATCTTACAATAGTAGCTGTCATGCTTTAGTGCATCCAGCATAGCAAGGGTTTCATCTATATCCTCATCCTCCAGATAGTAATCCATAAGCATTACCGCCACAAAACGTTGGTCAAATTCAGTGTCTTTACGAGCGTACTCTTTAAGTAGCTCCTTGAATTCCGGTTTGTATTTTTTTGTAATTTTTAATGTAGCGCAAAAGCCATCACACAAAGACCAGTCATTTATTTTTGCTACATATTTCTTAATATATGGTAGCAGGGTTTGGTAGTCACTTTTGGCATAACCAATTACAAAGCCCTGAAGATTTACCTCCTCAAAGGTATCATCCACTGCATTATCCAAATAGGTCTGCCAGTCACCCTTTGCAAGCTCCCTGGCAAATGCTCTCAAAGCTGGAATTCTTACTCCCAGCATAGGACGACATCCCGGTATAAGGGCCTGGGAGAATTCCTTGTATTTTGCTTCCGCCATAGCTTCTAGGCGGGTTCTGATTTCCTTATTGGTCATACTTATTCCTCATTTTATTTAATCCGTTACTATTTATTTCCCGTCACAAAATGCTCTTTTACGGAGCTGTTATTACCTCTACTATAATTACTGCTCTATAAGTATGGCCCTACAAGGTGCTCCATCACAACCGCCCAAGTTAAGTGGCGCCGCATTAAGCAGATATTTTCCCTCAGGCACATCCTTTAAAACTATACCCTCCAGCAATACTATCTCCTCACCTAGCAGTATCATATGCACCTCCTTAGGGGCATTTTCAGGTCCCACTGTCTGACTTTCATTACCTATAAGCTTTATCTTTGCATCAGCAAATACTCTGGCCGCATCAGCAGTTACAGTTGCTTTTCCACCTATAAGTATCCTCTCACCTGCACCATTTGCGCTAGCCTTCTCTAATATATTTTCAGCGTCTTCCCCAGTCACATCACCTGTGTGATGAACAACATAGCAATCTCCTACAAATGCATCTAAAGACATCTCATCTATGGTCTTTCCATCATCTATAAAATGATATGGCGCATCCACATGAGTTCCATTGTGGGCGCACATGGTAAGCTCTGTAAGATTGCATATACCACCGCTTTCTATGGTCTCCATCCTTCTTCCTACAGGTGATGGATCACCTGGAAATACTGTACAGGAGAACACCTCCTGAGATATATCGTAAATCATACTAATCCTCCTTTATATTAAACCAAGCTCTTTCCTCAAATGTTTTCTTAACAGGCACTGTGACTTCACCCTCTGCTACTCCTACTGGCAAGAAGCACACAAGCTCATACCCTTCAGGAACATTTAATATCTTTGCCATCTGGTCACCGATTCTATCCTCATCTGTAATGTGTCCCTCGTACCAACAGCTTTCATATCCAAGAGCTGTTATGGCAAGGAGCATATTCTGTATAGCCGCAGAATAATCCTGCACAGCAAAGCACTTGTCCCTGTATGCATTTATCCTCTGAGTAAAGACACATATCATAGCCGGCGCAGTTTCTCCCACCGGTGGCTGAATTACACTGTGAAGCTTCTTCAAAACCTGTGGGTCATCTACTGCTATAAGACTTGTAGTCTGTTTGTTACAGCCTGATGGTGCCGAAAGACCTGCCTCCATAATTGTAATCAAATCCTCCCTTGGTACAGGTGTGGATTTATATTTGCCACGGTAGCTGTGGCGATTTAGTATTGTATCTATTACGCTTTTATTGGTCATTTTCATAGCTCCTTATTACCAATTCATCAAAGCCTCTACTTCTGCTAATTCCTCGTTAAAAACTTTTATTTCATCATCTGTCAATTCATATTCTTTTATGTTTAACATTTTAGCTTTAGGTAGAATACTTTCTAAGTGTTTCTTGAATTGCTCTGATATCCTTTTTCCGCACCTTGCAAATCTAGTTGCTATTGTTATATTTAATATGATCTCATCTATCTCTTCCATGCCCTGGTTATAATATATGCTTTGCTCAACAGCAATGTCATATTCACTTCCTTGGTCAACCCATCCATAAAATATTTCCATAGCATCATATTTCTTCTGGTAATAATTAATTTTTCTCATGCACTCTTCCCCCCTCTTGCGATTTCGTTTACATCACTAACACTGTTTATTTCTCATAAAACACCAAGGTCAGCTTATCATTTATAGCCACAGTTTTTCCTGTTCTATGATATCCCATCTTCTCATACAGATAGCAGTTTCCTTCTTCCTGCAAAATGGTATCTAGTTCCCAATTTTCACTGCCATGAAGTTGCTCACATAGTTGCATAGCTATCTGCGCAATCCCTTTGTTTTGGTATTGTGGCAATATAAATATTGGACTGATTCTCTTATTTCCATCTGATTTAAAATCAATTACTCGAATGGCACCAACCTTAGCATCATCCATACATATAAAATAATAATATGTTTCCTCTTGTTTCAAACGATAGATTATTTTATCTATGGGTTCACTTGCGGGATTAGTGTCATAATCTTGATATTTATCTAAAAGTGACTGAAACGACTCAAGTTGCATCTGCCATAGTTCTTTAGAATCTTCAATTGTAGCTCTAATTAGTTTTATGTTCATTATTTCTCCCTACCGGCAAGTAATCTATATCAGCCAGTTTCGCCTGTTTACACAAATCTTTTGTTTGCAATTTATACCTTTTACCATCTTTTATAAAATGTGTTCCGCATTGTCTAAATTCAAATTGAACGTCCTTTTTTATGCACTGCTCTCTAATATCTAACACCCAGTCATAGTCAAGTGGGCGAGCGTTATAATCTGACTCACCACCAACCACAACCAGCTCTATATCATCTAGATATTTTTCCATATCCACCTTTTCAAGTAAAGGCTGAGCTGTAATGCATTTGTGCTTGATAGGTAGTGTTGCAAACACCGATAGCTTTTTATCTGCATTTTTTTGATTCTCAATGGTGCAGCACACAACCACATTATCATAGCCACAACCCCAATCCTCTGGGATACAATTCATGAAGCGTTCAATGCGCTTTGTTAGGAATAAAAAGGTACAATCCTGTCTTTCCCTGATCATAGACCAGCACTCTTTGCGCCACTCATCCACTTCCTCAATTAGAAAGTCCGTGGAAAAGCTCAGATAAACCAATCCCGATTTCATCTTGTAATTACCATTTTTCAATTTATCTATAGGCTTGTAAAAATCTTTAGTTTTCACAATATCATTGGTGTTGACACCTCGTTTTGCATCACCTTTGTGTATGTAGCAATGCAGACATCCATCACTACATTTTTTACAGCCTCGCCAAGGATTCCACATGGCCATAGCTTACACTCCTCTTATCTCACCTTACCACTGTATCTCGTATGCATCATATGCATGGTCGAAATGATATCCCACTAATGCCATAACGGATTTAAGGTCATCCAATGATGTAGTGTACAAATGACCCATAACGTCTTGCTGACAGGACCATATTAATGTTTCCTGCCAGTTGTTAAATAGTGATTCTATTTTGCTGTTGTTTTTCATTTTGTAGACCATGATTCTTTCTTCCTTTGTTGTTTCAGCTATTAAGTACTTATTATTTTGCATATTGTATTGCTAACATACTTCAATTCCCTTTATTCTCTCTTCCCTCATAAACACTGACTCGTATTGCTTTAGCCCAAACCTACGTACAAAAAGCTCACATTTACACAGGAATATATAGTACGGATTTAATCCCTCTGCAAACAGGCTCTCGAAATTCCCTTGTCCTTTAGAGATAATCATATCCGCTTCAAACAAGGCTTGTTTAGCTTCCTCACTAAGTAGCTTTATAACCGTTCCCGGAGCACCGTTACCATTACCTATACAAGTCACAATATCCGTGAGACCAACCTGTTTTGCATCCTCTATGGTTGCATCATTAATAACATTTTGACCTCGTACAATTACTGTGATTTTCAACTTGGGATATTTATCTTCTATGCACTTAATAAATATTTTATCTAGCAATATTTCGCCACAATTATCTGTCACATATACAAGCTTCTTTGCTTGTTCTAAATCTCTCTTGAAATTAAAATATTCTATTTCAGATATGTTTTCTTCATTTACCTTTTGTAATAATTCATCCAATGTATGCTCATTTACATTATCTACTGCAGAAAAGTCAATATAATTTCCTGCACTAACATATTTTATACATTCCCTAATACAGTCATTTGAATTATTAATACATGATAATATCTCTTTTTCCTTGGATAATAGTAACTGGTTATATCTTTGTTTTGTGACTGTATAATCCTCACCCTCGCCCCAGCATTCTTCATATAACTGATTTATTTTCTCTGCAAGCCACGGCGAAGATTCTGTCTGTCCATGTTTGCGTAATATTTCTAATACTCTGTTTATGTACTGTGATTTTTTATCTTCATCAGAGAAATCTCTTATCAGTTTTTCTTGCTTTTTTAATATACAGGATATGCACATTGAATTTGCTTTCATAACAATCACCCTATCTTATTTTCTCTCTAATTCGCTTTGCAATCTCTCCATTTACCTCTTTAGGCTCCTGCCCATAGTTCCACCCAAATCCATCCCCATCATATCTAGGGAATATGTGCAAATGATAATGCCCTATGTCATTAAATGCTCCACCATTTTGCATAATGCTATAACCATCGGGTCTGTATATTTCCTTAAGAGCAGATACAATTCTTTTTGATATTATCATCAAGTGAGCTAAAACATCATCCGGCACCTCATCTACATCCAGATAATGATTCTTTGGCACAAGAAGAACATGTCCCTCATTGATAGGGTCCATATCCATAAATGCCATAACCATTTCATCTTCGTACACAAAATCGGTTACTATATTTTCTTTGTTGCAAAAAATGCACTGATTCATATAATTCCTCTTTCTACTATTAATTTTCTCCATGCTTTTCTATTTTGCTTCGAATCATTCCTATGGATAGTTCACTATTATATTTTCGAATTATAGATATCACCTTTGCAGTATTTCCACTGTTATTTATAATCACGTCAATCATATTTCACTTTCTGCCTCACCAATTAATTTTTCCATTGTTTACCCAGTAACAGACTAAATTTATAGTTTACATTATACTCCATTACATTTATTTTTCCATTATTTTATTGCATCGATAACTCATTTACTTTCGGTAATATTTGTATTATAATTAATCCGTATCAAGCATTATACAGGGTGGATTGTGGATTTCATTTTCAAAACAGAAGAATACGAAGCATTTATCGAAACAGAAAAAAACAAGAATACTGATAAACACAAAAATTCCATTTATCTGTAAATCAATATAGGCTGTCGACTCCATCTAGCGTAAAGCGAAGGGAGGTGAAGTCCATTGGATACATTCGCCTTGCCGACACATCGCAAGCTTCGCTCGCTCAGTGTCGCGGCATTCGCCGTATACATAATTGCAAAAATGTCTAATTGTAAACTAGCTTCCAACAGCCATTTTTGCAATTATGTGCATGGCTCATTACTACATATGCAGGTGGCTGGACAGAGATAAGTAGACAGCAACAGCCCAAAAGAGTAGTTCACTTTAAGAACGAGAAACGCCTAGAGAGTTGCAGCTCTCTAGGCGTTTCGCTTAGTCCATAGAAATTTCTCCTCATTTCCGATATCATTATATTATATCCATTTAAATATAATGTCAATAGAATAATCCTCTTTTATTCGTCAATACAATTTCCCTTGTTTTTGGCAAATAATCTATATCAGCCAGCTTCGCCTGTTTGCACAAATTCTTTGTTTACTTCACATACTTCTCTATACTAGTCTGTTCAACGACCTTTTTACCAAGCAGGGTTATGGCTTGTACAGGACATGCATTTACACATCTGTAGCACACTGTACATCTGTCGCCAGCCTTGGTTTTTTTACCTTCCATAGAAATATTATCTGTGGGACATAGCTTTACACACTTTGAGCAACCAATACATTTGTCCGTATCTATCTTTAGTTTATTGCTATATTCCTTAGTTCTATGACCAAACCACAATCTTTGAGTTATAAAACCTGCCATGCGTGGAAATACGCCTAAGCCTTCCTTAGGATACCGGCCCACTTTTATATCAGATACTGCTTTTACAATCTTATTTTTAGCCTTTGCCACAAGCTGCGAGTTTTTCTCGTAGGAGCGTTTTAACACCTTCTCATCGGCAATACTATCCGGCATTATAAGATGCAGACCACCAGTAATTGTAGCACCATATTTTTTAAGCAAGCGACCTAATACCCCTGCACCATCACCGCTGAACATAGCCATGGTAGCTATAACAAAGACTTTTCTTCCTTGCCACAGCTTCGAATTATTATGTATAAAATCTCTTAGGATTTTAGGAACATCGCTATACTGCACAGGATAGCTAAACACTATCTCATCATGCTTGCTTAACTCTTCCACAAGGTTTTTATCCTCTATCGCATAAATTGGCGAGTCTGCCTTGTATTCCCTAAGGAATACCTCTAATGCGTATCTTGAATTGCCTGTTCCACTAAAATAAATTCCTATCATAATCTAAACCTTTTGCATTTCTTTTTACATCTTACTTAACGCCTTTTTTGCTGAAGCAGCTGTAAAGACATTAATCAAACTTATCAAAACAGTCAATATCCCTGCATAAACAATAAAATCAAATACATTAAACATATTCATCTCTTCATATGTATATAATCCATTATTATCTTTTGCTACTTCATCTAGCATGAATTTGAGTACTGAAATTGCCGCCACAGCAAAAAGATTAAATCCAAAACACCCCACTGCCTTGTTCACAGGACTTTTAATACAATTATTTTTCAATCTTTTTAAACATACCCAGGCATTTAAAAGTGCTATACAAAATATACCTATTCCACCACCAACAACTATCCTGGCTTCCATTTCTGTTTCCTCATGTCGCGCCAGGTCTCCGCTTTCATCAATGGTTATTTCCAAAACCTCTTCATCCGAATAACAACCACCACAATAAGACTGAACAACATAAAACAATGGTTTAACAATGAATATGGAACAAGATATAACCAAAATCAATGTCATTATTAAACTTACAAAAGCAAAACCACGACTAAAAACTGAACTATTCATATTATTACCTCCATATCTTCTATCTACTAAAAAGTACTATCAACATTTCAAAATATCCTACAAATCCTTCACCAGTGACACCTGATTCTCCAGTAATGAAAAACCATTCTTCTGATAAAACTCAAATGCAGGCAAAGTTCTCCCCCTTATCTCCAACATTATACTCCATTCTACTAGCTTTTTCATTATTTTTTACTTCTACACCCTAACATATTTACTTTTATCGCTGGTAGTATTATAATTTATCCGTATCAGTTATTATACAGGGGAGGTTTATTATGGATTACATTTACAAAACAGAAGAATACGAAGCATTTATCGAAACCGAGAAAACAAGAATAAAAAACGGGATTATCGACCAATACATAGCAATCAGAAAGGCAAAGGGCTTGTCACAGGAAAAGATTGCAAACCTAACCGGTATTGCCAGAACTAACATCGTTCGAATCGAAGCAAAGAGAAATATGCCTAGCATAGATATACTTACAAAGCTGGCAAATGCTGTTGATATGGAACTGGAAGTGAGACTTGTTGAGAAGAAAGAAGACAAAGAGTAGTTCACTTCAAGAACGAGAAACGCCTAGAGAGTAGCCACTCTCTAGGCGTTAATATATTTTACCAGCTTATTTTTCCGCATCTATTGTCACCATCAGCACCAATAGATATTAATATTTTCCCTCTTCTACACAACCTCTTTCATATATTCCATAGCCATTTCCGCATACTTTCCATCAAAGCCATGCTTCCCCTTTTCCACTATCCTAAATAGCACCTCTCTTGGCTCCTCACGCTTTGATTCCACACCGAGATATGTCTCATAGGCCTTTTCAGAATAGCTTATATCCACATTCTTATCCTTAGAGCCGTGGACTATTAAAACATCCCCATCGAAGCCTTTTATCTCCTCGTAAATATCTATATCGTATGCATCCTCCAGATAGCATCTTCCCAAAAGCATACCTGCACATTTCATCTCGTCAGGAGCTTTTCTACGGTTGAATTTTGTTCCTAACAGATTACCTGCTTCAATCATATCAGCTATGCAAAATGCTGGGAAGAACAGAATCAACTGTTCTATCTCTGAATTATGCTTTGCAGCCACATAGGCTGACACATATCCACCCTGGCTACAGCCCATAAGCAACATTCTTTTAGAATTAACATAGGGCTGACTCTTAGCATATTCCATAACAGTTTCTAAGTCCTCCACCTCTGTAAGGACTGTCATAGCTGTAGTTTCTCCGTCGCTTTCGCACTTTTCCGCCATACCCCCACAGAAGTCAAAGCAGTAAGCCGCATAGCCTCTTTCCGCAAGAAAATGTGCATACTTTTTCACACCATTTTGTCCCTCATTTAAGCCGTGACTAACTATAGCTATAGGAAGATTTTTTCCTTTAGGTCTAAACTCAGTGCCACGGATTATAAGATTGCCTTTCTGGCAGGAAAATGTGGATTCCTTAATATCATTTCCAATAGTTTTTTTCTTTACGAACATATTTCACCTTTTCCAGATTATTTCTCCGCATCTATTGCCACTGTAATCATTAGTATTAATAATTCATCCTCTGGATTAGTGATTTTAATTCTATATGTATCCTTCTGATTAAGCACTTCCTTTGACATCAAGGCAATCTGGTATCCAAGTCCGTTATATATTCTGTACTCAGTTTCCATAAGGTCACCTTCTACACGCCAACCATTATAATCGATTGTATATGCATTTTTATCTACATCACTTTCCTTATTGATGCTTCCAATGTAATTCCCATCCACATACATTTCGAACTTAGGCAATAATGAGTCCCTATTTTCTCGGATCACACACACCTCTTTACCTTCCATGTCATACATTTTAAGGCAATGCCCCCATGACAGTTCGCCCTTTATGGTGTACACAGCCACACCATCCTCGTCAAAAATCTTGTAGTTGTCGAACCAAGAAAATGCTCTTTGCTTTACATATAGTTTCATAGTTTTTTCCTCCCCTTTAGTTTTTTAAATTTCCCTTCTCCACATTTGCTTTAATTATATTATCGGTTACTTCGTTCAATTTTTTAGACCCCAGTATATTTTTACTTTGTCTTGCCTGCACCTGCTGAGCAGTTACCCCTCGTTTTTCCCAGTCTTTGCCTCCATTGCTATCATTAAGCATAATAGGCTGGAGATTATCCATAACATGGGCAAATCTTGCCTCTGGTGTCTCATTCGCCTCAAACTCATCAAAGAGTGCAATAAGCTCTGCCCTTTGGTCCTCTGGCAGTATGGAGAATATTCTCTCCTTGGCCGCATCCTCCCTTGCCTTCTTAGTCTTTTGTCCTTCACTATCATAGGCGTAGGTATCTCCTGCATCTATCTCCACCAAATCATGAATAAGACACATAACCATAGTTTTAGCTATATCTATCTCCTCGTTGGAATACTCTCTAAGTAAATATGCCATTATAGCCATATGCCAGGAGTGTTCTGCGTCATTTTCATTTCTACCATTTCCAGACAAATGTGTTTGCCTGAATATATTCTTTACTTTATCAATTTCTAAAGCAAATGCCAACTGTTTTTCTAAACGTTGCTCCATACTTATTATATCCTCCCTAAAATGGATATTCTACCCCTTCATTTGTTATAAATCTAGGTCCAGTCTTATCATTTCGCTTTTCCTCAAACAGCTTTCTTAGTATCTCTGCTGCCTCATAGGATGAAAGCGGTGCAGGATTATCCTCTTTACCATCAGTTCTAATCCATCCCGGATGAACACAGAATATATTAATCTTTTCGTCATCCTTAAATACATTGACTAAGTTCATAGTTCCCATATTAAGAGCGGCCTTAGCCATACCATAGTCTATAAGATTTGTGCGATAGCACCTGCCAATGCTTCCCGCCTCTGAGGTTATATTAATCACCAGAGCAGTCTGCATACTTTTAGCAAGCAGAGGATAAAATGCCTTAATTACCCTCAGCGGACCTACCGCAGTAATATCTACAGTCCTAGCGATGTAATCCAGATTGGCATCGAAGAATTCCTTATCGCAATCCGGCGACACTGATACTGCATTATTTATCAGCAGGTCAATATGCTCAAAGTGCTTTTCCACCTGCTTCTTTGCTGCATTTACAGATTCTGTGCTACCTATGTCCATATTTACAATGAAAAGCTTATCCCCATAGGTCTCCTTAAGCTCATTTAACTCCGGGGATTCCTTTCTTACTGTCGCTATAACATTGTCACCATTTTCCAGATAACGAAGCACCATATTATAACCTAGTGCATAGCTTCTGCCTGTTCCTGTTATCATTACATTTTGCGCCATAAAATTCTCCTTACTGTATAATATTATTTGACCTCAAACTCAAAAGTTTTCACATTAATTTATGTTATTCAACCTAATGATATTATTTCTTTCACATACAATCTATTCTTTGAATCCACAACCACCATCTTTGCACTTCTAAAGCTACACATTTTATTAAGCATTATTTCCCCATTATAAACAAGGTCAACCTTTTCTAACCCAGACAATTCATGGTGGTTAATTGTTTCTGCAAAAAACTCACTATGCTTGTAATATCCACCATCATGTATAAGAGTCCTTGTATCCTTTGAAATCAAAAATGAATTAAAACCTCTATTCTGCGGATGATACACAATTTCATCCTTCATATCTGTTCTCACCATCTCAAAATCAGAATAGTAGTAATACCAAATATGATTCTTCTCATCCACATTTAGCCCATAGCAATCATCTATCATACGGTTTGCTTCCCACTTTATCTCACCGTTTTCTGACCATATGATTAATCCACAGTGACCAATGGGCTTTTCCCATCCATAGTTTCCAAAAACACCCTCATCAAAGTAGCTCGTAATAATATTCCCCTCATCTGTAACTATACAATCCTGTATTCCATCACCCAGGCAAAATTCAGCTTGAACATTTCCAGTTGTATCCACAATCACAGCGTTCATCTCAGGACCAGTTTCTTTTCTGTACAGACACCTTGCACCAAGCAATAATATATTCTCACCTATAGGCTGAATATAATGAAAATTCATCTTGTGGACCCCAAACTCCATCAGCTGATGATGAGTTATCATTCCATTCACCCAATCCACAGTTAAACAAATTGCTGAATACTTAGAGTTCGCCTCCGTATTCACAAACATCCCTTTAATCCTCTCCGGTATGGATGCACTTAGCAAAATGTATACCTTTTCATCATATCCAATTTGTATATTAACTAACGAATTCATAGAACAACCATAAGAATCAAAAAGCTCTTTCAATTCAATATGGTGCAGCATTTCTATTTTTTTCATAATACACCTCTCCCAACATTATCCCAACAATTCATTCCATCCTTCTAAAATCACAGAATGTCCATCAATATATTTGTTCTTGAACAACGCTGCAGTTATTGAATCAGCATTGATTTGTTCGGGATAGTCTCTACATATTTGTTCATATTCTTCTTCACTTATTTCCGCCGTAATGTAATAATCATCATTGCGATTTGGCGAACTATGAAAAGCAAAATACTGTTTTCTTCCTGATTCTATTCGATAACCACATCCAAATCTAACACTGTTAGATATAAAACGAATATATTTATCATTCAATTCCATACATTATCACCACCAAATTAGATCAAACACACACCAACTATAAGGCACAAGGCACCCACTGCACACAGGATAATCATAGTAAGCTTATACCCACCGCCATTTGATAAGGTGGACTGCTGCGGATTACTAGGATTATAGTATACCGGCACCATCTGACCTATTAATGGTTCTACTGCCCCTCTATTATAACGAACACCATCAGCTCTAGTGTATACTACACCATTTACCACATACTGATAAACCTTATGATACATATTAACAGCACCTCTGCCAACAACCGGTTTATAAGGGTCCTGATTTCCATTACCAATATTTACACGATTATATGGATGTATTATCCCTGTATTTCTAGTTCCAGGTTGCATTTCCATACCTGCAAATTTATAATGTTCTACCTGTGCAGCTTCATCTAAAGGTCTATTATACATAGCCGCATTCCACACCATATCCACTATCTGTCCCTGAACCATATTCCCAGAAAAACGACTTACATTCTTATACGGTATGCTAAATAATAATCCTATTATAATCAGGAGTACACCTACTCCCATTACTATCATTCCTGCTAACGACATAATCATTTTCTCCTTTTCTAATCTTTGGCTACATTATACTCTATACCGCCAATATTTTCATCCATTTTATAACAAAATAGCCTGTACGTAAATCTATACGTACAGGCTTATATTCATCTCAATATTAAAGTATATTCACCCCATGTGCCTTCGCAGTTTCAAGCACATCCTCTGGCCAGATAGAAGACTGAACCTCTCCAATATGCGCTCTCTGAAGGAAGAACATACATATTCTAGACTGACCGATACCACCACCGATGGTGTATGGAAGCTCCTTGTCTAATACTGCCTTCTGGAATGGTAGTGTTGCTCTGTCCTCACAACCAGACTTCTTAAGCTGGGCGTCAAGTGCATCCTCATCAACTCTGATTCCCATAGATGAAAGCTCTAAGGATATATCAAGTACTGGATAATACACCAAGATATCGCCATTCAATGTCCAATCATCATAGTCAGGTGCTCTACCATCATGACGCTCACCTGAAGCAAGCTTATCACCAATTCCCATAAGGAATACGGCACCCTTTTCCTTAGCAATAAGGTTCTCTCTCTCCTTTGGAGTCTTATCTGGATACATATCCTCTAACTCCTGAGTAGTGATAAATGCAATCTCGTTAGGAAGAAATGGATCCATAAAATGGTATCTTCCACATATGTAATACTCTGTCTGCTTTATAGCCATATATATACGGAATACTGTTTCCTTTAAGGTCTCAATATTTCTGTCCTCTTTGTTAATAATCTTCTCCCAATCCCACTGATCTACGTAGATTGAGTGAATATTATCAGTGTCCTCGTCACGGCGGATAGCACTCATATCAGTGTAAAGACCTTCGCCTACCTCAAAGCCGTAGTTAGCAAGGGCAAGTCTCTTCCACTTAGCAAGGGAATGTACTATCTCCACAGGAGCATCATTTTGCTCCTTTACACCGAAGGATACAGGACGCTCAACACCATTTAAGTTATCATTAAGACCTGACTCAGGCTTAACAAAAAGTGGTGCTGACACTCTGGTAAGCTTTAGGGCTGACGCCAAAGCTCGCTCGAAATAATCCTTAACCTCTTTTATTGCAATTTCTGTGTCCTTAATGGACTGTGGGCTCTTGTAGCCCTCTGGAATATATATAGTTCCCATATATATTATCTCCTTTTTTATTTTTTCGCCATGCCGCCCTTACTAGAGTTCGCAGTTCGAAACTGTTCTTGGGAATGGTACAACATCTCTGATGTTACCCATACCAGTTACATACATAATCATTCTCTCAAATCCAAGACCAAATCCAGCATGTCTTGTTGAACCATACTTTCTAAGATCAAGGTAGAAGTCGTAATCCTCAGCCTTAAGACCAAGCTCTGCCATACGAGCTGAAAGCTTTTCGAAGTCATCCTCTCTCTGGCTACCACCGATGATCTCACCGATACCAGGAACCAGACAGTCCATAGCTGCAACAGTCTTTCCATCCTCGTTAAGCTTCATGTAGAATGCCTTAATCTCCTTTGGATAATCAGTTACGAATACAGGGCGCTTGAATACCTCCTCAGTAAGGTATCTCTCATGCTCAGTCTGTAAATCACAGCCCCAGTATGCCTTAAACTCAAACTTGTCGTTATTCTTCTCTAATATTTCAACAGCCTCTGTGTAAGTCACATGACCAAACTCTGAATTCATAACACCCTCAAGTCTCTCGATAAGACCCTTGTCGATAAAGCTGTTGAAGAACTTCATCTCCTCTGGTGCATTTTCTAATACATAACGAATGATGTACTTAATCATGCTCTCTGCAAGCATCATATCATCCTTAAGGTCCGCAAATGCTATCTCCGGCTCAATCAT
This sequence comes from Lachnospiraceae bacterium, assembly GCA_015057555.1. Lineage (GTDB taxonomy): Bacteria > Bacillota > Clostridia > Lachnospirales > Lachnospiraceae > Coprococcus_C. Next base: position 82,941 of record SVEC01000009.1, on the reverse strand, counting down.
CCAGAACTCAGCTGCGTGACGTGTTGTATTAGAATTCTCTGCTCTAAATGTTGGTCCAAATGTGTAGATGTTTCTAAATGCCATAGCATAAGTCTCACCGTTTAACTGACCACTTACTGTAAGGTTAGTCTGCTTATTAAAGAAATCCTCCTTGAAATCAACCTTACCGTCATCTGTAAGTGGAAGATTATTCATATCCATAGTTGTTACAGTGAACATTTCACCTGCACCCTCACAGTCACTACCTGTGATAATTGGAGTGTGAACATATACGAAATCCCTCTCCTGGAAGAACTTGTGAATAGCATATGCCACAAGTGAACGCACTCTAAACACTGCCTGGAAGGTATTAGTTCTTGCACGAAGATGTGGAATAGTACGAAGGTACTCTAAAGTATGTCTCTTCTTCTGAAGCGGATAGTCAGGAGTTGAATCTCCTTCAATCATTACCTCAGTTGCCTGAATCTCAAATGGCTGCTTTGCATCCGGAGTTGCAATAAGTGTTCCCTTAACAATAAGAGCCGCACCTACATTTACCTTACAAATCTTGTCAAAGTTATCCATAGAGTCATTGTAAACTACCTGAATTGGCTCGAAGAATGTACCATCATTAAGCACCAGGAAACCAAAGGTCTTAGAATCTCTGTTGCTTCTTACCCAGCCACCAATCTCTATCTCTTTATCAAAATATGCTTCTTTGTTTCTAAATATCTCTCTTACTTCAATAAGCTCCATTTTTATACTCCTCCTAAATGCTATCTACCATTTTCTTAACGTAATCGTAAATGTACTTTCCTGCATCAGCACCGTACTTCTCAATAAGCTTTACGATACGTGTCTCTATAATAATACCATCTGCAATATCGCTATATCTTGCAATCTGCTCCGGTGTATTTACTCCAAACTCAATAACAACTGGTGTGTCAGTAAGCTTTCTGATACGACCCACTGTCTCAAGAAGCTTTCCGCTTAATTCGCCCTCTGCCACATTATCCTCTGAAGGAAGGATGTAAATGTATCCTGTAGCCTCTGGTGCTATCATATTTATTCTATCACCACTGTTTGTTGAAATCAGGGATATAATGTCGATGTCATATTTATTGGCCTCTGCTAAAAGCTCACCCTTCTCCTCATAGGAAAGATCCGGGATAATAATTCCATCAACACCTGTCTCCTTACATTTTGCACAGAATCTCTCATATCCATACTTATAAACCGGATTAAGATATGTGAGGAGTACAAGCGGTACATTCACTCTCTTGCTGGCTCTTCCCACCATGTCAAACACCATATCAGTGGTACATCCACCAGGTGCTGAAAGTGCTCTAACATTTGCCTCCTGCACTACAGGTCCCTCAGCGATAGGATCTGAGAATGGAATACCAATCTCAACTATGGCTGCACCTGCATTTGCAATTTCAACTATAAAATCCTCTGTTTTATCAATGGACGGATCTCCTGCTGTGAGGAATCCGATAAATGATTTCTTACCGATTAATGCTTCCTTAACTCTACTCATGTAAATCCACTCCTCTATATCTTGCTATTGCTGCAACATCCTTATCACCACGACCTGACAGACAACAGATAATAATCTGATCCTTGCTCATGGTTGGAGCGATTTTCATAAGATGAGCCACTGCGTGTGAGCTCTCTATAGCAGCTATAATTCCCTCAGTTCTTGCTATGTATTCAAATGCATCAACTGCTTCATCATCTGTAACTGGTACATACTCTGCTCTTCCTGTATCGTGAAGATTTGCATGCTCCGGACCAACTCCCGGATAATCAAGTCCTGCTGATATAGAATACACAGGAGCAATCTGTCCGTAATCATCCTGGCAAAAATATGACTTCATACCGTGAAAGATTCCAAGTGAGCCTGTGTTAACTGTAGCAGCAGTCTCGTTGGTGTCGATTCCCTTACCTGCTGCCTCACAGCCGATAAGCTTAACGCCATCATCCTTTATAAATTCATAGAACATTCCCATAGCATTACTTCCGCCACCTACACATGCCATAACCACATCAGGAAGCTTTCCTTCCTTCTCAAGTATCTGGGCTCTGGCCTCACGGCTTATAACACTCTGGAAATCTCTTACTATCATAGGAAATGGATGTGGTCCCATAACTGAGCCAAGCACATAAAGTGTATCCTCAGTTCTTCTGGCCCACTCGCCCATACACTCATTTACTGCATCCTTTAAAGTCATAGTTCCTGACTCAACAGGATGAACCTTAGCACCGAGGAGCTCCATACGGTACACATTAAGTGCCTGACGGATGGTATCCTCCTTACCCATGTATATCTCACACTCAAGTCCAAGCAGTGCAGCTGCTGTAGCTGTTGCCACACCATGCTGTCCAGCACCTGTCTCAGCGATAATTCTAGTCTTACCCATCTTCTTAGCAAGAAGAGCCTGACCAAGTACATTGTTAATTTTGTGTGAGCCTGTGTGATTCAAGTCTTCCCTCTTAAAGTAAATCTTTGCTCCACCTAAATCCTTAGTCATCTTCTCTGCATAGTAAAGAAGTGATGGTCTACCTGCATACTCTCTTGAAAGCTGGTCTAACTCTCTAATAAAGTCAGGATCATTCTTATAATGCTCATATGCTTTCTCTAATTTATTAACCTCATTCATAAGTGACTCAGGTATGTACTGTCCACCATGAATACCGTATCTTCCCTTTGACATAAGTGCCTCGCTTTCCGTATCTTAAATGTATGTAAAATGTTACTTTATATTTGGACACAATTATTCCAATTCTAAAACTATAATATTATACACTCATAATGCTAGGAATAACAAGTGTTTTTTGCTGATAATAGGTATATTTTACTTATATTCAAAAAATAACCAGCCAATATATCACTTATTTCTGTGATTATTGACTGGTTGCTATAGTTTTTATTTTGTATCCTCTGGACTTTCCACATCAGGCACCGGTGTCTCGCCACCTAAGTAATTACCCTCTGTGTCAACATATATCCACTTCACAGTGTACTTTATACCGAATGCCTCTCCAATATTTTCCACATAATCCTCTAAAAGCTGCTTAGTTCTATCCTGCGCCTGCTTTAGAAGTGCGGTGTCATTTGAAGCAGTGTTCATAAGATCCTCCTGAGCCTGTCCAAATGCGTAAGTTTGATCCTCTGCAGTTATGTCAGCAGACTTAGAATCAATAATAAACGAATCCTCATTCAAGCTACTCTCATCCACCTCGCACTTAAGCACCTCAGCTTCTGGAATAGTTATGGTAACAGTGGTTCCATCCACCTTCATAGAAACTAAGGAAGCATCCACACCAATGGTTACAATTCCACTGTACTCTATCCAGAATTTCTTATCTTTAGCCCAAAACCACGCCCCTGTAGCATCCTCCTCAAAGTACTTTGCCACATTGTGGTAATAGCACTCCATAACAGAAAGCTCGCATATGGACTGCATCTGAGTAACCTCCGGCTCCACATTTGCTGTATTTTCTTCTTCCTTCTTATCTCCACAAGCTGCCAAGCTAAGAGTCATAAGGATTAACATAGCACCGATTAATATCTTCTTCATATCCTTATCCTCCTACTCTATAACTATTTCATATTCAGGGTCTACCTGGTCTACAAATGGCTGAACTAAAGCTGTCACAATATTTTCCGCGTTCTGCTGAGCTAGGTCTATGATTGCCTCTTGGTTCTCGCTCTCTACCTTAACATCATACTTGCAAAGCTTGTAGGCCTCCTCCGATACTGTCTCTGTGTTTGCCTTCTTGTCTATAAATATGTAATCAAGAGAAGCTATATCCACATATACATCCAGGATTTCTGCCTCTGGAAGGTCAACTGTAACCTTCTTTGCTTCATTATCTACAGTTATCTCGATAGCTTCAAAATCGATACCAGCATCTACAGTTGCCTCGTAGGACACATAGTACTTGTCATCTGCACAGGCTACACCATTGTATACAACTCTAAATGTCGAAAGGTCGCTAACCTCAACTATCTTCTCTAAGGTTGATACGGTAATAACCTCCTTAACTGGTTCTTCCTTCTTAAACACATTAAGGAGGACCACCGCTAACACTGCTATCACTATAATGGCAATAATTATTTTAGTAATGCTATTGCTAAAGTACTTGGCGAATACTTCATTATTCTTTTTGTTTTTTTCTTTTCCCTGATTATCTACCACTTCTAAGCGTTCATGTTCTTCTCTGCCCATAAGCTTCCTCCTTATCAGTCAAATTTTATTCCTCTGCATACTTACAGTAAAAATGTATTGCTGACTGTCCATATATCTTAAGCTTATACTTGTAATAATCCCCGATCTCCTCCGGCATCTCCTTTTCCTTTACAGTACGGATTGCAATCTCCCCGTCCTGATTAAGGATATCCGCCTCAGTTACCGCCTCAAGCACCGGATGGAATATCTCATCTCTGGTAAACGGCGGGTCCAAGTAAATTATATCAAAGGTCTGATTTGTTGCCTTCAGCAAACTGATTCTGTTAAATACATCATCCTTATAAACCACTGCACAGTCATTAAACTTGCAGTTCTTGATATTTTCCTTGATGACATCCACCGCATTTTTATCGAGTTCTACAAATACCGCCTTTCTGGCTCCACGACTAAGGGCCTCTATACCCATGCTTCCACTACCTGCAAAAAGATCAAGGAAATCGGCATCTATAATCTCTCCCTGCCAGATGCTAAATAAAGCTTCCTTCATCATAGCTGTTATGGGTCTTGTATTCATTCCACTTGGGGCATACAGTAGCTTGCCCTTTGCTTTTCCTGCTATAACTCGCATAATTTCCTCCTAATAGTCCTACTCTGTTATTTCTAAAGAGCTTTCTACTCTCCCTGTCTCCTTTATTATTTATCATGATTTGTGTTGTTACTATATATTATAAAATGCGTTGCCTACATTGCGTAAATTATACCTAATTTACGTAGTGTAAGTCAATGACAAGAGTTTTCGTTATCACCCCTTTTTGACTTTACTTTTGAGGCTAATATTCTTTTCCTTTTCAAAAAATGCCTTCTTTAACTTCTCATATTCCTCGTCAGTACAAACCTTTCGACATTGTGGTTCAAACGACCTGGTAACTTCAAAACATTCCTTCATATTAGCGCAGGGATATTCTACGCATTCTGCACAGTTTTTAATCCCTCTATCCTCACAGCATTTTACAACCTTGTACCTGCACCAATTTTCGGGTTTGCACCCTGTACAGGATATTTCATCCTTGGATACAATACGGTCTCGGTATCCTATTTTCATCCACAATTCAGCTGTATGCTGTAGCTGTTCATCCGTTTTTTTAAATGGATGTGCCACATATCTGGGACAGCTTGAACAATCATTTCCACAGGCTGCTATTATTTTATCCATCTTGTTTTCACCTCTAAGTTCAAAGTTTACTTCTTGATTCTCACATAATACTTACTATCATCCTCGTGCTCCACATAACCACCATTGTGCAACATAACTTTTAGCGAAGCAGGATTATCTTTATTTACTCTTAAATATATTTCATCTTCCGGAATAATGGTTCTGGCAAATTGCAAAGCTTTCCTAAGTCCTTCTTTCCCATAGCCTTTACCTCTATGTTCCTTCTGTATAAAGTAACCTATGTGCCCGGCTCCTACTTTCAAAGAGTCGCAAAGATAATGTCGTATACGAAACTGACCTACAATTTCATCATCATCCCACAGAAACAAAAATGTTTCCGGCACATACCCTTCAGGCAAAGCTTCACCTTTTGAAGATGCTATCATCTGTCTCAATGCTACATTTTCAAATTCCTCAAATGATATACCATACCAATCATTTGTCATGCCATTTTCATCAGCGGGCATACGATGAACAAATACGTATTCTTTCTCTATGTCTTCATAATTGGCTTCTTTTAAATATAGCATTACACATTCATACTCCTATTTAGTAATATCCTTTTCCATACTAATAGCTTTCCAACCATTTGGTCTAATCACCGTTTCAACTTGGGTGAAACCACATTTTTCATAACACTTGTAGGCCGAAATGTTAAAATCGAAAACAAATAGTTTTATTTTCTTTAACCCCAATTTCACTTTACAATATTCCATAAATGTTTCCAAAGCCTTAGTCCCTAAGCCTTGTCCTGTAAGCTCTGTATCCAACACAAATCTACCTACAAGAGCAGTTTCCTCATCTCTCGTAATTATTTCTATTGTTCCAACCATTCTACCATCCAAGTTAGCTTCAAATATTTCTGCTCCCTCTGATAGCCTGTCCTCAATTTGCTTTTTAGTTAGGGGATACTCATATCCTTTACCAGCCCATTGAGTAAGGAAATCTGCATCCTTATCCTGACACCAGTTTACAATATTCTCTATGTTTTCTATTTTCAGTCTTTGTATTTTCAAAATTATAAATGCTCCTTTGCAAGTTATGTTTTTCCTCTATCATACCGTTATTGGGTTTACACACCATACCCAAGCTCCGTAGGAAGGTCCTCCCAAAGCTCTTTCCTAGTGTCATATTCTCTCAATCTTTCTAACACTTTCACATCAGGTTCAGGATATACCACAAAACTATCAACCTCTCCCAGCTCTGGGCGTATAGGAAATGCAAGTTGCTCTGTGTCCAGAGAAAACTGCGCATTTACCCCTTCCTTGTTACCTCTTGCATCAAGCCTAATCCACTTTTTTAATTCCGAAATATATACACCATTAAGCCCGTGATATATTAAAACCGGCGCTGTTTCATCATCCAAAATCAGCTTCTGATAACAAAAGCCTGTAGGTATGGATTTCGCGCGAAGCAAAGCTGCCAGCAAATGTGATTTAGCAAAGCAAATTCCATGACCAGCCTCTAATACCTCTGAAGCAGTACAGGTAAGCAAATCCGCATTTATATCCGCTGAATGAGAAATGTTATCTCTCACATACTCATAAGCCATTCTAATATATTCCAGTTCGTTATGTGCCTTTTGAAATAGCTGGTTAGATAGCTGGGTAATTGATTCACATTTGTAGTTGATTACAGTGTCCTCTTTTAGGTATTCTTCAATTATATTTGTAAATGGTACTATGTTCATATTTACACTTCCTTTAATTTATAGAGTCAATATACCACATTATTTATGCTATTGTTTGATATCCCATTCCGCATAAGAAATACCCAATAATCTTTTATATTTTTCCACAAGACGGTTATGCTGGTTTTTCTTTTCTGCTGGATTCATCATTTGCACTCTCTCACCTAATGTAAATCCTGTTCTCTCCACAACCTTTATCTCTACATCAAATTTCCACTCATTTATTTCAATTGCTTCATTTTCGATTTTACCAGGATTTTCTTCGGCATTTACATATAATACCCTGCCATCCCAAAGATAAATAGTATAATCTAAACCAATCGTTATGATTCCTTTAATCTCCCCAAGCTGAATATGGTTAATGGATTTTATTTCAGCCCTTACTTCATAAGCATCTCTATTAAAATCATCGGAGAAACATCTCTCATTACTTAAATAAAATAAATCCACATCTCCAACCACTATACATTGATCTAGTTCATACCATCTAGGAGTCCAATCCACATTCATTCTCTGTTCCTCCCTTAATCCGTAAAAATCAAATTTTCTTCTCTCTGTAGACTGTCACCTACAACCTTCTCACATACACCCTGGAATCTTGTCCCTCTATATCTTTCATCACTTGGAAAAACTCGTAACCATACTTTTCATATAGCCCAATATGATTGGTTGAGATATAGATGTTTTTAATTCCAGTCTCTTCTGCCAATGCTTCAGCATGACCAAGCAGCTTTCCAACATAACGCTTACCCCTGTAATCTGGGAATGTATAAACCCATCCAATCCAAGGTGTCAAATCTGTTGGCTGAATATCATCCTTTTCAGCAAAGGTGCAAAATGATACTAGCTTTTCTCCATCCACCAGCATAAGAACCTTTGTACTCTCACCAACAAGTTGTTTTAGCTTTTCCTCTCTCAATAGCTTTTCCAAATACTGACCTGCTCCCCAATCACATTCCTTAATTTTTGAGAGCCAGTACTCTTTATTATCTGTGGAAAAAAATTCTATTATTTCCATTCTACTCTCCTCCAAACTGCTTTTACTCCTCTATAATCAAGTTATATCTCAGGTATGTTATGGAACTCCCATCATATCCTGGCATTGTGTTTTCCTTCTTCTCCACAGAATACTTGAACTCTCTCTTATAATAATTTTCAAATGCCTTTGCAATCTCAACCAAGGCATTTTCGCAACCATCTATGCTTATTGTCAGATTCATCAAATCCCAATATTGCTCATAATAGAATTCAACTACGCACCCATCTATATCCCATTCAACCACAATATGATTATCGTCGATAATGATATCCCCAAAGCATTCCGACTTAGTTAAGGTTATGTTTTCGTTACATTTGAACACATCCATATAAATGTCACCCATCTTGCTGGCAATCATTTTATCACCTGCGTTCATACGCTCTTGCTCCATATTATATTGGTCATTTATTTCCTTAAAGATGTCACCCTTTAATTCTATATCAAGGTATGCATTTTCTTGTTTTAACATTTTATATGTACCTCTTAAGCATTTATTTTAGGATTCCCCAGTAATTATCCTAACAAAACCAACCACATTAATCACTATAACAAATCTCTCGTTCTATATCCAATCTCTTCAAGACTCTTTTACAAACGGCTCCCAATACTTAAAATCAACTCCTTCTTCCGGCTCGCACACTAGCTATTATACCATATATCCACATTATTCTTCTATATTCTATAAGAAAAAGTTCTTTCTCCGACTAATCTAAAGTCTGATTTTATTTTAGTCGACATTTTATTGGTGCTAGTTCTCTAATTCAAAAAGGCATTTCTTGTTCTTATGGGTATCACAGGTAATTTTTGCTCTATATACCCAGCTTTTTCTTTGCCATCTCAGATTTCTCTCTGTTTTCTGGGTATTAGAAGCTTGTTCTCTCTACCCATACCCAGTTTTTCTCTGTCATCTCAGATTTCATTCTTTCTTCTGGGTATCAGAAGCTTGTTCTCTCTACCCATACCCAGTTTTTCCCTGCCGTCTCACATTTTCCTCAATTCCCTGGGTATCAGGAGCTTGTTTTCTCTCCCCATACCCAAATCCTTCGTCACTCCACCTACGCAACTCACAAAGCTATAGAAAAATCATATAAATCACAACTACCAAAAAGAAAACCGGCGCTTATCAAAAGCGCCGGACATAAAATCACTATATAATTACCTATAAATCATGAACAAATCAGTAAATCATCTACCCATTATATCGAAAACAACAACTGTCCATATGTTGGATATGGAAGCATATTCTCTGGCATTACTGCCTCTGCCTCATCTGCGAATACTCTAATATCTGCCATGTCCTTAAGAACTACTCTCTGGTAGAACTTAGCTGCTTCAAGACTATCTGCTATAGTCTTTGCCATCGCATTGTCAGCTTTAAGCTTCTCGATACCATTGTAAAGATCTGTCTGAGCCTGTGAAAGCTTCTTAATAAGGGCAACCTCACTTACCAAGGATACATCCTCTATTACAGACTTCTTAAGGCTTGCTGTTCTGGCAAGCTGCTCTGTGTAGGATACGATGGCTGGAAGTAAATCCTTCTGAATCATCTCCACCATAGTGTTTGCCTCAAGACTTACTGTCTTCATATAGTTATCAAGGAGTATCTCATAACGTGAATGAAGCTCCTGCTCTGTAAATATCTTGTGGTCAAGAAGAAGCTTCTTGTTCTTCTCGCTGGTAAACTGCTCAAGAGCATCTGGTGTTGATACAAGATTGAATAAGCCTCTGTTCTTGGCCTCATCAACCCACTCCTGAGTATAACCGTTGCCATTGAAGATAACTCTTCTATGGTTAGCCATAGTTTCCTGGATAAGCTTTCTTATCTCTCCGTCAAGCTCCTCAGCAGCTACATTCTCAAGTCTCTCTCTAAATCCATTAAGCGTCTCAGCCATAGCTGTGTTAAGAAATACATTAGGGTCCGCAACTGATGCAGATGAGCCAAGCATTCTAAACTCAAACTTATTACCTGTAAATGCAAATGGTGAGGTTCTATTTCTATCACTGGTATCCTGAAGGAAATGTGGAAGCACCTTTGCGATGTCCATCTCCACCTTATCCTGCTGGTTGATTTCTCTATCCTTCTGGATAGAACGAAGTAATCTATATAAGTCGTCGCCTAAATACACTGAAACGATGGCTGGTGGAGCCTCGTGACCTCCTAAACGGTGGTCATTTCCAGCGCTGGCAACTGAGATTCTAAGCAAGTCTGCATAGTCATCCACTGACTTAAGCACTGCTGCAAGGAACACAAGAAATGTAGTATTCTCAGCAGGTGTCTTACCTGGGTTAAATAGGTTAATTCCTGTGTCAGTTGTAAGTGACCAGTTGTCATGCTTACCACTTCCGTTAATTCCCGCAAATGGCTTCTCGTGAAGAAGACAAACCATATTGTGCTTGTCAGCAAGCTTCTTCATAATCTCCATAGTAAGCTGGTTGTGGTCTACTGCTACATTTGCGGTTTCAAACACTGGGGCAAGCTCGTGCTGTGCAGGAGCAGCCTCATTGTGCTTAGTCTTAGCTGGGATACCAAGCTTCCAAAGCTCTGTGTCAAGCTCGTGCATAAATGCAGCGATACGTGGCTTAAGAGTACCAAAGTAGTGGTCCTCTAACTCCTGTCCCTTAGGTGCAGGTGCGCCAAAAAGTGTACGACCTGTAAACTTAAGGTCCTTTCTATTCTGATAAACATCCTTATCTACAAGGAAGTATTCCTGCTCTGCTCCAATAGTTATGGAAATGTGCTTAACATCCTCATGTCCTAAGATGTGAAGCAGCTTAACTGCAGCTCTATTTAAGGTCTCCATAGAACGTAGAAGTGGAGTCTTCTTATCAAGAGCCTCACCTGAGTATGAGCAAAATGCAGTTGGTATGTAAAGTGTCTTATCCTTTATAAATGCAGGTGAGGTTGGATCCCATGCTGTGTATCCTCTAGCCTCAAAGGTTGCTCTAAGTCCACCTGATGGAAAGCTTGATGCGTCAGGCTCTCCCTTTACAAGTGCCTTACCTGAAAAGTCCATAATCACCTGTCCGTCACCTGTTGGTTCGATAAAGCTATCGTGCTTTTCTGCGGTAACATTTGTCATAGGTTGGAACCAGTGAGTGTAATGAGTCGCCCCATTTTCAATAGCCCACTCCTTCATAGCAACTGCTACGGAGTTAGCGATATCAAGTTGTAGATGTGTGTCATTTTGAATAGTCTTTCTAAGGGCCTTATATACATCCTTAGGCAGCTTGTTGCGCATAATCTTGTCATTAAACACGTAACATCCATAAAGCTCTGGTATGTTTGATTCCATTTTGGTTCCTCCTGAAAATCCACCTTAAGTGGTAATATATCTATGCATAAATTTGTAAATTTAGTATCTTCAAAAAACCTACATAATGTGTAGTATACTAAAATCACAGATAATTTCAATATTTTTTTATTTTAAACCCAAAATCCAAAATGCTCTATGTGTATTGCAATATATTGATATTATATTTTTTACAAGACTATTTTATTATCAAATATTCCTATGAACAATCTGATTGTAAGTTTTATTATTAACAAGTATTCTATTAGGTGAAATAACTGTAACATTTACTCCATCTTTATCTCTCTTCTTTTTTGTTATGTCACCGTATGCCATTACACAAATTTTATTTTGATTATTATCTACCATAGTTTTTACATTATCAACAAATGTTTCAAACTCCTGCACACCTGCCGACAATTCGTTTGAATAAAATGCCTCTGGAAAGGCAATGCTAACATTATTAAGCCTAGTAGATAAATTGAAATATGCATATTTTCTTCTATTGCTATCCTCTTCTAATTGAATATTGTTAATAAAGCCATAAACTGACATTCTACATCCTACATAATCAGTGCTTATATATTCTGCATCTACATAATGGATTCTCGGTGCGTAATCACGCCCAGTTCCATTATCATTTGCATCGAACACCCCCACTTCATCCTCACCAACAATATCAACCTCCAGGCTTCCATTTGGTGGATCAACAATATCCTTAGCAGAATATTGTTTCAATATTCCTGCCATTTTTCTTTGCAAACGACGCAGAATATCCTCTTCACTTATTACTATATTTTCATAATAAGCAATTAGTCTATTTCTTCCAACTCTTCCTCTATAATCAACATGGTAAGGACATCCTTCCATATGCAAATGTCCCTCTTTATTCCACGTACTAAAAAATCTAACACTGTTTTTCTTTTCTGTAAATTTAATCCTTGCAGGACACCCCCTTACACAAGTCAAGTACCCCTTGTATTTTGTTTCGTAATCGGTTTTATCTAAATCCCCACTATATATTATTTCTTTTGAATCTCCTTCAACATTTGATTTTGCATGCGTAATTTTATTTGACATATACTTTAACCTCCTTTATCTAATATTGTCGGCGCTGCACCAATTTCATCCAGCAGCGCCACATCCTTAGTTACACACTTTTAACTTTTTTCATAAGTTAAGAAATCCTATTCTTCAATATTATTTTTCTTTATTCCGTCTGCTTTTGAACGAATATAGGTTACTCCGTTAGTTTTATTTACTACCTGATAATTATCATAGTTTTTATTGCCTTTATTTATCTGAGCAACTGCCTGTTCCAACGGAATGCGTCTACCGGTTTCTTCATTTATAAATTCCGTATTCAATCCACTTATGGATTCTTTTGATACTTTTAATTTCATAATTCTTCTCCTTTTTAGGTATACTAAATAAAGCAGTAATACTTCAAACTGCTAAATTGATCTATATTAACAAACAATGACCTGATTTGGAATTACTATCAAACAAACGTTTTGGGGTTGATTTATCGAACAATAAATGCTAAATTAGATTTATTCTAAATTTACTAATGATCATTTATGGTCATTAACAACTAGTCGAAGTTGCCGCTTCGGCTTTTTTGTTGCCACGTTCGCTCATAACCCGTATTTTTTTCACCCTCTTTCTCAATATTTTTCTCTCATTTAAATCTATGCAAAAAGTGTAATTCATTTTTAGTTTTGGGGTTTATTTGTATTTTTTTAAAATGAGTTCAACTTTTCGGGTTCAAAAAGTTGAACTCATTTTAAATTTAATATATGTTTCATTAAAACGTCCAATTTAATAGGTGCGTTTTTTGTTATATTATCAAAATCCAATTTGGATATCATATCTTTAGCTCTTTCACCCTCGTGGTAAGTTTTTCCCGCGCGTCTATATAATGCTTTCATCTTTGCCTTTCCTTTTCTGCCAACCAATTTCTCTGGCATTGTTATACCAAGAAAAGTCAAAATATTTTCTATATCATAAAGCATAATATCCTCTATATCAGCGCTTGCCGCTAAGTCTACTATTGTGGAAGTTTTTGCCTCATATATTTCCTGTCGTAACAGATTCCAATCCCCTTCGTAAAATTTACTAATGTTTGAATTAGAAGAATCTGTATCATAGCACAAATACACCGTCCATGGAATGTTGTGTTTTTTACAACACATATTACGAAACCACTTACCAGAATGTGCTACTTGCGTTATTGTGCCTACAACATAAAACTTGATAAGAACATTTTTATCTTCGCATTTCCAGCAAAAAACAATTTCCCCATTTTCAGCTGATTTATCCCTAATCAAACTTGCTTTTTCATCCAAAGTACTTAAATATTTCAAATACTCTTTGTAGAAAACTTTTTCTGTCGCACCTTCAAGAATAAACGCTATACCTTCTGTATAATTATCCATTAATTATCAAGCACCTCCAAAAAGCTTTCCAACATTTCATAGGAATCTGAATCACCTGATAATAATTCAAACAAATATTCTCCAACCGAAAGTCCCATATCTCTTGCATTTGAAACAATTACTTTCATTTTATTCTTTTGAATTCTTCTAAATTCTGCAACTCCTCGATTATTTGGAACACCAATATATATTTTATCTAGCTTCAAATACTGCACTAAATATGGAGAGTGACTAGAAATAATCAAAGGTGCTTCTCCTAATGCCTCAGATATGATTTCTAATAACTGACGCATCATCTTAGGATGTATGCTAGTTTCAATTTCTTCAATTCCCACAATACCTGCATTCATATAATTAGCAATATACGCATTTGCCAACAACCATATAACACGTTTTGTTCCTGTTGACATATTTGCCATGCTTAGTGGTTGATTCATATAATCACACTTAACAAATAATCGATATATGTGTTCTCTAAGTTTGAATGGTATTTCCTTTTCAATCTCCTCTTTAGATAAATTTTTATCAGCAACCGTAACCAACATTTGTTGTTCCATATTTTTATCTGTTAGTGTGTATTCATTCAAATTAATAGATACGAACTCAGGAAACAATACAGACAAGGACTCTTCAAATAATTCATATAGTTCTGGGGCTCTGTTCTTTAAACGTTGCAACGCTTTCGGTACATCAGTATCATCAAATCTAATTGCATCTTCTTCATCCTCAATATACTCTAACGGTGACGGCTGGTAACGATCTCTTAGATCTAAGGAAGAACATACCCTAAATGCAATTTTTTGAATAGAAGATATCACATTAACAATATCTATGTCTTCTATTAGTCCTAATACGTCTATTGCCAACTGGAGACTATCCAAATCTATCTTTCTATACGCTGTTGTCGATTTACCTTTTCTATACTTACCTTCTTTTCTCTTTAAATATGAAGTATATCTTACACTTGTATTTTCTCTAGTTTCTATCCATTCATCAGTAATACAATCACCTTTTTCATCGTCACGATGCCATTTAAATGAAAAACCATACCTTACATGTTTATATTCGCCAAGATTTTCGTCTTCAAATTCAATTTCAAATCTATATTCAGAATTTTCCAATTCTAGACATAAAGGGATTCCCTTTATCCATCCCATCATATTTTTTCTACCTTTTCTAGATTCATGAATAAAATCAAATCCAAAATCAATTGCTTCTAATAAATTTGATTTACCATAGTTGTTTGGAGATATTATTGCACAAATATTATCCAACTCTAGTCTTGTAGTATTAAGATTTTTAAAACCACCTACAGTAATACTATTAATCTTCATATCACATCACCACTCCATTTATATTATATTTATATTATATCGCGTCTTTTGTAATAGTCAACTGTTTTGTTTGTTTCATTTTTAATTATCGCTATTTTACAACAAAACCTGCCATTGAGTTAAACTTTTACATCAATCTCATTTATTAACCCAAGCTTTAAAATATCATTCATACAGCAAAACCCCACCTACAATGTAGATGGGGTTAATTACATTTTCTAATTTCTATATTCTACTTCCACTCCACAAATCCATAGTTATCCAGTATCCGAAAATACTTAGCCAGTTTCTCGTAAAGTGGTTCTGCTTTGTCACAAAACCCTTCCTTAACAAGCTAGTCTAAGGCAAGTATATCCTTTTCGCCGTCAGGTAGCGACCACACAAAGCTTTTTACAAACATTACTTCACGAGAAACAACGATATTACCACATTACCATAATCATAACCCATAATATTAAATATATTTTATGTCAAAAGTATATACAAATGTCAATATTTTAATTCGTACGCGCCCTGAGCTCCCTAAAGCATTAGGGAGCTCAGGGGTTTGTCACCACACTACTTTTTTCTTTCTAACACATTATTATATAAAAGTTATTCTGTCTTAACTATGTAACAATTATTACAATAGAACCTACCAGTAGGAATAGGTATCTCTTTATAATGTGTCTTGGTTGTGTAGCTTGCTCCTCTAGGTCTGCCTAATAAATGATAGTACATATCATCTCCACTCTCTAAAAGGTGTACAAGTTCTTCGTGAGTGTAAGTTCCACCACATTCGGTACAATGATTGATTATAGCACTAACGCTTTCGGTTGTACTCCAACCACAATATAAGCAAATATGCTCGTCATATTCGGCTTCATACTCATAC
The DNA here is from genome assembly GCA_015057555.1 of Lachnospiraceae bacterium. GTDB lineage: Bacteria > Bacillota > Clostridia > Lachnospirales > Lachnospiraceae > Coprococcus_C. The sequence goes on along the minus strand of SVEC01000009.1, from coordinate 66,888 downwards.
TCCATTACTTCCACCCAGTTATGCTCACACTTCTTAATTTCCTCTGTAGTAGCCTCAGTTGTAGGTGTAGAAGTTGTCGTAGTAGGTGGTGGTGTAACAGGCTTTACTTCCTCGGTAGTAACCTCGGTTGAAATCTCTGTTGATGGTGCGACAGTTGAGGTTGAAGTAGATGTAGTAGGCTCTGTAGCTGTGGCAGTAACCTCAGTAGTCTTGTCCTCTGGCTTTTCCTCGCCCTCTCCTAAATCAAGGTATGTAACCTTTACAGCCTTTTCATACTCGCCCTCATAGTTTTCATAACCCTCAATCTCGGTAATCTCCACTTCCTCAATCTTCACTCTCTTACCATAGTTCATTTTCTCAACCTTGTCGTAGTCCTCGGTAGTTGTGAACTTGAAAGCGTCTGTATCTGTTGGAGTTTCACTCTCGTAGAAAACATACTCACTATTGTCCTCGTTAAGCTGTGATACTTCCATATAGATATCATTTTCGGCTGTGTAAATCTGTGCGACCTTATCGAACTCGACGCTATCCTCTACAATAACTTCATCTTCTATCAAAACCCTTACAGTTGAATTAGAATTTGCACTCTCAACTTCAAGGATAAAAGCGTCTGAGCCATCTCCTAGTCTATCAAAGTTGTAGACTGTCTTGTTGTCGGTCTGCTCTACAACAGTAAGATTATCCTTAATCTGTTCTGTGGTATTGCCATCATCTGCACCTACTCCACAAGAGGTAAGAATTAAGCTAACCATTGATACGACTGCAAGTACATTAATAAGATTTTTTCTTCTCATAAAACTTTTCTCCTTATGATATAAATGTAGAATCGTTATATTATTAACATTTTAAACGGGCAAAAGTTATAAATATAACTTTGAATGTTTAGGATATTATACACCTCCAAAGAGGTGCTTTGCAACTCAGAAATTATCTAAATATATTTCACAATACGTTTTATAATGTAATAAAGTTATATTCAAAAAGGATACAAATATGAAAGAATTTGATGTTGTAAATAGAATAAAGGAATTGTGTGAAAGCAAAGAAATAAGCTTTTACAAACTGAGTAAGATAAGCGATATTCCTCAAACCACCTTAACAAATATGCTAAATCGAGGAACTGTGCCTAGTATATTTACCTTAGAAAAAATATGTACATCTTTAGATATCTCGATGTCGCAGTTTTTTGATACAACATGTGGTAATAATAGTTTGACAGAAGAACAAGCTGATTTATTAGATAAGTACATAAAGTTGCCAGAGCATAAACAGAAGTTAGCAAGGGCATATATAGAAGGATTGAGTGAGAATTAAAGGCTTTCTGGATTACCAGGAAGCTTTTCTTCTGAGAATAGGAAATACCAAAAACCCCACCTACATAACGTAGATGGGGTCATTACATTTTCTATATTCTACCTCCACTCCACAAATCCATAGCTATCAAGTATCTGAAAATACTTAGCTAATCTCTCATAAAGTGGTTCTGCTTTTTCGCCAAATTCTTCTTTTACAAGCTCTCCTAAGGCGATTATATCTTTTTTACCATCAAGAAGTGGCCATATAAAGCTACCCATTTCGTCAAGGTATATGTGACTAATCTCAGGCTTCTTTAAAAGCTTCTGAGCTATCTTATTCATAAGACCTACATTCTTAATGTGTAAGGTTACCTTACCCTCTTCATTCTTATCCCAGTCAATTCCCTCTTTACGCATAGGAATCTTCTCCAGATAATTTTTAGAGATAACGTCTTTTTTCTTTTTCATTATTCTTCAGCCGCTTCCTTCTTAGGCCCTCTCTTCTTCCAGATGGAGAACTTCAAGAGTGAAAGGATTACAAGACCAAATACTACTAATGCAAGGATGCTTGAAACTCCCTCTGAAAGACCAAGCTTTCCTGAGATGTCGATAGCATCTGCAACACCAAATACTGCAAGTAATGCAAGAAGGATACCTACGAGACCTTCACCTGCAATCATACCTGAACAGAAGAGAATACCATCGCTGATAATAGACTTCTTCTCCTCCTCTTCCTTCTTCATCTTATCAAATGCAAGTCTTACAAGACCACCAACCATGATACATGCGTTAAGGTGAACTGGAAGGTATACACCGATTGCAAATGGAAGTACAGGAATTCCTAATACCTCAACAATAATAGCTATTACAGCTCCGATAATAACAAGTGACCATGGAAGCTCACCACCCATAACACCTTCGATAACCATCTTCATAAGTGTAGCCTGTGGTGCACCGATTTCCTCTGAACCAAAGCCCCATGCAGTATCAAGAAGGTAAAGTGTACCTCCGATAGCAAGAGCCGCTGCTACAACACCGAACACCTCACCGATCTGCTGCTTCTTAGGTGTTGAACCAAGAAGGTAACCAGTCTTAAGGTCCTGTGATGTATCACCTGCAATTGCTGCTACGATACAGATGATAGAACCGATTGCAATAGCACCCTGCATACCGTGTGCTCCGTCATCACCAGTTATCTTCAATATAACTGTAGTGAAAAGAAGTGTTGCTATAGCCATACCAGATACTGGGTTATTGCTACTTCCAACGATACCAACCATTCTAGATGATACTGTTGCGAAGAAGAAACCAAATACTACAACTATAACTGCGCCAAGTGGGCCAACAGGTATAGCTGGTATTAACCAGATAAGTAATGTAATTGCTATGATAGCACCGATAACTATCTTCATATTAAGCTCTCTAGATGTACGAGGAACCTCACCCTTGTCTGGCTCCATAATCATACCTGAAGCATCAACTGCTGGCGCTCCCTTCATACCTCTTATAGCATCTCTAAATGTTGTTACAATAAGTGGTAATGACTTAATTAAGCTTATGATACCACCTGCTGCCAGAGCACCTGCACCAATGTATCTAATGTATGAGCTCCAGATTCCTGATGCTCCATCAGCTGCAAATATTTCAGCTATAGTAGATGTACCCGGATTAATAACAGCATCTGCTCCAAGTAATACAAAAAGTGGAATAAGAACCATCCAGCTAAGCACACCACCGGCAAACATGTATGATGCTATACGTGGACCACAGATGTAACCTACAGACATAACCGCTGGGTAAATCTGAGTTCCTATTTCTCCTGCGTAACCACCCTTAAATCTAAGAGCAATCTCACCTGGAACTGCCTTAATTCCGTCGATAATAAACTTAAATATTGCTGCAAAGCCCATACCTGCGAATACAGTACCAGCATTTGCTCCACCTTCTTCACCTGCGAGAAGAACCTCTGCACAAGCAGTTCCCTCTGGGTATGGTAAAGTATTGTGCTCCTTAACTATAAGAGCATTACGAAGTGGTACCATGAAGAATACACCAAGTAAACCACCTAAGAGGGCAATTAATGTAATCTCTATAATACCTGGCTTATCCATAACACCTTCCTTAGCCCAAAGGAAAAGAGCTGGAAGTGTAAAGATTGCACCTGCCGCAAGAGACTCACCGGCAGAACCGATAGTCTGAACAATATTACTCTCCAAAATAGAGTTCTTACGCATAATTACACGGATAACACCCATAGCTATAACTGCTGCCGGGATTGAAGCTGATACAGTCATACCAACTCTAAGACCTAAGTATGCGTTTGCTGCGCCGAATACTACAGAGAGAAGAATACCCATTATGATTGATGTAGCTGTAATCTCAGGGGTAACCTTGTCCGCTGGAACATAAGGCTTAAATTCTTTGTTGTTGTCCATAAAATAACTCCTTTTTTTATTTATTCACATCCTCAATATCATACCCAATTTTTCGACAATTTGCAAGGAAATATAAGGAAGATCTACAATTCTATAGACAATTTGTACAAATCACGCAAAAATCCCCATAGAATCAAATTCTATGGGGATATTATTTGCAAATATTTGTTATTTTAAACAATCAGCCTAAGCTTCTCCGGTAGACACTCCATCACCACATGGTCCACATCTCCGCAGTATTCTCCATCCTCATGAAGAACAACCGGCTTATCTAAGCGTATCTCACATTTCTTGCAATTAATTATATCAAAGCCCGGTATCCACTCATGCTTTGCTAATGCTAAAAATGGCAGACAGAAGAAGGTTACCCACTTTGGAATTCCGTGGACTATGCACATAGATAGAAGTCCGTCCTTGGCATCTGCACGTGGAGCCATAGGAACGCCGCCACCCTCTGCTCTAAAATTCATGGCAGCTGCAAATATAAGCTTCCTAAATTCTCTTTCCTCACCATCATCAAAGGTTGCTTTAACCTCTGCAGTTTCCATAGAGAAAAGTGTTTGAATAGTAAGTATTATGTATGTAAGCTTGCCCAGATGAAGCTTGTTAAGGAACTTCTTAAGCTTGGAATCAATAGTCTTCTTGCAGACTATTGCATCTAATCCAACTCCTGCACTTATAGCAAAGTATCTTGGCTTTTCACAGCCCTCCCACCATACCTGACCAATGTCAAGAGCTTCAGTATCCTTGCTATTTATTATCACGTCTGCTTGAAGTAATGGGTCGTCTGTAAGACCAAGGCCTCTGGCGAAATCATTTCCAGAGCCAGTTGGTATTACACCGAATCGAACCTTGTCAAAATCTGTGATGCCATTGATAACCTCATTGATGGTTCCGTCACCACCTATAGCAACAAGAGTAATCTCTTCCTCTGGCAGGCTGCTAATCTTTCTAGCAAGCTCTGTGGCATGACCCACACTCTTAGTTTCAAAGGCCTTAAACTCCACATTATTCTTCTTAAGGTGAGCTCTAACCTGCTTCCATATATCAAGTCCCTTTCCAGTTCTGGACATTGAGTTAACTATAAAATATATCAAAATATATCCTCCTTAGTGCGAATACAAAGTCATTAGTAACCTGTTTAAATAATACACTTTACAGCGATTTTTTTCAATCCCTACCAAGCTGGCAGAAGATTTTTCCAGACACTATTATTTACTCTCCGCAAAGCCACCAGAAGAATTTTCCAAAAACTAATACTCCACTCCCTGTCTGCACAGCACCCCCTGCTTATAAGGATGCTTTACTGCCTGAATGAAAGACAGGTAATCCGCCTTTTCCTTTAGGCTATCCGAAGGATTTCGTCCTGTAAGAACAAATTCAACCACAGACCTATCGTATTTATCTAGAAGCTTTATTAGCTTATCCTCCTGAAGCAATCCACACTCTATAGCAGGAATCACCTCATCTAAAATCACCATAGCCTTCACTTGGGAATCCCCGGACTTTGCTTCATTATCTATGACTTTACTCTTATCATCTATCCAAGCCTCTACCTTATCCAGCATCCTGACAAATATTTCCGCATGCTCCTTCTTCTCATCCTCAGTCATATTCCAGGTAAATCCGAAGAATTTATCTGAGTGTAGAATTTCCACCGTTGAAAGTGACCTTAAAACCTTTAGCTCTCCCGAGGTATCATCCTTCAAAAGCTGTGCAAAAAGCACTGGTATATTGTTTCCTGTCGCCCTTACGCATAGTCCTATACTTGCTGTGGATTTACCTTTTCCATCTCCGCAATAAATGTGTATCATAGCTATCTCTCCAATCCCATAATATTATATATTTCATTCATATCTAAACTATCTCTAAGCATCTGAGCAAGCTTATCATATTGCTGCTCCTTGAATTCCATGTAGGACATTTTGGAATTTCCATATTCCATACCCTTCTTATCACAGAGAAATTTTACAAATGCGCTTCTAAATTCCTCTGAATCAAATATTCCGTGAATATAGGTACCGAAAATGTTCTCTCTACAAAAACCTACACTCCTACCATTTAAATACAGCTGGCTACCATAGCAATTAAAAACCCCTTCCAAATCATCAGTCATATCACTTTCACCCATATGAATCTCGTAGCCATAGATTTCCTTACCCGAAAGCGCCTTTAACGCACCCTCCACATCTGATAGCCTTCCATTAATCTGAGTCCTAGTCTTTTCCTGCTGAAACTTGGTCTTTATAGGGATAAGTCCCATTCCTTTTATAGATTCCCTATCCGAATATTCCTCTACACTTACGCCCAGCATCTGATAGCCACCACAGATACCAATCACTATCATTCCCTTATGAGCCAGCTTTTTTATAGCTGCCTCTAAGCCATTTTCTCTCATCCACAGCATATCTGCCGATGTGCTTTTACTTCCCGGAAGGATAACCACATCCGGTTCGCCTAGCTCTGCCACATTATTCACATACCTAACAGATACATTTTCCTCTAGGACAAAGGCCTGCAAATCTGTAAAATTTGACAGCTTAGGAAATCTAATTACCGCTATATCTATACCTGCTACTGAATCCATATTATCAAGCTGTTTTGCCAATGAATCCTCTTCCTCTATGTGAAGCCTTTCGTAAGGAACAACCCCTAAAACAGCCTTGTGACATCGCTCCTCTAGCATGGCAAGACCTGGAGCAAGTATTTCCTTATCGCCTCGGAATTTATTGATGATAAGTCCCTTTACTCTATCCTTTTCCTCTTCTTCTAAAAGCATCAATGTACCTAGCAGCTGAGCAAACACCCCGCCTCTATCTATGTCTCCCACAAGAAGCACCAGTGCATCCGCCAGCTTGGCCATTCCCATATTTACTATATCATCCGCCTTAAGATTAATCTCTGCCGGACTTCCTGCACCCTCTATAACTATAATATCAAAATCCTGGTCAAGCTTGTTATACGCCTCCATTATGGCAGGTATAAACTCCTTCTTTCTACCATAATATTCCATAGCACTCATATCTCCTATGGGTTTACCGTGAACAATGACCTGTGACCCCATATCTGTGGTTGGCTTTAGAAGTATAGGATTCATAGCCACATCTGGCATTACGCCTGCTGCCTCTGCCTGAACCACCTGTGCTCTCCCCATCTCCAAGCCATCCTGGGTTATGTAGGAATTAAGCGCCATATTCTGAGACTTAAAGGGCGCAACTCTATATCCATCCTGCTTAAATATTCGGCAAAGTCCAGCTACTATAAGGCTTTTTCCTGCATTTGACATAGTGCCCTGAATCATAATTACCCTTGCCATTTTGTCACTCTCCTTACAAGCTCCTTGTTCTCGCTGGTGGACCTAACTGCAATTCTGTAATAGCCCTCCTTTAGTCCCAAAAAGTTGGAGCAATCACGAATCAGTACACCCTCCTGTAACAGCCTTTCCTTCAAATCAACATCACCCTTAAACAGCATATAGTTTCCATAGCTTTCAAAATATTTGTGAGCAATTAAAGGCATAAGCTCTGCCTTAATATATTCCCTTTCTCCCACTATAAGCTGTCTGGTTTTTTCCAAGAAGGCTTCATCCTTTAGTGCAGCCACCCCTGCCATCTGAGCCACGGTAGACACTGACCAGGGCTGACATTTTTCTCCCATAGTCTTAAGCAAAGCCTTGTCAGAGGTAAGCACATACCCCAGCCTAAGTCCTGGCATACCATATATCTTGGTAAATGAACGAAGCACAATGAGTCTGTCATAGCTACCCACATAATCCACCATAGAATAATTCTCTTCATCCTCTAAAAATGGCAAAAAGCTTTCATCCACACAAAGATACACATCCCTATCCTGACAGGTCTCCAAAATCTTAAGTAGCATATCCTTCTTAATAATTCTTCCAGTAGGATTATTAGGATTACAGAGAAATACCATGTCCAAATCCCCCACCTTATCAAAAAGCTCCGTCACAAAATCCTGCTGCAAATCAAATTCATTGTCCTTGGAAAGATAGTGATACTCCATCACCCCACCAGCAGCATTTACAGCTCTCTCATACTCCTGAAATGTAGGTGCGACACTAAAGGCCCTCTTAGGCTCTAGGCTGTAGCACAGAGTAAATATAAGCTCTGCCACACCATTTCCACAGAAAATATAGCTCTTATCCACTCCGTGATACTGTCCTATGGCTTCACGAAGGCTTTGGCAACTATAGTCTGGGTATCTGCCCGCCAAAACAACACCCTCATGGGCTGCCTGAATGCTGGCAAGGGGCATACCAAAGGGATTTATATTTGCAGAAAAATCATATTCTGCCTGATTTCTATATATGTCTCCACCGTGTAAATATTCCATGAAAAACCTCATCTAAAAATATATATTCCAATCAATCTATGCATATGTTTTCGCATCTACACACTGTTTGTTTCATTAACAACACAGCACATAATTTCAGTCCTCCAATCACTACCATATTACTTCAATTATTCCCAGCACAACCAAACCAAATAAGAGAATTAGCAAGGCAGTCAGATAGGCAAATCTATTAACCACCCTTATGTGCTCCATATCTATTTTCCTGATTTCATCCCCTATGGTAGGCTTCTCATAAAGCTTACCAAAATAATATGCATTGCCAGCTAGCTGCACCTCTAGCAAGCCAGCGCATACCGCCTCTGTCTGGGCTGAATTAGGACTGGCATGATTATATCTGTCTCTCACATAAATTCTCCAGCCATTACTTATTTTATATCCAAGCATACCTCCGGCCAAAAGCATAAATATTACAGATAGTCTGGCAGGAATAAGGTTTACCACATCATCCAGCTTAGCCGAACATCTACCCATATAAATGCATCTGTCGTTCTTGTAGCCAACCATGGAATCCATAGTGTTAACTGCCTTATAAAGCACTCCTCCTAAAGCACCGAAAATCATCATGTAAAATAAAGGGGCTATAACTCCGTCGGAGGTATTTTCTGCCACAGTCTCCACTGCTGCCTTTGCCACGCCCTCTTCATCAAGGCCCTCTGTGTCTCGTCCCACTATCATTGAAACTGCATACCTAGCCTTCTTTAAATCTCCTTCTCCTAGAGCATAATATACCTTCATACTCTCATCCCTAAGGGACTTCATGGCTAACATCTGGTAGCACAATATTATCTCCACCACCAGCCCAACTATTCTATGTAGTCTGCCTGTCACATAAAGAAGTAGCCAAGCAGCTCCTAGGGACACAGCAAGAACTATAACCACCAAGGCTACTCCTGCCACCAGCTTAGCATTTTTGTGTTGCTCTTTTTCCTCAGATATATTAAATATTTTTCTTAAGGTCTTGTCTGTCCCTGCAATCAGATGCCCTATAAGCCTTATGGGATGCCAGCTATAATTAGGATCACCAAGGATAACATCTATTAAAAAGGCAAGACCTATAACTAATATTCTCTCATACATTTTTTCGCCTACTTTTCCTTGAGCCTATTAATCAACAGGCTTTCACCTCTTAAAGCATATATATTTACAGCCTACGCAAGCCACCTATAATTACCTTGTCCTCAGATAATTCAAGGTCACCTACATAGCCCTGTCCATTTCCCACCTGCCAGTGAAAATAGGCCCTATGTGGAACACCAAACTTATCTAATATAGACATAATGGTTCCACCATGTACCACTAAAACTAAAGCTTTTTCGCTACCTTCTTCATGCAACAATATAGACTCCTTGTCCAGCTTTCGCATCAATTCTAAGAAGCTCTCCACCACTCTTTTTTGAAAGCTCTCCTTAGACTCACCTCCGGGAAATGTTATTTCTCCCCCAGTATTAAGCCATCTTTGATACACAGGATTATCCAGCAGTTCATCATGATTCTTATATTCAAAAGCTCCAAAGTCACATTCCCTAAAGTCCTCCACCAAAAGCTGTCTTGCCTTAGGAAATAAAACAGCACCGGTTTGAACACATCTTTTTAGGGGACTTACGTATATCTCATCTATATCAAAAAGCTCTGCTGAAAGCCTTACCTTTAACTGCTCTAAGCTTTTTTCTTCTCCATCTGCCAGACCTTCATCCGTAGCTCCCACGTATCTTTTCTCTATATTACCTTTTGTTCTACCATGTCTTATAAGATATATTTTCATTTGATTTTTGTTCCTACACCACACACAACTCTAATCACTTCACAAGAATCCTTAGCTATGAGGCAATTGACTCTGCCTAGCTGTTCTCTATACATTCTCTCAAAGGGGTCCATAGGCACCAAGCCTGAGCCTAAATCCTGACTAATAATTACCACCTTATCCTCTAGCTCCTGACTATATACTCTCCACTGCTCTAAAGGTTCTAAGCCTTCCTGAAGCTGCCTTCGCACCACTAGCTGATAATCTGGAATAATTCTATATTCTTCACCGAAATTTTCTCTGACATATTCAGTCTTTCCCTGATATGCACCGCCAACTACAAATACCATATAGTCCTGCACCTCTTTTATTTCAAAAACATCCAAATTCTCTTCTCAAAAAAATACTATATCGAGACAATTTTCTCTGCTACTACAACAAATATTAAAACAGAGATTTCACACACCTGCAAAAACCATCCTGCCAAATCCCCAGTTATTCCACCGAAGGTTTTATAGGCTGTCACCATGTAATATAGGAAGCTAACTAAGCCTGCTAATATAACTGCCACACCGTATCTGTAATCCACTAAAGCAAGAGCAGCTATAATAACAATAAGCTCTAAAACCATCAAAGCCCTCGCCTTTTTGTCCGCTCCCCTTGAGTATGTGGCAACCATACCATCTGCCTTTGCCTTCCTAAGAGTAAGTACAGAAAGTCCACTTATAACTCTGGAAAATGCAAAGCCCAAGGCCACCCAGATATACACTCTAATAGACTTATCCATATCCACCACAAGCTGATAATTAAAGCCAAGGCTAATTAGCATGTAGCAGCTTCCATATATAATTGCAAAGGCTCCCACGTGAGGGTCCTTTAGTATTCTAAGCTTTTCTTCCCTATCCTTATAGGAGCTTCTGGCATCAGCCACATCAAGAAAACCATCCATATGGATTCCGCCAGTTATAAGAATTGGTATCACTGTCAGCAATACCCCTGTTAACAAAGGTGATACTCCCAGCACATTTCCCAGCAGATATAACACACCAAAATTCACACCACCTATAACCAGTCCTACTAGAGGGAAAAAGCACATACTATAGTTCATATTTTTTTCCTCCCACTTAACGGAAGGCATAGGTATTCTGGAATATGTAGAAAATGCAATTATTAATGCTTTAAACATCTATCCTTCCTCCCTTGTGCCAAAGCGGTATTCCACAAAACACCTCCACAAAGCCAAAAGCCCTGTCCACCAGTTCCTTATTTATATATCCCAGCAGCTCCATATAAAGTCTAGTTTCATCATCATATTCATATAGCTTTCCATCGCTACAGATTTCATTGGTCACCACTACCATATGGTTAAGCCTTTGCGACATATCAGCTATCGGAGCAACTATTCTTTGCATAGCAGCCTCCTTAGCTAATGTAGTACTTAGGGTACCTGTCTCACCGCCCCCGGAAATTCTTGCCTCTAAAAGTATGCCCGCCTTAGCATACATTTCATTGGCCAATAGGTTTGACATGCACTCCACAAGAGCCACAGCCTTATCCCCTAGCTGTAGCCTATCTATATCCATGTAGCACTCCTTAGTGAGAAAGCCCTTGCCTCCACGCATGGTCTGATGACGCAGAATTTTCTCCCTCTGCTCCTCATCCCCTGCTATAGGCTTCATAGTAGCTATGTACCAAAGCGTGCTATCCTCATATTCATTTTTATCTCTTAGAACAAGTGCCAGCCTCTCCGCAAATTCAGATTTCCCACTGCCACTTCCACCTGTAACCACATACAACATAAGCCTTCCAATCTAACAATAACCAACTCTATCCAACCATTTATTCAAAGCGCTCGTAAGCCTGAATTTCATATTCCTGAAAGCTACCCATATTCTCGTAAACTGACATAGCCATATCAAGAAGGGGAAATAAAGCCACTGCGCCACTGCCTTCACCAAGTCTAAGCTTGCCGTGAATTATAGCCTTTTGACCAAGCTTTTCTAGGGCCAGACCTCCAGTTATTTCGTCGGACACATGTGATGCCAGACAGTATTCCCCAACTCTTTTATCAATACTATCTGCTACCAGCGCAGCCACCGCCGATATGGCTCCATCTATAACTATAGGAAGCTTGTGTTCTACGCCTCCTAAAAACATACCAACCATTCCAGCAATTTCTAGGCCACCTAACTGAGCTAATAGCTCCACAGGAGATGTAATTCTTTCAGACTGCTCTAAAGCATATCCAAGTCCCCTCACTCTCTCGATAGCCTTATCTATAGCCTGTATCTTTCTTCTCATGCCCTCATCAGAAAGTCCTGCCCCTCTGCCTACCACCTGACTAGTAGCTAGTCCAAGAAATGCTGCTGCAAGAGCACTAGTTGGAGTAGTATTTCCTATGCCCATCTCTCCTGTGGCTATTATCCTATAACCCTTGGCCTTAAGCTCACCAACTATATCTATTCCTATCTGAATTGCTTCTTTGCATTCCTTCAAAGACATAGCAGCTTCTACAGCCAGATTTTTAGTACCTGAAGCCACCCTTCTATCTATAACTGAATCTGTCACCAGACTTTTCTCAGGGTATCTTTCTCCCAACATACCAATATCTACAGTAAATACATCTGCTCCTGTAACATTTGCCATCTGATTTACACAGGATTTTCCCTTGGCAAAGTTTTCGCTGACTATTCTGGTTACCTCACTACCTGTCTGAGTAACACCCTCTGCCACAACGCCGTGGTCACCACACATAATAACCAACGCCTTTTTATCTAGCTCATAGGGCTTATCACTTCCCGAAATGTGACACAGCTTAACCACATAGTCCTCTAAAAGACCAAGACTATCAATAGGCTTTGCAATATTATCCCAATGTTTTTTTGCTTTTTGAGAGATATTATCCATTCTTACACCAAACCTTCTTCATCAATTTCAGCACTTAGATTTGTATCCTCCACTGTCAATAATCAGCTATAATCCTCTACGAATATCTAGGAACCACATAAGGTCTTTCTCTACCCTCTACGTTTACAAACTCAAATTCCATATCATACAACTCCTTTAGGTTCTCGGGAGTAAGTAATTCTTCAACCGTACCCTCCTTGAAAACCTTACCCTCCTTCATAAACACAAGATGCGTACAATAAGAGGTGGACAAATTTATATCATGCAGTATAGCTACCACAGTTTTGTTCTTCTCATTTCTAAGGTTATCTAGCAGTCTCATAAGCTGTGTCTGATGAGTTATATCAAGACTAGAAACAGGCTCATCCAATATAATCCAAGGAGTATCCTGAGCTATGGTTCTGGCTATCATAACACGCTGTCTTTCTCCTCCACTTATAAAGGATATACTCTTATCCCTAAGCTTATCACAATCTGTATAGCTCATAGCCTCCTCAATAATCTGCTTATCTCTGCTGCTTAAAGGTGCCAGGCCCTTTCTATATGGCTCTCTTCCCATGGCAACCACCTCTTCCACAGTAAAATCAACAGATGAATTAATTATCTGTGGCAAAAAGGCCAGCTTCCTTGCTATATGATTTCTCTTTATTTCCCTAATATTTTTCTCATCCAAGAAAACCTGTCCACTGGTGCAATCCCTAAGCTTAAGTAGCTGTCTCACCAGTGACGTTTTGCCAGCTCCATTTGGCCCTAATATTCCATAAAAGCAACCTTCCTCAAGCTTCAAATCTATATGGTTTAGCACAGGCTCCTTCTTCCTGTTAGGCTGCCAAACAAGCTCACTTGTATTAATCATTTCCAATCTTTCTTCCATAGCAAGCCCTCCTAAACCCTTTTCTTATTTCTAATAATAAGTGTGACAAAATAAGGTGCTCCAAATATTGAGGTTATAATTCCAACAGGAATCTCTGTAGGCGATGCTATGGTTCTGGCTATGGTATCGCACACAAGTAAAAATATAGCTCCCCACAGGAAAGCATAAGGCATTAGCCTTTTGTTATTTGGCCCACTTATCATTCTAACAGAATGTGGAATAATAAGTCCTACGAAGCCTATTACACCACTTACAGACACAGCAGATGCAACCAGCATAGAGGACACTATAATAATCAGTCTACGGGTTTTAACCGTATCAACTCCCATAGACTTTGCTTCCTCTTCTCCCATCATCAGCACATTAAGCTTGCCTGACATAGAAAACATTATGGTCACTCCCACTGTCACTACTATAAATAAAAATGCATTTTTCTCCCAATTTGCAGCAGTAAAGCTACCTAAGGTCCACATATAAACTCTGTCTATTCTCTCCTGATCAAAGGTCATAAGAAGAGAAATAATAGAGCTTAGCATAGTACTTATGGCAGTTCCCGTAAGAAGCATGCTTGTGGTGGAAACCTCTCCTCCGATTTTAGAAACATTGTACACGAAAAACACCGCTACAATAGCTCCTACAAAGGCAAACACGCCTATTGGCCCCAAGCCAAAAAAGCTTACTGATATTCCAGTAAGCATTCCAACTGTTGCTCCTAAGGCGGCTCCTGAAGACACACCTAATATATGTGGGTCAGCCAGGGAGTTTCTAAACACTCCCTGAAATGCACCACCAACCACAGCCAAGGCTCCGCCCACCATAGCAGACATAATAATTCTTGGCATACGTACCTTCCAGACTATGATCTCATAAGTAGCTCCAATATCAGATATATCCACCAAATTACCCACAAAAGGAATTCTGTCCACAACAATTTTAAGACTGTCCTCCACTGACAAATTTGCGGAACCCACTGATACTGCCACAACCATAGTAGCAAACAATATTAAACTAAACTCCATTATTCGGATCCACTTAAAAGAGTTTTCCATAATCCTTGCAAGCTCCTTTACTTAAATGCTTCCGGATGGAAAATCTCCGCCAAAGCCTTAACACCCTCAGCGTTTCTATATCCCTGTCTCTCAAGCATATTTACATCAAGGGTATAAACTCTACCCTCCTTAACAGCAGTAAGCTCGCAATATGTAGGAGCGCTCATAAAGTCCTCCTTCATAGCTTCATTTATAATAATTATCTTCGGATCTGCCTCAACAAGTATCTCAAGGCTTATGCTCCAACCGGAAATATCCTTTGCAATATTATCTCCACCTGCAGCCTCGATAATTCCATGGATAAATGTATCTCCACCTGCAGTATAATCTCCATATTCACCATAACCAACTACATAGTAAACTGTAGGCTTCTCAAGGTCTTTAACCTTAGTCTCTACATCAGCTATGGTTTTCTTCATATCCTCAACACATGCATCAGCCTCGGCATTCTTATTGAGAGCCTGACCTAAGGTATCGATTACAGTATATACTCCATTTACATCTCCCTGGTCATAAAGAGTTAACACCTGAATTCCTGCCTCGTCAAGAACCTTAGCATTCGCCTCATCAAAATGTGTTGACACAATTACCAAATCCGGATTAAGAGAAATAATCTTCTCCACATCTGGACCTGTAATAGTTCCTACAGAATCAATAGCAGATACCTCTGCAGGATAATCACAATAATCACTTCTTCCCACAAGCTTATCCTGTGCACCAAGCTTATACACAACCTCAGTGAGGTTAGGTGCTACAGAAACCACTCTCTGTGGCTCTTTCTCAATAGTTACTGACTCGCCATTTGTGTCTGTTACAGTAAGTGGATAAGCTGTCTGCTCTGCCTTAGCAGCTTCCTTACCATCTTCATTTGCCTTTTCGCCACAAGCGCTAAGTCCCACAACAAGCATCAGCATGGCAAGGAGCAAGGCTACCTTGTTCTTAAAAATTTTCATATTACTCCATTCTTTTCCTTTCGCCTCAACAAAAGTCAAAAATAATTATTATGGCAGGTCTCCTGGCTTACAGACTTCATAACCCTCGCCTTCTCAGAGAATAATCTCCAATGACGCCGCATGTCTTAATATGGGTTGCGGATGTGGGCTATAAATATGTCTGCTTACAGTAGTAGAGGCTGCTACGGATTTGCACCGCATTCCCTTTTCACCTTTCACTACAAAGGCACCACAGGAGGAGTGTAGCATTTGAACCCATTAATTTCAACACCTTTTTTAACAACATCTATTATTTTTCCTTTTTACGAGCCGTGCCAAGTCCGCAAGTAAAACTTGCGGACTGTAGGGCATTCGCCCTATGCAAAAAAGTCAGAATGTATCTATCTGTGAGCAAGCTCCCGATAGATACATTCTGACTTTTTTACGCACGGCTCATTATAACATTTTTCGTTTCTTCAAGAAGAACGCCACTACAAGGCACACCAAAAGTGTTATTCCACACACGATAGTAAATCCATATGGTGACTGTGAGAATGGCATACCCTCTCCATTTACATTCATACCATAGATACCTGAAATAATAGTCGGTATAGCCATAACAATTGTGATGGCGGTCAGGTATTTCATAATCTCATTCTGGCGGTTGTCGATCATAGTTGACATCAACTCTCTGGTACCCTTTAGGATGTCTCGATAAATCTGGGTCATCTCGATAGCCTGAAGGTTCTCGACTATAACATCATCTAAAAGCTCCTGATCCTCAGGGAACTTCTTAATACCGCTGTAACGGGTAAGTCTATCTACTATCATTCGATTAGCACGAAGTGATGTATCGAAGTATACAAGGTTGGATTCCAATTCATGAAGATTTACGATATCTGCATTCTCAGTAACTCCACCCATCTTTTCCTCCATCTCAAGACGACGTCTATCAATGATACGAAGATATGACTGATACAACATATTGGTTCTATATATAATCTGATAAGTGAATCTAACCTGCTTCTTGGTAGTAAAATCTCTAAGGTGATTCACTATAAAATGCTTTATAACCGGTGTCTCCACGGAGCACACTGTAATAATTGCCTCGTCAGTCCAAATAATACCAAGAGGAATAGTTGTGTACGCCTCCTGATTATGACGAATCTCAACTGTAGGAATATCGAAGAGGATAAGAACATAGTCTTCATTAACATCCACACGTGATGACTCTTCTTCATCGAGAGCGGCACGAACATCGGCTAGGTCGATATTATATTTTTGAGCTATATCGTTGCTTTCATCATGACTGGGCGCCGTGAGATTAATCCACATTCCCGGTGTGTATTCGTTAATCTCTCTTAAGGTTCCATTGTCAGTAATGTATTTACTTATCATGCCCTTGCTCTCCTTTTCCTAGTATTTGGGTATGCACCCATTCTTTAGTATAGCCATCTGGCCCTACTATGTAAAGTTAATTTTATTTTAAACTATTTTGTATGATACTCACTTGCCGCTTTCCGTGCTGACACAGCTACAAACCAGCACTAAATATCACACATATTTTTTCAGTTTAACATACACTCTACCCTTGCGAGTTTCATTGCCTGCTCCACAGAATTTAAACTTGCCGTAGCCCCTTATGGAAAATATATCTCCATCCTTTAGAGTCATGCTATTACGCTCACATAGCCTGCCATTTAAGGTTACCTTCTTAGCCTTAAATAAATTCAAAGCCTCACTTCGAGATACCTTGGTAGCTCCACCGATGATTGCATCAAACCTAGGGGATGCAACTATAACATCCATATCCACCAGAGTCGGCTTTAAGTCCTCCATAGAATCTGTCCCTGGCTCAACTATGCTGGCCTTAACGTTAGTGTGCTTAATTTTAGTAAGATTATCCATAATAAAATCTGCTATGGACTCCATGGCAAATATATA
Organism: Lachnospiraceae bacterium; assembly: GCA_015057555.1. Lineage (GTDB taxonomy): Bacteria > Bacillota > Clostridia > Lachnospirales > Lachnospiraceae > Coprococcus_C. The sequence goes on along the minus strand of SVEC01000009.1, from coordinate 49,337 downwards.
TGCTCTCTTACCATCCTTAACCAATATATCTCCGAATACATTTCTCTCTATACCAAGGTTCATAATGGCACCTAAGAAATCTCTATGACTTAAGTCATCTGCAAATTTATCTATAAGAGGTTCCACCTTGATAATCTTAATAGGCCAATCACCTGTGTAACCCAATGCACGTTCCGAGCCAAAGCCAACCAGCTGCCTCTCCGCCAGTTCATAGCCTCCGAAGGTTTCATAATCCACAAATGACATCTCATCTCTTAGCTCATCCAAGCACACAAGCTCTACAGAAGTAAGAAATGCTGAGTACGTATATATATTTTGCTTGTATGACTTATTTGCCAGATCTTTAAGTCTGGATTTTAATAAATCTATCTCGTTCATCTAGGTTACCCATTCCTTAAACTTCTCTCTAAGCTTTATATACATGCTTTGCTTAGATTGGAATTTGACAATTTATATCATCACAATTTAACTATAAACATCTCTAATTATATATCTGCTTCTTCCAAGCTCCTTAGCCGCGTACAGAGAATTATCTGCAGCCTCAAGAAGTGTATTGTAAGCTATCTTATCCGCCATACAGTATGCTACACCTATGCTGGCAGAAAGATTAACTGTGTCCACTCCATTTGAATAGGTTTCCTTAAGCTTCTCTACTGCCCATGCAAGCTTATCAAGAAGAGTATCTCTCGGAATATTCTTAACAAATATAAGGAATTCATCTCCCCCAAATCTAGATACCATATCACAGTTAGCAAATATAACCTGAAGCTTTAAAGCTATGTCTCTAATAGCTCTATCACCCATAGTGTGACCAAACTTGTCATTAACATCCTTAAAATAGTCCATATCGATAAAGAGAAGAGCTGAGCCAGTAGAAATGCTGGTCATCAAAAACTTCATAGCCTCCTCCTCGAAGGTCTGCTTATTCATAAGACCTGTAAGTCCGTCAGTTCTGGACTGATGCTCCAAACGTTCCTTCTCCTTAACCTCACTATCAACGTCCTCTATCTTACCTACGATAGACACCATATTATTATCTCCATCAAGAAGAGGGATGTAGATTATATTACACCAAATATAGGTACCATCCGCCCTTTGCATACGGACAGTTATCTCCTTAGTCATCTTATTAGTAATAAGTCCAGATGTGGAATTATAGAACAATGCTTCATCCTCTGGGTGAACATGCAAAATCTGAAATAGCTTTCTCACATCCAAATTATCAACCTGCTTAGGAATGTCCCAACCAAATTTTTCTCTAATCTTATCTGTGGAAATGCATGCGTCATTATTAAGACTTATCTCATACATCATCTCCCCGGAATTATCTATTACTATCTGGTATCTTCTCTGCAAAAGCAGCTGGCGATTCTCCTCAGTTTTAAGTCTGTTAGCATTTCTCTTACGTATAGTCAAAATATAGAAGAAATAAGTCCACACTATAATAGTCTGCGCCACAAGAAGCACTAAGAGAAATCTCTTATCTTCCACTGAAATTTCTGCCAAATCCCCAAGACTGCAACCATGGGTAAACATATATCCGCATATTGCAATGGCATATGAAATTAAGGTACAGGTTATGGCGCCGATAATATTTTTCATAATGAAATCCTTTCACATCTTGGTGGTGCTGAGTCACATAGCTATCATTCTTATAGAGCAAATATATTTTTGCTCACGTATATCAATATTCTACCACAACATTGCCCTATTTTTCCACCATAAAATCTCTTAATACTATATTATTCTAATATTATGGCAAAAATAAATGCGCAAGCTGCAGCCAAAAATCTGCAACCTGCGCACTAATATATTTTTGAATTATCTAAGCCTTTCTAGGCACATTGTCCCAGTCAGTTACACCCTCAACTCCAGTTAACCAGTTAAGTGCATAATGCCACTCCACAACTATCTCTGAACTTACCTGAGTAATCTCTAGTTTCTTAATCTGTCCCTCGATGCAAGCCCAATCATAGCGGTGAAGAATATCCTGCTTATCAAGAAGCTCTGACTTGTCTCTTACCACTGCTTTATCCATAAGTGAAGCCATATCATTAGTCCAGATAATCTCTCCTAGTGTTGCTGCATCCACTATCTCATCCGGCTCATTTAACTCTAACAAATTCAATGCCCAGAGAAGCACTGCACAGCACTCATATCTCCAACCAAACTTGTTCACATCAGCTGGTGCTGGTGAATTATTAGCTATGTAAGCCTGCTCCTCCTTAGATAAGAAATCCAGCTTACCATATCTATCCTCAAGTGCCTGAAGAAGCTCCGATAATTTTGCATCTGGTTCCTCATAAGCACCAGAGCCATAAACCTCACTCTTAACTGCCGCTACAAATATTGCCACTGAACGCTTAATTATGGTTTCCTTATCAGGAATTACACTCTTTTCCTCAAATGCTGAAACTGGCATACCCTCTGGGCAAGGAAGTCCCTTAGCTTTAAGAATTTCATTATTCTTCTTAGCTCTGGTTTCGTCAGCCTCTGACATCTTAATATTAGGCATAACCATATCCCTGCACATTATAGGATAGTACTCTGTAAAATCAGTCTGACCCTTAACAGAGATAAGAAGCTTACCCTCTGGATGGAATAGCTCCATAGTTGGATAAAGCACAAATGCAGTAATAAGCTTTGCCACTCCATGAATTGTTCCCACAATAGCATTGGTTCTATTATTGTCCTGATTTATAGGAAATGTAATACCGATTATAGCTGTAAACATCTTTATCTGATGAATAGCTGCCGTCTTCACCTTATCATCCTTAAGAGGTGCCTGGGCAAAGAAGTTTGCCATACCCATATTCTGTTGCATAAGAACCTGTGGATTGTTCATAACTGAGAACTTCACCATAGATTCATCCTGCAATTTTATCTCAAAATCATAGTCGCTGTCCCCAACTGCTTCTATGGCATTCTTACCAAAGGCTGATAGTACCTTGTCCTTAAAGCCCTGTAGATTGCTGCCTGCGCAGTAAAGTGTAATATTTGCCTGCTGTGTTTCTGACATATTTATTCCTCCTTGTTTCCCGAACGCCCTCGGCAACCACTTGCAGAGGGCTGTGCACAACTAACTGTACTGGCCGGCCTGCCTAGGGTGGGTCCACGCTGACACGTGCGATGCAATGGTCAGCTTAGTCCCCACCACTGTCGCGGCCGGATTATAATTTATTGGCACAGCCCTGGTGGTATCCCTCGGGCTGTTTATGAACATATAAAAAACTCACCCATAAATTTTAACATATTTATAGGTGAGTCGCAAATTAAGTTTTATATCAACCTTTTTAGATTATTCCCATTATAAAGATTACAAATACTATCACTGGTAGCACATAGGTCATATATGGCTTCATCCACTTCTTAACCTGAAGTCCCTTACCTGTGTTTGCTTCCTCCATAAACTTATCAAAACCAAAGCCATATCTAAGTGTACAGAAAAGTACGAAGCACAGTGAACCGAGTGGAAGAAGGATGTTACTTACTGCGAAGTCCTCCATATCCATTATGTTCTTGCCTGCTACAACCACGTCATCTAGTACATTGAAACCAAGTGCACATGGGAGTGAAAGGATTATCATTAAAAATGTATTGATAAGACAAGTCTTCTTTCTGCTCCAGCCAAAAAGGTCCATATTGCAGGAGATAATATTTTCAAATACTCCAAGTACTGTTGAGAATGCTGCAAATGTAAGGAACACAAAGAATAATGTTCCCCAAACCCTTCCCATAGCCATATTATTGAATATGTTAGGAAGAGTGATAAATATAAGGTCCGGACCTGCATTTACATCAACTCCATACGCAAAGCAAGCTGGGAAGATGATAAGTCCTGAGGTAAATGCCACAAATGTATCAAGGGAAGCAACGCTTACCGCCTCACCCATAAGGGCTCTGTCTCTATTTATATAGCTACCGAAGATTGCCATAGAACCGATACCTAAGCTAAGGGTGAAGAATGCCTGGTTCATGGCACCAACGATAACCTCTGCTATACCAATATCCATCATTCTATCAAAATCTGGCACAAGGTAGAACTTAAGACCTTCTGCACCACCATCCATAGTTGCACTATTTATAGCAAGGACAACCATAATAACAAGAAGAGCAATCATCATAACCTTAGTTACTCGCTCAAGTCCCTTCTGAAGACCTATAGAGCATACCAAAAATCCAAGGATAATAACGATAGCTGTATATACAACCATGCTTACAGGCTCTGCCTTCATATCAGCAAAAATTTCCTTAACCTTTGTAGCATCCGCTCCTTCAAAGTCACCCTTTGCAATCCTTACAAAATACTGAACCATCCAACCTGATACGATGGTATAAAACATCATAAGAAGGTAGTTACCAATCATAGCTGCGTAGCCGTGAATGTGCCATTTCTGACCTGGCTTTTCAAGCTGCTGATAAAGCTTTACAGGACTCTTCTGTGATGCACGGCCAAGAGCAAACTCCATAGTAAGTACAGGTACTCCCATAATAATCAAGAAGAACAGGTATATAAGTACAAATGCTCCACCGCCGTACTGTCCCGCCATATAAGGAAACTTCCATACATTTCCGATTCCTATGGCACAGCCTGCGCTAAGGAGCAGGAAACCTAATCTACTGCCTAGTTTTTCTCTTTCCATTTTATTTCCTCCGAATTCGGTAATAACTTTATAAAGGTCCGTACATTGACGGACCTTTTTGATTAAAACATTTTGAGGTGGGATTGTCAAGGCAAGAACCTATCTTATCCCATACTTCTCTATAATATAATCCATATCCTTATCTCCTCTACCTGACAAGCATATAAGGATCGAACCCTTACCCATCTCCTTGGCAAGCTTCATACCATAAGCTACAGCGTGGGAGCTCTCAATAGCTGGGATGATTCCCTCAAGTCTTGAAAGCTTGAAGAAAGCGTCGATGGTTTCCTCATCATCTACCACATCATACTTTACTCTTCCAAGGTCGTGGAGGAAGGCGTGCTCTGGGCCACTAGATGGATAGTCCAGACCACTGGCTACTGAGTAAACTGGAGCCGGTTCACCATTTTCATCCTTAAGCATAATGCTGTTGAAGCCATGCATAATTCCTTCAGTTCCGTACTTAAGACTGGCTGCATGGTCACCAAGGGCAGTTCCTCTACCAAGTGGCTCTACACCGTAGATGTCAACTGGGTCATTTAAGAAGCCAGAGAACATTCCCATGGCATTTGAGCCACCGCCTACACAGGCTACTACTGCGTCAGGAAGCTCACCTGTCATCTCAAGGAACTGGGAACGAGCCTCGATACCAACTACACTCTGGAAATCTCTTACCATCATAGGAAATGGATGTGGTCCCACTACTGAACCAATGCAGTATATTGCATCCTTGTACTCCTTGCAATATGCCTCAAATGCTGCGTCTACAGCTTCTTTCAAAGTTGCAAGACCATGAGTTACCTCCACTACATTTGCGCCAAGAATCTTCATACGAGCAACATTTGGAGCCTGCTTCTTGATATCTACAGCACCCATATAGATGTCACATTCAAGTCCAAAGTATGCTGCTGCCGTAGCCAAAGCCACACCATGCTGACCTGCTCCTGTCTCTGCAATAACCTTCTTCTTGCCCATGTATTTTGCAAGAAGTGCTTCGCCCATACAGTGATTAAGCTTATGGGCTCCGGTGTGGTTTAAGTCTTCTCTTTTTACATAAAGCTGAACATTCCCCAGAGAGCCTGAAAGTCTCTCAAGATATGATATAGGGGTTGGTCTTCCCTGAAATTCCTTACGGATTCTTCTTAGCTCACTGATGAATTTGCTGGACTTACAGATGGTGAAGTAAGCCTCGTTAATTTCCTCCATAGCCTTCTTAAGCTCAGGCGCGATGTATGCTCCGCCGTACTTTCCATAGTAGCCGTTAGCGTCTGGGTAGTTCTTGAAATATGTGTCAAAATCGATATTGTTAAAAGTCATAGTTTTGTCCTCCATATATGTTTATTGTTTTTGTATTATTGCTAATAATAATTTAGTTATTAATTAATATTCTAGTTGATATTTCATCATTATTTATCCGGTTCCTATGTGTGCTACGCCATCGTTTAGACAGTTCCTTTTGTATTATTCCTGTTAATCCCATAGCAACACCTCCTGTTCTATCATTGCTACTGGGTAGTAACGCCTAGTTTCTTGTCTCTACTACCCATACATGCTTGTTTTTTTATATTCCTTGGGTAGTAGCTCTTAATTTTCTAGTTCTACTACCCAAACCAACTTACTTTTTTATCTCCCGTGGGTAGTAGCACTGGATTCCCTAGCTCTACTACCCAAACCAGCTCACTTTTTCTATCTTCCGTGGGTAGTAACATTTAATTTTCTAGTTCTACTACCCAAACCAACTTACTTTTTTATCTCCCGTGGGTAGTGGCACTGGATTCCCTAACTCTACTACCCACAAGGACTTGCGACAAGCTATGCCAACACATAAAGAAAGTCCTTGACAGACTTCTAACATCTGTCAAGGACGAATAAATTCTAATCTATCCGCGGTGCCACCTTGATTCGTGTACTCACGCTCTTAGCAAGATACTATCATATCTCTGGCAACTGACGTATGCCCTCACGTCGCAGAATACTCTGTATCTATTATATAGCCATAGCTCTTAGCGAGCTACCTACCATACTCAAAACACATTTGACTGCGCCCTCAGCGGTCCATTTGCTAATCTGTTTTTCACCCGGCTCTCAGCTACCCAGGCTCTCTGTAGAAGCATAATTAACGTTATCTCCGCGTCAACGGTGTAGATATATTTAATTATATGCACTTGTTATACCACTATGACACTTTTGTGTCAAGAAAAAAGATTGTCGATAAAAAACTACATCAATCTATTCTTCATCTCTTCGTCAATTCTAACAAGCTCAAGCTCTGCTGCGCTTCTGCTATCACGACCCTCTGCCTGAATTCTTGCAACCTCATCTAAGCTCTCGATGAGGAGCTTGTTAGTCGCATCAAGAGTTGCCACATCTACGAAACCACGATTTGCAGCCTGCATAGTTTCAACAGAGGCAAGCTTAAGGGTCTCCGCATTCTTAAGAAGAAGCTTGTTAGTCATATCATTGATTTCCTTCTCCGCCTTAACTGCCTGTCTAGTGTGCTCCATACCAAGGGCAAGCACCACCTGGTTCTTCCAAAGAGGAATAGTGTTAAGTAATGTGGACTGAATCTTCTCAGCCATAGTTGCCTGATTAGACTGGATAAGTCTTATCTGTGGCGCAGACTGAAGAGAAATAGTTCTGGTAAGCTCCAGCTCGTATATCTTCTTCTCCAATCTATCCATCTGATTCTTCATATCAGTAACCGCCTGAGAGTCCTGAGCTAAACCAGTTTCGATAGCCTTCTTCTCAAGGGCTGGAAGCTCAAGGTGCTTGCAGTCATCAAGCTTTCTCTTACCAGCCGCAATCTTTACATTTAAATCTCTAAAATACACTGTATTCATATGGTACATCTGGTCTAGCATAGCACAATCCTTCATAAGCTGAATCTGGTGCTGCTGCAGGGTACCGGAAACCTTATCAATGTTCTTCTCAGCTTCTCTGTACTTTTCCCTTACAGACATCTCCTTAGCCTTCTTGAAAAGGGAGAACTTTCCCTTCTCCTCCTCAATATCTCTAAGATATCCCACAGTAGTATTTAGCACCTCGCCTATATCATCTATATCCTGTGCATTAAGGTTAGAAAGCATAGTTCCGGAAAGCTCTGAAAGCTTCTTCTGGATATCTGAACCGTACTCAATAATAGCTGTAGAATCTGTCAAATCTATAGCCTTAACCTGGTTCTCTACCTCTCTTAATTCTTCCTCTGTAAGATTAATCTCAGGATTATTTGCAATTGTTTGGAGCATATCATAGCTCATCAATGTATCACTCATTATCTAGTCTCTTCCTCCTTTGATTCCTTCACGTAGCTTGGCACAACTATCTCCTTGTTAAGATTTAGCTTCTCCAAAAATCTATCTGCGTCCTCATATATATCGGCGCCCAAAATGCCCATCTCAGCTGGTGAGCCTATAACTATGGCGTCCTCTGGTATATCCATAATAATTCTGCTGTGCTTATCACTAAGCAACTGTCCGTAACTCATGTGCCAGTTTTCCTTAAATGGCATAGATTCCTTAATACGGCACATAACACGTCTTAGGAACTCCTTGCCACACAGTGGATAATAGCACTTCTTTACATTAAGAAGTTCTCCCGGCCTGCTGATACCGATGGTTGCAGCGAACACCTCTCTACCCACCATGCAGGTTTCAAAAACCTTAAGATTCACACCGTAATCATTGTTCTCTAAAATCTTGATTAGATTAAGGGTGAGAATTCCCCTGTTTCTAATCTGGTCCTCTGAGGTGTCATTGGCATAAGCTAGATTTATATATATAGTTATGAACTTTTTCTCCCTGACTCTGTCCATACGATACATGGACTTAGGGGCACCTGCCACGTAGGCTGGCACATTTGGTCTAGAGCCCACCACGGAAGGTCTAACCTTTCTACTGTGAACGTGGCGGATATTAACCCTGTCTATATCCTTCTTAAGCTTCACAAACATAGAGAAATCCTTCTCGTAGCCACCTACGCAATACCCTATAGCCACGTCCAGTGGCTCCCCTGCAAATTTGGCAGAGGAATTAATACTTTTCTGAGTATAGAAAATGTTAGTATTAACTGTAGGATTTGCATTTAGAAATAAATGCAACTGGCTTAAGGACTTAAAGTTTGCTCGAAACACGTTCATATTTCCCCTAGGCTCAATATGTAGATGCTGACAAGAATCAGGATTTAATCCGTAGCTTATCTCCATACTATCTTATTCCGCCTTTCTGTCTAAGGTCATTAACCTTTGCTGCGAACATATTATAAATTTCTCCTGCTCCTGGATAGGAGGCAACACTACCACCCATATGATTAACAAGGAAGGCAAGATACTCCATATCCTTTGTCTGTATGAATTCGAAATCCAAAATCTTGTCCATATCAAGACTCTTATTGTCAAGATATCTTCTGATTCTAGCTGTATCTCTGGTTGTAAGAATACCAGGTGCAGCACAGTCATTCTGATTGCCCCAGGCATCTGTAGCAAGTCTAAATATTACACAGAACTGATACCAATCCTTGTAATCTCCAAGAATCTTCTCCTCTACATAGTTATCATAGCCTACATATACTGGAGTAAATCTCTGCTGAACCGACTCCTCGATTTTCTCTCTGGTGTTGTAGTTTGCATCAGCACCATTTCCAGCAGTGTTACCTGCAGCTATGATACGGAAGTTTTGATGTCTCTTAACATTCTCACCATGTGGGAAGCTGTAGCTTGCATCCTTGCCATTTGACAAGAAGGAATTAAGCTTAACTGTAGCTCTACTATTACCATTATCAAGCTCATCGCAGAATGCAATCTTACCGTACTTGTAGCAACGGTAGAAGTTAGGGGTACTGTAAGCACCTGTTGCAGTCTGGAAGCCTAAGATATCGTACTCCTCATTGATGTATCCTATATCTATAAAATCAAGGTTAAGAATAGACGCTATCTGCTTAACCATAAATGTCTTACCACAGCCTGAAGGTCCAATCATATATGGATTTGCATCCTCCATAAGCACTGTAACTACATCATCAAACATCTTATGGAAATGCTCTCCCTTAGCTATTCTTCTCTGCTTCTCATCCATAACCATCTTGTATCTTGTCTCAAATGGAATGTTAGTATCAAGAAGTGGGTTAACCTCAGGTATAGCTGTAGGAGCCACCTCCATAGGTGGGAGTCCAGCCGAGGCAAACTGTGAGTTGTTCATCATCTGCACTGCCTGAACAGGATCAGAAACTACTATAGCCCCCTGATTTGGAGCAGTAGTGGTCCCACTATCACCACCTAAATTCATAGCTGCTGTCTGAGCCTCTACACTCTTAGTTATAGCCTCAATATTCTGATTATTGAGAAGCTCCAGCTTTGCAAGCTTCTCATAAAGCTCCTTGTTCTCGTCTGCCTTGGAGAGAATCTTCTCGATGTCCTTATCATTTGCCACCATATTATTAATCTTATCCATGGCGCTTGATGCCTCAGTATTGATACGAAGAAGCTCTGAATTAGCTGCAGTTGTAATGGCTCTAGCCATGGTTCTAAGCTCATTGAGCTTAGACTCTGCCTCACTGAAAATCTGTCCTAGAAGCACATCCTTCTGAATGATAACCTCCTGCTTTTGCTCCTCTAGGAAGCTATTATACGCAGCATTCATATCCTCCTTGGCAGTAGCAGCCTTCATGGATATAAGGTTTGTCTCTCTCTTACTAATCTCTGTAATAGCCTCTGTAGTATCCTTCATAACTCGGCTAAGCTGAGCGGTCTTAGCGTCAGCCTGCTCTAATATTCCAACAGTCTCAGAAAGCATAGCATTTGCCTTGGTAAGCTGCTGATCAGTCTTTGCCACATCAGCCTCATCTATGTCGTAGATACCAGCCATATGCTCTACACGCTTTGACTCCTGTGCCATAACTGCCTTTCTATCACCGGCACGGAGAATCTTTTGACCCACGTCCTTCATATTTGCAGTATAGGTCTCATCATCTATGAAAAATGCTCTAACCGAAAGACCATACTGGATAATATCATGGAGACACTCTGGGCACTTAGCATCATTCTTGATAGTGTCCATAAACTCTACAAAATTGTCCTTATTCTTAAATGTAGAATAAAGAGTAGTATTAAAAATATTCTTGCCGATAAGGCCATTTGGTTTAAATAAGCTTACAAAAACATATGCATTAAGCTCAAAATCTGGAGTATTCTCACCATAAGGGAATATCCTAAAGTAAATCTCCTCTGCTCTTCTCAATGCAGCAAGATAAGCGGTGGAAGCAAAATCATTCTTGTTGCTGGTAATAACATCAATAACCTCCGCACAAAGCTCAAAGGGCTGAATCTTAGCAGAGCCAGGGTTCTTACAAATTTCCTTACAATATGTAATAAACGCTCTATCTATGGACTGTGTAAGATTATAGGTATAGTCATCATTTATACTACTTACAATCTTCTCCACACGCTTAATATGTACCTTATTATCAGTTTCCTTTTTATCAAATAACCCCATTATTTTGTATCCTCCATATTGTCTGTATTATTGGTTGAATTCTCGTAAAAATATTTATTCTCAAGATATTCCTTGTAATCCCAGCCCGAGTAATATCCCACTGGCATAAACAAGGTTTCTATCTCGCCGTGCTTATCTCCATAATAAAGCTTACGCATAAACGCGCCGTCAGTTCTTAGTTTAAGACCATCCTTAAGATTCTCCACTAAACCGTAGGAGTAATGTCTTATGGCTACCTTAGTATCATTTCCCTCGATAAAAATTGTATCTATGTCAGTTCGCTTAGCATTTGCATTAGCATCCTCAACTAATCTAATTACAATATATCCGCCCCAAGGGAGCTGGTAAACTGTGCTATTAGCCACATCTATATCTGCGTGCTTAGGAAGGTTTTTAAACTCTGCACCCTCAGCACCAATATCAATATGTGGTAGTTCCTCATCCATATAGTAAATTGTCTTACCATTTACACTAATGGTGGTTACGGACTTAACCTTATTATCATTTATATCAATTCTATGCTCTCCAACCAGTCCCATATCCTTGGATTCAAAGACTATAAGCTGCCTGTTGTCAGCATAGGTCACCTGAAATTCTATGGTGTACATATCCTGCAAAAAATTACCTATCTGAGCAGTGCAGGTATTCGCCTCTAGAAAATCCATCTTTACCGGAAGAAGCAAGGTATCAGTACCCTTCTTCAGCTTAAGCACACAGCTTCTGTGCCAGCCTCTGGTATTTCTCTCAAAATCTATGTCAATGCTGTAGAGATGATAAATCTGCTTGAGATAATACTGAAGCATAGGAATCATAGACTCTCTCATAACTCCCTCTGCGGCGAATCTAGGAGCGTCTAAGGCCTCCATATCCTTGTATCTCTTGCCCACTCGATTAAAGAAGGTGGTGTAATTATCACCTCTTGCCACTGCTACTTCTAAAAGAGCCTTAGCATCACCATCCACAATTATTGAATTCTTATCTTCACATTGGGAATAAAGGGTGAGCACCCTTTCCATCAAAAGATTATAATGCTTATCCATGGCACACAGATTTATCTGCTGGTTATCACCATAATAAGCAGCTACGGCATCACTGCCACCTAGCTGATACAGATGAAGCATTTTAAGATTATCCATCTGTCTGATATCTATTTCCTCTTGGTCCATATATCTGTACATAGCTTTCCCCCGAAAAATATGTTGTGGTGGGTGCCTGTAACACAAAGTAACCCACTATAATGATAATACCAATAAATAGGGAAAGTAACAATATAAAATTTGCGATGATAGGGGATGTAATGTATATTTTACCATCAAAAAAGGCGTGACCTTTTTCAGTCACGCCCTATATGTAGCACTCTACTCTTCTACTGTCTCTGCATCCACTGCATTCTTCTTAACTGACTCAACACCATTTACACAGTTAGCATGGGTTGTGTAACCTTCACTAACAGCGATAACCTGGCCGTTAGTTGCCTTAAGTCTGAATCTAAACTCATCAGCCTTATCCTTGTAAATCTCGAACTTAGGATTCTTCTCAGTTGCAAAGCCTTCAACTGTCTGGTCCTCAACTGCTGCAACAGGTGCATTCTTGGCTACACTTGCGATACCATTCTTACAAGCGTCCATAGAATTATAAACCTCTGATGTTGCAATAACCTGTCCATTTGTAGCCTTAAGATCAAACTTAACCCCTGTGTTAGTCTTCTTGATAACAAACTTTCCCATAACGTAAATTACCTCCTTAAATCATCATAAGTGATACTAAAATTTTACTATAGTAAAGAAGGTAATTCAAGGGGGAATATATATTACACAAACATTTTTTATGCTAATTGTAAACCTAAAACCTCATTTACAAATTCTACGTTTTTACCCACCTTACTAGCTATCTCTTCAGGGGATAAACCAAACTCGGAATACGTTAATATCCTACCTTCTTCTCTGCCTTCTTCTCTGCCTTCTTCTCTGCCTTCTTCTCTGCCTATCCCTATACCTTCCGCTACTCCATCATCATACAAATCCTCTAGTGCCTTACACACGTCATTCCCCTCCTTTTCCTTAGAATTCAATTTATCTTCCAGCCTAACTCCCGAACCTATCAATGCTTTGATAGCTTGTGCTGTCTCATAATCAACACTAGAAAAATATTTTCTATTATCCTGAGTATATTTTACTAACGCTTTCTTATCACTCTTATATTTTAGCATATCGAATATTATTTGTAAATCCGTTTTAAATACAGAAGTATCTTCTATCTTTTGTGGATTAAATAAATTAATGCTGTAATTGGAAATATATTTCTTCATAATATCAATATTTTCATCAGACAATATTTCTTCATCAAATCCAAACATATCATACAGGTCGACACTGCCATCCCAGTCATCACCATAATAAAATACTATTGTAATGACTGGATGAAGCTTATCTTCTTTTCTAAATCTGGAGAAAAACTCTTTAGAACCAATCTGTTTCTCTGGAGCATCTTCAGGCAAGCTTTGCCATAACTCTCTCATCTGCTCTGTATATGTCAAACTGTCATATAACATCTTCCTAACCGGCATAGCGTAATGCACCTTGTCCTGTATTTCAGTAGCCAATAAAACAAAATACACACTATTATTCCAAAGCATAATTATATCTCTATACCGCTCCACTGCCCTTATTATATTATCTTTTCCCTGGACCAGCAAATTAGATTGACTGTCCACTGCCTGTAAATCATCTGCTGATATCACCTGTCTCCCCTCAAATACAATGCCATTAAACAAATCCGCATACCTTTTGTGATCCTTAAGCCAGCTTTTTACAGATACATCATTCCTTCCCATACCTTAACTCCTCCCGAAAAGTAAAAACAATCCCTACAGCTGGCTTAGGCACCAGATCAAAAGAATAAAAGAATTTTAAGAGATATAAGAATAAAACGATTATAATAAAGCGTATAAAAATTGTATATACCAAGATATCGAACATTTGTAAACCTTTGGGGCATCCTGTGAAAAGAATGTGAAATGAGTTGGTTTTGAGTTGAAGCGATAAGTACTACAAATCCAGTAAAATCAACAGTTTTCGTCATTTAGGCATAAAATACGCCCAGAGCAAAAATCTCTCAATTTTCCGACGATAGAATAGAAAAATTATGCTCTGGGCTATATATCTTACCTACAAACTTTTTTGCCACCTATTTTATTAAATCAACTGCAAATATGGCCACTCCTATAAGAATTAAAACCACTCCCACTACTCTGTTAAGAGTTGCCGGCTTGGATTTATTGGCTATCTTAGCTGCAATGCGGGCCCACAAAAGTGTAGATAGCACACACACTGCAAGACATAGCACATCTGGAATACCATCAATAACGAAGTGACTCGCTGCCCCTGTAAATGCAGTAAAAGCCATAACAAACACGCTGGTTCCAACAGCTGTTTTAAGCTCGTAGCCGAGAACAGTTGTAAGCACAAGAAGCATCATCATACCACCACCTGCGCCGATAAAACCACAAATAAAGCCTATCATCATACCACACAGGATAGAACGAATAACACGTTGCTTAGAATCCAATTCATTCATCTTCTCCTTGGTAGTCATAACCGGCTTGACTATGAATTTAACACCTAAAATCATGGTCATAAACACCGAAAAATTCCCCATGGTAGTACTTGGAACAAGGGATGAAACCCAGCTACCAATAGTTGTAAACAATAGGACAGTAACCATCATAACCAGTCCATTTTTTACATCCAGATTCTTATTCTTCCAATATGTATGTTCGCTTACTGCACTAGCCAAAACATCACTAGCAAGGGCTATACCCACTGCCTCATATGGTTCCATACCTAAAAATGTAATCAAGATGGGACTAATGGCAGCCGCTGCACTCATACCCGCAAATCCGGTACCAAGTCCAGCGCCGATACCTGCTATAAAGCATACTACTATCTTTAATATTATTGATTCCATATTATTACTTCCTTTGTTGGTTGATTAAGGGCTTAGTTTTCACCAAGCCCTTTACAAGAAGATATAATATCATACTTTTATAGAGAATTGCTAATGTTTTTGTTGTAAACAAATAAAACGTGAGAGCATATTTAGACGCTAGACAATACGGCGAACGCCGCGAAACTGAGCATACGCAGTATGCGATGTTTTGGCATGGCTCATTGCTCAAAAAAACAGCGGCGCAAATGTTAACGCTGCTTCCCCGCCATCTTCTTAAGATAGGAATTCTTAAGCTCGTTCTCCTGCTTAAGCTTATCCATTTCGTCCTCTAAATGCTTAATATAATCCCTGCACAGCTTAACCCCGCCACGAACAGCTATGTCATCATGCTGCTCCATTTCAGTTAGCCAAGCCTCATGGGATTTTTGGCGTATATCGTTAAATGTGTTGTCTGGTTGTGTGAACATGGTGGTTCTCCTTGTGGTATTTTCTAGAGATATTATATACCCTTATTTAGAAATTAGAAAGTATAGTATAGATAAAACCATCATACCGTATATCCGTACTTGCTTCTTATTGTCATATGTGTTATTAATAATATATCGATAAATAATCTGCATAGTCATTGGCGAATAATTCATTAAAAATATATGAGCTGATTTACCCAAAAGAGCAAAGGAGGTTATAAAAATGAGTACATTTGACTATAATGAAAAGCTTCATAAGGACACTATAAACGGTAATAGCAAGGAACAAGACAGACAGAAAGGCTTACAAGAAGAACGCGAGCGTAACATCTTCATTCTAATCTCTGCCTTAAGGGAGCTTAACATTCCTAATATCCAAATTTTAGAGCAGCTTGTAAATAAATATAGTTTGACACCTGAAGAAGCTGCAGAAAAAGTAAATCTAGTAATTAAACAAACAAATACCAACAATTCTAATTCATCAAACAATGAAAGACCTATAATAATTGATAATTCCTGCTTGTTTTATTTTGATGCACAACTTCATTATGATACCCTCTACCAAATAGGCGTAGAAGAAGGTCGTTCTAAGTCCATTTACGAATTCATCACTTCGTTAAAAGAGAAAAATGTACCCGAAGAGCATATCGCAAAATTACTAGTAACTATATATGATTTCACACCTGAAGAAGCTTCTGAAGCGGCCAAACATAATTACGCTGGTTGTATTATATGGTTAAGAAGCTTCAACATAATTGATGATGAAATATCCGATTTACTTATAAATGATTTAGGTTACTCCCCTGAGCAGGCAAAAGAATGCCTGGACAACACTAAATGTTTTAAAAAAACACGCGAATTAAACATCAAACGTCGGGACAAATAAGTTAACATACATCTTTTTGTCGTGACTGAGTCACGTAAACTTGAAAAGTCCGTAGCCCGAACGGCTCTTGCGGGGCCGTTTTGTTATATTTGTGTGGATTATATATAAATAATCCACACAAAAAAACCAGACAATACTACCTGGTCGTGATAGCACAGTAATGAATTGTGCTCCACAAAATATTCGGTAATCCTACAATCGTGCCGTTTGTTACTAATTAATGGATTATGTGGGAGTTCGAATCTCCCTGATAATTGATATTTTAGAAATTACCTAGAAACAACTATAGCCCCTGATACTATAGCTGGTACTTTTGTAACATCTCCTTCAAAAAGTTTTCGTCAGATGACAAGCATGGTATGTCTGCTGACAAGCCATCCTCGGTCATTCTTGAGATAAGACATAGGATATTGTTAGTTCCCTCTTCTCTGCCTTCTTCTCTGCCTTTACGCTCACCAGCCTTTTCGCCTTCTCTTTTGCCTTTGGAATATTCTATTTTCATCAACTCTTCATATGTCATATACTTTTCCTCCAGCTGACGATTTTTCTTCAATGCCTTTACTCTACTATGTATCTTCTCCACATTCGAATCTTTTATAGAATCTACATATTTATCAGTGGAATCCACAACATAATTCAATAAGTTCACAAGGCTGTCTGGTACCTGCTCCCTATTCTTACCCTTCGTACTGATAAAAATTTTCTTAACCTCATCCCCTAAAGGTTTTCCTGTTTCTACACAAGTGGTTTCATATGTGTACCTGTATAATCCATCACCAAATGGATCAAATGTACATATGAATATTATTACTATAGGTTTTAAGTCATTGAAGTCTTGTCCAGGCTTTAAGGATGACAAATCCATCTCCGCCTGGTGGTATCTGCTTCGCTTGGGAAGATTGTACTCATTCTCGTTCTGCATCTCCACATTAAAGTCACGAGCTTCCTCACTGGAAAAAACATCTAGCCTGACGCATCTAAAATCCGAATTATACATAATCATTCTCTCGGATTTCACTGTGATATTCCCTAACTGCTCACCTAGTATAGTTTCGATAAACAGCTTGCAGGTTTCCTCATCTTCCATAGCTGCCGCAAATAAAAAAGCATTATTCAAGTTTAGGTCTTGAAACTTGGTTGTCCGTGCCATAAAATTTCCCCTTTCTTACGGCACGGTATTGCAAGATTACCTTGAATCAAGATTAACATATTTTATTCGTATTTTCAAGAATGAAATTCACAGCGTAAGCCACTACGCTATGCAGTACCCACGCTGGGTTTATTATGTACTATGATTAATCCGCATCCACCCACAGGTGGTACTTCTTACAATGCAGGCACTGGAACAAATACCCTGCTGTGTACCCCTTCTTCACCATATACTTACGGGCATCCTCATATCCGCCACGCTCTATGAATTCAGCGAAAAGCTCATCAGCTATACCCATCTGTTCCAATTCCTTTGTTCCAACATCACCAATATAGGCACAATAATCGTCACAGCAAGCCAGCCAGTACTCACCCTGCCAACTGACATAGCCAGGAGTTCTATAATAAAGTTCCTGACGCTTATTCTCATCATTCACCTTAAAATCCTCTGCTGATTGAACAAACTGACCATTGAACTTCCTAGCAGCATCGCCATTTGCTATGCACTGAGGGCATAAACATTCTACATCCTCAGTAGAATACATGGCTTCATAAGCGTATTTTGTTTCATTGCCGCAGCATTCACAGATAAGACATTGTCCCTCTTTTGCTTCGTAGAAAATGTTCATATCCCATACATTAGGGTGGTATTTGAAATGTGGTTTGTTGTGTTGCATAATTGTACCTCCGGTTAGTTGTAGTAGGTTCTTAATCACTTCAAATTCAATTCTCTCAAATGATTATTTAGTCTTTCTTCCTGCCTCCTATGTTTAACTATCTTAAATATAGCAATACCGCAAAAAATAAGCAATACGCCAATACATGTTATAACTTTATGCTCCGTACAAAAATCAACTGCAATTATAATTCCACGAACAATCATCCAAATCAAAACAAAGTAACCTGCTTTAAATAAATTGTGCATAAATGAGCCTGAAGTCCTGCCACGCATACCTCCTCGATATAGCATCCCCACTTTTGAAAACGCAAGCTCATATGAAATCGCTTCTATGATTCCTAATAAAAACCATTCTTGATACCATTCTATCGGCAATCCCAACGGCTCTGTTATCATATCAAATATAAACTTAAACAATTTATCCTTTCCCCCGTCTTTTACACACTCTACATCCTGCACCATCAACTCTCGATGATATCGCGGCAGACCATTCATAACTACATTTCGAACATTTCCATCCAACACTTTTTTTACTCCTAGCAGATACCATTTCAGGTAGCAAATCCCCATTCTTTGCATAATTCCACTCTTGAATTAAATCTGGTCGAATAGTTGCCAAATCATTTAAACCTTTCAATACTCTACGACCCGAACAGTATGGGCAACCTGCACCTTTAGCTCTACTATGTAATATGGCATCCCATTTACCACCACAAGTTTTACAAATCCAATTAACTCTCTTATTACCAAATGACAAAATATTCTCTGGTCTTAATTCTCCATTGCCATCATAATCCCACTCTTCTGCTAAATCTGGAAACATTGTTTGCAGATCATTAACCCCTGTTCTAGCTTTATGACCAGAGCAATATGGACATCCTCTCCCTCTGGTTCTACATTCTACCTTTGTTTCCCAACTAGCATTACAGTCTTTACAAATCCACCACACCATTTTGTTAGAATTAGGCATAATAGTACGTGGATCAATATTTAAATTTTTCTTGTAATCCCATTCTTTAAGTAGATCGGGAAATTTATCCGCAATATTATTTCCATCTCTCGCAGAACCCACATAAACAGTTCTTCCTATTCTGTTTCTTTTCCAGCAAATCGGACATCCTGTTCCATTACCTTTATTTCTAGTCTTTACCCTAGCCCTCCAAGCACTGCTACACTCGTGACATTTCCACACAACAAATTTATCACTACCATATGATATACTAGCTGGATTCAAATCCGGATTAAGTTCATAGCTCCAGTCAAGCATTAATTTGGGAAAGTCAATAACAAAATATGGTTCCATCACAAACCTCCTTATTCCATCATACGCATCTCACAAATTTCCATTCTGTCATTGCACCATGCTCCTTCTTCAATTTTACCTATTTTAAAATAATAATCTCTTAACTTTTCATAAGACAACATCGCATAATAATAACCATTTGGATCATCCAATGCTCCTGCCTTTTCAAAGCATTCTACAGCCATCTGATATCTCTCTTCTTTAGCAAATCTTTGTCCTTCTTCTATATATCGCATCGCTGTCTCTTTAGTTAATTCATCAATTGATTTATTAGACACACCATCTAATTTTTCAAGTTTAGATATAATTTTTGAAAACTCTTCCTGCGTAGATTTTACCTCATCTAATAAAGTTTTCATCTTATACTCATGTTTAGCAAGGTCATCAAGAGACACATCGAAGTACTCTGATATAGAAATCAATGTCTCTAAATCTGGTTCCCCTCTCCCATTTTCCCACTTGGAAATAATTGTGCGGTCAGTATTTAATTTCTCCGCCATTTGCTCTTGAGTTAATCCCTTGTCATTTCTTAGTCTCTTATCACTGTAATTATTGCAGAATTTTTAACTACATCAAACCAATGTGCATCTTTTGTAAATACATCTGGAAGTTTAATTAACAATACAACTAATCCACCCATAATAGCAGCCGCAATAATACAACTTGCAATGAACCACCCCTTACCTGACTTCCTGTAATTTGTTTCTAGTTCTTCCCAATATTGTGCAGGTTTTTCTAAATGTAATTTTTCTCCATATAACAATTCCAATTCATTACATCTTTTTTCCTTTTCATTCCCTCATTGCAATAGCTAAATCTATAAGTCTATCTAATTCCTCTCTTTGTCTTTTCAACTCCTCGATTTGTCTATCTAAATTCACTTCTCTACTACTGTTGTTTTCTAATGCTTCTCTAATTTGTTTTTTATCATACTTTAACTCTCTATACATACGAATAACAAACAAATGCTCCACATCTTCGTCACTATATTCCAAGTGTCCGTACTTATTTTTAGTTGTTGGTCTATTTGCCAAACCAGCATCCTCATACTCTTGTATTACTCGTCTTGTCATTCCTGTTAATTTTCTAACCTCTTCAAATGTCATTTTTATCACCTCCTAAAAACAGCATAACACTGCCCGATTCGGGCTTGCAAGAACTTTTTTAATATTTTCTCGCCAACGGCGAGTAAAAGATGCGGTGCCCATTTATGGGTGCCTGAGCATCTTTTACTCAAGGTCTATCCAGAGAAGTACGCCACTCATCCCAAGCTGATACACTCCACCTTACCACCATCATGCCTTTAGGTATGATATGATTGCTTACCCACATGTGGTATATCTGTGGGCATAACCAATAAGTAAGAGCTGGCAATAGAGAGTGGGTGTTAGTAATCTTGCGGAGGGTATTTAGATTTTCTTAATGTTTGCTGAATAACCAAGCACCTCTTGACATGGATGTCAAGAGAGCTTTCAGCGCCACGGATGGCGCGTTGAAAGCGTGTGCGTATATAACCACAACCTATCCGCAAACATTTAGAAAATCTTATGCCCGTAGCACCAATTACTATAAGCCCACATCTCTATGCCAGCTCGGACATAAAGAAAAGCCCCACAGATATACCACCTGTGGGACCGTAAGCAATCATACTTATAAAGTTGTTGGGGAACTATAACGCCGCCTTAATCTGCTTATAAATTCCCTCTGCATCAAGCTGGTACTTCTTAAGGAGCTCCTTTGCAGGACCTGACTCGCCGAACACATCCTTAACACCGATTCTTGTAACCTTAACTGGACAATTCTCAGCTACACACTCAGACACTGCACTGCCAAGACCACCGATAATAGAATGCTCCTCAACTGTGAAGATTCTGCCAGTAGACTTAGCTGCCTCGATAACCATATCCTTATCAAGAGGCTTGATAGTGTGAATATTGATAACCTGTGCGCTGATGCCATCAGCCTCAAGGAGCTCAGCAGCCTTAAGAGACTCTGACACAGGAAGACCAGTTGCGATGATAGTAAGATCAGTACCCTTTCTTAACTCAACACCCTTGCCGATTTCGAACTTGTAAGTAGCCTCATCATTTATAACAGGAACTGCAAGTCTACCGAAACGAAGGTAGCAAGGACCATAATACTCGTAAGCTGCCTTAACAGCTGCGCGAGCCTCTACATCATCAGCAGGATTGATAACAACCATACCTGGAATAGTTCTCATAAGAGCGATATCCTCGTTACACTGATGAGTAGCACCATCCTCACCTACAGAAATACCTGCGTGAGTAGCACCGATTTTAACATTAAGCTTTGGATAACCAACAGCATTTCTAACCTGCTCAAAAGCACGACCAGCAGCAAACATTGCGAAAGAACTAGCAAAAGGAACGAAGCCTGCTGTAGACATACCAGCAGCGATGCCAACCATGTTACACTCAGCGATACCACAATCGATGTGTCTGTCTGGAAAAGCCTTCTTAAACATACCAGTCTTAGTAGCCTCTGCAAGATCTGCATCTAAAACTACAAGATTATCAAACTTCTCACCTAACTCAACTAACGCCTTACCGTAGCTGTCTCTTGTTGCGATCATATCTCCTAACATAAAGCGTCACCTGCCTTTCCAAGCTCCTCCATAGCAATAGCGTACTCCTCATCATTTGGAGCCTTGCCATGCCAGCCAGCCTTATTCTCCATAAATGAAACGCCCTTACCCTTAACAGTGTGAGCGATAATAGCAACAGGCATACCCTTTATGGTCTTTGCCTCTGTGAAAGCCATGTCAATCTCATCGAAATCATTACCATTGATATTGATAACGTGGAAATTGAAGGCTGCAAACTTCTCATCGATAGGATATGGTGAACAAACCTCATCAATAGAACCATCGATCTGAAGATTATTATTATCTACGATAACTACAAGATTATCTAACTTGCGGTGGCCAGCAAACATAGCTGCCTCCCAAATCTGACCCTCCTGAATCTCACCGTCACCACATAAACAATAAGTGCGGTAATCCTTGCCGCTCATCTTAGCTGCAAGAGCCATACCAACTGCAGTTGAAAGACCCTGGCCAAGAGAACCTGAAGACATATCCACACCTGGGATGTGCTTCATATCTGGGTGACCCTGAAGGTATGAACCTGTATGTCTAAGAGTAAGTAAATCCTCTACTGGGAAGAACCCTCTATTTGCCAATGTTGAATATAAACCTGGTGCTGTGTGACCCTTTGAAAGCACGAATCTGTCTCTGTTTTCATCCTTAGGATTTGCTGGGTCAATGTTCATCTCCTCAAAATAGAGATAAGTGAAAATATCTGCTGCTGAAAGAGAACCGCCTGGGTGTCCTGCCTTTGCACTGTGTACGCCAGTCACGATGCCCTTACGAACCTCTACAGCCTTCTTCTGAAGCTCTAATTTGTTCATAGCGTTACCATGTCCTTTCGTTAAACTCCACTAGACTCGCGTCCAATGTATTTCATAGCTTTTAATATTGTACTACAACTTCCCGAAAAATCATACACCTTTTTACGAAATTTCGGACACAATTATTTCTTGTCCTCCCGGACGCCCACGTAATATTATATGCTACGTCTGCCAGAAACGCTTGCGCTCTGTTGTCCACGTAACGGTACTAAGCTCAGTTTCGCTTACGCTCACTTCGCTAAGGACCGACGTGTCCAGAGGTTTAAGCCGGCTTGCATATAACTATTTACGTGGGCTGTACATCTATCCAAGGCCAACCTCTCCCCTCTAGCAGGATTACTTGCAACCCCACCCAAGGCAAGAGGCTAACCTTCACGGCTGTGGCACACACTAGATAATGTAAACAACCTTGCTGGCTGTTGCAATAACACAAATACTATATGTCCCCGTAGTCGACCATTTGCGAACGTCGGTCCTTAGCGATTAGGCTAGGGAAAGAATGGCTGGGCTGAAAAGCAATTTCAGTCCAGCCATTCTTCCTAGCATAGAGCTTAGTACCGCTACGTGAGCAACAGAGTGCGAACGTGTCGACGAAGCGGGACATATAGTATTGTTATGCAACAGCCATTCAAGCTGTACATCATTCCATGTGCCACATCCCTTGAAGCTCTTACGCCTCTTCTCCAAATACCGCCAAGTAATCCTGCTGGAACTTCTCGATACCCTGTGATGTAAGCGGATGCTTAGTCATCATCTCGATAACTGAGTATGGTACAGTTGCAATGTCAGCACCTGCGATAGCACAGTCAGTAACGTGAATTGGGTTACGAACTGATGCACAGATAATCTCAGTCTCAAGCTGGTAATTCTCGAAAATAGTTACGATATCCTGGATAAGGTCAATACCTGTAGTTGAGATATCATCAAGTCTTCCAAGGAATGGTGAAACGTAAGTAGCACCTGCTCTAGCTGCAAGAAGAGCCTGAGCTGCAGTAAATATTAGAGTAACGTTAGTCTTGATACCCTCTGCTGCAAGCACCTTAACTGCCTTAAGACCCTCAACTGTCATAGGAATCTTAACAACCATATTAGGATGGATAGCTGCAATCTCTCTACCCTCTTTAATCATACCCTCTGCATCTACAGTAGTAGCCTTAACCTCTCCACTGATAGGACCATCTACGATGGTTGTAATCTCCTTGATTACCTCGTTAAAATCTCTACCTTCCTTTGCGATAAGTGATGGGTTTGTAGTAACACCACAGATAACACCCATCTCATTAGCCTTTCTAATGTCATCAACATTAGCTGTATCTATGAAAAACTTCATACTTGTGTCGTCCTTTCTTAATATGATTTATGCAAGTGCCTCCATAACTTCCTTACGATAAGGAATAGATGGAACTGCGCCCTCTCTTGTTACTGCGATGGATGAAGCCTTTGCGCTCATCTTTAAGATGTCCGGAATCTCCATACCATCGATTATTCCTGCCAAGAAATATCCTGTAAATGTATCTCCTGCAGCTGTTGTATCTACAGCCTCAACCTTAAATATTGGCTGATGGTATCTTACCTCCTTGTCTGCGTAGATTGCTCCGTCTCCACCTAAGGTAAGAACTATCTTAGCATTTGGATAAAGCTCTACAACCTTTGCGATGATGTCGTCTGGCTCAGTTAAGCCGGTAATCTGACCGCCCTCTACCTCGTTCATAAGGAAGTAGCTAATCTTGCTCATATCCACCGCATCAAGCTTCTCATTAAAAGGTGATGGGTTAAGTGCAATCTGCATTCCCTTCTCGTAAGCCTTATCTACGATGTAAGGAATCATATTTACCTCGTTCTGAAGAAGGAGGATATCTCCCTTATCAAAATTTGCTATTACACTGTCTACATACTCCTCTGTAAGCTTTTCGTTAGTTCCGCCGTAAAGGAGAATACAATTCTGCGCGCTCTTGTCTATCTGAATAATAGCGTGTCCGGTCTTGCCATCTACCTTCTCGATGTAGTCAGAGTTTACTCCGTACTCCTTGCAAGCCTCAAGGAAAGCCTGACCATCCTTGCCTATCATACCGCCGTGGTACACATCGGCTCCAGCCTTAGCTAAAGCTATAGACTGGTTCATACCCTTACCACCAAGGAATATATTCATTCCTGTGGTTGCCTGGGTTTCCCCAGACTGTACAATATGATCCACAGAATATACGTGGTCCAAGTTCATGGAACCTATATTTAAAACCTTCATATTATCTCTTGCCTCCTAGCTTCTTAGGAATCAATTAGTTAGCATTGTCAATAGTAATAAGTGTTACCTCTACTGGAACTGATGCTGGAATTGACTCTCCGTTAATAAGCTTAACTGCATACTCTATTGAAGTAGAACCGATAAGGTCTGGCTGCTGTGCAATAGTTGCGTCCATTCTTCCTGCCTTAATAGCTGCGATAGCGTCGTCTGTTGCATCAAAGCCTACTACTACAACATCCTTGTTTGCTCCTGAGATTGCCTCAAGTGCACCGAGAGCCATCTCATCATTTGCTGCGAATACGCCCTGGATGTCTGGGTTAGCCTGGAGCATGTTCTCCATAACTGTCATACCCTCTGTTCTGTCAAAGTTTGCCACCTGGCTAGCTACTACTGTAAGCTTACCGTCTGCAATATTGTGGAAGCCTGTTCCCCTGTCGATAGCTGCTGAAGCACCTGCTGTACCCTGAAGCTCTGCTACCTTAGCGCCCTCGCCTAACTTGTCTACGATGTACTGTGTTGCAAGCTCTGCACCAAGTACGTTGTCAGATGCGATCTGACAGTCAATCTCTACACCATTTACTGCTCTATCTACTGCGATTACTCTGATTCCCTTTGCCTTAGCTGCCTCGATAGCACCTGCTACTGCATCTGAGTCAACTGGGTTTACTATAAGTACACTGATATCCTTTGAGCAAAGGTCCTCGATGTCGCTTACCTGCTTAGTTACATCATCACCTGCGTCTACTACTGTAAGGTCTACACCAAGCTCTGTTGCCTTTGCCTTAGCGCCATCTACAAGTGTTACGAAGAATGGGTTGTTCTGAGTTGATACTGATAAACCGATTCCACCGTTACCTACAATTTTAACTGGTGCGCTTTGGTTAAATGTATCTACATTGTCAATTGTTACAAGTGTTACCTCTACAGGAATCTTTGCATCGATTGTCTCGCCATCGATTAACTTAACTGCATTTGCTACTGCTGTTGAACCGATAAGCTCTGGCTGCTGAGCGATTGTACCTGCCATCTTACCAGCCTTAATAGCTGCTACTGCGTCGTCTGTTGCGTCAAAGCCCATTACAAGGATGTCCTTGTTAGCGCCTGTAATTGCCTCTACTGCACCGAGAGCCATCTCGTCATTTGCTGCGAATACTGCCTGTATGTCTGGGTTTGCCTGGAGCATATTCTCCATAACTGTCATACCCTCTGTTCTATCAAAGTTTGCTACCTGGCTAGCTACTACGTCTAATTTAGCGTCTGCAATATTGTGGAAGCCCTGTCCTCTGTCGATAGCTGCTGACGCTCCTGCGATACCCTGAAGCTCTGCCACCTTAATTCCCTCGCCTAAGGTGTCTACGATGTACTGAGTTGCAAGCTCTGCTCCAAGTACGTTGTCAGATGCGATTTCACAATCTACCTCTACACCATTTACTGCTCTATCTACTGCGATAACCTTAATTCCCTGATTCTTAGCTGCCTGAACTGCACCTGATACAGCATCTGAATCAACTGGATTTACTATAAGTACTGATACTCCCTTTGATACAAGGTCCTCGATGTCACTAACCTGCTTAGTTGCATCATCACCTGCATCTACTACTGTAAGCTCAACTCCAAGCTTGTCTGCCTCAGCCTTTGCACCATCTACAAGTGATACGAAGAATGGGTTGTTCTGAGTTGATACTGATAAACCGATTGTTCCATTTGTTACCTTTTTCTTTGCATTGCTTTCTCCGTCGATTGTAATTCTGCAGGCCGCAAGGCTAAGCATCATTACCAAGCATAACATGAGTGCAACTATTTTCTTTATATTCTTCATGCTTTATACCTCCTAATAATTTGGATTATCTCTTACGGTCTGATAATACTGCTACAAGGATAACGATAGCCTTGATAACTTCCTGATAGTATGATGAGATACCTAAGATGTTCAAACCATTGTTAAGTACTGCAATGATAAGTACACCGGCGAAGGTTCCCATGATTCTACCACGTCCACCGCTCATACTTGTTCCACCAAGTGCAACTGCTGCGATAGCGTCAAGCTCGAAGCCTGAACCCATAGTTGGCTGAGCTGAGTCAAGTCTTGAAATCATCATGATACCTGCAAGAGCAGACATAAAGCCTGAGATTGCGTATACTGAAATCTTTGTCTTAGTTACATTTACACCTACAAGCTTTGCACACTTTGCGTTAGAACCTGTAGCGTAGATTCTTCTACCAAATGTAGTCTTAGTAAGAATGAAGTAGAAGATTACAAGTGCAAGTACAAATATAATTACTGGGATTGGAATAGCAAACCAAGGATTTGATGCTGGTCCAAACTCTAAGTTACCCTTACCAAGTGTCTTGAAGAAGAATGCTCCACCTTCTGACTCACAGCTATCTGCAAGTCTTGAGATTGGCATTGCATTTGTAATAATCTTTGAAAGTCCTCTGTATGCTGTCATTGTTATAAGTGTTGCTATGAATGGCTGAAGTCTTCCAACTGTTACAAGTACACCACTTACTACACCAAGGGCTACACCAAGGATAAGTGATACGATAACTGCAAATACCGGGTTAACTCCATTTACAAGCATCTCTGCACAGATAATTGCGCTAAGTGCATAGGTTGAACCTACTGAAAGGTCGATACCATCTGAAAGGATTACGCAGGTCATACCAAATGCGATAAGTCCGTTAAATGATGCCTGTCTTAAAAGATTTAAGAAGTTGTCAGCTGTTCTAAACTCTGGGCTGATACAGCTAATAACTATTACCAATAATACTAATGCTATATATGCGCCATTTTCACCTATCAAGGCGCCAATACTCTTTTTGCTCTTCTCCATTATAAACTACCTCCTGTCGCTAATGTCATAATCTTTGCCTGGTCAGCTTCCTTACCATCCAGGATTCCTCTTACTTCACCCTCACGTACTACCATTATACGATCACTCATTCCAAGAACCTCTGGAAGCTCTGAGGATACCATTATTACTGCAACTCCCTTAGCTGCTAAATCATTGATTACGTTGTAGATTTCCTTCTTTGCTCCGATATCTACGCCACGTGTTGGCTCGTCTAAGATAAGTATCTTAGGCTCTGTAGCCACCCACTTTGCAAGAACTACCTTCTGCTGGTTACCACCTGATAGGTTGTTACACTCATGCCATGGTCCGAAGCACTTTACTCTAAAGTCATCAATACCCTTCTTAACTAAGCTTTGCTGCTTAGCCTTGTTAAGTACGTTGTGGTTAGAAACCTTATCCAGGTTAGCTATCTCAATGTTTTCAGCTATGCTCTTCTCCAGGAGGAGTCCCTCTGTCTTTCTATCCTCTGTTATGAATCCGATACCTGCTGCTATAGCCTGTCTAGGATTCTTAATAGTTACCTCTTCACCGTCTACGAAAATCTTACCTGCGTCCTTCTTAAGGTTTCCGAAGATTGCCTGCATAATCTCAGTTCTTCCTGCACCCATAAGACCTGCCACACCAAGTACCTCACCGGCTCTTACTGAGAATTCAACATCGTGGAAAAGCTTTCCGCTTGTAAGTCCTTCAACTCTAAGCACCTCATCACCAATCTCTACATCTCTACTTGGGAAACGCTCACCGATTTCACGTCCAATCATCATCTGTACTACGTCATCCATAGTAAGGTCCTTGATTTCCTTAGTGTCTATATACTCGCCATCTCTAAGAATTGTAATTCTGTCACAAAGTGCAAAGATTTCTTCCATTCTGTGGGAGATGTAAACGATTGAAACTCCCTTTTCTCTAAGTGAGTTAATTACCTTAAAGAGACCCTCTGTCTCACTCTCTGTTAGTGCTGCTGTAGGCTCATCCATGATGATTACCTTTGCATCTACCATAAGTGCCTTACAGATTTCCACCATCTGCTGTTGGCCTACGGAAAGGTCGCTCATTACTGCATCTACAGGAATGTTTACCCCTACCTTATCCATAACCTCCTTAGCTCTAGCCTTCATGGCCTTCATATCACACACACCAAACTTCTTGGTGATTTCCTTACCCATAAATAGGTTCTCTACTACGGTAAGATCAAAGAGTACATTTAACTCCTGATAAATAAATACGATACCAGCCTTCTCAGCCTCTTGCGGAGTCTTATAGGATACCTCTTCACCATCTACGAGAACGGTTCCACTATCCTTTGTGTAAACTCCTGTTAAGATTTTCATCAATGTTGACTTTCCTGCACCATTTTCGCCCATAAGTGCATGAACCTCGCCATCCTTTAGGAAGAAACCTGCGTCCTTTAATACCTGGTTAGTTCCGAAGGATTTATTGATGCCCTTCATCTCAATATTCATTAATTGTGCCTCCTTTCTCCTTAGGCGAAAATACATCCGCTCTGCAAGATTACATTTGCATATGGAGTAGTTTCTCCTGTTCTTATAACTGCCTTGCAGTTTTTAGTTTGTGCTTTTAATTCTACGTGTGGAACGAATTCCACTTCAATTCCTTCTCCTTCAAAGAGCTCTTCAATCTCACTTAATACCTGCTTGTTCTGCTCCTTAATCTCTGTAGCTAATACGATTTTCTCAATCTTCATATCTTCCTTAACGCATTTAAGTGTGTCCATAAAGGTTGGAACTCCAAACTTAAGTGCTAAGTCGATTCTCTCCACCTCATCTGGTATAGGTAATCCACAATCTCCTATGCAGATGGTGTCTGTGTGTCCCATGTAAGAGAGAACTCTTGAAATGTCGCTATTCAAGATTCCTGCTTTCTTCATGCTTTGTACCCTCCTTTTATTTTTTTGAAACCCGTTTCATATATTTCTTTTGAAAACTCCTTCTATGAGGAGTCTTCTTATTTACTATGTTGTTCTAGTCAAATATTTATTTTGTTGTTTCTCGCTCCACCAGTTTAGCTTCAAATACATACTCCTGCTTTGCCTTTTCATCCCTAAGAATAATCAGTTCAGCAGCCTTAGCTCCTATATCCTCCACCGGTTGACTTATGGTTGTAAGCTCTGGGGTCATAAGCTTTGCTAGTGCTATGTCATCGAAGCCTATAAGCTGGATTTGCTCTGGAACCTTAATTCCCTTCCTATGTAGTACCTTGTAGGCGGATATGGCAACCATATCGTTACAAGCTATGATTCCGTCTACATCCTTGAATTTCTCTAGTAGCTCTTCAGTTACCCTCATACCCTGTTCAAAGTCGTATGCACAGTCAACGGTCTGTTCCTTGATGCCCTTTTCCTTGCACACATCCTTGTAGCCTTCATATCTGTCCTTAGCACTGGATATCTCCTGCTGGCCCTTGATACACACTATACTCTTACAGCCTTTTTCAATAAGATGCTCTGTAGCCATCCTTCCGCCCTGGTAGTGGTCTGTATGTACATATCTTAGGGTGTCACCACCATTAAAGCTTCTGTCTGTTACTATAACCGGTATATTGCAGTTTGATGTATATTTTCTTATCTCATCATTGCTAGTGGTAAGGATTATTCCGTCTGCATTCATGGATGTAAGCATCTGAAGAGCCGCTTTCTCCTTTTCCACATCAGAGCCTGTGTTACAAAGAACTAATCTAAAGCCGTGCTTATCTGCGTTTCTCTCTATAGCTCCTGCTAACTGTGCGAAAAATGGATTCTCTATACTAGGAAGTATCAAGCCTATAAGCTTAGCTGACTTCTTAAACAGTGACCTTGCTACCTCATTTGGAACAAAGCCTGTCTCCTTAATAGCTTCCAGAACCCTACGTTTCTTTTCCTCGTCAACATTTGCAGTGCCGTTCATTACTCTGGAAACTGTTGCTGGAGAAACATTTGCCATCCTGGCAACATCTCTGATACTAGCCATATGTAACCCCCTTTCTACATATTGTTTAAATACCCTTTTGCTACTTCTGTCGGCTTATTCCTGCAGCCGACCATTTTTGTACAACTTATCTTGAAACCCGTTTCAAACTCTGATTTCATTATAGCATTTAACTAGAAGATGTCAATTATTTATGCGGAAAATATTTGTATCTTGTCGAACTTTATTAGATTTTTACAAAACTCGTTGTGCAGGTTGCACAAATACCTGGTCAATGTAGTAGTAATACTGGTAGCATATCCTTGCTTTTCTCCGCTCCTGTGGGTAATAACTTCTGTTTTTCTATCTCTACTACCCATACTACTGACTTTCTCTCACCTCCATGGGTAGTAACATCTATTTCCCTGTCTCTACTACCCATACAACTTGTAGTTTCCCTCCCCGCGGGTATATCAGACTTCTTTTTCCTTCACATACCCGCAAACAAGAATGGGTGAGCATCTGGCTCACCCATCTTATAATCATTAACCTTATTGTATTCTTTCAAATATAAGCTTGGTTCCATCTTTTTCGTAGCTTACAGTATCAGTTTTTTTGTCATACTTAAACAATAGCTCAGTACCATCTCTGCTTACATGTATATCACTGCCATCCACATCTATGGTTACGCTTCCGTCCTCAACCATACCAGCGAAGCTCATTACAAGATATCCCTCTTTGCCGTCAATTTCCAATCTCATGTAAAATGACATACCAGAAGTTGATTCCAGTTCTTCAACGGTATACTCCATTCCGCCGGTCTCTGCCTTAGCCAAGACGTATGCTCCATCTACCTTACTGCCACCAAGCATCTTTACGGCAAACACTCCTATTATAGCAATTGCTGCTATAGCAACAATAATCACTGCGCCTAACATCCATTTAGGCTTTTCTGATTTCTTCACAAAAGTTGGTTCATCAGAAATGTAGGTGTTGTTTAAATTATTATCTCCCCCTAGACCTGCGCCTGGATTTCCAAACAATGTGTCATTTGGATTAGGCATCCCCTCATTTTCATAGGCGAACTTTACATTCTCTGTTGTGTCTTTTTTTAGTTCCATTATTTCTCCCTCTCTAAATTATTTCTTTCTATAAAAAAACATAACATAGAGATAATGTTAAATAAATTCCATTATTCCTACGTTATGTTTTTTTTCGTTACAATTTTCCGCTTATCTTTACTGCTTATAAAAATATAGTACGCAGCCTGCTTCCTCAAAGGATACATATTCTCCTGTTTCATCAATTCCATGCTGAAAGAAAATACTTCCACCCGGACCAGTAATCTTTATTGTCTCCCCCTGTAGCTCTACCTTACAGCTACCGCTAGTTTTCTGATTTTTACCAGCTCCTACGAGATTAAGCTGTATATTTCCCTTTTTACCATCAATCTTAACGCTTCCGTCAAAGGTTGCACCTGTCAACTGATTAAAGCTTTCCATATCAAGCTCCATACCCTCTGCCTCCATTTTGGTAAGGATATATGTTCCGTCAAATTTTCTAGCTTCCTTATCTGCTTTCTTTAGGCTCATTATAACTCCACCTAAAATAAGAGCGACAATAGCAATTATTGCTATAGCTATAACGGGAGATGGACTACTATTCTTAGGAGTTGAAGGTACATATGTACTCTTTATCTCGAATGGTTCATCCATAGCTATTCCCCCAAATAATGCGTCATTTGGATTTGGACGGTTGTCCACTTCCTTAATTTCTGTTTCGTTATTGTCTGTACTTATTTGCATATTATTTCTCCTCTCATGTCCTTATCATTGCATATAATAGCATATTTATTTGATTTTTTGAATATTATTCGAGAATTTTGTAGTTTTATGCTTTTTTATTTCATAGACACAACCTTGTAATTCTGGGCTTCCACAACCTTTGTCAGCTCATCATCGCTTATATCTCCACTAAGTCTAACCACAGCTTCACCCTTTTCATGGCTTACAATTGCTTCCTCCACCTGGGCAAGCTCCTCTAAGGTCTTTTTTACTCTTGCCTCACAGTGTCCACACATCATTCCTTCTATCTTCATAGTCTTTTCTGTAATCATTGCTATTTCCTCTCCTTTTTCTTCGATTTCAACACATTCTTCCATCTCCACAACAGCTTCCGTTTCAATATCTGCTTCTGTCAAATCCTCATAGGTATCCAAAGCCTTATCTGTCTGTGCTTCCTCAATCTGCTGGTATTCTATCACTGACTCTCTCTTATTTTCAGCCTTGTCCACCTTAAATAAATTAAGTCTCAGAGCATTACTTACCACGCAAAAGCTGGACAAGCTCATAGCTAAAGCTCCTATCATTGGATTAAGCAATAATCCCGTTGCATAATACAATGCTCCTGCCGCCACAGGGATTCCTATAATATTGTAGATAAAGGCCCAGAACAGATTCTCCTTTATGTTCCTAAGCACCTTTCTACTAAGTCTGATTGCGGTTGCAACATCCATTATGCTGTTTTTCATAAGCACCACGTCTGCGGCCTCTATGGCAATGTCTGTTCCTGCCCCAATGGCTATTCCTATGTCAGCTCTGGTTAAGGCCGGTGCGTCATTGATACCGTCACCTACCATAACAACCTTGCCCTGAGTATTTTCCATCAGTTCTCTTATGGTAGCTTCCTTACCATTTGGAAGAACTTCTGCAATAATCTGATCTACCCCCACCTGTTTTCCTATGGCTTGAGCAGTTATCTCATTGTCACCTGTAAGCATTACTACTCTAATACCCATAGACTTTAGCTGCTTAACTGCCTCAACACTATCATTCTTTACAACATCTGCCACAGCAATAAGACCCAACACATTATCTCCACAACTAAAATATAATGGAGTCTTGCCTTCATCTGAAAGCTCATGAGCTATACCCATAAGCTCCTCAGGTATATTTACCTTAGATCCTATAAACTGATAATTTCCACCAGCCAGTTCCACCTCTTCATATATAGCAGTAAGACCATTCCCCGGAATTGATACAAAATCACTTACAGCCAATGGTTCTAGCTGATCACCAGCTTCACTTATACCTTTGCAATACTCCACCACCGCCTTAGCTAATGGATGCTCACTTTTTACCTCTAAGCTTAGAGCAAGCTTCAAAAGCTCATCCTCATTTACACCCTCAGCTGTAACAAGATTTGTTACCTGTGGTTTTCCTAAGGTTATAGTTCCTGTCTTATCTAAGGCCACCACCTGTACTCTACCTGTTTCCTCTAGGGATGCTGCAGTTTTAAATAGAATACCTTTCCTTGCACCTACTCCATTTCCCACCATAATTGCTACCGGTGTGGCAAGGCCTAGAGCACATGGACAGCTAATAACCAGCACTGATATTCCTCTAGCTAAAGCAAAGCTTATCTCTGCTCCTACCCCAAGCCAAATTATAGTGGTTATCAATGCTACTCCTATAACTATAGGTACAAACACTCCTGATACCTTATCCGCCACCTTTGCAATAGGTGCCTTGGTGGCTGAGGCATCACTGACTAATTTAATAATCTGAGCTAAGGCAGTATCCTTTCCCACTCTTGTGGCCATACATTTTAAATATCCTGACTGATTAATGGTAGCCGCAGACACTAGGCTTCCCTTTTCCTTATCCACGGGAATGCTTTCTCCGGTAAGGGCGGACTCGTCCACCGCAGAGTTACCCTCTATCACCATGCCATCCACTGGTACATTTTCTCCTGGGCGAACTATAAAGGTATCTCCCACCTTCACCTGCTCTATAGGAATCTCCACCTCAACACCATCTCTTACAACTGTTGCCACTTTAGGGGTAAGCCTTATAAGACTTTTTATAGCATCTGTGGTTTTTCCCTTTGAATATGCTTCTAACAGCTTTCCTAAAGTGATAAGAGCCAGAATCATAGCTGCAGATTCAAAGTACAGATTATGATGGTACTCCATAGCCACGGTAGTATTTCCCTTAGTCACAAAGTGACTTATGGCAAACATTCCATATACACTATAAATATAGGAAACCCCTGAGCCAAGAGCCACCAAAGTATCCATATTAGGTGCTCTATGAAGAACACCTCTTACACCATTTATAAAGAACTTTTTGTTCAGCACCAATACCACAGAGCAAAGTATAAATTGAAGTAGGCTCTGAGCCATTATATTTTCAGTCAGTATCTCCGGCAATGGCCAGTCCCACATAGTATGTCCCATGGCTATATACATAAGAGGTATAAGTATCACTAAGGAAGCTATCAGTCTTCTCCTTAGCGAAGGTGTCTCTCTGTCCTCTAAGGGCTCATCCATATTATCTTGTTCCATAGTCTCTGGGCTAAAGGAATCCATTACTTCGAGCTCCTTTGCTTCAACCACTGAATCCGCCCCATAGCCCGCAGCTTTAACTGCTCTGATAACTTCATCTGTTGAGGCATCGCCCTCCACCATCATTGAATTAGTAAGCAGACTAACACTTACACTGTCCACTCCAGCTACAGCACCAACAGCCTTTTCCACTCTGGCGCTACAGGCTGCACAGCTCATCCCTGTTATATTATATTTAGTCATACATCTTCACCAAATCCTTCTATAAAATCCTCTTTTATGATATACCTATCGAGCTATTTTTATCAAGCTGTTTTATTGATAATTTATTTCATGAAACCGATTACAAAATTTTCCATAAACCATTGCAAAAAGCGACATATTATGACATAATACTGGTAGGTGGTTTATTTTTGAAAGGAGTTTCTATGGAGAAATTACTTGCTTTTGATTGCGCAGCATTTCTTGTTATGTTTGTCCTTTTATTTACGACCATAACAAGACGTATGTTCCACGGTAAGGAAAACAGAATTTTTCTTGCCACATTGGCGTGTGCATTTATAACTACTCTATTTGACTCATTAAGCATTATTTTGGATGTGTATGTTGATACCAACAATATTGCAAAGTACATATCTCACTCTTGCTACCTTTTCTTCCACAGTATGCTAATTATGATTTATCTTTCATATATTATTTCCTTGGCAGATGTATGGCATAAGCTAAAAAAGAATATTGTCCACAACATACTTCTTCCTATCCCGATGCTTGTAGCTACTCTTTCAATCATTATAAATTTCTTTAACCACAAATTATTTTATATGAATGAGCAGGGACACTATACCAGAGGAAAGTATTTTGCAATCCTTTACATAGCGGGCTTTACATATGCCATCTATGGAATATGCTTTATATGGGCAAACAGAAAGCTATTTAGACTTAGTCGTTTTTGTGCACTTATGTCCGTATTTGTATTG
The DNA here is from genome assembly GCA_015057555.1 of Lachnospiraceae bacterium. Lineage (GTDB taxonomy): Bacteria > Bacillota > Clostridia > Lachnospirales > Lachnospiraceae > Coprococcus_C. The sequence goes on along the minus strand of SVEC01000009.1, from coordinate 13,026 downwards.
GTTTTTGCAGCAACCTTTATCCAGATGGTCATGCCTGACTTGGTTATAGAGATGTTCGCCACAACTATTGGTCTTCTCTTTATATCCACCATAGTTCAAAAGCCTGAGGAGAATATAGACATTTCCACAGGACTGTTAAATTCTATAGCCTATAGTATTGATGTGAAGAGAAACTTTTCTAACGAAAAGGTTTTCGACATTATTATGATTAATATTTCTAACTTCCACTCCTTGAGAGATATCATTGGTTTTGACGGAGCTAGGGAGCTGCTAAAGGCGGTAGCTGGAAAGCTTAACTCTATTAATAAGGCAACCAAGCTCAACTTAGATTTGTACTATCTAGGCAAGGGTAAGTTTAGAATGACTATTGACGAGGACAAGCGTGAGAGAAGTTCTGAGATTGCTGAGATGATTAACAGTGCTCTTCAAAAGAGTGTGGATGTAAACCATATCAATCTTAGCCTCATCAGCTATGTATGCATAACAAGATGTCCTTACGATGTGGATGATTACGAGATATTAATGCACTTTGGGGACAGGTTTACAGATGATACAGAGTACTCTGGCAACGTTCTCCTAGCTAGAGATTTATTCAAGAGAGAACGCTACGACCTGTTTAACAAGTTAGACAGTATCATAGAGAATGCTATTACAAACCACAAGTTCCAGGTTTACTATCAGCCAATCTACTCCACCAAGGAGAAAAGATTTAATTCTGCGGAAGCACTTCTTAGACTTAAGGATGATACCTATGGATTTATTCCTCCGGATGTGTTCATACCAGCAGCAGAAAAAAGTGGTGCTATTCACAGAATAGGTGCTTATGTTTTAGAAGAGGTTTGTGAGTTTATAGCTAGTGAAGATTTCCCTAAGCTAGATATTGATTACATAGAGATAAACCTTTCTGTAACCCAGTGTATGCATCAGGACTTAGCATCTCAGGTGCTTGATATCCTAGAAAAATACAAGGTTTCTCCTGATAAGATTAACCTTGAAATTACAGAAACAGCCACCTCTCATATGCACAGCGTGATGCTTAAGAATCTTCATGAGCTTACCGAAGCTGGAATCACCTTCTCTCTTGACGACTTCGGTACAGGCTATTCTAATATGCAGAGAGTTGCCACTCTTCCACTTAAGATAGTTAAGCTGGATAGAACCTTCGTTAATCACGAGGATAACGAAAAGCTTTCCATAGTTCTTGAGAATACAGTTAAGATGATCAAGGATATGGAGATGGAAATCGTGGCAGAGGGTATAGAGACAGAGCAGGTATTAGAACGATTTGCAGATATGCAATGCGAGTACATACAGGGTTACTACTTCTCTAAGCCTATACCTAAGAATGATTTCATAGTATTTATCACAAAGCATTTAAGAGAAGCAAAATAATTTAAATAAAATGTGCGAGTTCCCTCGCACATTTTTTTATTTTGTGATACAATATGCCCTAACAAATCTCCTTGGGGGTACTATGCAACAGGACCTAAACGTCACAATTGAACAGCTTTATGAGGGTAAACCTATATATAAGCACCAGCTTAGTAATCTGTTAAGCAGTGAGGACCCTGATATTTTGCAGCTTCTTATGGACCGTGCAGATATGGTTAGGCGAAAGTATTATGGAACTGATGTGTACATCCGAGGCCTTATAGAATTCACTAATTATTGTAGAAACAACTGCTACTACTGTGGCATTAGAAGAGATAACAAAGCTGCATCGAGATACAGATTATCACCTGAGGAAATTATGACATGCTGTGACGAGGGCTATAGGTTAGGCTTTAGAACCTTTGTGCTTCAAGGTGGTGAGGACGGATTTTTCACCAGAGATAAGGTGTGTCAAATAGTTTCCTCTATTAAGGAAAAATATGCTGACTGTGCAGTCACCCTTTCTATAGGCGAATGGAACAGGTCAGATTATCAGGCGTTTTTTGATGCTGGAGCAGATAGATATCTCCTTAGGCATGAAACCGCCTGTGAAGAGCATTATAACAGACTCCACCCTGAGGATATGTGTTTAAACCACAGGAAGGAATGCTTATTCGCTTTAAAGGACATAGGCTTTCAGGTTGGCTCAGGGTTTATGGTCGGCTCCCCTTACCAGACCTTAGATAATCTGGTGGAGGATATATTCTTTCTAGCCCAGCTAAAGCCACACATGATAGGTATCGGTCCATTTATCACTCATAAGGATACACCTTTTACAGACGAAATAAATGGTTCCCTTAATATGACACTAAAGCTTATATCCATACTTAGACTTTCACATCCAAGAGCCCTAATTCCAGCCACCACCGCTCTAGGTACCATTCATCCAGAAGGTAGAGAACTAGGACTAAAAGCCGGAGCAAATGTAATTATGCCTAATCTATCCCCTGCAAATGTCAGGGAAAAATACATGATCTACGACGACAAGCTGGCTACTGGACTAGAAGCTTATGAGGGTTTGAAGAAGCTAAAGGAAAAGGTTTCTAGCATAGGCTATAACATAGTAACTGATATAGGACATTCAAAGGTCTAACATTTCACGTATATAGGAGAAGATTATGAATACCAGAGAACTTCAAGAGGAAATACTAAAATTAAAGAAGGAAAAGAACATTTGCATTTTAGCTCACAGCTATCAGTCCAGACCTATCGTTGAGGTGGCTGATTATGTGGGAGATTCATTTCAGCTAAGTCAGATGGCTACAAAGGTAGCGGCTAAAACTGTGATCATGTGTGGCGTGCGCTTTATGGCGGAGACAGTTAAGATTCTCTCCCCAGATAAGACTGTTCTTATGCCAAACCCTACTGCAGGTTGCCCTATGGCGGAGCAGATGAGTCCGGAATATATTGAGTCAGTAAAAGCAGAGCACCCAGGTGCAAAAGTAGTGGCTTACATCAATACTACTGCTGCCCTTAAAACTATCTGTGACGTATGTGTTACATCCGCATCTGCAGTTAAAATAGTAAGTGAGCTTCCTGACAAGGATATTCTTTTTATCCCGGATATTAATCTAGGAAGCTACGTGGCAAGGATGGTTCCAGAGAAGAATGTTATGCTTTTAAATGGTGGATGTCCGGTTCACGCAGCTATGACTGCTGAAGATGTTAAGGAAGCAAAGAGACTTCACCCAAATGCTATGTTCTTAGTTCATCCGGAATGTAAGCCAGAGGTGGTGGAACAGGCTGACTTTGTTGGTTCAACCACTGCAATTATGAAGTTTGCCCAGGAATCTGAGGCAAAGGAATTTATCATCGGAACTGAAATTAGCATCGCAGAACACCTAGCCTGCGACTGTCCAGGCAAACAGTTCTATCAGCTTTCCTCAAGACTTCTTTGTAACGATATGAAGGCTACAACTCTTGTGGACTTATATAATACATTAGTGGATGGTACTGGCAAGAAAATTACGCTTGACGAGGATACAATTTCTAAGGCCAGAGTGTGCATTGATAAGATGCTAGAGCTAGGATAAATCCAATGTAGCTTTTAACATAAAGGAGTACAAATTATGTCCAACAAGGCACTTATCGCTATGAGTGGCGGAGTGGATTCCAGTGTGGCAGCCTATCTGATGAAGGAAAATGGCTACGACTGCATTGGTGCCACTATGAAACTTTTTCAAAATGAGGATATCGGACTTTCCAAGGAGCACAGCTGTTGCTCCATAGATGATGTGGAGGATGCCAGACGTGTAGCCTCCGCTCTTGATATGCCATTTTATGTGCTGAATTTCTCCGAGAATTTCAAAGAAAAGGTGGTAGATAAATTCGTATGCTGCTACGAAAATGGTCTCACTCCAAATCCTTGCATAGAGTGCAACAGGCATCTTAAATTTGAGCATCTATATAATAAAGCCAAGGAACTGGGCTATGAATATGTGGTAACCGGACATTACTCCAGAATAGAGTTCAATGAAACCACTGGCAGATATGAGCTTCTAAAGGCACTAGATCCTACCAAAGACCAGAGCTATGTGCTTTACTCTATGACTCAGGAGCAGCTGGCTCACACATTGTTCCCCTTGGGCGGTATGACCAAGGAGCAGGTCAGGGAGCTTGCCACAGCTCAGAATTTCATCAATGCTAACAAGCATGACAGTCAGGATATATGCTTTGTAACTGATGGGAAATACGCGAATTTTATAGAGGGGTACACAGGAAAGACTTACCCGGAGGGTGACTTTGTAGACATGGAAGGAAATGTTTTAGGACGCCATAAGGGAATTATAAGATATACAGTAGGCCAAAGACGTGGCCTGGGACTTTCCCTTAAGCAATCTATGTATGTGGTAAAGGTTGACCCAGCTAGCAACACTGTCGTGCTAGGTTATAACGAGGATTTATTCACCACAACCCTACAGGCTAATAATGTAAACCTTATATCCATACCTGAAATCAAGGGAGAGCTAAGATGCAAGGCAAGACCAAGATACAATGCCAAGGAAGCCTTGGCCACCGTAACCAGACTTGACGAAGATAGAATCCAAGTAGTCTTCGATGAACCACAGCGTGCCATAACCAAGGGCCAAGCAGTGGTGCTATATGATGACAACAAGGTAGTAGGCGGTGGAACTATAATATAATCAATATACAAAAACGTGAGATTCAGACACAGTCTCACGTTTTTATTTGTATGTAGTCAAAGAAAAATAAACAGGGACTGTGCGCTATAACCTGCAAACCGGGCGCGACAGGGTAAGATGGAGCCGACCGTCATAGTGTCGGCGAAATCTTATCCCTAGGCAGACCGGGATGTAATGTATATTCGCACAGTCCCGTATTATATTCTCATTTTTATTACAACAACTGTCTTCTCAGCTCTGCCCCATCTACTGCACTTAGGTACGCTGGTGGAATATCAAAGATTGTCTTACAACCCTTCATACCCTCCTTCTTCATACGAACAGCAGCTCTGGCACAAGCTACGATTACAGAAGCTGTAAACTCTGGATTAGAATCTAGCTTTAAGCTGTACTCAATAATGTGTGTATTCTCACCATTCCAACCAGTCTTACCACTTCTTATAACAAATCCACCATGAGGAATACCTGCGTGGTCACGCTGCAACTCCTCCTCAGTGATAAAGGTTACTGTAGTATCATAATCTGCAAAATAGTTAGGCATATTTTTAATCTCTGCCTCAATCTTAGCTAAGTCTGCACTCTCCTCAGCCACAACATAACACTCTCTAAGGTGCTTTTCTCTGGTTGTAAGCTCTGGATTTGAACCGCTTCTAACTGCATCTAATGCAGCATCTATAGGCACTGTGTACTGCTTTCCATTTGCCACTCCCTCTACTCTACGAATAGCATCTGAGTGACCCTGGCTAACTCCCTTGCCCCAGAAGGTATAATCCTTGCCCTCTGGTAGAATCGCATTGCCATATAATCTGTTGATAGAGAACATTCCCGGATCCCAGCCAGCTGAGATAACTGCAACATTACCATTCTCAGAAGCCACCTTGTCAACATTATCAAAATGCTCTGGAATCTTTGCATGTGTGTCAAAGCTATCTACAACAGTAAAATACTTTGCATACTCCTTAGTCTGCTCAGGAAGGTCTGTAGCACTTCCTCCACAGAGTATCATTACATCTATATCATTCTTCATCTTTGGTGCATCATCAACATGGTAAACCTTAACTCCTGGCGTTAAAATCTTAACTGTGTCAGGATTTCTTCTAGTAAACACTGCAACCAGTTCCATGTCATCATTCTGCTTAAGTGAACATTCAATACCTCTTCCAAGGTTACCGTAACCAAGTATTCCTACTCTAGTCTTCATGTTTGTTATATCCTCCTTGTATAATCAGCATAATATGTGACTACAAAACCCGTCTACTCCCAAGACACATTTTCTACATCACATCACTGCACTATAATATCACTAGCCCTGCTATATGTCAAAGCATTTCCGTTATTTGTTCCAGTGTTCATCCACTGCTTTGTCAAACATATCCTTCTCAGTTTCCCCACCCTCTACTATGGTGTCTGAGTAGACCTTTCTACCATCGTAAATCCACTTGCTGAGCATATCATGTAGCTGTACCTTCTCAAATGGTTTTGCAAGAAAATCCTGGAAGCCATTGCTAAGGTACATATCTCTAGCACCCTCAATAGCGTTTGCTGTAAGGGCAATTACTACTGTTCCCTCATTAAGCTTACATTCAGCGCGAATGGTTCTAGTAGCTTCCACACCATCCATCTCAGGCATCATATGATCCATAAGAATCATATCGTACTTGTTTTCCTTTGCCAGTTCAATAGCTTTAAGACCTGAATCTGCTTCACTAATATTAAACTTATAATCTGCCATCATCTTTATAACAACCTTGCGATTAATAATATTATCATCTACTACAAGAATATTGTAATTCGGGCACTCAAACATTCTCATATCTGTGTGCTTTAAATCTTCTCTATTAATATGATTATCCTTGATAATATCCTTAGTTACCACTCTCTGCTTAATCTTCACCTTAAAGGTGGTACCCTCACCATAAACACTTTCAACCTGTATGTCACCGCCCATAAGCTGTACTAAATTCTTAGTTATGGCAAGTCCCAGACCAGTCCCCTCTTCTTTACGGTTAATATTCATATCCAGCTGCTGGAAGGACTCGTAAATGTGCTCTATATCCTCTGGCTTAATACCTATACCTGTATCCTGAACTGTAAAATGCATCTCATATATGTCATCACTTATATAATCGCCTGTTACAGCTAATGATACAGAGCCCTGCTTAGTAAACTTAATCGCATTATTAATAAGGTTAATAAGCACCTGTCTAATACGACCCTCGTCACCATTTAACATATACGGCATATTTTCATCCAGGTCTACCTTCATCTTAAGTCCCTTTTGAGAGGCTGCCATCTTAACCATATTTATAGTATCCTGAACGAGAATCTGTACATGGTAATCATTATCTATAAGCTCCATCTTACCTGCCTCTACCTTCGACAAATCAAGAATGTCATTAATAATCGAAAGAAGATTAAGAGCTGCAGATTTAATATCACAGGCGTCATTGTACATCTTACGTCCACGACTTTCCTCAATGATAAGCTCACTGAGACCTACTATGGCATTCATAGGAGTTCGTATCTCATGGGACATATTTGCCAGGAACTGACTCTTTGCCTGATTTGCCTCCTCCGCCTTCTTTCTCATAAGCTTAATGTTATTAATGTACTCCACTGTATCTGTTACATCTGTAAATAAAACTGTGTAACCTCTAACATCTCCATCCACATCTAAAAGCTTACTTATATGGCTTTCATAATATCTATCATCCTTTACAAACTCTCTTTTCTCGCTTTCAGACAAATCAGAAAGTGGAAATGATGATATCTCACTCACAGGCTTTTGGATTGCCAAATCCGGAAATACCTTCTCCGCCATCGGATTAAAGCTTATTATCTTTAAGTGCTCATCCAAGGTAATAACACCGTCATTAAGGGCATTTAATACATTGTTGGCAGCCGCCTTAGTAAGGTTATAATCCTTTCGATTCCACACAAATATGGTCATAATGGAAAGCATCAGTGACATAGTTACCGGATTAGGGTCGTATCCATCAAAAGAGAATCCTAAGGCATACAGTGCAAATACAAAGAATGCTATACAGCTTCCAACTATAACAATAAATAAGTTCTTGCGTTTTTTCTTAATCTTTTCCTTACGTACACTGTCAAATAATGTCCACGCCACTACTAACCAAGGAATTACTATCGCCACCACACAATGGAAATAAAAATATGGTCCGTAGGTAAGCTTCAGTCTATAATCATCTCCAAACTGATTAAAAGCTATATCCTTGTAGAAGAAGGTATGCATAGGTGTAGTCCATACCATTATTACACCAAGCAACGCAAATAAAAGCAGAATCCTTTCCTGCAATCGCTTTTCCTGATGTCCGCAATAATGCCTAATAAACATCATATAGAATATGGCAACCAGTGATGAGCCTAAATACTCAAATTTAACTGCCACCATAGCTTCCTCTAGGGTTTTAGAAAATAGCTCTAGCAGGTATCCCACGCTTTGAACAAGCTCAGATATCATAAAATAACTAAGTAGCTTTTGACCATAGGTAGCCTCACCTCTAAACATAACCACTAGAGAACTAAGCACCAAAAATATAGAAATAATATGTATTACAATCATCACTTCAAACATATGTAACTCCTTTTTTTATAAAACAAAAAGGGGAAGAATTACTTCCCCTCTTAAATCACTCAAGTAACCCAAAAATATTATACAAAATTTTTTATATTTATACAATATTTCTCAGAAGTATAATAGTTACCTAAAGGTTACCTATTTACATTATAAGGCTAGTTACAAAAGCACATATCCAAGCAATAGCACATTGGCCTACAGACACAAACCATGCCCATTTTGTTCCCAGTTCTCTCTTTACTGCTGCCACAGCCGCAACACAAGGTGTATAGAGAAGACAGAACACAAGAAGTGCCATAGCTGCTCCCGGAGTTAAAGCGGCCTGTAGCATAGCTGTGGTTCCATATAATACTGAAATAGTTGATACCACGCTTTCCTTTGCCATAAAGCCTGCTACCAGGGCTGTCACAATTCTCCAATCTCCAAAGCCAAGTGGCTTAAATATTGGTGCTACCACATTTGCCACCATAGCAAGAATACTATCCTTAGAATCCGCCACCATATTCATTTGAAGGTCGAAGGTCTGAAGGAACCATATGGCTATGGTTGCTATAAATATTACTGTAAATGCTCTCTGAAGGAAGTCCTTAGCCTTTTCCCAGAGAAGCTGAGCTACATTTTTCACTCCTGGCATACGGTAGTTAGGAAGCTCCATCACAAAAGGCACCGCTTCTCCTCTAAACATACTACCGCGATATATAAGTGCAACCAATATACCCACAATTATACCAATTAGATAAAGCCCTATCATCACTAATGCACCATGCTTAGGGAAGAAGGCTGCCACAAAAAAGGCGTAGATAGGAAGCTTAGCAGAACAACTCATAAATGGTGTTAGGAGTATGGTCATCTTTCTATCACGCTCTGATGGAAGTGTACGACTGGCCATAACACCAGGAACTGTACATCCAAAGCCTATAAGCATAGGCACTATACTTCTACCAGATAAGCCTATCTTTCTAAGAAGCTTATCCATAACAAATGCCACTCTAGCCATATATCCTGTATCCTCAAGAAGGGACAGGAAGAAGAACAATACTATAATTACCGGCAGGAAGCTAAGAACACTTCCCACACCATTAAATATACCATCTATAACTAAGGAGTGCAGAGCTGGATTTACATCCCAAGAGGTAAGTGCACCATCCATCAGCTGGGTAAGCTTTTCTATTCCACCCTCTAAAAGTCCCTGTAACCAAGCGCCTATAACATTGAAGGTAAGCCAAAACACTAGTCCCATAATAGCTATAAATGCAGGGATGGCAGTAAATTTACCTGTAAGGAATTTATCAATTTTCTGGCTTCTTATATGCTCCTTACTCTCCCTAGGCTTTACTACTGTCTTATCCACTAATTTATGTATAAAGTGATAACGCATATCTGCGATGGCGGCCATGGAATCTAAGCCTCTCTCCTCCTCCATCTGAGCAATGATATGGTCTATGGTTTCGATTTCATTTTGCTTAAGGTTAAGGGCCTCAAGTATCAATTTATCGCCCTCTACCAGCTTGGTAGCTGCAAATCTAACAGGAATCTGTGCTGCCATAGCGTGGTCCTCTATAAGATGCATAATTCCATGCAAGCATCTGTGAACTGCACCACCCAAATCCTCTTTGTCACAAAAATCAGTTCTTCCAGGTCTCTCCTGATACTTTGCCACATGCATAGCATGGTTTATAAGCTCATCAACACCCTCATTTTTAGAAGCTGATATTGGAATAACTGGAATGCCCAGCATATCCTCCATCTCATTGATTCTTATGGCACCACCGTTGCCACGAACCTCATCCATCATATTTAGGGCCAGAACCATTGGTATATCAAGTTCCATAAGCTGCATGGTAAGGTAAAGATTACGTTCAATATTTGTGGCATCCACGATATTTATGATACCCTTTGGCTTATCCTTAAGGATAAATTCTCTAGTAACAATTTCCTCATCGCTATAAGGGGACATGGAGTATATACCTGGCAGGTCAGTAATCTCAGTATATGCCTGATTCTTAATCTGACCACTTTTTCTATCCACAGTAACTCCAGGGAAGTTGCCTACATGCTGGTTAGCTCCTGTAAGCTGGTTGAACAAGGTGGTCTTACCACAGTTCTGATTACCCGCCAAAGCAAAGCTTATAACAGTACCCTCAGGAAGAGGATTTTCATCAGCCTTGGTGTGATATTTACCACCCTCACCAAGACCTGGATGGCTAACCTTAGTTCTCCCTTTCTTCTCCTTAGACTTCATAGCCATAGAGGATAAAAGCTCCTCCGTCTCACCTATTACATCCTCTGTATGTACCTTAATCTGAGCAGCGTCTGCCAAACGAAGGGTAAGCTCATAGCCATGAACTCTAAGCTCTATAGGGTCACCCATAGGTGCATACTTTACTACCTTAACCCTAGCTCCCGGGATAAGACCCATATCCAAGAAATGCTGTCTTAGAGAGCCCTCTCCACCAACAACATCTATGGTGGCAGTTTTTCCAATTTCTAAATCCTTTAATGTCATTTTTTCACCTCTTTTATGTTTGGTTAGTTTAGACTAACCGATATTTTAAATTAATTCCCTCTTTTTTCAAGAGGGATATTTTTTCATTATCCAATTGCACCTAAATGCTCAAGAAGTATTTTAAGTCCCATAAGAATAAGAACTATACCTCCAGCAAGCTCTGCCTTTGATTTGTACCTGGAACCAAATATGCTTCCTATCTTTACACCCACTGCCGAAAAGACAAATGTAATCACGCCGATAAATAGTACCGACCACATTATAGAAACCTTTAAAAATGCAAAGGAAACTCCTACTGCTAAAGCATCGATACTAGTGGCCACTGCAAGGATAAACATACACTTAGGATCCATACAGGCATCCACTTCCTCATCTTTCTCGAAGGATTCCTTTATCATACTTCCACCGATAAATGCCAAAAGTGCAAATGCTATCCAGTGGTCCACAGCCACAATCTTGTCTGCAAACAAGCTTCCTACCAGATAACCTACAGCTGGCATAAGAGCCTGAAATCCTCCGAACCAAAGTCCTGCTATGGCCATATGCTTTAGCTTGATTTTACCTAATGATAAACCCTTACATATGGACACTGCAAAGGCATCCATAGAAAGTCCTACTGCAATTAAAAACAATTCAAGTAGTCCCATATTTATCCTCCGTATAAAAAGTATTCCCAATTTATTACAGAAAATAATTGTAGCATAAGGACATTTTTTGTCAATAAATCAATGGCGTTTTATCTACTATATGTTTACTGTTTTCTCTCTACTAGGGGAACTACTACAACGACCTCCACACGTACCTGAGCAAGAGCATCCCACACATGAATTACCTTGCCGTTTGGCCTTACACAGATGTTTTACCACACCCACAACAGCTATAACTATAATCAATATTATAATTTCATTTATCATACTAGTTTTAAGCCTACAGGCTTTCCTCCTTTTTTGAGTTAGTCTTGCCTAACTACCCATAATTATACACCTTTTTTTTTCTATGTCAACATTTCTTATTGGTAAAATTTCTCAAAAAAATCTTTACCAAATCTAAACCATCTATTAATTGAAATAGTTTATTAATTATGCTAATATTTTCTACAGTAAAGAGGGAGTAGTGAGCGCTATATAAGCGTTGTAATAATCGTCATCACGACCTTGAGTCCGGTTATTACACTTACTAATACGTATGTTGCGAGACTTTTACTGCATTGTTTCTTGTGCAGAAAAAGTCTTTTTCTATGCACCAAATTAAATTATTAATTACCAAGGAGGGCATCATTATGATGTATTTATTACTGATTGTCGGTTTCGTCTTACTTGTTAAGGGTGCTGACATGTTCGTAGATGGTTCTTCATCCATTGCAGGAATCTTAAAGGTTCCATCACTTATTATAGGTCTTACAATTGTTGCTATGGGTACTAGTGCTCCTGAGGCTTCAGTTAGTATCACAGCTGGACTTGCAGGGAATGCTGACATTTCCTTAGGAAACGTAGTAGGCTCAAATATCTTCAATGTTCTAATGGTAGTCGGTCTTTGCGCCATTATATTCCCGGCTGAAACGCCTAAGGATATTATGAAGCGTGACGTGTGGTGGAATATAGCAGCAAGCGTTGGTTTGCTTGTCCTTATCTTAGACGGAAAGCTTAGTCGCTTAGATGGTGTTATTTTATTAATTGCTTTTGTTACATATATTGGTATTATGATTAGAAGCGCTCTCAAGAATCGTGTAGAAGGAGACGACCAAGAAATCATGTCCCTTCCTAAGAGTATAATCTTTGCAATCATAGGCTTGGCTATGATTATTGGCGGTGGTAACCTGGTAGTTAACAACGCCAAGGAAATCGCCATAGCATGGGGTATGAGCGAGGCCTTAGTGGGTCTTACCATCGTAGCCATCGGCACCTCTCTTCCAGAGCTTGTTACATCAGTTACAGCAGCCAAGAAGGGAGACTCCGGAATTTCCCTAGGTAATGCAGTTGGCTCAGACCTTTTCAACATTTTGTTCATCCTAGGTATAGCAGCTGTACTTGCACCTATCACAGTTGCACCGGAGCTTATCATCGACACAATCATCGTAATTGCAGTAGCTGTCTTAATCACCATCTTCTGCAAAACCTCAACAAAGATTAATCGTGTAGAGGGTATCATCATGCTCCTAGGATACATCATCTACACCGCGTACATCATCATAAGATAAGGTACATAAATTACATTATAGGAAGTTAGAGCGAAAGTTTAACCCATGGTACATAGCTTATGTGCCATGGGTTTTCTTATGGTACGCTTAGATAAGGGAGCGTTGCAACTTAATCTCCCGGTCTGTCTAGGGATTAGTCTTCGCCGAC
>SVEC01000008.1 GCA_015057555.1 Lachnospiraceae bacterium | reverse complement strand
TCGGCGAAGACTAATCCCTAGACAGACCGGGAGATTAAGTTGCAACGCTCCCTTATCTAAGCGTACCATAAGAAAACCCATGGCACATAAGCTATGTACCATGGGTTAAACTTTCGCTCTAACTTCTCATAATGAAATTTATTCACTCCTCAGTAGTCGCAGGCTCTGGGATGGATGCTGCTATCATGGCGGCATCGATGCGAAGGAAATCGCGGTCGCTGATGTAGTAGTTATTGTCGTCCTCTATGATTTCTACGGTAATTGTAACTGGTTCGCAGTAGGTCATATTGATTGCACCGTTGGTGAGAATTTCAACCATGCCCTTGGAGAACTCAGTCTCATATTGGGTAAGGGTGTAGTCATCGTATAAGCCATCCTTTACACCCTGGTTGAAGGTTTCTACGTAGGTGGCAACCTCAGGAGCTGTCTGGGCAAATAAGTCCATAGGATAGATGGTTACATCTACAAGATAAACGCTACCATCCTTTCTGGCTTTTGAAACGGTGTAGTTGCATTTGCTATAAATGAGCTTTGCCAGCTCTATGTAATCCTGTTTTAGCTCGGGAGCATCTGTGATTGTGATGCCATAATATGTAATGATATTGTCAGCTAAGTACTCTAGGTTGGCCTGATATAGGTTATCTGCTTCCTCCTGAGATGCACCAGATGCCTTGATGTAATCCTCGGTGGAACCCATGTAATTTATAGCTATTAAGCTCTTTATATAGCTTTGGTAAACCTTTTCCATATCTGCGCCACAGGCAGTAAGGGAAAAAAGCATACTAAAGCATAGTGTAAAAATAGTAAGTTTTTTCAAAAATCTTGCCATAATATAATCCTTTCCATGTATAATGAAACATTCGCATTGTGGACCTCCTGGCTACGCCAGTCGGTCGCGGGCATTCTCCCTATACAAAAAACTAACATCGCATCTGCGTGTAAGCAAGCTTATGCAGATGGCTATTAGTTTTTTGTGCAACGCTCATTGCTTAACGCGTATTATATCACAAGAAAAATCTAAATGCGATAAAAACATAAAAAAACATAACACAAAAAATGACTAAACAATGCAAAAAATGAGTGCATTATGAGTTTTCTTATGTTATAATTGTTTAGAATTATTGTTATATATAATGAAAGGGGTAATAAAAAAGATGGATGTACAGTTTAAAACAGCTTCCTTTGGTGGTTACGACAAAAAGGCAGTAGATGCATATATAGAGGAAACTCAGGCAGCACACGAAAAAGAGGTTGCCGACCTTAAGGCAAATATATTAAAGCTTAGTGAGACAGTTAAGAATCTTCATACTATGAGAGAAACTAATATAAGTGAGTCAACAGCTACTATCGATAATCTTAAGAAGGTTAATGATGAGCTTTCACTTGAGGTTGCTCAGCTTAGAGAAAAGATGGAAACATACGCAAGCAGAGATCAGGAGTCAGCTGCAAGATACGAATCTATTTCAAGAACACTTCTTGAGGCTAGAGAGAATGCAGATACTCTTGTTAGACAGACAGAGGCAGAGTGCCAAGCTCTTAAGATGAGTGTTGAGGCAGAGTGCCAGCAGCTTCAGTCAGAGACAGCAGCTGCATGTGAGAAGATGATGATTGACACAACAGATGAGTGCGAGAGAATCCATGCTGAGACAGTTTCAACCTGCGATAAGATGAAGGCAGAGACTACAAGTGCATGTCAGGAGAGAAGAGACAGCACTTATGCTACTTGTGATGATTATAAGAGAAGAACAGAGGAAGAGGTTACTGCTTTGAGAGCTAATGCCGAGTATGAGGTAAATGCTATGAAGGAGCAGGCAGATGCAGAGTGTGAGGAGATTAAGCTTCAGGCAAGAACAGAGGCTTATACAACTAGAATGAACGTTAAGCGTGAGTGTGAGAACGTAAGTGATTATATGGCACAGCTTAAGTTGGCTCTTGATAATGTAGTACAGGCTGTTGGTGATGCTAAAGAAGTAACAGATATAGCTTTTCCAGAGCTTAACTCATAGTTAAAATTCATTTGGAATTAGGCGATAATATGGCTGTTGCAGATTATGCAACAGCCATGTTCACGTGAAAAGATTTTAAGTTTAAAGGAATGGGGGAATACTGATGGTACTAGAAAATAAATATCTTAGAAAAGCTATCCAGAAGGCAGGCTACGTAATAATAGTTAAAACCTGTCATAAAAATGAGAGAAAAAGCCAGCTTGAATATGTATCTCCCAATGCATCTATGTTAGGTATGAATGTGGAGATGCTTAATAAGGGAATGAAGCTTACAGAGGATTACATTCATCCACAGGATAGAGAAAAGGTTATTAAAACTGTCGTTGACGCAGTTAATAATAAGGTTGATGATTACACCCATGAGTACAGAATGGTGGGTGATGATGGAAAGCTTTACTACGTATCCAATGAAATTGCTATATCCGATGTTACAGATGAGATATTTAAGGTGGAGTTTTATATCAAGGACATAACAGAATCAAAGGCTCAGGAAAAGGCAGTTAAGGATACAACTAGAAAAGTATCCAAGGCTTTAGATAAGAATCAGCAGAAGATGTCACATAGCAAGCAAAAGCTTGATGAGCTTATAACTGATGATAAGGTTAAGCTAATGATGGATACATTTACCAAACTGACAGGACTTTACTCGGTATTTGTAGACGTGGAGGGTAAGATAGTATTTCCACCAACCGGACCTGCTACAAATCTTGGGGATTTTTATGATTTGTTTGAAAAGCCTGCCTATAAGGAGTATTACAAACACATTAAGCAGACGGTGATTGAGAATGATGCGCCAACCATATTAGATAGAGAAGAAGGTGGCATAGGTAAGATTTCCGCAGCTCCTATTAAGATTAATGATGATCTTAAGGGTATTTGGATGGTGGGCTCTTATACTAAGGAGGAGACGGCTACCCTTAGAAGAGTATATGATAGTCATTGGGAAATTGCTAATATGATTTCAGAGGATCTTAGAATGACTATTGCCATAGACGTTGAGTCAGCGAAATCAAAGGGCGCAGGTAAAAAGCTTTTAGAAGAATTAACCAGACAGAGTATAGTAAGTGATGCAATGGGTAAGATAAATAGTAAGCTTATTGATACTGTTGATCAGGTTATAGAAGAAACCCTTCGTAATGTTGGAATAAATATGGGCATAGACAAGGCTGGAGTATATACTATAGATTCAGTGACCAAGAACTATGTTTTAAGAAGCTACTGGAATGCTAATGGTGAGGTGCCTAGTGAAGAAATACTTACAACTCTTCCTGACAGAATGTATAAGGTTGAAAGATTCATAGAAGAGGGAGATGGAATCTATGTAATAGATAGCTCCAATGTAACACAGGAATCCAAGATGGAATTGATGAGATATGGCTGTAAGGCGGTTATATCTTATCCGATATATCTGGGCGATAGCTTCTATGGAATATTGTTTTTAGGCGAATCTGGTGGTGAGAGAATATGGACAGCTGATGAGCTTAGATTTACAGGTAACATTGCTGTTGTTATTCAAAATATGCTGGAGAACGCAGTTGGTGATGATAATATTAGAAATGTAAATAAACATCTCATAGAAACATACAATAGCTTCAATGTGGGTATATTTGTAAGGGATGCGTATTCTGGAGAGGTTTTATTCTCTAACAAGAAGATGAATGAGCTTATGGGATACGATTTTACAGGTGGGGACAGTAGAGAGATTATTACAGACTTACATGATAAGTTTGATAATCTAGCTGGTGTTAGAAAACCATTTATCACAAAGGATAAGGTTGTGAATTGGAGAAGATATATCCAAAGGCTTGATAATATTATGGATATTACTGAGGTTCGCATAGATTGGCTTCAAGGTCAGGCAGCTTCCTTAATAATTTTAAGAAAAGCTAAGGATTTATAAATTATTGACGATATATTAAGTAGCGGGAAAGGAGCTATTATGGCAAGTTCAGATATTGGAATTGATTTAGGGACAGCCAGTATTTTAGTGTATGTTAAGGGAAAAGGCGTTGTTTTACAGGAGCCTTCAGTTGTGGCATACGATAGAGATACTAACCGTATAAAGGCTATAGGAGAGGAAGCAAGACTTATGCTTGGTCGTACTCCTGGCAATATAGTTGCAATCAGACCACTTAGACAGGGAGTAATCTCAGATTACACTATCACTGAGAAGATGCTTAAGTACTTCATTCAGAAGGCTGTAGGTAAGAATTTCTTTGGCAGAAGACCTCGTATCAGTGTCTGTGTTCCATCAGGAGTTACAGAGGTTGAGAAGAAGGCTGTTGAGGATGCTACCTATCAGGCAGGAGCTAGAGATGTGTATATAATCGAGGAACCAGTGGCAGCCGCCCTTGGAGCGGGTATAGATATTTCAAGACCATGCGGTAATATGATTGTAGACATAGGCGGAGGTACCACAGATATAGCAGTTATATCTTTAGAGGGTACAGTTGTTAGTAATTCCATCAAGGTTGCAGGCGATGACTTTGATGATGCTATCGTAAAATTTATGCGTAAGAGACATAATCTTCTTATTGGTGAGAGAACCGCAGAGGAGATTAAGATTAAGATAGGCACATGCTACAAGAGACCAGAAAACATTACTATGGATATTAGAGGACGTAACCTTGTAACAGGGCTTCCAAAGACCGTTACCATTTCTTCAGATGAAACTGAGGAAGCTTTACGAGAGGTTACAGCTCAGATAGTAGACGCAGTTCATTCAGTTCTTGAGAGAACACCACCAGAGCTTGCAGCGGACATTGCAGACAGAGGAATTGTCCTTACAGGCGGAGGAGCTCTTCTCCATGGATTAGAGGATTTAATCGAGGAGAATACCGGCATTACCACTATGACAGCAGAACAGCCACTTACAGCTGTGGCTATCGGAACTGGTAAGTACATTGAGTTTTTAAGTGATAAGAATTAAGGAGTAGATAGGATGGTAAGAGGACTTTATACAGCCTGGACAGGTCTTCGTAACGAAGAAAAGCGTATGGATGTCATCACCAATAATATGGCAAATGCTAACACCACTGGATACAAAAAGGTGGAGGCCACATCTCAGTCCTTCGACACTCAGCTAGCTGTTAAGATTAATGACCGAATTGAGGGTCCAGACCTTATAAGAAGTGTGGGTGGAGTGACCTTAGGCGTTAAAATTGGTGAGACCTATTATGATATGTCTCAGGGAAGCTTTAGACAGACAGAAAATCTTTATAATTTTGCATTGTCTGGCAGAGGATTTTTTACCATCAGCACAACTGACAAGAGTGGGAACACACATATTAGATATACCCGCGATGGTGATTTCACTGTAACCAAGGATGGTTATCTTGTAACTAAGGACGGAGATATGGTGCTGGGAGATGGTGGCAATCCAATCCAGATACCAGGAGCAGATACAGCTAAGATTAGCGTGAATTCTCTTGGAGAGATTTATGTGGACAACACATATGTATCTACCTTACAGATAGTAGACTTTGACAATTATGAGGCCTTATCAAGCTACGGTGAGAATATGTACGAGCCGGTTGAAGGGGCAAACATAATCGCTGCAGAAGCTACAGTAAACCAAGGATTTCTTGAGATGTCCAATGTTAATATGGTTACTGAGATGGTAGATATGATAGCAGTTACAAGAGCATATGAGACCAACCAAAAGATGGTACAGAGCTTAGATAAAATTTTAGAAAAGGCAGTAAACGAAATCGGAAGGGTTGGTTAATGACAGGAGGGTATAGCCTATGATGCGTTCATTATGGACTGCAGCCTCAGGTATGAGAGCTCAGCAGTTAAATGTAGATACTATAGCAAATAACATTTCGAATGTTAACACAACAGCATATAAGACACAGGAGGCAAGCTTTAAGACTTTGTTATATCAAAATCTTCAGTCAACCTCCACAAACAATGCTGGAGAGAACAAGCCGGTTCCGGCAGAGGTAGGTCTCGGTACAAGACTTTCAGCCATTACCAGTCAGTTTGACCAGGGTAATCTTAATGCCAGCTCAAGACCTTTTGATGTGGCTATAGAGGGAGAAGGCTTCTTCCAGGTTAAAAATGAGGCAGGAGAGATACTTTATACAAGAGATGGAACCTTTAATGTTTCGCCAGTTCAGGGAGGTAATCTTCTCTGTACAGCGGCAGGACTTCCTGTTCTTGATCAGAATGGCAATCAGATTGTTCTTCCTGATAAGTATAATGCTTCTGATGTGCAGATTGATAAGAATGGATACATAGGATTTCCGGATGCAAAGGGAAATTTTGCACCTCTTATGAATAATGGATATCAGGTTAAGCTGGGATTATATCAGTTTAGTAATCCGGCAGGACTTCATAAGGCAGGAAATAATACATTTGCAGTAACAGCAGCCTCAGGTGAGGCAATGGCAGAGTTTGGTAATCCAAACCTTACACCAAGTATGACTCATCAGTTTTATACTGAGGGATCAAATGTAGACGTTGCAAATGAAATGGTTAACCTTATCGTAGCTCAGAGAGCTTATGAGATGAACTCAAAGGCTATTCAGGCTTCAGATGAGATGATGCAGCAAGCGAATAACTTACGATAGTTGAGCTATGCGACAGTGTACATATAATTAGCTTGGTGAGCTAGCTCACGACAAGCTAATTATATGTACACTGGCATATGGCGAAGCCACGAACCGACTCGAAGCGGAGGGTCGAGGAGGTGCGGGGATGGCTCAACTATCTATACACTTAGGTAGGTGATTTAAATGACTCTAAACGGAATATCAGGAAACGACTACAGTAGCGTTATAGCTCAAACTCAGACCTCTGGATTGGAGGGAACTCTTGGAAGCATTGACAGCACCAAGGCAACTGATGACGAGATGATGAACGCCTGTAAGGAGTTCGAGGCATATATGATAGAGCAGATATATAAGTCTATGGAGAAGACTATCATTAAAGCCGATGAGGAAGAAAACGAATACGAAACATATTTTGGAGATATGAGAATCCAGCAGTATGCAAAAAGCGTTGTAGACCAGGGAGGTATTGGCCTTGCCCAGCAGCTCTACGAGGCTATGAAGCGTAATAGCGGACCAACAACATTAACTGAGGCTACCACTGAGTAGCCTCATATTGTTATTTTTAAGACTGTGCACACGTATTAGAAAGGCCTTAGGGGGACATGGTAAGAGAAGGTTACGTAGAAAAGATAATTTACAGTAACGAGGAAAATGGTTACTGTGTATTTGATGTATCTGGTGAGGATGGAGATGAAATCTTCGTAGGCAATGTTTGTGGGCTGGCAGAGGGCTTATATATAATTGCTGAGGGAGAGTATGTAAATCACTCCAGATACGATATACAATTCAAGGTCACATCATGTGAGCTTAAACTACCAGAGGATACACTGGGTATAGAAAGATACCTAGGCTCTGGAATAATCAAGGGCGTAGGAGAGGTCCTAGCCAAAAGAATAGTTAAGAAATTCAAGCAAGATACCCTTAGAATAATTGAAGAGGAACCTATAAGACTGGTGGAGATAAGTGGCATATCGGAGCGAAAGGCAAGGAGTATTGCCATCAATTATGCAGAAAAAAAGCAGTTTCAGGAGGTAGTAATATTCCTTAGTCAATACGGAATATCTATTAACCTTGCCATAAAAATATATGAAACCTATGGGGATAAGGTTTACGAGATTATAAAAGGAAATCCGTATAAGATAGCGGAGGATGTGTCAGGAGTGGGCTTTAAGATAGCGGACCAGATAGCTAGGAAGATGGGAATTCCATCTAACTCTATTTACAGATTAAGGTCTTCCTTACTTTATGTGCTCACCATGTCTCAAAATGATGGACATATGTATTTGCCAAAGGACATCCTAATTAGAAAGGCTATCGAGCTTACCAAGGGGTCAGATTGGGACTTAGATGGCAATACATATGGAGAAATATCCTATGGTTATGCAGAGTATGCAGATGCAGAAAGTGGAAGCACAGTTTATGAGGAAATGTATGACCTACTCTCCTCACAGCTAGGGGAGCTGGCCATAGAGAGCAAGATAATCGAAAAGACCATAGACCAGGTAGAGGTTATATACGCTACTCTTAATTATTATGTTGAGATAAATTCTGCCAGGAAGCTCCTGGATTTACAGCTTAGATATGATATTGATGAGACAGAGCTAGATGAGGCTATAGCTGATATTCAAAAGAAAAATGATATCCAGCTAGACCAGATACAGGAAAGCGCAGTAAAGTCTGCCATAAAGGCGGGTGTGGCAGTTATAACAGGTGGTCCCGGTACAGGAAAAACCACTATAATAGATGTAATCATCAAGTATTTCACCACCCAAGGCATGGACATAAAGCTTTGTGCTCCTACAGGAAGAGCGGCAAAGAGAATGACAGAGCAGACAGGCTGGCCTGCAGAGACTATACACCGCATGCTAGAGTTTAACGGCGCATTGGAGTCTGAGGATAAGGAAGCTCAGAGTCTTAAGTTTGGTAAAAATGAGATGAATCCACTAGAATGTGATGCAATTATCGTGGATGAGATGTCCATGGTGGACTCCTATATTTTTAACTCTCTGTTAAAGGCAGTTTCTTATGGAACCAGACTTATTTTGGTGGGAGATGTCCACCAGCTTCCAAGCGTAGGCGCTGGAAATGTTCTTAAGGATATTATTAGCTCCAGATGCTTCCCAGTTACTACATTGACTAAAATATTCAGACAGGATGAGGGCAGTGATATTATTTTCAACGCTCATAAAATTAATCATGGAGAGCATATTGAAATTCACAACAAGAGCAAGGATTTCTTCTTTATGCCTAGAAATAATATGTCAGCCATAATAGAAGAGGTAAAGCTTTTGGTATCTACTAAGCTTCCTAAGTATCTGAATTGTAGCCCTGAGGACATTCAGATTCTTACCCCTATGAGAAAGGGAGATGTAGGAGTGGTAAGCATGAACGAGAAGCTACAGGAACTACTTAATCCACAGAAAAAAAACAAGCCGGAGAAGGTAAAAAATGACGTAATCTTTAGGCAGGGAGACAAGGTTATGCAAATAAAGAATGACTACAAGCAGGAGTGGAAAATCTACTCTGATAAGGGTAGGGCAGCAGGCTATGTAGTGGATGAAGGCGTTGGTGTATTTAATGGTGACGTGGGAACTATTACAGATATAAGTGATTATGATGAGGAGCTTACAGTGCTTTTTGATGATGGTAGAGAGGCGGTTTATACCTACAACAATTTAGGTCAGCTAGAGCATGCCTTTGCAGTAACTATTCACAAATCTCAAGGAAGTGAATATCCTGCAGTGGTAATTCCTCTACTATCCGGGCCATCCAAGCTGCTTAATAGAAATTTATTATACACAGCAATTACGAGAGCGAAGCAGCTGGTTGTAATAGTGGGTAATATTAATCTTGTAAATCAGATGATTGATAATCAGGAGGAGCAAAAGAGATACACCTCCCTTGGAATAAGAATTCAGGAGATGCTGGAGAATGATTAGTGAATTAAAAACTTTAGGAGAATCCATAGGCAGATTATTCTATCCTGAGGTTTGTCCTCTGTGTGACAAGGTGATAGATGGTAAGAAGGAGAAGGTGTGCAAGGATTGTAGCATAAAGCTTATACCTGTCAAGTCTCCCAGCTGCTTAAAATGTGGCAAGGAAATAGAGGATGAGGAGCAGGATTGCTGTAAGGATTGTTCTAGTATGCCTAGGAGCTATATAAAGGGTTTTCCTGCCCTTAACTACAGTGAGGATATGGCTAAGTGTCTCTCTCGCTTTAAATATCACAATATGCGATGCTATGGAAGCTTTCTAGGGGATATAATTGTTAGGGAAAGAGGGAAGGAAATACTTCTTGCCGAGCCAGAGGTAATAGTTCCGGTACCAGTGCATAAGACTAGGTTACGAGACAGAGGCTACAATCAAGCTCAGGTCTTAGCCTATGAGCTTGGCAAACGACTTAAGTTACCTGTAGATACAGAGCTTGTGATTAGAGATGCTAAAACCAAACCCCAAAAGGAGCTAGGTAGCAAGGAGCGAGAGGAAAATCTAAAAAAGGCTTTTATTTCTTCAGAAAAGATAGTAAAATATAAGAGTGCACTAATAGTTGATGATATTTATACAACAGGTGCTACGGTTGAAGCCTGTACAGCGGTGCTTCAGTCTATGGGGATAAAAGATGTTTACTATACAAGCGTATGCATAGGAAAGGGTTATTGATATGGATATAAGAAATTGTCAAAGATGTAAGAAAATATTTCATTATGTAACTGGAGACCAGCTTTGTATGCCATGTAAGGAGCAGATAGAAGAACAGTTCCAGATAGTTAAGAAGTATGTTAATGAGAATCCAGGCGCTAACATTAACGTTGTTGCAGAGGAATGTGAGGTTTCTATAAAGCAGATTAGAAAGTGGGTACGTGAGGAGAGATTATCCTTCTCTGATGATTCCTTGGTGGGTCTTGAATGTGAGCGTTGTGGTAAGATGATACATAGTGGTCGCTTCTGTCAGGAGTGCTCAGGCGGTTTGGCGGATGCCATGAATAATGCCTTTAGAAAGCAGGTAGAGGCACGTAAGCCAAAGGGAAGTACCTCAGGAAAGATGAGATTCCTTGAGTAATGAAAGTGGTAACTTTTAGTTGCTATTTTATGGGTTAAGAATATTATGTAAATTGCCGAGATATTAGTGTAATACTTGATATCTCGGTATTTTTATGGGCGGATTGTATTTATATTAGTACAAAAATATTTACAAAAAGTGTTATGATATTCTGAAAATTACCGATAAATTAAGTGAAGAATTATTTACAAGGAGGGATCTTTATGCGAATTGGTACTTATAATATGGTCAATCAGATTTACGGCTCTAAGAGCACAAAGAAGTCTAGTTCAGTAAGCGGTACCAACTATGCAAGCTTCAAGGATGAGGTTTCGTTTTCAAGCATGGGTAAGGATATGCAGGTAGCTAAGAATGCACTTGCAGGCGTATCTGATGTGAGAGAAAGCAAGATAAGTGAGCTTAAAGCAAGAGTGCAGAGCGGAACTTATAGTGTTAGTCCGGAAGCCTTTGCAGATAAGCTTATGAGCGCTTACAAAGCACAGTCAATCTAGTTGGAGATAAAAAAGGAGTAACTTATTATGGCAAGCTTAATCGAGAATTTAATAATAGGACTTAATGAGGAGTATGCTGTGTATGAGAAGCTTCTTGAGGTGTCTATGGAGAAGACATCATCCATTATCTCCAACAACCTTGACAGGCTTAGAGCAACAACTGACAAGGAGCAGGCTCTGGTAGATACTATTACGAGCTATGAGAGCAAGCGAAACAGTACTATGGCAAATATCGCCAGCGTGCTTAATAAGAAGGCATCTGACCTTAAAATTTCAGATATAGTTAGCTTCCTAGAGGGACAGCCTGAATTTAGGGAACCTCTTTTGGAGATTAACGAAAAGCTGGCTAAGATAGCCAAAAAGCTAAGAGAGGTTAATGACCATAACCAGAATTTGATTCAGGAATCTCTGGCTATGATAGAATACAACATTAATCTACTACAGAATTTAAACAGAGCACCTGAGACCGCAGAATACAGCAAGGATATGTTTAAAGGTCAGGGTGGATACGCAGGAGGCATGGATATGCCTGGCAAGTTTGATACAAAACAGTAATTTAGATACAGGAAGGTGAGCTAATGAGCGGAACAATGGGAAGATTGTCTATAGGTGTTACAGGTCTTCAGACTAACCAGTATGCACTTAATACGACAGCACACAATTTAATGAATACTCAGACCAAAGGCTTCAGCCGTCAGCAGGTTATGCTCACTGATAGAACCTATAGAGGACTTGGAACAACCAATGTTTTCGGTGAGAACAAAGCAGGCCTTGGAGTAGTAACAGCAGAGATAAAGCAGGCTAGAGATAATTTCGCAGATGCTGCCTACAGAGCAGAGAATGGAAGAATGAACTTCTACAAGGCACAGTACGAGACTGCTTCAGAGATAGAGACATATTTCGGTGAGCTGGAGGGTCAGGATTTTAATACGTCAATGAATGAACTGTGGCTTAGTTTGCAGGAGCTTCAAAAGGAATCAAACAGTATTGTTACCAGAAGCTCTTTCATATCTACAGCACAGCTCTTTTTAGATAGAGTACAGGATATAAGAACAAGCTTTATTAATTATCAGCGTAATCTTAATGTAGAGATACAGAATCAGGTTAAGAGAATCAACGAGATAGCGGATGAGGTGTTGGAGCTTAATGATAAGATTCTTGCCTGTGAGGCGGCCGGTATAGAGAAGGCAAACGATTACAGAGATGCAAGAAACCTACTTTTGGACGAGCTTAGCGGAACGGTTAAGACAGAGATAGTTAATAACGTAGACGGAACAGTGGAGCTTTACATAGAGGGTAGATGTCTTGTAACCAGAGGTAAGGCATATGAGCTTGATGTTATAAAGATTTGTGACAGCGAGCAGTATACTTCACAGTATGATTTTGCACAGGATTCCACAGACTTTATGATTCCGGTTTGGAAGGATGACGAGACAGCACTCTTTAATATCAATAAGGTTCCTTCTACAAAGAGCAATTCAGATATAGGCTCCCTAAAGGGATTATTGATGTCCAGAGGATATTTTGTAAGTAATTATACAGATGTTCCTATAAAGCCAGACAAACCTATAGCAGAGGACTTTGCTGATACAGCAGATTATGATGCGGCGATGGTTCAGTATGAGGAGGATATGAACACATACGTAGACAAGCTAGATTACTTTAACAAGTATGTGGAGCCATATACAGTGACTAATCTTATGTCACAGTTTGATGTTTTAGTACATGCTATAGTTACAGGCTTTAACGATCTCCTTTGTCCTAATAAGGAGGTAACTCTTGCAGACGGAACCACTATAAAGGTTCTGGATGAGGAGAAGGCTGGAATGGGAATGGGTGTTGGTAATGAATATCCAGGAACAGAGCTTTTTGTTAGAAAGAGCACGCCTAGATATACAGAGCAGACCTTAAAATTAGCAGACGGTTCCATAGAAACCTTTATGGTTTACAATGAGGAGAGCGAGGATGATTTCTACTCTCTTTACACAGGTGGTAACATCGAAATCAACGATAAGCTTCTTCAGAATCCATCTCTCTTACCACTTACTATGGTAACTGGTGAAGAGGCACAGGAAAATGTAGATGCTATGCTTGACCTTTGGAATACAAAGTTTGCAACAGTTAGTCCAAACTCTCTGGTAGAGTGTAACTTTATGGACTATTATGCAGGAATGATGGAGGACTTAGCTGACAGAGGTTATACCTATAACAATATGACCCAAACTCAGCAACAGTCCGTAACAGATATAGAGAATTTGAGACAAGGTGTAGTTGGTGTATCATCAGATGAGGAGCTTTCAAATATGATTAAGTTCCAGCACGCATATAATGCATCCTCTAGATATATCAATACCGTATCAGAGATGATAGAACATCTTATAACAACCCTTGGAGTATAGGAGGTGACGTAGATGCCATCAACATTTTTAGGACTTAATACAGGACTTTCAGGACTTAACTATTTCCAGACAGCCCTTAATACAACTTCACACAATATTTCAAATGCTAATACTGAAGGATACTCCAGACAGCAGGTTGTGGTATCGGCCACAGATGCTCTTAGACTTCATCAGAGCTATGGTATGATGGGTACAGGTGTAGGTGGAGATAGCATCGACCGTCTTAGAAATGAATTCTATGACAACAAGTATTGGGCGGCTAATTCTAAGTACAATAAGTACTACACTCAGAATGATAACCTGGCAACCCTTCAGACTTATATGAATGAGATGACAGGTGAGGCGGGATATACAAAGTGGTTATCACAGATGTCACAGGCCCTTCAGGATTTGGCAGACAATCCATCAGATTATACAACTAGAATTTCGTATACACTTACAGCTGACGGCTTCACTGATATGATGAATGAGATGGCTAACAATTTCCAGAACACTCAGAAAACTATCAATGATGAGATAGAGCTGGCAGTTAGTGAGATTAACTCCTTAGCTAAGCAGATATACGAGCTTACACAGCAGATTATAAATGTTGAGCTTAAGGGTGGTAATGCCAATGACCTTAGAGATAAGCGAGGAGTATGTATTGACACACTTTCAGAGTATGCCGAGGTTGAGGTATTAGAAAAGTCTATTATGTACGGTGTGGGACACGAACAGGTTCCTTCCAATGCAGAGGCTCTTTCTGTTCGTATCAATGGAGTTATCCTGGTAGATGAGATGGAATTCAACCAGCTTATGGTAGTTCCAAGAAGTGAGAATTTCAATCAGACAGATGTGGAAGGCTTGGTAGATGTATTTTGGCAGTGTGCTGACGGAACTGCAGGAGAAAAGTTTGATGCTCTTCACACAGAAGGAAAGCTTCAGGGACTTTTTGAAATTAGAGATGGTAACAATGGTGAGAATTTTAGAGGTAGCGTAAAATCCGTTACAGAGAACCCATCAAGTGTAGCCATCGATATGGAAAACCCTATACATGTATATAACCTAAACTTACCACAGCAGGGTATTATTAACCTAAATGGAAAAGAATATATGTATGACGGTTGGATAGCTGATTATGACCAGGATGGATACCTTACAAACTTTGTATTTGAGAACATGACGATGTTTGATGACAAGGGTGTAGAGATTTCAGCTAAGTTCCCACAGGGAATAGAAGGGAAAACAGCAAAAATAGGCGAGTACATTTCCGTAAAGGGTATTCCTTACTATATGGCTCGTTTTAACGAGATGGTAAGAACCTTCTCAGACTATATGAATTCTATTGTAACAGAGGGTGTTGATGAAAATGGTGATGCAGCACTTGATATGTTTACAGCAGAGGACGCAGAGGGTAATGATTATGTGCTTAAGGGTACTATGGAGGGAGCAGGAACTCTTAAATCCACAGACTCTTCTTACTATAGAATTACAGCTCTTAACTGGGAGCTTAACCAGCAGTGGAAGAAGGACCCGGCTAAGGTTGCAGTATCCTATGCAGATGATATAGCTCAGGGCAATGTAGAGGCAAGACCTATAGTTGATAAGATTATATTTGGTATGACTGACCAGACTATGTATGCTCAGGGTACAGTTTCTCATTTTATGCAATCCATAACCACAACTATGGCGGTGGATATATCAAAGACTAATACATTTGCTGCTAATCAGGATGATATTAGGTACACTATCGATAACCAGAGAAGCTCGGTATCAGGTGTTGATGAGAACGAAGAGGCAGCAGATTTAACCAAGTTCCAGAATCTATATAATCTTGCATCAAAGGTTATATCAGTTCTTAACGAGGTATATGACAAGCTTATTAATCAGACAGGAGTATAAGCAAAGACGGATAGACTTTAGTGACAGGAGGTAGGTTGTATGAGAATAACTAACCAGATGATTACAGGCAACTCACTTAGAAATATGCAAAAGAGTATGTCTGCAGTTAATAAAACTACACAGCAGATGACAACAGGCAAGAAGATATCTCAGGCATCAGAGGATCCGGTTATCGCAATTAGAGCATTAAAGCTTAGAACAACAGTTAACCAGCTTCAGCAGTATAAGGAGAAGAATATCCCGGATGCATCATCTTGGTTTGACATATCAACCACATCTCTTGATAATATTACCAAGAGAATAGAGGATATCACAACCTACTGTGTACAGGGTTCTACAGATTCATTTAATTCAGATGATAGAAATGCGATCATTGATTCATTGAAGCAGCTTCAGGAGATGCTATATGAGGAGGGTAATGCAACCTATGCAGGAAGATATATATTCTCTGGATATAAGACAGATAGAAGCTTAACCTTTATAAATACAGAGGACGTAAGCAAATACTCCTATGATATAACTCAGAGCTTTGACCCAACAGCTATGGACACTAAAAATGTGGTGCTTAATGGTGTTGATTATACTCAGGTAGATGCTTATATCGATGGAACAGCTGCATATGAGCAGCCTAATCCAGAACAGGTTTACAGACTTAATCTGGCCTATGAAAATATTACAGATACTAACAATGATGGAGAAAATGTTCTCACACTTACCGCTAAGGATGCTGCAGGAGCAGATATGGATCTTTCAGCCTTTACGACCACTGTTATGACAGAGGATGATGTTGATGAATACTATAACGTGGGACCAGATGATATTCATATTATAGAGGAAACAGGAGAGATTATATTCGGTGAGAATGTATATAATACTCTAAAGACAGCCACATCCATAGATGTAACCTATGCTAAGACAGATTTCCTGGCAGGGGATTTAAGACCTGAGCATTATTTTGACTGTACTCAGTATACAGTACAGACAGATGGCAGTGTGAAGGAAGTGGAGTATGATAAGCCGGAAGAAGGACAACCTATTTATTATGAGGTTAACTTTAACCAGAGTATTCAAGTAAATACTGAGGGCAATCAGGTCATCTCAGAGGAGATGAGTAATGATATTAATGACTTAATCTATGCGCTTACAGACCTTACAGAGGCAGAAGATGCAAAAGTAAGACTAGAAAAGATGTTAGAGGATGTTCAGTATTCTTCAAATGAAGATGCTGTGGAGCAGATTGAACGTATGATTAAGGATTTGGATACAGAGATAGCAATTAAGAAGGAGAATATGCAGAAAACATTCTCCAACAACATTACTAATTTCCAGAACTACATGTCAGTGGTATCAGCTATGCAGTCAGACATAGGAAGTCGCATGAGTAAGCTGGAGATGATTGGCACAAGAGTTGATGAACAGTTTGCGGCATTTAAGGAGCTAAAATCTAAGAATGAGGATACTGAGACAGATTCAGCTATTATAGAATTCAATCAGGCAGAATTAGTATATGAGTCAGCACTTGCTGCAACCAGCAATATAATGCAGACTACATTGCTTGATTATTTATAAAATATTAAGGAGGGTGTTTACATGGTAGCAGAGACTAAATTTTTTGGAACTATTGATATTGAGGATGACAAGATAATCAACTTCCCTAATGGTATTATTGGATTCGAGAATCTTAAGAATTTCGCTCTTATCTATGATTCAGAGCGTGAGGAGAGATCTAAGATTAGCTGGTTACAGTCTATGGAGGAGCCACTTATGGTGCTTCCTGTTATTAATCCATTAGATCTAATGGATAATTATACTCCAACTATAGAGGATGAACTTATGAAGACTATAGGAGATCCTGCAGATGCAGATTTGCTTATATTTGTAAGTCTCTCTATACCTTCAGATATTACAATGATGACTGCAAATCTTAAGGGACCATTTATTATTAATACTGTGGATAGAAAGGCTATGCAGGTTATAGTGGAGAATCAGGAATATCCTGTTAAGTTTAATGCCTACGAGGCAATTCAGGCTATGAAGGAAAAGGAAGGTGAGTAATATGTTAGCACTGTCAAGAAAGCAGGGAGAGTCCATTATGATAGGCAGTGATATCGAGCTCACTGTACTAGAGGTAAAGGGCGACCAGATTAAGATAGGAATCAATGCCCCTAAGAGTGTTCCTGTATATAGAAAGGAAATTTACACTCAGATTCAGGAGGAGAATAGAGCTACTGCAGCATCTATCGATATAGAGAGCCTTAAGAAATTGTTTTAACATTTCTTTATAATATAATGCTATGGGCTGTGCGACGGTAATTACTAGCCGACCTGCCTAGGGATAAAGTTTCGCTGACACTAAGACGGTCAGCTCCACTTTACCCTGTCGCGGTCGTATTGTAGGTTGTTGGCACAGCCCATTTGGCATTGTATATAATGGCGGAATTGTTAAAACATATGCCTTGAATATAGGAAAAATACTAAATTGTTGAGTTTTCTTGGATTTAGGTATAAAATTTATATATTAACTTGACGATATACTAGATAGCAGAAAGAGGCTAAAACTAGGCCTTGTTTTAGAGAAACTTATTAACTATTAACATTATCCCAATATATTAAGGAAGGGAAACATTCACACGGAGGTGGAAATTATGGGAATCGAAAGAATCGGTGGAGCAAGTACAATGAGCTACACCACCAGCACACAGAAGGTAAGTAAGCCTGAGATTCAGGTTACAGACATGGGTTCAGCGCCAGTTGCAGCAGCTAATGACAGAGTAGCACCTGTAACCACAGATGCTAGAGGAGGATACTCACAGCAGCAGTTTGGTCAGGAGCAGCAGTCTGGAACTGTTCAGAAGGACAAAGAGGTCACTACTGAACAGGTTAAGTCAGCAGTTGACAACATTAACAATCAGCTTAGACGTACAAGCTGTAGCTTTAAGTATCATGAGGAGACTAACCGTATCTCTATAACAGTTAGAGATAAGGATACGGATGAGGTTATTAGAGAGATACCACCAGAGAAGGCTCTTGATATGATAGCTAAGGCATGGGAGCTTGCAGGTCTTATGGTTGATGAGAAACGATAGAAGGGAGAGATAGACTATGGCAATTAGAATGACAGGTCTTATTTCCGGTATGGATACAGAGGGCATGGTTAAGGAATTAGTTGCAGCCAGCTCTACAAAGGTTAATAAAGTTAAGCAAGAAAAGCAAAAGCTTGAGTGGAAGCAGGAGGCATGGCAGGATCTTAATACTAAGATTTATAATTTCTATAAGAGTGAGCTTTTCAACTTTAAGAGTGCAAGTGCTTATCAGACCAAGAAAGCAACATCAGGAGATGAGAATAAGGTAAAAGTAAGTGCAGGTGCTAATGCACCTAGTGGCTCACATACGGTATCAGTTAAGCAGCTTGCCTCATCAGCATATCTTACTGGTGCCAGCATAAAGAGTGATAAGGCATATGTAAGCTATTCAGATATAACTACATCTACTAAGTTTGCAGATATGACAGATGCAGATGGCAATAGCCTTGGTTTAGAAGGACAGACTATATCTATTAGCAGTAACTTTAAGAACGAGGATGGTCAGATGACCACAGAGGTTCTTGAGTTTACATTAGGCGGTTCAGAGGAGAACAGCATAGCTAGTCTTAGCGAGCTTAATACAAAGCTTGCTGCTAATAAGAACTTCAAGGGTCTTAAGGCTAGTATTGTAGATGGAAAGATTACATTTACTAACTCTACCGGCAAGGAGAATAAGGATTTTGAGATGGATGGCACTACCTTCAATATCTCAGCAGATGCCCTTGGTATGAGTGGAGAATTAGGATTTAAGACAGATAAGAATGCGGAGAATCATCCAACTCTTGAAGGCACTATTGATGCTAATTATAGAAAAGAATTTACTGGCGCTGATATCAACAAGTCAACAAAGCTTACAGATATTGGTATCAATGTTGGAACTACCTTCAGCATTAATGGCAAGGATTATGTGGTAGATGATAAGACCACTGTAGCTACATTAACTGAGGAGCTTTCTAAGATGGGTGTGGGAGCAAGCTTTGATGAAAATCAGGGAAGATTCTACATCAACTCAGCTAAGTCAGGAGTAGATAATAATTTTGAGTTAACTTCATCAGATTCAGAAGCGCTTGAAATCCTTGGACTAGGCAGTGGTGCAACTAAGGTGGATGCACAGGATGCTATCATTGAGTACAATGGTGTTGAATATACAGGTGCCAGCAATACATTTGAAATTAATGGTCTTACTATTACAGCAGCATCAGTAACCGGAAAGTATGATAAGGCAACAGGAACATTCACAGATGATGCTCCTATAAGCATATCAGTTGCTCAGGATACTGATAAGATGTATGATAGTATCAAGAATTTTGTTAAGAAGTACAATGAGCTTATAGAAGAGATGAATAAGCTCTATGACGAGAAGAAGACAGACTATGAGCCTCTTACAGAGGAGGAGATGAGTCAGCTTTCTGAGAAGCAGATAGAAAAGTGGGAGGAGAAGGCTAAGCAGGGTCTTCTCAGAAGAGATTCCACTATAGACAAGCTTCTCTCTAATATGAGAAATATTCTTAACAAATCAGTTGAGGTTACTATGGAGGATGGCTCTAAGCAGAGCTTTACTCTTGCATCCCTTGGTATAGTAACAGGAGATTACACTGAGAATGGTAAGCTCCACATCTTAGGAGATGCAGATGATCCTACATATTCCGGAGAGACTAATAAGCTTAAGGCTATGCTCGAGTCAAATCCTGATATATTCCAGCAGGTTATAGCAGGAACAGGCGATGCAAATGGTATCGGAGAGCAGTTATATGATTCTCTGGCGGCTTCTATGAAGAGAACAAGCACAAGTCGTTCACTTACCTTCTATGATGACATCACTATGGAAGAGCAGATGAAGGATTATGATGAGGATGTAGATAAGTGGCAGGAGAAGCTTCAGAAGCTAGAGGATAGATACTACGAGCAGTTTGCAGCTATGGAGTCAGCTATGGCAGCTCTTCAGCAGCAACAATCTTACCTTGCAGGTCTTATGGGTGGTATGTAATCTTATACTAGATAAAATGATTTCAGGAGGTACATTATATGGCAGCATATAATGCAACAAAGGCATACGGTAACAATAAGGTTCTTACAGCTACGCCGGCAGAACTTACGCTTATGTTATATGATGGAGCGGTTAAATTTGGCAACAGAGCTATAGAAGCTTTGGAGAAGAAGGACTACGAGAATACTAATATGAATATCCAAAGATGCAGAGCTATTATCGTTGAGCTGATGTCAACACTCAACTTTAAGTATCCGGTAGCAGAGGATTTCAAAAGAATGTATGACTATATTTTCGGATTATTGGTATCAGCTAATATGGAGAAGGATATGGAGCTTCTTGAAAGAGCTGTTGAGGAAATTCGTGGTATGAGAGATGTGTGGAAGGAAGTTATGGCTAAGGCCAAGGGACCACAGCTTGTTTTGGATACTAACTAACGTAAGGTGAGGTGTTCTCATGAACCAAACAGGAACATATGTAAATATAATGAAGGAATCTCTTGTGAGAAAGAAGAATTACTTACAAGAGATTCTAGAATTAACTAATAAGCAGGGAGAGCTTGCTGTAGCTCCTGAATTAGACCAGGAAGCCTTCAAGGCCATAGTAGATAAGAAGGATATTCTTATATCTAATGTTAACGAGATAGACAAGGGCTTTACTGCGGTATATGATAGGGCTCGTAAGGAGATAATCCAGGATAAGGACTTATACAAGGAAGAGCTTAAGGATATACAAGGTCATATTAAGGATTGTGTGGATTTGGGTATGGCTATAGAGAGTGCAGAACTTAGGAATAAGGCAGCCCTAGAAACAGCATTTGCAAAAAGCTTTAGAGGAGTTAAGCAACTAAAGCAGTCTAAGCAGGTGGCAAATAAATACTACAAATCCATGTCAAATGGTATGGTAAACGACTCCATATTGTATGATAGAAAAAAATAAGTAAAAAAATTAAAAATTTTAAAAAAAAGTTATAAAAAGGGGTTAAGTATATAAAAAACACTCCGATATATATAATGTAAGGAACAAAACATAAGAAAAACTTACACAAACTAACTTAGGTAATAACCCTTTAGGGGAATTACATAAACACATTAACGGTGGCAAGGACCACTAGTACATGTCGCAAGGAAGCGACATTATATTCAAGGAGGAATTATTATGGTAGTACAGCACAACATGCAGGCAATCAACACTAACAGAATGTTAGGACAGAACGTTAAGGCAGTAGCAAAGTCAACAGAGAAGTTATCATCAGGTTACAGAGTAAACAGAGCAGCTGATGATGCAGCAGGTCTTTCAATTTCTGAGAAGATGAGAAACCAGATTAGAGGAATCAATCAGGCAGTTTCTAACTCAGAGGACGGCGTATCACTTATCCAGACTGCAGAAGGTAACATGAATGAGATTCACTCAATTCTTCAGAGAATGGGCGAGCTTGCTAACAAGGCAGCTAACGACGTTAACTCAGATGATGAGCGTACTTCAATCAAGAATGAGATGGACGAGCTTATTGCAGAGATCGATTCTATTTCAGCTAAGGCAGAGTTCAACGGAACTAAGCTTCTTAACGGTGATTACACTGGAAAGTATCTTCAGGTTGGTGCAAACAGTGGTGAGAACATGTTAATCAGTATCGCTGAGATGTCAGCAGGTACTCTTGGCGTTGATGGCGTTACAGTAGATAGTCATGCAAATGCATCTGCAGCAATGTCAACAATCACTCAGGCAATCAAGGACGTTTCAGCAGCTAGATCACTTCTTGGTGCTAAGCAGAACAGACTTGGTTACACTATTAACAACCTTGAGAACTATTCAGAGAACTTGACATCATCAGAATCAACTATCCGTGATACTGATATGGCAGCTGAGATGACTAACTACACTAAGACTAGCATTCTTCAGCAGGCTGCACAGTCTATGCTTGCACAGGCAAATCAGTCTACACAGGGTGTACTTTCATTAATTCAGTAATTAAGTTTATTGACAAAATAAGGCTGGCTCGCTTGCGGGTCAGCCTGTTTTGTTTAATCGAGTAACATTAAACATAATTGGCGGAGGTTATTATGAAGGAAACAAGAGATAAGCTAAGTAATATAGCAGATATACTTTATAAGGGTGATACAACTCTTGGTATGGCTATGATGGGAACTGTAATTAATGATTTAGCAGTAGTAGCTACTAAGGTAGAGGATGAAGAATTAAAGAATAGATATATAAATGATGGCCTTACTCAGTGTCTTCAGGCGATGGAAAATAATGATGGAACTTTGCTTGCAGATGTTATATCATATGAGTTAATAGAGGTAATTGACGCCTTATAATTGGAGGTCATAGATGTATGACAAGAATTTAACTTATCTTAAGGATAATCACAGTGTTATATATGAAGCCATAACAGCAGGAAGAATTTCTTGGGAAGAAACTTCTGCTGTTGTTGTTATGTCTAGAAATGAAGAGCCGGTAATGGTATATAAGGATAGGGATAGGGAAGTATATTTAAATTCAAAATATAATCCTACGGTTGAGGCTCAAAAGTACCTAGAGGATATAAAAGATATGCCAGAGCAGTCCATACTTACTATGTTTGGATTTGCAAATGGAAGCTTCCTTAGGGAGGCCTTGAAAATAAGTAATAATACGGTCAAAGTGATGGTTTATGAACCATCAGTAGAGGTTTTTATGCAGGCTATTAATTCCATTGACCTGTCAGAGATTTTGGAAGATACGAGAGTTACTATAGCGGTAGAGGGAATTAACGTAGAGCAGTTTAACATTAGCTTTTGTAATAATTTAAGAGCTCAGAATAAGAACACATGTAAGCATATCAGATTACCTAAGTATGTGGATTTATTTCCTAAGGAAAATGAAAAATATGCTGATATGCTAACAACAGCTTATAACAAATTGCAAATGACTCAGAATACCTTTGTACAGCTAGGACAGCTTATTTGTAAGAATAATATTTTAAATATGAGATACCTGCCAGGCAGTCGTAGTGGAGAGGATTTTATTGATAGCTTTCCTGCTGATTTACCAGCAATCGTGGTTTCCGCTGGTCCATCTTTAGCAAAGAACAAGCATCTGCTTAAGGAGGCTAAAGGCAAGGCTCTTATAGTGGTGGTGGATACAGCTATAAATCATATTTTGGATATGGGAGTTGAGCCAGATATGATTGTCACTATGGACCATGGTAAGCATTTGAAATATTTTAAAGGCCATGATTTGAGCAATATTCCATTTGTGATAATCCCAGATTCTAACAATGAGGCCCTAAAGATAGCCAAGCCAAAAGAAGTGATTTTTACTGCGGCAGAATCAAGACTATGGACCAATATAATGAGAGAACACGATACAGATTTAAAGCCTTTAGATATAGGTGGTTCTGTAGCAACAGCTGCCATAGCCACACTTATTAAGTGGAAATTCAAGAGAATAATTCTTATGGGTCAGGATTTAGCATTTTCAGGGAATGTTATGCACATTGGAGAGGATAGCAAGAAGTATGATTTCACTACAGGAAATTATTTATATGTTAAGGGCATAAATGGGGAAGATATAGTTACAAGGTTAGATTACCATTCCTATTTAAAATGGATAGAGCGACATGCCTTTGATAATCCGCAGGTTGAAATAATAGATGCTACAGAGGGTGGAGCACTTATACAGCATACAAGAATTATGGATTTACGGGCTGCATTAGACAAATATTGCACCCAGGAATTTGACATAAGAAATATAATAAATAATGTGCCTCGGATTATGCTAGAGGATGGTCAGCAGTATATTATGGACAAGCTCAATAAAGTGAAGAGCAATATTAAAAAAATGAGGATGAGATTCTCTGAGGGAGCATTAGACAGTCATAGAGGTTCTGTTATGCTGAGTCGAGGGGATTTCAATGTAAAAGAGCTCAAGAAGATTAACTCAAATATGCAAAGGGTGGATGATTTGTTCCTTAATGCAGAGGAAAGAGAGCTTCTTACAAAGATATGTGCAAAGGCTGATAATGCATTTGAAGAGGATATGTACCAGTCAGATGCTGATGATATAAAGGAAAGCATAAGAATGTACAGCAAATGTGAAGAATATTACAGCTCGTTGGCGGATGCATGTGTTAAGCTTGGAGAGTTTATAGAAGAATGTTTGATGGAGATGGAGGGGCAAGGATGTTAAACCAAAAGACCATATTAATAACTGGAGGAACAGGCTCATTTGGACATCATTTTGTGGATTACGTGCTAGAAAATTATAAGCCTAAGAAGATTATTATCTATTCACGTGACGAGTATAAGCAGTTCCTTATGAGTAATGAATACAAGGAACACAAGGATGTACTTAGATTTTTTATAGGAGATGTACGAGATGAGGCACGTCTTAGAATGGCTATGAATGGAGTTGACTATGTTATTCATGCAGCAGCTCTAAAGCAGGTACCTGCCTGTGAGTATAATCCTAACGAGGCTATTAAAACCAATGTT
Organism: Lachnospiraceae bacterium; assembly: GCA_015057555.1. Classification (GTDB taxonomy): domain Bacteria; phylum Bacillota; class Clostridia; order Lachnospirales; family Lachnospiraceae; genus Coprococcus_C. The sequence goes on along the minus strand of SVEC01000008.1, from coordinate 80,816 downwards.
AATGGTGCTATGAATGTTATTACAGCTTCCTTAGAAGCTAAGGTAAAAAAGGTTATTGCCCTTTCAACTGATAAGGCGGTTAATCCTGTGAATTTATATGGTGGTACAAAGTTGGTGTCAGATAAGCTTTTTACTGCAGCAAATGCATATGGCGGTGCAGATGGAACAAGATTTGCAGTTGTTAGATATGGAAATGTAGCAGGAAGCAGAGGCTCTGTTATACCATTTTTCAAAAGCTTGATTGAAGCTGGAAAAAAGGAGCTTCCTATAACAGATTATCGTATGACAAGATTTTGGATTAGTCTTGAGGAGGGAGTTAAGCTTGTTATAAAGGCTCTTGAGGAGTCACGTGGAGGTGAGACTTTTATCTCTAAAATTCCATCCTTTAAGATTACTGATTTGGCTCAGGCTATGCTACCAGGCTGTGAGATGCCAGAGGTGGGTATAAGAGAGGGTGAAAAGCTTCACGAGATAATGGTTACCAGAGAGGATTCTCTTCATACATATGAGTATGATAAGCATTATATAATTTATCCACATTATAGCTGGTGGGGCGAAAAAGACTTGATTCCAGGAGGAATGCTTGTAGTTCAAGAATTTGAATATAGTTCAGGACAGAATATAGAGTGGTTAGGTGTAGAAGACTTAAAAGTAGAACTTGAAAAACTAGGATATTAATTACGTTATTGAGGAGGTGTAGATTTGAACTTGTATAACAAAATTCATGCGGGTGGTGTTTATGTGATTGCAGAAATGTCAGCTAATCACGGAGGCAGTATTGAGAATGCATACAAGATTATAGAAGAGGCAGCAAAGGCTGGAGCGGATTGTGTAAAGATTCAAACCTACACTGCAGATACTCTCACTATAGATTGTGATAAGCCTTGTTTTAGAATAAAAGGTGGACTATGGGATGGTTACACCTTCTATGATTTGTATAAGGATGCCTATACTCCATGGGAGTGGCAGGATGATTTAAAGAAAAAATGTGAAGAAGTTGGAGTGGATTTTTTGTCCACCCCTTTTGATAATACAGCAGTAGATTTTTTGGAATCAATAAATGTTGAGGCATATAAGATAGCTTCCTTTGAGCTAGTGGATATACCTCTTATAGAATACGCAGCTTCAAAGGGAAAGCCTATGATAATGTCCTGTGGGATGGCAAGCCCGGAAGAGATACAGGAAGCAATTAATGCCTGCAAAAGACAGGGTAATCATCAGATAGTGTTACTTAAGTGCTGTAGCCAATATCCTGCAAGGTATGAGGATATGAATTTGTCCGTAATACCTGATATGAAGAAAAGATTTGGCGTAGCCATTGGACTTTCAGATCATTCCTTTGGAAGCTTAGCACCTATTGTTGCAGCTACCTTGGGAGCAACAGTTATAGAAAAGCACGTGCGATTAGATGAGAATGTGGAAAGTGCAGATTCAGGCTTTTCTATGAAAATGTCTGATTTTAAGCAGATGGTTGATGATGTAAATAACGCAATCTTGGTTCAAGGCAAAGCAACCTACGAGCTTACAGACAATGAACTAAGTGGACTTACTGGTAGGCGCTCTTTATTTGCAGTAAAGGATATAAAGAAGGGTGAAAAATTTACTAAGGATAATGTTCGCAGTATAAGACCTAGTGATGGGATTAAGCCAAAGTATTATAATCAGCTATTAAAAGGTGCTGCAAAAAAAGATTATGAATTCGGAGATCCTATAGATATTTCGGAGGTAAATTAATGGAGTTGTTTTTGGATGCAACATGGGAAGATTTTGTCAAAGAGGTAGAGGCAGATAAGGGAATTATTTTATTTGGTGCTTCTAGCTGTGCCAATGTAGTATTAAATGGAATGAAACAGAAACTAAATATAAAATATATTATTGATAACGACACAGCTAAGCATGGTACAAAACTCTTTGAAAAATATATTATTTCTTCTGCAGAAAAGCTAAAAGAATCAACTAGGGAAGATATAATTTTAATATCTAGTACTTGGTATTCAGAAATTATAAATCAGCTTTCAGACCTTGATTTTAAGGGGAAGGTATATTCTTTTTTGCATTTGAGGAATAGAGTGTATGATACAGAAGATTGGGATTTTGTGTGCGAAAAAATAAATTTAGTAAAACAAATCTGTGATGATGATAAATCAAAAAATATTCTTGATAGAATTGTAGAGAAACGGAAAAATGGCATAAAAGATTATTCTGATATATGTGAGGCGAATCAGTATTTTATTCCGGATATTATGAAGCCTGATGATAATGAGGTGTTCGTGGATGGTGGTTCCTTTGATGGGGAAACAGTAAGGCAAGCAATAAAGTTTACACAGGGTAAGTATAAGAAAATATATGCCTTTGAGATGGATAAAGAAAATTTCAAATTAATACCTCATAAGGATTTTGATAGTAGAATTTCTTTTATTAATATGGGATTGTGGAATGAGGCACAGATGGTTTCCTATTTTGGAAATGACAGAGGCTCTGAGATAATGGATGGAGGAAATCAGACTGCAAAATGTGTTGCTTTAGATGATATAGTTGATGATAGGGTTACATTTATCAAAATGGATATTGAAGGTGCAGAGCAGAAGGCCTTAGAGGGGGCACAAAGAATAATAAAGAGAGACAAACCTAAGCTAGCGATCTGCATTTATCATAAGCCAGAGGATTTGTGGGAAATTCCCATGTACATTAAGGCTTTAGTGCCTGAATATAAAATTTATATTAGACATCATGGAAACAACAATGAAGAAACAGTGGTTTATGGAGTTATAGAGTGAGCTAGAAAGCTTAGAATTGTCTAGCAATGGAGGCTAGAGGTGTGGTATGGATAAGGAAATAAATGCTATATGTCGCCAAATTAAAGAAGAGGATCTAGAGATGATTATGAACTGGCGTATGATGCCAGAGATAACTAGGTATATGAACAGTGATCCTGTGCTGACCTTGGAAGGACAGAAAAAATGGTTTAAAAAAATCCGAGAAAGTGAAAGAGATTTGTACTGGATGCTAGAGGTTGATGGAGTTCCCTCAGGTGTTGTTAGTTTGGTTGAATTTGATGGACATAAGGTTCATACAGGAGTTTACATTGCTGCTAAGGAGAAACGTTCCTTAAAGCTTACTATGTACCTTCAATGGAATTTGTACAGATATTCCTTTGAGATATTGAAGGCTAATAAGGTATGTGAAGAGGTATTTGAGGCCAATAAGGGAGTTAATAGAATTCTTGATATGTGTGGAAGTAAAAGGGAAGGTGTTTTGCGAAATCATGTGTACAAAAATGGAGAATATTACAATGTGATTGTCAGGGGAATTCTGAAAGAGGAATGGACTGAGATAGAGAAAAAACACATATTTGATATAATAAGGTTTGAGTCAAAGGATGGGAGTATATGCTATTAAAAGGTAAAAATGCAATTATAACTGGAAGTAATAGAGGCATTGGAAGAGCTACATTAATTACGTTTGCTAAAGAGGGGGCAAATGTATTTGCTCATGCAAGAAAGGAAACAGAAGAATTTAGAGAGCTGTGTAGTGCTTTATCCCAAGAACATAATGTGTGTATAGAGCCGGTTTATTTTGATATGACTGATGAAGAAGCCATGAAGAATGGTGTAAAGGAGGTATTATCAAAAAATAAGAATATTGATATTTTGGTAAACAACGCTGGGGCGGTAAATCAAGTAAGACTATTTCAAATGACAAGTATTGAGGAGATGAAGGATGAGTTTGATATCAACTTTTTTGCTCAAATTCAGTTAACTCAAATGATATCAAAGGTGATGATGAGAAGAAAAAAGGGTAGTATAGTGAATATATCCTCCTGCGCAGGGCTTGATGGAAATACTGGTATGCTGGAATATGTATCCAGTAAGGCAGCTATGATTGGTGCCACAAAGCGATTAGCTATAGAATTGGGTAATTATAATATTAGAGTAAATTCAGTAGCTCCTGGTCTTACAGATACTGAAATGGGTAATATTATGAATCCTGAAATGCAGGAAGAAAACTATAAAAAGCTAGTTATAAAAAGAAAAGCAAAACCATCTGAGGTGGCAGACGCAGTATTATTCTTTGCCTCAGATATGTCTACATTTATCACAGGGCAGACTCTCCGTGTTGATGGAGGAATGTTGAATTAAAAATGGGGTGATATTTTGAATCAGAATGAATTAAAGGAAATACATACAATGTGCCAAAATATGAGAGCTGATTGTCTGACTATGGCAAAGGCAGCAGGAAAGCAGGGATTTCATTTTGGTGCAGTGTTATCACTTATTGAGATAATGGCAGTTTTATATGGCAAGGTAGTAAAAATGGATTTTAATAATCCTATTTGGGAGGAAAGGGATAGAGTAATCCTGAGTAAGGGGCATGGTGTACCCGCTTATTATGCAGTCCTGCATCAGATGGGGATAATTAGTGATGAGGATTTAGATACATTTAAAACTGATAATACAATTTTCTATGGACATCCATCTATGAATCAAAATTTGGGAATAGAGGTTGCTACAGGCAGTTTGGGACAAGGCTTGTCTCTAGGAGTTGGAATTGCTTTGGCGTTAGTAAGTAAAAAGAATGCTTCAAGCAGGGTGTTTGTGATTTTGGGGGATGGAGAGTGTAACGAGGGCTCCGTTTGGGAGGCAGCTATGTCAGCTGTAAAATATCATTTGAAAAATATTACGGTAATAATAGATTGCAATGGCTTACAGTATGATGGTGAAACTAGCAGTGTTATGCCTCTTGATGCATTGGAAACAAAATGGTCAAGCTTTGGTTGGAGTGTAAGTAGGATTAATGGTCATAATGAGGAGGCTTGTTATGAAGCATTGAAGAAGGCTTCAGACAGACCACAGGTAGTTATTGCAAATACCATAAAAGGAAAGGGTATATCCTTTATGGAGAATAATTATATCTGGCATCATGGAATTATGACTAAAGCACAGGAGGAGCAGGCTTGGAAAGAGGTGATGGGGGATGCAGATTGAAAAGCGAAATATTAGAGTATGGTCTATGATGGGTCCCACAGGCGTGTTCGGTGTTGCTATGAATGAGTTAGCTAAATGCTACTCGGATTTTAGCGTAGTTACTGCTGATTTGTGTACTTTTTCTGGCTTGGAGCGATTTAGTAAGGAATATCCTGAACGTTTTTATAACGTGGGAATAGCGGAGCAGAATTTGCTAGGAATAGCAGCAGGCTTGACAAAGGAGGGGATTAATACCTTTGCTGCCACCTATTCGTCATTTGCCACAACAAGAGCTTTAGACCAGGTCAGAGTGTCTATGGGATATATGGAAATTCCTGTTAAGCTTGTTGGTTTAACAGCAGGATTTGCCTCTGGAATATTGGGAGCAACCCATATGGCATTGGAGGACATTGCAACCATGAGAGCAATTCCTAATATGGTGATATTGTCGCCGGCTGATTGTCTTGAAGCAGTAAAATGTTTTGAAGCTGCGTTGCTATGTGATGCGCCTGTATATATTAGATTAACAGGAACCTCGAGAATGCCAATTGTATACAGTGATGATTTTGAATATAAAATCGGTGAAAATAAATGCTTAAAAGAAGGCAATGATGTATGTATATTTGCCACAGGCTCAATGGTTCACCAAGGACTTCAAATTTCAAATGACTTAGAGGCTGCGGGTATAAGTGCTAAGGTTTATGATATTCATACTCTAAAGCCTTTTGAGGACAAAATAATAGCAGATAATTTGAATGCAAAACTATTTGTATCTATAGAAGAGCATAGCGTTATTGGCGGATTAGGAGACATAGTAGCAAGTGAAATTTCCAAGCTCAGGTCTCATCCAGGTCTTATTAAATTTGGAGTTGAGGATTTTTACCCTCATGCAGCCAGCTATGATTGTTTATTGGAAAGAGTAGGCCTCACAAAGGAAGCTATGGTTGAGAAAATAAAACAGGCAGTTATTGAATTATAGGACTATAAGTGAAAGGGGAAGAAAAATGAAAAAAGCGTGGCCACGAATAAGCGTGTTTCTTGCAACCTACAATCATGAAGAGTATGTAAGAAAAGCCTTGGATAGTATTTTAGAGCAAGAAATAGATGAACCCTTTCAGATATTAGTAGCAGATGATAGTTCTACAGATAATACCCAGCACATTATCAGGGAATATATGAAGAATTATCCCAATAGGATATGGGCTGTTTTAAGAAAAAAGAATATAGGTGCAAAACGAAACATTTACCAGCTTATGAAGGAATGTAAAAGCCAGTATATAGCCTTTTTAGAGGGAGATGACTATTGGTGTGACAAGAGCAAGTTACATAAGCAGGTGAAATTTCTAGATGAAAATCCTGATTATATAGGATGTACCCATAGATTTAATGTGGTTGATAGACAAGGGGTAGCCTATCAGGATAGAGATTTTCAGGTACAATTTATAGATGGTAATGTATACACCCTAGATGACTATGAAAAGGGTAAATTAGCTTCTCATTTAAATACCCTGGTATATAGAAATATCTGGAAGGAACGAGAGGATGGTTTTTATTCCTTTTGGTACAAATTTGAAAATATGGCTGGCGATGCTACCATTAATCTCATTCTTTCTATTTATGGAAAAATATATTGTATGGATGAGGTTATGAGCTGTTATAGAAAGGTTATTGATGCCGATAGCTCAAGCTTCAGTGCTATGCAGAACCTTCAGAATAAAAGAGACCGATTATTTAAATGTCAGCTACAGATGGAACAGATTGCAGAAGAAATCTTTAACAAAAAGGTGTCCTTTCATCAGAGGAAAAAAGACATTTTTGCATCTGCGGTATTTAAATGGTATAGAGAAGCTAATTTGAATAATTTTAAGGTTGTTATTAAAATAATCTTTTTAAGCAGGCAGCCTTTGAGATATATCTGCTACACTATATATTTGTTAACTGCAAAAATAATATCAAACAAAATTTATGGAGAAGACAGAAGAATAAAATTTTAGGAGGAAACCAATGGTATTAGGAGTATTTGGAGCTGGTGGATTTGGAAGAGAAGTACTTGAGACGGTTAAGCAGATACAAATAAAGGAAGAAAGATGGGAAAGGGTTATATTTATAGATGATGTAACTACTGAAAAAAGGGTTAATGGAATTGAGGTTGTACGATATCTTCAGTTCAAGGAAAACTATGGGGTAGATGACGCGAGAATATTTATAGCCATAGGAGAGCCAGCAAATAGATATAAACTGTGGCAGCTACTAAAGGTAGATGGTTATACTCTAGAGACAATAATACATCCTAACGTATGGATACCTGACACCACTAAAATTGGAGAGGGAAGCTACGTAGGTGGTAATGCATTTGTGTCTTGTAATGTGACCATAGGAGATAATTCTCTGTTTATGCCATGTGCATCTATTGGTCATGACTCTGTGGTTGGTAATCATTGCGTGTGTAGCGATATGTCAAATATTGCTGGAAATTGCCTTATCTCAGATTATAGCTTTTTAGGATTAAATAGCGTTATTAAGGAAAATGTATTTATTGCAAGGTGGACTATAGTAAGTTTAGGTTCTGCAGTTCTGAGAGATATTGAAGAAGAGGAATATATTGTATGTGGTGTTCCTGCTAGAAAAATGCAGCAGAATACAGAACACAAGGTGTTTTAAGGAGGACGCTTATGAAAAAAAGAAATGGTATAGTAAATGCTTTTAGCGTATTGATAGGTGTAGCAGCTGGTTGTGTAGCATATTATACACACACCTCCTATAAGCGAAGCGAGGATAAGGTTAATAGACTGGATTCCTATTACAGAACTATGCAGGGATGGATAAAATGTAAGCAAAAGGACTTTTCTTTGAAAGATTACTTTGACAACTTAGGGGCAAATAACATTGCTATTTACGGAATGGGCGCCTTGGGAGAATTGTTTTATAATGAAATGAAAATGGAGAATATAAGAGTTACAGCTTTTGTGGATAAAAATGCTGAGGCTTTAGTAGAGGGCCTAGAGGGATTGCCTGTAGTGTCCTTAGAGGATATTGGAGAATACAATATTGATACTATGATAGTAACTCCTGTATTTGCCTTTGATGAAGTAGCAGAGTTGGTTAAGGATGAAGAGGTAAAGCTTATTTCCTTAGATGAGCTTTATTCATAAGTGGGAGAAGATATTATGAAAAAAATATGTACTGTAACATATTTTAATGTGGGAACAAATTATGGTCAGACCTTGCAGGCCTATGCGTTGCAGAGAGCTTTAAATTGTATGAAATATGACACAGTATTGTTGAACTATTTTAGTGTAATGGGAAGCTACAAATTTAAAAAGCTGTTTTTTCTTAACAGATATGCCGACGCTGGGCTAAAGGGATTTGTAAAGCAACTAAAGTTTGATTTATTTATAATGAAGCATATTCGATTGACCAAGCAGTGCTTCACTTTAGGAGATATAAGAGAGAGACTGGACCAGCTTAATATAGATACATTGGTATGTGGCAGTGACCAAATATGGAATCCTGAAGGTATGGATTCAGTGTACTTTTTAGAATATGGTGTCAAAAAGGATTCTAGGAAAAAGATTGCTTACGCTGCAAGCATGTGCTCTAAGTCAGTTATGGAGAAATACAAGTCAAAGCACAGTGTTATGAAGCATTTGATAGATAATGTGGATTTTGTTTCAATGCGAGAAAAATCTGGCGCTGAAATTGTAGAAAAGCTGACAGGAAGAAGAGTGGAAACTGTATTAGATCCTACTCTTTTAGTAACAAATAAGCATTGGAGAAAAATTGCTACTAACCCTCATATAAAGGGGAAATATATGGTATGCTTTTTCTATGGAGAGGTAAAGGAATATGCTTCCACTATAAATCGTATAGCAAAAGAGGCGGGAATAAGGAAAATTATTTCCATTCAAACCAATGAAAAAAATTATAACTGCAAGGATTGGGAGATTAAAAAGAATTTAGGTCCAGATGAATTTGTAGGATATCTGTCACAGGCAGAGGTGGTATGTACCGATTCCTTTCATGGTACAGCCTTTTCTATAAATTTAAATAAGAATTTGTATGCTTTTGAAAGAGCTGAGAAAAAGTCCAGTGGTAATTTTGCAGTATCAAACGGAAGTAGAATTACTGATTTACTGAACACTCTACAATTATCATCAAGATGGGTAACCTTAAATTCTGTTCCTGATGATTATGAGGAAATAGATTATAAGGATGTTAATATAATTCTCAATGCCGAAAGAAAGAAATCCATTGATTATTTACGAAAAGCCCTGGAGGATTAAATGATTAAACAAATAATAGACAAAAATCTATGTACAGGCTGTGGAGCTTGTGTAAGCTCATGTCCTTGTAATGCAATTACAATGAAGTGTGATGTGGAAGGATTTCAGTATCCTGTTATTGATAATGAGAAATGTATAGATTGTGATTTTTGTACAGACATATGTAAAAGTAGAAGAGTCTATAAACCTAATACAAAGGCTACATTTATTGTGGAAAGTAAGGATGAAGCTATGAGAATGGGGAGTTCCTCAGGAGGTGCTTTTGGAGAGCTTGCCCAATTTATAATCAAACAGGGTGGAGTAGTAATTGGCGCTGCTTTTGATGATGAGCTTCAGGTAAAGCATGTGGCGGTTGAAAATATGAATCACCTACACAGACTGAGAGGAAGCAAGTACGTGCAAAGCAGCGCAGAGCAAGTGTATCCAAGGGTAGAAGAGCTATTAAAGGATAACAGAACCGTACTGTTTTCAGGAACACCTTGTCAAGTGGCAGGATTAAGAGCATTTTTAAGAATGGATTACGATAATTTGTTCTTGGTGGATATTATATGTCAGGGAGTGCCAGGGGCGAATATATGGAAGCAATATTTAGAATTAAAACAATCAGAGTCTAAAATTATGCATGTGAATTTTAGAGATAAGTCAGAGGGTTGGAATCAATTAAATATTTCGTATGAATATGAGAACGGTAAAAGGACTATAGTATCCTTTGATGATGACTGTTATATGCGTGGCTTCGAGGAGACAGAAATATTGAGACCTAGCTGCTACAATTGTTCCTTTAGAGGACTAAATAACTGTAGTGATATAACTCTAGGAGATTGCTGGAGCTATGAAAAGCTGGTAGGAAAGCTGTCAGATGAGAAGGGTGCTTCAGTATGTTTGATTAATTCAGAAAAGGGTAAGGAAATGTTTGATAAAATTTCCCCAAGCCTTAAGATAATTAAGAGTCTGGATGCAAAAGAATTGAGACCATATAATAAGAATTTATTTGTTAATCCATTATACTCAGGAAAAAGGCAGGAATTCTTAAATCTCTTTTCTGTACAAGAGTATGAAAAAGCCTTTAGCCTGCTTATGAAACAGGATAGAAATAAAAAATATGTAGAGGTGTTATATAGCTGGTTAGGTAAAGAAATAAAGGATTCCCAGTACATTTCAGATAAAATAATATCTCTAGGATATAGGAATATAGCCATATATGGTATGGGAATATTAGGAAACTATCTTTGGGAGAAGCTACATTCTTGCTCGGAGATTACTGTTGTGTATTGTATTGACTCTGAAAGGAAAGAGAATAGCCCAATTCCTATAGTAGAAAGCAAGAAACTGAATGAAGAAATGCTAAAGGGAATAGATGTGATTATTGTCACACCAATTCACGTAAAATATGGTATAATTAATTCCCTAAGTCAATATTACAAAGGGGATATTATCAGCTTAGAGGATATATTTAGGTAGAAATAGATTAAAAGTATATTAAAAAAACTGTCGATATAATATTTGGAGACTTTAAGGAGGAGCTTATATGACAAATTTAGAAAAATATATTGATGCATTTGTAAAGGGACTTGAGTTAGATGAGAGCTTGGTTAAATCAGGGCTGGCATATTCTGAGATAGAGAATTGGGATTCAGTGGGACATATGAATCTAATTGCGGAGTTAGAGGAGGCCTTTGACATAATGATGGACACAGAGGATATCATTGACTTTAGCTCCTATGACAAGGGAATCGAAATTCTGGCAAAATATGATGTGATTATAGAATAATTCAAAATATAAAAATAATAGAATATTACACAGACTGGAGGCAATGCTATGAACTTTTACACCGATTTAGACAAGTATGGTAAAAATTTGGCTGTTATCACTGACAAGGGAGAGCAGCTTACTTATGACGCATTTCTCTTTGAGTGTGACAATTTAATGGGCAGTCTTATATCTAGAAGACTGCTTTTTCTTGTGTGTAATAATAGCTTAGAATCACTGGTTGCGTACATAGGAGCTTTGAGAAAGGGTGTAGTTCCGGTTATGATTAATGCCGGGGTGGACAGTCAGCTGTACAAGCACCTATATGAGCAATATAAGCCGTCATATGTTTATGCTCCAAGGGATTGGGAGGCTATAGTAGAGGATGTTGAAACTGAACAATTTAAAAAGCTAGAGGATTACAGAACCTTTACCTTGTATGCTACTGATTGTGCAGAGGAATATGAGCTTTACCCAGAACTGGCTTTATTACTTACTACTTCAGGCAGTACAGGTAGTCCTAAGCTAGTGCGCCAGTCCTATAAAAATATTGACGCCAATGCAGACTCCATAGCTAAGTATCTTGGTATAGTAAGCTCAGACAGGGCTATAACTACCATGCCTATGAGCTATACCTATTGCTTATCTATTATAAACAGTCACCTGCTTATGGGAGCCAGTCTTGTTATGAGCGATTATTCCATTATTCAGAGAGAATTCTGGACCTTATTTAAGGAGAGTGAGCCAACTACCTTCGGAGGAGTTCCTTATATTTACGAGCAGCTTAAGAAGCTTCGTTTTGGTAGGATGAATTTACCAAGTCTTAGATATATTACCCAGGCTGGCGGAAAGCTTTCTAAGGAGATGGCAGAGGAATTTAATGAGATATGTGAGAAGAAGGGAATTCAGTTAATTGTAATGTACGGTCAGACAGAAGCTACAGCTCGTATGGCTTATCTCCCATGGGACCATGCCAAGGAAAAGGCAGGAAGTATGGGAATAGCTATACCAGGTGGAGAATTTTCTCTTATCGATGTAGATGAAAAGGCTATAGATGAGCCAGAAATCGTAGGTGAGCTAGTATATAGAGGACCTAATGTAACCTTGGGCTATGCAGAAGGTTATAAGGATCTTAAGCTTGGTGATGAGAGACAGGGAGTTCTTGTGACAGGTGACATGGCAAAGCGTGACAAGGATGGATTCTATTATATAGTAGGACGTAAAAAAAGGTTTCTTAAGATGTATGGAAACAGAGTCAACCTAGATGAGGTTGAAGGACTTCTTAAAAAGGAAGGCTATGAGTGTGTATGTGCTGGTGTGGATGATAATATGAAAATTTACACCACAGCTGTAGCTGATGAGGCACATAAGAATATCATTGGTTTTCTCAGTAAAACCCTAGGCTTTGTTCAAAGAAGCTTTCAGGTGACAGTGATAGATGAAATTCCTAGAAATGAATCCGGGAAGGTATTATATTCAGCTTTGAATTGAGGATGAAATATGGAGAGAAGATATCAGCTTTTCAATGAAAAAGCCTTTAGCTTAGATAAGCAAGGTAAAAGAGAATATTATAGAGATATACTTAGCCAACTTTGTGCTAAACATTATGAGGGTTGCCCAGAGTATAAAAGGTTTATAGATGCTATCGGCTTTGACTATGAAGCAAAGCCTGATATAGAAGATTATCCTTTTATACCTGTAAGAATGTTTAAAGAGCTAGAGCTTCTTTCGGTGCCTAAGGAGCAGGTTGTTAAAATTATGACCTCCTCTGGCACTACAGGGCAGCAGGTATCTAAAATATTTTTGGACAAGATAACCTCGGTGAATCAGTCTAAGATTCTTATGAAGATAACCACGGATATGCTGGGAGGTCAGAGATTTCCTATGCTTGTTATAGATTCTAAGAATGTTATTAAGGATAGAAAAATGTTTTCTGCCAGAGGAGCAGGTATCCTAGGTTTTTCTATGCTTGGAAGGGATACAACCTACGCACTAGATGAGAATATGAAGCTGGACATAGAGACAATAAAGGCGTTTTTAGAAAAGCATAAGGGTGAGACTATTCTTATGTTTGGATTTACATTTATTATATGGGAGCATTTTTACAAGGAATTGCTCAAGCAGGGGGAAACTCTAGATATATCTAAGGGCATACTTCTTCATGGTGGTGGCTTTAAGAAGCTTATAGAAGAGGCAGTGGACAACGAAACCTATAAGGAAAAGCTTCGCCAGGTGTGTGGAGTGGAGAGAGTATGTAACTACTATGGTATGGTTGAGCAGACAGGCTCCATTTATATGGAATGTGAATGTGGCAGATTACATACCTCTAATTTTTCAGATATAATTATCAGAAATCCTAGAGATTTTTCGGTTTGTAAGTCAGGAGAACAGGGATTGATACAGCTAGTGTCTACCTTGCCAGACAGCTATCCTGGTTACAGCATATTATCTGAGGATATAGGTGAGCTTATAGGTGAGGATGATTGTCCTTGCAAAAGATATGGTAAGACCTTTAAGATTATTGGTAGAATAAAGAAAGCTGAGGTAAGGGGGTGCAGTGACACATATGAGAAGCGATAGTGTACAGTGGTTGCTGGGAACAGATAATGTAGTCATTTGCCCTATGAAACCCTACAGTGATTTAGCTGTAGAATTTTTGGATGAGCTATCATCATTACTGAGAAAAAGTGTAAAGCCAGGGGAGTATCCGGATATTATCTCCCTTGCTTTTTGGTGTAGAAAGGGAAATGTTTTAAAGCTTAAGGAGAGGACTTTAGATGTTGATTCAAGTCTAGGAAAAGGCTTAGTATTTCATATTACACCTTCAAATGTGCCAGTTAATTTTGCATTTTCATTTTTCTTTGGGCTTTTGTCAGGAAACTCCAACATAGTAAGAGTTCCATCTAAGGATTATCCTCAGACAGATATAATATGTGGCGCTATAGCTAAAATGTTAGAAAATGAAAAATACAATAAAATAAAGGTAGGAACAGCCTTTGTAAAATATGGACACGATCAAGTTATAACAGACAGATTATCCCTTATGGCAGATGCTAGGGTTATATGGGGTGGCGATGAAAGCATTAAAAATATTAGAAAATCCCCGTTAAAATCAAAGGCTACAGAAATAGTTTTTGCAGATAGATATTCCTTTGGTGTAATTAGTGAGGCTGCTGTGGTAAATGCTAGCGATGAGGAGATAAGGTCTTTGGCTCATAGCTTTTACAATGACACCTATCTTATGGATCAAAATGCTTGTTCAACTCCACATCTCATACTGTGGTTGAAGGATTTTAAAAGGGATGGAATAGATCCTAGAAAAAGATTTTGGCAGGCTGTGTATGAGGAAGCGGGACACTATGATTTAGAACCTATAAAGGCGGTAGATAAATTTACTGACTACTGTAATATGGTTATGAAGGGAAATGTAAGCATATCCTATACCAATAAATGGGACAATCTCCTTTATGCAATAGGATTGGAGGAAATGACTACCGATATAACTGTTATGAGAGGTAGATTTGGTATGTTTTATGAAGCTGGTATAGAGGAACTAAATCAGCTTGTTCCATATATTAATTCTAAGGTTCAAACTGCTATGTACTACGGAGTTGATAAAGAGGCTCTAAAAAGTATGGTGCTTGATAATGGATTGACTGGAATAGATAGAATTGTACCATTTGGAAAGGCCTTGGATATAGGTGTGTTCTGGGATGGCTATGATATAATAGGACAGTTAAGTAGAAGAATTAGTTTTGAATAGGAGAAGCATAATTTAATTCATATGGGAAATATATGTATTCGTGTTGATGGCAATGAAATAATAGCCACAGGACATGTTATGAGATGTCTGTCCATAGCCCATCAGATAAAAAATAATGGAGAGGCTGTGGAATTTGTGGTGGCAGATAATAGACCAACTTCTATCATAGAAGAAAATGGTTTTAATTGCTATGTCCTTGGTACTACCTGGGATGATATGGACACCGAAATACAAAAATTTAGTGAATATATAAAAAGAAACAATATAGATACTGTCCTTATAGATAGCTATTTTGTTACAGAAAACTATCTTGCTTCAATATCTAAGCAGGCTAAGGTATGTTATATAGATGATCTAGACAAATTTATATACCCAGTTCACACATTGATAAATTATGGTCTTCAATGTGATAGAGATTATGAAAGAAGATATGAGGCGGTTGGTAGTAATACCAAATTTCTTTTAGGCGGAAAATATGCGCCCTTAAGGGAGGAATTTTCATGTGTTCCTTATGAGGTTAGAGAAAATGTTGAAAAAGTATTAATTACCACTGGTGGAACAGACCAGCTAAATATGGCGTATAAATTGGCGGAGAAGCTAGTCTCTGAAAATACATTTAAAAACATAGAGTTTCATATTATTGTGGGAAGATTTAATGGGAACAAGGATAATCTTAAGATCTTGGGAAATGCTAGGGAAAGCATAGTCCTGCATGAGAAGGTTACCAATATGTCATATTGGATGAGAAAATGTGATGTGGCTATTTCTGCTGCTGGAACCACCACCTTTGAGCTTTCGGCCTGTGGAATTCCGTCCATATGCTTTGAAGTGGCAGACAATCAAGTAGGAGCAAGACTATGGGAGCAGGGTGGATATATGATATATGCTGGAAATGCATATATGGAGCAGGAGAAATGTATAGGGGCATGCATAAAAGGATTGCTTAAGCTGCAGGGGGATTATAATTTCCGAAAAAATATGTCTCATAAAATGCAAGGATTAGTAGATGGTTTAGGGGCATCAAGAATAGCAGATTATCTGATTGGACTAAGTAAGGAGAACTAGTATGTACATACCATATGGAAGACAGTATATCGATGATAAGGACATAGAGGCGGTAGTAGAGGTATTAAAATCCGATTATCTTACTACAGGTCCTAAGGTGTTAGAGTTTGAAAAAAGAGTAGCAGATTATGTAGGGGCAAAATACGCAGTTGCTGTAAATAGTGGCACAGCAGCTCTTCACATTGCCTGCTTGGCGGCAGGTATAAAGGAGGGGGATGAAGTAATAACATCACCTATTACCTTTGCGGCCTCCTCCAATTGCGTTTTGTATTGCGGTGGAACGCCGGTGTTTGCAGATATAGATGGTGATACATACAATATAAATCCTGAAGAAATAGAGAAAAAAATCACGGATAAAACCAAGGCTATTATTCCTGTTCATTATACAGGTCAGCCTTGTGATATGGATAGAATTACAGAGCTTGCCAGAAAGCATAATCTATTGGTGATAGAGGATGCAGCACATGCTCTGGGAGCTAGCTATAATGATAAAAGAATTGGAAGTATGTCAGATATGACATGTTTTAGCTTCCATCCAGTAAAGCCTATTACTACTGGAGAAGGTGGAATGGTTGTGACAAATGAGGAGGAACTATATAAGAAGCTTTTGCTTTTTAGAAGCCATGGAATAACCAGAGATGATGAGCTTATGACGGAGAATCAGGGAGGCTGGTATTATCAGCAGCTTGAACTAGGCTACAATTATCGGATAACAGACATATCCTGCGCTTTAGGATTAAGTCAGATGGATAAGCTAGAGGGATTTTTGGAGAGAAGACAGGAGATTGCCGACACATATAATCAAGCATTTTCTTACGTAAAAGGTATAAAAATTCCTACACAGACTAGGGTTGCAAGGAGTGGCTGGCACCTATATATGATATGGGTAGAACCGTCCAGAAGAAAAGAAATATTTGATGGGCTAAGAAAGCTTGGAATAGGAGTTAATGTGCACTATATTCCAGTGTACAAGCATCCTTATTATCAAAATAATGGTTACTTAAATTGCTGCTGTGAAAATGCAGAGAAATTCTATAAAGGAGCCATCAGCCTGCCAATACATCCGTCGCTGACTGAGGAACAGCAAAAATATGTGATAGATAAGGTTATAGAGCTTGTTGGATAGCTATGAGATACAAGAAAATTTATATAGGATGAAGGTGAAGGTATGAGTAAGTCTATAGCGATAATAACAGCTAGGGGTGGTAGCAAGAGAATCCCTAAGAAAAATATAAAAGAATTTTGTGGTAAGCCAATAATAGCATATTCTATCGAAGCGGCCTTAGAATCAGGAGTCTTTGACGAGGTTATGGTTTCCACAGACAGTGAGGAAATTGCTGATATAGCTAGGAAGTATGGGGCCAATGTACCTTTTATGAGAAGTGAAAAAACCTCCGATGATTATGCTACAACTGCGGATGTGTTGATGGAAGTGCTTTCTGAATATGAAAAGCGAGGAGAAAGCTTTGATTATATGTCATGTATTTATCCAACAGCACCATTTGTTACAGGAGAAAAGCTGTCTAAAGCATTGAATGATTTAAAGGCTCAAAAAGCTATTATGGCTATGCCAGTGGTTGCATTTTCCTATCCCCCACAGAGAGGATATATAATAGAGGGCGATATTATGAATATGAAGTGGAAGGAAAACTTTAGTAAACGCTCTCAGGATTTAGATAAAATGTATCATGACGCCGGACAGTTTTATGTATTTCAGGTTCAGGAGTTTATAAAGAGAAAAGGGATAATATTTGAAGATATAGTACCTGTAATAGTAGATGAGCTAGAGGTTCAGGATATAGACAATGAGACAGATTGGAAGCTGGCGGAAATGAAATTTAGGCTTGGACATTAATGATGAAAGACTTTGTGATATAAGGTGGAAATGAACGGATGGATAAAATACAGGTGACAAAATCATCTATGCCAAAATACGAGGAATATATAAATATGATAAAACCATTATGGGATTCGTGTTGGATCACAAATATGGGAGAGTATCACCAAAAGTTAGAGGAAGAATTAAAAGAATATTTGAAAGTTTCAAATGTTTCCTTAGTGGTAAATGGTCATATGGCATTAGAAATGTCCTTACAGGCTATGAATTTCCCAGAGGGTGGTGAGGTAATCACAACACCATTTACTTTTATTTCTACTACCCATGCAATTGTACGAAATGGTTTAGTGCCAGTTTTTTGCGATATTAAGCTTGGGGACTATACCATTGATGAGGATTTGATTGAATCCTTAATTACAGAAAAGACAGTTGCTATTGTTCCAGTTCATGTCTACGGAAATATTTGTAACATAGATAAAATTCAGAGGATTGCAGAAAAATATAATCTAAAGGTTATATATGATGCTTGTCATGCCTTTGGTGAGTCGTATAATGGGGTGGACGTAAGTAATTTTGGTGATGCTTCTGTATTTAGCTTTCATGCTACGAAGGTGTTTAATACTATTGAAGGTGGTGCGGTAGCATCTAATTCTAGAGAACTTTATGATAGAATTTATAACCTTAAGAATTTTGGTATTAGAGGTGAGGAGCTTATTGTGGAGGTAGGAGCAAATGCCAAGCTCAATGAATTTTCAGCAATAATGGGTATTTGTAATTTGAAATATGTTCAAAAGAACATTGAATTAAGAAAAGACCGAGTAAACTACTATATTCATAAGCTTTCAGATTTGGAAGGGGTAGTGATTCAAAGGTATGATCATTCTAAGGTTAAGTATAATTATGGATATTTTTCTGTAAGATTTAGAGATAAAATAACTAGGGATAGAATACGAGATGTATTGATGGAGAACGGTATTGTTGCCAGAAAATATTTCTATCCTATTACAGCGGATGCAGATTGCTTCAAGGGAAAATATAAGAACAATAAGCTGGATGTATCAAGAGAGGTTGCAGATTGTATCCTAGTATTGCCATTGTATCCAGATTTGGAATTAGAGCATATTGATAGAATTTGCAATATAATAAAGAGTCTCCTTTAATTAAGAGATATGATAGACATATTTTACTAGAAAGGGGTAAAGCCTATGCGAATCAAATTAGGTGTTCCTGAATATGCGATAAAAACTGAATATTCCTATGTTAGCGACGTTCTTAATGAGCAAAAGCAGTTTCCGGTACTTACCATTGGCAGGGATAGTTACATAGAGCAGGCTATAGTTGAAACGGTTTTAGATACTGACCTAGTATATAATCTTCAGGTGGGCGGATATACTTCCATAGCTCCTGATGTAACCTTTGTGGTTGATATGAACCATGATTATAGAAGACCTTGCCAGGGGAGAATTTCAGGAGTTAATTATAATCGCCCAGACAGAACTAAAAGAAAAGGTCAGATTATCATTATGAATGATTGCTGGATAGGAGAGAAAGCAACCATTATGAGCGGTGTGACTGTGGGAAATGGTGCAGTGGTAGCTGCAGAGGCGGTGGTTACAAAGGATGTGCCAGATTATGCAATAGCTGCAGGAAATCCAGCAAGAGTTATTGGCTATAGGTTTTCTAAGGAACAGATTGAAAACTTGCTACTAATAAAATGGTGGAATTGGGATGAAGGCAAGGTTCTTGATGCTGGTAAGGAATTATATGGGGATATAGATGAATTTATCTCTAAGTATATTGCACAAGCGAGAGAGGATTATGAACACATAAAGTTTGTAGATATAGTATCTATAGAAAAATTTAATTCTGGGGAAGAAAAAAGACTACTTTATGTTCCGGATTTTGAACAGGATTATCCTACATACCCAAGGGTTGTAGATGCATTTGCCAAGTCCTTTGCAGATACCAATACGGAGCTGTTGCTGTACGTGACAGAGGATGAATATTTGCAGGACAAGCTGGATGCTTTAAATGAAGTTTTTGCATTATATGAAAATGTGAACTGCTATGTGAATTTATATGTAGGTAACCTGGAGGATGTTAGAGGGTTATTCTCTCAGGTGGATGGTTATATTACCAATCGTAGCAAGGAAAATGTACATTACGTGGATGTTGCTAGAAGCTATCAATTGGATGTGATATCAGGAGTAGATATCCCTATATTTGGAGAGAAAAAGGTGGAGAATCTGGTCAAGAACGTTGATGGAGCTGGTCAAAAGGTTCAACAAGTAGCTGATTTTTCTCAAGAAAAGCTTATGGATATGGTATCAAAGCTGGTGGGTACTATTAAGAATCAAAACCAGCACATTGAGCAGCTAGAGAGCAAGCTTTTGATGATGGATAAAGCTATAGGACAAATATCTGTTAATCAGTATGCTATGAATAACTCTATTGATAATTTAAAATATGAATTACTTTGCCAGGATGAAAGACCGAAGTATCCAATAGTAGAATCTGGCGACAAAGCCATAGATCTAATTCTAGATCAGAGAAAATCTATGTGCAGACTAGGTGATGGAGAATTTGCTGTTATAGCTGGAGTGAACAGGCAAAAATTCCAGAGAGCAGACAGCCGTTTGGGAGAAAGATTAAAGGAAATATTAAAGGCAAAGGATGAAAATGTGTTGGTGTGTATTGCTGACACTTACGGAGATTTGTCAAAATATAATACTGACTGCAAATATAATATCAGAGCTTATATGACCGAGGAAGTTAGAAAACAGCACTATGATTTGTTGGATTTTCAAAAGATATACTATGATACATACGTTACTAGACCTTATGCCAGTTACTTAGATAATAATACCGATGCTCCAAAGAAAAGATTTGATAAGCTAAGAAAAATCTGGCAGGACAAAAAGTTACTTATAATCGAGGGTGAAAAAACCCGTATGGGTGTAGGTAATGATTTGTTTGACAATGCTTCTGATATTATTAGGATATTAGGTCCCGCGGAGCATGCTTTTGATAAGTATGATGAGTTGCTTGCTGAGGCTCTAAAGCAGGATAGGGACAGATTAGTGCTTATAGCTATGGGGGCCACTGCAACTGTGCTTGCCTATGATCTTTCTAAAGCTGGATTTCAGGCATTGGATATAGGACATATTGATATGGAATACGAATGGATGCTTGCTGGTACAGGTAAAAAGGTGGAAGTAAGACATAAATATAATAATGAGGTTCCGGGCGGAGACAAGGTTGAGGAGATAATTGACCCTGTCTATGAGAGTCAAATTGTAGCCAGAATATATTAAAATAAAAAGAGATATGATTTTTTGAATCATATCTCTTTGCTTTTATTATAATAATCCAGCGGTCTGCAAAATCTGGGTGAGACGTACATCATAGCTATGGAGCTCTTTTACCTTCTCATACCCATTCTTAGCTATCTGAAGTCTTTCCTCTTCATGTTTCAGATAGTATTCTATCTTGCTTAATAAATCAGGAATACTATCATATAACACAATATCCTCTCCAGGAATAAAGTGCTCCGGTATCTCTGTTTGATAATTTGAGATAACAAAACCACCTGCTCCCATTAGATCAAAAATTCTAAGTGGAAGACCTGTTTTGATAGGTTTATTGGTCAGATTAAGATTGATTTTGCTACATTTTATTATCTTAGGCATCATTCTTATAGAATCTGCCCCCCCTCGATTATTTATCCTTGGGAGCATAGAAGCATCGCTTAGAGTCCACAAATCCATGTTAAAATGTTCGCTGATTGCTTTAAAGGTTCTTATGCGCTCTTGTTCTGTACATTTGTAACCTATGTATGTATCGGCAACGATAGCCTTCACGTCCTCTATATAATCAGAACCCAGTGGAACCCAATCGGCATATTTCTTAAACTCTGCAGCAAATTCATCCGTGAGAGTATCCTCTATAAAATTATATCCATACACGTTAAGCTGAGCGTCAACCAAGCCCTTAACATATCCCTGCATATACTCTGGCAAATCTTTTTCGATAAAATTATATTTACATTTCTCAGAATACAGTGAACCCACAAAAGATATATCACAATCATAATTCTTATGATCCTCGTCAGTAACCTTCACACTATCCCATGTTCCCACATCACATGCCATAGGCATATGGAAGATATTATCTGGATTCATAGGAGCAAATTTCGCTGCCTGCAATCTATCTAATACAAATATTTTGTTGGTGGGGTATGCAACTGTCTCCGAATATAGCTGGAAGCTTGGGCAGTCTACAGTCCATGAGATATAAGGTAGCTTAAAGACCTTACATAACCTGGCTATGATAGGCTGGAAATTAACGGAAAAAACACAAGCCACACCTGGATTTGCTTGTATGCAGTCAGCTAAGGCCTTAAGGTATTCTTTATCATAGTCTACACTGTCGAATAATCTGTAGAAATCTACTATGTCATGCTTAAGACGCTTAAATGCGTTCATTATTCCGTCTTCGCATATGCTACCCCAGCGGCAATATATAATCTTCATATTTGTTTCCTCTCCGTAATATAATTTACCATAGTTTTATACTATCCTCATTCTACCCAAACACTCATATTTTAGCAATTAGTTTATTAACATTTTCCGAGTTGTTAACTAAAAATAGCCCTAAAGTATAAAAATTTCTTACACAAAGTTTTAACTTTGTACATAATTTGTTAAAAATTATGGGTTATACTAAACATAGTTCATTTCATAAATTTAATTCTTTTCTTTAAATGCAGGGAAACCTGTTAAAGCAAAAGAGACCGAAATTAAGTTTTCGGTCTCTTTTGCGTTATGGGGAGTTTTCGGTTTGGATTTTCATAACAAAACACATTGAAATACCTTTAATTTCGTGATAACCTATCCTTGTTGTAAATAAAAAGAATAACACTTAAAAATACATTTATCAAAACGGAGGACAAATTATGTTAGCTTTAGGATGTGACCATGGTGGTTTTGAATTGATGCAGGAGGTTAAGGCTCATCTTGAAAAAAGAGGCTTTGAATTTAAAAACTTTGGTTGTTATAGCACAGAGTCTGTAGACTATCCAGAGTTTGCTAAGAAGGTTGCTCACGCAGTTGCAGATGGTGAGTGTGAGCTTGGAATTCTTATCTGCGGAACAGGAATTGGAATTTCTATTGCAGCTAATAAGGTTAAGGGAATTAGAGCAGCTCTTTGTGCTGATTGCTTCTCAGCTCAAGCTACAAGGGAGCATAATAATGCAAATATTCTTGCCTTGGGTGCCAGAACTACAGGCCCTGGACTTGCACTTAAGATTGTGGATACATTCCTTGATACACCATTCTCTAATGATGAGAGACATATCAGAAGAATAAACATGATAGAAGATTAATTAAGGTAATATAAAAGTATAAGAGGTTGCGCCAGTAAACTTGAACCGGCCGCGACAGGGTCTCGCTAAGCTGACCGTTGTAGTGTCAGCGCGGCGAGAACCCTAGGCAGGTCCGGCCAAGAAAGTATATTCGCGCAACCTCTTATTATTTTTACACCTTGATTACTCTGTGTCCTGCTGCTTTAAGCAATCTGTTCATTATAGCTCCGCCTAACTCTCCATCGTTAAAGGCTTCGCTAAATATATAATCAACGTTTAGTTCATCGCACTGTCTCAAAACCTGATACAGCTTTGCGGCAATGGTTTCGCCTTGGGCTCTATCGCCGGCAACTAGAATATTTTCGCAATCAAACCTATCTGCATTTTCTAAGGTAGTGATTACGGCTGCATTGAAACCTGCATCTATCCTCTCTGAAACTAATTCGTTGATTTTGGCTACCACATTACTTGTGGCCCCCTCCACTATACTAAGCTCCCCCTTAGGAGCATAGTGGGTATACTTCATCCCTGGAGCCTTAGGTCTTAGGTTGGGATCTGGCTCTATAAGTGCAGGGTCTATAGTAACCTCACCAATGATTTCTTCCAGCATACTCTTAGTAATAAATCCCGGTCTTAAAATCACAGGTACATCTCCAGTTATATCCACGATAGTAGATTCTATTCCGATTCCAACAGCACCACCGTCAAGTATCATTTCAATGCGACCATTCATATCCTCCATAACATGTGACGCCAGAGTAGGTGATGGTCTGCCAGAGGTATTTGCGCTAGGAGCGGCGATATATAATCCACTTTCACGAATTAATTCTAAAGCAACAGGATGTGATGGCATTCGAATTGCTACAGTATCAAGGCCACCTGTAGTTCCGTCAGGCACTATATTCTTCTTAGGAAGAATAATGGTAAGTGGTCCTGGCCAAAATGCTTCCATAAGCATCTTTGCTTTTTTAGGAACCTCTGAAGCTAGCTCATACACAGCTTTAGTGTCAGCGATATGTACTATCAAAGGATTGTCGCTAGGTCTGCCCTTGGCGGTATAGATTCTGGCAGCGGCTTCATTGTCTAAAGCATCTCCACCCAGACCGTACACTGTCTCTGTTGGAAATGCAACTAAGCCTTTGTTTTTTAAAATTAATGTAGCTTCCTTGATGCTGTCTGGATTACTACCCTCAGCAAGTTTTGTGGTTATTAAGTTTTCCGTAGTCAGATTAGTCATAATAATTAAGTGCTCCAATTTAAAAGACTTTACACGTGATTTTAACTGTATTTTTTATACACAAACTATTAATTATCAAATTCGTAGCTTTCCGTATTAACACCTAAAGCTGCTAATTTATTTTTTTGAACCTTTAATTGGTAATCTAATTCCTTGTTTGTTCCGTTTTCTGCGTTTTTTATTCTAATAAGATTTACATAGTAATCGATTTCGTATTTTATCATTTCGTCTCTAGTCATATCTTCTTCCATCCCTTCGCACCCCCTTAAATAATATGTATATATTATAAGGGCATTTTTTATTTTGTGTAAAGTCTTTTGTTATATTAATGTTAAACTTAGTGCATGATAAAATTAAAGTTTCATTTTCTTACATTTGGTATTATTTTGGATACTTTTTCATGCAAAAAATATTTGACGGAACATATTTAAGAGATAATTCATCAATAGTGGATAAGATTTCGATTTATTTTATTTAAAGTCAACTATTTCATTGAAAAAATGGGGAAAATCATATATAATTAACTTTTAGCGTAGGTAAAAAATGGAGAGATAAAATATGAACCAAAACCACAATCAAGTAATCAAGATGTTGTTTCTTATTACGCAGATAGGAGTTACTATGCTGGTTACCGTTTTTTTATGTATTGCGATAGGTATGGCAATCGACAAATTTTTCGGGACTAAGCTTCTTGTGTGGTTTATAGTGCTTGGAGTTATCTCGGGCTTTAGGTCAGTATTTATCTTGATTCGTGGATATATAGGTGATGATAATGGGAATAAAAAAGACTCTTAGAAGATTAAGTTCAAAGCCGGAGACGAGAACTATGCTAGAGTTATATGTGGGAATTATTATAGTTGCTATAATATTTCTTGTGATAGGACTTATATTTGCCAGACCTATGTGGATGTATTTTGTGGGAGTTTTAGGTGGTGCACTTGGCGCGGCATTTCAGCTTTACAATATGTACGACACTATTGATAGAGCCCTAAGTGTGGATGAGGGCAAGGCCAGAAGCTACATGACAGCTAAAAGCATGATGAGACTTATACTTTCTGCAGTTATTATGGTTGTGGCGTATATGGTTGGCCTTCCGGCATTTATAGGAGCTATTTTGGGATTGTTTTCCCTTAAGGTAGCAGCATTAATTAATCCGATTATCAAAAAGGTTTTACCTGATTTTCAGTGAATTTCGAGTGAAATTATTGGAAATGAATATACTAGTTTGAAGGAGTGTATTACACTCTTGAGATAGATACAGAGTTTTCTTATAAACTCTTTAATAAAAACACAATAACATAAAGGAGGGTGAACATATGACTAATGGTGTAGCCATTGGGTTGCCTATGGTAAGGCCTGAGGTAGATTTCTACATTCATCAGCTTTATCCAATCAACTTCTTTGGCACAACGGTATATATTACCACCACCCATGTTTGTACATTTATAGTTCTTCTTGCAATAGCCATAGTTGCTTTATGTGCTAGAAGAAGTGTACTGAAGACAAAGGACAACCCAAGCAAGTTTGCTACTGGAGTTGAGTTTGCCATAAGCACACTGGTTAACTTTGTAGATGGAACTATGGGTAAGGCAGGTAAGAAATATACCAATTACATTGGTACGCTGTTTGTATTCGTGTTATTCTCGAATATATCCGGCTTGTTTGGCTTAAGACCGCCAACTGCGGACTTTGGCACAACATTTACCATCGCACTTGTTTCATTTGTGATGATACAGTATGCAGCCATCAGATACCAGAAATGGGGTTACCTTAAGGGAATGTTTGAGCCTATATTCTTATTCTTCCCTATTAACGTAATCAGTGAGTTTGCAACACCGATTTCACTGTCACTCCGTCTCTTCGGTAATGTTATGGCAGGAACAGTTATGATGGCACTTTACTACGGAATGCTTCCATGGTTATTCCAGTTAGGTATTCCATCAGCACTTCACGTTTACTTCGACTTGTTCTCAGGAGCTATACAGACATATGTATTCTGTATGCTGACTATGACCTTTGTGGCTCAGAAGAGAGAGGTAGAAGGATAAGCTATTTTAGTTACAAAAGCTGTGCGTTAAGTACAGTAGATAATATTTTATAATATGGAGGATATTAAAATGGGTATTGATAATGAAGGATTTATTAATGGATGTTCAGCAATAGGTGCAGGTCTTGCGGTTATCGCAGGTATCGGACCTGGTGTAGGTCAGGGTATTGCAGCAGGTTATGGTGCGTCAGCAGTTGGTCGTAACCCAGGAGCAAAGGGTGATATCATGTCAACTATGATTCTTGGTCAGGCAGTTGCAGAGACTACAGGTCTTTACGGTCTTGTAGTAGCACTTCTTCTTATGTTCGTTAAGCCTTTTAAGTAAAATTAGTGAATTTATTAAGCAGGTCTATGTGGTAATAACACAGGACCGAAAGGAGGATTAACGGTGACATATACAGGTGCTAGTTTTAGTATGGCAAATGTAGCTCTTATGGCAGAGGCGGACCAGGGTCGTATATTTGGTCTTGATGCACAGCTTTTATTTGACATATTAATACAGGGTTTGGCTGTTTTCTTACTGTTTTTATTCTTAACATATGTATTAATTGAGCCGGTTAAGAAGGTTATCGCCGAAAGACAGGCTAAGATTAAGAATGATTTAGACAGCGCAGCAAAGGATAAGGAAGATGCTGCAAAGCTTAAGGCAGAGTATGATGAGAGAATTAAGCAGGCTGATGACGAGGCTGAGGAAATTCTTACAGCAGCTCGTAAGAAGGCAGTTAAGAATGAAGAAAATATTGTAGCTGAAGCTAAGGAAGAGGCAGCTCGTATTATTAATAGAGCTAATCAGGAGGCTGAGCTGGAGAAGAACAAGGTTAAGGATGAGGTTAAGCAGGAGATTATCGGAGTTGCAACTGCTATGGCTGGAAAGCTTGTAGAGGGTAACCTAGATGATGCTAAGCAGGCAGAACTCATCGATGAGACCTTGAAGGAAATGGGTGATAATACATGGCTAAACAAGTAGATATAACCTATGGAAATGCACTCTTTGAGTTAGCGCTTGAGGAGGGAAAGCTTGATAGTCTTTATGAGGAGGCAATCCTACTCATTCAAATTTTAGAGGAGAATGAGGACCTAATTAAGCTTCTTGGTCATCCACAGGTAAGCAAGGAGGAGAAGCTAAAAATTGTTACCAGTACATTTGATGGCAAGGCTTCAGATGAGCTTACAGGTCTTATGGCTATGGTGGTAGAGAAGGGACATATAGGACAGATAATTCGTATCCTTAATTACTTCATCAAGCAGGTAAAGAAGGAGAAGAATATCGGTGTTGCCACAGTGGCAAGTGCCGTAGAGCTAACTGATGCTCAGAAGAAGGCTATAGAGCAAAGACTTATAGAAACTACAGTCTACGATACTATGGAGATAGGCTACTCAGTAGATAAATCTCTTATTGGAGGACTTGTGATTAGAATTGAAGACAGAGTTGTGGATAGCTCAATTAAGACAAAGCTAGAGAATATGTCCAGAACCCTGGCTAACGCATAAATTGACATAGAAAGAAGGTGTTTTTTGTCCATGAATTTAAAACCTGAAGAGATCAGCTCAGTAATCAAGGAGCAGATTAAGAATTACAAACTTCAGCTTGAAACATCAGACGTGGGTACGGTTATCCAGGTTGCTGATGGTATAGCACGTGTTCATGGTCTTGAAAATGCTATGCAGGGCGAGCTTCTTTTATTCCCAGGTGAGGTATACGGTATGGTGCTTAACCTTGAGGAGGATAACGTAGGAGCCGTTCTTCTCGGAGATACAAGTAATATTAACGAGGGAGACATAGTTAAGACTACAGGTCGAGTTGTTGAGGTGCCTGTTGGTGACGCAATGCTTGGACGTGTAGTAAATGCATTAGGTCAGCCAATCGATGGCAAGGGACCAATCGAGACAACTAAGACAAGACAGATTGAGAGAGTAGCATCAGGTGTTATTGCTCGTAAGTCTGTAGATACTCCACTTCAGACAGGTATTAAGGCTATCGATGCCATGGTTCCTATCGGAAGAGGACAAAGAGAGCTTATTATCGGTGATAGACAGACTGGTAAGACTGCTATCGCTATTGATACAATTATTAACCAGAAGGGTCAGGGCGTTAACTGTATTTATGTAGCTATCGGACAGAAGGCTTCAACAGTTGCTAATATCGTAAAGACTCTTACTGAGTACGGTGCTATGGAGTATACAACCATCGTTGTATCTACAGCCAGTGAGCTTGCACCACTTCAGTACATTGCTCCATATTCAGGCTGTGCTATCGGTGAGGAATGGATGGAGGAAGGCAAGGACGTACTTGTTGTATATGATGACTTAAGTAAGCACGCTACAGCATACCGTACACTTTCACTTCTTCTCCGTAGACCACCAGGACGTGAAGCATACCCTGGAGACGTATTCTACCTTCACTCAAGACTTCTTGAGAGAGCTGCAAAGCTTTCAGATGAGTTTGGTGGCGGTTCACTTACTGCACTCCCAATCATTGAGACACAGGCAGGAGACGTTTCAGCATACATTCCTACTAATGTTATATCTATTACAGATGGACAGATTTATCTTGAGACAGAGATGTTTAATGCAGGTTTCAGACCAGCGGTAAATGCAGGTCTTTCAGTATCACGAGTTGGTGGTGCTGCACAGATTAACGCTATGAAGAAGCTTGCTTCACCTATAAGAGTTGAGCTTGCACAGTACAGAGAGCTTGCGGCCTTCTCACAGTTCGGTTCAGAGCTTGATGCGGATACAAAGGACAGACTTGCACAGGGTGAGAGAATTAAGGAGATGCTTAAGCAGCCACAGTATAAGCCTATGCCAGTTGAAAAGCAGGTAGTAATTATATTTGCAGCTACTAAGAGATATCTTATCGATATACCTGTTGATAGAATCCTTGAGTTTGAAAGTGGACTTTTTGAGTTTATTTCAACTAAGTATCCTGAAATTTTCGAGACTATTAAGACTGATAAGAAGATTAACGAAGAGCTTGAGGCAAAGCTTGTAGAGGCAATTAATGAATTTAAAGAAACATTTTAGTTTGTGAGGTGAAAAGTCTTGGCATCAATGAGAGACATAAAGAGACGTAAGGAAAGCGTCCAAAGCACTCAGCAGATAACCAAGGCGATGAAGCTTGTTGCTACAGTA
This sequence comes from Lachnospiraceae bacterium, assembly GCA_015057555.1. Lineage (GTDB taxonomy): Bacteria > Bacillota > Clostridia > Lachnospirales > Lachnospiraceae > Coprococcus_C. Next base: position 51,376 of record SVEC01000008.1, on the reverse strand, counting down.
AAGCTTCAGAAGGCCAGAGGAAAAGCAGAGAGCAATAAACCATATTTTAATATGCTCTATGATACCATCTGTTCTATCCTTGCGATGACTAAGAATGTGGACCACAGATACCTGATGGATAATGGCTGTACTAAGAAAGCAGTTATTGTCATCACCTCTAACAGAGGACTTGCAGGAGGCTACAACAGTAATATAGTTAAGCTTATTACGGGCGGAGACTTTGACAAGAATGACACCTACGTTTATGCAGTGGGGAAGAAGGGTATTGAGGGCCTTACAAGAAAGGGATTTACTATTCATAAGGATTTCTCAGAGGTTATTAATGAACCACTGTTTTCAGATGCTACTCAGATGACTAAGGAGCTTCTTACACAGTATACTCAGGGTGAGATAGGTGAGATTTACATCGCCTACACTAACTTTAAGAATACTGTAACTCAGGAGCCGGTTTTAAGAAAGCTTCTCCCTCTTAGTGAAGATGACTTTGAGGATAGAGAAATTGACGATAAGTTGCTTATGAACTTTGAGCCAACTCCAGAGGATGTTCTTGACCGTGTAATTCCAAAGTATATGTCTAATATTATCTTTGGAGCATTCCTAGAGTCAGTAGCCAGTGAAAATGGTGCAAGAATGCAGGCTATGGATTCTGCTACAAGCAATGCAGAAGACATGATAGCAAGCCTGTCACTTAAGTACAATAGAGCAAGACAGAGCGCAATTACTCAGGAGCTTACTGAGATTATTGCGGGAGCTGACGCAATTAGCTAATGTATGGCAGGTGCAAACCAAAGGATGCACAAGCTGAAATGCAACTAGCTATTGGTTGATGCAAATTGATTAATATAAGGAGTAAAGAAATGGCAGATAAAATCGTAGGAAAAGTCACCCAGATTATTAGTGCCGTTATCGATATCAAGTTCCCAGAGGGAAAGCTCCCTGAGATTTATGATGCGGTAACAATCGAGACTAAGAATGCCGGTACCCTTTATGCAGAGGTATCACAGCATCTTGGTGATGATACAGTTAGATGTATAGCAATGGGTCCTACAGATGGTCTCGTAAGAGGCATGGATGCAGTTGCTACAGGTGGTCCAATTACAGTACCTGTTGGAGAAGAGACACTTGGACGTATGTTCAATGTATTAGGACAGCCTATAGATAATAAGCCTTCACCAGAGGTAAAGGACTATCTTCCTATCCATAGAAAGGCACCTGAGTTTAAGGAGCAGGCTACAGAGACTGAAATTCTTGAGACAGGTATTAAGGTAGTAGACCTTCTCTGTCCTTATCAGAAGGGTGGTAAGATTGGTCTGTTTGGTGGTGCAGGAGTTGGTAAGACAGTTCTTATTCAGGAGCTTATTACAAATATCGCTACAGAGCACGGTGGATATTCAGTATTCACAGGTGTTGGCGAGAGAACAAGAGAGGGTAATGATCTTTACCATGAGATGATTGAGTCAGGAGTTATTAACAAGACTACCATGGTATTCGGTCAGATGAATGAGCCACCTGGAGCTCGTATGAGAGTTGGTCTTACAGGACTTACTATGGCTGAGTACTTCAGAGATCAGGGTGGTAAGGATGTACTTCTCTTCATCGATAACATATTTAGATTTACACAGGCAGGTTCAGAGGTTTCAGCTCTTCTTGGACGTGTACCTTCAGCGGTTGGTTACCAGCCAACACTTCAGACTGAGATGGGTGCTCTTCAGGAGAGAATCACTTCTACTAAGAACGGATCTATCACATCTGTTCAGGCAGTTTACGTTCCAGCGGACGACTTAACTGACCCAGCGCCTGCGACTACATTTGCACACCTTGACGCAACTACAGTTCTTTCACGTTCTATAGTTGAGCTTGGTATCTACCCAGCGGTAGACCCACTTGAGTCTACGTCAAGAATCCTTGACCCACGTATCGTAGGTGATGAGCACTACAAGGTAGCAAGAGGTGTTCAGGAGATTCTTCAGAAGTACAAGGAGTTACAGGATATCATCGCAATCCTTGGTATGGATGAGCTTTCAGAGGAGGACAAGATTGTTGTTGCCAGAGCGAGAAAGGTCCAGAAGTTCCTTTCACAGCCTTTCCACGTAGCAGAGCAGTTTACAGGTCTTCCAGGAAAGTACGTTCCACTTTCTGACACTATACAGAGCTTTAAGGAGATTCTCGAAGGTAAGCATGATGATGTTCCAGAGAGCTACTTCCTTAATGCAGGTAGCATCGAAGACGTTGTTGCTAAGTGCAAATAACCTCTAAAAAAGAAAGTGAGGTATTTGGATTATGGCAGACAGGTTAATGGATATTAAGGTAATGGCACCAGACAGAGTATTCTATGAGGGACAGGTATCTTTTATAGAGTTTAACACTACAGAGGGAATCGTGGGTATCTACCCTAAGCATATCCCTATGACAGTGGTAATCGCTCCTGGTGTACTTAAATTAGTTGAGGATAATGGAGATACCAAAGAGGCAGCACTCCTCTCTGGCTTTGCAGAGGTACTTGGAGAATCCATCACCATCCTAGCAGAGAGTGTAGAGTGGCCAGATGAAATCGACATTAAAAGAGCCGAGGAAGCTCGTATTAGAGCAGAGCGTCGTATTAAGGACAGCTCACAGGATTTAAATCGTGCAGAGCTTGCTCTTAAGCGTTCAGTAGTGCGAATGCAACTTGGTAATAAGTGGAAATAATATTATATAATTTTAAAAGCCCATCTGGTGACAGGTGGGCTTTTGATATATTCTTCTAGCAAAATGAAACATTAAATGTTATAATTAATAATATCTATGCAAATCATATGGAAACGGTAACCAGAACCCTGTGATTTGACGATATAAATTACAGAGACCAAAAGAATAATAGGTGGCAGATAGATATAGCCACAGACACATACGGAGAACATTATGCAGGGAATATTTATTTCTATGGAGGGACCGGATGGTTCCGGTAAAAGTACACAGATAGAGTTGCTTAAGGCTTACCTAGAGGACAAGGGCTATGAGATTATCATAACCAGAGAGCCGGGAGGAACAGTAATCAGCGAGGATATTAGAAGAATAATCCTGAATAAGGACTATGCTGAGATGGGATATATGACAGAGGCACTTCTATATGCATCAGCTAGAGCTCAGCTTGTAACAGAGGTTATTAAACCAGCTTTAGAGGCGGGCAAGGCAGTCATCAGTGATAGATTTGTGGATTCCTCTGCTGTGTATCAGGGTATGGCAAGAGGTCTTGGTGTAGATACCGCGTACAAGATTAATGCCTACGCTATTCAGGGAATTATGCCACAGCTTACTATTCATTTGGATTTACCTGCGACAGTTGGTATAAGTCGTAAGAAGAATCAGGCAGAGCTTGATAGAATGGAGCTTGAGGCTATAGATTTCCATGAGAGAGTGGCGGAGGGCTATAGAAAGCTTGCAAGCCTTGACCCAGACAGAATTAAGACTATAGATGCTACTATGAGCATTGAAGATATACACGCTAAAATAGTGGATTATGTGGAGCCACTAGTAAAGCAATAAATTGCTAACATAGTAACAAAGAAAGGAGAGTAAATATGGATATTAAAATTAATCAGCTTCAGCAGCTTACTCAGATGGAAGCTCCTAAGAATACCCAGACTAATGGAGAAGATTTCAAATTTACTCTCATTAGTAATATAAAGGAAGATCAGCTTCAGGAGAAGCTATCCTCACTTATGAAGGAAATTGAGGAGCAGGGTGCCAGAATTGCCAAGCATATGGACATTAAGGATATGAAGAAATACCGTGCTTCCATTAAGGAATTTATGAATGAGGTTGTATCCCGTTCTCATGAATTCTCCAGAGAGAACTTCCTTGACAGAAGGGGTAGACATAGAGTTTATGGTATAGTAAGACAGGTGGATAAAAACCTTGACGAGCTTGCCAGTGAGCTTATTAAGGAAGAGAAGGACAATCTTGCCATCCTTGGAAAGATTGATGACATAAGAGGATTATTGCTTGATATTTCAACCTAGGGGGTGTGACTTATGGATTTTAGATCAATAGTTGGGCATGAGGACATAATTAAGCATTTTAAAAGAAGCATAGAGCTAGGTAAGGTAAGTCATGCCTACATCATAAATGGTGAGGTGGACAGTGGTAAGAAGATGCTGGCAGGAGCATTTGCAAAGACCCTTAACTGTGAAGCGGAAGGAACTGACCCTTGTGGAACCTGTAAGTCATGTATACAGGCAGATGCGGGAAGTCATCCTGATATAATAATTTGTCACCATGAGAATCCTAATCTTTTCTCTGTTAAAGAGGTTAGGGAGCAGATAGTGGGTACAATTACCACAAAGCCTTACAGAAGCAAATATAAGGTTTATATTGTTCCAGATGTGCATCTTATGAATATGGAGGCTCAGAATGCCCTCCTAAAGAGCATAGAGGAGCCACCAGAGTATGCGGTTATACTTTTGCTTTCAGCTAATATAGACAAGCTTCTACCTACGGTATTGTCTCGTTGTATGGTGCTTAATACAAAGCCAATACGAGAGCGTGATATGCTTCAGTATTTGGTGAAGGATATGGGACTATCCGAGGATAGAGCTTACTTTTGTCTGGACTTTGCCCAGGGTAACCTAGGTAAAGCTATCAGACTTGCAAATAATGAGGAGTACGTTCAAGTAATTGATTCTGTGGTAAGTGTTATGAAGCAGATTCATACTATGGATGTTGAGGACTTGGCCTGGGCTATGAATAGCATTGAGAAATTTAAGCTTTCTATGGATAACTACCTTGACCTTATGATGATGTGGTATCGAGATGCCCTGATGCTTAAGGTTACAGGTCAGCCTGACAAGCTGATGTTCAAGTCCGAATTTACAACTATGAAGAAGCAGGCAGGGCTTATGTCCTACGAGGCTATTGAGAATAAAATCAATGCCATTGCAACTGCTAAAAGAAGATTAGATGTAAATGCTAATTTTGACGTAACTATGGAGCTGCTGCTCCTGACATTAAAGGAAAACTAGGAGATATATAGATGAAGGAAGTTATAGGAGTCCGTTTTAGAGATAACGGTAAGATATATTTTTTTGACCCACTTAGATTCAATGTGCAGGTGGGTGAGTTTGTAATTGTTGAAACTGCCAGAGGGGTTGAGTATGGCAAGGTTGTTTTAGGAAGAAGAGAAATCGACGAGAAGAAGATGAATTCTGCAATTAAGCCAATTATTAGAATTGCTGAGGATAAGGACCACAAGAAGTACCAGGATAATCAGGAAAAGAACAAGAAGGCATACAATATTTGTCTTGAGAAGATTGCAAAGCACGGTCTTGAGATGAAGCTTATAGATGCTGAGTATACATTTGACAATAGTAAGGTGCTGTTCTACTTCACAGCTGACGGAAGAATCGACTTTAGAGAGCTGGTTAAGGATTTGGCAGCAGTATTTAAGACCAGAATCGAGCTTCGTCAGATTGGTGTAAGAGACGAGACTAAGATAGTGGGCGGAATTGGAATTTGTGGTAGAGAGCTATGCTGTAACAAGCATCTCTCAGAGTTCGTACCAGTTTCTATCAAGATGGCTAAGGAGCAGAATCTTTCACTTAATCCTACTAAGATTTCCGGAGTTTGTGGAAGACTTATGTGTTGCCTAAAGCATGAGCAGGATACCTACGAGTACTTAAATGACAGACTTCCAAATGTAGGAGACATGGTTAAGACAGCTGACGGAAGACGTGGAGAGGTTAAGTCTGTAAATGTTCTTCGTCAGAAGGTTATGCTTGTATTTACACTTGAAGATGATTCTAAGGAGCAGGAGGAATTCAAGATTGAGGACCTTCGCTTTAAGCCTAAGAAGAGAAGAAATGATGATAGAGATAAGATAAGTGATGCAGAGCTTAAGAAGCTTGAGGCACTTGAGAGACAGGAAGGAAAGTCAAAGCTAGATGATGCATAGTGAGATAGTTAAACCGGGAGAGAGATTAGATGATCTTCAATGTCGGGGCTACCACATCATTCAGAATCCTGAAACCTTTTGCTTTGGTATGGATGCAGTGCTTCTGGCGGATTTTGCCACTGGATATAAGAAGGGTAGGGCCATAGACCTTGGAACGGGTACAGGAGTTATACCTCTTCTTATGGAGGGTAGGGGCAAATGTACTCACTACACTGGTCTTGAAATTCAGGAATACAGTGCGGATATGGCATCAAGAAGTGTTGCATACAACAATCTTTCGGAGAAGATTGACATAGTTCAGGGTGATATAAAAGAGGTGACTAATTTATTTAAGGCCGCCTCTTTTGACGTTGTAACCAGCAATCCACCCTACATAACCCAAAGTCATGGACTTGAGAATGAGCTTGAGCCTAAAAACATTGCGAGACACGAAATATTAGTTAGCCTTGAGGATGTAATTCAGGCAGCCAGCTACCTTCTAAGAGAGGGTGGCAGCTTTGCTATGGTCCATAAGCCATTTAGGCTAGCAGAGATAATCAGGCTGCTTTCAAAGTACAGACTTGAGCCTAAGCGCATGTGTATGGTTCAGCCTTACGCAACTAAGGAGCCAAATATGGTGCTTATAGAAAGCTTTAAGGGTGGCAGACCTATGATAAAGATAGAGCCAACCCTGGTGGTATACAATGAAGACGGAAGCTATACAGAGGATTTGTTAGAGAGATATAAGGGAGATAATTAATGAGTGGATGCTTGTACCTGGTGGCAACACCAATAGGTAATTTAGAGGATATGACTTATAGAGCAGTAAGGATACTGTCAGAGGTAGATATTATTGCTGCAGAGGATACTAGAAATAGTATCAAGCTGCTTAATCATTTTGACATTAAAACACCTATGACCAGCTATCACGAGCATAACAAATACGAGAAGGCTACAGAGCTTGTTGCAAAGCTTATTGAGGGCAAAAATATTGCCGTAATAACTGATGCTGGAACTCCTGGCATATCAGACCCAGGAGAGGAATTAGTTAAGCAGTGCTACGAGGCAGGGGTTACAGTAGTACCAATACCGGGAGCTTGTGCTGCGGTAAATGCAGTTATAGCCTCAGGGCTACCTACCAGAAGATTCGCATTTGAAGCATTCCTGCCAGCAGATAAAAAGGAGAAGAAATTCATCTTAGAAGAGCTTAAAAATGAGACTAGAACTATGATAATCTATGAGGCACCTCACAGATTAGTTAAGACCTTAAAGGAGCTACTTGAAGCTTTAGGTAACAGACGTGCAACCATCTGCCGTGAGCTTACCAAGAAGCACGAGACCTTCTTCCTTACAACTATAGAGGAGGCCATAGCCCACTACGAAGTCACAGAGCCAAAGGGTGAGTGTATAATTGTAGTGGAGGGCTTATCAAGGGAAGCTATCCTTGAGGAAGCCAGAGGACAGTGGGACTCTATGACTATAGAAGAACACCTTAATCATTATATGAATCAGGGTATAGATAAGAAGGACGCTGTAAAAATGGTGGCAAAGGATAGAGGATTGCCAAAGAGAGAGGTATATGATATAGCAAAAGAGCTGTGATTAATCACAGCTCTTTTTTAGTATGATATTAGTTATCTAATCTCAGTGTATCCCCATCAAAGTTAAAAAATGGCTTCAGCTTAGGATCAGTAAGAATCCACATCTTAATGGCATCCATATTTGCACTTACTGTATCCATAGCCTCGAATACATCCTGCAAATCCTTAATCTCCTCATTGTCAACCTTACCGTCCTGGGTAATGTCTACCAAAATCTTGGAAATGTTCTCCATGCTTTGAGTTGAACTTAGGAACTTTAATACTAATCTTTCGATGCTTTCAGGCTCTCTAGCTTTAGCCTGTTCCTCCAGCTTTCTAATTCCTATAGGGCAGATGTTGTTGCAGTAGTCAGTGCAAAGGTGAGGTGCGTCGTAGGCACAGGCCATAACATCAACCTCCTCGGCGTAAGGCTCAATTTGCTCTAACTCGATTCTAGCCAAACGGCTTCTCTCGATGCCCAGCTTGGCAGCAGCCTTTTCTCTGCTGGAAAATAATTCGTCCTTATCAGCAGCGGCATTTCTAGCCATATAGTATATATTGTCAGTTGCTTTAGAAGCTTTTCTTCCCATGATTAAATCCTCCTCCACAAGGTATATCTACAACCACGATAATTCTAACATATTATGACAAAATAATAAAGTTTATTGTATTAGATTTGGTTAAAATATATTTTCAGCATAATTTTTAGGTGGATAAATCCTAAAATACTTGTTATAATGAAATATTATAGTGCGTAACTATACCCTTTTTTGTGAGGAAATACAATGAGACAAGGAGCTTGTTATGATAAAAGAATATAAAAGAATATTAGTCATGCTACTATCGGTTGTAATGGTGGTGTCTATGACATTTTCAGGGCTTGGAGGCGGAACAGTAAAATCAAAGGCTGCAGGTGTGACGCCATTTTCCAGTCACGGAAAGCTTTCTGTAAGTGGTACTCAGCTGGTGGATGCCTATGGACAGACTTTTCAGATAAGGGGCGTCAGTACCCACGGACTTCAGTGGTTTTCTCAGTACAATAATCAGTCAGCTTACCAGACCCTTCGTGATGACTGGGGAGCTAACTGTATAAGACTTGCTATGTACACCGAGGGTGGTGGTTATTGTCAGGGTAACACAGACCATATGAAGGACCAGGTTAAAAAAGGCGTGGAGTATGCCACAAACCTTGGTATGTATGCCATTATAGATTGGCATATCCTAAGTGATGGAAATCCACAGACCTATAAAAGTCAGGCTAAGGCATTCTTCAAGGAGATGGCTTCTACATACAAGAATCAGGACAATGTAATATACGAGATTTGTAATGAACCAAATGGCTGTAGCTGGAGTGATATAAAAAGCTACGCCTTGGAGATAATTCCTATTATTAGACAGTACGATAAGGATGCCATAATTATAGTTGGTACACCTACCTGGTCACAGCTTGGTAGTCAGGGGCACCTTTATGAGCCGGGTCAGGACCCTATAACTGGATATTCTAATATTATGTATGCATTTCATTTTTATGCATCAGATCCAAGTCACAATCAATGGATAACTGAGAAGATAGGAACGGCAGTTAACACCTACAAGCTTCCTGTATTTGTTACAGAGTTCGGTCTTTCTGAAGCAAGTGGTGATGGAAATGTAGACCTAGCCAAGGCAAAGGAATGGATGGAACGCTGCGACAAGTATAATGTAAGCTATTGTGTATGGAGTTTAAGTAATGATTATAGAAGCTCCTCCCTTATAAAGCAGAACTGTGGAAAGACCAGTGGCTGGACCACAGATGACCTTACAAAGGCAGGTAATTTTATCAGGGACTGGTACCGTTCTAAGATGGAGGTGGAGGACCCAACCTACAATAATCCTGAGGTACAAAATCTTGCCCCAGGCATAACCATTTCCTATAGAACTCATGTACAGACCTTTGGCTGGCAGGACTTTGTCACAAATGGTAAGATGAGCGGTACTTCAGGAAAAGCTAAGAGACTTGAAGGGATTGAAATAAAGCTTGATGGAAATCAAAACCTAGGCATTCGCTACCGCACTCACGTGCAAACCTATGGCTGGCAGGATTGGGTAGAGAATGGTTCTATGTCAGGAACCAGTGGACAGTCCAAGAGACTTGAAGCTATATGTATAGAGCTTACGGGAGCTGACAAGGACAAGTACGATGTGTACTACAGAGTTCACGCACAGTCTTATGGATGGCTTGACTGGGCTAAGAATGGTGCTATGGCAGGAACGGAAGGCTACGCAAAGCGCTTAGAGGGTATCAATATTGTAGTGGTACCTAAGGGTGCAAATCCGGGAGTTCCAACGGCAAGACCATTTGTAACTCCATACGGTGGAAATATAAACTACGCAACTCACGTTCAGACCTTTGGCTGGCAAAGCTTCGTGGCGGACGGTGCTATGAGCGGAACCAGTGGAAAGTCGAAGCGTTTAGAGGGTATAAAGATAAGGCTTAACAGTAACATTGAGGGTGATGTGCTGTACAAGACTCACGTTCAAACCTACGGTTGGGAAACTAACTGGAAGAAGAACGGTGAGATGAGCGGAACCAGCGGACAGGCCAAGAGGCTTGAAGGAATCTGCATCAAACTTGAGGGTAAGGTTGCAGAGGAATATGACATCTATTACAGAGTTCATGTTCAGTCCTATGGCTGGCTTGACTGGGCTTGTAACGGACAGATGGCTGGAACTAGCGGTCTGGCAAAGAGACTTGAGGGTATAGAAATTAGGTTAGTGCCAAAAGGAGGAAATCCTCCTGGAGAAACAAGTAAACCAAATATAGAAGGATAGGAGAATTGATTGATATGAATAAAAAATACAATGCATTATTAACCTTGGGAGTAATATTTGCAATGGTATTCTCTTTGATGTGGCCAGGGAATATTGCCATGGCTCAGGAGAATACAGAGGGAAACTTATATGATTATAACGAGAACTACTATGATAGCTACGAGGAGGCAGAAGCCGCTTCAGATGAGCTTGTTAGTCAGTATTCAGATAATGTGATAAGTGATAGTGGTGAAAGCGTAGAGGCCTCTGATTATATTAGCTTTGCCAATATTAAAACTGCGGGAGCTTTCCTCCGAAAGGAAATGGTGGCTAGAAAAAGCGTGGTTTATTTCACATATAAAAACCCAGAGGGCTTTGATGTGAAAAGTGCATATTATTCCATAAGAGATGAGGCCTTTAAGCATACAGGCGTGTACAATGAGGGAGACTACCTTATGTGGAACTGGGGTGGTACAGATGTTCAATATAAGACAAATGGGGACGGAAGTATCACTTATAAGCTATCTATAAAATATTTGTCTTCTGCATATCAGGAAAAGCAAATTGATGCAGAGGTAAGTAGACTTCTTAATAATGAGTTTGCAGGCTGGCAGAATATGCATGATTATCAGAAGGTAAGAATGGTCTATGCTTGGATGACTAGTAATTATCAGTATGTAGAGGGAAGCAATAATCACTCTACATACAGTGCCATCATTAATCACAGAACAGTTTGTCAGGGCTTTGCCACCTCTATGTATAGACTTCTTGGCGAAATGGGACTGAGTGTGCGAGTGATTGCAAATGATGTTCACGGCTGGAATATAGTTCAGCTGGGAAGATATTGGTACAGCTTGGATGCTACCTGGGATGTAGGCTATGAGGAGCCGGAGTGGCTATTCTTCCTCCTTGAAGAGGAAATATTCACCTATTTTGATCATTACAGAAGCCCAGAGTATGATAATGATAATTTCCACAAAGAGCATCCTATGGCAGGAGAAACCTACGATTACAGTACTCATAAGAATGATATAAATATTGATTACAGAACTCACGTGCAGACCTATGGTTGGCAGGGCTTTAAGTATGATGGAGCCATAAGTGGAACTACCGGAGAGGGAAAGCGTCTAGAGGGTATCGAAATTAGGCTTCAAAATATTGGTAGCTATGATTTGGGTGTGGAGTACAGAACCCATATTCAGAAATATGGCTGGGAGACTAATTGGAAGAAGAATGGTCAGATGAGTGGAACCAGTGGAGAAGCTAAAAGATTAGAGGCTATTCAGATTAGACTTACAGGAGCAGATGCAGACAAGTTTGATGTATGGTATAGAGTTCACGCACAGACCTATGGCTGGCTTGGCTGGGCAAAGAATGGACAGGAAGCAGGTACTGCAGGTCAGGCAAAGCGTCTTGAAAGTATCCAGGTATTAGTACTTCCTAAGGGACAAAATCCAGGTGGAGTAATAGGATATTCATATGTTGATTATGGTTTAAACTCAAACTCACAGGATGCCACTAAGGGACTTGTAAACTACAAGACTCATGTGCAGTCCTATGGTTGGCAAGGATATGTTTATGATGGTTCAATAAGTGGAACCAGCGGTAAGTCAAAGCGCTTAGAGGGAATCAACATTTCCCTTGGAAATACAGGCTACGAGGGTGGCATTAGATATACTACACATGTTCAGAGCATAGGCTGGCAGGGAGATAAGGATAAGCCGGAAACTTGGTTTAAGGATGGTCAGATGGCAGGAACCAGTGGTAAGGCAAAGCGTTTAGAAGGTATTCGTATCCAGCTTTACGGAGAGGTTGCTAACCACTATGATGTGTATTATAGGGTTCATGCCCAGTCCTACGGCTGGCTTGATTGGGCTAAAAATGGTGCTGACGCGGGAACAGCAGGACTTTCTAAGAGACTTGAGGCTATTCAAATTGTACTTATTCCTAAGGGTGGCCAGGCTCCGGGAAGCACATCAAGACCATTTGTTTCAAAATAGTATTATTGTTCTTCAAATAGGGAATTATTACCATATATGGAAGAAGGAGATATTTTATGAAGGAAAAAAAGCAGGCTATGAGAATGGTGCTTTCTGTAATAACCTTTACAGTAGTACTTATATATCTTGTTAATCATACAAGTGTAATTGCGTATTTGTTAAGTAGACTTATTGCGCTCATATTGCCTTTTTTAATAGGCTGTGGAATAGCATTTGTATTAAATATAATTATGAAGAGTATAGAGGAAGGGCTTTTTAAGAGAAAATCTGGCCAGCTCTATAAGTATAAGAGACCAATAAGTATGGTTCTTTCATACGTTTTGGCTGTTCTTGTTTTGGTTTTAGTGTTATTTGTAGTAGTGCCAGAGGTGGGTGAGACCCTTACCAAAATTAAAGATAAGCTTCCGGGTTTTGTGGATAGAACAAAGGCCTGGATATTGCAGTACACTACCAAATATCCAGAGATTACTGCTGTTATCAATGATATAGAGATTAATTGGGAAGAAGTGGGCATATTTATGAAGGATGGAGGAACAACTATCCTTTCCACTACAGTAAATATCTTCTCATCTATAATAAGTGCAGTTATTAATATTTTTATAGGAATTGTATTTTCTATGTACATCCTTGCACAGAAGGAAAAATTGGGAAGACAGACCAAGATGCTTATCTATGCTATGTTCAAGGAAAATACAGCTGATGAGCTTATGGTTTTTGGTAAGATTGCAAATACCACATTTTCAAAGTTCTTCGCTTGTCAGTTTAGAGAGGGAATTATTCTTGGTGGTATGTTTGTAATTGCTATGAGTTTATTTGGCTTCCCGTATCCACTTACAGTTGGTGTGCTTATGGCATTTACTGCCCTGATACCTGTATTTGGAGCATTTATAGGTGGATTTATCAGTGCGTTCCTCATACTTGTAGAGAATCCAGCCTATGTGATTTGGTTTGTGGTGCTTTTCTTTGCACTTCAGTTTATAGAGAATTACTTCATCTATCCAAAGCTTGTAGGTGGAGACATAGGTCTTGGAGCTATTTGGGTTCTTCTTGCAGTGCTTGTAGGTGGAGACCTTATGGGTGTTATGGGAATGTTCCTTTTCATACCACTTGTGTCAGTGCTCTATGCTTACCTTAGAAGCCTGGTAATCAGAAAACTTAAGTACAAGAAAATAGATATAGATGACAAGGAAGTATCTGACGATGTGGTTCCTCTTATGGAGTCTAGACGTAGAATGTTTACACCTAAGAAGAACAAGCAGAATCAGGAAGAGGTACCTCAGACAGAGGATGAGGACAAGCAGGAGACTTTAGAAGATAACTAACTAGAGGTGACATGTATGTATAAGGAATTATCCGGATTAGTATTATATCGAGATTTGGGTGAGGACAGCATCCTTTATGCCATGGCCAGTATATTTCATGATAAAGACCTAAAAGCTTGCGATGATGCAACTCTTGTAACCAGAATATATCAGCAGATAAAGAGAATACTTGATGTGGCGACAAGCTACGGATTTAACAGAAACCTCTGGCAGGATTACTTGGCATTTTTGCTTATTACCAATGAGAATTCCTTTACCCTAACCTGCGAAAAGGTTGGTGCAGGGGAGGGCTCTGTTAATAAGTTTGCCATAAATGATTACGGTATATTTAAGAGGTTGTTCCACTATGATTTTTCAGAGATTGAAAGGGATTTAGGTATAGATTGCTTTTCAACTATAACTGACTATAAGTCACTGCCTAAAAAGTCCCAGATGTATAACAAAAATGTTAGTCAGAAGGTTAGATATATAAGTGATGCCATAAGTCAGGCTACCGATGCTAATCAGGTATTTAATATTATGACTGAGTTTTATCAACAGTATGGTGTGGGAATGTTTGGACTTAACAAGGCCTTTCGTATAATTCATGAGGAGGGCAAGGACTTAGCGTTTATTCCTATAAACAATACTGACCAGGTTGTGCTGGATGATTTGGTGGGTTATGAGATTCAGAAGAAGAAGCTTATAGATAACACAGAAGCCTTTGTGGAAGGAAGAAGAGCAAACAACTGTCTTTTATTTGGAGATAGTGGCACAGGCAAATCCACCTGTATCAAGGCAATTATTAACCAATATTACGACCAGGGTCTTCGAATGATAGAGATATATAAGCATCAGTTTAAGGATTTATCCGCAGTTATATCTCACATTAAAAACAGAAATTATAAGTTTGTGATTTATATGGATGACCTTTCCTTTGAGGAGTTTGAGATTGAGTACAAGTACCTAAAGGCAGTAATCGAGGGAGGTCTTGAGAGTAAGCCTGACAATGTGCTTATTTACGCAACATCTAATCGTCGTCACCTTATTAAGGAGACCTGGAAGGATAGAGATGATTACAATGTGGAAATGCATCAGTCAGATACTATGCAGGAGAAGCTGTCATTGGTAAATCGTTTTGGTGTAACCATTAACTTCTCCAGACCTACCAAGAAGGAGTTCAATAATATAGTATTAGAGCTTAGAAAGAGACATCCAGAGATAAGTCTCACGGACGATGAGCTGGTCCTTGAGGCAAACAAGTGGGAGATGGCCCACGGTGGAGTATCCGGAAGAACCGCTCAGCAGTTTATAAACTATCTGTGTGGTAAGGTGTAACCCCACTTGCTATTTTATATTTGATTTGATATTATTTAATTTGTTTATGATGGAAGGCTTGTTAATGGTTTCCAGCTTGTCTGCAACCTGGATTAAAAGGTCGATATCATTGTCGCGACCTTTGGATTTGTAAATCTCAGCAAGTAGGGTGAATGTTTCACTAATATCGGAGCCAATGCTTAGGGAGTAACTTAAGAAATCCTTGGCGGCAGATACATTCCCTAGTTCCATAAGCTCCTTGCCTATGGAATTAAGTAAACGTATAAGGCTCAGATAATTACCATCATAATAGGATAGGGCCTCTAGATTAGCAGGTCCATACATAAGCTTAAGTTCTGTATTAGTGTACATAGATAAGTTTATAATTTTTTCTGTGGCAAGCCTTTCAAGCTCCTTAGCTCTGTGACTCAGGCTAGGAATTAGGGCATCCATAGGGAGAAGGGAAAGGTCTAAAACCAGATATGCCAGATTTGAGATATCGGCCCTTCTAACCTGATTAGCTTTCGATTCCGTATCCCAGAAATTTCTGGTGTTTTTTGAAGAAATCTGTTTTGAGCGGGCAATTCCACGGGCTACAACAAAGGCACCCCAGAATAAAAATACAATTAGAAACCAGTTAATATATTTCATAAGGTTAAATCCTTTCGGAGGTAAGTATGATTGATTTTAGTAACAAGAAAAGAATGAGAACTATTTCACTAGTAATCGTAATAGCTGTATGTGTAGCTATGGTATTGGGTCTTCTTGTTTCCTAATATAGGATAACAGGTTGGACAATTTTTTTCAACTAATGCATTTAGCCAGGAGGCTTATATGGAGCAGGGAACCTTAGGTGAGCTTTATCTCACCCGTTCAGTAACAAAGCATATTAGAAAGCATAACAAGGCAGTAATGGTAGGAGCCGGTGTGGGCAAGGATTATTCTATGATTAAAGCCAGTCAAAATTTGATGGTTATATCGGAGGGAGTAGCTGAAGCTCCATACATAGCATGGGTAAAGGCTCTAAATAATTTTGCCTGTTCCTGTGGTGATATAGCAGGAGTCAGAGTTAGCTATATATTGCCTGATTTTGTTGATGAGGCCAAGCTTAAGGAATATGCTGCAGAATTTAATGCACTGGCAGATGCCTACGGCATTCAGATAATAGGTGGAAACACTAGGGTAAGCTCTGCTTATTTGAGGTCCAGTTTTTTTGTGGAGGCAATAGGAACAGTTTCAAGTGATGATGCCCTGACTCTTAAGGCTAATCCAGATTATGATATTGTTATGATTGGGTACACAGGTGTATTAGGAACTAACCTAATTGTGGAAGAAAAATGTGACCAGCTAAGGGAAAGATTTGCCCCAAGCTATCTAGAAGGCTGCAAATTTTCCAAGGAGGATTATTTGATTTCTCCTATGGTAGAGGAGATTAAAAAATGTGACAAGGATAGTGAGGTTGTTTACATCCATGACGTGTCCTATGGTGGTGTGTACGGAGCCCTTTGGCAGCTGGGTGTGGCACTGAATTTGGGTGTTCAGGTAAACCATAAAGCTATTCCTGTAAAGCAGGAAACCATAGAGCTATGTAATTATTTTGACATTAATCCTTATAAGCTTGAGGGCACGGGAGCATGTTTGGTAGTGGCTAGAGATGGTAAGCAGCTAGTAGCTTCACTAAAACAGTCAGGTGCTGTGGCAGAGGTGGTTGGCAAGCTGACTCAGAGCAAGGATAGAGTGGTTTTGGTAAACAAAGATGAAAAACGATTTTTAGCACCTGTTAAGGGTGATGAAATATATAAGGTTATATTAATGTACTAGAAGATTGCATATGGTACGGAATAGATTCAGAAATTAAGATGTAGAAATAGTAGATAAAAATGGCGATATATATGTGTGTGAAAGAGAGGAGGTAAAGATGTCAATATTAAAAAGTAATCATTTAACTGCAATGCAGTTTGAGGCAGGATTAAAAGAAAAAACATATGGTTTGGGCGAAGAAACCGTATCTCACGCTACAGAAACAAATATTGTAGGAGTCACACTGAATTCATCAGTATGCGATGGATGTTTATCAGCGTTAAAAGAGTATAAATTACAATTAGATACTGATTTGTCTCGTATAAGTAAAATAGGCATAACTTTTTTTGAAATAGACCATGAAGGGATAAGCTTTTGATTTAAGGATAAGATATGGATGATGAAAAAACAGTAATATTGCAAAAGCTAAATTATGAAATTGCAAAGTTGGATGACGTTGAGTCTGATTTGATTCAGAGAAAAAGAGAAATAGAATGTAATTTTGATGAGAAGTCATGGCAGATAAAAAAATCCAAGAATTTAATAGAAGGTATTGCTGAGGATTGGTATAACAGAAATATGTTATCTGATATTGGTGATATGTTTGAAGAAAAAATTGAATTATTAAAACGTATACATAGTCAAAATGAAGAATATTATGCGGAAAGTATGAATCAGATTAATTTGAATTTAAAAAAGAATAGTCAAATGCAAGAATTGTTTTATGAAGAGATATTGCGATTGGAAACAGAGGAGCCAAATGATTGTTATGGGGAGAATAATAAAACCAACTGAGATAATGGAACAAGCAGATGAGATAATTTCAGTTATGGAAAAAGATAAAACTAAGCTGATTTCAGCCTTGTACGAAACCAATGTGTTTATAAATTCAGAAGAGTTAGAGGGATCTGCGTGGAGTAATGTTAAATCACAAATTGAAAGTCATAATGTAATATTACGAGGATTAATTTGCTTGATAGATGAAATTATTTTAGCATGTAATGGATTGAAAATAAATTGTGGTGAAGAAATTTTGGATGAGGGTGTACTTCTAGAACAGAAAGGTCAACTACAATTAGAATTGTTAAGTTATTATAACATACTTGGTGAGTATAGGTCTCAATTTCAAGAATATATATACGATATAGATTTTGGTCCGAGATATTTAGAAAGAGAGTACATAAATTCACAGGCGCTATTATATAAACGTATGATTGATAATAACGAAGAGACGATAAAATTAATTGATCAAAAGTTAAATAAAATTGAAGAAATTGATTTAGCAACAAAAAATTTAAATAATCAAGCTGAAGAATTGTTATTAAATGTTAATCAAGGTATTCAATATATTAAATCAACTTGGGATTCCGAAACTAATAGATTTTGCCCCGCTATTGGTGTTGAAGGTTTTGATTGGGTTAAAGAACTAAATTTAGCATGGGCGGATAGGATAAATGAGGATTTAAGTGGGGAATCATATAGTGACGCAGAAAAATTAGAGCTGTCGCGAAATAGTGATAAAGTATATTTGTCTGATGATAAGCAAAGCTTGTTTTATAAGGGTGTTAAATATTCGATATATGTGCCACCACAGGACGGAAAAGAATATTTGAGTATGCAATATACAACAGTTGATACTATAGAAGATAAGGATTTAGATATTCACTTATTCAATATGATGTTTGGATTAGAACTAGAGGAACCTGAAAAAGAAAACTTAACAAATGGGGTGCAAGTGTTGCAGACACCTCAGATGAATAAAGCAGTTGGGTATGCTTTTGTTGCTGATGCAGTTATAGGTGCGCTAAAAAATTCATGTAGTCAGGTTGATATAAAAATTGATTTTCAAACATCTTCGGATGGTAAATTGAATAGAGCCATAATTTGTGCGGGGACATCTGAACAAAGAGTGAATGCTGAAAATGGTATATATGGACAACCTGTTAGTATGTACTATCAGAATTACGGAAGTCCTTATGCTAAGTATGTTATTCCAAAGAGCGCGTATGAGGCATATAATCAACGTATGGGTGGTAATGTTGAATACAATAGTACAGATATATACGATTACGAAGTAATATTAAGTGAGCAACGTAGAGAAGCAGACTACTTTAGCTATTTACGTTTTAGTGAAGATGGTGCATTGGTTGAATGTCCGATTAGATTTCAAGGAGAACGTATATATATTACAAAAAGAAATGCATGGCGAGACATTTCGGGTAAAGAAGTGTATGATTTGACGGATGAAATATTCCAGGAGTATACTTCTGACACGAATTATTGCCAAGAATTAATATATGATAATATTGAAGGAGAATAAGTAATGAGTTATAAAATATATAATGCAAAAAAGATTAAACTCATTATTTTATTGATGGTGTGCATTTTTACATTATCTGGTTGTGGTGAAGAAAAATATTATATCCCACAAAAAGTTTTAGATGTTTTGGGGTTTGATGCGACAGAATATTCGAATGAAATAAAAGGAGCATTAATGTATGAGGGAACGTATGATAGTGTTTATTCAGAAAATGGGGATTTGATATTTGTAGCAAATGAAGAACAAATAGATGAATTATTGAATATAGGCAATGAAGGTTTTGCGTATTATGAGTCTGTTCTTAAGCAATATGGTATTCTACTTGAATGTAATGATACATATACAGAGATTGTTGTTAAATGTAAAAAAGAACAATTAGGAGAATCTATAACGGAGAAAGATGTAAAGGTTTTTGTTGCAGAAGCAGCATGGAATCAAGCTCTAACTGGAGTAAAACCAGAGGATTTATATGTATATGGTGTGGTTAAAGATATAGAGACTAATGAAATAATATATGAGTATGAGTTGTATGGAAGGTAGATTCCACTATACTTAGTTAATTAGGGCGTAATCATTTTTTGTGAAAGTCCCTTAAATTGTATATATAAATAAAAAATAATTAGTGTCTTTAGACACTACAAAAAAAGAAAGAGGTAAGAGTATGAACAACGACATTTTAAAGCTTCTTGAAAATGACAGTAGACTTACTGTAAAAGATATAGCCAGTATGCTTGGCTTGGACGAGGCGGCGGTGGCCGCGGATATTAAGGCCATGGAGGATAGCAAGGTAATCTGTGGTTACCATACTATGATTGACTGGGATAAGGTGGCAGAGGAAAAGGTTACTGCTCTTATCGAGGTTAAGGTTACTCCGCAGAGAGGTCAGGGCTTTGACAAAATCGCAGAGAGAATATATAACTATGAGGAGGTTAATGCAGTTTACCTTATGGCAGGCGCATTTGACTTTACAGTTATTATACAGGGCAAGACCCTTAGAGAGGTTTCACGCTTCGTATCTGAGAAGCTTGCTGTTATGGAGACAGTTATAAGCACTTCTACACATTTTGTACTTAAGAAATACAAGGATCATGGAATTAAGTTTGATATGATTAAGAAAGATGAAAGGTTGGCAATAGTACCATAATGAGAAATCCATTATCACAGACAATTACAAATATTAAGCCATCAGGCATCAGAAAGTTCTTCGATATCGTGAGTGAGATGCCAGAGGCTATATCCCTTGGTGTTGGTGAGCCAGACTTCGATACGCCTTGGCATATTAGAGAAGAGGGTATCTACTCTCTGGAGAAGGGTAAGACCTTCTATACTTCAAACTCAGGTCTCCTTGAGCTTAGAGAGGAAATCTGTAAGTGGTATAAGAGAAAATATAACGTGGACTATGATTACAAGAAGGAGGCACTTATTACCGTAGGTGGTAGTGAGGGTATCGACCTGGCCTTTAGAGCAATGCTTGACCCAGGTGATGAGGTTATTATTCCTGAGCCTTGCTATGTATCATATGTACCTTGTGTTGAGCTTGCAGGTGGAGTGCCTGTAACTATAGCACTTAAGAATGAGAATCAGTTTAGACTTACACCAGAGGAGCTTCTTGGTGCAATCACTGATAAGACTAAGATACTTATACTTGCATATCCTAGTAACCCTACAGGAGCTATTATGACTAAGGAGGACCTTGAGCCTATAGCTAAGATCTGTCAGGAGAAGGATATATTTGTTATCTCAGACGAGATATATTCAGAGCTTACATACGGTGAGGCACAGCACTGCACCATCGGTTCCCTCCCAGGTATGAAGGAGAGAACAATCATCATAAATGGTTTCTCTAAGGCATACGCTATGACAGGATGGAGATTAGGCTATGCTCTTGCACCTAAGATTATTGCAGAGCAGATGACTAAGGTTCACCAGTTTGCAATAATGTGTGCTCCTACCACCAGCCAGTATGCGGCTATTAGCGCTATTAAGGATGGTGACAAGGACATAGAGCGTATGAAGACCTCATACGACCAGAGAAGACATTTCCTTATGAAGACCTTCGAGGAGATGGGACTTCCTTGCTTCGAGCCACTTGGAGCATTCTACATGTTCCCATGCATTAAGGAGTTTGGTATGACTAGTGATGAGTTTGCCACAAGACTTCTTCAGGAGGAGGAGCTTGCAGTAGTACCAGGAACAGCATTTGGCGATTGCGGTGAGGGCTTCCTTAGAATTTCTTACGCTTACTCTATAGATGAGCTTAGAGAGGCTATGAAGAGACTGGGTAACTTTATAGGTAGATTAAGAGATAAATAGTTTGTAAAGGATATGGTTTATTATGCTAAATATAGTATTATACGAACCAGAGATGCCGGCAAATACAGGAAATATAGGGCGCACCTGCGTAGCAACAGGTGCGCGTCTTCATTTGATAGAGCCTCTGGGATTTCAGATAAATGACAAGATGTTAAAGAGAGCAGGACTTGACTACTGGCCAAAGCTTGATGTTACAGTGTATGAGGATTTTGATGACTTTAAAGCTAAAAATCCTGATGCAGTGATTTACATGGCTACAACCAAGTCTAAGCAGAAGTACACCGATGTGGAGTATCCACAGGATGCATATATTATGTTTGGTCCGGAGAGTAGAGGAATACCTGAGGAGATTCTTTTAGAGAGTAAGGATACCTGTGTGAGAATACCTATGATGCCGGGTGAGAGGTCTCTTAACCTGTCCAATTCTGTGGCCATTATGGTGTATGAGGCGTTAAGACAGCAGGATTTTCCTAGACTTGAGGAGGAGGGACAGCTACATAGGTATGAGTGGTAGATATATGTATTATAAATGATGTGAAGAGTATTCCAGTGGCTAGCATTTGGCTACTGGAAATTTTTTTGACTAGAATATGACAAAACCTAATGAATATGAAGAACAAACGAAAAAATTTTGGTGTAAGACTAAAATACAGTAAAGAATTTAAGTTTTAAAAAAAAACACAATAATTTGATTGTTAGATTGCTAGAATTTTGATATAATTAATCCAGATTATATAGGACAGAAATAATATATTATATACAAAAGAAAGGAGACTAGTTATGAAGAAAACAAGTAAGCTATTAATGAGGAAAATATGCAGCTTTTGCGTAGCTATTGCTATGGTGCTTTCAGTAGCTGGGAGCCCGGTGGATGTAGCACATGCATCTGAAGTAGATGAGGATTTAGTTATATTAGATGCGACTCTAGGGGAAGAGACTGGTACTGAAAAGGGAACTCTTAGTGATGCTACCGTATCGTCAGAGCAGTCACATGACGAAGCACCAAACAGTGGGCAACTTATGTCAAAACCATCCCTTAACGGAGCTCCTACAGATATAGAAATTGCCACAGTTGATATAACTGTAACAGTACCTAGAGCAGGTGAAATTAATCCTGCACCGGTATTTACTAATAATGGAGTGGGTTATAATGTTGAAATTAACCCACGTGATGGTTATTTTGGCTGGCAAGACGCTGGTGGCAATCCAATTAGTGAATATGAAAAGCTAAGAAGTGTTGATCAATTGCAGTTGTGCTTTGTTGTAACCCCAGAACCAGGATATACACTTACTACCACAACAACTGTGGCAGTAAATGGTAGCGCTGCTGATGTGAATTTATTAGGTGGTGATATTCCAGCCAGATACTTTGATTTTTGGTGTTATCCTCAGCTTGATGGAACTATTGATGTTATAGAGTTATCAGATGTGCCTACACCGGTAGTTGGCGAGAAGGCTACGGCTTACAGTGCTTCTGGTACAAATTATAGTGTAACTGGAGCTTGGTACATGTATGATGCAGAGAATAAAGCTTACACTACTGTAGATGAGACTCATACATTTGCAAATGGTAGGACATATAAGCTGGTAGTGAATGCCAAGGCAAATCTTGGGTACGAATTCTCGGAAGATGTGCAGATAAATTCTAATGTAGAGTATTATGGAAACAGCTATGAGCCTGCTTTGGTAAGCATAGATTATGTTACAAGCTTTGGTAAAGTTATAGAAGAGATTTCTGTTAGTGAAGCTGATATACCAAAGGCTCAGATAGGTAAAGCATTTGAGGATAAGCTCATTGAAATACCAGTGCCTAATGGAAGTGGGTATAAAATATTTGGATACTGGACAGATGGAGAAGGGAATAGAAGTGGAACCTTCCAGAATGGAGATGTATATGAGTTTAATATGGAAATATATCCAGAAGCTGGGTATTTCTTATCAAGTGAATTAGAGCTATGTATAGATGATCAGCGTTACTTTGCGGGTTATGGTCCGGATGTGGCATATCATAGTGTAAGACAATCCTTTGCATCTGTAATTGATAAGGTTTATGTTAAGAATCTCCCGACAGCTGCTGTGGGAGAGACTATAAAAAAGGGTGAGTATAGTAGAGATTTTGCTATAGAGGTTCCAGCAGATGCTAATTATACAGCTTTTGCATGGTGGGGATTATCTAACGGTGATGAAATAACAGAGGACACCTTCCAAAGCGGTAAATCCTATGATTTATATGTTGAATTTTCGCCAAAGAAAGGCTATGAGTTCTCAGAGGATGTTATAATTAATGTGGATGGGGTAGATTATGCTAATAGTGGAGCTTCTGCTGACTGGGCACATTATTTAAAGACATATTCCTTCTGTAAGGTTATAGACAAGCTTCAGGTGGATGGAGTTAAAAAGCCGGTTGTTGGGCAGAAGGCAACAGTTGATACAATTAAGGTTCCTGATGGTGCAAATTATGTAATTACCTCAGCAGAGTGGTTGGATTATAACACAGGAGAGCTGGCTACTACATTTGAAAATGGACATGAGTACTATCTTGATTTATGCTTCGCAGCAAAGGAAGGCTATGAATTCGAAATATATGCAGATGCTACTGTAGATGGGGAAGATTATTCTGATAGAATCACAGTTCTGCCTAATATAGCTCATCTGGCCTGTTGTCATACTTCCTTTGAGACTCTTGTGTCAGAGGTTAGAGTGGATAATGTACCAGAGATGAAGCTTGGCGAAAAGGCTACTGTAGCTGCAACAGTTCCTGGAGGTGCAAATTATGGAATAGTATATATGACATGGTTGGTATGGAACGATAAGAAAGAGTCCTTTGAGGAATTTGGTGGTACATTTGAAGAAGGAAAAGTATATCAATTGAGTATTTATGTTACCCCAAAGCCAGGCTACAAATTTGATAAGGATGCCACAGTGGTTTATGTAAATGGATCAGTAGATGAAAGCATAAAGGCATATCAGGATGGATTTGATATATCAAAGACATATACAAATGGCTTAAAGGTTATAGAGAAAGTAGAATTTACAGTTACCAAGCCAGTTGCGGGACATCACTCAAGCATTCCTCCACAGATTTCGGTGCCAGAAGGTGCAAATTATTATGTTTCACTGGAATATGGACGAGGCTGGTTTTTTGAAAAAAATGGCAGATACAATCCCTTCTACGGCTATTTTGATGAGAATACAAGCTATGGAGCCGCTTTTATGGCAGTTGCGGCAGAGGGATATGTTTTTGCAGAAGATGTTGTTGTGGTTGTAAATGGTGTTGCATTGTCCGAGGATGATATAGAAGCATATAGTAAGGAAATGACAGTTCAGTATATATTTGGTGCTGAATGTGAGCATGTCTATGGTGATTGGTCAGATGCAAAGGATGGAACACATGCTAAGACCTGTGATGTATGTGGCCACAAGGTGGTTGAGGAGCATATCTATACAGATGCTTCAGGTACTAAGTGTAGCGTATGTGGAGCAGCAAAGAATGATGGAAGTCCAAAGACCTCAGATACATCAAATGTGATGAATATATTTGCGTTGATGGCTATGTGCGGTATAGGCATACTTGTCACTGACAAGAGAAAGAAGAAAGTACGTTAGTGATTACGTAGAGATTTAATATTAACCATCGAAATAATCCATATTGAAAAGCAGCAGTGTTATGTGAGATAATCTTACAGGATGCTGTTGCTTTTTGTTAGTTAAAAGCTGGTGGATTTGATGTAGTGGAACTAAGGGGACAATTATGAGCAATGTTAACTGGCTGGACAAGCCTTATTATTCCTTAAATGCATATTTTAAACATGTTTATGGTCAGAAGATTTACAAGATTGCTGTAGATGCTGGTCTATCCTGTCCTAATAGAGATGGAAGTCTAGACACTAGAGGTTGCATCTTCTGTAGCAAGGGAGGGAGCGGTGATTTTGCGGTAAAGCTAGATGGGCAGGATGAGTGCTGTGACACTAGGGCTGTGCTTTCTGTGAAGGAGCAAATCGCTCAGGGTAAGGCTAAGTTTAACAAGGATGCAGGGGATAAGTTCGTTATATATTTCCAGGCATTTACCAATACCTATGGAAATCCAGAGTACCTTAAACGTATATGGACAGAGGCGCTTGAAGAGGAAAGTGTGGTGGGTATATCCATAGCCACTAGGCCAGACTGCCTGGGGGAAGAGGTTATAGAGGTGCTTAGAGAACTGCAGAAGAAATACTGTGGTGCTTGTGGCGGGGTGGATTGTGATGAGGATGACCACCGTGAGACTAAGGAAAATTCTTCTCGAAGTAAATTTATCTGGATAGAGCTGGGACTTCAAACCATACATGATAAAACAGCAGAGTATATTAGAAGACATTACCCATTATCAGAGTACGAAGAAGCAGTCAGAAAGCTGCACAAGCTTAACATACCTTATATTACCCATATAATTCTTGGGCTTCCTGGGGAGACCAAGGAGGAGATGCTAGAGACAGTATTCTACGTGGAACAGGGAGTCTTTGAACAGGATAGTCATAGCAAGATAAAACCCTTCGGTATGAAGCTTCAGCTATTACATGTGCTGGAAAACACAGACCTGGCGGAGGATTATAGACAAGGAAAATTCAAAACTATGGAGATGGATGAGTACCTAGACTTGGTTATAGAAGCTCTACAAAAGATAAACCCAGATATAGTAATCCACCGAGTGACCGGAGATGGACCTAAGAAAATTCTTATATCCCCTACCTGGTCAGGAAACAAAAAGCAAGTGCTTAACACTCTCCATAAGAAGATGAGGGATATGGATGCAAGGCAGGGTGATTACTCCATTATGCTTTATTAAGTTGATGGATAGGAAACACATTGGAACATAGCGAAAATGTGGTTTTATTCTTGAAAAATGTTTCAAAATAAGATACTATAAAAATGGACTTTTGCAAATTAGTATTGGGAGTGCAACGAGTTCTGGAGAAAGAATATTACTTCACGAAAATACACTAGAAAAGGGGTTAGGATATGAGATTAGTTACACGTTCAGATTTTGATGGATTAGCATGTGGCGCCCTCCTTAAGGAGGCAGGAATTATTGATTGTTGGACATTTGCCCATCCAAAGGATTTACAGGATGGACTTGTTCCTGTTACAGAGAACGACTGTCTGGCAAATGTACCATTTGTAGAGGGCTGTGGCCTTTGGTTTGATCACCATTCAAGTGAGCATGAGAGACTTGAGCTTGAGGGCAAGTATAAGGGTGAGAGCAGAATCACTCCTTCCTGTGCTAGAATTATATATGAGTATTACGGTGGAAAGGAAAGATTTCCACAGTTTGATGAGATGATGGAGGCGGTTGATAAGGTTGACTCAGGTAATCTTACAGTTGACGAAATATTAAACCCAACAGGTTGGATTCTTATCGGATTTTTAATGGATCCAAGAACAGGTCTTGGACGTTGGAGAAACTTCACTATTCCTAACTATAAGCTTATGGAGGAGCTTATCGATGCCTGCAGAACTATGACTACTGATGAGATTCTTAACCTTTCAGATGTTAAGGAGCGTATAGAGGTTTACAATGAGCAGACTGAAAAGTTTAAGGAGATGGTTAAGGCTCACACAAGAATCGAGAAGGATGTAATAATTACTGACCTTCGCGGTGTGGACCCTATCTATACTGGCAATAGATTTATGATTTACAGCCTCTACCCAGAGCAGAATATTTCCGCTTGGATAGTTAATGGTAAGGGTGGAGTTGGCTGTTCAGCAGCAGTTGGCTACAGCATCATTAACAGAACATCAACTGTTGATGTAGGAAGCCTTATGCTTAAGTATGGTGGCGGTGGCCACAAGAAGGTTGGAACCTGTCAGTTCTCAGATGAGAATATGGACGAGATGCTTCCAAAGATGCTTGATGAGCTGGTAAATGGAGTAAAATAAATAATCTATCGTAGAAAAATACCGACGAATCGAAGAGAAATCTTCGGTTCGTCTTTTTTGTTGTCCCAAATGAATATTTGGCCTGAAAGCTAGTTATAAAGCCAATTCGTAGAGACTGGGTTTGAGTTGATTTAGGTGTAATACGTAAAATCGGTTCACTAACATTTCACAGAATGCTCCAGATGTGTACAAATGTTCAAAAACTTGGTATTTACGATATATTACGGACGGTGGTATATTCTTCCTACAGCCAAGCCAGATGGTGAGGCCGCAATAATGATGGTTTTGTGGTGAGGCATATGCATACCCAGTGTGCAATCCCTTTTATATAAAAACCAAACTCTAATTAGTATGTAAAACCCTGAAATATCATACAAATCCCCAAAAAAATAATTTGAAAAGAAATATTTGAATATTTTATGCTTCGCCACGAAATCTATTAAGGAGGAAAGGGTTTTGAGTAATTTGATTATATTGATTGTGCTAATAGGACTTGTGATAGCTACTATAAAGGATATGAAAACAGGGAAAATATCTAACGGTTATAATCTGGGCTTTGGACTTGTAGGAATAGCTTGTAGCCTAGTGACTAGCGGGGTAAAAGGTCTTTTGACCAGTCTCGCAGGCGCAGTAATACCTGTTGTATTGCTTATGGTTTTATTTTCTAAAGGAGTGTTAGGAGCTGGTGATATTAAACTTTTTTCCGCCTTGGGGACCTTTGCAGGCTTGGAGGTAATATGGCTTTTGGTTTATAGCTTTTTGCTTTGTGGACTATATGGTTTGGTGTTGATGTTAGTTAGATTTATTGGCTGGTTAAAGGTTGGGAGAAGCAAGGGAACTATGATTTGCGCCCTAACTAGAGGTAGACAATACACAAAAGTTGCCTTTTCTGTATTTATGGTAGGGGGATACATTTGGTATCTGATGAAGGGAGGCATTTTGCTTGGAATATAGGGTTGGTGTATGCGATGAAGACTATCACTATGTGGTAAACCTTATGGAATATGTGAATTCAGATAAAGTAAGTAGTCTGACTTTGGTTGCATTTTCCACCTTGGCAGCAGTACAGGAATATTTGGAAAACAACTATCTGGATGGTGTTCTGCTAGGAAGGGGATTTCAGAATGGACAGGAGCTGATGGATGAGCATTCAGGTCTGATGATTATGTTCCTAATGGATGAAAAAGACACCCCGGATGGAATTTATAAATTTCAAAGTGCCAGAGAGATAACAGGCCAGATTATGAAGAGGCTGAATGTTAGTGAAATGCCAGAGCCGGTACAAGGTAATGTGTTTTGTGGAATTTATTCTCCCTTAGGTAGATGTGGAAAGACCTCACTTGCCAAGGGATTGGCGGCATTTTGTTTAAATAGCTTGTACATATCCTTAGAGGATTATGGTGGAAGAGATAGCCTAGGGGAGGAAATTTTGTATCACATATTATTTGAGAATCCAAAGCTTCATTCCCTTATAGATAGAATCAAACCAAATGCCTTTGGCTTGCGGGAGGTAAAGGGAATATTAAGCTATATGGATATTAGACATCTTACAAAGGAAAATATGTATTGGCTTAAGGAGCAGCTTTTGGTAGGTGGTAATTACGGCAGTGTGATATTTGATATAGGGACCTCCGTTTTGTCTGACATAAATATACTGTATGCCATGGATAGAATTTATGTTCCGGTCATAGATGATGAGGCATCAAATGTAAAGCTTCAGGCATTTAGGGAGGTGCTTAGATGTGAGGAATATAGAGAATTATCTGGGAAAATTCAGTACGTCAATGTACCGATTTGTCACTATACTTCAGAAGCTATGTGTGAATTTATTGGTAAAGGAGTGCTATAGGAGTGGAGCTTGGGATTAGGGAAAAACTTAGGCGAAGGATAGTAGAGGATATAGATATGACCTGTGCCTTAGACGATTCCCAAATAGGAGAAATAATTGATAGCTACATAATAGAGGAAACCAGAGGGGAGTATTTTCCCATAAAGGAAAAGATAGAGCTTAGAACAGAGCTGTTTAATTCCTTTCGAAGATTGGATGTGCTGACGGAACTGTTAGAGGATGAGCAGGTTTCGGAGATAATGGTGAACGGTACGGCGCCAATATACGTGGAAAGGAATGGAAGAATTGTAAGAACAGAAAAAAATATAGAATCCGAGGAAAAACTACATTCCTTGATTCAGCAAATTGTGGCAGATTGCAATAGAAGAATTAACGAGGCCAATCCCATAGTGGATGCCAGATTGCCTGATGGTTCAAGAGTAAACATAGTTATTAATCCTGTTAGCTTGTCAGGAACCACCATTACCATACGTCGATTTCCTAAGAACGAGATAACCATAGAAAAGCTTATCCGGCTAGGCTCCATAGATGAAGCATTTGCAAAGGTTCTAGAGGCATTGGTGGTGGCTAAGTACAATATATTTATCTCTGGTGGAACAGGTTCAGGAAAGACCACATTTTTAAATGCATTGTCCAGCTTTATCCCTAGAGATGAAAGGATAATTACTATTGAGGATTCGGCAGAGCTTAATCTTAAGCAGGTTGAAAATCTTGTGCGTCTTGAGGCTAGAAATGCAAATGTAGAGGGAGAAAATAGCATATCCATCAGAGATTTAATTAAGACTAGTCTAAGAATGAGACCGGACAGAATTATTGTGGGTGAGGTTAGAGATGAGGCGGCTATAGATATGCTACAGGCTATGAATACAGGTCATGACGGAAGCCTCAGTACAGGTCACGCCAATTCTCCCAGAGATATGATAAGCAGGCTGGAAACTATGGTGTTGACTGGGGTGGAGATTCCTCTGGCTGCGGTGAGAATGCAGATAGCTCATGCGGTGGATATAGTTATACATTTGGGACGACTAAGAGATAAGTCAAGGAAAGTGCTTAATGTAAGTGAGGTGTTGGGTGTGGAGAATGGACAGGTTGTATTAAATACCCTGTATGAATTTGTGGAGACTGGGGAACGAGACGGGAAAATACAAGGAAATTTAAGAAAGGTAAATCAGCTTTTAAATGTGGACAAGCTTATACGTTGGAATATGCGAGAGCTTTATGAGGAGGGTGAAGGTGGAATATTACGGATATAAGCCAAGCAGATTATGGTGGGGAAAGGAGCTGTTAAAGATTTTCTTGATAGCATTGGCAGTGGCGTGGTTGTTTTACGATAAGCTTTTTGTGGCTGTGTTACTACTCCCTTTAGGAATAATAATTTTGCAAGCTGATAGAAGAAAATACATACTCCGTGTCAAGGATAAGCTTCGTGTGGAATTTAAGGAATTTATCATCCATTTGTCTGGTAGCTTGAATGCAGGATATTCTCTGGAGCAGGGAATTAAAAGGGCATGTGATGATATGTCTCATGAAGCCTTTATGTACCTCCCCAAAGAACTGGCAATTATTGTAAATGGTATTGGCTTAAATAGGGATGTGGAAACGCTATTGATGGATATGGGGGTCAGATGCCAAGAGGAGACTATTATGGAATTTGCCAGACTGGTGGCCACTGCAAAAAAATATGGAGGGAACATAAACACCCTCATAAATAAAACCAAGAAGAAGCTTAACGATAAGCTTATGGTAGAAAAGGAAATAGATACAATGATAGCTGCTAAAAGGCTGGAGGGATACATTATGCTTTTGATGCCCTTTGGTATTGTACTTTATATGAGAGTGACAAATGGAAGCTATATTAATCTGTTATATGAAAGCGTGATAGGAACAGTGGTGGTTACACTGGCTTTACTGGCGATTTTGATATGCGGATTGATGATAAACAAAATTACGAAGATAGAGGTATAGAGATGATTTATATTAATGCAATAGTTTTGGTGCTTACTGTGGTGTTAGCAATAATAAGCAGGAAGCATTTTAGTAAGTATAAGGATGGAGTAGGAGCAAGGAGCTGTTTAAAGGCTTTGGTGCTTTCTATGGGTTATGGTGTATGGATATTTCTTAGAGATATCCTTCCTCTAGAGAGTATGGGCAATAGCTTAAGACAGCAGCTTGGGAAGAGACAGGTTGCTACGCCGAAAAGACTTGAGCAAATAACTGAAAGCTTTATAGCTAGTTGTATAGGAACATTTTTGGTGATTATATTCTCTTTTAATCTGATGGATGCTGGTATCAACATTAGCGCACATCTTAAACATGAAGATACCAATAAAATACAGCGAGAGGATTATGCTGGTAAGGATTCAGAGGAGAAAATATATTATCAGGTATCTGGCAAGCAGCAAAGTGTGGTGTTAAATGTATCTCCGGTTAGGTTATCCCAAGAGGAATTTTATCATGAGGCAGATGTGGTGGCTGATGAAATTAGAAGGGAACTTTTGCCAGAGGAGGTGCTTATATCAAAGGATATAGAGCTACCTCTGGTGGATAAAAAGGATGCATTTGTGATTAGCTGGGAGTCGGATAGACCAGAGCTTTTGTCCTCTAAGGGCAGAGTTAATTTGGAGGCGATTCAGGATAATACTGCAGTTAATCTCACTATGACTGTTTTTTATTATGACTATAGTATGGCATATAGTTATAAGGTGCTGGTAGGTAGGGAGGGGAAAACAGAGGATAGAATTATTGCAGAATATTTGTCTCAGGTCTTAAGCGATCTGGAACAGGAAACTATAGGGGAACAGGCATTTTATATTCCAGACAAGATAGATGATATAGAACTTAAAGTAGAGAAAGATAAGAAAAAGAACGGAAGAATATTAGGATTAGGCATAATATTTGCCATAGTGGTTGTGGGGATTTTCCTAAGCAGACTTAAGGATAGTGGAAGGGCAAGAGACGAGAAACTTATGAGACAGTACCCTTTTTTTGTGGATAATCTTTGGTTATACCTTGAGGCCGGTATGAATATGAGAAAAGTTCTACAGGAATGTGTTAATTCCTGGGATAGGGAGGATACATATCTTAGAGAGCAGCTTTTGTTTACCCTAAATCAGATTGAAAATGGTGAGGTGGAGTATATTGCATACGAGGAACTAGGGGCAAGACTAAACCTGGCACCATACAACAATTTGATGAGACATATAAGTCAAAATGTGAGGATGGGAACCAAGGATTTGAGAAACCTTATGGAGACAGAGGCTACTATGGCTATTGAAGGAAAGAAGGAACGAGCAAAACGGTTGGGGGAGGAGGCTTCCACTAAGCTAATATTTCCTATGATTTTGTTGTTAGCGGTGGTTATGGTCATAATTATGACCCCGGCGTTTAT
Organism: Lachnospiraceae bacterium; assembly: GCA_015057555.1. Classification (GTDB taxonomy): domain Bacteria; phylum Bacillota; class Clostridia; order Lachnospirales; family Lachnospiraceae; genus Coprococcus_C. Next base: position 18,894 of record SVEC01000008.1, on the reverse strand, counting down.
GGGATTTTAAGGGAGGTATATATTTTCGTTGTATTGATTGCCATGGTGGCTATATTTAAGGACGAGATAGAAGACCTGGTAGAGGATATCTGGGATTCAATAGAGGATAGTGCAGGTAAGATTTATTAGGTAGTGGAGGAGAATATGAAAAATAGAGGAAGCGTCACAATTTTTTGTTGCCTAATTATAACGGCTATAGTGATTCTTGGAATTACAGCTATTAAGGTATGTGGTCATCATCTGGCGAAGGCAAAGGGAGCCATTGCCCTTAGAACGGCAATGTCCAGTGTGGATGCAGGCTACAATAGCTATATATTTGAAAATTATCATATTCTCCTTTTTGACAAAAATTGTGATGGCAGGGGAGAAGCCTATCTGGAGGAGCAGCTTATAAGGGATCTTCAATATAATTTAGGCGAGAGTTTTACTGTGGAGGATGTTAGTGTTAATGATTACCAGCTGATTTTAGAGGATGATCTGGTTGCATTTAAGGAGCAGATTACGGATTACTGTGGTTATGCATTGCTTGAAGGTGGGGCAGAAGCAATACTTGAGTCCACAGGTGGCAAGGATGGAACCTTAGATGACAGCATATATGGGGATATGGAGACTGCCGAAAATGAAGAACCTCCTGTTTTGGAGGAAACGGGGGAGACTTCTGAGTCAGAGGAATCAGAGCAGGAAGTTTTTCATGGACTTCCCTCTTTGGGAGATGACGAAGAGGATACGGACCCAAGGGATTACACTGAGAATTTGAGTTCTGAGATGATACTATCCATTGTTGTGCCAGAGGATATGGAGGTAAGCAGTGAGATAGTACCTCTAACTGGAGTACCCTCCTTGGAAAATAAAATATTTTCTATGATTAGCTATGAAATAGACAATGACTTTGATGATATGGATATGCTTCGCAAGGATGTAGGTGAGTACGACTCCTGGAAGGATAGTTTGGTAAATGGTGGAGCAGGACTTATATATGCAGCAAATGTGTTTAACTGTGCCACTGAGGATGCTAGGGAAAACACGGTTTTTAGCCTTGAGCTTGAGTATATTGTAGCTGGAAGAGACTCGGATTTGGCTAATCTAAAGTCGGTAGTAAATAAAATTATAGGAATTCGTTTTCCGGCAAATTTTGGATACTTAGTATCGGATTCCCTAAAGATGGCAGAGGTAAAAAAATTTTCCTGGCCTATTGCCCTTGCAACCTTTGTACCAGAACCGGTGGTTAGATATTTGATAGCTGGGTGCTGGGCATATGTAGAGTCTATATTTGATGTAAGGTGTCTCTTAGAGGGTCAGAGGATGGATTTTTTCAAGTCAAGAACAACCTGGAAAACGGATCTTACTGACTTAGAAAATAGTCAAAACTTAGAGGGGGCAGAGTCAGATAAAGGACTTGCATATAAGGATTATTTGCTTATATTGCTTGCTTTAGATATGAACAGTGGATATTACAGAATGTTGGATGTTATTGAGCTGAATACGAAGCAACATTATCCGGAATTTGATATGAATCATGCCGCGGTGGCATTTATGACAGATGCCCATATTACCTATGATGGTAGGGATTATTACTATAGGGAAGTATTTGGATATTAGCAGTGGGAATGTGTCTGCATTCCTTAAGATTTTCTATTCGTCCTCTTCAAAAGTATAAATTCGCAAACCCTCTCCAAGTGGCGAAACACGGATAGAGAATCTCAAAGGATGTAGAAGCAGTTTAAGGTAGGTGAAGACTGTGATTAGGAATAATAAGGGAAGTGCCACGGTGGAGGCGTCCTTAATATTGCCCTTGTTTATATTTGGGGTATTGGTGTTGTTTCATGGTATACGACTTCATATGGCGGAGGCAGTGCTTTATGAGGCAACGGCAGAAACTTTGGAATATATGGCGGAGCTGTCATATTTGACGGAGACTAACTACCTAGTGCCTGAGTCTAAGATAGAACAGTATGTAGATAACAAGGAGCTGGTAGAAGGGTACATAATTGGTGGTATAGAAGGAGTAAGTTTTCTAGGGAGTACCTATCTGGACGATGAGGGCTATGTGTGCTTAAAGGTCAGCTATGAAATTGGTATAAATGTTCCTGTTATAGGTAATCTGGCTGGTCATAGAACCTATGAAATACGGCAAAAGGCATACAAGGGATATAAGGAAAGGGAAGACGGTCAGGAATTGTCTGAGGATGAAATATATGTATATATCACAGATAACAGGGAGGCATATCACATTTCCAGAGGCTGCACACATTTGGTTTTATCAATTACTCCCGGAACTAAATCCAGGGCTGAGGCAAATGGGTATAGCCCCTGTGAATTTTGTGGTGATGACTCAGGGGATGGGGTATTTATTACAAAGCATGGTAACAGATATCACAGTAGAGGAGATTGCTTGGGGTTGAAAAGAACGGTTTATAGAGTGAAAAAATCTCAGGTTCAGGGATTGGGGGCGTGTGAGCGATGCGTGCATTAATGGATAAAAATAGAGGAAGTATTACCATAGAAATGTGCTTTGTTATGCCTATAGTAGTGGCAGTAGTGATGATGCTTATTATGCTTATTTTGAGAGGAGTAAATGAGGGAAATGCCTTAGGTGCTACTCAAAGTATGGTTTACGAATATAGTGACTTTAATGATGCTGATAAGCTTTTTCACGCACCTATGGGGGATATTGAGCAGTTAGAGAATTCCATCATGCTAGACCAGATATCAGGAAGCTTTAATATAACTGAGGATAGTGTAAGCTTAGGGGTAGGCAGTCTTAATGAAGACAGTATCCATAGTATATCTTCTATGGGTTGCACTAGAGAACGTAATAAAAGCACTGACAGACTAAGGAGGTGGCAGCTATATGGAAATGTATTATGTGACTAAAGGAATAAATAATTATATACAGGTTAATGGGGGACAAAATATAATTCAAAAAAATTCTCCTCAGGCATATCGATTGAAAATGCTGGAGAACAACCACATTGAAGGGCTTATTCAGCCTATAGCTATGGAGATGGATGGGTGCCTTACTCTAAAATACAATACAGGTTCAAGCTATGTACTAGATAGACTTTTTCTAAAGCTTAAGCCGGATGGAGGATTTCTTAGAATTATTATGGAGCAGATAGAAAAACTTCTCATAAGATTAAAGGAATATCTGTTAGAACCAGATGATTTGGTGATTAGACCGGAGTATATGTTTTATGATTGGGGAGGAAAGATTTTAAAGCTTATATATGTTCCCGGCTATGGCCGAAGCCTTAGAGCGCAGTTAAAAGAGTTTTTAGAATACATTATGAAAATATTTGACCATAGGGATGATGCGGGTGTCCGCTATATGTATGGAATGTATGACCTGGTAAGTGAGGACACATTTTCACTGGATGATTTTGCTTATAAACTGGAATCTTCAAATGTTTCAGGGGAAGTACTAAGGGGTGAGGAGGAACTGTCCCTGACCTATGAAAATCAATCAACCATAGGAAACATAGTGCCAAAGGAAAAGCATATAACCAAGCTGGTTCCTCTAACTAGCGGAGCTCTTAAGGAAATGATACTGTCAAAATACGATGAGATGATATTGGTTGGAAGAGGAAAAAAGGAGACGGATTATAGAATTCAGACCACCCAGATAAGTAGGGTTCATGCCTGTATTTATTTAAGAAGCAATGGGGTGTATATAGAGGACAGAGAATCTACCAACGGAACCTTTATAAACTCAGTGAGACTAGAACCTCTAAAGCAACAGCTGATACAGGTGGGGGATTTGGTAAACTTTGCAAATGAGGAGTTCTTTGCGGTGTGAGAATAGATTGAGTAAATAGAAACAATAAAACGAAAAAGCATACAAGATTAGACTTTACAAATAATGCAAAAATCCATTATAATATAGGTACTACTATGTGAGAGGCGGTGGAAGGGTGGAAGGAATGACAGATAAGGAATTAATAACTATTACCATAGAACAATATGCTGCATTACAGAGAATAAAGAGTGCAAATGGTGATATGGAAAATAAAGAATTAGATTATCAACTTAAAATACTTATTGCTAAATTATCAGCACTAGGAGTTAATGTAGAAGATTTAACTATGTAATATATAAACATGATAGGCGTATATTATAAAAATCAGTATCAACCAGCAAGTTCAAACTAGCTAGTTGATACTGATTTTTTGTTGTATTTAATTATAAATTTTGGTATAGTATTGATTAGGTGTAAAGTTATAAAATTTACTGGATTGAGGTGAATAAATTGAAGGTTAATGTTTACTATGGAGGAAGAGGTTTACTTGAGGATCCTACGCTGTTTGTTATAGACAGAATTATCCAGGTTCTTGAAGAGCTTCGAGTTACAGTTACAAGATATAATATGTATGAGGATAAGGCTGGAATTGCCACCCTGCCTAACACTTTAAAGGATTGTGATGGTGTAATCCTTGCTTCTAGTGTAGAGTGGTTTGGTATAGGTGGTTTTATGCAGCAGTTCCTTGATATGTGCTGGCTTTACGGTGACAAGGAAAAGCTTAAGGAAATATATATGATGCCTGTGGTTGTTGCCACAGCTTATGGTGAGCAGGATGCTGAGATATCTCTTAGAAAGGCATGGGATGTGCTGGGAGGAATCTCTGTACAGGGTCTGGCTACCTACGTGGAGTCACAGGAAGTTATCGAGAGAAATTCTGCATACCTTGCATGTATAGAAAAGGTAGCAGAGGACTTTTATAGATGTGTTAATAAGAAGCAGGTTAAGCTTCCTACAAGTAACACTGCAGTTAAGAATAATATTATCAAGACCAAGAGCATTAATCTTACTCCTCAGGAAAGCGAGCAGCTTTCTAAGATTGTTTCTGACGATGGATACGTTAAGAAGCAGAAGGAGGATATCGAGGAGCTGGCTGCTATGTTTAAGCAGATGCTAGGAGATGATGAGCCTAAGGAGGAGACCACCTACGAGGATGATATAGTGGAGGCTTTCTATAAGAATTATTATCCTGAGAAGGACTTTGAGGCAACCTATGTTATGATGATTCCTGACCTGGGCAAGTCCCTTATCGTAAAGGTGGGCAAGGAGCTTATCTGTGAGTATGGGGAGGATATTGAGGCAGATGTAAAGCTTAAGGCTGACAGTGACCTTATGAGAGATATTATCTCTGGCAAGATGACCTTCCAGAAGGGCTTTATGTCAGGAGAGATTACTGCAAAGGGTAACTTTAAAACCCTTAGAATGTTAGACCAGATTTTCAGATTTAGATATAGCAAATAATAGAGAGTGAGGTAGCCATATGTCATACGTGGCATTGTACCGAAAGTGGCGTCCTGATGAATTTCAGGAGGTTAAGGGTCAGGAGCACATTGTGACCACCCTTAAGAATCAGATAAAACATAATAGAGTTGGACACGCTTATCTATTTTGTGGAACCAGAGGAACAGGTAAAACCACCATAGCCAGACTTATTGCAAAGGCTATAAACTGTGAGAATCCTGTGGACGGAAGTCCTTGTAATCAGTGTGAAAGCTGTAAGGCTATAGCACAAGGAGCATCCATGAATGTTATAGAGATAGATGCAGCTTCAAATAACGGTGTAGATAGTGTAAGACAGATTAATGACGCGGTGAGATATTCACCATCCACAGGCAAGTACCTGGTGTATATAATCGACGAGGTTCATATGCTTACCAATGCTGCTTACAATGCATTGCTTAAAACCCTGGAGGAACCGCCAGAGTATGTTAAATTTATCTTAGCAACCACAGATGTTCAGACCATACCTGTGACAGTTCTTTCCAGATGTCAGAGATATGATTTTAAGAGGATATCCTTAGATATAATCGCAGATAGATTAGAGGAGCTTTTAAAGAGGGAGAATATTCCTGCCACCAGAGAAGCCATAAATTACGTGGCAAAGGCGGCAGATGGTTCTATGAGAGATGCCCTTAGTATTCTGGACCAGTGTATTGCCTTTAACCTAGGGGAGGAGGTAACCTACGACAAGGTCTTAGAGATAGTGGGCTCAGTGGATTTAGATATATATTTGAGTCTCTTTAATCACATAAAGGCTAGAGATACTAAGAGTGCATTGGCTATAGTAGATGATGCAATATGGGCAGGAAAGGATTTATCCGTATTTGTCAATGAATTTACAACCTTTATGAGAGATTTACTTATGCTTAAGTATAATTCAGAGGCTACAGTTGATGTGACCTCAGAGAATCTTCCGAAACTTATAGAGGCTGGAGCTGATGTGGAGGATGAAAAGCTTATAGGCTTTATCAATATTATGCAGGAGACTGCAGGAAAGATTAAGTATGCCTCTACCAAGAGAATTGTTCTTGAGGTGGCTATAATCAAGCTTTGCACTCCTCAGATGAGACAGGATGATACTGCTCTTAAGGAGAGACTTGCAGACATAGAAGAAAGATTATCTCAGGGAGTAACAGGAGAGCCACAGGTGGTTTATGTTACTGCTAATCAAGTACCTGAGGGAGCAAATATTCATCCGGGAGAAGTCCCAGCGATAGCCCCAACACCAGCCTATACACAGGCGGTTAGTGTAGAGGTAGATGATAAGGATTTAGAGCAGGCCATCATTAAGAATATAAAGGAACGCTACAAGGAGGCGGAGCTTTTAGAGATTAAGCAGATATGCTATGCATGGTCTGTGGTAAAGGCTCAGGTGATAAAGCCGGTAAGAGAGTTTCTTCAGGGAGCCAGTGTGGTTCCATCAAATACCGCTACCAGCACCATAGATTTATTCATAGAGGATACCGAGGAGAATCAGCTGGCTATCGGTTACTTTAATAACAAGGAAAATTTAGATGACCTAGAGGATAAAATTGCAGTTATTACTGAAAGAAGGGTGCATCTGAATTTTAGAAAAACTGGTCGTAAGGAGATTAACTCTGACCAGATAAGAAAATGGGATTTGTCAAAAATTAATTTTGATAACATAGAATATAAAAAATAATAATAGGAGGATTTGACAAATGGCAAAGAGAGGTGGATATCCAGGAGGTATGATGCCTGGTAATATGAACAACCTTATGAAGCAGGCACAGAGAATGCAGAAGCAGATGGAGGAGACCACTATGCTCCTTGAGATGAAGGAATATGAGGCATCTGCAGGCGGTGGAGTTGTTAAGGTTAAGATTAATGGTAAGAAGGAGATTACTTCAGTTCATCTTGATGAAGAGGTAGTTGATAAGGACGATATCGAGATGCTTGAGGATCTTATTGCTTCAGCTGTAAATGAGGCTATCAGAATGCAGGACGAAGACCATCAGAAGGAGATGGGTAAGATTACTGGCGGTTTAGGCGGAGGTTTCCCATTCTAATGGATGTTTACGGTGGAAAGGTTGGCAGACTTATAGAGGAGCTTTCCGGATTGCCCGGCATAGGCGGGAAGACAGCTCAGAGATTGGCATTTCATATTATCAATATGCCTGAGGACAGGGTAAATAGCTTATCTTCAGCAATTATGGACGCCAAGACCAACATAAAATATTGCAAAACCTGTTATACTATTACTGATAGGGAGGAGTGTCCAATATGCTCATCCCAGCAGAGAAATCACAAGTTAATAATGGTGGTTGAAAGTCCTAGAGATTTGGCGGCATATGAAAGATGCGGTCAGTATCAGGGGGTGTATCACGTGCTTCACGGTGTTATGAATCCTGCTCTTGGAATAGGCCCTAATGATATTAAACTAAAGGAACTGATTCTAAGGCTGGAGAAAGAGGATGTGGAGGAGATAATAATCGCCACAAACTCCAGTGTAGAGGGTGAAGCAACTGCCATGTATATATCTAAGCTGGTGAAACCGTCAGGTATCAAGACCACAAGAATTGCCAGTGGTGTACCTGTAGGTGGAGACCTAGAGTGCATAGACGAGGTAACCCTGTTAAGAGCCCTAGAAGGACGAATAGATTTATAAGGGGAACCGACGTTAGACTGTAGAAAACTACAGTTATCCTAATTTAAACATAGCACAGGATGTGCCAATAAATTACCGTACGGCCGCGCCAGGGTGATGCGCAGCTGACCGTCTTAAGTGTCAGCGAAGCATTATCCCTAGGCAGGCCGGGGAGTACAAACAATCACATCCTGTGCCTGATATAAAGGAAAAAGGAGGTAGGTACTATGAAGAGAATTGGTATGCTTACAAGTGGTGGCGATTGCCAGGCACTTAATGCAACAATGAGAGGTGTTGTTAAGGGGTTATATAACACATTTGAAGAGGTTGAGGTTTACGGTTTCTTAGAGGGCTACAAGGGTCTCATCTACGGAAATTATAAGAAGCTTTCAGCTGATGATTTTTCAGGAATACTTACAAAGGGTGGTACAATTCTTGGAAGCTCAAGAACACCATTTAAGGAGATTGACAACCCTACACCAGAAGGATACAACAAGGTTGAGAAGATGAAGGAAACCTATAAGAAGCTTAAGCTTGATTGTCTTGTGGTATTAGGTGGAAACGGTTCTCAGAAGACTGCAAACAGACTTAGTGAGGAAGGCTTAAATGTTATCGGATGCCCTAAGACTATCGACAATGATATCTGGGGAACAGATATGACCTTCGGCTTCCAGAGTGCAGTGGACATAGCTACAAATGCTATTGACTGTATTCACACAACAGCAGCATCTCACAACAGAGTATTCATAGTAGAGGTAATGGGCCACAAGGTTGGCTGGATAACTCTCCATGCAGGTATTGCATCAGGAGCAGATATTATCCTTATACCTGAGATACCTTACGATATAAAGAAGGTTGCTAAGGCCTTAGAGAAGAGAACTAAGGCAGGCAAGGGATTCTCTATTCTTGCAGTTGCTGAGGGTGCTATTTCTAAGGAGGTTGCAGCACTTCCTAAGAAGGAGAGAAAGGCAGCAGTTGCTGAGGCGGCAGCTAAGTATCCATCAGTTGCTTATGAGGTAGCTGATAAGATTAAAGAATTCTGCGGTATGGATATAAGAGTAACTGTACCTGGACATACTCAAAGAGGTGGAAGCCCGGTTCCTTACGATAGAGTAATTTCAAGCCGTTTCGGTGCTAAGGCAGCAGAGCTTATTAAGAAGAAAGACTTTGGTAAGCTTGTTGTTATGAAGAACAATGAGGTTGATGCTATTCCTCTTAGCGAAACAGCTGGAAAGCTTAAGTATGTATCTCCTGATGATAAGATAATTGCAGAAGCAAAGACCTTAGGAATTTCATTTGGTGATTAACAACTCATAGATAAGTCACATATATTACTATATGCGGGTTTGTGGTGGATAAACTGCGAATCCGCATATAATAAATTATTATGTGAGGTAGCTATGAGAGATGATGTGATAAAAATGAGAATGTCACTTCCTCAGCTTCAGATTATAGATGAGGCAGAGCTTGAGGAGGACAGAGAGTATCTTATGCAGATGTATCCTGCCAAGGCAAGGCTTATTATGGTAATGGTGGAGGATGAATGCGATAAGCTGGAATATGAGGGTAGTCCAATGTTTGCCCCTTATCCAGACAAGGAAACAATACTTGGAATATCCAAGAAAATATTTGACAGGGTTACCTTTGATAAAGGGGACATAACCCTAAAACAATTAATTGACGTATTGATTTGTAACGAAATTTGTGTTAGAAGAAATAGATATAAAAGAAGGAGAAAATTCTTTTAGCTTATGAAGAAGAATATAATACTGAGAGTCATGGTCTTTATAGTGGTAGCGACTGTGACTGCTTTTTTTGTAAATAAATTAAATAACCTAGGATTAGATACGGTGTCTAAGGAAATGGATGAACCAACTCTTCCAATAGTTTACTGTCAGCTGGAGGGAGATGTAGTTAATCGAATGTTTGGATATACTCACACCATGTCCACCAGCCTTATGAGAGATGGGATAGTTCCCCTCAATGACCAGCATGGAGTAGAACTTTTGGTAAATGATGAGTACAGCTTCGGAAAGGAGTACTCCTACGAGCTAAGAAGTATAGCTGGAGACTCTTTGGTGGAGGAGGGAGAGCTAGAGCTAGGCTCCCTTATAAGTGGATACAGACATTGTAACGTGGCATTTAGAATGGATCTTAGAGAAAACCAGGAATATGTTCTGGTATTTATTATACAGGGCAAGGATGGAAGAACTGCCAGATACTACACCAGAGTGGTAGACTTGGAGAAAAACAGTGCTCACAAGGTGGTGGAGTATGCCCACGAGTTCCACAACACTGCTATCAAGAAAATGTCTAGCTCCATATCAAACAATGTGGTGTATGACGCATTGAAATATACCGGTTTTGATTATTATGATGATCTATCACATGTAGATATAGCTGCATCCTATAAGCTGATGACCTTTGGAGAGCTAAAACCAAATAAGATAACTGAGGTGGCTACAACTATAACTGAGATAGATAAGGATTACACAGTGGTACATCTTCAGTATGTTATGGAGGCAGAATCAGGAGGAGCAAACCACTACTATAATGTGGATGAGTATTATACGGGTGTGTATGATAAGAGTAAGGGAGCTGTAGAGCTTTTGGATTATCACAGATACCAGGAGTCTCTTTTTGACACAGAATATATTTACAAGGACAGCAACAGCTTGGCCTTTGGAGTAACCAGTGATGAGGACATAGAGTATGTAACAGCAGAGGATAATGAAAAGCTGGCTTTTGTAAGAGAGGGAGAACTCTGGTACTACGATTACTCTACCACCAGTGTCACCAGTGTATTTACCTTTAATCAGGGCGATTATACTGATATTAGAAGTATGAACCAGAAGATGGATGTAAATATTGTAAGTCTGGATGACGATGGAGAGATGTACTTCGTAGTGTACGGATATATGTGTAGAGGCGATCACGAGGGTAAAAATGGTATTTCTCTGTATCATTTTAGCCCTAAGGATTACAAGATTGAGGAGCTTTTCTTTGTGTCCGTTGATGAGCCATTTGACATAATGGAGCAGGAGACAGGAAGATTTTCCTACTATGACAAGAAGGGACATTTCTACTATCTTTTGGATGGAGCAATATATGATGTGGATCTTATGACTATGGAACAAAAGACCTTAGCTCAGGGACTATCCTCAGATAAGTATGCAGTATCCAAAAACAGAAGAGTTGTGGCATATCCAAATAATGCCTTGAAGGAGGAGACCACAGCTTTGGTAATAAGAGACTTTGCCACAGGAGAGGTGACCTACCAGGGTGGTTCGGAAACAGATAGATTAGATGCATTGGGTTTTGTAGGTGATGACCTTATAATGGGTGTGGCAAATGCTTCCGATGTGTATGTTCCATCAGATGGAGAGGCTATATTACCATTTTATAAGGTTAATATTATCAGTCCTGTTGGTGAGGTACTGAAGGAGTACGAGAAGCCGGGAGTTTATATTATGGATGCCTTTGTTCAGGATGATAAGATATATCTTGAGCGAGGAACAAAGAGAAATAATTTCTTTGAGGATGTAGAATCCGACTTCATCTCCTACAAGCCTAAGGAGGATGAAAATGCAATGGTGGAGAAGACCGTGTACGATATGGTGTCCTATGATGAGGAACACTTAATCTTCCCTTCCTACATCTATATTAGTGAGAATAACAGATATATCATGACCAAGTCTAAGGTCAATGACAGATACAAGGCTATGGAGGTTAAGACCAGCACTAACCCAGAGTCTTTCTATGTATTTAACAATGTGGGATATGTGGGCGAATATGCCAGTGCCGGAACTGCCATAATTGCAGTAAATGAAATGGCTGCTGGTCAGGTGGTGGACAGTAATGGAAATACTGTCTACAGAAGTATTGAGGCAAATTCCTACAATACTGTGGCAGACCAGCTCTATGAGGTGCCATGCCAGAGTATAGATGATTCCCTCCTTACCTGTGCATATATATGTATGGAATATGAGGATAACAGAGTGGAGCTTAGTGATGTGCTTGCATGTAAGGGCTGGGAGGATGCCTTTGCAACCCATACTCTAGGTGTTGGAATAAACATTTCTGGTATCGACCTTTCTACAGCTTTATATTTCCTTGATAGAGATATACCATTTGCGGCATGTATAGATGATGGAAGATATGTGCTTGTAATAAGCTACAATGAGGCTGCCATAAGATACTATGATCCTGTCCTTGATGAGGAGGTTAGAGTATCAAGAGATGAATTCGAAGAATCCCTAAGTAAGAAGGGAAATACAATGTATACTTATACAGCACAGTGATGTAAAAAATAGGCTGTGGGATTTATCCCACAGCCTATTTTTTACGCCTCCCAGAAACCCTCTAGAGTTGCGAAGTAATCCTCCACTGTCTCGGCTCTACGAATCATCTTCACTGAGCCGTCCTCCTGAAGGAGAAGCTCTGCAGACTTAAGCTTTCCGTTGTAGTTGTAGCCCATAGCAAAGCCGTGAGCTCCAGTGTCGTGGATTACAAGATAATCTCCCTTGTCAATCTTTGGAAGCTTTCTGTCGATGGCAAATTTATCATTGTTCTCGCAGAGAGAACCTGTCACGTCATATGTGTAATCACAAGGCTCGTTTTCCTTGCCAAGAACTGTAATGTGGTGGTAAGCACCGTACATAGCAGGTCTCATAAGGTTTACTGCACAGGCATCTACACCAATGTACTCCTTGTGAGTGTGCTTTTCGTGAATTGCCTGAGTAACCAAGTGTCCATAAGGAGCAAGCATAAATCTTCCAAGCTCTGTAAATATGCTCAAATCTCCAAGTCCGGCAGGAACAAGTACCTCCTCAAAGGCCCTTTTAACGCCCTCGCCGATAGCCATAATATCGTTAGGTTCCTTGTCTGGAGTGTAAGGGATTCCAATACCGCCTGAAAGGTTAATAAAGCTAAGCTCTATGCCAGTTTCGTTTTTAAGCTCTACTGCAAGCTCAAAAAGAATTTTTGCAAGAGTAGGATAATACTCGTTGGTAACAGTGTTACTTGCAAGGAATGAATGGAGACCAAATCTCTTGGCACCAAGCTCTTTAAGCTCCACATAAGCCTTGAAAAGCTGCTCCTTGGTCATACCGTACTTAGCATCTCCAGGGTTGTCCATGATGGTAGTTGATATAGAGAATGTTCCACCTGGATTATATCTACAGGAAATAGTCTCTGGAATACCACAGGTATCCTTCAAAAACTGAATATGAGTGTAGTCGTCAAGATTAATGGTAGCGCCAAGCTTTCTAGCGTATACAAACTCCTCTGCTGGAGTATCATTTGATGAGAACATAATCTCATCACCCACGATGCCCACCTTCTCTGACATAAGAAGCTCTGCGTAAGAAGAGCAATCTGTTCCACAGCCCTCTTCATTTAAAATTCTAAGGATGGTTGGGTTTGGAGTTGCCTTAACAGCAAAGTACTCCTTGTAACCCTTGTTCCATGAAAAAGCCTCCTTAAGCTTTCTTGCATTTTCTCTAATGGCCTTTTCGTCATATATATGAAATGGAGTAGGAAAATCCTTGACTATATTTTTCACCATCTCCTTGGTTACAAATGCTTTCTTCATAATAAACCTCCGAATTGTAAAAATAACTATCCTCTAATCTATTGAAAATTAAGGAATTTGTCAATAGATTAGACAAAAGTTGACATTTAAACTTGACGGCTGGGGTAGAAAATAAATAAATCTTGTGTTATTATTTAGAGGTATTTTGGGAAAAGGAGATATTTGATATGTCAGTTGAAGGATTAAATTATGATAATATGTTTATCAAAATGTTAAATAGATTGGGAGATGCCATGATATTATCCCTGCTTTTTGTTATAGGATGTATCCCTATCGTCACCATAGGAACCTCTATGACTGCAACCTATTATGCAGCTATGAAGGGTGTTGCAGGAGACGATGGATATGTATTCAAAAACTACATTAAGAGCTACAAGGAAAACCTTAAGCAATCAGTTGTGATTTGGTTGATTATGGTTACTTTGCTTTTTGTGTTTGGAGTAGATTTGTGGTACTGGCTTAAGCAGTGGCAGGATGCCAGAGTAGAGGTTGCCAAGCCTATGATAGCTGTAAGTGTAGTGCTTCTTGCAGTGACAGTGTTTATAACTATGTACGTATTTCCGCTTCAGGCTAAGTTTGATAACAAAACCTCAGTTCAGATAAGAAATGCATTCCTGCTCTCTATAAAGAACTTCCCAGTAACCTTACTGCTTACTGTTGTAACAGCAATTATCGGATGGTGTTTTTATTATTCAGTTGCCCTAGCAGTAGTTGGATTTGCTATAGTAGGTTTTGGATTTGTAGCATACCTGTACGCTTACTTTATGCTAGGTTGCCTAAAGCCATACCTAGAGCCTGCCCCAGAGGTAGACCCGGATGAGTGGACTGTGGATGATGAAGATTTTGAAGAGGAAGAAGATAAAGAAGCAGAAAAACCAGGAACTGAAGATACCGATATAGGCGAAGAGACTGATAGTGAAGAACAGGAAGAAGAAACAGAAGAGCCTGAGAAGGAAAAAATAGAAGATGAAGTAGAATAAAAGGCTGTGGGAGACAATCCCACAGCCTTTTGAATTGTTTTATTAATTATTCTTTAGTACTTCTCAGGCTCGTCGTACTCTGCACCCATAGTGTCTACGGTAACAGTTGCAATCTTCTGCTCGGCAAGTGGTTTATCCCCCCAGCCGGTAGGAGTAGTTGCAATCTTGTCCACGATATCCATACCCTCTGTAATCTTACCAAAAGCTGCGTAAGAACCATCAAGGTGTGGAGAAGTCTTGTGCATAATGAAGAACTGTGAGCCTGCTGAGTTAGGCATCATAGAACGCGCCATTGAAAGTACACCTGGCTCATGCTTTAAATTGTTCTCAAAACCATTGTCAGCAAATTCACCGTAGATTGAGTAGCCAGGACCACCTGTTCCAACTCCGTCAGGACAACCACCCTGAATCATAAATCCCTCGATAACACGGTGGAATATAAGTCCATCATAAAAACCCTTCTTAACAAGTGAAATGAAATTCTTAACTGTGTTTGGGGCGATTTCCGGATAAAGTTCTAATTTCATCACATCCCCATTCTCCATTGTCATGGTAACTATTGGATTAGCCATAATATTTAGTCCTTTCTTCTAATTATATTTTCTTGATATTTTCAAGAAAAGATGATAATATATAATAGCATTATTGTAAAATTACTTCAAGTATGTAATTTTTTAAAATATTATGTAAACCAAACTAATAAAAATGAAGAAGAGGACTGGAATTTTGAATAGCATAATTAGATTTATAAAAGTGATTATATTAGTTGTGGCAGTGGTTGCCTTAAGCCTGATTGTAAAGGATTACATTAAAGGATATTATGATGACTATAAATTCGAACTAGAGGGCATGGATTCCTTTGAGGGAGAGGACGTAGTTGTAACAATCCCTGAAGGAGCATCTGCAAAGGAGATTGCAAAGATTCTTAAGGACAAGGGTTTGATTCAGTATCCAAATGCATTTGTTAAGAGACTTCAGGATTCTCAGTATAGAGGAAAGCTTAAGAGTGGAACCTACACTCTTAATACAGGTATGAACACCTTAGAGATGATGGCCGCTATGTGTCCGGAGTTTGAAGAGATAGTACCTATAGATTATTTGGTGATTCCAGAGGGGTTCACCATAGAGATGATAGCTGCCAGATGTGAGGAGCAGGATATTTGTTCAGCAGATGAGTTCCTGAGAGAGGTGAACTCTGTAACCTCAGCTGATTTCCCATATCTTGATGACTTGCCAGCTGGAATTCCTGTAAAGTATAAGCTTCAGGGATATATATTCCCAGCTACCTACGATATATATGAGGATACAACAGCAGCTTCACTGGTTGATTGGATGTTGGATACCTTTGATAACTATTATACAGAGGATATGCAGGCCAGAGCAGCAGAGCTTGGATACTCATCCTTCGATGTTGTGACTAGAGCGTCTATAGTTGAAAGAGAGGCAAAGGTTGCATCTGAGAGAGCAGTTATAGCAGGAGTTATTAATAACAGACTTAGAGCAGATATGCCTTTACAGATGTGTCCAACCGTACTTTATCCTCTTACTGATGGAATGTATGATCAAAGCCAGGTTTACTATGAGGACCTTGAGCTTGAATCTAGATATAACACTTACCTTTATGAAGGACTACCTGTAGGTCCTATATGTAATCCGGGACTTGATTGTATCAATGCAGTGCTTTATCCAGAAGAGCACGGATATTATTACTATCATGTGGATGACGAGGAAGCAGGTACTCATATCTTTACAGAGACCTATGAGGAGCATATCGATACCCAGATTATCGGTGGTCCAAATGGTGTTCCTGAGGAAGAAGCAGAAGAGGCAGAATAAGGTTACACACTATTATATACGAGTAGGAGGGAAGTTATGAGAGTATTTAACTTCAAGGCAAGAAACATTGGAGAAGAAAAATATCTTACTTACACTATGGGCGAAGACTGTGAGTTAGATGAAGAAGTACTGGATTACTGTGAGGAAAATAATCTCAAAGAATTAGTAGATATAATCTACGAGGAAGATGATGATTATGATTATCTCACCTATGATATTACAGGAAAGATATCTCTGGAGGATTATATTGCCAAAGAGATGAAGACAGAACAGGTGCTTTTCCTTGTGAGAAATATAGCTGCAAACCTTATATCCTTTAAGGAGCAGGCTATACAGTTGTCATATATTCTTCTTAACAGAAGCTATGTATATGTGGGAGAAAATATGGAGCTGCAGTATATTTGCCTTCCTGTTGAGAGCAAGGCTCAGGTAGCTGCTGAGTTCAAGAGCTTTGTTAGACAGCTTTTGGCAAATATGAGATACGACATTGAAGAGGAGCTTTCATATGTAGGTAAGCTTCTTACATATATTAACAGTGACAGCTTTAATTTGAGAGGCTTGGTGGGCCTTGCTGAGGCTCTTATGGAGGAGGCTGGGCTTACATTTGAGGAGACTGCTTCCATAGATGCGGACGGAGTTGAAGTGGTAAATGAGGAGCCTACATTTGTTGAGGAAGAAGCATCAAATGTTTCTGACTTTATGAGTGCCATGGAAGACGCCGGAGACCTTCCGGAGATTGGCGATGATGAAGAGGAAGAGGTAGAAGAATCAGTAGCTGAGGATGAGGAGCTTGACAGTATATTGCCAGCTGGTATGAGTGCAGTTAAGGAAGAAGAGGAGATTCCTACTATTGCTGAGCCGGTTGCCGAAGAAAAGCCTGTAGAAGCTAAGGAGGAGGAGGCTTCAAAGCCAACTCTTACTAAGCCACAGAGCAAAGAAACTGATGTGGACATAATTAAGAGCAGAATTAAGGAGTTAGTTGGAACAGTTCCTACTCTTAGAACAACTGAGGAGCCGGTAGGCGAGATTAAGACCTTAGACGATTTGGATAATGTACTTGGTTCAAATAGACCACCTTCTATCAAGAAGAATGTTGTTAAGGTAAATAGAGCGGCTCTTATTCAGAGCGCAGCAGAGCATGAGGGAGAGACAGAGAAGCTTGAGGGACCAGGTCCGGTTCCTGTACCAGGGGAGGTTCCTGTACCAGAGGCAGCACCTGTTGAGGAGGAAAAGCCAAAGAGCAATTCTATATTAAGTAAGACAGTTACAGAAACACCAAGAACATCCATATTAAATGCGCCAAAGGCTATGCCATACCTTATAAGAGTAAATACTGAAGAGAGAATTATGCTTGGTAAGGTAATGTTCAAGATTGGTAAGGCTTCAAGAGGTGTTGATTACACTGTTGATGGTAACGGAGCTATCAGCCGTCAGCATGCAGTTATTATACAGAAGGACGGAGTTTGTTACATCAAGGATAACAAGTCAACTAACCATACATACGTTAATGATAAGATGGTTGAGGAAGGTGTAGAGGAGATTCTTACACATGATTCAAGGATTAGACTTGGAGATGAGGAATTCTTATTTAAGATTAGATAGACGATAATGAATTTGGGAGGTTTTTATGAAAAAGACAGAATTTACGGTTACAAAGCAGAATAACTTAGATGTAGTAAGATATGAGCTTAAAGCAGCAGATGTATATGATGAGAGAGTAGCGGATAAGGTTTCTCAGGCTGCAGGTATGGTTACATTTCAATATTCTGATGATGAGGGTGTAAGAAGTATAACTTCGTATGTAAAGGACGGAATTAGCTTAGAAAGCATGCTTAAGAAAACTTTAGATAAGAAAGCTGTTCTTGCAATCATAAGTGGAATAGCAGGTGCATTTGAAGTGGGGACACTTGGAGTTCCAGTTAGCTACATCGTGAAGGATACCAATTACATATATGTAAATGAGGAGAATTACATAGTTAAGTGCCTATTACTTCCTATTAAACAGGATGTTATGCCTATGGCAGAGCTCCCAAAGCTTTTTAGAGAAATTTTGTCAAAGTTTAGATATGATGAGAAGGACAAGGATAACTATGTAGCAAAGCTCATCACCCTAGTAAATTCTGATGATTTTTCAGTGGGCAAGCTTAAGGATTTAGCAGATAAGGAGCTTGAGCAGATTGGATACTATGTAAGTAAGGATACTGGACTTACAGATATGAATGCAGGAAATGCGCCAATGAATAATAACTCAGTAAAGGTTAATAAATTAGGCGTTATGAATAATATGATGGGTCAGCCACCACAGGGTATGATGGGAGGAAGACCACCTATGCCAGGAACACCACAGGCTATGATGGGTCAGCCACCACAGGGTCAGCCAAGACCGATGGGAATGCCAGGTCAGCCACCACAGGGCCAGCCAGCACCGATGGGAATGCCAGGTCAGCCACCACAGGGTATGCCAAGACCAATGGGAATGCCAGGTCAGCCACCACAGGGCCAGCCAGCACCGATGGGAATGCCAGGTCAGCCACCACAGGGTATGCCAAGACCAATGGGAATGCCAGGTCAGCCACCACAG